>NZ_JBMDKN010000009.1:0-141928 GCF_057809735.1 Novosphingobium sp. FG137 | reverse complement strand
ACGCCGGTGTCGATATTGCCGCGCTGGCCGGCACGGGTGTGAGCATCACGTCCGGGACGGCTGGGGATGATATCGACCTGCAGGCAACGACAGCCAATGTCAGCCTGACGACCGGCCGTTCGACCAACGCGGCAGGCGCGCGGGGGACTTCGGTTACCTTCGGTACGCCCGGAGCAGCAGGTTCGGTCAGGGTTGATAGCGGTGAGCTGCAAGCACTCTTGCTCTCCTCGATCAACCTTCGCGCGCTTTCGGGCGATGTGGTCTCCACCACCAGCCTCACCACCAGCGCCGGCGATATCGTCGCCAGCGCCTCGCGCGATGTCAGGCTGACCAGCGCGACTGCGACGGGCGGCAATCTCTTTGGCAGCGCGGGCCGGGATGTGAATGTTGCAACGGGCAACGCGACCGGCTCGATTGGCCTCCTGGCTGCCAACACCGTCACCGGTGGCACCCTCATTGCGGGCGTCGATGTTGCGGCGAAGGCCGGAAACGGCGTGACAATTACCTCGGCGACGGCAGGTGATGACATCGACCTGCTGACCGACGCGGGCAATATAAACCTCACGACGGGCCTCTCGAATGGCGTGATCGCTTCGCGCGGAAGCTCGGTTTCGTTCGCAACGCCGGGCGCTGTGGGTTCGGTCACGGTTGCCAACAGCGAGCCGGCTGAGCTTGCATTGTCCACCATCCGGCTGCGGGCGGCCACCGGCAACGTGACCTCGACCAACAGCCTTGCGACCTCGCGAGGCAATATCGTCGCAACAGCATCGCGCGACATCACCTTTGCCACGGCACGCGCAACGGGCGGCAACCTGCTTGCCAGTGCAGGCCGCAATGTGGGCGTTACGACCGGCAATGCCACGGGCTCGGTCGGCCTGCTGGCGGGCGGCACGGTCACCGCCGGCACGCTTGGCGCTGGTGTCGATGTCGCGGCGAAGGCCGGAACGGGCATCGCCATCACCTCGGCCACGGCCGGTGACGATATCGATCTGCTGGCCGACACGGGAACTGTAAGCCTCGCCACCGGACTTTCGAACGGGGTAGCTGGCGCACGCGGGACTTCGGTGACCTTCGGCACGCCAGGTGCGGTAGGATCCGTCGGGGTCGCAAGCGGCGAAGACAGCCAGCTTGCCAAATCGACGATCCGGCTGCGGGCCGCAGCGGGCGACGTGACCTCGGCCACAAGCCTGACCACAACCGACGGCGACGTGACAGCAGCCGCATCGCGCGACATCGCCTTTGCCACGGCACGCGCAACGGGCGGCAATCTGCTGGCCAGTGCAGGCCGCAATGTGGGCGTTACAACCGGCAATGCCACGGGCTCGGTCGGCCTGCTGGCGGGCGGCACGGTCACCGCCGGCACGCTTGGCGCTGGTGTCGATGTCGCGGCGAAGGCCGGAACGGGCATCGCCATCACCTCGGCCACGGCCGGTGACGATATCGATCTGCTGACCAACGCAGGTGGTGTCAGCCTCGCCACCGGACTTTCGAACGGCCTAGCTGGCGCGCGCGGGACTTCGGTGACCTTCGGCACGCCAGGTGCGGTAGGTTCCGTCGGGGTCGCAAGCGGCGAAGACAGCCAGCTTGCCAAATCGACGATCCGGCTGCGGGCCGCAGCGGGCGACGTGACTTCGGCGACAAGCCTGACCACAACCGACGGCGACGTCATCGCCAACGCGGCGCTCAAGGTCACACTGGGCAAGGTCAACGCCGCTGGCGGTTCAGTTGCCGCGCTCACTGGGAGCGAGTTCAGGGCGGATACGATCACCGCAAGCGAAGACGTTGCTGTGGCCACGAAGGGCAACCTTACCGTCACCACTTCGCTGGCGGCAGGCGATGATATTTCGCTCTCGGCTGTGGATACCGTCACCATTGGCAGCGGCGGCGCTTCCATCAAGGGAACCGCTACCGGCGCCAACACCCGAAGCGCGAAGTTGACCCTGTCCGACGCCGGGAAGCTTCCGGGCGTGCAGTTTGGTGCCGAAACCGGCACGACTGGTAACGCGATCACCGTCGAAGGATCGGATGTTGCGATCAATGGCACCATCAACGCCCTCACCGGCACGATCCTGCTGCGCAACACGGGCGCCGGAAGCGTCAGCGTGGGCGATGTCGACAGCGGTTCGACCGCCAAGTTCAAAGTCGACAACGCCGAGTTCGGCCGCCTGGCTGCTGGCAACGTGATCGTCGATAGTGGCAACAAGGCGCTCGAGATCGGTACGCTCGACGTGTCCGAGGCGACAGGCAAGGTCGCAACCCGCCTGCTCGGCACCGGCAACGAAATTAAGATCACCGGTGTTGTTACCGTCAAGGGCACGGGCGCGCGAACACTCCAGATCGGTGGTCAGGTTGGCGATCCTGGCAAGGCTGATACCCTCGCCAGCCAGATCCTGATGGTCACCAATGGCGCAAAGCAGCCAAAGATCCTCGGTCCCTCGGCAACGATCGACCTGCGCGGCGAGAAGATCCTGTTTGGAACACAGGCCCTGTCAACCAACATCCTCGGCAATAGCGATGCAGAAGTTGCGCTCAAGGTCGCGTCGGCGGACTCGCTGATCTATACGGACTTCACGGCTCTCCCGGTCGGCGTTTTCATGACCGCCAAGGACATGAAGATCAGCTACAAGAACTTTGCAGTGTTCCAGAATACGCGGGTTTCCTCATCAAACGGCGTGGAAATCAACAGCACCGCAAACGGCCTGCCCAACCAGTCCGAGCTCGCGCTCCAGTTGTTCAGCACCGGAGACAGCCCGGCGGCGAACAGTTTCGCGATGTTCGGTGTGGTCAACAACTTCAGGTTGAACACAGCCGCGCTGCTGACCAACAAGGTCATCCAGCTTTCCGAACCGACGGACACCAGCAACATCTCGCGCATCAACCGCAGCAACTCACGCATAAACGGCTGTGTGATCGGTGCACCAGACAAGGGCTGCCTCACCACGGACGTGGCCCAGCCCAAGTTCAATTTCTACGACGAACGCAAGGTTGCGCTGTTTGATGCGGACAACTCCGCGACCATTGCGGTCAGTCCGCTGATCGGCCGCGGCAATGATGGTCTCATCGTCGACGTGGCGAACGCGCCCGTTGACATCGACTCCATCGAGTGCCGCCCCGACGACAGCACCTGCACTGCAAACAAAGGCAATTGAGCACCATGCCGATCCGCACCATGCCCCAGTCGCGCGCCCAGAGTGCCAAGGCTGCGCTTTTCACCGCCAGTGCGCTGGCTTCGCTGATACTTGCCCCCACAGCGGTCCACGCGGCCCCTGGACCGGAACGCTTTGCCGTCGGAACCAATGCAAACGGGGACAGCTGTTCCGCAGCGCGGAAGTGGGGGAAGGACGCCTCTGGCCTTCAGTACAGCGCCGATCAGCCTTATCTGATCACCTGCCGGGATATCGCAGCGGCCGACATTCAGGGTTACATCAGCCCGCTGGGCAAGCCTGCAGACACCGGTCAATGCGGCGCCGCGCTGTCCGTCTCGCTCACCGGCATCGGACCGGCAGAGATCCGGCGCTGCTTCGATGCGACGCTTGGGCGCACCGCGATCGATATCCGCTTCACCGCCAAGGATGGGCGGATCTGGCAAGGCGCCTCGCTGGAATCGGCCACCGGCACGATGGAAGCGGTTCTGCGGGTGGTTGCACTCGGCGCGGCCCCGCCGCCGGCCAACCAGTCACAGAAGGCCACATTCGATCTGGCATCCGTACCCGCAGGCAGCACGGCCACAGGCAGCGGCGGGACACAGGCCCTGACCGCGGACGCGGCGCTGGCCGATGGCGTGGTTGCGTTGCAGACCGGCCGCCTGCTCGATGCCTCCCGCACGCTGACCGATGCGCTGCGCGCCTTTGCATCGGCCGACATCTCGACCCGGATCGACTTGCGGCTCGCGTCCGGCCTAGCCAACTCCAATCTCAGCCAGTTCGAGCTCGCGCAAGGCGATTTCGCCATGGCCTCGGCTCTGCTGGAACAGGCCCCGCCCTCGCCCCGGCGTGACCAGCAGATGCTGCAAGTCAGCATCTACAAGGGGCTCGACCTGATCAACCAGCATGCCTGGTCCGATGCGATCGCGGCGCTGACGCAGAACAAGAAGACCGATGGCACGCTGGATGATCCGATCACGCTCAGCCGCCTGAACGATGAGTCGGCCCGCTCGGGTGACAACCTGCAATCCGAACTCAGCGATCAGAACCAGCTGACGCGGTCGCTGCTCGAGGCCCAGCGCTTCAATGCGCTGAGCACGGCCTACCTCGGTTCAAACCGGATCGATGAGGCCGACCAGGCGCTCAAGATCGCGGTCAAGGCCGCACAGATTGTGGTGGCGCGCTATGCGCCCGACAATATCGTCTGGCTGCGGACCATGGTAGAGCGCCAGCGCGCCCGCATCCTGATGCGCCGCGGCGGACCCGGTGCTGCCAGCCAGGCGCTTGTCCATCTCAACTGCGCGGTGAACGCCCTCAGCGGCAGCGTGACTGGTGGCGGATGCCTGTTCCCGGATGCGAAGCCCGTCAGCGACACCTTCCAGAACGCGCCGCTGCTCGCGGATACGCGGCTGGAACGCGCCAGCATCGCCTCACGGGATCCGTCCATCAGCCCGCAGCAAGTGCTGGCCAACTACCGCGCGGCCGTGGAAACGCTGCCACAGCTGACCGGCACAGGCTATGTCTCGCTCGCGGCGCTGGAGCGGTACTTCGTGCTGCTGACCAAGGCAGACGCCTCGCCCACGCGGGACGAGGAATTCTTCAGTGCCATGCAGATGGTCGGTGAACCCGCCATCGCACGCGAATACACGCAGCTGCAGAAGGTCATTTCCGCCGACGACAAGATCGCCGGGCTCCTGCGCAAGAGTGCCTTGCTCAATCGTCAGCTGGTTCGTCTCCGGACCGAGATCGCGAATATCGGGGTCACGTCCGGGCCAGAGTTCGATGCGCTCGAAAAGGAGCGGCAGGGCGCTGAAAACGAGCGCGAAAGCATCAACAGTCAGCTGCTTTCGGACAACCGCATCGGTGCTCTTCAGGACGAAGCCGCCACAATCGCCGAAATCCGCGAGGCGCTTGCCCCCGGTGAGGTCTACCTCAAAATCGCGCTGCTCAAGAACGAGATGGCCGGGATCGTCATCGCCAAGGACAAGACCTGGATCTACATGGTCGATGGCGGTGCCGCCAAGACCGAGAAGCTTGCCGATGCCGTGCTGACAAGCGCGCGCGTCGACGAAGCCACCCGGACAATCCGGCCGTTCCAGGTCAGCAAGGCTTCGAAGCTCTTCCAGGCGATCACCGGCCCTGCGGCCAGCGCCGTTGCTGCCGCGCAGCGCATCAATTACAACCCGGCAGGCAAGCTGCGCCAGCTTCCTCTCGCGGTTCTGGTGAGCGATCCAGCCTCGGCCGCAGCCTATGAAGGCCAGCGCGCAAAGGGCGATTACTCGAAGGTGGCCTTCCTTTCGCGCACCACCGAATCCGATATCGCGCTTTCCCCGCGTGCGTTCCTGCGCACGCGCAAGGAAGTTACCCCGTCGAACGCACCGGGGAAGTTCCTTGGCATCGGCGAGAATGCCATGCCTGAGGCGGCAACCGGCATGGCGGCAGATAGCAAGATGCCGTTCGATTGCTCGATCTCTTATGGCACCTGGGCGCGATATCTCGGCCAGATCACCCCGATCAGCTCGCGCGAGATCGGACTAGCAGCCGCCGCGCTGGGCGCCGACAATCCGCCGGAGATCATCCGCGGTGCGTTCACGGATACGAACCTGCTCAACGGCACTGGCGGGGCGCAGCTCGACCAGTATCAGGTTCTCCATTTTGCCACCCACGGCCTGCCGGAAACGCAAGTGGACCTGCCGCAGTGCCGGCTGCACCTGCCCCCCGCCCTGCTGACGACGCTCGCCGCCCCTTCGGCAAACGGGCAGGTACTTTCGGACGGGATGCTCTCGTTCGACGAAGTGGCCAAGCTCAACCTCAACGCCAACCTTGTCGTGCTTTCTGCGTGCGATACCGGCGCAGGTGCCAGCACGCAGACCGCGCTCAAGGCGGGTGTCGAAAGCTCGTCGCCGGCGCTCGATGGTCTGGTCCGCTCGTTCATCACCGCGCGCGCGCGCGCCGTGCTTGCGACCTTCTGGGCCGTGCCGGTGCTCAAGGAAACCGATGAGCTGATGGCCCGGTTCTACAGCGAAGGCCGCACCGCCGGCATGGCGAAGTCCTTGCGCGTGGCGCAGGTCCAGATGATCGACACGCGCCGCTATTCGCACCCCTACTACTGGGGCGCCTACTTCCTGGTGGGCGATGGTGGGAAGACGATGCTGACGCCGGTGGCGGTGGCGCAAAAGTAATTGCACTGAACCTGACTACCAAGTGACGACGCTGCGCTGCTGCGCGGTATGGAGACGTGAGAATGCCGGAATCGCTTAACCTGACACTCGCGCGGATGGCGCAGGATATCTACGGATCGACCTCGGCGATGACCGGTGAGTGGACGTTGCAAAGGCGCATGGAAGACGGCAACTTTCTCGCCGGGCTTTATGTGCCCACGCAGCGAGGCCGGCCTCCAGTAATCTCGTTCCGCGGTTCGGCAAACTGGCAGGATTGGGTGATCGCCGATGCCGGCGGCATCGGGCTGAGCCTCAATGCTTTTGCGATGAAACTCAACACGGCGGTCGATTTCACCTCTCGCATGAAGGTGTCGTTCCCGAACTTGTGGTTGACCGGCCATTCGCTGGGCGGTGCGTTCGTGCAGCTTGTCGCGGCCATCTGCGAGGTGCCGGGGATGACCTTCAACGCTCCCGGCGTGCTGAACTTGCTCAATCAGATGTCATCCAATCCGCTGGTCAGCGCGATCGGCGGCATCGGGGGCGGCGTGCTGAGTGTGAGCACCCTGGGCTTTACCAACCTTCTCAACATGGCAGCTGCGGCCAGCAACGACGCGGCATTCTCACCCATTCAGAACTTTCGCGGGGAATGGGATCCGGTCAGCCAGGTTGGCCGCCATGTCGGTGCCGAGGTGCAGACAATCCGGGTCGCTTCGATCGCACCGCACCCGCACTCGATGGTGCCGATCATTCGTGCACTGGAATCGCGCTGACGATCAGATCGTCGCGGTCGTCAGGTACTTCGCCAGGCGCTCCCGTCCAGCGTAAGGCGCGTTCTCTGCCACCGAGACACTCCAGCCCGCTGCCGTGGCGGCGATGCAATCGCCCGAGACAACCGCCGCGATCAGGAAGTCGTGCCGCCCGGTCAGAATGAACTGCGGGCCGCCACCGCCCATAGGATACTCTTCTTTCGGGTTGTCGCCCTTGTGCTCGATCACCGGGTAGATTTTCACGATCCGCTCGCTGCCCGTGAGGTTGCGCGGGTCCCTGGCCAGGTTCTCCAGCATTTTCGCCACGCTGTTGGAGCCGTATTCCTGCAACATACGTGTATGCACTCTCATCCGTAGCTGGTCTTGCTCGGGATCCTTCAGCGGTGCGCCCTCACGACCGCCCGAGCGCAGCGTCAATCCACCGAACTCGACGTGATTAGCCCGGATCGGTTCGATCAGCAGTCCGATGGCATAGCCAAGCGAGAGCCGCCCCTTCTGGTAGCCCAGTGCTTGCTCGATCAAAGCCGGCGCCCGCGCACCGACCCAATTGAGGCGGCTGATACATCCACCGCTTGAAATCCGCTGTCCGGGAACCAATGCCACCGCCGCCTCTCCCTCCGATCAGCCCGCGCTGTGCCTGTTCTGGCACTGGTCAGCGCGCGAAAGCTTCAAGACACAATCATCCCGGCCGCACCTAAAGCGCCGGTTTCGCCCCTGATGGTGCACTGATCGAGGGGCAACCGACCTTCACGAACGGATCGACCACAAACGGATTGGCACCCGCCAGCGTGCGGATGCGGAAATCGAAGCGCGCGCCGCCTTGGGTCAGGCTGCCCTCCCCGATAACCGGCGAGGCACCGGCTTTGATCGCGGCCACTTTCGCCATACGAAAAACGGCCCAAGGGCCGTTCCAGGTCCGCTGTGCGGGGGCTCCTCCCGTTATGGCAAAGATGACGGAAGCCCCCCCGGCGCCGGGCCAGTCGAACGACATCGGCACCGCCATCTTGCCATCGTAGCGCAAGGTCTGGCCATCGATCTGCAAGGTCACGTTGTCCGCGCCTGATAAAGCCACCGGCTCTATCTGATAGGACAAGTGCGGGTTCGTCGGGTCCGCCCCGAAGAACATGTGCGTCACGGTGTCCGCTGCCTGCATCGCACTGACCGTGGAGGCGGTCAGGCCGATCTCGCTGGCATTAGCCTTGGGGCTCCAGTTTGGCGGCGTTCGATCAAGATAGCCGCTGAGTTCGGTGTTGACGAAGTTTGCGAACAGGCCCTGCGGCGCAAAGAACCGCGCGAAGTCCGGTACGGCGAGATCGCTCGCCGATCCGGGCATCACCGGGTAGGCGCGCGCCAGCCCATTGGCGCAGGCCTCGCCAAAGCTGCCGCTCATCGCTGCGCCCATCTGCGCAAGGCGGGCTCCGCCTAGCGCCACATTGGCGTCGCTCGCTACGGCCTTGGCCCAGATCGACGCCGGCGCGGGCATCGAATTGCCTGTCTGGTCAAGCTGCAGGATCGCCGCCTTGGCATCCATGCTTTGCTGCGAGCCCGTCTCCCCGCCGCCACCAGGCAAGACCGCGATCACGTTCAGCTTGTCGGCCAGTTGGTTCATCGATTGCAGCCAGGCATCGAGCGGAGCGCCATCGCCCTTGCCCACGAACATGCGCAGTTGCAGGAAGGCATCGACCACCGGCTGCCGCCCGCCGGCAGAGCCTGCCGGCATGGCGCCGCTTGCCCCGCTGAGACCCACGGACTGGCCAATTGCATCCGCCAATCTGCCGGATGCCTGCGCGACAGCCGCGCTCGGGGTCATATCGGTGACCTTGGCGATGGCGACGAGCAGCGGCTTGATCGGCGAGAGCGGCCCGCCGCCATCACGCAGGCGCTGCACGTTCTCGCCCAGCGAGTTGACCGGCTTGACCTTGATGGACGACATGAAGGACTGCCAGCGATCAAGAAACTCGGCAAAGTAGAGCCGTTCGAGATCGGCCTTCAGCCCGACCAGTTCAGCCGCCGACATCTTGGCGGTGCCGGTATCGCCGACAACCCACTTTTCCTCCTCGAGCAGCGACGCACCCTTGGCGACGATTGGCACGAAGATCTTGTCATAGCCACTGCGCGTGAACAGCGAGGGCACGCCAGCGCCGGTCGCGAAACCGCCGCTCATCTCGAAAAACACCTCGGGGCGCGGTCCGGCGTTGTCGCGCGCGGTCCACATCCCCGCACCCTGCTCCATGGCCTTGCTCTTGAGGCGGCCATAGACGCGAACCGCCGCCGGCTGGGCGCGTAGCACCGTTCGCGCGGTTTCGACCCGGGCCGCGTCGATGGTCTGCGGGGCAAAGTTGCCGTCGAACATGGCCTTGGTGTGCCGGGCGAGTTCCCCCGCCTGGCTGTCGGCATTGCCGCCCCCGCGCGCGAGCCATGCGGGCTGCACCCAGGCGACAACATGTTCGCCCATGGCAGGCCCCTGGCCGCCGAGGATCAGATAGGATTTGAGATCGTCATAGAGCGCGCTGGGATTGCTCGTGTCCGCCGTCAGGCGCTGCTCCGCCAGACCGACGAGGATCGGGGTGAGCCGGCGCTTGAGATCGCGGCCATAGATGCCGCCGAGTTCCGCGGAAAGCCGCCCGCCTTGCCCCAGACCGAGCCCGAAGTCGCTCGCTGCGGCCATGTCGCTCGTCGCGCTGCCCAGAATGCCGAGCGCGGCGACATCTTCGTCCACGCCGCCGCCGCCGTTGGCCCGCACGTTGCCATAAGCTTCGGCGGTAGCGAACACGCGGTCGATCAGAGCGAGATTGCGGAAATAGCCCCATGTCCAGATCCCGCAGCACACCACGAGAAGCGCGACAGATGCCGCGACGGCAACGGTATAATTGCGGGCGGACCGCTTCTCTGCCAGCGGGTTCCGGCCCGCAAGACCCTGTTCGGGGATCAGCAGGTCAGAGAAGAACCGCTTGAGGAAATAACTGCGCCCGGTGCCCACCGCATAAGCCGAATGGGTGGTAGGGGCGCCCACGCTCATCAGGATCCGGTCGACCGGATTTCCGGTCTGCACCGAAGACGCAAAGTACACCCCGCGCACCCGGGCGGCATCGTCAAAGCGGCTTTTCTGGCCAAGCGCATCGAGCAGGCGGGCAATCGGCTCCTGCAGCGAGGCAAGCTGCGAGGGGAAGCTCGCGATCTGGGCCCTGAGGTGCATCTGCGGCTCGTTCTGCATCCGCTCGACCACCTTGGCGGCGACCGAATTGACCAGCCCCTCGAAGCCCTGCATCACCGAGGCGTTGTCCAGCGTTTCGCCGATGGCGGTTGCACCGAACACCTGCTCGGCCTCGCTGTCGGTGCTCGACCGGAAATATTCGCGGAAGCCGGCGAGAAGATCGGCCTTGGTCACCAGCAGGTAGACCGGCAGATTCAGCCCAAGTTCCTTGCCGATTTCAGCGAGGCGCGCGCGGATGTGGCGGGCATGTTCCGCCATTTTCGCAGGGTCAACGAAATCGGGTGCCGGCACCGCCACGATCACGCCGTTCAGCGGCTGGAGCGGACGGTGCTTCTGCAAGAGTTCCAGAAACGACTTCCATCCCGCAGCATCAGCGCTCGCGTCATCGTCCTGCGTGACATACCGGCCTGCGGTGTCGATCAGCACCGCTTCGTCGGTGAACCACCAGTCGCAGTTCGGCGTCTTGGGCTGCCCCCGCAAGGCCCGGTATTCACCGGCGACGGCGGTCGGAAAGTCCAGCCCGCAATTGAGCAAGGCCGTGGTCTTGCCCGCGCCAGATGGGCCGATGATCGCATACCAGGGCAGCTGATAGGCATAGGCCCCGCGCGTGCCGACCTTTGTCGACTTGAGCATGTCGAGCGCTTCGGAGAGCTTGGCGGCAATCTCGTCGCGATCGGTGGCACCGGGATCAGGCTTGAGCGCCTCCATCATCTCGGCGTTCTTGGCCTTCTCGCCCCTTCGGCCCAGAACCCACAACACGCCCACCACGATCAGCGGAAGCAAGGCAAAGAGCAGTGCCACCGGCCACCAACCGAACGGCCGGAAGCCCGCAATGGAAACCAGCGGACCGACAAAGAAAATCAGCAGGCCGATCGCCAGCGCGCCAACCACGCGCCAGAACCAGCGATTGCGAAACAGCGCTTTCATGACCGCAGTCTCCTTACCGCCAGTTGATATCGTTGCCGACGCGCAGTTCGACGCGGCGATTGCGCGTGCGACCCTCGTCGGTGGCGTTGTCACCGATCGGCTGGGTCGATCCGAAACCGGCGATGGACATCCGGGAAGCGTCCGTCAGCCCTGCCCCTTCGATCGCCTGCGCGACGGACCGCGCCCGCGCTTCCGACAGTTCCTGATTGGACGGGAACTGCAACGAATGGATCGCCTGATCGTCGGTATGGCCCTCCACCTTGATCGGGCCCTTGGTCAGGTTTGCAGCCTGCGCAAGGTGATCGAAGGTATCGCTCCACGAACTGGAAGCATCTGCCTGCGCCGAACCGAAGAGGCCCTGGTTATGCAGCCGGATCACGATCTCGTTGCCTTCGCGCGTCAGTTCAAGCCGTCCGGCAGCCACATCCGGGCGGAGGATATCCTGAAACTTCTCATAGAGCGGCGTTTCGGCCTGTGCGGGCGGCGGCGGTGGCGGCGCGACGGTCGCCTTGCCGACCGCGCGGTCGACAGCCTCGATCGCCGAGGTGGCGCGGCTCGACAAGTGCAGCAGCAGGGCCGCGAAGATCATCAGCCCGAGCACGCCGAGCCCGGCAAGCACAGCCCAGAGCGGGATCACTGCGCTGAACCGGCCTGACGCGACGGTGGCGCCGCGCCACTGGGGTGAAATCTCGCCGGTAGGGGCTGCGCGCTGGCGCTGCACCAGCGCGGCAAGCCCCGCCCGCCGCTGCGTCAGCAGGTTCTGTCCGCGCGGATCAAGTGCGGCACGTCCCTCGAAGCCGAGTGCGAGGCACTGGTACAGCAGTTCGATGAGGCGCGGTTCGCTGCTGGGATCGCGCTCCATCTGCTCGGCAAACTGGAACATGCGGTCACCACCGCGCGCGTCCTTGTGATAGACAACCAGCAAGCTCTGGGTGGACCACTGGCTCGCCCCGCCCCATGGCGTGGACATCACCGCATCATCGATGAACGCGCACAGGATGTAGTGCGCTAGCTGCACCGACTTGGGCTCCAGCCCCAGGGCACGGGCGCGCTTGATGAAGGAATCCAGCTCCGCGACGGTTGTCCGGCGCAGAGATTCAAGGTCTGGTCCGACGGCCAGGCCCTTGATGTGATTGGCCAGCAGGATCAGGCGGCCTGCAGCCGCCACGACAGGTTCCGGCCCGTGCAGCACCGGCTCGCCGGGCGCGAATTCGATGCGCCCCCCGCCTTGCTGCGGCGTGCCGGTGGGTGGCGGCGGTGATGCGGGCGGCGCGCCCCAGCCTTGTGGAGGGGGCGTTGCAGGTGCGCCAGCAGGCGTGACCGGACGGCCAGGCGGTGAGGCCTGCGGCACACCTTGTGCCGGCGGCGTAGCGGAAGGTTGTCCGCCTGGCCGGAAAACGGTTGCGTCGTCGCCGTCTTCACCGCTCATTGCTGTTGTCCTCGGATAGCCCACATTTCGAGCTCAAGCCCCGGGATTTCGCCCGCCACATGCAGCGCGACGGCCCCGGATGTACGTACAGCCTGCCATTGTTCATGGCGGGTGTTGATGGTGAAATAGACCGTGTTGGCCCGGAACGGGATCTGGCGCGGTTCCGCCGCCATCGGAAACAGGTCTGCCCCCGGAAGGTGGCGATTGACCAGATCGCGGATATGCTCGACCGACCCGATCTTCGTGAGCCGCGGCATGCCCGCGCGCAATTGCTCGGTATCCACACCGGCGCGAACGGCCAGCAGGAACGTGGCGGAGGTGAAGAGCGAACGGTCCTCGATCTGCCCGACTTGAATGCCGAACCCGCGCGGCACCAGCGGAATGGCCCTTGCGATGGGATCGATCACCATGCTCAGCGACCGGCGAAGATCGGCAATCACCGCATCAAAACACACGCGCTGCTGGCGGTGGGCGTAGAGCGGCATGAACTGCGGCCGGTTCGAAGTCTGCGTGAAGGTCGAAAGTTCGCCGGCAAGGGCGCACAACATGCCGTAGAAATCAGCGGGATGGATCACCGGCATGGCTGAGAGATGCTTGAGCATCGCCTCGCTCCGATTGGCCACCATCAGCCAGAGGAAATCGGTGATGTCGGCCACGGCCTTGGCGCCGGGCGTACCCAAGCGTCCTGCAATCGCCTCGGCCCGCTGGTGCAGCATGCCCTCCAGCTCGCTCATGAAGCCGCTCAGGACCGGACTGGCAGAGACCGCCGCGCAGCACGGAATGAACCCTGCATCGAGCATGATGCTGTCATCCGCGCGGCGTTCGATCACGCGCGCGATCGGCAGGGTCGTATAGCCATCCAGGCCTTCGGATTCGGTCCGCAGCGAAAGTTGCAGACGCCCGACGTTGATCGGTACCCGCGAACTGCCGCCATAGATCGTATCGACCGCCTCGAACTCTTCGGCGACGAAACGCGTTTCGGTCTGTGCGCTGCGGTCCAGCGCGACGTCGGCCACGCCCGCGCGGCTTTCCGGGATGCACAAGTGCACAACCTCGTCCCGCACATCGCGCATGATTTCGAGCGGCATCGGCGCCGCCGCCTGCTCCGGAATGCGAAACGGGGTGCCGTCCTCGAACACGCCCGAGCAGCGGTTGATCATCAGTTTACCGGTCTTGAGCGCCCCCTCGCCGAGCTCGATCTGCAGCACGCCATAGCCATGCGCGACCAGCGGCGCGATCCGCGCTTCCAGTTGTGCGCCCGCAAAGCGCTCGTACTGCTGGAAGTGCTGCGGCCGGAGAAACATGCCCTCCGACCACACCGGCTTGTTTTCCCACGTCACGCGATCCTACCCCCTTCGCGGCGTCTCACCGTACAGACTTCGTGAACTTCTCGTAGCCTTCGCGAAAGGCCGAACCCATGACTCCATTCGCGTTCGACGTCGCGTCCTTGCGGAGGTTCTCATAGATCGTGACATAGATCGACCATCGATCTGTGCGCCGCGAAAAAAGACCCTTCTTGTCGCCTTCGGCAGCGGCCACCAGCTTTTCCATCTCGGCCGGCGAAAGCCGGGAGAAGACCGTGGTGAGCGCGTTCTGCACGCCCGCCAGCATGGCCATCTGATGCCGCTTGATATCCTCGAAGGCGGTGCGCAGCGCCTCCTCGCCGTCCATGAAGCCCGGCAGCGGATTGCCCAGCACCACCTTTGCCGCCTCGAACGCCGGCAAGTGCTTGAGCGGGTTGTTGCGGCCGCCGCTCATCTGGGTGCGCTCCACCCGGAACTCATCCTTGAACGTCGCGCGGTCCTGCAGAATGTCGCACAACGCGAGCAGCACCTGCCTGTAGAACACCCCGAGGCGGAACATCGCATCCGGTGGCAGCTTGAGCTCTTCCGGGCTGAACCCGGCCCCTTCGTAGAAGGCTGCCCAGTTTGCAGAACCGCTTGGAACGGCAGGTGCAGTTGGCGGCGGCGGTGAAACAGCAGGCGGGGGAGGCGCAGCGATCGGAGCAAATGGCGCGTCGGGCTGCGATTCCTCGCCCAGCGGCGGAAGCACGCCGAACGGCGTATCAAGGCCAGCGAAGGGGTTCGAGACACCCGGCTCGATGGGGGGAAGAGACGTAGGCAGCGGGGGGCTGCCCCCTTGCGGAGAAAACGTGAAATCCGGGATGGGCAAGCCATCCCCGACGCCATTGCCCGGATTGGCCCAGTCATCGGGGATCGCCAGGCTGCTGGAAAACGGATCGACTTCGGCCATGATCGGCCGCGCTTCGTAGGCCTGACCGAATGGCTCACCAAAGCCGAAGTTGCCAATCGGGGGAAGCGGATCCGGCGGCGGCGGTGCGATGGGACTGGCGCCCAGTCCGCCCGGCCCCGCGAGAAAATCATGCACCTCGCTGCCGAAGTTCAAGCCGCCATCGCCAAACTTGCTGCCGCCCATGTCTCCCAGAAACGGATTGGCCTCTCCAGCGCCCCAGATGTCGTCCCCTGCGGTGCTGGCCTGCGGCAACGGTGCCATGGGCGTCGGCGTCATGGACATCGTCCGCGCTGCCTCGGGCGTGCTCACGGCAATGACGAAGTCATTGATGATGAGGCGGTCACCAGGCCGGATCGCAACGGGTTGAGCCGGCAGGATCCGCTGCCCCGGCGAGTTGAGCGCAACGCCGTTCTTGCTGGTATCTGTGACGAACAGGTCGATCCCCAGCGCCGCGATCACGCAGTGTTCACGCGATACAAAGCCCTGCTCGTCGGGCAGCACAAGATCGGCCGATTTCTTGCTCCGCCCCACGATGAGCTGCCCCGCATCAAGCTGGCGCTTGTCGAGGTAGCTGCCTGGCGGATCATTCAGGCGCGATACGATCAAAGTCCACATGGCTTATCGCCCCGGTGGCAGCAATTGAGCCACGCGATCACGCAAGGCCGCCTGTGCATCCGCCCCGTTGCCACCGGCAAGCAATGCCATGCCCAGCGGCAGGAAATCGGCAAACCCGATGCGGCCTTGCAGGGCCGGGTCCGTAGCCAGCAACTTGAGGGCGATGCGCGTCGCCACCCCGGCAAGATGAGGAGCAGGTGGCACTGCCTGCAATCCGCGCGGAGCGATCGACCGGCCCGACCAGAATGCTGCCGTCGCCACCCATGATGGCGCAAAATCGCGGTTGGTGGCTTCCGCAGCCTCCCCCGCAGCTTCCGCATCGGCGGCATTGCCTGATTGCACCCAGCGCTCGGCCGCAACCAGCGCGGCCAGATCAGCCCGACGTGAATCAAGGTTCGGCAGGATTCTTGCGGCCATGCAGCCCCACCACACCGCATGCCGGTGCGGCAGGATCAAAACGAGCGAATGGATCGCATCCCGCGCATTGCCACTATCGATGAGGGCTTGCACCAGCTGCTCGGGGTGGCCGATCTCGGCGAGCAAGGCGCGCCCTTCAGGCTCCAGGTCTGCCTTGGCCTCAAGTTCGGCTCGCTGAAAGCGCAGCGGAATTGAGATGGGGGAACTCGACATCAGTTGATCATCACCATGCCGCCCTTGACGGTCAGAATGCCATCGGCCTTGACCTCGCCCAAGGGCCCGGAAATCGAGAATTGCGCCCCGCCTTGCATCTCCACCTTGGTCTCGGCTTTGATCGTGATCTTCAGCGCCTTGATCTCGATACCGTCCGGCTTGAGCGTGATGGTCGAACCTCCGACCTTAAGCTGGATCTCGGCCTTTGATTCAAGAAGGTTTTTCTGCTGAACGGTGATGGTTCGCGTCTGGTCGACGTCCACCGTCTCCTTGCCTTTGACCTTGCGCACGCGATTGCGTTGCACTTCAAGTGTCTGGTCGCGTTTTACCGTGCCCCAATCGTCCTGATCGATCTCACGGCGATAATCACGCCCGGTGTAGAGCTTGATTTCCTCCGAGCCGCTCTTGTCCTCGAAATAGAGCTCCTGCTTGATCCCGCCATTCTTCTCGGTAACAGACCGCCAGCCCGACTGTGTCACCTTGCTGGCCGGATCGAACGGATAGGCCTGCGATGGAGTATACATGCAGCCGGTAATGATCGGCAGGTCAGGATTGCCATAGAGAAAATCGACAATCACGCGCGCGCCGATGCGCGGAAAGAACTGCGCACCATGCGTGGAATGCGACCATTGCTGCTGCACCGGCAGCCAAACCACCGGGTCGAACTTGCCATCATTCCTCGAATTCGAAATCGCGACCGGCACGCGCCATTCCTTGTCGACCTTGATCTCGCCCGCCGTGGCGCCCTCAAATGCAACAACCCCGAGAAGCGGCCCAGGTGCCAGCCGCTGCGGCACATTCACCGGAGGGCGATATCGCTGCGAGGATGCGATCGCGCTGAACCGGTTGCGATAGGTGGCCTGCTGGTCGTCGCCAAACATCCACGGATCGCGCGCCGAATGCACCACTGTGGTAAATACCACCCAATTTGATGCCAGCAGATCGTCCGCTCCCTTGAGTTCGGCCCGGCCGCCGGCCGTTATGCTATGCTCGAAAGAACTTCCCTCGATAAAGTTCGCAGCTTGGTCGTGATGTTCGTCGGTTGCCCCAGCGAGGCTCGAATTACCCTGCCCACTCAGCGCCTCGAAGCCGATCGTCTCGTGCTCGTGGGTGTAGACCGCGCCCCACTGGAGGCTGGTGGTCGACTGCGATGTAAACGGGTTGTCCAGCTTGTTCACATTGAACGACACATGCTTTGACTTGCTGGGCAAAGCCGCAAAACAGCTCTCCAGAACGTCGACATGACCGATGGGACTGTTGCTGACGAATTCCAGCGGGCTGCCGTCGATTTCGAGGTAATCGGCCGTTTTGTTGGTCACGATCATCTTGTGGCGGAACGGCCCTGAGTTGCGATCGTATGCGAAGAAATACATGATACCGTCCTGCGCGAGCAGCCGCGCAAGGAAATCGATCTCGCTTTCGTCGTAGCGCACGGCATAACCGCGCTTGGGCGGCGCAGGCTGCAACGAGACGGTCTTCACCAGACCGGTCACATCGGTGCACATCGACTCGAAAATGTCTTTGCTGCTCTTGTCCTGAATGAACTGCGTGGCCTTGGCGTATGACAAGGCGTGGTACGCGGGCCGGACCGAGACGAAGATACGCCCGACGTCGCCATCGACAACGTGCCGGGCTGCATAGATGCGCCCGGCAAAGACCCGCACATTGCCCAAGCCCGGGTCGATATCAAACTCGGCGAGTTTGCCAATCCATTGCGAAAGGTTCGGCGTGGCATTCGTGACGAGTTCGAGCCGATAATCGAACGGCTGCGAGATTTCCTCACGCCCCTCGAAGCCCAGAAGCGAGTAATCGCTGATCGTCGCATCAGCAAGGACGCGAAGATTGAGAAGGTGTTTACCCATCGCTGGCCTGCGGCAGAATACCGGTCCCGTTCAACAGGCGGCCCCGACCAGGACCGCCTGTTGAACGGAGCCAGATCAGCCGACGGAGTTTTCGGCGAGGTTGTACACCAGGTGGGTCGGGCTGCCGGTCTGCTTTCCATCGCGATCGGTGTAGCACCAGTCGAACTTCGTAAAGTTGAGCGACAGGCTTTCCGAAGGCGTATCGCCGCCGCTCGACACCGAGAAGCCCGAGATGATCACGTCTTCCAGTTCCAGCGTCAGATAGGCGACCGACTCGCCCTTGCTCGCCGCAGTGAACGAGACCGTTCCCTTGCCCACCGGTTCGCCCTTGAGGAGAGCCTTGAACAGGCCTTCCGAGGACTTGTCGAGGACCTTGGATGCCGTGATTTCCGAAACGCTCGGTTCGCTCGAGGTGCGATTCCCACCCCGCGGGCTGCCAACGCCAACGCCGGCGCCCCACTGAAAGCTCGACAGTTCGATCTGGTCCTTGAACGCCTTGTCGGTAGCACCACCCTTGATGCTGTCAAACTTGAGATAAATAGCCATGATTAGCCTCCTTCCGATTGACTTCCTGTTCGGGTGTATTCCCCGATGACACTACTACTATCACGTAATCTTGAATGCGTAATCCAAACCTTCACCTTCAGTAACTTCAACTTTGCTGACATCCTTACCTTCGGCGCGGAGCTCCAGCAATTGTCCGGCGAGGTCCGCAAGCAACCCGCGCTTGAGGATGTTCTCGATGTTGCGAGCACCGCTTTCAACTTCGGTGCAGCGCGCGACGAGACGGTCGAGAAGTGCATCATCCCACGTGAATTCAGCACCATAACTCGAGGTAACCCGGCGCCGGATCCGATTGAGATTGATGACCACGATCTCCCGCAGGATTTCCGGTTCGAGCGGGAAGAACGGCACAGTGACCACGCGGCCGAGGAACGCGGGCTTGAAATACTCGAGCAGCGACGGGCGCAGTTCCTGGGCCAGTTCCTCAGGCCCCGGCATCTCGTCCTTGCCCTTGGCACGGCACAGATCCTCGATCGTATCGGTGCCCGCGTTCGAGGTCATGATGATCAGGGTGTTCTTGAAATCGATGTCGCGGCCCTGACCGTCCTTCATCATGCCCTTGTCGAACACCTGGTAAAACACATCCTGCACACCGGGATGCGCCTTTTCCATTTCGTCGAGCAGGATCACCGAATAGGGCTTGCGCCGCACCGCCTCGGTCAGCACTCCGCCTTCGCCATAGCCCACGTACCCCGGGGCCGCGCCGACGAGCGTAGAGACCTTATGCTCCTCCTTGAACTCGCTCATGTTGATCACGGTAACGTTCTGCTCGCCGCCATAAAGCAGTTCGGCAAGCGCCAGCGCGGTCTCGGTCTTGCCGACACCGGATGTGCCGCAGAACAGGAATATGCCCAGCGGCTTGCGTGGATCGGCGAGGCCTGCACGCGCCGTCTTCACGGTCTGCGCGATCATCTCGAGCGCATAGGGCTGCCCCTTGATGCGCTCCGCCAGCTTTTCGGCAACGCTGAGCACCGAGCGGATCTCGTCGTTGACCATGCGGCCGACGGGAATCCCGGTCCAACCTGCCAACACCTCCGCCACGGCATTGTAATCCACAACGTCGTGGATCATCGGCGTTTCGCCCTGAAGCTCTGCCAGCTTCGCCTGAGCCTCTCGCAGCGCGGCAATCGCGGCCTCCGCCTCGGGCGTGCCATCGACGGCATCAGCTGCAACCGCACGCGCTGCAGCCACGGCCTTCACCGCTTCAAGCTCGGCCTGCCAGGCCTCTGTCCGCTCGGCCTTGTCGGCCTCGATCTTCTCGCGCTCGGCGGATTTCTCCGCGAGCTTGGCTGTGACGTCAGCGCCCGCCTTGCCCTCACGCTCCAGCATCCGCACTTCGGAATCAAGCAAACCTAGCTGCCGTTCCAGGTCCTCCACGGCGGCCGGCGTGGCGACCTGGCTGATGCCGACACGGGCACACGCCGTATCGAGTAGCGAGATCGCCTTGTCCGGCAGTTGCCGTCCGCTGATATAGCGGTGCGAGAGGCCTGATGCTGCCTCCAGCGCCTCACCCAGAATGGCAACGCCGTGGTGCTTCTCCAGCACGGGAACCAGCCCGCGCAACATGGCGACAGCCAGCGCCTCGCTCGGCTCCTCGACCTTCACCACCTGGAAACGGCGGGTCAGCGCAGGATCCTTCTCGAAATACTTCTTGTATTCCGCCCAGGTCGTCGCCGCGATCGTGCGCATTTCACCGCGTGCCAGCGCGGGTTTGAGCAGGTTGGCAGCATCGTTCTGCCCTTCAGCCCCACCAGCGCCGATCAGCGTGTGCGCCTCGTCGATGAACATGATGATCGGGATCGGGCTCTTCTTGACCTCCTCGATCACCGATTTCAGCCGGTTCTCAAACTCGCCCTTGATCCCTGCACCTGCCTGCAGCAGCCCAAGATCGAGCGAGAGCAGACGAATGTTGCGCAGGTTCTCGGGCACGTCACCCTGAATGATGCGGAGCGCAAATCCCTCGACCACGGCGGTCTTGCCAACACCGGCCTCGCCCGTGAGGATCGGATTGTTCTGCCGCCGCCGGGTAAGAATATCGATGATCTGGCGAATTTCGGGATCGCGCCCGAAAATCGGATCGATCTTCCCGTCCGCCGCCTGCTGCGTGAGGTCGATGCAGAATTTCGCCAGCGCCTCACCGCCGGGTGCCCCCGCCTGAACCGGCGAAGCCGACTTGCCGCTGCCCGTGGCTGGTGCCGTCGTCGCCGCGACAGCCTCTTCCGAGCTCGCGGTAATCGCGGCAAAGGCCGCGCGGAGGGTTTCCGCCGGGATTTTGGCGAAGTGCGAGCTGGCATCGCGCGCAATGCTCGACAGGTCGGTGGTCGTCAGCAGTGCGAGCAGCAGATGGCCCGAACGGATCTGCCCGGCGCCATACTCGAGCGAACAGACCAGCCACGCCTCGCGGATCAGCTTGACGAGGTTCGGCGCAATCGCCGGCGAGCGGCCATTGCCAGACTTGAACCCGTCGATCTGGCGGTTGATGTCTTGCGCAAGCCGACCGATATCCACTTCGAAGTGGCTGGCGATCACCGCCACGTCAGAGGTTTGCCGCTCCAGCAGCCGGTTGAGCCAATGCTCGATCTCGATGTCGTAATTCGTCCGCGACAGTGCGAGGCCGGCAGCAGCCTCCAGCGCCTGCCGACAGGTATCATCCAGCTTCCCGATCAGACTCTTGAGATTCAACTCCACGTTTCTGCCCCTCCCTCACCACGCCCACAACGAATCGCTCGAGGGTTCCTGGTGTCTTTCCGGCCCGAACCGCTGGAGAGCCCGGATTTACCGGATTGGCTGTTCCTGTTCGTGTCTCTCGAAACCCTTGCGAGTCCGAGTCTGACCATCACCATACTTCCAGACGCCGACACAATGCCCGTCAATTTGGCAGCGTCAACCGAATATGCATCGATCCACCAAGGACCGGATCATTTAGGAACAATGACAACAGCAGCGAGATGCGACAATAATTGTAATGGTAAGCGTAACCTTGACTACGCTTACCCTCCGGAAAGCGCAGCCGAATCGATCGGAATCAAGCAATCATCGGCAATTCCGTTCGCTCGCACCGGCGATCCCAGCCATGTTGTCCAGCCCAGCATGGCCGGCTCATCGCTCGCCCCGAGACGCAATTCGGGGATCGCAGATGTCGCGACCAGCAGCCGCAACGAAGGCCGCTGCTCGATGCCTGCCGCCAATGCGCAGATCTGGGCGATCTTGCGCCGATTTCCCGGATGGCAACAAAACTCCTGCACCCTGCTCCATGAGAGCGGCCCCACCTCCACGACGAAATGATGCTGCGCATCGAGAACGTTGGAGCCGATCATCGCAGCCGCGCTCGCTCCGGCGCCCTCCGCCCCTGGCCCCTCACCAAGCCGGGCAAAGCCCGCAAAAGGACCGCCGATCCGGGTCTGCTCCGACAAAGGTACGGCCATCCATGTCGGCGTTCCCTCGATAAGGCGGAGCGGCAAACCGGTCAGGACCTGAAGCACGGTCTGCACGCTGGCGGCACTGCGCCGGGCATCCGCAAGATGGCCGACGAGCGTGACAAGTGCTGCATCCGGGACATCAAGTCGGTTGCGCGCGCCATCGCTGGCCACTCCGGCCAGCGTGACGAGCGCGCGCTGGATGTCGTCCTTCGCGTCCTTGTCCGATGTCTTCTGCCGGGCACCCCGCTCGGCCATAAGCGGCCAGGAGTACTTTTCCGCAATGCGCCAGAAGAATGACAGCGTGCGGTGATCGAACAGCGCGAGAAAGTGGGAAAAGGCAAAATCGCGCGCGCGCCGCCGCTGCAACTGCAACTCGCTGTAGGCTTGCGGCAGCGCCGGTGTTGCGCCGGCAAAGCCCATCACGTTGGCCACAATGCTGAGGCGCTTGTCCGATGTGCCGGCCGGACCGCTCCGGGCTGCTTCGGGACCTTCGGACCAATGGTCTGTGCGGGCGATATCCGTCACCGGCATATGCATGCGGTCGGACGCGGAAAGCCGGGTCGGTTCAGCCGCTGGCGGCGCATCCCGGCCGAGTTCGGACTCGTTGCCGTTCAACCAGGCCCAGACGTGCGCCTGCCGTACCGCCTGCACGAAGTTCGAGCGACGCAGGCGGTCGAGCAAGGTCCCGACAGCGATCATCGAAGCGCTTCGCCCATGTCGGCGCCTTGCCTCTTCATCACACCAGCGGCCGGTCGCCAACGCGCGGAGGCCAGGTCTTCCACGCCCCCGTCTCGCGCTGCAGCCGCGCTGTCACGCGGACGAAGCTGTTGAGCGCACAGGCACCGGCGAGGAATCGCTCGATCACCGCACAGAGCAGGAAGGATCCCGATCCCGAAAGCCGCTCGTCATCGATCACCAGCGTCACATCGATACCAGAGCACATCGCGGCGTGCCCGCGAAAGCGCAGACGGGCGACGCCGGGTTCCGCGGAGATGCCGATCAGCCGTTCGCGCAGATACTCGCTGTCGGGCGTATTGCCCGTGTCGTAAATCGCCAGAACCTCGCGCAGGGCCTGCGCCGAACGATCATTGCCCACCAGCGAGAGGTAATTGAGCGAGAGCTGGCCGATGAGCTTCCAGTGCGCGGCTGACCCACGCGCCGGCCGCCGTGTCGGAGTAGGCTTCGTCAGCGCGCTGGCGCCGGCAAGGCCATTGATCGTACCCGCAACATCGAGCCACGGACGTCCGCCGCCAAACGGCAGCCGTGCCGGCAGTTCGCGATTGGTGGCCAGAATCGACGTGTTCACCACGGTCGTATCGTCGGCATGCAGCTTTGCCGCGAGATCCGCTATGGTCAGGAAGACATCGTCCCCGCCGCCCTTGCTGAAGCTGGAGCGGCGCGAGACCGCGTGGTACGAGGTGTTCGATGCATTGGTGCCCGGCTCGAAGGAATAGAGCGAAGGCGCCTCGATCCGTTCCCCATTGGCCGTCTGCAGGATCACCCGGGTAACCGAATGCACCTCGAGTGCATCCTCGGCCCGGGCATCGGGCACGATCCGGTATTCGACCGAGGTATGGTCAAGGTGGATCGGCTCCGCCTCCACCGGGAACAAGTTGAGTGCAGGCACGGCGTGCAGTTCGAAATCGTCAGCGCGCACCACGCGCTCCAGTTCGGCGGCCACCCGGTCGAAAAACAGGTATATCTCGAAGCGGTTGCCGGTCGCGACCAGCAACCGGCGATCAAGCCCGGAAATCCGGAAAAACAGGTGCTTCTGCGGATAGGCGAAGTGCTCCTGCAGCAGGCCGTAGGACTTGCGGGCGGTTGTCGTCTGCGGCAGCAACAGGCCCGCTTCGTCGAGGCCCAGCAGGGTCACACAGTCCTGCCCGAGCAGCGTGGCATTGGGGTCGCTCGGCCCGGTTGCCACACCGCCGCCCAGCAAGTTGGCGCCAAGCTGCTCCAGCAGGATCTGGGCGCGGCGGCCGTCGCTCTTGATGAACAACCGCAGATTCTCGATATCGAGAGCGGCCAGATCGACCTCGGGCTTGGTCGTCTCGAACACGAGCCGCAGCATGCCGCGCGCGCCGGGGACCGTGACCGGTGCATCGAACGGCGGCCCCACCATGGAGGCTTCGGCAATGCGCAGAGGCAGCAGCCGGGTATCGCTGCACAGCCGGAACTGGCAGGCCACGCCATCCAGCGCCTCGGTGGTAATGATCGTGCCTTCGGGCACCGCGGAGGGTTCGGCCAGCTCCGCCTCAGGCTCAAGACGCACCACCATGAGCGAGGGCAGCGGCTGGATCAGGTGCGGATAGAGCGTGAGCAGCAAGGCATCGGAAAGCTCGGAGTAATCCTCATCAAGCTTGTGCCGGAGCCGTGCGTTGAGAAACGCAACCGACTCGATCAGGCGGTTGACGTGGGGATCTTCGATCGCATCGCGGCTGATGCGCAGACGCGCGGCATAGCGGGGATAGGCTTCGGCAAACGCACCGGCGTTGCGTTTGAGATAATCGAGTTCGCGCTGATAATAGGCAATCAGATCATCGATCATGCGGAGAGCTTCACTTCAATTGCACGGTCGCCCGGCCGCACGGCAGCTTCGTACGTTACCGGCTCCTCACCCTGCAGCACGGTCAGTACCGCTGTGATGCGAAGGCGCATCCCGCGCGAGGTTGGCCCTTGTTCCATCTCGATGTCGATCGAAGACAGGCGCGGCTCGTGCTCGCGAATGGCCTGCGCGATCACACGCCGGACGCGTTCGCGCACGGCCGGCACAGACATGTCCTCGGTGGAAAGATCGGGCATGCCATAGGTGACAACGGTGCGCTCGAGCCCCGGATAGCGTTCCAGCACCGGCAGCCACGGCCGCGTCGTGTTGAGCAGACTTTCCAGATCGCGCCGCAGCGCCACCTTGTACCGGGCGATGGCCTCATCCTCGGTTTCATAGTGGTCGGCCGATCCGTTGGGATCATCGTCGATCAGCCGATCGATCAGCGACTGGGTGATCGTGAGCGCCATCAGCCAGCTCCTTCAGTGCCGATCACCGTGGTGAGGCGAAACTCGGACGTGATCTGATCCAGTTGATAATGCGGGCGCAAATAGATGTCGCAGCCATAGCAGCCGGGCTTGCCGGGCAATTCGGCAACGCTCACGCGCCCCTCGCGCAAGGGATAGCGGACGCGCATTTCCGGGCTCGCATCATCGTTGGCCGTGACAAAGCTCTGCAACCAGCGCTGCAAGAGGCGCTCGCACTCGGCCGCATCATTGTATTTCCCCACCCAGTCGCGTGCGATCACCTTCACGTAATGGGCAAATCGCGCAACGCACAGCACATAGTTGAGCATGCCGCCCATCTTGGCATTCATGCGCGCTGCCTCGCCATCATAATCGGGTGGGCGGTGCAGGCTGGGCAGATTCATGAAGGCGACATTGCCAGTCAGGTGCATCTGCCGCAGCGCGAGAAGGCCATTGTCGTTCAGGACCACTTCCTGACCTTCCGAAACGGCAGCTTCCACGGGATAGCGGACAACGAACCCGGGCTCGTCGCTCGGCAGGAAGTGGCGGACCGGGCCATTGACCAGCCCCCCCTCGCCCGGTGGCACAGTGCCGCGGATCGCCGCCGGCCAGCGGTTCTTGGCCTGCGCGCGCAGCGCCACGTGGGCCAGGGCAAAGCCGCCATGAAGCCACAGAAGGTCGCGCGTATCCGCCACCTTCTCGTCATAGACGAAGCCGAGCCTGGGATGATCCCGTCCGCGATGTGGACGGCGAACAAGTACGCGCGTGACGACTCCGGCCAGAAAGCGGCTGTCCGGCCGCAAGCGCATACGGTTCCAGCGCGCGAACTGCGGATCGGCGAATGTCGCGCCCAGTTCCTGCCGCAGATCGATCTCATCGAGTTGGTCGAGCGCAAGCATCGACGGATCGACGCCAAACACGACAGGCGTGAACGCTGCCGCAGCAACACCCATCAGCCCCTCGAGCACTTCGATGTCATCGACCTTGCTGCCGCGACCGAGCCGGTGCGACACGGCGTGATCGACAACGACCATGCCATAAGGCCGCCCGCCCGGCATGCCGAACTCCTGGCTGTAGACCAGATCGAAGATGCTGCTCTGATCGAAGTCTAGCGCCCGTTCGAGGTCACGGGATATCTCGGTCCAGCGCACATCGAGGATGCGGATACAGACGGCTGGATCGTCGACATCGTCGATCAGCCATTTAACCCCGCGCCACAGGGCCTCAAGCTTCTTGAACGCCGGATGATGAAGGATCGCATCGAGTTGCCGGCCAAGGTCACCGTCGATCCGGGCGATCAGTGCATTCGCACGCGCGCGCACCTCACCCGGATCGGAGTGAACCCTTGCTGCCGACTGAGCCGCTGGCGCCGTCTCCGCGTCAGGCACTGCGGCCCTGGCTGGCGACGACGCCATTGGTTCTGCCGCGTATCAGGACGCGGACGGGATGCGGGCAACCAGGCGCATCGAGGTCGACAGTTCCTCAAACTGCAGCCACGGCCGCAGGTGTGCCACGGCGCTGTAGGAACCGGGTGCTCCCGGCACTTCCTTCACCTCGACCCGCGCTTCGCGAAGCGGGTACTTGGCCCGCGATTCCTGCCCGGCACCTTCTGTCGCATTGACGTAGTTCATGATCCAGCGGTTCAGCCAGGTCTCGCAGTCGCTGGCCTCCATGAACGAGCCGATCTTGTCGCGCGCCATCACCTTAAGGTAGTGTGCGAACCGGCTGGTCGCCATGATGTAGGGCAGGCGCGCCGAGATGGCGGCATTCGCCGTTGCCTCGGGCCGGTCGTAAGCCTTCGGCTTCTGCGTGGTCTGCGCACCGAAGAACACCGAATAATCGGTATTCTTGTAGTGGCACAGCGGCAGGAAGCCGAGGTCGGACAGCTCCTTCTCGCGCCGGTCCGTGATGCCGATCTCGGTAGGGCACTGCGTATCGAGATCGCCGTCATCGGACTGGAACACGTGGGTCGGCAGATTGGAAACCTTGCCGCCGCCCTCTGCGCCGCGGATCGCGGTGCACCAGCCATACTGGGAGAACGCATCGGTCATCCGCGCCGCCAGCGCATAGGCCGCGTTCATCCAGCAATAGTCATCGTGATCCATCGCCTTGGGCGCACCGTTCGCGTCGCGCGGCGCTTCCTCGTATTCGAACGCGTCGACCTTCTTGGTGTCGCGGCCATAGGGCAGGCGGGCGAGCACGCGGGGCATCGTCAACGTGACGAAGCGCGAGTCCTCGGTCTGCCGGAAGCCGTTCCACTTCTGGTAGTCGGCCGTTTCGAACATCTGCTTCATGTCCATCGGCTTGGAGAGCTCCTTGAAGCTGTCCATGCTGAACAGATTGGCATCCGCCGCCGAAATGAACGGCGTGAAGCCCGCAGCCGCGACGCTGGAGATGTTCGTGAGCAGTTCGATGTCGTCGGGATGCTTGCCGAAGTAGAAATCGCCGACCAGCGCGCCGAACGGCTCGCCGCCTGCCATGCCGAACTGTTCCTCGTAGACCTTCTTGAACAGCGTCGACTGATCGAAGTCCGTCGCCTTGGCGAGATCGTTGGAGATCTCCTTCTTGGTGACGTTCAGCATCTGCACCCGCAGCGAGGTGCTGATTTCCGAGTTCTTGACCAGATAGTGCAGACCGCGCCAGCTGCCCTCGAGCTTCTTGAACTTCTCCGCGTGCATGATCGTGGCGAGCTGTTCGGAAATCTGCGCGTCGATCTTGGCAATTGCATCGCGCAGCGTGACGGTGAGGTTCTTGTTGAACTGCACCGTACCGCTCATCGCCTCTTCGGCGAGCGTGCGCATAAGTTCCTCGACCCGTGTCGGCTCGGTCTGCTTGGTGACAGCAATCGCTTCATCCAGCAAGCTCGCGGGCGCGTTTACGGTCTCGGTGCTGACGGCCGCGCCGCCCTGGGTTTCCATTTCTGCCATTGCCTTACTCCGAGGGCTTGTCGCTGCTGCCAAGCTGGGCAGAGAGTTGGCTCAGCTTGTCCTGATCGCCGAGAATCTGTTCGAGGAGGTTTTCGAGCTCTTCCGAGCTGTCAGCCTTGGCCATGAGATCGCGCAGCCGGTTGCGGGTTTCCATCAGCTTGCGCAGCGGCTCGACCTGCTCGACGATCTTTTCCGGCTCGAAGTCGTCCATCGAGCTGAACTTGAGGTTGACCTCGAATTCCTTGCCATTCTTTTCGAGCGTGTTCTCGACCTTCATCTTCACGCCGGGTTCGATCTTGGCGAGAACCTGATCGAACTTGTCCTTCTTGAGGTCGACGAACTTGCGTTCCTTGAGGCTCTTCTTGGCGACAGCGGAGTCGCCCGAAAAATCACCCATCACGCCGACGACGAAGGGCAATTCCTTGACCTCCTGGGCGCCTTCGGTTTCCACATCATAAGTTATGTGGACCCGCGGCTTGCGCACGCGCTTGAGCTTGTCATGTACCGAGTCAGCCATGTCGATCTCCCTAGATTACGCACGCGCCGCACTACCAGCCCGTTGCTCCAAGACGGAGCTGCCTCTCAGTTCTCGTCTTAAGACTCTTCTTCATCCGACGGCGGCTTGATACCAGAGCGCCAGTAGAAATCCTGCCGCGCCGAATCGTCTGGAATAAGTTCCGTCAGGAAGTCATGAAGACTCATGCGCGCCCTTCGGTCAACCTCGCGTAGCGTTTCACCGAGCGGTGAAAGTGGTTCATGTTGCCGAAAGTAATCTGCCGCAGCCGCAACCGCCTTGAGTGCATCCTCGCGGCGCGTAATCTTGCCGGCGACAAAACCGCCCGCCTGCGGGGCGCCGCCGCCCTCACCTGCTACAGCGACCGCGCCCGCTTCCGCCTGCCCTGCCGGCGCATCTTCGGCGGCCTGCGTAGGCGCCATCGTCAGCAACCATTGGCGCAAGGCGCGAAGCTCATCACCGAGCTTCGATGCGGCGGGCATCTGCGGCTTGGTCCGGTCGATAATGAACCCGATCGCGCGCCGCCAGCCATCCTCGGCTTCCCCAGCGAGCCGCGCCTGACGCGCCAGCACTTCGCCCGAAAGACGCCGGGCGTGCGATTCGATCCCGCGAGTCAGCGTACTCGCCTCATCGAGCCGAGCCGTCTTCGCCTCGCCGGTAAGCCCTTGCGATGCAGCCATGGCAAGGTCGGCGCGCACCTTGTCGAGGTAGCGCAGGTCCCCCTCGCCGGTGCGCGCAATCACCAGGTTGCGCAGCGGCTGAATGAGCGCGCCATCGCGATCGTTGCTGCCGCCGGAAAGCCCGGACAAGGGCTGAAAGCGCGTCTCGAGCCCGTCCTCGTCCTCGGCAGGATAGAGCCCGTCGTCCCAGAAGGCTTCGACAAGATCGGCCAGCAGAACCATCGCCGCTGCAAGATCGCCAAGCCCCTCGCTGCGCGCCGCGGCCTCGACCACCACGCTCATCGGTTCGAGATCCTTGCCGTGCTCCGCCAGATAATCCAGCGCGTTTTCGGCCAGCGTTTCCCAGTCCCAGGCGCCCGGCGGAAGGACGACATCGTCGTCGGTCATCGCCGCCGTTTGCTCGATTCGGACTATCGCCTTGCGCTGCGAGCGGATCTCGCGAAGCAGATCGGCCGCGTCGCCTTCGTCGCTGCGACCATCAGACCCCACCGAATCATTGATCGGCGCCAGCACCGCAGCCCGTCGTTCATCGTCAATGAGCACGTGCCACCCTCAACATTCCCCAAGCCCAAAACAAACTTACAGCTTTCGCGCGCGCACTCCACTTTTTTTTGAATCGGCCGCACACAACTGCTACTATCATGCGGCTTGAATTCGGATCGGGGTAACTTATGCCGCCCGCTGCACGACTTACCGACATGCATGTATGCCCCATGGTTACGGGCGTCGTACCCCATGTCGGTGGGCCGATCTCGGCGCCGGGACAGCCCACCGTCCTGATCGGTTCGCTCCCTGCTGCGCGGGTTTCGGACATGGCCGTTTGTGTCGGGCCGCCGGACACGATCGTGAAGGGAAGCGCCACCGTCATCACCGGCAGCATGCCGCAAGCGCGCATCGGCGATCTGACCGCGCATGGCGGCAACATCGTGCTCGGGTGCTTCACGGTGATCGTGGGCGGCTGAAGAACCGGACGCGCTGCGATTGTATCCCCGCCGGACAAACCGTTCGGCAGTGAGCGACAAGCTAGGACAGATCGCCAGCCAGCGCGGCCTCTCGCAAGGCATGGATAAGTTTGGGCAACTCAAATATTGACGTGAAAAGGAGATAAAATCCCACAAGGAAGAGGATCAGGGCGACCACTTCGGCGCCCGCAGCAAGACCGAAAAAGCTGGCAACCGCAGTTCCGAGCCCCTTGAACGCGAAACCCGCGATCGCGCCGCCCAAAGCTCCCTTGATCATGGTCAGCAAGACCTTGATGCCGACTGGCTTGGCACCAAAGTCGGCCTCTACCTTTTCGCGCAATTCCCTCACAAGGGAACGCTTTTCCGTCAGAAAGGCCTTGATCTGCTGAAACGTCGATAGCGTTTCCTGACCATCGGCATCGATCGCTTCGCTGACCCACGAGATGCGGGAGCTTTCAGCAGCAGTCAGTATGGCAGGCATACTATCCCCTGATGTTGACTTGAGCCCCGCCGATCGAACACGAGGGCGCGCCTAACACCCAGGCTAGCAACGACCGGCCCCGTGAGCCTTCAATACCGCACGATCTCCACGCGGCGATTGCTGGGATCGACAGCCGCAGTGCCATCACGCGGATGGTCCGAGCCATAGCCGACTGCACGCAGCTTGGTCTGCGGCACGCCCTTGCTCACCAGATACTCGACCACGGCCTGAGCACGTGCCCGCGAAAGCGACCGATTGAAAGCGGCAGGGCCCTTGCTGTCGGTGTGCCCTTCGATGACGAACTGGCGGCTGCCCGCAGCGCCCATCAGCTCACGCGCGAAGACGTCGGCCTGCTGGCGCGCATCGGGCGTGAGTTCGGCAGAGCTCTTTTCGAACGAGAGCCGCATGTCGAGCGCGCGGCGCGTTGCAGGAAGCGCCTGGGTCGTGCGACGGCCAGCCCCGCCCATCCTTGCCGTCGAGCTCGTGTTTACATAGCTCGGTCGGCTCGAAGCCGGGGCATTCGGACGGGTCGCGGCAGACTTTGCGGGTACGGCACCGGAGAGATGGAAGCCCTTGGTTTCGCCCGCCGGGCAAACCCCGGTCGTCATGCACGGATCATCGCCCCCAGCCGCATCAGCGCTGGCATTGGCCTGAGGTGCAGGGGCTTCAGCTGCCTCGTCACATCCGGAGACAAAGCAATGGATTTCGGACTGGCTGACCGGCGCACTCTGTCCCAGCGCAGGTTGAACACCAGTCAGCGCGAAGGCTGCCGTGAGAGTGGCAATGGAAACGCGGACCATCGCAGTCATCCCCTATTTTGAACCAAACTCGAATCAACTAAACATTCATAAACCTTAACCAGCACGCAGACAACCTTGTCGCGATCCCCAATCGGCACACGAACCGCCCGATGATGGGCCAAGGTTGAGAGGGGCATTCCCGCCCGGACTGAATTGTTCTTGTTCGCCGCGTGATTTGTGCGATCACCCGCAGCAAGGAACCGCGACGCATTCGGTTCAGAACAACATTGCGTACGGAGAGGGCCATGGCGAAAGCGGAACCTTTTCAAAGGAGTTCGGATCTGGCCGACCATCCTGTGGCCGGACTGGCTTCGTTGACCGCCGTGGTTGCATTGACCCTCGCACTGCTGCTGGGCGTTCCTGCGATCTTCGGCATCCTGCTGGCAGACCCCTCTATATCCGAACTGCCCGGCGCGCTGCTGGAAGGCGCTTTCACGCTGGCCACGTTCACGCCGATGGGCCTGCTTGCGCTGCTGGCGATCCGTTTCTGGCGCCTGCCCCTTCCGATGGGCCGGACCCCTGCGCTTCTGGGCGGCACCGGACTGGCCATGGGCGTCGTCGGCTTTGCTCTCTCGGTTGCGCTGTGCGCGATCGCGGGAACAGCCAGCGAAGGCCCACCGGCACCCCAGGGGATTGGTCTGCTACTGCTTGAAGCGGCACTTCTCCTGCTGCAGAGCGGCGCCGAGGAATTGACCTTCCGGGGCTGGCTGCAGGCCGACCTGTCCCGCCGCTGGGGACGCACGCCTGCGGTGATTGTGGCAGCCATCACATTTGCGGCCCTGCACTTTGTTGCTGCGGCAAGCGATCCGATGTCGTTCGTGACCATGCTGCTCGGCGGTCTGCTGTTCGGATTTGCCTATGCCCGGTCAGGCTCGTTCCTGATGGCATGGATGATCCATTTCGGCTGGAATTCGGCGGAAGAACTGCTGTTCGGCCTATATCCCAATCCAGGGTCCGGCACGTTTGGCACGCTGATCAACATCGATCTGCGCGGCGCCGAGCTGTGGGGCGGCGGCCCGGAAGGCCTCAATGCCAGCATCGCCGCGGTGGTGGTGCTGATTGCGCTACTGGTGGTGACGATCATCTGGCCAACCGCCGAACCTGCAAAAGCCCGAAAAGGCTGACACACCTCGATTCAAACGGACCTTTGCGCGCGGCTGACATCGATAGAATCGCGCACCTGCTCGAACGTTTCAAGCTGCGGTCCGGTGAGTGTCTTGCTCGCGCTGTTGTCCGGCTGCACGCCGAGCGGATCGACCTTTTCGCCAGCGATATGCACTTCGTAGTGCAGATGCGGGCCAGTCGAATGGCCGGTCGTCCCCACCTCGCCGATCTGCTGCCCCTGCGCCACGCGCACGCCCTGCGCCATGCCTGCAGCAAAGCGGTTCATGTGGAGATAGAGGGTCTCCCAGCCATTATCATGCAGGATCTTGATGAAGTTGCCATTCGGGCCCTTGGGTCCGCAGAATTCCAGAACGCCGGAACCCGAAGCGTAGATCGGCGTGCCGATTGGCGCAGCGAAATCGATGCCCCCGTGCATTTTCTGATACCCCTCGATGGGGTGGATGCGCATGCCGAACTTTGATGTGACGCGCGCCCCGTCCACCGGTGTGCGCATCAGCGAACGGGCGACCGTCCTGCCGCTCGCATCGAACCACTGCACTTCGCCAACCTTGTCCGGCTGGAAGCGATAGACAGCGGCCGAGCGGGTTTGCGTGGTGAGCGAGGCATAGAGCAGTTCGGGCGCGCCCATCGTCTGGCCCGAGGCATTGGTGGGCTGCGAATAGGCCAGTTCGAACGCATCGCCCGCCGCGACTTCGCGCTGAAAGTCGAAATCGAAGGCGAGGGCCTTGGCAAACGGGGAGATCAGGGAATTGGGCACGCCGATCCCGACAGCCGAAGTGTAGAAGCTGTCTCCGTCCATGATCCCGTGCATGACGACGATCCGATCACTGACCTGCGCCGCAATGCGGGTGGTTTCCAGTTTTCCATCCGCGCCCAGTTTGACAATGGCCCCGGAGCTGTCGGGGTTGGATGCCTGCAGCCGCACGAAGGTCAGTGCATCACCGGCGCGGGCCATTTCGAGCATCGCACGAATCTCGCCCTGCGCGGCAAGTGCGGGGCTTGCCTCGCGCGCCACATCGCCCGCCATCTGGGCGGACAGGCCAAAGCGCTGGAGCGCCGTCTGCAATTCGCCCGATCCGGAAAGCAGCATCGCGCGCCGCAGCGTGCCTGCCGTCTCGGACGACTCGGCCGCCGCGGTGCTGTCTGCGCCCGGAACCGGGCCCGCCAGCCGCGGCCGCACGAGGAATGCTGCAAGCGCGCCAGCCGAAAAGACCCCGGCGCCAAGCCCCAAGGCCAGCACGCGGCGCCGCGCCAAGCCCTGCCGCGCAGCGCTGAGCCCCTCTGCCGCAGCAGGCGACCATGCAGCAGCCCATTGGCGGGGATCGTAGGAATTCACCTGAGCCTGTTGCATAGCTTCGTCCCGCGCTGAGATCGGACAAGGCGCATTATCCGAGACAATAAATCCCGACTTCCTCGTCAGGCGGTTATTGTTGCCGAGAATGGAGGCGCCAGTCTATGACCTTTGTCGAGACAGTCGGGGAGCGCGAACCGGTGATACCATTTCGCACGGAATCTTGGGCGGCGACCGATACCGGTGCAGTTCGGAAGCATAACGAAGACAGCTACCTCGTTGCGGACGGATCGCGCGTCTGGCTGGTGGCAGATGGAATGGGCGGCCTCGAACGCGGCGACTGGGCTTCAAGCCAGGTCGTCGAGGCGATTGCCGCCGTTCCTGCCGTCGAAGGCCTTGAAGATCTGCTGGAAGCGATCCGCGGCGCGCTGACCGAGGCCAACGAACGCATCCTCGGCGAATCCGAGCGTGTCGGCAAGCAGATGGGTTCGACAGCGGTGGCTCTTGCCGTGCGCGACAAGCGTTTCGGCGTGGCATGGGTGGGGGATAGCCGCGCCTATCTGCTGCGCGATCGCCGCCTCTATCGGCTGACCCGCGATCATAGCCAGGTGCAGGACCTGGTGGACCACGGCGTGATCGACGAAGTCGCCGCCGCGACTCACCCATTGCGCAACGTGCTCACGCGCGCGGTTGGCGTGGCCCGTCCGCTCAATGTCGATACGATGATCGAAACGCTGTGCGATGAGGATCTGTTGATCCTGTGCAGCGACGGCCTCTATGGCGTGATGGGGGAAGCTGCCATGCAGGACGCACTTGCCAGTCAGCCATTTGAAGAGGCAGCCAGACAGATGATTGCGCGCTGCCATGAACTGGGCGCGCCAGACAACATAACGGTAGTGGGCGTGGCCACCGCGGAAGTGACCTTGGTCCAATTCGGCGGAGCGGAGAACTGACGTGAGCGACGAAAGAGACGAAACGGTCTTTCAGCCTTCCGCTTCTCCCCCGGCACCGGGCGGAGCGGGCGAAGCGCAGGGTGGCAGCCTGAACTTCGATCCGGCAAGCACGTCAGACGAACAGGAAGAAGGAACGGTTTTCGCGGCGGCTTCGGAGCCTCCTGCCGGCGCGGCACCCGCGTTCGGCACCCCGCTGATGGCACCGATCCCGGTTTCGGCGCAACCGGCAACACCAGCGCCCCCTGCCCCCATGCGCCCCGCGAGCGGCAAGCAGGCTTCGCTCGAAATCGGCACCGTGCTCAACCACATGTTCGAGATCAAACGCTTCCTGGCCCGCGGCGGCATGGGTGAAGTGTTTGAAGGCGTGAACATCGCGAGCGGCGAGCGCGTCGCGATCAAGACCATCCTGCCGGAACTGTCCGCCGATCCCAAAGTGATGGCGATGTTCCGCAAGGAAGCGCAGGCACTGACGGAGCTCTCGCATCCGGCCGTGGTGCGCTATCGCGGCTATGCGATGGAGCCGGAGCTGGGCTTCTACTACATCGCGACCGGCTTCATCAGCGGGCAGAACCTGTCCGATATCGTCGGCAAATCGACGCTGACGGAGGATGAGCTCGCAGAACTGCTGCGCAGGCTCGCCGAAGGTTTGCGCGAGGCTCACGAGCTCGGCGTCGTCCACCGCGACATCTCGCCCGACAACGTTATTCTCGATAGCGACCGGCTGGACCGGCCCAAGATCATCGATTTCGGCATCGTGAAGGAAACCGATCCGGGTTCCAAGACGATCATCGGCGATGGCTTTGCCGGCAAGCCCAGCTATGTCGCCCCGGAGCAACTGGGCGATTTCGACAAGCAGATCGGCCCGTGGTCCGATGTCTACTCGCTCGGGCTGGTGATCCTCGCCCTTGCGCAGGGGCGCAAACCCGATCTTGGCGGCCTGCCTGCCGAAGCCATCATGAAGCGCCGGAACGGTATCGACACAAGCTCGATTCCGCCGCGCGTCCGCAAGGTGGTGGACCAGATGCTGGTGGCCGATTCGCAAAAGCGGCTGCGGTCGATGGATGCGGTGATCACGGCGCTGGATCAGGCCATGTCCGGCAAGGCGCCAAAGCGATCGGCGGTGCCGGGCGGCGGCAAGACTACCGGCGCGACCGGCGCAACGAAGCCTTCGGGTTCCGGACCCAGCCTGCCACCCAAGCCCGTGCTCATCGGCGGCGGGGCGCTTTTGGCGATCACGCTGCTGGGCGGGATCGGCTACATGACGATGAGTGGCGGGTCGAAGGCACCTGTGCCTGAAGCTGCCAGCAGCGCTCCGGCAGCATCCAATGTGCCGCTCGAAAAGATCGACGCAGCGGTTCAGTCCGCGCTGCCAACGATCCCCTGCTCGTGGATGACCGTAGACGTAAACCGTGATGGCTCCGGCGTTTCGTTCACAGGGTCCGGCGTCGCCGGCGCGCCGCTCGATGCCGAGAACGGCATCATTCAGGCAGCCAAGAGTCTGGGCGTCGAAGCAGGCAGCGACTTTACCGGCATCGCGCGGATCGACGACAGTTTCTGCCCGGTTCTCGACGAACTCAACAAGTTCCGCGCCGGTCCGCCGATTCATATGACGCGCAAGCAGCCCGAGTATGAACTCGATACGATGCCGCCCGAGAGCTATTACAAGGGGCAGATCGGCACGAAAGTGATCACCGATTTGTCGCTTGCTGGCGTGCAGGAGGAGTTCGCGCTGTTCTCGATCGAGAAATCGAATGTGATCACCGACATCTCACTTAATCGTTCAGCTTTTCAGGCATTTGTCGGCTCGCCTAACGTCGAGCGTTTGCCGGGCGAAGACGCTTACCGCATCAACCTTGAGACCAATGCGCAGCCTGGCTGGGCAGGTCTGGTGCTGATTACCGGCAAAGGCGGCTTCACCAATGACTCGCTAAGCGATCTTGTCAGCGCCAACGGGAAAGCGGCCTTCGAAGCCAAGGCAAAGGCCAATGGCTGGAAGGTCCAGATCGTGTGGTACAAGTTCGTCGACAGACAGCCCAATGCACCGGCTGGCGGCAGCCCAGGGACAACGGCCCAGTAGCCGCCGCGACGCCGGAAAGATCGCTTACCCTTTGACCGCAGCCGCGTAATGCTGCGCAAAGGCTTTGGCGAACACTTCGACGAAGCCGTCTTTCGCACCGAACGCCTGCACATAGGCACGCCACGCTTCGGCCTCGCTGCGCGCGCTCGTCTTGATCGAGGCTGGCGCGAACTGGTCGAGCGCATGGTGCAGGCTTGTCTGCATGGCGCCCTGCAGAGCACGCTGGTGCGCGTCGATCGCGCCGGCCATCGCCGTGACGCGCGCCTGCGCCTCTGCCGGAGGAAGCGCCAGCAAGCGCTGCAGCATCGCCTCGGGCGGCAGGGGTGGATCGGTTTCTGCCGCTATGCCCAGATCGGCCCGCGCTTTCGCCCGATCCTGCGCCTGCGCCGCAAAGCTTCCCACCACGGCACGCAGCAGCGCGCCGCATGCAGCCAGCACTTGCGCGTCGGGTGCGGTGACCTGCGCGCGTGAAAGCCCGGCGGCCTGAAGCAGCACACCCACAGCATCGCCTGCCTGCGGCGGGATGGCAGCTGTCGGCGCAGTCAATGGTGCGGCGCTCCACCCAGTGGGAATAGGAGCGGCAGAACCAGCCGGCCCAGAAACCGGTGCAGAAATCGGCGCTGCGCCGGCCGCCCGACCCCAGCTGTCACGCGCGGCAGGAGCCGGGGCCGACTGGCTGGATTCCTGCAACATCGCCACGATCTCGCAGCCGCCCACACCGATCACATCGCCATGACGCAGCATGTGCGGCGCAGCAAGCCGGTGCCCGTTAATCAGCGTGCCCCCCGTGCTGGTATCGGTGATCCGCCAAGCCAGACCTTCACCGGCAATGGTGCAATGTCGGCGCGAGACCGAGAGATCCTCGAGCAGGAGATCCGCTCCCGCCCCGCGCCCCACGCTCGCCTCTCCGCACTCCAGCTGCAGCGGGGCTGGCGGTTGTGTCCCCGGATACTTGCGCACGGCGAGAATAAGCGGCATTTTGCCTCCGGTGTTTGCAGCCGCATTATTAGTTGGACGCAAACTTTGCGCAATAGCGAGAGACCAGACCTTGGATGACCGCACGACGAGTTACGACAGGGTTCATTATCCATCAGCGGTTTACCGCACCACCACGCCTGAACATCTGGCCGCGATCGCTCGGTTGCATGGTCTCGACGCAGCTGATCCGCGCAGTGCGCGCGTGCTGGAGATTGCCGGCGGCGATGGGCTCAACGTGCTGGCAATGGCAGCCGCCTATCCCGGGGCGCAGTTCGTTTCGTTCGACCTTGCCGCAAGTGCGGTTGCGCACGGTCAGGCCTTGATAGCCTCGGCCGGGCTGGCCAATGTGCGGATCGAAACCGCTGATATCCTCGAAGCCGCCGGTTCGATGGAGGGGCCGTTCGACTACGTCATTGCGCATGGCCTGTATGCGTGGGTGCCGCCCCATGTCCAGCAGGCCACGCTGGCGTTGATCGACCGTGTTCTGTCGCCGCAGGGCATTGTCTTCATCAGTTACAACGCGCTGCCCGGCGGGCACTTGCGCATGGCCCTCAGGGACATGCTGCTGTTCGAGCTCGAGGGCGTGAACGATCCCGAAGCGCGGATCGACCGTGCGATCGAAGTGCTGAACGCGTTCGGCCAACCGCGCGACGATGATTCGGTCTCTCAGGCAGCGCTGCGCCGCGCGGCGCGGCTGACTGTCGGCAAGGACCGCCACACCCTGTTCCACGATGAACTCGGCCCGGTCTACGATCCCAAAGCGCTGCAAACGGTGGCGGAAGAGGCAGCGGCCCACAATCTGGCCTACCTTACAGAAGCGCAGCCTGGCGGACTGTTTCACGGCTTTCCGGGCGAACAGGTCGACGATCGTGAGACCGTGCGGCGTGCACAGCGCCGCGACAACGACGAGGTCTGCTTCTTTCACCAATCGCTCTTCGTGCGCCCCGAGCGGCATCCGGCCCGCGTTCCCGATCCTGCATGGCTCGGCACGCTTCTGGCGGGTGTGCCAGACAGCCTGCGACGGACCAGCGAAAGCGAATTCACATCAAGTGCCGGCAGCTTCCAGCTTGATGATCCCGTCCTCGCCGATTTTCTTGAAAAGCTGGTGCGCATTGCGCCGGCGCGATTTCCGCTGGCCGACCTTGCAGCCTCGGAGGACCACGCAGCGGCCATTCTCGAATTGATCAACCAGGGGATCATCGAACCCCATTCGCTGCCGTTTCCCGGCGCATTGCTACCGGGCGAACGGCCCGTGGTCAGCGCGCTGGTTCGCGCCCTGCTTGCGCATGAGGTGCCCAACCTCGTCACGATGGACCACCGCGTCGTCCATCTGACCGACGACGCACCGCGCCGCTTGATGGCCCTGATGGACGGCACCCGCACAGCAGCCGAGATCGCAGCCGATGCCCGCCGCATGGGCTTGTCTTCCGAGATCGATGTCAATCTCGGCCTGCAACAGCTCGCCCGCGTGGGAATGCTGGCCCTGTCCCCGGAAAGCTAGGGTCAGGAGCGAACCCGCATTTCGCGCCGATGGAAGGTTGGCCGAACGGGATCGGCCAACCCGCAAGGTCAATGGACCGATCCGATCCGGCCATCAAGAATCGCGTCGAGCACGGCCGGGTGCAGCGGTGCCTCGAAGCGCAGGCCGGCGGTGAAGCCGCTCGTCCAGTCGACCGTGGCAGGGCGGGCTTCAAGGCCGGGCAGCGTGATCCACACCAGCATGCCGGGCTTTACGGCGTCCATCGAATCAATGCGCGCCGAGCGGCAGGTCAGGTCGCTCAAGGCAACCTTCGCCCGCAATACGCCGCGGCGGTAGGCTGCAATGATCACCGGCCTGCTTGGCGCAGAACCCCACGGATTGGCCTTGTCTACAGCAGCGTGCTTGACCAGCATGGCGCGTGTTCCCTGCTCAGGATCGGATGATCCCTGCTCACAAGGAAGAACGGCCCGGTAACCCTGCCTTTTAGGCAAGCAGGGTGACCGGGCCGCGCATGCGGTTTACTACTTAGGTCCGCTCGCCTCAGGCCACGCGGAGCGCGGCTTCGGTCTCGAGCGACTGATCGATGGTGGCGGCCACCATCTGGGCCGTCACCGCGCTCAGCGTCCAGCCCAGATGGCCGTGGCCGGTGTTGTAGAACACGCGCGAACGCCGACCGGCGCCTACGCGCGGCATCATGTCGGGCAGCATGGGCCGCAGCCCGGCCCAGGGCAGGACTTCACCGACGCCGACACCGGGGAAGAGCTGGCGCACCCACTGCACCAGCGGCGCGATGCGGTCGGCACGGATATCGCGGTTCTCGCCGTTGAATTCGGCCGTGCCGGCAACGCGGAAGCGGTCCTTGCCAAGCCGCGAGGTGACGATCTTGGCGTCCTCGTCGAGCAGGCTGACCCACGGCGCTGCCGCCTGGCTTGCCTCGTCGCGCAGCATGACAGTGATGGAATAGCCCTTGACCGGATAGACATTGACCCGGTCCCCGATCATCGCGGCAAGGCGGCGGCTGCCCACCCCGGCGCAGATCACCAGCCCGTCGAAATGGCCGACATCCTCGACCCGCGCATCGGTCAGGCTGGCAGTGCGGATGGTGACGCCGCGCTCATGGACGGCAATCGCCTGCACCGCGCGATCAAGCTGGAGCACCGCGCCCTTGCGCTCGCACGCGGCGGCAAGGCCGCGGGTGAACTTGCAGATATCGCCGGTCGCGTCGGAGGGCGTGAAGTATCCGCCGCAGTAGTCACCGGTGACCGTGGGATCGATCCGGCGCATTTCCTCAGGTGTCACCTGAAAGCGGTCCAGCCCGCCGGCACGGACAAGCTCGTTGGTGCGGGCTGCATCGGCAAAGCTGGCGGCGTTGCGGTAGATATGGAGGATGCCGCGCTTCTCGCAGTCGAAATCGATACCTTCGCGTTCGGCAAGATCGAACAGGTACTTGCGCGCTTCGATTGCGAGCCGCACCGTTTCCATCGTGTTGACATCGTGCCGGGGGATCGCACCGAGAAATTCGGCAATCCACGAGAACTTGTGCCAGCCCGGACGCGGGTTGAATAGCAGCGGGGCATCGCGCCGCGCCATCCAGCGCAGGCCCTTGAACACGGTGCCGACCGAATTCCATACCTCTGCATTGCTGGCCGAAAGCTGCCCGCCATTGGCGAACGAGGTTTCCATAGCCGGTAGGGGCTGCCGATCGATGACAGTGACGTGATGGCCGCGTTCAAGCAGCGCGTAAGCCGTGGTAATGCCGGTGATACCGGCGCCGATAACCGCAAAATGCGACATGAGCTATGCTCCATGATGAGTGAAATGAGTCTCAACCGGCCCGTGAGGACCAGTGCGGCGTTCATTTCCCCATCTCTGTCGCTTGTGCCTGAGAGCTTGACCGTTTCGGTATCACGCGCATGCTGCACATGACCCTACACTACGGCTTTCTCCGTCGGCGGATGGCTGCGCCAAGGCAATGAGCCTGCCGCGCCATCACTCTCCAGAGTGTCAAGACCACACGGTTCCTGGTGCCTGAGAGTTTCCTGGGGGGTTGCTCCGTCGGCGCCGGATCGAAACACAGGTTCCATCCGGACTCTCCCATGCGGTCATCAAGACAATGGTTGCGGCGATCTCCCTTTTGCGAAGGCCATGACGGCCCGAACCGATCCTGATGAGCAAGGCCATGACTCGCAGGCATGACCTCATCTCACAAGTTCATTGTGCAACAGCGAAGGGATTTGGTCCAGCCCCTAAAGCCGTTACCCCCCGGATGATCGCTCAGCGCAGTGTTGCCGCAGCCACAGCAGGCTTGGCAGCGTCGCCCACCACGACGAAGGCAGCCCAGTAGAACGGGTGCGAGGTCTGCGGATCATCCATCAGGGCCGCCTCGGCCCCGGCCAGCGCATCGCCGACCGAATTTCCGGCCTTGCCTGCAATGAGACCGCCGATCAGCCGCCGGGTCGCGTTGAAATCATCGGGCACCGGCCAATGGCTGGCAATTACCGCGCGGGCCCCTGCGCCGGTAAAGGCGCGCACGAGTCCATCAAGCGCATAGTTGCCGCCGGTCGTCACGCCCGCCTCGCGGCTCGCGGCGACAGTGGCCATGCCAGCCGTATCGCAGGCCGAGAGGATCACGAGATCGGCATCGAGTTTGAGATCGAAAATCTCGCGGAAACTCAGCAACCCGTCCGAGCCCTTGGCGGCAAAGCTCGTCACCAGCGCCGGGCGGGCCGGGCAGTCCTTGCGCGGCACGGAAACGAGGCCGTGCGTTGCAAAATGGAGCACGCGGTACTGATCAAGCGACGGATCGGCGAGGAGGCCGGTGTCGGTGAAGCTGCTGCCCGTCTTCACCACGCTCATGCTGCCGAGCGCCTTGGCCGCAAACAGCAATTCATCGGGCTTTACCGGACGCTGCCAGACCGCCAGCGGCCAATCGCAGCTGTCCGCCACGGCAGTGACCGGTCGCTGCTGCGGGGCGGCGTTGCTGCCCAGCCCCAGATAGGGCCGCCGCGCGGTGGAGGGCGTAAGGGCTCTGAGATCGAGGAAAGCGCGCGGACTGACGGCGATGGAAATGGCGCGCCCCCGCCCGAACCACGCGATGCCGGTAAAATCGAAGGCATCGGCATCGATATCGACCGTGCGGGCCTTGTAGGCCGCGATCCCGGCGTCCGCCGTCACCAGCACAGCGGGCGGCAACTGGAGCATCGCCGCATCAGGCTCGAATACGAGGTGGCGCACCCCGCCCAGCTCCGCATCGACCGGGCCGAACAGCGCCTTGTAAAGGCTGCGCGACCGATCAAGATCGAAGGGCCGATTGACCGCCTTGCCGTTCTCGATGGTGACGATGCTGTTGCGGATCTTCTGCACGTCACGCGCCATTTCACTGCGTGTCAGCGGCAGGGCATAGAGACGGGCCGATCCGGCTGTCGCGTAGAGGCCGTAGAGGTCCTGCCCGACCGCAACAAGCTTGTAGTAGGCCTCGCCGGATTTGAGCGCGGCCTGCAGCTCGGCCAGCGACACGCGCTTGGGCGCAAGCGCGGTGTAGCGCGGATAGGCGGCCAGTTTGGCGAGGATTTCGGTCTGTTCACGGCGCAGGAGCGCCAGCGCTTCCTGCTGCGAACCGAGTTCGGCCATTTCGGCGGCGGCTGGATTGGCCAGCGCACCGAGCCGGGCGACTTCGCCCTCTGCGCGCGCGATATCGCGGCTGCGGGCGAGCGACAGGCGGAACAGCGCCGCAGCCGCATCGTTGCCTTCGGCCAGCTGGCGCGCAAGAATCGCCTGGGTTTGCGCAACGCCGGGGCGTTCGAGCACTTGCGCGGCGGCAAAAGCGGCGGAGGCGCGGGAAGAGGGTTCGACCCCCTCGCCCGCCAGCAAGGCAAAGTAGGGCGCCAACAGGTCGCGCAAGATGGTTCCGCTGTCCGGGACGGCAGCGCTTTCCTCGACCACCGCGCCAAACAGCTTGGCAGCCGCTGCACGATCACCAGCCGCAAGCAGGAAAGCCGCCTTGCGCGCCTGGGCCGAAAGCACCGCCGGCGAAGCGGGATACGTAGCCTCCAGCGCCGCAATCGCGCGGTCATAGCCGGCATCGGCTTCGCTCCTTCGCCCAGCCGCCCCGGCAATCCCGGCCATCTCGATATCGATCTCGGCCGAAAGCCAGATGATCGAGGCAACCTGGCCGCCGCGCACCGCCCCTAGCCGCTCGCGCGCCTTGGCGAAACCGGCGGCGGCATCATCGGCGCGGCCCGCCATGCGTGCTGCGGTGGCGGCGATGGCGACGGCCTGTCCATCGAGGATCTCAGCCTTTTCCGCACGCGTGAGCGAAGGATCGGGCGCGCCCATGCGGCGGGCGGCGCTGCTTTCGCGGTTCAAGGCGTCTGACAAAGGCAGATTGATCTCGCCGTCCGCCAGCTTCGTGCTGTTGAACACGGCGTTGACCGGATCGACGGGCTTTGCCAGTTCGGCCGCCGCTGCATCGGGGCGGCGCTGGTTGAGCTGATCGAGCGCGCGATAGTTGCGCAGCAGCCGCTGACCGAGGCCATCGCCCGAAAGCTGCGCCCGTTCGCTTTCGCCGAATAGGCGTGCAGCCGTATCGAAATTGCCAAGATTGGACTGCTGAAGCCCCTCGTTGGCGAGCGCCTCGGCCATCTCGGCCTGCTCGCCCTTGCGGCTCCGCGCCTTCTCCGCGAGGACTTCGAAGAACGCGGCGGATTCGGCAAAGCTGCTGCCGTTGTTGCGCAGATATCCTTCCCCGCGCACCCCCAGCGGATCGAGCAGGCCCGCCTGCAGCCGCGCGAAGGCCGCCGCGTCGGTGACTTCGGTGGTGGCCACCTTGATCTCGCCCGGCACCGCCTTGTTCAACACCACGCTGGCCAGCGCAAGGCGCAGCGCCGCATCGTAGGCAGCAAGGCCTTCGACGAAATAGCTGGTATCCCCGCGCACCAGGGCATAGCGCCGATAGTCAAGCCCGCTGGCCGGATCGCGGCAGATCATCGCCTTGGCATTGCCGAGCGCCTCGATCACTGCGCCCCCCGGCGCACCGCACGCGCGCTGAGGCCCTGCTGAGGCGGGAACGCCGTTTAAGGGCGTGGCATCGATCGGGAAGGCGTGGCGCACGGCAATGAGCGTCCCCACCGGGCCGGCGGCATCGCGGCACGAAATCGTATAGCCGCGGTCGAACATGCCGCTGAGGCGCGGATCACGCGGAGCGATCTGGGCGCTGCAGATCACCCCCGCAGAGCCGAGCCGGAAGGTGCTGCGGACCGAGATCGGCACCTCGCGCGCGGCAAGATCGGCGGGGGCCAAAGTGCCGGCGAACGCAGCCAGCGAGGCGAGCAAGCCGATCGCACGCTTCACGGCCGGGCCCCCTCGGGTACGGAGCCACCAATCAGCGCCGGATTACCGCTACCGGCAATCGCTTCGTCGACCTGGCCGGGCAGCGCGTCAGGCTGGATGGGGAGCAGCAAGGGCGGCGGCAGGATGGCCGACTGGACCTTCGGCTGCGGCCCCTCCGGATCGGGCGGCGTATCACCGATTGCGGGCGTGCCGACACCCTCAATCACGGTGCGAATGCCGGGATCGGGCAGACCACGGCTATCGAGACCGCACGTCGCCGCCGTGAGCAGGCAACCATTGAGGCGGCTATCGGCCGTGAAGCCCGAGAAATTGAAACCGCTCTGCTTGAACTGCAACCACGCCTGCGGCCCGCCAATGAGGCCTGTCGCAGCGCGGAAGGTGCCATTGATGATCACCGCAATCGGGCTTGCGCCTGCCGATGTGACCTTGAAGCCGTCGAGCGGTTCCTCAAAGCCCAGCGGATCGAAGCCGCTTCCCGTGCGCTGGATGTAGAAACTGCGGCCCACGGTGAAATCAAGCGCCCCGGCCCTGAGCACAGGCCCGCTGCTCCCCGCGCTCACATTGTCGAGCGCAGGTTCGACCCCGGAGAAGAACGGATCGGCGGCAAGCTGCGCCAGGAGCGGCGTTGCCGCCACGTGGATATCCCGCGCCTCGATCTGCAGCGTGCCGGTCGCCGTGTCGCCCTTGCCCAGCACGGTGAGGCTGCCGGTATCGGACGCGAGCTGGAACTGGCCGGTGCGGAACACCAGCGCATTGCTCGCCCTGAAGCCGGCGACCCTGAGCGCCCCGGCAACGCGGATCGTCCCGCTGGGCGCACCGGCCACCGACCCGCCGGTCCTGAATTGCACGGAGCCGAGCGGATCATCGATGGTGCTGCCCGCATCGGGGCCGGTCACGTCCAGCTTGCCAATCAGGATATCCACCGGCCCGGCGATATCCGGCGCAAACACGCTGAGCGAACCGCTGTTGATCCGGCTCCATTCGGCGTTGTCGATGGTGAAGCCGCTGCTCGGCATCACGCTGCCATCAAGCCCATCGCCGATGCGCAGGCCCGCCGCATTGCGCGAGACAAGCGTGATGGTGCCCGAAATGCCCGCGTTGAGGCCAGACCCTGCCGGCATATCGAGATCGCCGGCGCGCAGTTCGATCGAAGGCGATTGCCACAATCCGCCGAGCCGAACCATGCCGCCCGCATCGACAAGGATGCCCTTCGCGCTGACGTTCCCGGTCCGCAGATCACCTGCTGCACCGATGAGGACAGTGCTGCCGGCATCGAGATCGCCCACAGCAATGCTGCCACCGTTGCTGTCGAGCGTGATCGTACCCGCAGATGACATCGCTCCGCCGGTCAGATTGCCAACTGCATTCACCGAGATCGAACCGCCGGTAGCATTGACCGAGCCCGCCACGTTGACAGCCGCGCCGCCCTTCACGTTGATGCCCGCACCACCGGCAAGATTGCCCGCCGTGAGCGCACCGACCGAATCGAGCGACAGGGAATCACCCGCATTCGCCGAGGTGACGTCCATGGTCGTGCCGGATGTCAGGTCGATCCGGTTGTCAGCAACAAGCGCTCCGGCGGCCAGTGCGCCGCCCGCTTGCAGAGTGATCGCGCCACTCGCCGGAAGCGCCCGCTTCGTGGTCACGTTCCTGACCGAGACGTCGCCAAGCGACACCGCCGTCAGCGCACCGGCGTTGATCGCGCCTGTCACCGTGATCGATGCGCGTGCTGGCAGAGGCTGTGCGGTCAGCACCGCATCAAGATTATAGTCGCTGAGCGGATTGCCGCCGATGCCGAACATCTCGTAGTCGGCCAGCAGCACGCGTCCCGATGCGGTGATCGCCCCGAGCGATTGCGCCCCGCCGCCAAGGGCAACGATCTCCCGCCCGGCCAGCGAACCCGTGGTGATCGCCCGGGGGGAGAGCAGCACGATATCGCGCGCAGCAGCCAGATTGCCGAGCGTTACGCCATCGAGGCCGCGCACCGTAATCCCGTAAGTCGCGCCAGATAGGGCGGATGGGCTGACCAGCCCCGCCGAAACGGACGACGCGCTCACTGTCCCGTCCGAGACGAGTTGCACGCTGTCACCGGCCTGGATAGCACCGCCCGCTGCAACCGACGTCGCGCCGCTGAGGGCAACCCGCTGCCCCGCCGTCACCGCACCGGTCGTCAACACCGCGCCCGATGTGAGCAGGGCCGCGCCAACGGCGGAAACAGTGCCCACACTGATGTTGCCCGGCGCATCGACCGTCGCGTCCCCGCCGGAACGGATCGCACCGAGTGAAACGGTCGTGCCCGCCGCTACGCCGACAGCGCCGAGCGACGTCAGATCATCGAGGCGAACAAGGCCCGGCGCGGCGACCGTAAGCGCGCCGCCGCTGCGTGCCGACATATGTGCAAACAGGTGCCCGCCGGTAGTCAGGCTGACCGATGTCGTGCCCGAAAGCGTGCCGACGGTGCCTGCGGGGGCAGCAGCGGGCAACCAGTTCCCGGCGGAGATCGTGGCGGACACGGTGGAGACATCGGCCCCGTCGAGCGTGGCGGTCAGGTCGGCCGGTGTGTTGAAGGTGAAATCGCCGGTCAGCACGGAATTGCCGCCCGCCAGCGCGATGATCGAGGCCGGTGCTCCCGCTGCCGCCGAGCCCGCGCTGGTGAAGCTGAGGCTGCTGGCATTGATCGACCCGCCGCCCAGCAGCCACGTCAGCGGATGGCCCAGAATGGACGCCGTTCCCGCTGTCGCCCCCGTGCCACCAGTCGCATTGGCGCTGAACGTCATGGTCTGGCCGGATATCTGTCCGGTACCGATCAGCAGCCGGACCCCGCGCAGATCGCCAGCATCGGCGGTGCCGCCAACTTGCGCAATGCCGCCGGTGCTGAAACCGCTGTTGCCGCCCGTGGCATCGGCCTGGCCCTGGATCGAGCCGCTCAAGTTGAGGACACCCGCCTCGGCCGTGATGGTTGCAGTTCCACCCACCGCATTGCCGCCGTTGCCGTCGATTGACGCTGATTGGCCGATCCCGCCCGCGCCGCCTGCCCCGCCGATCCCGTTCGCGGAAACGCCGGACGCGGCAAAACTGGCAGAACCGGTGGACGCAACAGCAGCAGCTCCGGCGATCACGCCCAGCGTTGCCGAACCGCCACGACCATTGCCGCCAGAACCGCCAGTGCCACCCGGACCACCGCTGATCGAACTCCCACCCGTGCCGCCACTGCCGCCGATGCCATTTGCCGTCACAGTGGTACCGACAAGCGCGAGATCGGCGTTGCCGGCCTGCGCCAGCGCGCGCGCCTGCCCGCCTGTGCCGCTGCCGCCCGCGCCGCCATCGTCCGGGAACAAGGTGGGCGCACCGCCCGCGCCGCCACGTCCGCGCGCGTCGATCAGGGTATCGCCAAAGCTCAGGGTCGCACCGCCTTCAAGGGCAGCGAAACCGATCACATCGGCGCTGCCGCCGGTTCCTGCGCCGCCAATGCCGCCGTTGCCGCCCGATCCGCCGGTGCCATTAGCCCTGACGGAGAGACCGGTGCCATTGGCCGCGCCATTGCGCGCGGTGAGTGCTGCTGTGCCGCCATTGCCTGCACCGCCATTTCCGCCATCACCACCCGTGCCGGCTGCCGATATCGCAGTTGCCCCGGCGATCCCGATGCTGCCGCCAGCGCCAAGGGTCACGGCATCGCCTGCCGCAATGCTTGCTGTACCACCGATGCCGCTACCGCCGGTTCCGCCGGAACCGGTCGCGCCCGAAAGGACCGAATTGACAGTCGCGCCCGCACCGCCCCGACCATCGGCCAGAACATCGAGGCTCTGCACGAATGTGACCGCACCACCTGTAGAGCGGACCGCCGCGGTTCCGCCCAGCCCGGCCCCGCCATCCTTGCCGAAGGTAGCCGCTGCCGCACCGCCCTGGCCCGTGGCATCGACCAAGACGACATCGCCGAACCGGAAATTCGTACCCGCAGCAGCCAGGATGCTGGCATTGCCGCCTGAACCCGTGCCGCCCTCGACCGTGCAAGCAATGCAGCGCTGGCCAATGCCGCCGATGCCGCGCGCATCGAGCGTGGTCACGCCGGTGACCTCGAGCACGCCCCCGTTCGCCTTGCCCTCGATGATGGCTTGTCCGCCGGCTCCATTCGCACCGGCAAAGTCGTTGAGGAAAGCGCTACCCCCCGCTCCCGAGGCATCGAGCACAAGATCGCGGCCGACGGTGACGTTCGATCCGCCTTCGAGCGATAGCTGCGCCGTACCGCCCTTCGCCGAAGTGGGACCCAGGTTTGAGGCGGCGTCGGTGCTCTTGCCGATCCCGCTGGCATTGATCGAGAGATCGCTGCCGATATTGACTACTGCGCCGCCTCGGGCGGTTAGCGCGGCGCTGCCGGCAAGCGTATCGACTTCGACGAGAGGAGCGCGCGCACTGCTGATCGAGGCAGCGCCGCCAACAGTAAGGCTGCCCTGATCGACAGTGATCACCGCATTGCCGCTGTCGGTCGAGAAACTTCCTGTAGCCTGCCCCCCGTCGAGCGCCGTCAGTTCCAGATTGCCTGTCACATCGAGGGTCGAGCCAATGCCGCCGACCGAAATGAAGGCGCCGTCGTTGGAGGCCGCTGCGGGATCCTGCACCCCTGACAGCGAGAGATTGGACGCAAAGCTCGCGGCATTGCCGCCATCGACCACAAGCGAGGCCTGACCGGTGGCTTTGCCGGTAACCTGCGAAGTCCCGGTGATCGCACCGATTTCGAGCGCAGCCGGAACAGCCGCACTCGCCTTGGCGCGCACGGTATCGATGAGGCCGTTCGCGATGTTGTATCCGGCAGACAGCACGATGGCATTGCCGTCGACGTTTGCGGCCCCCGCCACATCGAAGCCAAGCGCGCTGCCGCCCTTGATCGCCATGGTGATGGCATCGTTCTTGGGCACGGCGACCATGTAGACGCGGTGGACTGCGTTGGCATTCGCCACCGGCCCGGTGATCACACCGTCGTTGGTCACGACTTCGCCGGTCGTGCTCGTGCCCTGGTCGATCTGGATATCGAACAGGCCATTGGGCCGGAAGGTAATCGTCGATGCGTCCGCCGCCACGATCACCGCCGAGCCATCGACGTTGATCAAGCCCGAATTGATCACTTGCGGCGCAATGAGCGCGACGTAGGCGTTGTTCGGTCCGGCCGTGATCCGTGCGCCCTTCTGGATTTCAACCCGGCTGCCAGCATTGGCTGGCAAGAACTTGTAGGTGCCTGCATTTCCGAAAACGCCGGTGGCTGCATCGAAGTTCAGATCAGACGTGGTCAGCACGAGATTGCCGACGTTGAAGACGCCCGTCGCAGACACCAGCATGCCGCCGGGGCTGTAGAAGAACACCGTCCCGCCCCGGCTCGCCGCGCCCGTGGCGAGATCGATCAGCTGCGACGTCACTGTCCCATTGAACGTGATCGGGCGGGTCAGATCCTTGGGCAGGATCCGGTTGAGCACCGTCAGCGAAGTCGCGTCCCGGTTGGAAAACAGCGCGCTGGTCCCTGCGGACTGGAAATCGATCGGCCCGCCGCCGCTGGCCGTGTCGCTCGGTGACCAGTTGATCACCACATTGGGCGAGTCCGTCGCAACCGTGGTGGTGCCCGGAGCTACGGAAATGTCACCCAAACCGGCGACGATCGTCCCCGTCGCGTTGAACGATTGCGCACGGGCCGCCATCGGCGCGGCGGTCAGCATGGCCGCCATGGCCAGCAGGGACGGAGCGCTGGCAAACCTCAGGCGCATCAGCGGCCTCCCCAGGGCACGAGACGGGTGGTGAGCGAAACCAGCAGCCTTGGCGCCGGCTTGCGGCCGATGAATCCTGCCCGGTCAAGCGGGACAGCCAGACTGGCATCGAGCCGGAAGCGATTGCCGAGTTCAGCCCGCACCCCGCCGCCAAGCGAACTCAGGCGCTGGGGCTTGCCGGCGCCGCGATCCCACGCCCACGCCGCATCGGCGAAAACAAACGGCTGCACCAACGGCCCGTTGCCGCGACCGATCGAACGGTGCGGTCCGCGCAGTTCGGTCGACAGACCGACCCCGCTATCGCCGGTGATCGCCCCCGGATCATAACCGCGCCCAACGGTATAATTTCCCGGCGCAAAGGCTTCGAAACCAAGCACTTTTCGGAAGGCATACTGTCCGCGTGGATGAACCACGAGCGAGAAGCGGCCGAGCGCGCGTTCGTACTCGACCTCAGCGCGCACCACGGTTGCCGCTGGCGACGCATCAAACCGGCTTGTTGGCACCTGGCTGCCACAGGCGACGCCGAGGCAGGAGAGCGAAGCACCAAGACCCGCCAGCCCCTGCCGGACTTCCAGCGAGCCATCGATCCGCCAGGCCGGTTCGGCCCGGGTCAGGTCCATCCGGTCAAAGTCGAGCCGGGCCCAGAGCACCCGCAACCGGTCGCGGCTGAGCGGCAGAATGAGGGTCGTATCCTGATCGAGCAGATCGAAGCCGCCGCCCAGCCAAACATCGCCGGCCTGCGAACGGACGAGCGGATAGCGGGCATAGAGGCTGGCAAGCAGCGTCGTCGCCTGCAGCGGAGCACCGCCGGTTGCCTGCCCCAGATCGGGCCTGGTCCAAGCGTAGGTCAGCGACGCACCGACAAGAAGGCCCTCGCTGCCGGGGCGGAACTCATGGCTGGCCTGCAGGATGCGCTGCTCGCGGAAATCCGAGGTGGTATAGTAGGAAAGTGTTGTCGCATCGCCCGCGCCGGTGATGCCGAAAGCCTGTGCGCGCAACTGGCCGCCCCACCGCCCGGTTGCCGCAGAAGCGAGGTTCTGTACTGAGAAATCGGCGGCAAATGCTTGGCGAAGAACGGTTACTTCACCGATGAGATCACCCGGAGCCGTTCCGGCCGGGCGGAGCGTGAGCTGCACGTTGTAACCTGGCAGATCGCGGGCCAGCAGCAGATAGCGCTCGGCCTTGTTGCGATCGAAAATGTCGTCCCTGGTCAGCCTGCCGAGATAGGCCATCAACTTGCGTTCGGCCCCGCGTGTCTCCCCCCGCGCGCGGATCGCGGTGACCCGGGCATAGAGCACCTCGAGGCGCACTTCACCGTTCTCGATCCGCTGCACGGGCACCTGCACCGCCGCAAGGTAGCCCTTGCTCCTGAGGATCGTCGCTGCCGCGTCACGGATCTCGCACAGCACCGAAATCGGCTGCGGCGTTCCGGCGAGCGGCTTCCACGCCGCTTCCATCTCGGCCGCCGTCGCGCCCTTGAGCCCGTTGAACGTTACGGCGCTGATCGTCGTGGTGATTTTCGCGAACTGCGGATCGGCAAGCGGGCAGCCCGATCGTTCGATCCCGCCGGACACGGTAAGACGCGGAGCCTGCACCGACGGGGCACGGGTTATGCCGCCCAGTTCATCCCGGCTAGGTCCGGCAATCGATGGTGTACTGACTTGCGCGAGCGCGCTGGAGGGAAGGCCGACCAGCCCGCTTCCGATCGATGCGGCAAAGGCCAACGTGAGCCAGAGACCGCATTGTGGTCCTGCCCTTCGTCTACTGGCCCTCGCACCCTCGTCCGTCATCGAGGCCCCAATCTTCCCTGCTGCGGTCGTCGCGGCCCCACTGTTCTGGTTCAGTTCCGCGTAGCAAGCGGCAATACCGCGAGTCAAACGCTTTAGGGCATAGCCAAGATACTGTTTTAAATACAATTTTTTCAAGATTGCATCAAAGCGGAACGGTGTCCGGATCGACTCGGCTCGCGGCCTAATATTGCCCGAACACGCCTTCAAAGGCGCATCCGGGCCATCTATCAAGCGGAACATGCCCTCCCGCCATCAGATCAAAATCGTCCGATAACAGGTCTTTGGATCAGGCTTCTTCCCCATCACACGAAGGTGCTCGCGTGATGGAAGTGCGCCCGATCAGGCCAGCGTACCGTGGCAGTGCTTGTACTTCTGGCCTGAACCGCACGGACAGGGCGCATTGCGGCTGATGTCCATCCCGGCATAGGGGTCCGTCCCTGCGGGTGCAGGCGCGCCCGAGCCTGCCATCGGCGGCGTGAAGGTACCGAACAGCTGTCCAGTCGGCACCGCACGGGCATCGTCGTCTCCGGTCAACGGGTCGAGATGGCTGGTCAGGAAATCGGGCAGTTCGGGCAGCTGGAAGTCTTCAGGCGGCCCCATGCGGATTTCGCTCGTCATGAGAATGCGGGTCACATCCTCGCGGATCACTTCGAGCATCTTCTCGAACAGACCGAAGGCTTCCTGCTTGTATTCGTTGATCGGCGTCTTTTGCGCATAGGCGCGCAAGAACACCACCTGGCGCAGCGCATCGAGCGTTGCGAGATGCTCCTTCCAGTGGTGGTCGAGCCGCTCGAGCAACACCGACTTCTCGAGATTGCGCCACGATGCTGGATCGACCGTTTCCAGCTTGGCCGCCATCTTCGCCTCGGCGAGCGCAGTGATACGCTCCTCGATGGTTTCGGGCTCCAGGCCTTCTTCCTCGAGCCAAGCGTCGAGCGGCAATTCAAGACCCAGCACGTGGTCCACGCGCTCTGCGAGGCTGGCAACATTCCACTGCTCGGGATAGGACCCCGGCGGGCAGGCGTCGGCAACGACGGCGTTGATCGTGTCTTGGCGCATGTCGAGCACGACGTCATCCACCGCCTCGGCGTCCATGATGTCGGCGCGCTGCTCGTAGATCACTTTGCGCTGGTCGTTCATCACGTTGTCGTATTCGACAACCTGCTTACGCACGTCGTAGTTGCGCGCCTCGACCTTCTTCTGCGCGGTCTCGATCGCCTTGGAGAGCCAGCGCGACCCGATCGCCTCGCCGTCGGCAAGGTTGGAGTTCATCATGCGGGAAAACAGCGTGTCCGGCCCGAAGATACGCAGCAGGTCGTCCTCGAGGCAGAGGTAGAACTTCGACAGGCCCGGGTCACCCTGACGGCCCGAACGACCGCGCAGCTGGTTGTCGATGCGGCGGCTTTCGTGCCGTTCGGTGCCGATCACGCAAAGGCCCCCGGCGGCGAGCACCTTGGCCTTTTCCTCGGCAACTTCGGCCTTGATCCGGGCGATCCCCGCCTCGCGTTCCGGCCCCTCGGGCACATCGCGCAGCTCATCCTCGATGCGGAACTCGGAATTGCCGCCGAGCTGGATGTCGGTGCCGCGCCCAGCCATGTTGGTGGCGATCGTCACCGCGCCAAGCCGTCCGGCCTGCGCCACGATATGCGCTTCCATCTCGTGGAAGCGGGCGTTCAGAACGTTGTGCTTCACGCCTTCCTTGTTGAGGAATTCGGACAGCATTTCCGACTTCTCGATCGACACGGTGCCGACGAGCACGGGCTGGCCGCTGTCGTACCGCTCGCGGATCAGCTTGGCGATCGCCTGGAACTTGTCAGTCGTGTTCTTGTAGAACTCGTCTTCCTCGTCGCGGCGCTGCACCGGCACGTTGGTCGGAATGGTGACGACGTTCATCTTGTAGATGTCGAAGAATTCCGGTGCCTCGGTCGCGGCGGTGCCGGTCATGCCCGAAAGCTTGGGATACATGCGGAAGTAGTTCTGGAAGGTGATCGAGGCCATCGTCTGGTTCTCGGGCTCGATCTGCACGCCTTCCTTGGCTTCCACCGCCTGGTGCAGGCCGTTCGACCAGCGCCGCCCGTCCATCATGCGGCCGGTGAACTCGTCGATGATGACGACCTTGTCGTCCTTCACGATGTAGTCGATGTCACGTTTGAACATGACATTGGCCTTGAGCGCCTGATCGAGGTGGTGGACCACCATCGTGTTCTCGACGTCATAGAGGTTCGAGCCGACCAGCAGCCCGGCGTCCTCGAGCTTGCGCTCGACCCACTCGACCCCGTCTTCCGTCAGCGAGATGTTCTTGGTCTTCTCGTCCGCCTCGTAGAGCGAGGGATCGATCTGCTTCACCACCGCATCGACCGAGACATAGAGCTCACTCTTGTCGTCGGTAGGGCCAGAAATGATCAGCGGTGTACGTGCTTCGTCGATCAGGATCGAGTCCACCTCGTCGACGACGGCGAAATTGAACGGGCGATGCACCATCTGGCTGCGCTCGTGCTTCATGTTGTCGCGCAGGTAATCGAAGCCGAGCTCGTTGTTGGTGGCGTAGGTGATATCGGCCTCATAGGCCTGCCGCCGCTCGTACTCGTTCATGTTGGGCACGATCACGCCCACCGTGAGGCCGAGGAACCGGTGGATCTGGCCCATCCATTCCGCGTCGCGCTTGGCGAGATAGTCGTTGACGGTGACGACGTGGACGCCCTTGCCCTCGATCGCGTTGAGGTAGGAGGCGAGCGTCGCCACGAGCGTCTTGCCCTCGCCCGTGCGCATTTCCGCGATCTCGCCACGGTGGAGCACGATGCCGCCGATCATCTGCACGTCGAAGTGGCGCATGCCCAGCACGCGGCGCGAAGCCTCGCGGCAGGTGGCGAAGGCTTCGGGGAGGATGTCGTCGAGCGTCTTGCCGGCTTCGAGCTGCGCGCGCAGCTTGGCCGTCTGGCCCTGCAGTTCCTCGTCGCTGAGCGCCTGCATCTCGGGCTCATAAGCGGCGATGGCGCGCACGATCTTGTCGAGCGACTTGACGTAACGATCGTTGGACGACCCGAAGATGGCCTTGGCAATGCTGCCGAGCATGGCTGGATTCCTGTTGTGAAATGGGGTGCGCGAAATGGCCGCGCAGGTCAGGCATCCGCGCGTTGGCGGAGCGGGATTGGTATCGAACGCGGCGCGCTATTCGCGCGGACGGTCCCAGATGCTGATGCTGATCGCGTGGATAAACGCGAGAGCCGGGAGCACCATAGTGCGGATTGTGCGCTGTTCGCACGCAGGCCGCTGTGCCTTGCTGAGACCCGTTTCGGCCTTGCGCTCCTGACTGGCCACGAACACCGTGCCAGCCGCCGCACCCACGACTTCCGAACGCGCAGTAGAGAACCCCACCTCGGAAAGCGAGAGGCCGGAAAGAAGGGCAAGAAGGACGAGCAGGAGCCGCATCATCGGCGCAGATAGGGCGATTTGCCGCGAAGGTCCACCTCCACGGCGAAGAATTATTGCAAGCCGCGCCACTTGCCACAGCGATTGAAGCGCGCCGCCGCCCGCGCTAGGGCCGCAGCTATGGCCCATGATCGCTCTCCCCTCGCCCAGCCCTTCCCCGCGCTTCCGGCCATCGCCGGTGCCACCCCGCGCATCGCCCGCGCCGGGTACAAGGACTGGGGTCGCTGCGATCTGACGTTTGTGGAACTGACTGAGGGCACGGCAGTTGCGGGTGTGTTCACGCGCAATGTCTGCTGCTCGTCAGAAGTCGAGATCGGCCGCCAGAACGTCGCGCAGGGCCGCGCGCGGGCACTGGTGGTCAATGCCGGCAATTCCAACGCCTTCACCGGATATCGTGGGCGCGAGGCGGTCGAGGCGATCATGGAGCAGGTCGCAGGCCACCTCGGCTGCGCGCGTGAGGAGGTGTTCGTCTCGTCCACTGGCGTGATCGGCGTGCCGCTGCCCAAGGACAAGGCCCGCGCCGGGATCGAGGCCGCGCTGCTCGCTGAGCCCTGCTCGTGGGAAGAGACTGCCAACACCATCGGCACCACCGATACGTTCGCCAAGGGCGCGACTGCCACGGCCATGGTCGGCGACGTCAAGGTTACGCTCAGCGCCATCATCAAGGGCTCGGGCATGATCGCGCCCGATATGGCGACGATGTTGGGCTATGTCTTCACCGATGCGGCGGTTGATCCCGCTTTCCTGAAGGCCTGCCTGTCGGATGCCAACCAGCGCACGTTCTCCTGCATCACCGTCGACAGCGACACCTCGACCAGCGACACCGTGCTGGCCTTCGCCACCGGCGCTGCGGGTAATACTCCGCTCGCCTCGGCAGACAGCCCCGGCGCCGATGCCTTTGCCGCCGCGCTCCACGATGTCTGCCGCCAGCTCGCGCACCTTGTGGTGCGTGATGGCGAAGGGGCGCAGAAGTTTATCGCAGTCACCGTCAGCGGCGCGGTGAGTGACGAAAGCGCGCGCCGCGTCGGCCTCGCCATTGCCAATTCGCCGCTGGTCAAGACCGCGATCGCCGGCGAGGACGCCAATTGGGGCCGCGTTGTCATGGCGGTCGGCAAGGCGGGCGAACCAGCGGACCGCGACCGCCTCTCGATCGGCTTCGGTGGCATCTGGGCCGCGCGCGAGGGGCAGCCACTCGCTGATTACGACGAGGCGCCCGTCGCGGCGCATCTCAAGGGGCAGGAGATCACCATCGAGGTCGATCTCGGCCTCGGCGAAGGCCGTGCCACCGTGTGGACCTGCGATCTCACTCACGGCTACATCGCGATCAACGCCGATTACCGCTCATGAGCGCTGCACTGGACACCGCCGTTGCCGCGCTGATGCGGCGCGTTGCCGCCGAAGCGATCCTGCCGCGCTATCAGACGCTCGCCGCGCATGAAGTTATCGCCAAGGCGGCAAACGACATGGTGACGATTGCCGATACCGAGGCGGAAGTCATGCTTGCGGAGGGCCTTGCGCAGATCCTGCCCGAGGCCGCGATTGTCGGTGAGGAAGCGGTACATGCCGATCCGGTGCTTTCCGAACGGCTCGACAGCGGGCTGTGCTGGATTATCGATCCGGTTGACGGCACCAACAATTTCGCCGCCGGCAAGCCGCCCTTCGGCATCATTCTTGCGCTCAGCGATGGCGGCGTGACGCAAAGCGGGTGGATTTACGATCCGCTGCAAGACCGGCTATGCATCGCGCATCAGGGCAAGGGTGCCTTCGTAAACGGCGAACGCATCACGGCCCGCCCCACCGGCCAGACGCCGCCCATCGCCGCCATCAGCACCGTGTTCCTCGATCCCGCCCAGCGCGCCGCCGTGCAGGCTCGGATCGCACCCTGGTACACGCTTGTCGATATCCCGCGCTGCGCAGCCGAACAGTATCCTCGCCTCGTGCTGGGCGTGAACGATATCTCGGTGTTCGAACGCACCTTGCCGTGGGACCACGCGGCCGGCGTGCTCTTCGTCAACGAAGCGGGCGGCATGGCCGCGCGGCCGGATGGCTCACCCTACCGCACCGACCAGCACGGGCAAAAAGGCCTGTTTGCAGCCTCTTCACCCGCGCTGTTCGAAGAGTTTGTGAAGCGCAGCAGCGCCGCCGACTAGGCGTTTACTGCGAAGGATCGCGCACCTTGAACGGATCAGTCGGCGCAGGCTGGCTCGGCAGCACGGCGCGCGGCAGTTCCTTGTCGCTGTTGGCGGCCTGCCACAGCATGCCCGCCATGATCACCGCCGCCTGCCGCATGTCGTCGGCGCGCATGTGGTCCACGGTATCGAGATTGGAGTGGTGGACGCGGCTGTCATAGTCCAACGGGTCCTGGATGAACTGGTAGCCGGGAAGGCCAATCGCCTGCATGAACACGTGGTCGGTCCCGCCAGTCTTGCTCACGACGAGCTTGTCCGCACCCAGCATATCGAACGGGCTGAGCCATTCCTTGAGCAGCTTTTCCGCGCCGAGATTGCCCTCGCTGTAGATGCCCCGGAACCGACCCGAGCCGTTGTCCATGTTGAAGTAGGCCTTGAGCTGGCTGTATTCCGGCTTCGGCGTGATCGGGAACGCATTGCGCCACGCAGCGTAGGAATCGATGCCCTTGAGCGCGGGATCGACCGGGCGGGTCGCAAGGTGCTGCTCGATATAGGCGCGGCTGCCCAGCAGGCCCTGCTCTTCGCCGCTCCACAGCACGAAGCGGATCGTGCGCTTCGGCTTCACACCGAGCTTGGCGATCAGGCGCGCGGCCTCGAGCACCGTCACGCTGCCCGCGCCGTTGTCATTGGCGCCGTCACCCGCGATCCAGCTATCGAAATGCGCACCGGCCATAACATAGCCGGCCTTGGGATCGCTGCCGGGGATCTCGGCCACCACGTTCTCGGCGCGCAAGTTGCTTTCGTCGTAGCGGGCTGCCACGGAAATCGCGATTTCAGGCGCTGCGCCCGTCTTGGCGAGGCGCACCAGCCTGCGATAATCCTCCTGCGCCAGTTCGATCGCCGGAACCGCAAGGGTATCGCCGGGCTGGAAATCATAGCCCTCGCCGTGGATCAGCTTGCCATCGCGGTAGCTCATCTTGACCAGCGCCACGGCGCCCTCGGCCTTGAGGAATGCGGCGAGCTTGCCCAGAAAGCGGCGATTGCGGACTTGCAGCGCCGTCGCGTCAGGATCGAACGCCGGTTTGGTATAGGTATCGAGTTCGGCAATCTCTGCGTCGGTATAGCGCTGGAAGACCGGCCCCTTGCTCTCGCTCGTCTGCCCGGGCAGCGAAACCAGCACGATCTTGCCGGCCAGCTTGCCCTTCCACTCGGCAAAGTGCTCCTCGCGCGACATCGGCGCGATCACGACCGGCGCGCGCACGGTTCCGGCGGTGGCCGGCGACCAAGCCACAGGGATCGCGGTGAGCGGCAGCACGCGCGGGCTGACCATCGCCACCGAATAGCTGTCGAGATTCCATCCGAGCCCGAAATCGAACGGCTCGACATGGATATTGGCAAGCCCCTGCTTGCGCATCTGCTCCATCGCCCAGCTCTCCGCCTTGCGATGGTTCTCGGAATTGGTGAGGCGCGGCCCGATGCGGTCCATCAGTGCCGAGGCGGTGGTCATCGCCTCGCTGCGGTTCATGCCTTCATCGATGATGCGGGCAATCGCAGCGTTTTCGCCATCAGGCGCGGCCTGTGCGCTTTGGGGCGCGGCAGAAGCAAGCAGGCCAGCCGCAAGCAGAACGGCAAAGCGGCGATGAGTAAGGGTCGGCATCAGGGTAGGGCTCCGGAAGCAGGGGTGCAGACGTACAGTCTTGCACCCCGCTCGCGCCTTGCCAACCCGGTGTCTTAAAGAACGCTTTCCAGCCAGCCCTTGAGCTGGCTTTTCGGCGCAGCACCGAGCTTCTGGGCAACCGGCTTGCCATCCTTGAACAGCACCATCAGCGGGATTGACTGCACGCCGATTTCGCCGGGAACACCGGTGTTTTCCATGATGTCCATCTTCACGATGGAAACCTTGTCGGCCAGTTCTTCCGAAATCTCTTCCAGAGCAGGCGCGATCATCTTGCAGGGGCCACACCAGTCCGCCCAGAAATCGACGAGAACGGGCTTGTCGGAGCCGAGCACATCGGCGGCGAAGCTGGCATCGGTAACGGCTTTGGTGGCCATATCAGGAAACTCCTTGGGGTTGGTTCGGTATGTAAGCGGTCTGGCGCGCTGCGCAAGAAAACAGCGCTAAAAGCTTTCCTGCGCGGCCTGAAGGGCAGGCTTGTGCGCCCTGATCACTTCGGGGGGGATCACGATCAGCCGGGGTGTGTGCGTGTAAAGCAAAGCGGCTTCCACGTGGCGCCCCGGATAGATCACTTCCAGCGCGGCGACATAGGCGGCCATCTGGCGCAGGCTGGCAGGCGGCACCTCGGCAATGCCCTGCGGCGGGCGGCGGTCGGTCTTGAAATCGACGACGCGAACTTGTGTCTCTGCCAGCAGCAACCGGTCCAGCGTGCCGCTCACCACCCGCTCGCCCACGACAGCGGCAATCGGCACTTCCGCGAGCGATCCGGCGCCGAACACTTCGGCCCAGGCAGGTTCGCCCAGCACGCGCAGCGCCGCTGCCGCCATGGCCTCGCGCGCATCGTCGTCGAAATCGGCGGCCATGCGCGAGAGCCACTTTCGCGCGGCCCCCGCGCGGGCTTCAGGGGGTAGTTCCGGCAGGCGTTCGATCAGCTTGTGCAGCAGCGTGCCGCGCCGCGCCGCCATTCGGGCGGCAGGCCCCGGCGGCGAGGGCGGATCGGAGGCTTCGCCCGCCTCGCCCAGCCCCGATGGCGCAAGCGGGCGCGGCGGACGCGGCTCGGCCGGAAGCGGCGCGGCCAGCCAATCGGGCAGGTGCCCGTCCGGCTGAACCAATGGGGGCGCAGCAGCGATTGCCGCCGGGAGCGGGCCGAGCCCGCCAAGCTGGCGCGAGGCGCCCCAGATCGGATCGTCGCGCCATGCACCGTCTTCCTCTCCGAACAGCGGGGCAAGCTGCGCGTACCAGCTTTCCGGCGGCGGCTCCTTCGCCTTGTTGCCCAGCGCGCCGCCGATGAATAGCGCTTCCTCGGCACGGGTCATGGCGACATAGAGCAGCCGCCAGTGCTCTTCCCGCTCGTCTGCCGCCGCCTTTTCGGCGGCTTCGCGGACCGGCCCCGCCTGTTCGCCCTTGCGCAAGGGCGGCAGCGGTACCTTGCGCCGTTCGTCCACCACCAGTTCTTCAAGCGCCAACCCGCGCGGCATGGACTTGTCCGGATCGGCCGCCGCATCGGCCAGGATCACGATGGGCGCCTCAAGGCCTTTCGAGCCATGGACCGTCATCACGCGGACGAGATCGGCCTTCTGGCCCGCCTCCCGTTTCAGCTCGCCATCGCCGGCGTCGAACCACTGCAGGAAGCCGACAAGGCTCGGCGTCTGGCCGCCCGCATAGGCCATGGCGGCATTGATCAGCTCATCGATGGGATCATTGGCTTCCTCGCCGAGCCGCGCCACCAGCTTGCAGCGGCTCTGCCACGGCCCCACCAGCAGCCAGTGCAGCAATTGCGCCGGCGTGCCGAAATCGGCGCGGGCGAGCGCACCGCGCAGCTGCTCCAGCGCCGGATAGGTCGCGGGGCCCTCGGTCTGCCGAAGGTGATCCCACAAACGCACGCCCTTGGCGCGGTAGCCATGCTCCAGCAGCATGTCCTGCGACCAGCCCACCAGCGGAGAGACCAGAAGTGAAGCGAGGTTGAGGTCGTCAAGCGGCTGCGCGCAGAAGCGCAATGCGGCGACCAGATCCTTCACCGCCAGCGGCGCGCCGAGCCGCAACCGATCGACCCCCGCCACCGGCACCCCGCGCGCATGGAGCCGCGCGACGATGAGGCCTGCAAGCGCCTTGCGCGACCGCACCAGCACCATGATATCGCCCGGTGTCGCCCGGCGCGGACCACCCTTGTGCAGCGGAAAGCCGGTATCGAGCCAGCGGCGTACCTGCATCGCGATCTGGTCGGCCATCACCCGGTCCGGCCGCGAGAGCCATGTCTCTGCGCCCTCATCGCCCTCGCCCGGCGGCGCGTCATCGTCGTCGTCAGCCGCGCCGCCGACAGTGTGCCACAGTGTGACAAGGCCCGGACGCGCCTCGTCCCCGCGATGCACCTCGGGCGCTTCGGGCAGGCCGAACCGATCCGGACCGATCGCGTGGATCGCGCGGTCGACGAAGGCAAGCACCGAAGCCGCCGTGCGATAGGACCGGCCCAGCCCCAGCGGCAGCAGCGCCTTCGCCGGGTCTGCCGTGGCCTCGGCCAGCTCATCAAGCTGCCGCTTCACCCGTTCGCGCGCGGCAGCGAAGTTTTCCGGGCTCGTGCCTTGAAAGCCGAAGATCGCCTGCTTGTAGTCACCGACCACGAACAGCGTGCGGTTCACATCCTCCCGCTGCCCCTCGCCGCTGAAGAAATCGCCGACCAGACCATCGAGCACGATGCGCCACTGCGCGGTGTTGGTATCCTGCGCTTCGTCGACCAGTATGTGATCGAAGCGGCGATCCAGCTTGTAGCGGATCCATTCCGCCGGGGCCTGCTTCGTCAGCAGATCGGCCGCCGCGCGGATCTGGTCATCGAAATCGATGAAGCCCTCACGCGCCTTCGCCTCGGCCCAGGCCAGCGCAAAGCGCCGCCCTAGCGTGAGCGCGGGATCGAGCCGCGCTGCGAGTGCGACCAGCGCGCGGCGCTCGAACACCGGCTCCAGCGCCGCGATCACACGCGCCTGATAGTCGGCATAAGCCGGCTCATGCTTTTCAAGGTTCTTCGACGAGCGCGCGGTGCCGGCCTTGGTCAGGAACTGCCCGGCAAAATCATCGAGCCCGGCCATCCGCGCCGCCGGGCTTGCTTCCAGCCAATCGCGCATGATCGATGCGGCATCAAGGCCGGTTCGTGCCCCCCAGCGCTGGTTGGCCTCCATGCAGACTTCGACGGCGGAAACATCGAATGCCGCGTCGTGCAGCAGAGCGGCGAGCCCCGAACCGTCTTCCTCGGCATCCAGACCCAGCAGCCGGTTGATGCGCGGGCGCACCGGCGGCTGCCATGCCCCCGGCCCTTCCCACAGCCCGTGGGCCGAGGCGCAGCGCAGCAGGAACGCCGGCACAGCATCCTCGCCCATGCGCAGGCTGAGGTCCTCCAGCGCGGCAAACAGCGCATCGTCGCCCTGCTCCTGTGCGGTGATCAGCAAGTCCGCCAGCACTTCGCGCAGCAGCAGATCGCGGTCGCGGTCCTCCATCGCACGCGTGCCGGGGACGAGTCCCGCCTCGGCCGGGAACGCACCGAGCAGCCACTGCGAAAACGCATGGATCGTCTCGATCCTAAGGCCACCACCAGGGCAATCGAGCACCGCGGCAAACAGGCTGCGCGCGCGCGAGGTCACCGCCGGACCATAGGACGCGCCGATCGCCCTGAGTTCTGCGGCCAGTTCGATTTCCGGCAGCCGCACCCAGCGCGCCAGCACGTCATTGACGCGCGTCGCCATCTCGGCGGCGCCCGCCTTGGTGAACGTGAGGCAGAGGATCTGATCGGGCGAGACCCCGTCCTGCAGCAGCAAGCGCAGCACCCGTGCAGACAAGACCTGCGTCTTGCCCGTACCCGCAGAGGCCGATAGCCACACCGTCCGCTCGGGCTGCACGGCAAGGCGCTGGTTATCCTGAAGCGGATAGACCTTGCTCATGCCGACGTCGCCCCCCGCCCCTGCCACTCTTCTAGCCGCATCAGCTGGTCATAGTCGGTATAGCCCGGCAGGTCCGGATTGGGCCGCGCGGTGAAGGGTTCCGTACCAAGGATCCACTTGTCGATGGCCTCGATCAGAAAGGCTTCCGTCGTCGCCACAAATTCCTCGCGCGGCAGGCCGGTTGTCTTGCGACCGCCTGGCACCGGCTCCTCGCAATAGCCGAAGGTGTCCGCCTTCTTCTGCAGCGACCAGTATTCGAACCCATGCGCCTTGCCGCCCAGCCCCGCGAACCCGCCGCGTTCGGCGATCAGCGCGACAAGGCCAAGCTGCAGCGCATAGCCTTCCTGCACCATCTTGCCCGATGGCGGCTTGCCCGTCTTGTAATCGACCACCGCCAGCGTGCCATCGGCGAGGCGGTCGATCCGGTCTGCCCGGCCATGGATCGTCACGCCCTTGATCTCGGTCGCGCCGGTCTTCTCCCACAGCACCGGCTGCCGGCTCTGCACGGCGAGTTCGGCGTTGTGGTCCTCCACCCATTGCAGCGCCGCCAGCAGCCTGGGCCGCCACAGCCCGCGCATGAAGGGGTGTGCGCTCAGGTCGGCCAGAGTGCGCTCGGCCAGCGGCAGCAGTTCGCCGCGCGTGCTGCCGCCATCGTGCCACTGCTGCAGCACCGCGTGCACCACCGTCCCGCGCCACGCCGCCGTCGGCGCGGCATCGAGCGGATCGAGCCTGCGCAGGCCCATGATCGCCTGCGCATAGAACTGGTAGGGATCGCCCCGCAGCCGATCGAGCGCTGTGGAGGCGATGCTGACACGGCGCTGCTCCGCGCTCGGCATCGGCGCGGGCTGCGGATAGGCTGGCGCAGCCTGAGCCTTGTCGAGCGCGCGGGCAATGCGCACCGCTTCCGTCTCGCGCTCCAGCTCGCGCCCCAGCATCGCGCGGAAGCGCAGCAGGAGGCGTGAGGGGATCACCGGCCCGGACGCGTCGCGCGCCGCATGGCTCAGCACGACTTCCGGCGCGCCCAGCGCTGCGGCCAGATCATGCGCGGCAAGCCCGATGCGGAAGTCGGCGCCGGGAATGCCCAGCGCGCGCATCACCGGGGGTGCCAGCAGAGGGTCGGGCGCGGGCGCAGCGGGCCATTTGCCTTCGGTCATCCCGGCGCAGATCACCAACTCGGCCCGGCTCATCCGCGCTTCGAGCAAGCCGTAGATGGAAAGGCGCGGATGGCCGCCATAGGGAGGGCGCACTGCGATTTCGGCAAGCGCGTCGCTTAACAGCGCGTGAAGATCGGCGGGCTCCACCGGCAGCGGGCTGTCTTGCGCCGCCTCGCGCCATTGCTCGATGAAAGCCGCCAGCGCGCGCCCATCGGCCTCACCCCAGATCGCCGCACCGCACAGGGCCTCTGCCACTTCGGCCAAGGTATCGAGACCGAGGGCCAGCGAAGGCGGCACCGCATCGTTCGTCAGCGGTGCCAGAATGGCCGCTACCTCATCCCACCATGCTGCAAGGCCGGGGTAGGCCTTCTCTCTCGCTGCCACGGCGCTGCGCACAGCCTCCAGTCCCGGCCCCGGACGCGGCCCGCGCAGCGCGAGATCGAGCTGGCGCACGCGCTCCAGCCACGCCGCGCGCTCTTCGCCGCGCCGCACCAGCGGATGGCCCAGCAGCGCCAGCAGCGGCACCGGGGCCGCAGCGGTCGCGGCAATCTCGGCGAGCTGGAGCAGCACCCGCCCCGCCGGTGTTTGCGATAGTGGCCGGCCCGCCGTATCGTCAGCCGCGATCCCCCAGCGCTCCAGATGCGCAACCAGACGCTGCGCCAGATCGCGGTCCGGCGTGATCACCGCCACGCGCTTCTCCGGCTCGGCCAGGGCCTGCCGCACCAGCACCGCAACCGCTTGCGCCTCTTCTTCCGGGTGTGCGGTCTCCATCAGGCGCACGCCCGAAAGCCGCCGGGCTTCCGCGGGCAGCTCGGCCCAGACGGTGCTCGCCTCGGGCGGCAGGAACAGGTTCGAGATTGCCCGGCTGCGCGCGGGTGGTGCGGCCGCCGGACCGGAGCGGTGCCACGCCTGCACTTCCCCGCGCGCAATTCCCATGCGCGCCAGCAGGAGCTTGAGGTGATATTGCGGATGCGTCGTCACATCGCCGCGCGCGAAGACGGGCGCATCGGGCCGCTCGGTATTGCCCGCTACGCCCAGCGCCTGCCAGACGGCATCAGGCAGTGCCAGATCGAGATCGGGCAGGATCACCGCGCCTTGCGGCAATTCCGAAACCACCCGTAGCAACCGCGCGACCGCAGGCGCTGCCGATGTCACGCCCGCAGCCACAACCGGAAAAGGAGGTGGCTCACGCCGCCAACGCTCGGCCACATGTGCCAGCAGGCGGCCCCGCCGCACCGGCGCATCGATCTCACCGCGCTCCTCGCACCGGGCCTGCCAACGCGCCAGAATGCGGGCGAATTGCGCGGTCCCTCGCCGCCAGTGCTCCGCCAGTTCGCCGACCAGCCCCACCACTTCGGGATCGAGCAGCGCTTCCAGCGCGACATCCTCGACCGCGAGCCGATCCATCGCCTGCGCCAGCGAACGCGCCTGCCGCAAGAGCCCCGGCGCGGATGTTGCGCGCGTATCGGGATCGCTGCGGAGCATGTCTGCCAGCGCCAGCAGCCGCGCGGTGGGATCGGCCGCCGGTGGAAGGTCGGCGCCTTCACCCAGCGGATCGAGCAGCGGCCCCAGCGTCTCGTCGAGATCGAGATCGCCCACCACTGCCATGCGCGGGAGCAGGAGGCCGCCAGCACCGTCTTGCGCGCCGCTCGCGCGGATGAAAGCCTCGGTCACGATGCGCACGGCGCGGCGGGTTGGCAGCAGCAGAGTCAGCCGCGCCAGGCCGAAGCCTTCCTCGCGGTAGCGCGGGATGAGCCCCGCCACGAGTGCGTCGGCAAAGCCGCGGTGCGCGGCAATCGAATAGACGCCGGGCCCGCGCTCAGCCACGCTGCAAGGCGGCCTCGGTCGGCGCGATCATCTCGGGCGCGCCGACTTCGAACCAGAGGCCGTTATGCGAAATGCCATAGAGCCGCCCTTCCGCGATGGCGCGGTCCCACAGCACGCCGGTGGAAAAGGCCCCCTGCGGGGCATCGCGCAGCAAGCGCTGCGAGACGATCTGGATGCCCGTATAGATGAACGGCGCCACCCGGCCGGGCTTGCGGCGGCTGATTCGGCCCAAGGGATCAAGGTGGAAATCACCGCGCCCCGTATAGTTGAACGCCCGCGCGTGGCTGACGAGCAGCAGCAGCGCGTCCATCTGCGCCGGATCCCACGCCGCGCTCAAGGCCGCAAACACGTTCTGCGGCCCATCAAGCCAAACGTTGTCGCTATTGAGGCAGAAGAACGGATCGGCAGCGATCAGCGGCAGCGCCTTGACCATGCCGCCGCCCGTCTCGAGCAGCGCCTCACGCTCGTCCGAAACGGCGAAGGCAGGCGCGCTGCGCTGGGCAAGATGCGCCTCGATCTGCCCGGGCAGGTAATGCACGTTCACCACCGCGCGCGAAACTCCCGCCTCGACCAGCTTGTCGAGGCTGTGGTCGATCAGCGCGCGGCCATTGACGCGGACCAGTGGTTTGGGCCGGGTGGCAGTAAGCGGGCGCATGCGTTTGCCGATTCCGGCGGCGAGCACCATCGCGACATCGCTGGCCAAAGAACGATCGAGCTTCGTCATGCCGGGAATGTCCCGCCAAGCCGCTTCGCCGGGTCGCGCAGGTCCGCCGGCACGTTGGCATCGAACCAGCGCGCGACGGGGGCCAGCACCGGATGCGCCAGATCACGCTCCAGCAGGCCCCACACGCGCGGGATGTAATCGAGGTAGCGCGGCTTTCCATCGCGCCGCCACAGCCGCACGAAAATGCCCACGATCTTTGCATTGCGCTGCGCGCCGAGCCGCGCATAGTCCTCGGCAAAATGGGCGTCCGCGCCGCTTACCGCGATATAGTGGTCGAGCATGGCCTGCTCGATTGCCGGATCGACATCGCGCCGGGCATCTTGCAGCAACGATACCAGATCGTAGGCCGCGTGTCCGACCAGCGCGTCCTGGAAATCGAGCAGGCCCTGCTTGTCGATCCCGCCATGAAGCATGATGTTCTCGGCATGATAGTCGCGCAGCACCGTCACACCCGGACGCTGGCGCGAAAGCAGCGGGCCGAGCACTTGCTCCCACGCCTGCGTCCACCCGGCATGATCGACGCCAAGCCCTTGCACCGGGCAATACCATTCGACGAACAATCGCGCCTCGCGCTGGTACTCGGCAAGCGAGTAGAGCGTGAATGGCCCGGGCGGCAGGCGGTGCAATTGCAGCAGCGCATCGACCGCATGAGTGTAGACCTCGCGCTCGTCCTGCGGCCAGGCATCGACGTATTCGCGCATGCGCACTTCGCCGAAATCCTGCAGCAGCACGAAGCCCTTTGCCGCATCCTCGGCAAAGATCTGCGGCGCGCGCATGCCGTTGGCGTCAAGCCAGCGCGCGGCACGCAGAAACGGTTCGGGATCCTCACCCGGCGGCGGCGCATGCATCAGCATGGCGGTCGCGCCGGGACGTCGCAGACGGAAATAGCGCCGCGCCGAAGCATCGCCGGGGATCGGCTCGACCACTGCAGTGCCCCAGCCAGCGGCGACAAGAAACGGGTGCGCGCCCTCGGGAAGAGCGCTTTCAGGGGCCTGCATTGCAGTGGAGGTCACGTCCATCCTCTGCGCTCTAGCCAATCTGGCCCCGCCTCGACAATGGCGACGCGCTCGTTTTCAAGGATTTCCAGCCTTATCGACAAACACGCCGGTTCATGCGCGAAACCGCCGGCGTGTTCAGGCCATTCCGCGATCAGCACGGCATCGGCGCGGTAGTCGTCGAGGCCGAGTTCGGCCGCCTCCTCGGGGTCTTCAAGCCGGTAGAAATCGGCATGGACCACGCGCATCCGCAGCGCCGGGGGATCATAAACCTCGATGATCGCGAAGCTGGGGCTGGGCACTTCGCTCTGGTAGCCAAGCGCCGCAATAATCGCGCGCGCAAGCGTTGTCTTGCCCGCGCCGAGCCCGCCGCTGAGCGCGATCACATCGCCGGGATGCAGCAGCGTGGCAATCCGGCGGGCGAGTGCGTCGGTCGCGGAAAGGTCCGGGAGCGGTATGATCATGGCCAGAACTCCTTCACGGCCCAAATTCCCTCATGGTCCAAATTCTCTTATGGTAACGTCACCACGGCGCTGGTTCCCTCACCCTTTTCAGAAAGCAGTTCGAACGAACCGCCATGCGCGGCGACAAGCTGGCGAACGAGTGGCAGGCCGACCCCGCCGCGCCGCTCGACCGAACGACCGTCAGCGCTGATCTTGAGTCCTTCGAGCGCGCGGGCAAGTTGCGCCGGGTCCATCCCCTGCCCATTGTCTGAGACGACCACCTGCAGCGCACCTTTCCCGCCCTTGCCGCCCTTTCGGCGCGAGGCTTCGACAAGAATGCGCCCGCCCTTTGGTGTCGCGGTAATCGCATTGTCGATCAGCTGGCCGAACAGCCGCCGCAGTCGCTTGCGGTCACCGGTTGCGCTGCCGATGGCGGCACTCCCCCGCAAGTCGAGCGTGATCCCGGCCTCGGTCAGCCGTTCCGCCCGCTCGCGCACCACGTCGCCCAACAGCGGAAACAGATCGACCGGCTCGGCCGCCAGCGGCAGCGTCCCCGCCTCGCTCTGCGAAAGATCGAGCACGTTCTCGATCTGCTCGCCAAGCCGCTCGACCGACGTGAGGATCGCACTCACGTATTCCTGCGCCTGCGGGGTGAGGTCGCCTGCAATCCCGCTCTGCAGCAGTTCGGCAAACCCGCCGATCGAGGTGAGCGGGGTGCGGAATTCATAGCTCATGTTGGCGATGAAGCGCGTCTTGACCGCATCCGCCTCAACCAGCGCCGCATTGCGTTCGCGCAGCGCCGCCTCGGCCTTCTCGGAATCGGTTATGTCGAGCACGGTGAGCAGCCCGTTACCATCTGGTAGGGGCACGCCCGCGATCGCGAACGAGCGTCCATCTGCGAGCAGGATGCGCCCGCTCTGCTGCTTGCGCTCCAGCGATGCGGACTGAATCACCTGGCCAATCGTGCTCACTTGCGCAGGGCGCTTGAGCATCTTGGCCATCCGGCTGAGCAGCGCATCGGCGCGCGGATGCGTGGCGAGGAATTCCTCCTCCAGCCCCATTTCGCTCGCAAAGCGCCGGTTCCACAGCTGCAGGCGGCCATCGGGGCCGAACACCGCCAGCGATTCAAACAGATTGTCGAACGTCGCCGTGCGCGTGCGCAGCAAGGTATCGCGGGTCGCGGAAAGCTGGAGCTGCTCGGTGCGGTCCTCGAAGATCATGAGGAGGCCGCCGTCCGGCATCGGCTGACCGATCACGCGCAGATGGGTGCCGTCGCCGAGGTGCCATGATTCCTCGCGCGGTTCGCGGGAGAGGAACCAGCCTTGCCGCTCGCGCCGCCATTCCGGAAAGTCGCGCACTTCGGGCAGGCGCGCGCTATCGCGCATGCGGTCGAGCACGCGGTCGAACGGCGGAGTATCGACCACCCAGGCCTGCGGCACGCTGAAGATGCGCAGGAACGGCTGGTTGGCGAAGACCAGATTGCGCTTCTCGTCGAACTGCGCGATCCCCGCCGAGAGCGTATCGAGCATCTCGCGCTGCGCCTCGCGGAAGCGGCGGAACTGGCGCTGCAACTCCTCCATTTCCTCGGTATCGACCGCATAGCCGGCAACCCCGTCGTCCCCCAACGGGAGATCCGAGACGCGGATCGACCGGCGCTGCCCGCCGATGGTCGCCGAGACCACCCGCTCGACGGCCAGGCGGCGGTTGAAGACCTGCTGGGCGATCTTGGCCGCGCTCACTCCATCGATCGGTTCGATCAGTTCGGTTCCGGCGGAGACCACATCCGCCGCGCTGGAGGCCCCGACTGCCTTGACATAGGCGCTGTTGACGAGGCGCAGCGCCATGTCCGGTCCGCGGAACCACATCGGCAGCGGTGCCGCCTCGATCAGGCCCGCCAGCGCGGAAAAATCGGCCCGTGCCGAGGCGGCCTCGGCGCGCAACCGGCGCAGCTCTGCCACGCTTTCGGTAAAATCGAAGAACCACACCAGCGCCGCGCCTCCCGGGGAGACCTGCGGATCGGCGAGATGGCCCCGCGCACCAAGGCTGCGCTTGCCGCCGCGCGGGCTCAGCGCCAGTTCGAATGGCGCGCCGGTCTTTTGCGCCTTGCGCACCGCATCGCTGAGCTGCGAGAGCTGAACTTCGTCCAGCCCTGCTTCGCCGGCATCCAGTTCGCTGAGGAAGCCGGGCACTGCGTCGAGCCCGAGCCAGCTCGCAAGCCGCGAGGGCCCCTCGATTCGTCCGTCCGCCCGCACCAGCAGGGGCAGCGCAGGCGCTTCCTCGATCATGCGCGAAAGCCGGCGGGCCAGCCGCTGCGTCGCTTCGGCCCGGGCGAGGCGCGCGCGGGCAGACAGCACCGCCCACGCGGCTCCCAGCGTCCAGGCAGCAAGGACAAGCGCAACAAGAACAAGGGCAAACGGCGGCAGGACCATCCCTGCTTGGCTAGGGTGCGGCGCGGCAAATTACAATGTCAGGCAGGCCACAAGCTGTGGGGTGGGCGCACGAAAAAGGCCCGCGCATCAGCGCGGGCCTCGTTCCGTCCAGTGGAGGCCGCAGACCTCCAGCGAAGCTTAGTAGCGATAGTGGTCCGGCTTGAACGGGCCCTGCTCAGGCACGCCGATGTAGGCCGCCTGCTTTTCGCTCAGCTTCGAGAGCTGCACGCCAAGCTTGGCGAGGTGCAGCGCCGCGACCTTCTCATCGAGGTGCTTGGGCAGCACGTAAACGTCGTTCTTGTACTGCTCGGGGTTGGTGAACAGCTCGATCTGCGCCAGCGTCTGGTTGGTGAAGCTCGCGCTCATCACGAAGCTGGGGTGGCCGGTGGCGCAGCCCAGGTTCACCAGGCGGCCCTTGGCGAGAATGATGATCTGCTTGCCGTCCGGGAACTCGACGAGGTCGGTGCCCGGCTTCACTTCGGTCCACTTGTAGTTGTCGAGCGCCGCAATCTGGATCTCGCTGTCGAAGTGGCCGATGTTGCACACGATCGACATGGGCTTCATCGCCTTCATGTGGTCGGCGGTGATCACGTCCTCGTTGCCGGTGGCGGTCACGAAGATGTCGCAGCGCTTGACCGCCTCGTCCATCGTCACGACTTCATAGCCTTCCATCGCCGCCTGCAGCGCGCAGATCGGATCGATTTCGGTGACCATGACACGCGCGCCGCCGTTGCGGAGCGAAGCGGCCGAACCCTTGCCGACATCGCCGAAGCCGGCAACGCAGGCGACCTTGCCGGCGAGCATGGCATCGGTGGCGCGGCGGATCGCGTCGACCAGCGATTCCTTGCAGCCATAAAGGTTGTCGAACTTCGACTTGGTCACCGAATCGTTCACGTTGATCGCGGGGAACGGCAGCTTGCCTTCCTTGGCGATCTGATAGAGCCGGTGGACGCCCGTGGTGGTCTCTTCCGAGACGCCCTTGATGTTCTTGACCGTCTCGGTCAGGTAGCCCGGCTTCGCCTTGAGGAAGGCCTTGAGCGCGCGGACGAACTCGATCTCTTCGGCGTTGCTCGGCTCGAACAGCGTCTCGCCGGCCTCGACGCGGGCGCCCCACAGCGCGAACATGGTGGCATCGCCGCCATCGTCGAGGATCATGTTGGCAGTCTGGCCCGGGGTTTCGGCGTCCCAGGTGAAGATCGAGCCGACATAGTCCCAGTACTCGGCGAGGCTCTCGCCCTTGATCGCGAAGACCGGCACGCCCGACGCGGCAATCGCGGCGGCGGCGTGGTCCTGCGTCGAGAAGATGTTGCAAGTCGCCCAGCGCACTTCGGCGCCGAGCGCCGACAGCGTCTCGATCAGCACGGCGGTCTGGATCGTCATGTGGAGCGAGCCGGTGATGCGCGCGCCCTTGAGCGGCTGCGACGCGCCGAACTCCTCGCGCAGAGCCATGAGGCCGGGCATTTCGGTCTCGGCAATCCTGATTTCGGCGCGCCCGAAATCGGCAAGGCCGATATCGGCGATCACATAGTCTTTCCGGGCGTCAAGCACGCTGGCCACGAGGCAGTCTCCAAGATTGCAGATCAAACGAAAAAGCCCGCCAAGACGATGGCAGGATTGCCACTCTCTTAGCGGGCCTCTCACCAATGCGCAATGGGGATATAAAGAAGTCTTTATATCACCTTCGGGCGGTACCTGATCTCATTCGCCGGATGGGATGCTCTGCCACCTGCGCCAGTTCCTCGCCGCCATTTTCCGCATGCGCGGAGGTGATCGGCGCAAGGCTGTCCAGCCGCATGTCCCGAAATTGCGCACAAAGCCTCCCGACTTCGGGAACCGGAAGCGCGCTCGGGATTTACCCGTCCTTCAAGACTCGCGGCGAAGCGGACTTACCATCCCGGCGGCGGTTGCGCTGTCACATACCGGGCCTATATCGGCCCATGCGCATCAACGCACAGATCAACACAACAAAGAGGATCCTTGCCCATGACGATTGCGGTTGGAGACAAGCTGCCTGACGTGAAGCTGGTGAAAGCCACGGCCGATGGCATCGATGCAGTGCAGTCCGCTGAATACTTTGCCGGCAAGCGCGTTGCGCTGTTTTCGGTCCCCGGCGCCTTCACCCCCACCTGCTCGGCCAAGCACCTGCCCGGCTTTGTGCAGAAGGCCGACGAGATCCGCGCCAAGGGGATCGACGAGATCGCCTGCACCGCCGTGAACGATCCCTTCGTGATGAAGGCCTGGGGCGCCGCCGCCGGTTCGGCCGACGTCACCATGCTGGCGGATGGTAACGGCGATTTCGCCAAGGCGCTCGGCCTCACGATGGACGGCACCGGCTTCGGCCTCGGCATTCGCGGCCAGCGGTTCGCCATGGTCGTCAACGATGGCACGGTCGAGCAGCTCCACGTGGAAGCGCCGGGCGACTTCAAGGTTTCCTCGGCCGAGTATGTGCTCGAGAACCTGTGACGTAATAAATCGTAATACTCATGCCGCAGTGCAGCGCATACGGCGCGGCACTGCGGCATGAACTGGCCCTAAAGCGCCGATGCTACGGGCTTGACGACCGTCAAATATTTGCCATCCTCCCGTTCGCTGCACCGCACCATGGGGACGCGTGATGGACGGTATTCGAGTCGGAAAACGGATTGTTGGTACCCAGTCGCCGGTAACGATCGGGTGGGACAACATTCCCAAGGTAGAGGGCGGGCCGTTCAAGCGCCTGTTCTTCAGCTGGTTTCAGCCCGCCGTCTTCTTCGGGATGATCGCTTTCTGGTACTATGCGCCGAATTCCATCGCGAAGGCATCGACCGCGATCGGTATCGGGATCGGCTTCCGCGTAATCCTGCAGATCCTCGAACTCACCAACCCGCGCCACAAGAGCTGGCAGATCACCTGGAAAGAACTGGCGACCGACCTGTTCTATGTCGGCGTATCGGCCACCATGGTGAATCTTGCGGAAAACTACATCGGCAGCGATGTCGCGATCGAGGCGATCCAGGGCGGACTGCATCTTGAGAAATTCGCGTGGTTTACGGGATTGCCGCTGCTGGTGCAGGCTTTCCTGATCATCTTCATCTTCGATTTCGGCCAGTACTGGATGCATCGCGGCATGCACAACTGGTATCCGCTGTGGCTGCCGCACTCGGTGCATCACTACATCACCCAGCTCAACGTTCATAAGGGCGCGGTGGGCAATCCGGTGGAGCTGTTCCTGATCGGGCTCGGCATCGGCGGCCTGTTCGATTTCCTGCCGCGCGCGTTCTTGCTGGCGGGTGCCATCGGCATGTCGGTGGGTGCCTATCAGCACATCAACGTGCGCTTCAACAGCCCGCGCTGGTGGCGATGGACGTTCAACACCACCGAGCATCACAGCCTGCATCATTCGCAGGACTTTGAATCGACCCGCAGCAACTACGCCAACACCTTCATCTTCATCGACCGCCTGTTCGGCACCTGCATCGATGGTGAGGCAGAGCTGCTCGGCATGGAAGGCGGCCGCCGCATGTCGATCCGCGAACAGATGCTCTACCCGTTCACCGAAGGGTTGAAAGCGTGGAAGGAGCGCAGATCGCGCGAGCCGTTCTTCGTGGATCACACTGCGGTCCCGGCGGAATAACACGTGGCATCGCTCGGCGTATCGGGGATGGAAGCCCGCCCCTCCCCTGCCGAAAAGGCCTCGCTCCGGCGCCTGATCACATGGATCTGGCAAATCCGCGGCGAAGTTCCGCTTCCCGCCGGCCAGAGCGCGGAAGAGGCGTTCGCGCGGCTCGATCCGCTCTTCGCCCATGCTGGAACCACCCACGCCCGCATGGGTGAAATGCTTCGGGTGACCAAGAAGGACCAGTTGGCGCAGGATCCGCTGTCGATCGTCGATTCCGGCACGCTGTGGATCGAGGCAGCGGGCGAAGGCGCCGTGCTGCGCTACCATCTCGTCAGCCGTGCGCTGCTCTATTGCTTCCTTGCCCCGCTGCTGTTCCTCGCGGTTGGCCAGCTCACGGTTTTCCTCGGCACGCTCGAAAAGCCCAAGGCCGAGGAAAAGGGGAAGAAGGACGACGCCAAGAAGGACAAGATGGGCGAGATCCAGCTCAACCCGGTCGACAAGTTCCTCGGCGCGCCCGCTCCCGAAAAGCCCAAGGATGAGAAGAAGGACGCCGCGAAGGGCGCCGGGGACAAGAAAAAGGACGGGGATGAGGAGAAGAAGGGCTTCTCGCCCACGCCCGCCTATGTCTTTGCCAGCATCTTCGCAGCCCTCTGGCTGCTCGGCCGGGTGCTTGAACCATGGCTGATCAAGCGACTGTTCAAGCGCAGCCTCGCGGACTGAGCCGCCGGGCACACGATGTGCCCGGCGGGTTCAACCATCACGGCAGATCGAAGCGATCCGCGTTCATCACCTTGGTCCAGGCCTTCACGAAATCGCGCAGGAACTTCGCGTCGCCGCCCGCTTCGGCATAGACTTCCGCCACCGCGCGCAACTGGCTGTTCGATCCGAACACGAGGTCGGCCCGGCTCGCCCGCCACTTCACTCCGCCGGTCGCGCGGTCGCGGCCAGTGAAGAGTTCATCGCCGCTGCCTTCCACCGCGCTCCACACCGTGCCCATGTCGAGCAGGTTGACGAAGAAGTCGTTGCTCAGCACGCCCACCCGGTTAGTGAAAACGCCAAGGTCGCTGCCGCCCTGGTTTGCGCCCAGCACCCGCAGACCCGCCACGAGCACGGCCATTTCCGGCGCTGACAGACCCAGCAGCGAAGCCCGGTCGATCAGCAGTTCCTCCGTCTTCACCGAGTGCTTCGCCGCGAGGTAGTTGCGGAAGCCATCGGCGCGCGGCTCCAGCACTGCAAAGCTTGCCGCATCGGTCCATTCCGCACTGGCATCGCCGCGTCCGCCGGTGAAGGGCACCGCGCCATCGAAACCGCCTGCCCTGGCCGCCGCTTCGACAGCGGCCGTGCCGGCCAGCACGATGGCATCGGCCAACGAGAGGTTCCCGCGCAAGCTATCAATCACGCCGAGGACCTGGGCGAGTTCTGCCGGATCGTTCACCGCCCAGTCCTTTTGCGGGGCCAGGCGGATGCGCGCGCCGTTGGCACCGCCGCGGTGATCGGTGCGGCGATAGGTCGAAGCCGAAGCCCAGGCCGCCTTGATCAGCGCCGCAGGTGCCACGCCCGATGCGAGGATCGCTTGCCTAAACGCCGCGATTTCGCCTTCAAGCGGCATCCGGCCAGCAGGCACCGGATCCTGCCAGATCAGATCTTCCGCCGGCACATCGGGGCCAAGGTAGCGCGCCTTTGGCCCCATGTCGCGATGGGTCAGCTTGAACCAGGCCCGCGCGAAGGCATCCTTGAACGCTTCGTGATCGTGGCGGAACCGCTCGGCAATCGCGCGGAACTCCGGGTCCATCTTGAGCGCCATATCGGCAGTGGTCATCATCGTCGGCACGCGCCGTGCCGGATCATCCGCTGCCGGCGCCATGTCCTCCTCGCGCTGGTCAACCGGCTGCCACTGGTGCGCACCTGCGGGCGAGCGGACCAGTTCGTAGTCATAGTCGAGCAGCAGGCGGAAGTAGTTGCCCGACCATTGTGTCGGCGTGTTGACCCACGCGCCCTCGATGCCGCTGGTAATCGCATCGCCGCCCACACCGCTGCCGTGGGTGCTCAGCCAACCGAACCCTTGCGCGGTGATGTCCGCCGCTTCCGGAGCCGGGCCGACCAGCGCGGCATCACCCGCGCCGTGGGCCTTGCCGAAGCTGTGGCCGCCCGCGGTGAGCGCGGCAGTCTCTTCCAGATCCATCGCCATGCGCGCGAACGTGATCTTGATGTCACGCGCGGATGCCAGCGGATCGGGCACCCCGCCCGGTCCTTCGGGGTTCACGTAGATCAGCCCCATCTGGATCGCAGCGAGCGGTTCTTCGAGCTCCGTGCCCTTGTCAGGCTGGATGCGCGTTTCGGCGGAATCGACCCACTTGGATTCCTGCCCCCAGTAGATGTCGCGCTCGGGCTCGTAGACGTCGGCCCGGCCGCCGCCGAAACCGAACACCGGCCCGCCCATCGATTCGATCGCGACATTGCCCGCGAGCACGAAGAGGTCCGCCCACGAGATGTGCTTCCCGTACTTCGCCTTGATCGGCCAGAGCAGCCGCCGCGCCTTGTCGAGGTTGCCGTTATCCGGCCAGGAATTGAGCGGCGCAAACCGCTGCTGCCCGCTATTCGCCCCGCCGCGGCCATCGGCGGTGCGATAGGTGCCCGCCGCGTGCCAGGCCATGCGGATGAAAAAGGGGCCATAGTGCCCATAATCCGCTGGCCACCACGGCTGGCTATCGGTCATCAACGCGGTGAGATCGGCCTTGAGCGCTGCGTAGTCGAGCGCCTTGAAGGCTTCGGCATAATCGAAGCCGGGATCGGTCGGATCGGGCGAAACGCCGCCCTGATGGAGAATATCGACCGGCAGCGCCTCGGGCCACCAGTCCTTGTTGGTACGGCCCAGAAGGGCGCGCGCGGCGTCCTTGTGGACTGGGCAACCGCCCGCTGCATCGCCGGTTTGCATGTTCATGGTGAATGACTCCATCGCGTATTCGATGGAACAAAACTACGCCTAGACGCTTTCAGCCGGAAGCGAGTAAAGTTCATCGCAGTGATCGGGTTTTGCCATCAAAACTCGCACATTGATCGATTCAGTTTCAGAGTAACCAGCCCCTCAGAACGACAGGCGCACCCGCGCGACAACCCGGTCAGCTGCGCCAGATGGATCGGCAAACGGACCAGCTGGGGCCCCGCTCGCCGCAACCGTCGTCCCGACATACTCGAGCCCCAGGCTCAGCGGGTAGCGGGCATACTCAGCGCCGAGCTTCCAGTCGGTGTAGTCACCGGCGGGACGGAGCCGCGCTGCACGCAGACCCTGCCCGCCCCCCGCCGTATGGCCGATGCTCGCCAACAAGGTGATGGGGACGCCCGGCAGGCCTGCATCCGCACCGACGCGCAGATGCAGGTTATCGCCGCCGATCGTGCTCTGATGCGGCGCATACCACGCAGTCGCGGCAAGGCGTAGCGGACCAAGGCCGTATCGGACGCCCAGGGCCAGTTCGCCGAAGTCCATGCTCTGGGATGCGCCGGCAAAGACATGGCCCACCGCCTCGGTGCGGAGAATGACCGGCCCGAGCGCCCAGTCGCGGCCGATGGCCACATCTGCAACGAGATCCGCGCCCGCATGACGCGGCGCGCGTCGCAACGTGGCCAGCCGCAGCGATGCATCTATGGCGCCAAGATCAAGCCGCGCATCGGCAGAGGCCGAGGCCCGGCCGCCGCTCCAGCTGATGCCGGCGCGCACGTCATCGCTGGCTGCTTCCGCTCCGGCCTCAAGCGGTTGCGCCCATGCCGCACCGGCTGGCAGAAGCACGATGGCTCCGGCCAGCCTCAGCATTATCCGGACTGTCACGGCTCCGGCTCTAGCCCTCGCGCGGAGTCCCCCGCATCCTGTCTGCCTCGGCCAGGATCAGCGCGCGGTCCTGCTCTACCAGCGCCATCAGCGCGGCGTGAAGGTCGTCGCGGTGCTTCGCCGCGAAGCGCTCTGCCGCATGATCGCGCTGCGGGCACCAGCCTGGCACGGACCCCTTCACCACATCGGATTGCGACAGCGTTCGCCGCGCCTCCTGCCCGGAACCGAGCCGTGCCTGCCGCTCCACCACCAGCGAGACCGTCCAGCGGCAGCGCAGTGTCTCCGGTCGCCCGCCGACGCTAACGCTGCCGACCTGCTGCAGCGAGACCCGGCTCGTGCCCGAATAGTCCGCCGCGATCGTGCCCACGGGATGATCGATGATAGTCTTGTGTTCCATGGCCAGCGCCGGAGCGCCCAGCGCCAGAGTTGCCGCCGCTGCGGCGGCAAGCGTGCATCGTTTCATTGTCCTGTCTCCTGCCTTGGCCCGGTTATGGCCGGGTCCAAACGAAAGATAGGCATGGTCCGATGTGCAGAAAGCGACTGCTTGGTAATATTTGATTGCTGTGCGCCCGTCAGGTCGGCGCGAGCAGCGGCTCCAGGAAGCCGATCACGCGCGCCTCAAGATCGATGCGGTGGTCGGACCAGCCGTGGTCGGTGGCGACATGGGCGGCATGGACCCTGGTGCCACCCGCCTTGCGCACGGCGGCAACGAGCGCATCGCCGTCCGGAGCAAGACCATCGTCCGACGTGAGCACCAGCAGCGGCATGGCCTTCAGTGCCTCGGCACGGTTCACGTAATCCCACTCTCTGGCATGCGCCGCGAGTTCGGCCGAGAGCGCCTGCACCGAATTGTTGAGCGTTTCGCTGTTGTCAGCAACCAGCTTGGTCCGCTCCGAGTCCGGCATCTGGCCGACATACCCGAAATCGGCGGCAGAAATCAGCACTAGGCCGCGCAGGTCCGGTTCCTGCGAACCGGCCATGGTCGTAACCCACCCGCCCATCGAGTGGCCGACCATTGCCATCCGCGCGCTGTCGATGCCAAAGCGCTCGGCGTTCGCGGGCACCCGCAGGAACGCCAGCACCGCGCGGGCGTCCTCCGGATTCTGGCCGAAGCGGAAAGTGCCCGGGCTTCCCCACGAACCACGATAGTTGAACGTGATCGCATTCCAGCCCTGCCGCCGCAGCGCCTGGGCCAGATCGAGGTTCTTCTCGTTGCCCGGAAGGCCGTGGCAGATCACCACCGTCGGATGCGGTCCGGCCCCGGCGGCCAGATAAGCCACGCCGTTGATCTCCACCCCGCCACTCGGGATATGGAGCACTTCCATCCGCGCCGGATGCGCCGGATCGGCGGGGGGATCGGTGTAGATCGCTGGCGGGATGGCCGGTGCCGCCCACGTGGCGGGTGCGGCAAGCGCAAGTAATACGGCGGCCAGTCTAACAAATCCCCGCATATGTCCGCCGATCCTTTGCGTGTCAGTAGCCCATCAGACTGAGCACTTCCTTGCGGCTGCGATTGTCTTCAAGGAATGTGCCCATCATGCGGCTCGTCACCATGCCCACGCCCGGTGTGCGCACGCCGCGCCCGGTCATGCAGCCGTGCTGCGCCTCGATTACCACCGCCACACCGTGGGGCTTGAGATTGTCCCAGATGCAGGTGGCCACTTCGGCGGTCAACCGTTCCTGGATCTGCAGCCGCCGCGCATAAGCGTTGAGCACGCGCGCCAGCTTGGAAATTCCCACCACCTTGTCGCGCGGCAGATAGGCAATCGCCGCCTTGCCGATGATCGGCGCCATATGGTGCTCGCAGTGCGACTGGAAGGGAATGTCCTTCAGCAGCACCAGTTCGTTGTAGCCGCCCACTTCCTCGAACTGGCGTGCGAGGTGCGACGCCGGATCCTCGGCATAGCCCTGGCAGTATTCCTTCCAGGCGCGGGCCACGCGGCGCGGCGTATCGAGCAGGCCTTCGCGCTCCGGATCGTCGCCCGACCAGCGGATCAGCGTGCGGATCGCATCTTGCACATGCGCGGGAACCGGGATCTTGCCGTCCTCAACCGGATCGTCATCATCGTGTCCGTGGTGGACGGTCATGGTCAGTGGTGCTCCGAGAGAATCGCGCTGGGGATGCCCTATGGCATTACTTGCGCTGGATGACGATCTCGTCCGGATGCGCCACGTTGAGATCCGACCGCAGCAATTCACCGACCAGATCGGGATCGGCATGGCGCGGATCGAGGAGATTGACCCGGTTGCGGAGCCGGTCACGCTCGGCCTGGAGTTGCTTCACCTCGGCCTGCCGCTGTTCGAGCAGCCGGGCGTTCTCTGTCCACGCCAGCACGCCGCTCGGCCCTGCCAGCGCCACCGCGCCCAGCAGCAGCAACGCGACGAGCGCAAAGCTCTGCGTCATGCTCTCGCGCGGTAGCTTGAGGGAAGTGCTGCGGCGTTTCATCAATTTGACAGAATCACACTTATCCCGCCGATTCAACCGGAAAAGCACAAATCCGGCACAGGACGTTTACGCAGTGGGCTGTCAGGAAAGGCGGGAGCGCTTTGCTGTCACGCGCGATACCGATCCTGTGCCGGCGGCTCATGCTGGCCGAGATCCAATTCATTCCCTAGGGCTGGCACGCCATCATTACGGATAGACCGACCCCATGACGACCGAAACGCCGCCATTTGCAGGAAAGCTGGAACCCGCGACCGATCCTGATTGGGCCGGATGGTATCACTGGGCGGGCAACGATCCGTTCGAGGATGACGTCGGCCCGTTCTATGTCCGCCGCGACGAGCAAGGGGTGGTGACCGGCTTCAGGCCGCGCGCGAAGAACTGCAACGCACATGGCAGCATCCACGGCGGCTGCATGATGACGTTCGGCGATTTCTCGCTGTTCATGATCGCCAGCGCGACGGGCGAGGAGATGAGCGGCGTCACCGTTACCTTCAATGCCGAATTCGTGGGGCCTGCGCGCGCGGGCCAGATGCTGGAAGCCCGCGGCGAAGTGATCCGCGCCGGCCGCAGCCTGGTCTTCGCGCGCGGCCTGATCACTGCGGACGGCGAGCCGGCGCTGGCGTTCTCCGGCACGTTCAAGCGGATTCACGCGCGCTAGGCGAAAGCGGGGGAGGACAGCGCCCTCCCCCGGACATTCTCAGTCGATGCGCTTGCCGGTCATCGGGAAGCTGCCGAACATGCCTGCGGTCACAGTACCGGTCAGGGCATCGCCGTCGATCGTCGCGGTGCAATCGAGCTTCATCGGCATCGGCACGGTGATGTTGCTCGACCAGCTGATGGTGTTGCCATCAACCGTCCCACCGGTGATTTCCATATTGCCCATCGGCCCGGAATTGCTGCCACTGAAGCTGCTCCCGTCGACATCGACGGTGAGGATCGAGGTTTGATCGCCCATCGGCGAACGGGTCACGCATTCATACTTCCCGGCAACAGACATGGATATCTCCCTTGTAGTCCTGGACGGCAAGGAACCACGCTGCCTACATCAATGTCAATAGACTAGGTCCGGCAAGGACTGTTGACCTTGAGAGCGCGAAGCCTGACAACCGGCGGGTGACCTCTCCCCACCCCGCCTCGATCATGCACGACGGTTTCCTGCTGCTCGGCTTCGCGCTGGCCTTCGTGCTGCTGTTCCGCCGTCTCGGCCTCGGCGCGACGCTGGGTTATCTGGTCGCTGGCGCGATGCTGGGGCCTTTCGTGCTCAATATGGTCGGCGATGCAGAGCAGAAGCTGGGCTTTGCCGAGCTTGGCATCACGCTGCTGCTGTTCCTCGTCGGGCTGGAACTCGATCCCTCCAAACTCTGGAAGATGAAGCGCGATATCCTCGGGTTCGGCCTGCTGCAGGTCTCGATCTGCGGGCTGGCCCTTGCCGGGGCGATCATGCTGACGACCAGCTTCTCCTCCGCCGCCGCGCTCGCGCTGGGTCTGCCGCTGGCGCTGTCGTCCACGGCGCAGGTCCTGCCGATGCTGCAATCGTCCGGGCGCCTCAAGACCCGCTTTGGCGAGCGGGCCTTTTCGATCCTGCTGTTCCAGGATCTCTCGATCATCCCGCTGATCACGATCATCACCGCGCTGAGCCGCAATCCGGCCGATCTCGGCGGCCCGCCGGGCTGGCTGCTCGCGCTCGAAACGGTGGCGGCCATCGCGGGCCTCGTGGCGGCGGGGCGCTTCCTTATCCGCCCGCTGTTCCGCCTGATCGGCAATCTGGGTGAGCGCGAGATGTTCATCGTCGCCGCATTGTTCACTGTGATGGCAGCGGGCGCGGTGATGGAACTGCTTGGTCTCTCGACTGCGCTCGGCGCCTTCATCGCCGGGGTCATGCTGGCCGACAGCCCCTACCGCCATGAACTCGAAGCCGATGTCGAGCCGTTCCGCTCGATCCTGCTCGGCCTGTTCTTCCTCGCGGTTGGCATGATGCTCGATCTCGGCGCCATCGCGCGCGATCCGCTGTTCGTCATTTCGATGGCGCTGATGCTGATCACGGTGAAGGCCGCGGTCATGTTCGGCCTCGCGCGGCTGTTCGGCGTGCCTTGGCGCGGCGCGCTCGCGCTCGGCCTCCTGCTCAGTCAGGGCGGCGAATTCGGCTTTGTGCTGTTCACACAGGCTAGCCATGCCCTGTTGATCGCCCCGGAAGCGGCCAGCCTGTTCGGCGCGGTCGTCACGCTCTCGATGGCGACCACACCATTCCTGATGATGGCCACCCGCCGCTTCCGCGCCGAGCCGGTGCCAAAGACCGCCGCCACCCGCGAAGGCCCCAGCAACGACGGCGCCAATGCCCTGATCGTCGGCTACGGACGCTTCGGGCAGGCCGTGGGTCAGGTGCTGCAGGCGGGCGGCATCACCGTCACGCTGATCGATACCGATGTGGAGATGATTGACGTTGCCGGCACCTTCGGTGCCAAGGTCTATTTCGGCGACGGCACGCGGATCGACATGCTCCGGCAGGCGGGCGCTGCCGAAGCCGAAATGATCCTTTTCTGCATCGACGGGGACCAGCTCGATGCGGCAATGCTGGCCGCTGTCCACGAAGCTTTCCCGCGTGCCGCCGTCTTCGTCCGCGCCTTCGATCGCCGCGCGGTGATCAAGCTGCGCGATGCTCCCGTCACGCTGATAATGCGCGAAACCTTCGAATCCGCCATCGCCATGGCCCGCGCCGCGCTCGACAATGCCGGCCTCAGCAACGAGGCGATCACGCGGGCCGAAACGCTGTTCCGGGCGCGCGACAGCGAACGCCTCGCCCTGCAGGTCGAAGCCGGCGATCCCCGCGTCGCTCGCGACCGTATCCTCACCGCCCCCGAACCGCAGGAACTGGAAGGCGAACCCGGCTAGAAGCTGCGCTAAGTAGTTGCACTTGCATGGACATTCCCATGCAGTCGCATCATTTTATCGATGCATCGGCATGGAATTTCCCATGCACCCGCATCGAAAGGCTTGCCCGCCATGGCCATGCCGGCCGCTACCACCTTGCTTGCGTGGACCCGCCTGCTCCGCGCAGCCGATCTCGCCAGCCAGCACTGCGCCGCGACCTTGCGCGCACTCGGCATGCCGCCGCCCGAATGGTACGATGTGCTGCTGGCCATAGAGCGCCGCGGTGCACAGCGCCCGCGCGATTTGCAGGCCATGCTGGGGACCGAGCAGTATACCTTGTCGCGCCTCATCGAACGCATGGTCAAGGAGCGCCTCTTGACCCGCGTGCCTTGCGCCGAAGATGCACGCGGCTATCTGCTGCACCTCACCATCGAAGGCCGCGCAATGCGCGCCGCGATGTGGCCGATCTATGCCGAGGCCATCGAGACCGTACTTGGCGCGCGGGTCGAAGAAGAAGACCGCGCGGCCCTGGCCCGGTTGCTCGCCCCGCTGGCAGAGCCGGTCAGCGCGTGACAGTTGCCGCCATGAGTTCGAGCGCGCGCGCTTCGCTGACGACTTCGGCATATTTGGCCTGAAGGTCGAACAGGTTCGCCTCGTGCGGCGCGGCATGCCGGTCCCCGCAGGCATCGCGCACCACGAACGGCAGGAAACCGTTCTGGCACGCATCGAGCGCGGTCGCCCGCACGCAGCCCGAGGTCGAGACTCCGGCGATCACCAGCGTATCGACGCCGAGCGAAGTCAGGGTCGCTGCCAGATGCGTTGCGAAGAACGCCGAGGCATAGCGCTTGGTGATGACGAAATCACCGTCCACCGGGCTCAACTGCGCCGGGAAAGCCCCCAGCGGCGAACCCTTCTCGAACACCTTGAGCGCGGGCACCTTGCGGAAGAACACCCCGCCATCCGCGCCGCCGGGCTGGTATTCCACATTGGTGAAAATCACCGGCGCGCCGCATTCGCGCGCGGCTGCGACAAGCCGCGCCGCGCTAGCCACGGCATCCTCGACCCCGGCATAAAGCGGCGAGCCGGGCTGCAGGTAGGCCTCGACCATATCGATCACGATGACAGCGGGGCGCGCCCCGAACGGCAGCGAGCCATCGAACGCGCCCGCATAGTTGCCGGAAAGATCGTGCTCGCCCCGCGCCATCAGATCACGCGGCCTGCGGCAAGCGCGGCCAGTTCCGCCTCGCTCATCCCCAGCAGCCCGCCATAGATCTCGGCATTGTGCTGCCCGACCGTCGCCGGGGCCGGACGGCGAACGCCGCTTGGCGTGCCCGAAAGCTTGGGGAACGCGCCCTGCATCTTGAGTGCGCCAAAGCGCTCGGTCTCCACCTCGATGATCGCGCCGCGCGCCTCGAAGTGCGGATCGGCGAGCATATCAGGCGCACGGTAGACGCGGCCCGCCGGGATCGAAGCCTCGATCATCAGCGCATCGACTTCATCGACCGTCTTCGTCAGGGTCCAGTCGTTGATCAGATTGTCGATCTCGGTCTGGTTTGCTCCGCGCGCCAGATGCGTCGCAAAGCGCGGATCATCACCAAGCTCGGGCTGCCCCATAACTGTGGCAAGCCGCTTCCACAGCGAATCCTTGTTCGCCCCGATCATGAACTCGCCGTCCTTGCACGAATAGACGTTGGACGGCGCAATGCCCTTGAGGATCGAACCCGAACGCTCGCGGATCAGGCCCATGCGGTCGTATTCCGGCACGAGGCCTTCCATGACCTGCAGCACGCTTTCGTAAAGCGCCGCGTCGATCACCTGCCCCTTGCCAGTTTTCTCGCGCACGTGCAGCGCCGCCAGCACGCCCATGCACCCGTAAGTCGCTGTCAGCGTGTCACCGATGGAGACGCCCATCCGGCTGGGCGGCCGGTCCGGCTCACCCACGATATAGCGCCAGCCACCCATCGCCTCGCCGATGCCGCCAAAGCCGGCACGGTCCGAATAGGGCCCGTCCTGCCCATAGCCAGACATGCGCGCGATGATGAGGCCCGGCTGCTCGGCCAGCAGCACATCGGGGCCAAGGCCCCACTTCTCAAGTGTGCCCGGCTTGAAGTTCTCGATCAGCACGTCGGCCTCGCGGATCAGCCGCCGCACCAGCGCCTGACCTTCGGGGATGCGCAAGTTGGCCGAAACCGAGCGCTTGTTGCGCGCGATCACTTCCCACTGCACTTTCTCCGCGCCTTGGCCCCAATCGCGCATCGGGTCGCCGCCGCCTTTTCCGTTCACGTGCGGCGGCTCGACCTTGATCACATCGGCGCCCATGTCGCCCAAGAGCTGGCCGCAGAACGGCCCAGCCAGCAATTGGCCCAGCTCGACGACGCGGATGTCGTTCAATGCACCTGCATGCATATCGGCTTACTCCGCCGCTTCGAGATGCGGCCACACGGGCTGGATCGGCGCGGCAAGGCCCGTTTCGCTCTCGCAGGCGCTGCGCAGCGCCTCAATGCCCGGGCCATAGTTGAACAACGGCAACTCGCCCCGGCCTGCGCGCAGCTCGGCCCGCAGCGCTTCGGTTGCAGCCGCATCGACCACGCCCGCAGCGCTCGCGACCACGCCATAGTCCCGCGCGCCTTCAGCGGTCACGAGGCCCTGCGTGATCTCAAGCCCAACCAGCGCCGGATCGCGCGCCAGCGGGTCACCCCAACCGCCGCCGCCCCAGGTGATGAAGTGAAGCTGATCGCCCGCCTCAACCTCGACGTCCTCGACCTTGTTGCCCACGATCACGCTCGTGCCATCGGCGCGCTCGAGCACCTTGCGCGCGCGTTGGCCCGGTTCGCCGCCGTTCACGCCCCAAGGCGGCACGAACCAGCGGTCGTCATGGATAGAGATCGTGCCGGCGCTGAGGAAGCGGTAGGTCATGTGAATGCCGTTGCCGCCGCGGTGGAGCCCCGCCCCGCCGCTATCCGCTGCGCATTCATAGCGCTCGATCCGCATCGGGAAGTAGCGTTCAAGGAACTCGTTGGGCACGTTGGTGAAGCCCGGCCAGAGCGAGTGGCCGTCCGGCCCGTCGCCCATCGGACGGCCCGGAATACCGCCAAAGCCGATCTGGAACAGCTGGAACCACTCACCCTTCTTGCCCGGACGCGCGTCGTTGCCCGAATAGAACAGGTGCGGAGAAGACGAGAACCCAGCTGCATTGAGAAACTCGGGAGTCTTCTGGCCCAGCAATCCGCCCAGAATGTCGAATATCCGCCCCAGCGCATGGGTCCGCCCCGAAAGCGCCGCGGGGAACCTGGGCTTGAGCAGCGATCCTTCGGGAATGCGCACGTCGATCAGATCGTAGAACCCGTCATTGAACAGGATCTGCGGATCGAAGACCATGATCATGTAGATGCCGAAGAACATCTTGAACATGTTTTCATTGAGGAAAAAGTTGATCGAGGCCTGGCTCTGCGGATCGGTGCCCGCAAAGTCGAGGATCACGCGGCCGTCCTCGCGCCACATCGTGCATTTGATCTTGTAGGGGCCGTAGCCCATGCCATCGTCGCAGATGTAGTCCTCGAAACTGACAGGCTCCTCGGCAATCGCCATGCCGATCAGCGCCTGCATCGCGCGGTGGTTGCGGGCCAGCAGGTCCTGCGTGGCCGAGACATAGACGTCATCGCCAAAACGCTCGGCCATCTCGATCACGCGGCGCGAGGCGACGCGGCAGGCGGCGATCAGCGCGTTGAGATCGGCCTGACACCAGTCGGGCTTGCGCGTCTGGTGCATGACGAGCTTCATCAGGTCGTCGTTGTATTCGCCCTTCTTCCAGATCTTCACCGGCGGGATGCGCACGCCTTCCTCGAAGATCGAACGGGCATTGATCGGCATCGAGCCGACGACCTTGCCGCCGATGTCGCTCTGGTGGCCGAACATCGAGGTATAGGCGATCAGCCGCCCATCCTTGAACACCGGCAGCAGCACGAGCCAGTCGTTCGAGTGGCTGATCGCGCCGTCGACCGAGTACGGGTCGGACAGGAAGATCATGTCACCGTCTTCCAGCGTGCCATCGAAGTTATCGAGGAAGCCGCCGATGAAGCTGCCGAACTGGCCGACGATCATCTTGCCAGTGTGATCGGCGATCAGCGGGAACGCGTCCCCCTGCTCGCGGATGCCGGGCGACATCGCAGTGCGCACGAGCGTTGCGTCCATCTCGATGCGCGCATTGCGCAGAGCGTTCTCGATGATATCGAGCGTCACCGGATCAATGGGAACGCGGTTGAAGGGGACGGGGTTCGTCTGGACAATGGTTGCAGGCATGGTTGGTGCTTCCCTCAGGCCAGATTGATCAGGATGTTGCCGACAGCATCGACCGTGCCGACGCAGCCGCTTTCGATAAGCGTCGTGGAGTCCATCTCGCAGACGATGGCCGGACCCGGGATCACATCCCCGGCGCGCAGCAGGGCGCGGTCATAGATCACCGCCGCCTGTTCGCGCCCGTCCATCCACAACGTGTGGTCACGCATCTTGGCTGCCGCCGGGTTGCCATCGCCCTTGGGGAGTTCGGCCGCCGGCAGATCAAGCGCGCGGCCCAGCGCCACGGCGCGCAGGTTCACGATCTCGTGTGGGGTATCCATGTTGAACGTAAAGAGGCGCTTATGCTCGGCATCGAAGCGCGCGAGAATGCCGGCAATGCCGTCCGCCTCCAGCACGTCTGCCGAGATCGTCAGCGGCACTTCGAAGGCCTGACCCGCATAGCGGACGTCGACTTCGAACTCGGTAGTGATCTCGTCCTCCGGCACACCGTCAGACAGGAGTTCGCCACGCGTCTGCGCTGCCATCTCGGCGAGGATCGCGATCAACTCGCTCGCCTCGGTCTGCGTGGCGAGGCGCGAGAAGCTGCGCGCGGTTTCGGTGCGCATCCGCGTTGTCGCATCGCCCAGCGCGCAGAGCACGCCCGGCGAAACAGGCGAGACCGCAGGCCATGCGCCCAGCAGCCGCGCAATTGCGTTCACATGCAGCGGCCCCGCCCCGCCGAAGCCCATCAGCGCGAAGTGGCGCGGATCATAGCCCTGCTGCACCGAGATCATGCGCAGCGCACCGAACATGTTCTCGTTGACGATATCGATGATCCCGCGCGCTGCCGCCATGAGGTCGATACCCAGTGCATCGGCAATGGTCTGCACGGCCTTGGTCGAAGCTTCGCGGTCAAGCCGGAAGGTCCCGCCGAGCAGGTTTTCGGGGAGATAGCCGAGCACGACATTGGCATCGGTCACCGTCGGCAATTCGCCGCCCTTGCCATAAGCCGCCGGCCCCGGCACCGCGCCCGCCGATTGCGGGCCTACCCGAAGAGCCTTGGTCAGTTCGGGAACATAGGCAATCGAGCCGCCACCCGCGCCCACCGTCTTCACATCGAGCGCCGAGGCACGGACCGAAAGGTGGCCCACTTCGGTCGTGCGCTGGCGGCGCGGCTCGAGGTTTTCGATCAGCGCCACGTCGGTCGAGGTGCCGCCGACGTCGAGCGTCAGGATATTCCGGATCCCGGCATTGCGGCCGACCCAGATCGCGCCGGTCACGCCGCCCGCAGGGCCGGACATGAGGATGTTGACCGGATGCTCCTCAGCCTTCTGGGCAGACATCAGCCCGCCGTCCGAGCGCAGCAGCGAAAGCTTGCCGGTCATGCCCTCAGCCGCGAGGCGGTCACGCAAGTTGGAAACATAGCGCCCCACCACCGGACGCACCGCCGCATTGGCGACGGTCGTCAGCGTACGCTCGTATTCCTGCATTTCGGGGAGCACCTGATGGCTCAGCGAAACCGGCACGCCGGGCAGAATCTCGGCCGCCAGTTCGCCCACCCGCACTTCATGCGCGCCGCTCACATAAGCGTTGATCAGGCTCACCGTCACCGCCTCCACGCCCTGTGCCTTGAGCAGGCCCAGCTGCGTGCGGATATCGGCTTCATCGAGCGGGCGCACTTCGTTGCCCTCGGCATCGATGCGGCCCTTGACCGTCACGGTGTCTTCGAGCGCGGCCAGCGGCTGCGGCTTGGGCCAGATGATCCAGCCTGCAAGGCCGCCTGGCACGAAGCTGCGCGCGATCTGGAGGATATGGCGATAGCCCTCGGTCGTCACGAGGCCGACGCGCGAACCCTTGCCTTCGAGCACGGCATTCGTCGCCACGGTAGTCCCGTGGAGGAAGTAATCGATATCCCCTGTCGTGATCCCGGCCTTGGCGCAGATCGCCGTCACGCCATTGAGGATGCCCTCGGAACTGTCGTGCGGCGTCGACGGCGTCTTGTGCCGCCAGAATGCGCCGCTCGACGTGTCGAACAGCAGCAGATCGGTAAACGTGCCGCCAACGTCGACACCCAGACGGTAACCCATGCCCTATCCCTCTTGAAGCTGTTTCGGAAATGCTGGCGCCCTTGAGACCATGGCTGGCAGCGTGCGTCCCATCACCTCGGCCAACCAATGGTTGGCGCTAATGAGCGCGGAAAGATCGAGCCCGGTGCGCACGCCGGCGCGCTCGAGCATATAGACGACGTCTTCGGTCGAAACATTGCCGGCTGCGCCCGGCGCGAAGGGGCAGCCGCCCAGCCCGCCGATCGAAGCGTCAATCGTCCGCGCACCGGCTTCTACCGCTGCCCAGACATTGGCGAGCCCGGTGCCGCGCGTGTTGTGGAAGTGCACGCGTACCGGGATCGGCGCGACCAGTTCGCGTACCGCCGTCACGAGCCGGGTCACATGCGCCGGATTGGCGACCCCGATCGTGTCCGCCAGCGCGATCTCGACCGGCGCGGCGGCAGCGAGCGCTTCGGCCATGGCGAGCACGCGCGCTTCGGCCACTTCACCCTCGAACGGGCAGCCGAACGCGGCGGCAATCGTCACCTGCCCGAACTTGCCTGCGTCGCGCGCAGCACTGATGATGCCCTTGGCGGCTTCGATCGAGCCGTCCGAAGTCTGGCCCTGGTTGGCCATGGCAAAGGTATCAGTCGCCACGGAGACCGCGCCCAACTGGTCGATGCGCCCCGTCGCCAGCGCGCGATCTGCACCGCGCGCATTCATCACGAGGCCGATGTAGGTCACGTCGCCGCGCAGCGGCAGCCCGGCGCAGACCGCTTCGGCATCGGCCATCTGCGGCACGGCCTTGGGGTTCACGAAGCTCGCCACCTCGATCCGCCGCGCGCCGGCCGCAAGCGCCCGGTCGATGAGCGCGAGCTTGTCCGCTGTGCTCACCATGGCCTTCTCGTTCTGCAGCCCGTCGCGGGGGCTGACTTCGACCATTTCGATTGAATTTGTATACATTTACTCGGCCGCTTCCTGTTGCGTTCCGGCATCGAGACGGGCCCGGTGCGCATCGGCGTAGGCATGGTAGGCGCGCAGGATATGGCTGGTCATGATCGCCTCGGCCCAGGCCCCGTCCCGCCGCGCAAAAGCGGCCGTCAGTTCCTCGTGCTCGGCATGCGAGCGGCGCAGCTCCTCACGAGAGTACTGCCGCGCAGTGCGCAGCACGACAGGCTGCTCGATCAGCGTGCCCAAGAGGGCAGCCAGACGCCGCGAACCCGCCACTTCGAGGATGATCGCGTGGAACTCGCGGTTCCCGTCAAGGAACCCGGCAACGTCTGGTGAAGGATGCTGGATCGCAGCCGAAAGGGTCCGATTCGCCGCCCTGATTCGGGCGAGCGCAGGCTCGGTCATCCGCTCTGCCGCGCGCCGTGCCGCGCGGGCTTCCAGCATCGCCCGCAATTCAAAGGCATCGGCCACGTCGTCGATCGACCAATCCGCCACGAACGTGCGCTGCGTATCGGTGCGGCCGACCAGCATATCAGCCTCCAGACGGCGCAGCGCCTCGCGCACCGGGGTGCGGGAAACCCCGCACATTTCCGCGAGCGCTTCCTCGCCCAGCTGCGCGCCGGCGGGGAGCTCTCCCGAAAGAATCATGTTCCGGATCGCGCTGTAGGCACGATCAGAGGCGCGCGACATTTAGGCTCCCGAGATTTCTGCAACCAATCGGCTTGACCGATGGCATTTGTATACAATATCCATGTCTCCTATCAAGCCGTGAATGCCATGGGGGCACGATCAACAACACGGCAGCCGAAAACGGCCATCATACTGACAGGGAGTACCACCGATGCGCATCTCGCAATGGCTGAACACCGCCAGCCTCCTTTCGGCTTCCGTCGCAGGCCTTGCCTTCGCCGCCACTCCGGCCTTCGCGCAGAGCGAGCCGCAGGCGCAGGCTGCCGACACGCCCGCTCCTGCCGAGGAAGGCGCGATCATCGTCACCGCCCGCCGCCAGAACGAGCGGCTGCAGGATGTTCCGGCCTCGGTCTCGGTGCTGACCGCAGCGACGCTGGCCAACACCGGCTCGACCCGCGCAGCGGACTTCACGAACCTGACCCCCGGTGTCACCATCGTGACCGGCACTGCCGAGGCGGGTGACACCCAGATCAACATCCGCGGCATCAACGGCGCGCGCGACGCGGAGAGCTCGGTCGCGCTCGTCGTTGACGGCATCCTCAAGACCAACACCGCGCAGCTCAACCAGCGCCAGGGCACGCTTTCGCAGGTCGAACTGCTCAAGGGTCCGCAGGGCGCGATTTACGGCCGCAACGCTGCCGCTGGTGCCATCGTGCTGCAGACGATCAAGCCCACTGACACGCTGACCGGCGCGGTGCGCGCTTCTTATGCCGAGCAGAACACTTTCGACGGCGCCGCACACATCGCCGGCCCTCTGGGCGAGAACGCCGGCTTCGTGCTCGCGGGCACCTACTACAAGACGGACGGTTTCTGGCGCAACGAGCGCGATGGCAGCAAGACCATCGCCGACAAGGAAGACTGGTCGATCGACGGCCGCGTGCTGATCGGCAAGGGCACCGACACCCAGATCGATCTCAAGGCGCGCTACGCCCAGTTCCGCGGCGCTTCGCTTCCGTTCAACGCCTCGTTCCACCTGCCCAACTTCGCGGCGGTGAACCCGAAGTTCTACGAGAACGTCAACCAGCACGAATTCCGCTTCTATCCGAACATTCGCGCCACCAATGATCAGAACAGCTTCGATTTCTCGGCCAAGCTCGACAAGCAGCTTGCCGATGGCCTCAAGCTGGTCGGCTGGGTGCTCTACTCGAACGTCGATCAGGATCTCGTCGCGGATGGCACTTCGGCGGACTTCGCCCGCTATATCAGCGCAGTGAACCCGGCGGCCCAGCCTGCGGTCAATGCATGCTTCGCCAGCACCGCTGCCAACACCGGCTTCCCGGTCAACCAGCCCGGCTTCATCGGCGCGATCCCGGTGCCCTTCATCTTCGCACCCGCCAATGGCTCGACCTTCGGCCCCTACAGCCCGACGACCTGCGATGGCACGCAGTACCAGGTCCGTACGCAGAAGGACATTTCGACCGAGTGGCGCCTGATCGGCGAGCCCGGTGGCCCGATCACCTGGCAGATCGGTGCCTATTATCTGCACATCGACCGCTCGACCGGCGTGAGCCTGGGCGCCGATACCGGCAAGGGCGTGATCAAGCAGCTCTACAACGCGCCGGACAGCGCCAACCCCACTTCGCTGCTGCTGGCCGACAAGTTCAAGACCAACGTCTACGCCGCGTTCGGCAGCGTCGAATACAAGCCTTCGGAGAAGTTCGAGGCGGGCGTCGCCCTGCGCTACGACATCGAGCGTCGCCGGTCCTCGAGCCTCGTGCCGACCGCAACCGATCCCTTCACCGGCGGCCCGATCAACCCTGGCCAGGCCTTCGGTCCGGTGACCGACAAGGCGGCGACCTTCAAGCAGTTCGAACCCAAGGTCACGCTCAGCTACAAGCCGATCCCGGAACTCAACCTCTATGCCAACTGGGGCATCGGCTTCAAATCGGGCGGCTTCAACAATCAGGGCTCGGCTGCGGTCGTCAACGCCAACTTCAAGCAGTTCATCAACGCCAACGTGAACATCAACGACCAGTACGGCAAGGAATGGTCGAGCGCATGGGAAGCGGGCCTCAAGGGCAACCTGCTCGATGGCAAGCTGACGTTTGATCTGGCTGGCTACTACACCCAGGTCCACGGCATGCAGTTCTTCGAGTTCTTCGTCGGCAGCTTCGGCCTGCTGCGCGTCGTCTCGAACATCGATAAGGTCGATCTCAAGGGCGTCGAGCTCAATGTTGCGGTCAAGCCCGTGCGCGGGGTCAAGCTGTTCGGCTCGGTCAACTACACCGACAGCGAGATCAAGAAGAACTCGGCGCGCCCGAACACGATCGGCAACAAGTCGCCCTATACCGCCGACTACACGATCAACCTGGGCGGCGAGATCGAGCAGCCGATCAGCAATGGCGTGCGCTTCATCGCCCGCGCCGATTACCGCGTGACCGGCCCGACCTGGTTCTCGACCGTGCAGAACCAGACCGCGCCGACGCTGTTCTCGGGCCTCCTGCCGATCTCCGCGCTGCAGCTCCCGGCCGTTGTCGGCGATGCGAAGTACGACGTCGCCCGCCGCAACACCTTCGGCGTGCTCAACCTGCGCGCCGCGCTGCAGACCGATCGCTACAGCATCGCGCTCTTCGCCAACAACGCGACCGACAAGAAGTACCTCGCCGAAGTGATCCCCGCGATCGAGTTCGGCGGTTCGTTCATCTCGCCCGGCGCGCGCCGCATGATCGGTGTGGAGCTTGGCGCCAAGTTCTGATCCCGAGCACTCCAACGCTCGAATGGAAGGGGCCCAAGCCCCCAGCGCGCCATGGCCCCCTTTCCGTCAGTCGCGTGCGGATACCGGCCAGAGAAAGCGCTGATAAACGCGCCCGTTCATGTCGACATCGTCAACGTAGCGCACGCCGAACTTGAGTGCGACGGAGCGCGAGGCCACGTTGTCCGCGTAGATCACGGACATGATCGCGGGATGAGCGAGATGCTCCTGCGCATAAGTCCAGACTGCGCGCGCGGCTTCCGAAGCATAGCCCTGCCCCCAGTTCTCGCGCGCGAAGGTATAGCCTAGTTCAGGCTGCTTCTCGAACGCCACCCCCTCCGGCACATGTGTGCGGAAGAACCACATCCGGCGCAGAAGACCCGGTCGCGGATCCGCTTCGAGCACGCCGTCGCTCAGCCCGGATCGCCCGAGGCGCTTGCCATCGGTCTTGCGCGTTACCAGCAGGGGGCCGAGGCTGGCATGAGCATAGCCGTGCAGCACATTCGCCAACCACTGCTCGGTCTCGGCAGGTGTGCGCGGCATGCCTGATCCGATATAGCGCGCCACATCGGGATCGGCGTGGACGGCGATGAGGAAGGGGAGATCGTCCTCGGTCATGCGGCGCAGGATCAGCCGCTCCGTTTCGAGAAAGTCGGTTCCGGGCAGCAGTGTCATGACGAAAACCCTAGCCGCTTTCAGAGCCTGATGTAAGCTTCATCATCGCGCCGCAAGGGCCCGCGACAACCGCGCACCGAGCGTGATGCCCGGTCGTTCGATCAGATGATGGCAGGCCAAGGCGCCCAGATACGTAAACCCGACTGTCAGGGCAGATACAGTCGCCGCCCGCATCGCTCCATCCAGTCCGACCTGGGTGATGACATGGACTGCGACGAAAAACACAATGAAATGAAACAGGTAAACCGCGTAGGAGATTTCACCCATGTGATAGCCGATGCGGCTGCCGAGCAGCCGTGCCAGACCTTGCGCAGCGCTCCCCTGCCGTGCAAGCGAAGATGCGATCACCGCCGCCCAGATGCCGAGCGGAACCAGTTCCTGCAAGCCATCGCGCGCCACCGTCACCGCCGCACACAAGGCCGCAATCGCCAGCCCCTGCCGCCGCAACTGCGGTGTCATCGCCATGCAGGTCGCAATGCCTGCAACAAACAGCAGGATTTTCACGCCAAGGAAGGCGCCCATGAAATAGCGCGCTGCAAACTGAAGCACGATCACGGCGACGCAAACGCGCAGCCACGACTGCCGGTACAGCGCCGCGATGAGGAACGGCGCCACGAGGTAGAACTGCCATTCAAGCGAAACGCTCCAGGCCTGCGCCATGATCGTGACGGCAACCCCCTCGGAATACTGTGTCGGCACAAGCCCTTGCAGCAAGGCGGCATGGACGCCGAGATGGAACGGCAGGTTCGCCAGCGCAGCTTGGGCGAGGAAGACATGATCGCGCGTACCGGCGGTAGGCGGCAAGGTTCGCCACACCGCCAATTGCACCGGAAGCAGCGCCGCGGAAATCAGCAGAAGCGGTAGATAGAGCGGAAACAGGCGAAAGGCGCGGCGCAGGATATAGGCCGGATAGGCTTCCGCCTTTCGCTCCACCAGCATCGCAATCACGAAACCCGAAAGCAGGATGAACACATCCACGGCGAGTTCCGGTGTATCGATCAGCAGCAGGTGAACCCCGAACGCCTGCGCAAGGTGCCCGCTCACCACCCACCAGGCCATCAGACCGCGTAGCCCGTGAAGCGACCGGATCTTGTTATCGGCTGGGTGGGAAACCATCGCCGGGCTGGTTTGCACAACCCGCCGCGTGCCGCAATCGCCAAAGTCCGGCCGCGTTCAGCCCAGCGCTGCGCAAATCCGCGCCCAGATCGCATCGACATCGGCATGCGGATTGGCTGCGACCTGCCGCACCCACACGGTCTCGCCGATGGTGAAGGCCGAACTCGTGCCATCAAGGGCGGCGATCACGGCGCCGGTATCTCTTTCCACCGGACGCCAATTGAGCACCCCGCTTTCCGGCCAATGCTTCAGCACCGTGCGCGGATCGGCATCGAGGCGCTGCGCAAGCGCCTCGGAGATCGTCATGCAACGCTCGATCCGCTGCGCCAGCCCCTCGCGGCCCCATGCCAGCAAGGTCGCGAGCAGCGGCAGCGCCGCCGCGCTGCGTGTGCCTTCAACCCCGCTGTTGGGCCGCGCGAGGTACGACGAGGTGAACGTGATCGAGGCCCGCGCCGCTTCCGATCGGAACAGAGCAAGCGCCGCGCCCTTGGGCTGGAAAAACCACTTGTGCGCGGAGATCGCGATGCTGTCCGCCGCTTCGATGCCCGCCAGCCGATCCCGATACGACGTGAGTTGCAGCGGCCCGGCCCATGCCGCGTCGACATGAAGCCACCTGGCCGGAACCGGGGTCAGATCATCGATCACCCCGCGCCCGGTTGTCCCTGCCGTCAACACCAGCGCCGCATCGGCAAGATCGGGAAGCGCCGCGCGGATCAGGCGGCCATCATCGCCAACCGGCACGGGGTGATAGTCCATACCAAGGATCCGCGCCGCCTTGGGCACCGAGATATGCGCCTCGGCCGATGCAACCACCATGCGCGCTCCCGCCTCGCGTGCAGCCCAGAGCGCGGTCAGGTTGGCCAGCGTCGATCCGCTGCAGAACTGCCCCCAGGCCATGCCGAACGCCGGCGCAATCCACTCCAGCACGCGCGCCTCGGCCAGAGTGGCGAAAGGGCTGGTCGCCGGATGCAGCATGTTCTGGTTGGCCTGCGCGACGAAATAGGCCATCTGCGCAGCCACCGGAGCGGAAGGCGGGTCCATATGCGCCAGCGCATCGGGCGCGGCGAGATCGGCGGCCCGCGCCATCGCCGCCGCACCCAGCAGATCGAGCACCGCCTCTTCGCCAATACCGGTCTCGGGGAGCGCCTCGGGGAGTTGGATCATGCAGGACCTCTCTGCTTCGCGGGCGCTATTTGCCCGCCAGCACCAATCCTGCCCAAGCCGCCCGCCAAGGGGCAGGCACATTTCCTTGGCCCGACGATAGCCGGTCTTCCGTCCGGCCTTCGCTTAGCCTGGCAGACCTACCGCGCGTCGCTCCCCGCGCTCAGCACCGCGCCGCCACGGCCATCCTGCAGGAACACCGCGCTGCGTAGGCCGCCGGTCGCAGGCGGATAGGCAAAGCGCACTGCCGCGCCGCTCCACGCGCCAAGCCGGGTAAGTTCGCGCACGAGGTTCCGGTGCGGCAGGGTGCGACCGCCATTCTCACCCGCCTTGATCGGCACCTCGATCGTGCGCGGATCATAGCGCACCAGCCAGACATCGGCCGGGCGCGCGGGAGCAGCGCCCTTCGCAATCGTCACGCTGCCAGCGCCAACGCTCGGCACCGGCGCGGTGATCCTGACCGAAGCGATCGCGGCCTCCACCGCGCGCGGGTTGGCACCGCTCACACTCTGCTGGCCGTTGATCCAGAACTGCGGCGTCGCCACCTCGTGGCTTGGCGAACGCGCCGCGAAATCGCGCTGGCGCTGGGTATACGCGGGGCTGGCGAACTTGTCCTTCCAGCCAAGGTAGTCCCAGTAGGTCACCTCGAACGCGAGGGGGATCACGTTGGGGCGGCCGGCATTGCCATTGAGCCAGGCCTCGGCAGGCGGACAGCTGGAGCAGCCCTCACTCTGGTAGAGCTCGACCAGCACGGGCGCGGCGGGAGCGGCGGCAACACGAGGAGCCGCAGGGGCGCTCGCCATGGCGGTGCTGATCAAGGCGTGGCCCGCAAGCACTGCCGAACCAGCAAGACCCAGCGGCAGGGCAATCGCGGCAAGACGGCGGACAAGGGACGGAGATCGGGACATCGGAAAAACCTTCACAAGGTCTGGGGGAATGCCTGCAGGTTCGCTGCGTTCCTTTCACCGGTTACAACGTCTGCCTGCCCGCGCACTTGACAGGCGGGCCTGCCAAGGCAACGCCCCGGACACGCCGTTTCCATAGAAAGCCACAGCCTCGTGCAACCCTGCCTCCGCCATGCTGCCCTGTCTCCGTTGCTTGCCGGCATCGCCCTGCCGTCGCTCGCCTTGGCTGACGAGGCTGCGCCGGATCAGATCGTCGTGACTGGGCGCGGGCTAGATGCTGCTCCGGCGGCTGTCGCCTACGATGTTCAGGATATCGACCGTGACCGGCTGGCCGTCGCCGCCTCGGGCCGGCTCGAGGATGCGCTCTCCGCCGCTGCCGGTTTCCAGCAGTTCCGCCGTTCTGACAGCCGCGCGTCCAATCCTTCCGCACAGGGCATCACGCTGCGCGCGCTTGGCGGCAATGCCACGAGCCGCACGCTGCTGCTGCTTGATGGCGTGCCGATGGCTGATCCGTTCTTCGGCTACGTCCCGCTTTCCGCGCTTGCGCCGGAGCGATTGGCCATGGCCCGCGTCACCCGTGGTGGCGGCTCGGGCGCGTTCGGCGCGGGTGCGGTCGCTGGCACCATCGACCTGACCAGCGCAGGCCCGGACCAGCTTGGCCTGTTCGGCGGACGTGCGCTCGTCGATGATCGCGGCGAGACGGAGGTTTCCGCCACGCTCGCGCCCAGGCTTGGCGCGGGGTATCTGGTCGCCTCGGGCCGATGGGACCGTGGCCGCGGCTTCTGGACCACGCCGGTGGACCAGCGCGTCCCCGCCAGCGTGCGTGCCCGCTATGAAAGCTGGTCCACCAGCTTGCGCGCGGTGGCTCCGCTCACCGGCGGTATCGAACTGCAAGCCCGCGTCGCCGCCTTCAATGATGCGCGCACGCTCCGCTTTGCCGGAGCTGACACAGCTGCCAGCGGCCAGGACGCCAGCCTGCGCCTCGTCGGGCGCGGAGCGTGGCAGTTCGATGCCCTTGCCTATGTGCAGAGCCGCGATTTCAACAATGTGGTGATCAGCGCGCGCAACTTCCTCCCCACGCTCAACCAGCGCGCCACGCCCTCGACCGGCATCGGCGGCAAGTTCGAACTGCGCCCGCCGGTGGGCAAGGCGCATGTCCTGCGGCTCGGTGCAGACTGGCGCTATGCCGAAGGGAAGACCGAGGAGGACGTCTACACCGCCGGCAGGATCAGCGGCCAGCGCCGCGCGGGCGGCACCAACCGCGATCTCGGCCTGTTCATCGAGGATGACTGGACCCTCGGCCCGGTGATCCTCACCGCTGGCGCGCGCGCGGACCGCTGGTCGGTGCGCAATGGCCTTTTCGAGCAAACGCCGCTCGGTGGAAACACGGCGACCACGCTCTATCCGGACCGCTCCGGCTGGGACGGCAGCTTCCGTGGCGGCGCGGTGGTCAAGCTCGGCGGCGGCCTCGCCCTGCGCGGATCGGTCTATACTGGCCTGCGCCAGCCGACACTCAACGAGCTTTACCGCACTTTCACCGTGTTCCCCATCGTCACGCGCGCCAACGCAGCACTGCAAAACGAGAAGCTGCGCGGGTTCGAAGGCGGGCTTGACTGGCACCCCGCACCGGGCCTGTCGTTCTCGGCCACGGCGTTCGACAACAAGGTCCGCCACGCCATCGCCAATGTCACCATCGCACCCAACGTGCGCGAGCGGCAGAACGTCGATGCCGTCCACGCCAAGGGGATCGAACTGGGCGCGGAAGCAAAGCTCGGCGCGTTCTCGCTGAGCGGCTCCTTCGCCTATACTGATGCCAAGGTCGAAGCCCCCGGCACCGCGCTTGATGGCAAGCGCCCGTCGCAGACGCCGCGCTATGCCGCCAGTGCCACCGCCGCCTGGCGTCCCTCGCCGCGCACCACGCTCGCGCTCACCGTGCGGCACACTGGCGCGCAGTTCGAAGACGATCTGGAGACGGACATCCTGCCCGCCGCAACCACGCTCGATGCTTATGCCGAAGCGCCAATCGCCGGGCCGTTCAGCCTTGTGCTACGCGGCGAGAACCTGTTCGACGAAACCGTGGTGACGCGCAATTCGGGCGGCTCGATCGATCTCGGCACCCCGCGCACGCTCTGGGCGGGGGTGCGGGTGGCGTTCCGCTAGGGCAACAGCGCCGCCGGCACTTCCGGATAGCAGGTCGCCACATCGCCCAACGCCGCCTCGAGCGGACTGAGCCACGGGGCAAACGCCTTCCAGTGCTCCACTGCATCGGTGTAGATCGGCTGGCGCACCTGCTCCGAACTCGCCGTGCGCACCGCACGCGTGTTGCGGTGGAATTCGAGGCAGCTTTCCTCGAACGGCAGCCCCAGATAGCCTAGCAGGCGCCGCACTTCGTGCTCGGTCTCCGCCACCATCCGCTCGTAGATCACCCGGTGCACCGCCCCCGGCGCGGCCGCGTCGTAATGCGCCATCAGCTTCACATAGTCGCAGTAGTACCGCCCGATTTCGCCAAGATCATACGTGAACGTCTGCCCGCGCGCAAAATGCTGCTTCCAGCCCGAGAAACAGCACGACATCGGATGCCGCCGCGCATCGACGATCTTCGCGTTCGGCAGGATCAGCCGGATCAGCCCGACGTGCTGCCAGTTGTTGGGCATCTTGTCGGTAAACCGCGGGCGGTCCGTCTTCCGGTGCACCCGTGTGCGTTCGATATACTCCTCGCCCAGACGCAGGCGCTCAGCCGGCCCCAGCGAGCGCACCATCGCCGCGAAATCCGCAAACTCGCCTTCATCCACGCGTGATTGCAGCCGCGCTGCAATCACCATCATTTCCGAAAGCTCCATCGTGCCTTCGATCGCGCTGTGGCTTGAGAGGATCTGCTCGACCAGCGTGGAGCCCGAGCGCGGCAGGCCGACGATGAAGATCGGATCCTCCGCCGGGCAGCCGCCCTCCCCCATCCCGGCGATAAAGGCGCTGGTAAAGGTCGATGCAGTTGCATCCGCCTCGGCCGCAAGCAGATCGGGATCATAGCGTACCAGCGAACGGCGCAGGCGGTTGCCCTTGTCGTAGTGCTCGAACGACCGTGCGACTTCGCCCGCATCCTCGTAAGCCTTGCCGAGCGAGAAATGGAGGTGGAACACATCCTCGTCGCGGCCCGCCTCGCCCGTCAGCCCCGCCAGCGCGGCCTCCATGTGTGCGATATCATCGCCTTCCAGCTTCACCGTCTTGAGGTTGGCAAGGCTCCACCACGCTTCACCCAGGCTCGGCTGCTGCGTAACAGCTGTGCGGTAGGCCTTGATCGCCTCGCCCTGCTCGCCCAGCGTCTTGAGCACGTGGCCCAGGTTCTGCCACAGCAGCGGCTGCTCCGGCTGCGCCTCGAGCATGCGCTCATAGATCGTGCGCGCGCGGTCCTGATCGCCGAGCCGGACCAGCACCGAGGAGAGAATGAGGTCCGCCGCCGCACCTGCGACCGGACTGCGCGCCAGCATCTCGGCATGGACAAGCGCATCGGGCAGGCGGTTGACCTGCATCAGCAGCCGCACAAGGAAATCGCGTGCCAGATCGAACCCGGGCGCGAGCGTTACCGCCCGTTCCACCAGCCTCAGCGCTTCGGTCATGTCGCCGCGCCGCCACATCAGCTCGCCCTGCATGCGCGTACCGACAGGATCGTCCGGCAGGCGCGCGGCGCGTGCAGCGAGCTTCGCCTCGGCTTCGTCCAGCTTGCCCGCGTTGATATCGGCAGCGGCGGCCAGCAATTCAGGATCGCGCGAGGCGGCGTGCACAGCGGACAAGTCGGCCCGCCAGGCATCTTCCTCGCGCCCCGCCTTGCGCAGTTCGGAGGCGAGCAGGATCCACCCGCTGGCAACCCCCGGCTGCGTGCGCGTCAGCGCCTCGAGCGCGGTAACGGCTTCGGCGCTTCGCCCCGCCTCGCTCGCGGCCTGCGCGTGTTCCCACAGCACCATTGCAGGGCGGCGCGGACCGCCGGGGATCAGCATCAGCCTGGCGCAGGCCTCGGCCGGGCGGCGCAGGCGCCGCAGCGCCTGGCCAGCGACGAACAGTGCGGGCGGCAATCCGGGTACGGCACGCAGCGCCTCTTCGGCTGCCGCAAGCGCGAAGTCGGGCCTCGCCTCGACCTGCGCCGCCGCCGCATCGAGCGACGCCCGCAAAGCTGCCTGCGCCGGGGCCCTCTGTCCCGATCTGGCAGGGTTTCCTATATCCATCGTTAGTTCCCGCCCTCGCATATGCTGCATCATGTGCAGGTTTTGACACAGGTGCAACGCCGATGACCGGGACATGCTGCAAATGCGAAAAAGAATGTTGACTCTCGGCAACAATGTAGCATCTTGCCCTTTAGGACAGGCGTCAAGAAATGACCCAATCCGGGGGCAATTTTGCATTTTTCACGCCGTGCTCGCGCACGGTCAGCCAGAGGTCGCTAAGCGGCCATGGCTCAAGGGTTTTTCGCGATAATGCGAATTCGCAAGCGAAGACCCCGGTGACTGCGCTGCTTCGGCAGTGCGCTTTGCGGCCACGAGTCGCTTCGCAGGAACGAACGAAGGAGCTTTTGCAGACCAGAGTATCGACCCAGGGAGCCACACACGATATGACAAAGAAAACCGGTCGCCGGTCGCACACGCTGAGGGCGCTGTGCCTATCCACTATTCTTACCGGCATTGCCGCGCCTCACGCCACGTTTGCGCAGGAAGCGCTCGCGCCGCAGGCTGCTCCCGCTGACGATACCAAGCCGGCCGGCGGTTTCGACGAGATCATCGTCACCGCGACGCGCAAGTCGGAAAACGTGCAGAAGGTGCCGATCGCAATCCAGGCACTCAACTCCGATTTCCTTGCGCAGCGGCAGGTCAAGGGTCTTGCCGATTACGCCGCCCTGCTTCCTTCGGTCTCGTTCGCCGGCATCGGGCCGGGCCGCAGCGAGGTCTATTTCCGCGGTATCGTTCCCGCCGGCGGCGCTTATGCCTCGGTCGGCTACTACCTCGACGAAATCCCCATCACCGGTGCCGAGGTGCCCGATATCCAGGTCTATGACATGGAGCGTATCGAGGCGCTTTCCGGTCCGCAGGGCACCCTGTTCGGCGCCGGTTCGCTCGCCGGCGTGCTGCGCTTCATCACCGCCAAGCCCAAGATCGGCTCGTTCGAAATGGGCGTTGACACTGAAGTCAACAAGTTCGGCAAGGGTGACATGGGCGGCACCTTCAAGGGCTTCGTCAACATTCCCGTGAGCGATACGCTCGCCGTCCGCGCGATGGGCTACTACCGCAAGGAAGGTGGCTACATCGACAACACGCCCAACAACGGCAAGTTCAACGATGGCCGGCCGGCGGTGCTCAACCTGGGCGACGACAATCCGCTGACAACGTACACGCTCAACAACGCGTCGATCGCCAAGGACAACTACAACCCCGTCTACGAATACGGCGGCCGCCTCTCGATGCTGTGGGACGTGGCTGATGGTTGGGAAATCACGCCGTCGATCACCGCGCAGCGGCAGATTTCCTACGGCTACTTCGGCTTCGACCAGCGGCTCGGCGATCTTCAGGTCCACGACTATGATCTGACCCGCAGCGACGACAAGTGGTATCAGGCCGCGCTGACCATCCATGGCCATATCGGCGATTTCGATCTCGTTTCGGCGACGGGCTACTATCACCGCAACCGCAAGATCAACAACGACTATACCTACTACACCGTGGCTTATGACGGCTTCGGGCCAGGGTATGAAAGCTATCTGCAGTTCTTCGACAAGGCGGGCTGCACTGGCAGCGGTGCCTCGCTCAAGTGCACCACTCTGCTCAATCCGACGCAGTACTACCATGCCGACAACAGCCAGCGGAAATTCACTCAGGAACTGCGCCTGACGACACCGAAGTCCTGGCCGTTCGACGTGACGGTGGGCGGGTTCTACCAGCGCCAGAAGAACAACACGAACGACTTCTACGCGATCCGCGGGCTTGACAAGATCGTCGGCTACACCGCAGCCGGCGGCGGCGATACGAACTTCGAAGGTTTCGGCATTCCCGAAGCACAGGGCGGCACGATGATCCTCGGCACGCCTGCCGTGCGTGACGACGGGTTCTACATTACCGAGAACGACACGCTCTATCACGATACGGCAGCCTTCGCCGAAGCGCACTACAACATTACCCCGGCGATCAAGGTGACCGGCGGCATCCGCTACTTCTGGACCGATTACCAGATCACCGGTTTCGCCGGCGTGGCCAGCTCCGCGCTCAACGCACCTTCGATCTTCACGCCCACCGGCGCGGTCGGCTGCCCGCTGCCGCTCACGGGTGCGCGGCTCGAATGCCGCAACACCAACCGGCTCGATCCGGAAAGCATCGGCCGCTACAGTGAGAAGGGCGAGACCCACAAGGTCGTCGTCGACTGGCAGGTTGCCGACCAGAAGCTGGTCTATTTCAACTACTCGACCGGCTTCCGCCCCGGCGGCTACAACCGTCCGCTGCGCATCCGCGCCACCACGACGCAGCCGTCGGTGGTCGTGGCCGCTCCCGCCTTCAAGTCGGAAACGCTGACCAACTTCGAGCTTGGTTTCAAGACGACGTGGAACAACATTTTCCGCCTCAATGGCGCGATCTACCTCGAGAAGTGGAACAACATCCAATACGGCGTGGTCGTCGCGGGTGCCCAGGGCGCTGGCTACACCGGCAACGCCGGCAAGGCCGAGGTCAAGGGTATCGAATTCGATGCCGACCTGCGCCTCGGCAAGTGGACGATTACCTCCAGCGGCGCTTACAACGATGGCAAGCTGAAGGGCGACTTCTGCAACTTCGTCGCCAACCGCGCCGCGCAGACGATCGCTCAGCTTGATACCTGCTCGCTCGGCACCTTCATCGATGCTGACGGCAACATCGTGAGCGACAACAATGGCGGTACCAACCTCGGCACCCCGACGGTTGCCGCGGCAAACGGCACCCGCCTGCCACGCCAGCCCAAGTTCAAGGGCACGACCACGATCCGCTACGACACGGATATCGGCGACTACAAGACCTACTTCCAGGCAGCTGCCCTGTATCAGACAGGCGCCACGCAGGACCTCAACGTCGAAAACAACAACTTCCTCGGCAATACGCCGGGCTTTATCAGCTTCGACTTTGCGGCCGGCGTCAAGAAGGAGCACTGGACGATCGATGCGTTCATCCAGAACGCCTTCGACCGGCGTGGCCAGCTGACCCGCAACACGTTCTGCTCCGTCTCGGTCTGCTCCGGTTCGAGCCGCACGTTCATCATCCGCCCGCAGTTCTTCGGGCTCAAGATCGGCTATCGCTACTGAGGCGCAGGCCAGATTGAAGCAAACAGACAGCCCCTCGCGGTTTCGGCCGCGGGGGGGTTTTGTTTTGCCCACCTTTTCATCAGTCCTGCGCGGGCGGATATCCAAAGCGCCGCGCACGGCGCACGCGGCTTTCGCTTCCAGCCATCCCGGGAATGACGAAGGTTGAGGTGGCCAGAAAAAACCCCTCCCGCAACGCGAGAGGGGTTCTTGATGCCCCGGATTTGGAGCTCGATCAGTGAGATATCACGCCAGCGAAAGCGGCAGGCTGCGCAGGCGCTTGCCGGTCGCATCGCGGATCGCGTTGGCAATCGCGGGGATCACCGGCGGCAGCGTCGGCTCACCAAGGCCGGTAGGCGGATTGTCGGTCACCACCCAGGTGATCACGACCTCACCCGGCGTCTGGTTGATGCGGAGTAGCGGGAAATCACCGAAGTTTTCCTGCGTCACGGCGCCGGTTTTCTGCTCGATCGGCTGCCACACCATCGCCTGCGCGATGCCGTCGATCACCGCGCCCTGCATCTGGTGCTCGGCATTCAGGGGATTGATCACCTGACTGCCGATGTCACCCGCAACCCAGACCTTGTCGATCGTGATCGTGCCGTCAGTCACGGTGAGGTCAACCACCTCGGCAAAGTAGCCACGGTGGCTGAAGTAGAACCCGAAACCGCGCCCCTTGCCCCCATTGGCTCCGGACGGGGCCGAGCGTTTGCCGGTCCACCCGGCAAACTTGCATACTGCATCGATCACCCCGCGCGCGCGGCCGGTGTCGAAGGGCGTATCATCGGGCTCCGGCGGCAGTTGCCGCGTGGCGCCCAACGTGCGGCGCATGAGTTCGGGCAGATCCGTCCCCGCCGCCTCGGCCACTTCATCGAGAAAGCCCTGGAACACGAAGGAGACCGCATTCGAGGTCGGCGCGCGCAGCCAGCCCGTGGTGAGGTTGGTCTTGAGGAACGACATGCCGAAATGCACATCGGGCAGCACCGGCCCCGGAAACTCGGTCGCCCGCATTTCCGCGGCTCGCATCGGCTTCCCGTCGGCGCCGAAAGTGATGAAGTGATCCTTCAGCGCTACCAGCGCGCCGCTCGCATCAAGCCCTGCCGTCATGCGGTGCCATCCGCCCGGCCGGTAGTAATCGTTGCGCATGTCGTCGGTGCGATCGAACAGCAGCTTGACCGGGCGGCCCGGCACCGCCTTCGCCACGCAGGCGGTGAGGATCATGAAATCGCTCATCAAACGCCGGCCAAAACCGCCGCCGATACGCGTCATGTGGATCGTCATCGAGGCAGGATCGATGCCGAGCACCTTGGCGATATCGCCGCGCGCCGTGCCCGGATCCTGCGTCGGTGCCCAGAATTCAAGCTTGCCGTCCGCATGCCACAGCGCGGTGCAGTTCTGCGGCTCGAGCGTGGCGTGGGCGAGGAACGGATAGGCATAGTCCGCCGTCACCACCTTCGCCGCCTTGGCAAGCGCCGCATCGGCATTGCCTGCCTTGAACAGATCCGCTGTCGGTGCCGCGCCCATCAGGGCTTTGGCCATGGCGCTGTACCCATCGGTCGAATAGCCGTCGAAGCCCGCTGTATCCCACTCCACAGCCAGCTTCTCGCGCGCCTTGTGGACCCGCCACCAGCTGTCGCCGACGATCGCCACGGCATTGTGCTTGCCCGCCGGGATCTCGCCATCGGTGACCGGCACCACGGCCAGCACGCCCTTTTCCTTGCGGACGGCGGCATCATCGAAGCTCTTGAGCGTCCCGCTGATCACCGGACACTTGACCATCGCGGCATAGAGCATGCCTGCCGGATGCGCATCGATGCCGAACAACGGTTCGCCGCGCACGATGGCGGGCGTATCGACGCCCTTCATCGACTTGCCAACGATCTTGAAGTCCTTGGGCGACTTGAGCGGCACCTTTTCGAGATCGGGCGCAGCGACCTTCGCCGCGATCGGCGCGAGCGCCGCGTACGTGATCGAGCGGCCGCTGGCGGCGTGCAGCACCTTGCCCTCGCTCGTCGTCAGGCTTGCGGCAGGCACGCCCCATTGCTGCGCTGCGGCGGACACCAGCATGGCGCGCGCACCGGCACCCGCTTGCCGCGCGGGCAGCCAGTTGAGCGGCGTCGTCATGCTGCCGCCGGCAAACTGCGGGCCATACTTGGCGGCATTGTCGTCAGCCTGCTTGATCTTCACCTGGCTCCAGGCGACGTCGAGTTCCTCGGCAATGAGCATGGGCAGCATGGTTTTCACGCCCTGGCCGATCTCGGGATTCTTCGCGAGGATCGTCACCGTATTGTCTGGCGCGATGCTCACGAACACGCCTAGCATGGCGGGCTCGCCGCCGCCCGGTGCAGCAGCGAAGGCGAGCTTCGCTTCGAAGGTAAGCGCAGCACCGCCGGCAAGCGAGGCGGCAATGAACGAGCGGCGGGAGACAGAAACGGCGTTCATGCGGCGGCTCCCGAAATGGCCTTGCTCGCCTCGGCGATGGCCTTCTGTATCCGCAGATACGTGGCGCAGCGGCAGATGTTGCCCGCCATCCCGGCGGTCACTTCGTCAGCGGAAGGCTTGGGCGTTGCGGTCAGCAGCGCGGTGGCGGACATGATCTGCCCCGCCTGGCAATAGCCGCACTGCGGCACGTCGAGCGCAGTCCACGCCTCGACCACCTTGGCGCCGACCGGCGAGGCCGTCACGCCTTCGATCGTCACGATATCCTTGCCGGCGGCATCGGCCAGCGGCGTCTGGCACGAGCGCACCGCTTCGCCATTCAGGATCACCGTGCAGGCGCCGCAGAGCCCGGCGCCGCAGCCGAACTTGGTGCCCGGCATATTGAGATCTTCGCGCAGCACCCAGAGCAGCGGCTTGTCAGATTCGACATCCACGGTGCGGGGCTTGCGGTTAACGGTCAGCGAGATCGCCATTGCGGTCCTTTCGAGCAGCCGGGGCGGCAAATGCGCGCCAAACCGGCGAATGCGGGGAAAATCGGGCCTTGTCTTGCCCCGGATACAACGCGGTATCGATAGAGGCTTGGCCGAGTAATAACTGTCTAATTTCAGGAGCTTAAAAAACCTGAACAAAGTCTGTACAAAGTTCAGGATTCCGTCAAGAGCGATTTGCCGGAAGGGCGCTCTGGTGAGGTTCCGGCGCGCATGCTACGCATGACCCATGGATCGTAATACCGTCACGCTGGTCGAGGCACACCGCGAAGGTGGGATCGCAGGCGATGAAGGTATGGTCACCGGCCCCCGCCCCGGCACTTATGCCCGCGGCACCGAAACCGTCGATGCCATTCTCAAGGCCGCACACGACGTGCTGATCGAGGAAGGTGCCAGCGCTTTCACCATCCGCCGTATCGCCACCAAGAGCGGCATGAAGGTCGGCAATGTCAGCTATCATTTCCCGCGCAAGGAAATGCTCATCAAGATCATGCTGGACGAGCTCCTCGACAGCTATGACAAGCTGCTTGAAAGTCAGGTCCGCCAACCCGGAATCGCTCCGGAAGACCGCCTCCGCCTGATCGTGAAGCTGTGCCTCGACGATATCGCCGGCAAGCGCACCACGCGCCTGTTTACCGAACTGTGGGCGCTCGCCAACCACAACCCCTTCGTCGCCGATCGGGTGCGCGCCTTTTACCAGCGCGTGCACGATTTCATCGGCGAAGTGGTGACAGAGCTCAACCCCGCGCTTTCGCCCGACGAGGTGGCCACGGTCGCGCTCTATGTCAGTGCTTCGATGGAAGGCACGACTCCGTTCCTCGGTTTCGAGAAGCCCTGGGCCGCAAAAATGCCGCAGATCACCGCGATCGCCGCCGAGGCCATGGTTTCACTGGTGAAATCGATCACCCCGCAGCAGATCGCGGCCCGCACCTGACCCCTGCCGCGCTTTTTTTGCGGCTCTCCACCGGAACCGCGCGATCGGCGCTACAAAGCGCTTGACTAAAACTGGACGCTCGTCAAATCTTCTTCGCAGGCGCACAATGTGCATGGGGTTCAGGCGTTTCAGACAGAAGGGGCCAGGCCAGATGAAGATGATGAAGGTTCAGGGCAAGTCTCCGCTCTCCGCTAGGGCCAGGTACACCGCCGCGGCTGTCTCCGCGCTCGCTCTGCTGGGCAGCGTTCCCGCTGCGCACGCAGCCGATCCGCTGCAGCCGGACCCGGAGCTTGAGGCTGTCACACTCTCCGCACCGAAGCCGAGCTGGGTGTTTGTCGAGCGCGGCTTCGTCGTCCCCGGCAATTCGATCTACGATACCGAAACCGGCAAGATGCTCGGCATGGTCGAGGCTTCCACGCTGTCGGACCTCTCGATCGATCCGGCCGGCAAGGCCTACTACGTGTCGGAAAGCATCTGGACCAAGGGCTGGCGCGGCACGCGGCAGGACATGATCACGGTCTATGATTCCGCCACGCTCAAGCTGAAGACCGAAATTGCCATTCCCGGCCGCATCCTGATCGGCGGACGCAAGTTCAACTTCGTGATCGCGGACGAGGGCAAGACGGCCTACGTCTACAACCTCGATCCCGCCTCGTCGGTCAACGTCGTCGATCTCGCCAAGGGCAAGTTCGTCAAGAAGATCGAGCTGCCCGGCTGCGCCAGCCTGATGCCGGTCACCGGCGTCGGCTTCTCGGCGCTCTGCTCGGATGGATCGCTGGCGACGGTAAAGACGGCTGGCGCCAAGCCGGAGATCACGCGTTCGGCCCCGTTCTTCTCGGCCACCAACGATCCGATCTTCGACAACTTCGGCTACGACGGCGCCAAGCAGACCGCCGTGTTCCTGACCTATACCGGGCAGGTCTACACCGCCAAGCTGGGCGCGACGCCGACGATTTCGGAGCCGTTCTCGATCCAGGCCGCTGCCGGCGTCTCGCCCGCCGATACCAAGCCACTCGATGTGCACTGGTATCCCGGCGCGCGTCAGGGCCTTGCCTATCACCTCGGCACCGGCCACGCTTTCGTGCTGATGCACACCGGCGAATACTGGACGCACAAGGAATCCGGCACCGAATTGTGGGAACTCGATGTCGCGGCCAAGAAGGTCGTGAAGCGTATCCCGCTGGAAGATCCGGCCTCTGCCGTCGCCGTTACGCAGGAGCCCAACGCCAAGCTCATCCTCTCGGGAGAAAGCGGCACGCTCCATATTCTCGATGCCAAGACCTTCGAAGAGAAGTTCAAGCTCGAGAAGTCCGCTGGCGGCGTGCTGCGGACGCTTGAGCCCTGATGGCAGACAGCAGCACCTTGACACTGGCTGCAATTGGCGGGACCGGCATTGGCGTTCTCGGCCTTGCGGGAGCGATGGGGGTTGGCCTCGTCTTCCTGCAGGCCGCCCTCGCCAAGCTGCGTCATCGTGAGATCCTGTCGGGTGTCATCGCAAACTACCGGCTGCTGCCCGCCGCGCTCGTCGGTCCGGCTGCCATGCTGCTGGCTCCGGCTGAACTTGCCGTCGCCATCGGCCTGCTGCTGGGCGGACAGGCCCTTGCTGCGGCGGTCGCCATCGCGCTGCTGGTGATTTTCGCCGCTGCCATGGCCATCAACATCACGCGGGGGCGCCGCGAGATCGATTGCGGCTGCGGTCGTTCGCAGCTGCGCCAACCGCTCAGCTGGCTGCTTGTCACCCGCAATCTGCTGCTTGCGGCGCTGCTTGTCCCGCGCCTTTTGCCGGGCGCTGCGTCCACTTATGCCGATCTCGCCATCGCACTGGCCGGCGGCCTGGCGGTGTTCGTGATCGTCCAGCTTTTCAACGCCATCGGGGCGCTTGCGGCATCACCGCTCGCCGCCTCGCGGAGGTAGCCGAATGTTGCAAGCCCTGCTCGTCTCGACGATCCTGTCGTGGGTCGTAATCCTCCTGCTGGGTGTTGCGCTGCTTGCGCTGGCCCGTCAGGTCGGCGTACTGCACATGCGCGTTGCCCCTGCCGGTGCTTTGACGACGTCCGCAGGCCCCGCTGTCGGCAGCGCCGCTGCTGCAATCCCGGCCACGACGATCGAAGGCACACAGACCACAGTCGGTGGCCACCTCCACGGCGTGCCGCTGCGCCTCCTCATGTTCGTCTCGCCCTCCTGCCCGCTCTGCAAGAACCTCATTCCGGTGGCGAAGTCCTTCGCCCGTGATGAGCGCCTGCAACTCGTCTTCATCGGCGATGACGACGTTGCTGCGCAGCGCCAGATGATCGCGGAGCACAGCCTTGGCGGCTACTCGTTTATCAATGGCCCCGAAGTCGGCCAGGCTTACGAAGTGGCAAAGCTGCCCTACGCCGTCCTGATGGACGAGCACGGCACGATCCTCTCGAAGGGCCTCGTCAACAGCCGCGAGCATCTCGAAAGCCTCGTGATCGCCCACGAAATGGGCATTCGCTCGGTTCAGGACTACATCGGCAAGCTCAAGGCCGTCGTCAATTGATCGCCCTCATCCACTCACAAGAACACGGTTCCAGCGCACAACAGGGGACAAGCTCATGAAGACCTTCAATCCCGACGCCATGGGCGAGAAGCTGCTCCGCCGCTTTGCCGGCGGCACCTCACGCCGCGGCATTCTCGCCCGGCTCGGCCTCGCGCTGGTCGCCGCGCCGGTATTCCCGGTCCTTCCGGTCAGCCGCGCCAGCGCTGCCAAACCGGACCGCTCGCCCGAGGCGAAGACCACCTTCGCCCGTAATGCGCAGAGCAAGGACGATACCAAGTGCGATTACTGGCGCTATTGCGCGATCGACGGCTCGCTCTGCTCGTGCTGCGGCGGCGGACTCAATCGCTGCCCGCCGGGCGCGGAGCACTCGCCCGTCTCTTGGGTCGGCACCTGCATCAATCCTGATGACGGCCGCGCCTATCTGATCGCCTACCGCGATTGCTGCGGCAAGGCCTATTGCAACAAGTGCGATTGCGACGGCACCGACCGTGAGACGCAGCTCTATGTGCCGCAGCTCAACAACGATGTGATCTGGTGCTTCGGTACGACCAGCATGGAATACCATTGCTCGACAGCAGTGCTCGTCGGCACGGCCTGACGCAGCAGCGACGCTGGGGGTTCCGGCAGGCGGCGAACGGGTCTAAGGAAGGGCGTATGAAGAAGCGCATGGGCCTGATCGTCGCCGCAACGCTGTTCGGCGTGCTGTCGCTCGGCACGCTGCGCGCGGCCGAGCCGGACAATCACTCGCCCGAAATTTCAGCCGCCGTCCGCGCGACGATGGTCGATCCCGAACTCGCGCAGAGCGATTTCATCGAGAACTGCGCAGGCTGCCACGGGCTGCGCGGAACCACCGTCCCTGCCCATCTGCCCGAGATCAAGGACCGCGTGGGTTGGTTCATGTGCACGCCGGAATCGCGCGCCTATCTGCTGCGCCTGCCCAATGTCGCCCACAGCCGCATCACCGATAACGCCCAACTCGCCGACCTGATGAACTACGTGGTTTTCGTACTCGGCGGCAAGAGCGTGCCGGCGGGCACCAAGCCGTTCACTGGCGAGGAAGTCGCGCATGAACGCCAGTTCGCGCTCACCAGCGTCTCGCTGAAAGCCGAACGGTTGCGGCTGGCCAACGAAGCCATTCACAAGTGCCGCGCGCCTGCGTCGCTCCGTCTGCAATACCCGGGTTCCACCCAATGAGTGTTCACGGCGGGATCGCGCACGATGATCGCAGCATTCTCGGCCTTCTGATCGAAGGCGCGGAAGACGGCGTCGATGGCGTGCTTATTACGCTCACCGGCATCGAAGGCGGCTCCTCACGCGGGATCGGCGCGCAGATGGCCGTGCTTGCCGATGGCCGCAGCGCTGGTTCTTTCTCCGGCGGCTGCGTGGAGGCGGCGGTGATTGCCGAAGCGCAGGACGTGCTGGCGCAGGGGCGTGGCCGCACCGTGCGCTATGGCATCGGCTCGCCCTATCTCGATATCCGGCTGCCTTGCGGCGGCGGCATCGATCTCCTGTTCACGCCCCGCCCCAATCCTGCGGTGCTGCGCGAAGTGCTGGCGCGGCTCGATCAGCGCAAGGCCGCCGTGCTGCGGCTCAGCGAGGGCGCTGCCCTGCTATCCGATACACTGGGCGCACAGGGCTTCCAGCGCGCCTACGCTCCGCCACTGCGGCTGGTTGCGCTCGGCCATGGCGAGGACCTGACCGCGCTCGTGCGCCTTGCCCGCGCCTTCGGCATCCGTGTCGAGGCCTATGCCCCGGCGAGCGACCGCATCGCTGCAGCCGAGCCCGGGGTCACTCCGCTGGCAAGCCGCACCGCCCTTCCCGAACTCGTCGGCGATCCCTGGACGGCCTTCGTTTTCCTGTTCCACGATCACGATTGGGAGGAACAACTGCTCCCCCACGCGCTGGCTCAGGACGGGTTCTACCACGGCGCTGTCGGCAGTGCGCGCACGCACCACGCGCGCCTCGCCGGGCTGCGCACAATCGGCGTTCCGCAGGCGAGCCTCGACATGCTGCGCGGCGGTATCGGCCTGATCCCCGCGACACGCGATCCCGCGACGCTGGCGCTCTCGATCCTGGGCGAAGTGGTGCAGGACTATCAGGCCTGCGCCGGCATGCCGGGCTGGAGCGGCCGCGCGCCGGGCCGGATCGGGCACGATCCCGCCGCCCATGTCCCCACCCGCAACTGACGCCGATTTCACAGGTATCGCGCTGGTCCTGCTCGCTGGCGGGCAGTCAGCGCGTTTCGGCGGACCCAAACTGGTTGCGTCGCTCGAGGGAAAACCGCTGGCCCTGCATGCCGCCGAAATGCTGGCGGCCCTCCCTTTCGCTGCGCGCTATGCCGTGGTCGGTCCCAATGTGCCGGACCTCTCCGCACTCGGCTACACCTGCGTGCCGCTGACTCCGCCCGGAGCCCCACAGGCCCGCTCGCTCGCCCTAGGCGTTGCCGCTGCGCAGGCGAACGGCGCGCGCGCCGTGCTGGTCGCCCTGGCGGACATGCCGCTGGTCCCGGCGGCTCACATCTACGCGCTCGTCAGTCGCTTCAACGGTGACCGCATCGCAACCGAGGCGAACGGCGTGATCATGCCCCCCGCCCTGTTCGGCGCCGCCCACTTTGCCGCCCTTACCGCGCTGGAGGGCGATCGGGGCGGCGCGGTGCGGCTCAAGGGCGCGCCCACGGTGTCACTCGATCCGCAACTGGCGCTCGACGTGGACCGGCCCGAAGACCTGGCACGCGCCGAAGCGCTGCTTTAAAGCAGCGCCCGCTCCACCGCCTTGTGCCACCCCGCAACGAGGTCGCCGCGCAGAGCTGCGCTCATCTTCGGTTCGAAGCGCCGCTCGCTCGTCCAGGTCGCCTCCAGCGCGGCCAGATCGCTCCACACGCCCGTGGCCAGCCCAGCAAGGAACGCCGCGCCCAGCGCTGTCGTCTCGACGCTCACCGGCCGCTCGACCGGTGCGACCAGCACATCGGCGAGGAACTGCCCCAGCCAGTCGTTGGCCGCCATACCGCCATCGATGCGCAGCGCGGCATCACCCGGATTGGCATCTTCCCGCATGGCATTGATCAGATCGAGCGTCTGGTAAGCTACCGATTCCAGCGCGGCGCGGGCCACATGAGCAGCGCCTGCATCCAGCGTCAGCCCACAAATCAGCCCGCGCGCGTCGGGGTTCCAGTGCGGCGCACCAAGCCCTACGAACGCTGGCACCATATAAACGCCGTGGTTGTCCGGCACGCGCACCGCCATGTCATGCGTGTCCGATGCGTGCGTGATGATCTTCAGTCCGTCGCGCAGCCACTTCACCGCCGCACCCGCCACGAAGATCGCGCCTTCCAGCGCATACGTCGTCTCACCGTTCAGCCGGTAGCCCACGGTGGTGAGCATGCGCTTCTTTGACGGGATCGGTTTGTTGCCGATGTTCATCAGCGCGAATGCGCCAGTGCCATAGGTCGTTTTGGTCATGCCGGGCCGGAAACAGGCCTGCCCGAACAGCGCCGCCTGCTGGTCCCCTGCCATACCCGCAATCGGGATCGCGCGGCCCAGGATCGCCGGATCGCACTCCCCGAAGATATGGGAATTGTCCTGCACTTCCGGCAAAACCGAGGCGGGCACGCGCAGCAGGCGCAGTAGTTCCTCGTCCCATTGCTGCGCGCCGATATCGAACATCAACGTGCGCGAAGCATTGGTCGGATCGGTCGCGTGGACCTTGCCCCGCGTCAGCCGCGAAAGCAGGAAGCAATCGATGGTGCCGAAAGCAAGCTCGCCGCGATCCGCTGCCGCCCGCGCACCGGCCACTTCGTCGAGAATCCAGGCGAGCTTGGTGCCCGAAAAATAGGGATCGAGCAGCAGGCCGGTCTTCGCGGCAAACAGCGGTTCCGCGCCATCGGCCTTGAGCCTTGCGCAAGTATCGGCGGTGCGCCTGTCCTGCCAGACGATGGCGCGGTGGATCGGCTTGCCCGTCGCGCGGTCCCACACCGCCACCGTCTCGCGCTGGTTGGTAATGCCGATGGCGGCGATGTCCGCCACGTCGATTCCCGCCTTGCCGACCGCCTCGCGCAGCACGGTGACCACGTCCTGCCAGATATCCTCGAGATCATGCTCGACCCAGCCAGAGGCCGGATAATGCTGCGCAAACTCGCGCTGCGCTACCGCGATCGGCTTTGCGGCTGCATCGAACACGATGCAGCGGCTGGAAGTGGTGCCCTGATCGATGGCAAGAATATAGGGGGGCTGCATGGGTCTCCTCTCGTGGCGCTCGGCCTTGGGCCCATGCCTATCCAAGCCGAGACGCCACCGGAAGCACCCTTTGCATCCAGCCCATAGAATTTTGAGATCGCACCAACCCGGCGAGCGCTACTTGCGTTGGTAGACCAGCTTCCCGCCGAGGAACGTCATGTCCACTTTGCCGGTCAGGAAGCTCTCCTCCGGTGCCGTCAGCGGATCGAAGGGCAGCACGATCATGTCCGCCAGCTTGCCCGGCTCAATGGTGCCCTTCTCGTTTTCCTCCCACGAAAGGTAGGCGCCGTTGGCCGTATACATGCGGATCGCCTCGGCCCGGTTGACGGCTTCCTCGGGCCCGCGGGCCACGCCGCTCGGCCCCTTGCGCGTGGTCGCGGCATAGAGCCCCACCAGCGGCCCGATGGGCAGGTTGTCGCTCGCAAAAGCCATGAACAGGCCGAACTTCCTCACCGGCGTCGCAATCGCGTTGTTGTGCGCAAGCCGCCAATCATCGAGCAGCGCGGAATAGCGATCATCGAGATTGTAGAGGAAATTGGGCTGCTGCGAGATCATCACGTGATCCTGCGCCATGATCGCCATAGTGTCCTCGGGCGGCATGATCGTGAAGTGATCGGTGAACCAGCGCCGGTCGTTCGGCCCATGTGCCGGATCGGGGATCGTGGTCAGCGCATTGTGATAGGCCCGAACCGTCTGCACGATGGCCGCATCGCCGATGCAGTGGATGCCCATCTGCCAGCCCAGCCTGGCCGCACTGTCGACCAGTTCCTGCAGCTCGGCATCGGTAAACCGGCCCTTGCCGCGAAAGCCCGGCTGGCCCTTGTAGTCCGCCAGCAGCCACGCGGTCGGCCCGGTGAACCCGCCATCGACCGCGTTCTCGCCGATCGCGCCGAGCCGCAGGTGATTGTCGCCATAGCCGGTGTGATAGGGGAACGCCTTTAGCCGCTCGGCGCCGGGGTGGATGATGTACATGGTGATGCGGGGCAGCTCGCCGCCCATCGCGGCGTAGACCTCCCGCGCGCGCTTCCAGGTCATGTTGGAAGCGCCCCACAGCGGATCGAGATCCTTGCTGTCGGTGCCGCCCTTGCCCACCGGCTCGTCGTCGATCGTGCCGCTGGCATCGTGAAAGCTGGTGATGCCGAGCGCGAGCATCTGCTTGAGCCAGGTGACCGTCGGCCCGCGCATCGCTGCCCAGCCCGGATCGGGAATGAACTTCGATACGATATCCATGCGCTCGCGGATGATCCCGCTCGGCTCACCGTTTGCGGCGCGCTCGATAAGTCCGGTCGCGGGCTCGGGCGTCGCCTTGTCAACCTTGGCGACCTTGAACGCCGCCGTGTTGTAGGCTGCCGAATGCGAACCCGCGCGCAGCAGCGCCACCGGGTTGTTCGGCGCGGCGGCATCGAGATCGGCGCGGCTCAGATTGCGCTTTTCGGCAAAGTTCGATTCCTGCCAGCCATAGCCGGTGATCCACTTGCCCGGCCCCAGTTCCTTCGCCTTGGCACGCAGCATGGCCTGCACTTCGGCAATGCTTTTCGCATCCTGCACGGCAATGTCATTGGGCGAGACGGGCTTGGGATGCAGGTGCGTATCGATGAAGCCCGGCATCAGCGTCTTGCCGCCAAGATCGATCACTTTGGGCGCGGAATAGGCATCCAGCAATTCCTCGCCGCCCACCGCCACGATCCGATCGCCCTTGACCGCCACCGCCGTCTTCAGCGTGAAGGCGCGGTCCACGGTGATGACCTGGCCTTTGTGGAGGATGAGGTCGACGGCTTCCTTCGCCCAGGCACTGCCTGCTGGCATCGCCACTGCCGCTGCAATCAGACCGCCCTGCAGCCACTTGCCGAACCGCGAACCTGCCATATCACTTCCCCCAACCCCGAACACTTGTCCTAGATCGTATCAAGGGGATTGGGGCCTGTCGATGGGCCTTCGCTCAGCACTCCACGACGTTGACCGCGAGCCCGCCTTGCGAAGTTTCCTTGTACTTGTCGCGCATGTCGAACCCGGTCTGGCGCATCGTCTCGATCACCTTGTCGAGGCTGACCATATGCTCGCCATCCCCCAGCAGCGCGAGCCGCGAGGCGTCGATGGCCTTCACCGCGCCCATCGCATTGCGCTCGATGCAGGGGATCTGCACCAGCCCGCCGACCGGATCGCAGGTGAGCCCGAGGTTGTGCTCCATGCCGATTTCAGCCGCATTCTCGATCTGCGCGTTGCTGCCGCCCAGCACCGCCGTCAGCCCCGCCGCCGCCATCGAGCAGGCCACACCCACCTCACCCTGGCAGCCCACTTCTGCGCCTGAGATCGAGGCATTGCGCTTGTAAAGCGCGCCGATGGCCGCCGCAGTCAGCAGGAACACGCGCCGCCCTGCCGTGTCACCACGATAGCAGCGCTCGTAATAGCGCAGCACCGCCGGGATGATCCCCGCCGCGCCGTTGGTCGGCGCCGTCACCACGCGGCCACCTGCCGCGTTCTCCTCGTTGACCGCCATGGCCCACAAGTTGATCCAGTCGAGCACCACCAGCGGATCGCTCAGCGCGGCCTGCTGGCGCGCGACGAGTTCGGCCGCGATAGCCTGCGCGCGGCGCTTTACGCGAAGGCCGCCCGGCAGCACGCCGCCCTGCGAGGTGCCGCGATCGATGCAGGCAGCCATCGTATCCGCAAGCAGATCGAGCCCGGCCTCCACTTCGGCAAGCGGCCGCAGCGCTGTCTCGTTGGCCAGCATCAGCTCGGCAATTGTCAGCCCGGCCGCGCCCGCCATGGCGATAAGCTCATCGCCGGTGGTGAAGGGATAGGGCACCGGCGCGGTATCGCCCGCCGGCGCATTGCGGCCCGCCTCGTCCTCATCGAGCACAAAGCCGCCGCCCACTGAATAGTATAACCGCCGCAGCAGCACGGCATCATCTGCGCCGAACGCGGCAAGCGCCATCGCATTGCTGTGGAAGGGCTGGCGCTCGCGCTGGTGGAAATGGAGATCATCCGCCGGTGCAAACCGCACCCGCTGCGTGCCGAGCAGGTCGATCTGCCCGGTCTCATGCACCGCCGCGATCTTAGCGGGCGCCGCGTCGATATCGATTTCGGCAGGCGTTTCGCCCATCAGCCCGAGCAGCACCGCAGTATCGGAGGCATGCCCCTTCCCCGTCAGCGCCAGCGAGCCGTAAAGGTCGACCTCGACCCGCGCCGTATCGGCCAACTGGCCGCGCTCTTCCAGCAGCAGGCCGAACCGCCGCGCGGCGACCATCGGCCCCACAGTATGCGAGCTTGAAGGCCCGATGCCGATCTTGAACAGTTCGAAGGTCGAGACGGTCATGCCGGATCGACGGCTACGCGCTCGGGAATCGCGGCGATCAGCGGGTCATGCCCCCATGCCGCCAGGGCGCGGACCAGATCGGCGCCCGGCAGGCCAACCGTAGCCGTGTTGCGCAAGGGGTGGACATGCACCGCATCCGCTGCCGCCAGTTCGGCATCGAGCACCACGCGCACCGCGCCGCCGGTATCGTTCATGGCTGCGAGCGGTGTCACCGATCCCGGCGTCACCCCAAGCAACCGCTCCATGTCCTCGGCCTTGCCGAAGCTCAGCTTCTTCGCGCCGATCACCCCGGCCAGCGCCTTGAGGTCCACGCGGCGCGAATGCTCCACCGTCACCAGCCAGAACTGCCCACCGCTGTCCTTGAGAAACAGGTTCTTGGTATGTGCGCCCGGCAACGCATCGTGGATCGCCAGGCTTTCCTCGACGGTGTAAACCGCCTCATGTTCGAGGATCGACCAACCGATCCCCAGCGCCGCGAGCGCGTCCTTCAGCGCCGCCTCGCTCATTTCGCACCGTGCATCGCGGCGAGAAACGCATGCCACAGCCAGGTCGCGAAGCTGCGCCAGACTTCGACGTGCCAGCGATCCTCTGCCTCGCGCCAGATCACCACTTCCACCGTCTCGAACACCGTGCGAGTTGCTCGGCCTACAGCCATCTTGGCCAGATCGAGCGGGCAACCGCTGGAGAGCACCGTCAGTGCTCCCGGCCCTTCGAGCACCAGCCCGAGCGCGCGTGAGGAGACGTCGACGACGCTGACAGGCAGGCCTTCACCGCGCGGCAGGTCGAAGTTGTCGGGCAGCACGACGTACCATTCATCCGGCCCAAGGCACGCGATCCCCGCATCGGTATCACCGATCCGCTTGGGGACCGTGCGGCCAAGCACGCCTTCCAGCACCGCCGGATCACGCGCACGCATCGAATAGCGCACCTTGCCCTCGGCGTGTGACAGACGCACCGTGGCTGTCTCGACTGGCACCGTGCCCAGCTTCAGCTCCGCCGCCGAAACCGCGATCTCTGCGATCTCAACCCCGATATCAGCCATTGAGGCGGCTCCCTTCGGCATCATAGAACATCGGCGCGACGACCTTGGCGCTGATCACGCCGCCCGGCATAGGCACGTGCAGGGTATCGCCCATCCGGTCACGCCCACCGGCCACCAACGCCATCGCGATGGAACGGCCCAATGTCGCGCTGTGATAGGATGACGTCACATGCCCAAGCATCGTCATTGGCACAGGCTGGTTCGGATCGGCGACGATCTGCGCGCCTTCCTCCAGCACTGCCTGCGGATCATCGGTGAGCAAGCCCACTAGCTGCTTGCGCCCCGGCGCCACGATATCGGGCCGCGCGAGCGAGCGTTTGCCGACGAAATCGGGCTTCTTCTTGCCCACGGCCCAGCCCAGCCCCGCGTCGTCCGGCGTCACCGTGCCATCGGTATCCTGGCCGACGATGATGAAGCCCTTTTCGGCGCGCAGCACATGCATCGTCTCGGTGCCATAAGCGACCGCGCCGTGCTTCTGTCCTTCGGCCCAGATCGCTTCCCACACCATGCGGCCATGCTTGGCCGGCACGTTGACTTCGAAGCCCAGTTCGCCGGTGAAGCTCACGCGGAACAGCCGCGTCTCGACGCCGCAGATCTGCCCCTCGCGCACCGACATATGCGGGAATGCCTCAGGCGAAAGGTCGATGCCCTCCACCAGCGACGCGATCACCCGCCGCGCCTTGGGGCCCTGCACCGCGATCACCGCCCACTGCTCGGTCGTGCTGGTGAGCCAGACGTCGAGGTCAGACCACTCGGTCTGGAGGTAGTCCTCCATCATGTTCAGCACGCGCGCCGCGCCGCCGGTCGTGGTCGTCAGGTGGAAGCGATCGGGCGCAAGCCGCGCCGAAACGCCGTCGTCAATGATAAAACCGTGCTCGCCGAGCAGCAGGCCGTAGCGGCACCGCCCCGGTTCCAGCGACTTCCACGGGTTCGTGTACATGCGATTGAGGAACTCGGCGGCATCAGGACCGACGACTTCGATCTTGCCAAGCGTGGAGGCATCGAACACCCCGACCGCGGAGCGCACCACGCGGCACTCACGCGCCACCGCTGCGTCCATGTCCTCGCTGCCTTGCGGGAAATAGCGCGCACGGCGCCACTGCGCGACGTTCTCGTAAACCGCACCGTGATCCGCCGCCCAGTCGTCGATCACTGTCTTGCGCAAAGGCTGGAACAGCGCTTCCTTGTGGTGCCCGAGGATCGCGCCGAAGCTTTGCGGCGTATAGGGCGGGCGGAACGTCGTCAGGCCGATCTCGGTCACCGGACGGTGCAGCACGCCCGAGGCGATCTGGAGGCCGTTGAGGTTCGAGGTCTTGCCCTGATCGGTCGCCATGCCGTTCGTGGTGTAGCGCTTGATATGCTCGATCGAGCGGAAACCTTCCTGCACTGCCAGACCGATATCGCGCGCCTTCACGTCGTTCTGGAAGTCGACGAAAGCCTTGCTTTCATGGAGCGGCACGGGCGCGGGCAGCAGCCCCAGTGAGAGGCCCTTGCCGAAGTCCCACGCGCCCGCGCAAGCGCCCACGCAGCGCAAGTTCTCGTGCGTCTTGTTAGGCAGAAACGCGCCCCAGGCCTCGTCCCAGCGCAAGGTGCCCTTGGCGTGGCTCCACAGATGCACCGTCGGCGTCCAGCCACCGGCCATCAGCACGGCATCACAATCGAGCTTCTGGCTCTTGCCCACACCGGCAAGCGCGATGGTCACGCCGTTTACCGCCTGCCGCCCGGAAACGCCCGTTACTGCATAGCCCGGATAGCAGGCGATGCGCGCATCGCGCGCTGCCTCGACCAGATCGGGCGCGGCATCGCGGCGGATATCGACAATCGCCGCAATCGGCACGCCCGCCTTGTGCAGCGCCAGCGCATCGCGCCATCCGCTGTCATGCACGGCCATCACGACGACCTTGCGGCCCACCGCGACACCGTAACGCAGCGCAAAGGTCTTCGCCGCGCTTGCCAGCATCACGCCGGGCACATCGTTGCCCTCGAACACCAGCGGGCGCTCGATGGCGCCCATGGCAAGCACGACCTCGCCCGCCCGGATACGCCACAGCTTCTCGCGCGGCCCATGCGCTTCGTCCACCGACAGGTGGTCGGTCAGCCGCTCGGCGGCGACCACGAAGTTCTGGTGATAGTGGCCGATTGCGGTGGTGCGCGAGAGGACGGTGACGTTGTCCATCGCCGCCAGCTTGGCCGATGCTTCCGCCAGCCAAGCCCACTGCGCCGGATCGCTGAGCGCGCCGCCGCCGATCTCTTCCTGCTCATCGATCAGGAACACACGGCCGCCGCTCACTGCCGCTTCAAGCGCTGCCGCGATGCCTGCGGGGCCCGCGCCCACCACCAGCGTCTCGCAATGCGCATAGGTCGCGTCGTAGTGATCGGGATCGCGCGTCGTCGGACTGTCGCCCAGACCTGCCAGACGGCGGATGATCGGCTCGTAGACCTTCTCCCACGCGGCGCGCGGCCACATGAAGGTCTTGTTGTAGAAGCCGGCCGGAAAGAACGCGGAGAACACGTTGTTGACCGCAATCAGGTCGGTCTTGAGCGTGGGGAAGCGGTTCTGGCTCGTCGCAGTTAGCCCTTCGTGCACCGGCACCGAAGGCGCGCGCAGGTTTGGCGTGCGGCGGCCCGGGCCGCGGTCCACGGTAACCAGCGCATTGGGCTCCTCGACGCCAGCACCCAGAATGCCGCGTGGACGGTGATACTTGAACGAGCGCCCGAATAGCATCTGCCCCTGCGCCAGCAGCGCTGAGGCGAGGCTGTCGCCCGCATAGCCCCAGCGGGCCTTGCCATCGAAGGTGAAATTGCGCTTCGTGCGGCGGTCGATCCGCCCGCCGTCTGCCAGACGAAAACCGCTCACTTGCGGGCCTCCCCGGCCTTGTAGGTTGTTTCAAAGACGTCGGTCACCGTATCGCGCACCGCGTTGAAGAAGCGCCCGCAGCCATGGCTGTGCCGCCAGCGCTCATGGTGCCGCCCGCGCGGATTGCTGCGGATGTAGAGCAGCTTCTCCCACTCCGCGTCCGAATAGGTCGAAGGATCGACAGGCCGCGCAATATGCGCCTCGCCGCCATAGACGAACTCGACCTCGGGCCGCGCCTCTTCGCAATAGGGGCAGTGAATCAGCAGCATGTAGTGTGCCTCAGTGCGCGACGGCGGCAGCAGCCGCCTCGTCGATCAACCGGCCATTGCGGAACCGGTCGAGATTGTAGGGCGCGTTGATCTTGTGCGGCTCATCATGCGCCATGGTATAGGCGAGGAGGTCGCCAGCCCCCGGCGTCGCCTTGAAGCCGCCGGTGCCCCACCCGCAGTTCACGTAGAGGCCCTTCACCGGCGTCTTGCCAAGGATCGGCGAGCGGTCCGGCGTCACATCCACGATCCCGCCCCAGGTCCGCAGCATCCGCATCCGCGTAAAGATCGGGAAGATCTCGCAAATCGCCGCCAGCGTGTGCTCCACGATATGGAACGCGCCGCGCTGCGAATAGCTGGTGTACTGGTCCGTGCCCGCGCCGATCACGAGTTCGCCCTTGTCGGACTGGCTCATGTAAGCGTGCACGGTGTTCGACATGACCACGCAGGGGAAGATCGGCTTGACCGGCTCCGAAACCAGCGCCTGCAGCGGATAGCTCTCGAGCGGGAAATCGAGGCCCGCCATCTTCATCACCAGCGAGGTGCTGCCCGCCGCCGAAACGCCGACCCGGCGCGAGGCAATGAAGCCGCGCTCGGTCTCGACGCCTTCAATGGCCCCGTCCGCACCGCGGCGGATGCCCGTCACCGCGCAGTTCTGGATGATATCGACACCCAGCGCCGAAGCCGCGCGCGCATAGCCCCAGGCCACGCTGTCATGCCGCGCGGTGCCGCCGCGCCGCTGCAGCGCGCCGCCCAGCACCGGATGGCGCGTGCGCGGCGAGATATCGAGCGGCGGGCAATAGGCCTTGCACTCTTCCGGCGTCAGCCACTCGTTATCGACGCCATTGAGGCGGTTGGCGTGGATGTGGCGCTTGAAGCTCTGCACATCATGCACATTGTGCGCGAGCATCAGCACGCCGCGCTTGGAATACATGATGTTGTAGTTGAGCTCTTGGCTCAGCCCGTCCCACAGCTTCACTGCGTGATCGTAAAGATGCGCGCTCTCGTCGTAGAGGTAGTTCGAGCGGATGATCGTGGTGTTGCGGCCGGTGTTGCCGCCGCCCAGCCAGCCCTTTTCGATCACCGCAACATTGGTGATGCCGTACTTCTTGGCGAGGTAATAGGCCGCGCCGAGGCCGTGCCCGCCCGCGCCGACGATGATCGCATCGTAGCTCGCCTTGGGGGCCTTGTCGGGCCAGTGCTCGGGCCAGCCCTGATGGCTGCGAAACGCCTCGCCGATCAGGTTGAAACCGGAAAACCGCTTCATCTTGCTCACACCCCAAGCGCAGCGCGGCTGCGCTCGACGTAGAAGGCCTTGAACGCGTCCACCAGCTTCTCCTCGACCGAATACATGCCCGGACGATAGCCATCGCCCTTGATGCCCTGGTGGTTGATCGCCGAAAAATGGCTGTCCTGCGCATTGGTAGCGCGCCACACGGCCGCAAGGTTATCGGGGTCGTAGTCGACACCTTCAACTGCATCTTCGTGCACGAGCCAGGTGGTGCGCAGCAGGGTCTTCTCCGGCCCCAGCGGGGTGAGCGAGAACGTCACCACATGATCGCAGCAGAAATGGTGCCAGGAATTGGGCTGGGTCCATACCGAAAGGCTCGTCTGCTCCTGATCGCCATGCGGCCAGATCAGCTTCTTCGACGCAGGCTTGCCGTCCAGCGTCTGCGAAACCGCGCCATTGGCGAGCGGCAGCCGCGCGACGCGATGCCACCAGTTGTCCGGAAACTCGATCAGATCGTGATAGATCCCAAGCTCCTGCCAGCGCGCGCGCTGCGCTTCCAGCATGGCATCGAACGCAGCGTCATCCACCACATCCGCCTCGCCGTCTTCCGGCAGCCCCTTGCCGAAGCCATAGGTGGAGAGCGACTTCATCAGTTCGGGATGGCCCGCGTCGCAGTGATAGCACTCGCGGTTGTTTTCCATCACGAGCTTCCAGTTGGCAGGCTCGATCAGGTCGTCCTGCACCGCCACCTTGAGCTTGGTCATGTCGAAGATCGCGATCTGCTCTTCGATATCGGCCTTCACGCGGTCGATCGGCGGCGGATTGTCGGACAGGCACAGGAAGATCAGCCCGCCGATGTTTTCCAGCGCAACGCGGCGCAGACCGTTGTCCGCCTTGTTGAAGTCCTCCGGCATGTTGCGCGCGGCCAGCAGCTTGCCGTCCAGCGCGAACGTCCACTGGTGATAGGGGCAGGTGATGCGCGCCGATTTCCCCGCGCTTTCACACAGCTTGGCGCCGCGATGCGTGCAGGTGTTGTGGAAGGCGCGGATCTCGCCCTGCTTGTCACGCACCACGATGACCGAGGTCTCGCCCAGCTCGAACAGGAACTGATCGCCGGGGTTTTTCACATGCGCCACGGTGCAGGCATATAGCCACACCTGCTTGAGCATGATCTCGGTATCGAAGCGGTAGGCTTCCTCGCTCACATAGAGCTTCTGCGGCAGGGTGAAGCCCGGCTTGTCCGCCTTCAGGCTCTCGGCAATCGCGTCAAAGTGCATCATGGGATTAGCTCCGCAATGCGTTGTTATCCGGGTCGAACGGCGAATCCGGGATGATCACCGCGCGGTGCGGCTCGCCCAGGATCACGATTTCCAGTTCCGTGCCGACTGCTGCGTGTTCTGGTGCGACCATCGCCAGTGCAAGGCTCTTGCCGCAGCGCCAGCCATAGCCGCCCGACGTCGCGCGGCCAACCAGCGTACCGTCGCGGTAGATCGCTTCCGATCCGCGCGCGTCGGCATCCGTCACATCCATCACTTCCAGCGTGACGAACTGCCACTTGAGGCCGGCTTCCTTGCGCGCCAGCAGGCCTTCGCGGCCCTTGAACGCTGGCTTCTTGAAGCTGACGAACCGGTCGAGCCCGCTTTCCAGTGCGGCGTATTCGATCGAAAGCTCGCGCGGGATCAGCTTGTAGCTCTTCTCGATGGCCATCGCAGTCATCGCGCGGATGCCGAAGGGCTTGATCTGGAACTCGGCGCCAGCGGCCATGATCTTGTCGAAGATGTAGTTCTGCATCTCGATCGGGTGGTGGATTTCAAAGCCCAGCTCGCCGATGAAGTTCACGCGCAGCAGATCGACTTTGGCGAGGCCGAGCGAAACCGACTGGCCGGTTAGCCACGGGAACGCCGCGTTCGAGAGATCGGCGTGGGTCAGCTTCTGCAGCACATCGCGCGACTTCGGACCTGCCACGACCAGCACGCCCATCGCCGTCGTCAGCCGCTCGAAGCGCACCGAACCATCGGTCGGCAGCGCCTTCAGCAGATAGTCCTGGTCATGACGCTCCAGCGCCCCCGCCGAGACGAGATAATAGGCCTGCGGCCCCTTCTTGTAGACGGTGAACTCCGCGCGCACGCCGCCTGCATCCGTCAGGAGATAGGAGAGCGTCACGCGGCCGATCTTCTTCGGGACAACGTTGGACAGCAGCCCATTCAGCCAGTCTTCCGCGCCGGGGCCGGAGATCAGGCACTTGGCGAAGGCCGACATGTCCTGAATGCCGACATGCTCGGAAACGTGGCGGCATTCGTTGCCGACATGCTCGAAGTAGTTCGAACGGCGGAACGACCATTTCTCGCGGATCGCCTCACCAGCCACATCGGGGTGATTGTGGTTCAGAATGACGTCGGGCTTGTCGAGGTCGGCCTCGCTCAGCTCGTAGCCCTGGGGCGCAAACCAGTTGGGCCGTTCCCAGCCGAACACGCTGCCGAACACCGCGCCCAGCGCCTTCATCCGGTCGTAGCACGGGGTGCGGCGCAGCGGGCGCGCAGCCTCGCGCTCTTCATCCGGGTAGTGCACGGTGAAGACCTTGGCATAGGCCTCCTCGTTCTTCTGGATGAGATAACCCTCGCCCGCATAATCGCCGAAACGGCGCGGATCGACGCCCATCATGTCGATGCTGGGCTCGCCTTCGACGATCCACTGCGCCAGCTGCCAGCCTGCACCGCCCGCGGCGGTGATGCCGAACGAATGGCCTTCGTTGAGCCAGAAGTTCTTCTTGTCCCACGCCGGGCCGACGATGGGCGAACCATCGGGCGTATAGGCAATCGCGCCGTTGTAGACCTTCTTGACGCCGACTTCACCGAAGGCAGGCACACGCGCCATGGCCGAAAGGATATAGGGCTCGAGCCGTTCCAGCGCGTCGGGGAACAGCTCGTATTCGCTGTTCGCTGCAGGGCCCTTCACATAGCACGCAGGCGCGCCGACTTCGTAAGGCCCGAGCAGCAGGCCGCCGGCTTCCTCGCGCATGTACCAGCTTGCGTCGCTTTCGCGCAGAACGCCCATTTCGGGCAGGCCCGCCTTGCGCCGCGCCATGATTTCGGGGTGCTGCTCGGTCACGATGTACTGGTGCTCGACGGGCACCACCGGGATATCGAGCCCCACCATCTCCCCGGTCTGGCGGGCAAAGCTGCCAGTGGCGGAAACCACGTGCTCGCAGGTGATCTCGCCCTGATCGGTCGTGACGACCCATTCGCCATTGGCCTTCTGGGTGATGCCGGTCACGGTCGTGTTGCGATAGATCGTCGCGCCATACTGGCGGGCACCCTTGGCGAGCGCCTGGGTAAGATCGGCAGGCTGAATATAGCCATCAGCCGGGTGCTGGATCGCGCCGAGCACGCCGGTCATGTCGGCCAGCGGCCAGATCGCCTTCACCTCGTCGGGGCTCAGGAAGTTGACTTCAACGCCAATGGTCTGCGCCACGCCGGCATAGTACTTGTACTCGTCCATGCGGTCGCGCGTGGTGGCGAGGCGGATGTTCGAGACGTTGGAGAAGCCGACGTTCAGCTCGGTCTCGGCCTCCAGCGAGGGGTACAGATCGACAGAATACTGGTGGAGTTTGCCCACCGAGTACGAAAGATTGAACAGCGGCAGCAGGCCGGCGGCGTGCCAGGTAGAGCCCGAAGTCAGCTCCTTGCGCTCGATCAGAACGCTGTCGGTCCAGCCCAGCTTGGCGAGGTGATAGAGCGTGCTCACGCCCACCACACCGCCACCGATGACCACTACCCGCGCTGTCGTCTTCATTTCGCCCTCGGCTTTCGATCTCTTATATCAGGGATCCGATATGCCAGCCAAGCGCGCGCGGCTGAACCGCTCATTTCGGCTATCGCGAAGACTAATGCTGGGTATTAGTCAAAAGAACCCCTCCGACCTGCCTTCGGCAGGCCACCTCCCCATTTGGGCCTGCGGCAAAAATGGAGAGGACCTTTTCTTTCCCTCCCCATTTTGGCGAAGCCCAAATGGGGAGGTGGCCTGCCGAAGGCAGGTCGGAGGGGTTCTTCAGCCTACCGGAACAGGCAGCTTGGCCAGAGAATGCGCGCCCCACACCACAACAGCACAACCCGCCAGCGCCAGCCAAGGCAGCACCCCCGCCCGCTTCACCGCCGCGCTCTCTGCAAAATCCTCCGAGAGCGCCGCTGGAAACACACCCTTGTCCTGCACATAATGGCGGAAGGCAAAAACCGGCAGGATCAGCAGCACCCCGATCAGCCCATTACGCAGCGTCCCCGCTCCGTAGACATCAGCCCCCGCGCCCATGAAGGCCATGTTGACGAAGCCCAGCACCGCACCAAGCCCCAAAAGCCACGTCGGGCAGCGGAACGGCCGCTCCCAATTCGGGCGGTCCATACGATGGATCCAGCCGGATTGCAGGTTGAGGAAGTTGAACGCCATGTAGCAGACGTTGCTGATCATCAGCACTGCGAAGTAATCCGAAGCGAGCATCAGGATCAGGTTGAAGCCGAGGTCGGTCCACATCGCCGCTGTCGGCGCGCCGTGGCTGTTCACCCGGCCGAGGTACTTCGGCAGCCAGCCATCGACCGCCGCCTGATAGAGCGTGCGCGATGAGCCCATCATCGAGGTCATCACGATCAGAAGTAGCGACAGGATCAGTGTGGCGATGAAGATATTGGCGACGACCACCGCGCCCCCGCCGCTCACACCTAGTCCCTTGATCACGATGTTCGCCAGCGCCTGCGCCACACCCGAACCATCAGCAATGCGCGGGTCCATCATTGCCTCGAGCCCCAGCGAGGCCTGAAACGCCAGCGGCACCAGCGCAAAAATGACGATGCACAGAATGCCGGACGCGATCAGCGCGCGCGGCGTATCGCGAGCGGGGTTCTTGAACTCGCGGGTATAACACACCGCCGTCTCGAACCCGTAAGTCGACCAGCCGGCAGCAAACATCGCCGCCGCCATCAGCGTCAGGCCATAAGTGTCCCACGTGCCGAAATGCGCATGGCCCGCAGCATCGCGCACCAGCGGCAGCAGCGGAAACAGGTTTTGCGTCGGCAGATCGCCGGTGATCAGCGGCACGAACCCGACCAGGATGAGCGGCGCAAGACACGCGATGCCAAGGATTTTCTGCGCCGAAGCCGCCTTCGCCGCGCCGCCATGCTGCAGGGCAAAGGTCAGCAGCAGAAACGCCGTGCCGATGATCGAGACGGCATTGATCCGGAGCGTCAGCTTGTCGCGGATGAAGCCCAGATCCAGCAGCGTGATGTGCCAGGTGTTTATCGCGGAATCAGGCGCGAACAGGCTCGCCATGATGTATCCCGCAGCAAGGCTGGTGCCGAGGGTAAGGACCGGCGACCAGGCCAGCCAATTGCACCACACCGAAATCGGCGCGACGAACTTGGAATACGGGAGCCATGCCGCTGCGCCATAGACCGAGGCCCCGCCCGACTTGTGCGGATAGAGGCCGGCGATCTCGGCGTAGACGAAGCTCTGAAGGAACCCCATCATGATCGAGGCGATGAAGATCACCCAGCTTGGCTGGCCGATCATCGTGGCGATGCCGCCGATGGTCAACAGAACCCCGGCGGGGACGCCGCTCGAAGCCCAGAACGCGCCCTTCCAGTCGAGCGAGCGGTGCAGCTGGCCGTTCTCGACTTCGCCTTCCAGAGCGTCCAGCGCCGCCACGGTCATCGCTGTTTCGTCTCCCAATCGGAGGCTACGTAGTACGGCGCATTGGAGGGTGCGAGCAGCGGCTTGCCGAGGATGTGATCCGCCCCTTTCTCGCCGATCATGATGGTGGGCGCGTTGAGATTGCCGGTGGTCACCGAGGGCATGACCGAACTGTCGACCACCCGCAGCCCTTCGACACCGATCACGCGCAGTTCGGAATCGACCACGGCCATCGGATCATCCAGCGCGCCCATCTTGCAAGTGCAGGAGGGGTGATAGGCGCTCTCGACCTTCTGGCGAATGAAGGCGTCGATAGCCTCGTCGCTGGTCACGTCCGCTCCCGGCTGAATTTCGCGCCCCCGCCACGGCGCGAAGGCCGGTTGCTGGAAGATCTCGCGTGTCAGCCGCACGCAGGCGCGCATTTCCTCGATATCGTCGGGATGCGTCATGTAATTGAAGCGGATCACCGGCTTGTCGGCCGGATCGGCGCTGCGCAGCGTGACGGTGCCCCGGCTCTTCGAACGCATCGGGCCGACATGGGCCTGAAAGCCATGCTCGCTCGCCAGCGAGTTGCCGTCGTAGCTCACTGCCATCGGGAAGAAGTGGTACTGAATATCGGGATAGCGGATGCCCGCCTTGCTGCGGATGAAGCCGCAGGTCTCGAAATGGTTGGTCGCCCCGAGGCCCGATTTCAGGAACAGCCAACGCGCGCCGACCAGCCCTTTGCCGAAGAGGTTGGCATATTTGTAAAGCGTGACCGGCTTGGTGCAGGCCATCTGGAAATAGAATTCGAGGTGGTCCTGCAGATTGGCGCCGACCCCGGGCCGGTCGGCGACGATCTTGATGCCGTGCCGCGCCAGTTCTTCCGCCGGGCCGATGCCGGAAAGCTTCAGGAGCTGCGGCGAATTGATCGGCCCGCCGGCAAGGATCACCTCGCGGCCTGCGCGCACCACATGCCGCTTTCCATAGCGCTCATACTCGACGCCGACCGCGCGCTTGCCTTCCATCACTATCCGCGTCGCCAGCGTATGCTGCAGCACCGTCAGATTGGGCCGCCGCATTGCCGGGCGCAGATAGGCCTTGGCCGCCGAGCAGCGCTCGCCATCACGGACAGTCATGTCCATCCGGCCGAAGCCTTCCTGCCGGTAACCGTTCACATCGTCGGTCAGACCATAGCCCGCCTGCCTGGCTGCATCGAGCCAGGCCTGATTGAGCGGATTTTCCAGCGTGCCATAGCGCGTATCGAGCAGCCCCTCGCCGCCGCGATATTCATCACCGCCCTCGTCGCGCCGCTCGGCCCGCTTGAAGTAGGGCAGCACCGAGGCATAGTTCCAGCCCTTCGCGCCTTCCTCTTCCCAGCGCTCGAAATCCAATGGATTGCCGCGGATATAAACAAGGCCGTTGATCGAGGATGAGCCGCCCAGCCCCTTGCCGCGCGGCGTATGCAGCACCCTGCCATCCAGCCCCGGCTCGGGCTCGCTCTCGTAGTGCCAGTTCCACCGCGTGGTGTTCATCGGAATGGCGAGCGCGCTCGGCATCTGGATGTAGATCGACTGGTCCGATCCGCCGAATTCGAGGACCAGCACCTTGTGCTTGCCGTCCGCCGTAAGCCGGTCCGCCAGCACGCAGCCAGCCGAACCCGCGCCGACGATAATGTAATCAAATTCCCCGTCAGTAAGGGGCATCGATCGGCTCCATCGCGACGTAGACGCCCTTGAGGCGGGTGAAGTGGTGGATCGCCTCGCGGCTGTTTTCAAAGCCGAGACCTGACTGCTTGAACCCGCCGAAGGGCATCTCCACCGGGCAGATATTGAAAGTGTTGATCCAGCACGAGCCTGCATCGAGCGCAGCAATCACCCGGTGCGCGCGTGTCAGGTCCTTGGTGAAGACACCGGCGGCAAGGCCGAACTCGGTGTCATTCGCCCGCGCGATCACCTCGTCCTCGCTGTCGAACGGCAGCACGGTCATCACCGGGCCGAAGATTTCCTCGCGCACCACGGTCATGTCATCCGTGCAGGCCGTGAACACGGTCGGCGCAACGTAGAAACCCGCTGCGGGCACGCCTTCCGTAACGCGGTGGCCGCCAGTCAGGACTTCGGCGCCTTCGGCCTTGCCCTTCTCGATATAACCCATGACCTTGTTCAGATGCGCTTCGGAAATCAGCGAGCCCATCTGCGTTGTCGGGTCGATCGGATCGCCCAGCTTGATCCGCTCTGTACGCGCCTTCAGGCTGGCGAGAAACTGCGGCAGAATGCTGCGCTCTACAAACACGCGAGTGCCGTTCGAGCAGACTTCACCTGCCGAGTAGAAATTGGCGAGATGCGCGCCCGAAACCGCGTTCTCGATATCGGCGTCAGCAAAGATGATCAGCGGCGATTTGCCGCCCAGCTCCAGCGTTACGTTCTTGAGCGTGGCCGCTGCGCCCGCCATGATCTTCTTGCCCGTCGGCACGCTACCAGTGAGCGAAATCTTGGCAATGCCGGGATGCGCGGTGAGCAGCGCACCGGTTTCGCCGAAGCCGTGCAGCACCTGAAACAGCCCTTCAGGCAGCCCGGCCTCAAGGTAGATCTTTTCCACTTCGATCGCGGTCAGCGGCGTCAGCTCGGAAGGCTTGAAAATCAGCGCATTGCCGCAAGCCAGCGCGGGCGCGGATTTCCAGCAAGCGATCTGGATCGGATAATTCCACGCGCCAATCGCGGCACACACACCCAACGGCTCGCGCCGGGTATAACCGAACGCCGCCGGGCCGAGATCGAGATGCTCGCCCGCAATCGTCGGCGCGACCCCTGCAAAGAACTCCAGGCAATCAATGCCCGAAACCACATCGACCACCAGTGTTTCCTGGATCGGCTTGCCGGTGTCGCGCGTTTCCAGCGCCGCAAGCTCGTCGTTGCGCTCGCGCAGGATGTCCGCCGCGCGCCGCAAGATGCGCCCACGCTCGGTTCCGGTGCGCTTGGCCCATTCCTTCTGTGCTGCCGCCGCCTTGGCAACCGCCGCATTCACTTCAGCCTCACCTGCGATGGGCAGGGTTGCCAGCACTTCGCCGGTCGCCGGATTGATGGTCTGGAAGGTGTCGCTCATTGCAGTTCCCATTTGAAGGAAGAACCCCTCCGACCCGCCTGCGGCGGGCCACCTCCCCATTTGTGCTTCGCAAAAATGGAGAGGGCGAAAAGGTCCTCCCCATTTTCGTCGAAGACGCAAATGGGGAGGTGGCAGCCCGCAGGGCTGACGGAGGGGTTCTTCTTCCTTTTTCCTACTTCCCGAAGTGCCACACCGCGTTCACGCCCCAGGTGCGCGGCTTGGCGTAGACGCCCGTGGTGTAGCCCCAATAAGTCGACGCGTCGAAGGCATAGACGCGGTACTGGCGCTCGAACACGTTGTTCACGAAGAAGGCCAGATCAAGATTGCTGTCCTTCGGCGTGAACCCAACGCGCACGTTCTCCACGTGATAGGCCCGCTCGCGCTCCACCGGCGCACACATCACGGTGAAGCAGAACTTGCCCGTATAGAGCGCGTCTGCCTGCAGCGAGGCGCGGCCGATGGCAGTGTCGAACTCATAGCGCACCAGCGCATTGCCGGCAAAACCGGGCGCCTGCGGCAGGTCGCTCGTCTTCACCGTCGCGCCATCGGGCAGGAGCACGTTCTTGACTTCGCTGTCCTGCACCGCGCCCGAAAGCTGGAGCGTCAGGCCCGGGATCGGACGGCTGGTGATGTCCGCCTCGATACCTTTGATCTTGGCCGGCAGGTTTCGAACCACCTGTGCTGCAAACACCTGCACGAAGGCCTGGTAGTTCTTGTAGTCATAATAGAACGCCGCGAGGTTGAACTGCGTGTTCCCGGGCAGCTTGGCCTTCAGGCCCACTTCGTAGGCATTGAGCGTTTCCGGCCGATAGGGGATGTTGTTGAGCACATCCACCAGCTGCGTCGGGAACGGCGTGCCGGTCGAGAAGGTGAACCCGCCCGACTTCGAACCACGGTTATAGCTTGCGTAGATCAGTGTATCAGGCGTCGGCTTGTAGTCGATTTCCGCGCGCGCAGTCACGCCGCGGAAGGTCGGGTTCGCCGCGCCCGGTGTCGTCGTCACGCCCGAGGGCAGCCCGCTCTTGTAGCTCCACGAGCCCGGTGTCACCGTGCCGGTCGTGTCGTTGTACGAGATGTCGTCCGGCCCGAAGTGCAGCGAAAGCGCATAAGGCCCGGTCGGCGCGATCGCATCATAGACGCCGCGCTTCTTGTCCTGCCAATAGCGGATGCCGCCGATCAGCTTCCACTGATCGTTGATCTTGAATTCGTCCTGCGCGAAGAATGCAAAGCTCTCGGTGCGCTGGGTGAACTTCACGTCCGGATCGTACTGGATGAACGGCACGGCATACTTGGCGGCGAACTTGCCGTCGATGATCATGCCGAAGCCGCCGAAGGTCAGGTAGTTCTGGCCGAAAGTGGCGGCGGCGCGGATTTCCTGGCTCACCTGATTGGTGCGTGCGCGCTGGAAGAACACGGTGCCCGATTCATAGCACGTCACGCTCTGCGCAGGCGCAGGGCACGGCCCGGGCGAACGCGGTGTGCCCTGCGGCACGTAGGGGAACTCGGGAACGCTGTCGCCCTGCTCGATGTAGAACTTCTTGAGGTGCTGGTAATCGGTGATCGAGGTCACGTCGAACGCGCCGATCTTGGCATCGAGCCGCAGCGTCGCGCCGAACACGTCGCGGTCGACATAGGCATCATTGGTGCCCGCTGTGCGCCACGGGTTGCCGCCCTGCGAAGGCGTGATCGCCGGGTTGGCATAGCCATTACCGGTCGTGCCCGTGACGCCCCAGTAAGAGCATTCCTGGTTCGGCCCGAGGAATTCGCCCTGGAACTGCGCATTAGGGCAGGTCGGCTCGAGCGAGTAGATGCCCGCCTGCCGCTCGCGGTCCGCCTTGGCATAACGCACCGTCAGCTTGGCCTTGAAGTCGCTGCTCGGCTCCCACTTCACGATACCGCGCAGCGCCCAGTGGTTGTCCGCGCCGCGATCCGGCTGACCGGGGGTGATGTTCTTGATGTAGCCGTCATCGCGGGTGTATTGGCCGGAAATGCGCGCGGTCAGCGTGTCAGACAGCGGGCCCGAAAGTGCGCCTTCCAGCACAACCTGATTGAAGCGGCCGTACGTCGCCGAAAGATAGCCGTCGAGCTTGTCAGTCGGCTGCGCAGAAATGAACTGCACCGCGCCGCCGGTGGCGTTGCGGCCAAACAGCGTGCCCTGCGGGCCCCGCAGCGCTTCCACGCGCGCCAGATCGAATACCGGGAAGCTCGCCGCGGTGATCGAGGAGGTATAGGCATCGTCCTGATAGACCGCGACCGGCGGCTCCTGCTGGTCGCCGTAGTCGTTCTGCGAAACACCGCGGATATTGTAGACCACCTGGCTTGAGCCGTAGGCGTTGAACTTGAGGTTCGGGATCGCGCGGACCACGTCGGTGGCGTTCACGATGTTGAGCGCCTTGATTTCCTTGGCGCTGATCACGCTGACCGCGATGCCGACGTCGTTGGCCTTCTGCTCGCGGCGCTGCGCGGTAACGACGATCTCGCCGGTCTCGGGCGTCGCGACTGTCTCGGTCGCCTGCGCGTCCTGCGCTGCTGCCGGTGTTGCCAGAAGGCCCAGCGCGCTACCCGCAAGGGCCGTGCCCGCCAGCATCGCGCGGCGGATGGTGCTCATGTCCGTCATGTTCATATCTTTTCTCCCCGGAGGACAGCGTCCCTCCCGCTTCTCCAGATGTGGGTAGACGTGCCTCAAGGTGAAAACCCGCGCAAGCGGGCGCGCTGCGCGCCAAACCTTTGCCCGCCGCGCGATGCCAAACTGCAACAAGTATTTCAGAGACTTAGGGCGTCCCACCATCCATCAAGGGAGATTATAATTCCCATTAGATGTTGGAATGCCAATGGTTTGGCCCATCAACCCTCCAGAAACAGCTCCGCCGCCGCATCGATAATCGCATCGGCATCGAGCCGGTAGGTGCGGTAGAGGTCGGGGAGATCGCCGGTCTGGCCAAACCGGTCGACTCCCAGCGGGCTTACCCGCATGCCCTTCACCGCGCCCAGCCATGAGAGCGCAGACGGCGATCCGTCGAGAACCGTCACCAGCCCCGCCCCCGGCGCCAGGGCGCCCAGCAGGGTGTCGATATGGCTCGGCTCGGGCCGCTTTCCCGTCCACCGCGCTGCGCGCCGCGCCGACCAACCCCGGTGGAGCAAATCGGGCGAGGTCACATTGAGCAGCCCCAGCCCCGGCAGATCCTCGCTCAGCGTTTCCCACGCGGCAAGCGCCTCGGGCGCAATCGCGCCAGTGAACACGATGGCCGCTTCCGCACCCGGTGCCGGACGCTTGAGCCAATAGGCACCCTTCAGCGCATCGGCCTCCCAGCTTTCGTCCTCGCGCACAACTTGCGTGATCGATCGCGTGCTGAGCCGCAGGTAGACCGAGCTGCCATCGGGCTTCTGCATATGCTCGAAGGCATGGCGCATCAGCAGCGCCACTTCGTCGGCAAACGCCGGCTCGAAGTAATCGAGGTTCGGCTGCCCCATGCCGATGAGCGGGGTATTGATCGATTGGTGCGCGCCGCCTTCTGCGCCCAGTGTCAGACCCGATGGCGTGCCGACCAGCAGGAACCGCGCATCCTGATAACAGCCATAGTTCAGCGCATCGAGCCCGCGCGCAATGAAGGGATCATAGACAGTCCCCACCGGCAGAAGCCGCGTGCCGAAGTGCGGCGCCGATAGGCCAAAAGCCGTCAGCACGAGGAAGAAGTTGGTCTCGGCAATACCCAGCTCGACATGCTGGCCCGCCGTATTGCCCACCCACTTCTGCGCCGAGGGAATGCGCGCGGCCTGAAACACGTCCTTGAGCTCGCTGCGGCGAAACAGTCCGCGCCGGTTGACGAAGCCGCCGAGATTGGTGGTCTGCGTCACGTCGGGCGCAGTCGTCACGATGCGGTCGCCCAGCGGATCGCCGGGCCGGGCAAGGTCCATCAGGATCCGCCCAAAGGCGCTTTGCGTCGATTGCTCCTCGCCCTCCGGCACCGGCAGCCGTGCGGGCACCGGAATGGCGGGCGGGCTGTGCTCCGCCGGCTTTACCGCCAGCGCGCTGCGTTCCACGAAGGCCTTCAGCTCTGCGGCCAGATTGTCGCCCAGCCCGCCCCAGGGTTCCCACTCCGCACCTTCGGCAATGCCCATGCTCGCACGCAGACTCTCGATCTGCGGGGTGTTCATCATGCCCGAATGGTTGTCCTTGTGCCCCGCCAGCGGCAGGCCATAGCCCTTGACGGTATAGGCAATGAACAGCGTGGGCTTGTCGTCGTCCGCCTGTGCAAAGGCCTCGATCAGCGTCTCGGCGCAATGCCCGCCGAGGTTCGTCATCAGCTGCGCCAATGCGGCATCGTCGAAGCTCTCGATCAGCGCGCGGGTCCTGGGCTGTTCGCCGAGATCCTTCAGCAGCCGCTCACGCCACGCCGCACCGCCCTGATAAGTGAGCGCCGCGAATTCGGCGTTGGGGCAATTCTCGATCCAATCCTCGATCGCCGCCCCGCCGGGCTTCGCGAAGACCGCCTTTTGCAGCTTGCCGCTCTTGAGCGTGATCACCCGCCAGCCGCAGGTCTCGAAAATATCGTCAAAGCGGCGGAACATGCGGTCCGCCGTCGTCGCATCGAGCGACTGCCGGTTGTAATCGACCACCCACCAGCAGTTGCGGATATCGTGCTTGTAGGCCTCGATCAGGCACTCGTAGATATTGCCTTCATCCAGCTCGGCATCGCCCATCAGCGCGATCATCCGGCCCGCATCGGCTTCGCTCATATGCCCCTGCGCGATGCAGTAGTCCTGCACCAGGCTGGCAAAGGCGGTGATCGCGACCCCGAGCCCCACCGAGCCGGTAGAGAAATCAACCGGAATCTGGTCCTTGGTCCGCGAGGGATAGCTCTGCATGCCCCCCAGCCCGCGAAAGCGCTGCAGCTGCTCAAGGCTCTGGTTGCCCAGCATGTAGTGGATCGCATGGAGCAGCGGCCCCGCGTGCGGCTTCACCGCCACCTTGTCCTGCGGGCGCAGCGCGTGGAAATAGAGCGCGGCCATGATCGTCGACATCGAGGCGCAGCTGGCCTGATGCCCGCCCACTTTCATCCCGTCGCGCTTCGTGCGGATGTTGTTGGCATTGTGCACCGTCCACGCCGAAAGCCAGCGCAGCCGCGCATCGAGCGCCTCGATGGCAGGGACCAGTTGGACGCGGGGATCGGCGAGTGCGGCTGTCATGGCAGGCTTCGAATCCATCAGGAGGTGCTTGCGGGAAACATAGCGTGCGGCGCAAATCAGCCTATTGCGAAGTTTGCCTCACACGGGCACAGTTTTGGCATAATCTGCCAATTCAGGTGCCACGAGTAAAAGATAATGCCAGATACTGATCTAGACGCGATTGACCGCAAGATTCTCCGCGGCCTTCAGCAAAACGGTCGTCTCACCAACCAGCAGCTGTGCGAGGACGTCGGCCTCAGCCCCAGCCCCTGCCTGCGCCGCGTCCGCGCGCTGGAGGAACGCGGGGTGATTACCGGCTATGTCGCGCTGGTGGAGCCCGAGACCATCGGCCTCCCGGTCAACGCCTTCGTGCGCATCCGGCTAGACCAGCAGGACGACCACCACCTCGCGACCTTCGAAAGCGCTGTCGCCGAATTTCCCGAAGTGATGGACTGCTACCTGATGACCGGCGAGGCCGATTACCAGTTGCGCGTCCTCGTCCCCTCGCTGGCCGCCTTCGAGGATTTCTTGAGGAAGCGTCTGACGCGGATCGCCGGGGTGGCGCAGGTGACCACGAGCTTCGCGCTGCGCCCGATTGTGAACCGCACGGCGCTGCCGGTGCCGGACTAAAGCGGCCCCACGCCGTTTGTGTCGAGCGAATCCCCTCGAAAACGACAGCACCCCGCCTAGCCTCTTGGCTTAACCGCTCGATTGATTACACGGTTGGACCAACCACAAGAAACGTCCTGAAAGCCCGCGACCCCATGTACAATCTGCTCTCCGGTATCACGGTGATCGAGGTGTCCTCCTTCGTCGCCTCACCGACCATCGGGCTCTATCTCGCCCAGTTCGGCGCCGAAGTGATCCGCGTCGACCAGATCGGGGGCGGTCAGGATTTCAAGCGCTGGCCGCTCACGCCGGAGGGCCACTCGCTCTCGTGGGAAAACCTCAACCGCGCCAAGAGGAGTGTCGCACTCGATCTCACGAGCCGCGAGGGGCGCGATGTGCTCACCCGGCTGATCCAGAGCGTTGGTACCCTCGTCACCAACCTCCCCGTCGGCGGCTTTCTCGCGCACGAAAAGCTGGCCGCAGGCCGCCCGGACCTCATCACCGTGCGCGTCATGGGCTGGCCTGATGGCGCCATCGCGCTCGATTACACCGCCAACGCCGCAGTCGGCTATCCCGCGCTCACCGGCCCGCTGAATGACCCCGCACCGGTCAACCACGTCCTCCCCGCCTGGGACCTCCTCACCGGAGCCTACGGCGCCTTCGCGCTCGTCTCTGCGCTGCGCCGGCGTGACGAAACCGGGCTAGGCGGCGAAGTGCGTCTCCCCCTCACCGATATCGCCATGGGGTCCGCCGCCAATCTCGGCCGCGTCGCCGAAGTGCTGCAATCGGGCGAGGACCGCGAACGCCTCGGCAACGGCGTCTACGGCACCATCGGCCGCGATTTTCGCACCGCCGACGGGGTGCGCGTGATGATCGTCGCGATCAACGAGCGCCAATGGCAGGGCCTCGTCCGCGCACTGGATCTGCAAGCCGGCCTCGCCGCGCTGGAGGCCCGCCACGGCGTTTCCTTCACCGGCGACGACGGCGTGCGTTACCGCCACCGCGACGCGATCTACGCCCTGATCGAAGCCGCCATCGCCCCGCTGTCCCATGCCGCACTCGCCGAAAAGCTCGATGCCAACGGCGTCACCCACGGCCCCTACAAGACCATGCCCGAAGCCGTGCAGGATCCGCGCCTCGTCGGCGAAAACCCGATGTTCGCGCACACAGCGGACAACCCCAGTGGCTTTGCCTACCCAGCCGCTGGTGCTTTCGCCACTATGCCCGGCCTCGACCGCCTCACGCCCGCTCCCGCGCCCGTGCTCGGTGCCGACACGCGCGACGTGCTCGCCCGCCACCTTTCACTCGATCCCCAGGCCATAGACCGGCTGCTCGAAGCCGGCATCGCAGGAACCCTCGCATGACCAAACTGACCCGCGCCGCCATTTGCGCCCCCATCCGCACCGCCGTCGGCAAGTTCGGCGGCAGCCTTGCCGACATGAATGCCGGCCAGCTCGGCGCGGTCATCCTCAAGGCGCTGATGGAACGCACGAAGATCGATCCCGCGCGCGTCGACGATGTCGTGTTCTCGCAAGGCTACGGCAATGCCGAGGCGCCTGCCATCGGCCATTGGTCATGGCTCGCCGCCGGACTGCCACTCGAAGTCCCAGGCTACCAGCTTGACCGCCGCTGCGGCTCGGGCCTGCAGGCGGTGATTAACGCCGCGATGATGGTGCAGACCGGCCAGTCCGACGTTGTCGTCGCGGGCGGCGTAGAATCCATGTCGAATGTCGAATACTACACGACCGAGGGGCGGCGCGGCACCCGCGCGGGCGGGCTCATGCTCCACGACCGGCTTACCCGCGGCCGCCTCATGTCGCAGCCGATCGAGCGCTTCGGCGTCATCTCGGGCATGATCGAGACCGCCGAGAACCTCGCGCGCGACTACAATATCAGCCGCGAAGCCTGCGATGCCTATGCCGTGCGCAGCCACCAGCGCGCCGCCGCCGCATGGGCAAACGGGCTGTTCGACGATGAACTCGTCCCCGTCGAAATCCCCCAGCGCAAGGGCGATCCCAAGATCTTCGCGCACGATGAAGGCTACCGCGCCGACGCCACGATGGAGAGCCTTGGCGCCCTGAAGCCGCTCGAAGCCAAGGCCATCCCCGGCGCGGTCGTCACTGCCGGCAATGCCAGCCAGCAGAACGATGCCGCCGCAGCCTGCCTCGTCGTCGCTGAACACAAGCTCGAGGAACTCGGCCTCGAACCCATCGCGTGGTTCCATTCGTGGGCCGCCGCCGGCTGCGATCCCGCACGCATGGGCATCGGCCCTGTCCCGGCGGTCGAGCGCCTCTTCGCGCGCACCGGCCTCGGCTGGAACGATATCGACCTAGTCGAACTCAACGAAGCCTTCGCCCCGCAGGTCCTCGCCGTGCTCAAGGGCTGGGGCTGGAGCGAGGACGACAGCCGCCATGAGGTGCTCAATGTCAACGGTTCGGGCATATCGCTCGGCCATCCCATCGGCGCGACCGGGGGGCGCATCCTTGCCAACCTGACGCGCGAACTGGTCCGCCGCAGTGGTCGGTTCGGCCTTGAAACCATGTGCATTGGCGGCGGTCAGGGCATTGCCGCCGTGTTCGAACGCGCGGGCTGACATTGGTACTTCCCCCCCCCCTCCCGTTCGTGTCGAGCGAAGTCGAGA
>NZ_JBMDKN010000008.1:0-234231 GCF_057809735.1 Novosphingobium sp. FG137 | reverse complement strand
CCCCCCGGCGCGCTCAGCCCGGAAAGCCGCGCGGTGCTGCTCGATACGATGACCCGTACGAGCACAGGCCGCAATCGCATCCGCAGCGGCCTGCCCGAAGGCGTGGTCTTCGCCCACAAGACGGGTACGCTGTCGGGGGTTACCGACGATGTCGGCATCGTGCGCCTGCCCGATGGCCGGCACCTTGCCATCGCCATCTTCGTGACAGGGCCGGAAGGCCATACCGCACACGCCGGCATGATCGCGCAGATCGCCCGCGTACTTTACGACGGCTACAGCCAGTCACCGCTGCCCGCCAGCTTCGAGACTGCTCGCCGCTGATCTTCCTGATTATCTGACGATGTGACCCGCTGCGTGCGGGCCTTCGTCGTGCGCGTCTGCCCCGCACAAAGAGAAGGGGCGCGACCGCCAAAACGATCACGCCCCTCTATCTCTATCAAACCCTTGCGGGGTTGATTACATCTTCGCGGCTTCGCTCGAAGCGTCAGCAGCCGGAGCCGAAGCGTCTTCCGAAGCAGGAGCCGAAGCATCGGCAGCAGCGTCGGTCGATTCCATAGCGGCTTCGGTGGCGGGGGCTTCAGGAGCCTTTTCCGAGCAACCGGCGAGAGCGAAGGCAGTGCCGGCGACTGCGGCGAGGAGGAGCTTGCGCATGCGTTACAATCCCTGGATTGAAGTGGACCGCGCCGGGCCCGCAGCCCGCCGCAAAGCCTACTCTGGCGGTAGACTTCTCGCCCCAATTAATCGGCAATTCACCTGCTTGCAAGTCTTAGGAGCAGCAAAGCCGTCACAGACCGGTTATGTTATTGATAAACTAACGTTTTTGCAGGGGGAGGAAGAGCCGAATTGGTGGCTTCGGGCGGGATGAATCGCCCCTTCATTGCTGCACTGCCGCAACATCGGGCGCTTTCGCTGGCGGGGTCGAGGCGCTACCACGGCAAGCATGGACACCTCAGCGCAGCCTGCAACGCCGCCTCAACGTCATCTCTATCTGATCGACGGTTCGGCCTATATCTTCCGCGCCTATCACCGCCTGCCGCCACTGACCAATCCGGCGGGCGTGCCGGTGGGCGCAGTCTATGGCTACACCACGATGCTGTGGAGGCTGGCGGAAGACCTGCACAAGGCAGATGGGCCAACCCATCTCGCGGTGATCCTCGACAAGGGTTCGATCACCTTCCGCAATGCGCTCTACGACCAGTACAAGGCGAACCGTCCGCCGCCGCCCGAGGACCTCGTCCCGCAGTTTCCGCTGATCCGCGATGCGACCCGCGCATTCAGCCTCGCCTGCATCGAGGAAGAGGGGCTGGAGGCGGACGATCTCATCGCATCCTATGCGCGCGCGGCGGCCTTGCAGGGCTGGAACGTGACGATCGTCTCGTCCGACAAGGACCTGATGCAGCTCGTCGGGCGCAAGACCGAGGCCGGCGGGTATGTCGACATGCTCGATACGATGAAGAATCAGCGCATCGACATACCGGAAGTGATGGAGAAGTTCGGGGTCGAGCCCGAACGCGTCGGCGATGTGCTTGCGCTGATGGGCGATGCGGTGGACAATGTTCCGGGCATTCGCGGGATCGGACCCAAGACCGCGACCAAGCTGATTCAGGAGCACGGCACGCTGGAAGGCGCGCTCGCCGCCGCGCCGGCGATGAAGCCGGGCAAGCTGCGCGACAGCCTGATCGAACAGGCCGACATGGCGCGCCTTTCGCGCGAGCTGGTGCAACTCAAGGAGGATTGCGCACTGCCGCTCCCGCTCGAATCGTTCGAGCTGACGGCAATCCCGCCCGAACCGCTGGCTGCTTTCCTCTCCGAGCATGGCTTCACCAGCCTGCTGCGCAAGCTGGGAACCGCGCCTGCCGAGGCCCCAGCAGCGGGCGGTGCGACCACGGCACCGGGCGCGAGTGCGGAGACGCGCCAGAGCCTGCCGGAATGGCCGGCCATCGATACAGGCGGCTATCGCTGCCTCCAGACGCTGGACGAGATCGCGCAGTGGGTAAAGCGCGCCGAAGCCACGCGCGTGGTGGCGGTTGATACCGAAACCAGCGCGCTGGATGCGATGCAGGCCGACCTTGTCGGCGTCAGTCTGGCGCTGGGGCCAGGCGATGCCTGCTACATCCCGCTGGGGCACCGGGGCAGCGACATGTTTGCAGAAGCGCCCGTCATGGCCCCGCGTGCAGAAGCGCTCGCGCTGCTGAAGCCGCTGCTGGAAAGCGATGCCGTCCTCAAGATCGGGCAGAACATCAAGTACGATATCAACGTGCTCGCCCGCTATGGCGTGATGGTCAGCCCCATCGACGATACCATGGTGATGAGTTTCTGCCTCGATGCCGGACGCAGCGAGGCCGGTGTCGGCGGCCACGGCATGGACGAACTGGCAGCCCGCCTGCTCGGCCACACCACGATTGCCTTCAAGGATCTGTGCGGCACCGGCAAGAAAGCGATTTCCTTCGCCGAAGTGCCGCTCGCCGATGCGACGCGCTATGCGGCAGAGGACGCCGAGGTTACGTGGCGGCTCCACCGTCTGCTCGGCCCCCGGCTTGCGGAGGAAGGCGGCACGCGCATTTACGAGCGCGTCGACAGGCCGCTGGTGCCAGTAGTCGCAAGCATGGAGCGCCACGGCATCCGCGTGGACCGCGAGCGGCTGGCGGGCCTTTCCGCGCAGTTTGCCGAGACCATCGCGGGCCTTGAAACGGTGATCCACGAGAAAGCGGGCCAGCCCTTCACCATCGGCAGCCCCAAGCAGCTTGGCGAAATCCTGTTCGACAAGCTGGGCTACAAGGGTGGCAAGAAGGGCAAGACCGGGCAGTATTCCACCGACCAGTCAGTGCTGGAAGGTCTTGCCGCGCAAGGGGCCGAAGTCGCGACGCTGGTGCTCGAATGGCGCCAGCTCTCGAAGCTCAAATCGACCTATACCGATGCGCTGCAAGCCGCGATCAATCCCGCAACGGGGCGCGTCCACACCAGCTACAGTCTGGTCGGCGCGCAGACCGGGCGGCTTTCGTCCAACGATCCCAACCTGCAGAACATCCCGATCCGCACCGAGATCGGTCGCCAGATTCGCGAGGCTTTCGTGGCCGAACCGGGGAACGTGCTGCTGGCGGCGGATTATAGCCAGATCGAACTGCGGCTCGCCGCGCACATGGCCGACGTCCCCGCGCTCAAGGAGGCCTTTGCTGCAGGCGAGGACATCCACTCGCGCACCGCGCTGGAATTGTTTGGCACCGTGGACCGCGACACGCGCGGGCGCGCCAAGACGATCAACTTCGCGATCCTTTACGGCATCAGCCGCTGGGGCCTTGCCGGCCGACTCGGCGTGACCTCGGAGGAAGCGCAGGCGATGATCGACCGCTATTTCGAACGCTTCCCCGGCATCCAGCGCTATATCCACGAGACACTGGAGAGCGTGCGCACGCAGGGCTATTCGGAGACGCTGTTCGGCCGCAAGACGTGGTTCCCGCGCATCAATTCCAAGAATCAGGCCGAACGGCAGGGCAGCGAACGCGCCGCAATCAATGCGCCGATCCAGGGCACCAGCGCCGATATCATCAAGCGCGCAATGGCGCGGATGAACCCTGCGCTGCAAGCGGCGGGGCTGGGCCATGTGCGCATGCTGCTGCAGGTGCACGACGAACTGGTGTTCGAGCTGCCGGAGGGCGATGTCGCGGCGGCGAAAGCGGTGATCGAGGCGGTGATGGCGGGCGCGGCGGAACCGGCTGTGAAGCTGACCGTGCCGCTGGGTGTGGAGATCGGCACTGGCCCGAGCTGGGGCGCGGCCCACTGACTGCTTCGCCTAGGGTCAGGACCTATAAACCGCGCCTTCGAAGCGCTGGCATGGCGAACATATCAGGCGGGAATTCGCGCAGGGAAGGCTGGTTGCCTTTCCAAGTGAATTCCTGTCTGAGATGGAAGCCATGCCAGCGTCCCGCAGGGATTTACCTTACGGTGGCCTTCGGCTGACCAAAATGGCCCATTGCTTCGTCAGGAAGCCTTGAAATATTGACATATTCCTGCGCCTTCCTTCCTCGCACTGAGCCATTTTGCCTCAAACCTCGAAAGCGCGGTTTATAGGTCCTGACCCTAGTCCACCTTGACGTAAGGGCTGATATCCTTGGTGCGCAGCCAGAGCATCTGGTCGTTCGGCACCGAATTGGTCAGCGCATAGAGCTGCTCGGCCTCATCGGCGCTGAGTCCCATTTCGCGGTAGTAATCGAGGTAGGCCTTGTTCGGGCCTTCACCGGGGGCGAAGTCGTCGGGCTGGTGGCCGTCCTCGTCCTTCCACGCATGGACGCCAAACTCGGCATCGGGCGCGGCATGGCGAGTCGTGCCAGCCAGGAAGATTTCGAACCCGCCCGAACGGACCGAGCCGCCGGAGGGCACGTCGGTTGCGATGCCCTGGCGGCGGATTATCCTGCCAAGCGTGAGGTTTGCGCCGTCATCCGAAGTCCCCGGGCAATCGACGAGTTCCAGCACACGGATGCCCGGATTGGCGTGCAGCATTTCGCGGAACAGCGCGGGCGACTTGTCGTCGATTTCGCCCACCAGAGCGGCATGCGTTGCATCGACCACTGCGAAGGGGCCGAACCGCGCCAAACCTGCGATCGCTCTGGCGATCCGCTGGCTGCGCGGCTCTTCGACCACGGTCCGGGTGGTGGTCACTTCGGTCCAGGTGGTCCCGTGCGAATCGACCCAGGTCCGCGTCGCCGCCTGCTGCGCGGCGGCCGGCGCGGCAATCGTCGCCGTGCTGGCGATGCTGACGAGCAAGGCGCGGGCGAGTCGGTTCATGGAGCGGCCATACTTCACACATGCTTGCCAATTTTCCAGCAAAACGCGGTAAATCGCGCTTAACGCCTTTTGGCTCCAAATTGGCGATACCGGCGACCTGCCCCTATCCCGCTACCCTGCCCGCCCCTAGGCTGCCGCACTGGATTGAGGGATGGTATGGTCGCGCTGGTATCCACGGTTGCCTATCTGGGGCTGGAAGCGCGCGCGGTTGAAGTGCAGTGCCAGATCGCGCCAGGCTTGCCTGCCTTCCGCGTCGTCGGCCTGCCCGACAAGGCGGTCGGCGAAAGCCGCGAGCGGGTGCATTCCGCGCTCGCCGCGCTGGGCCTTGCGCTACCGCCCAAGCGCATCACGGTGAATCTCTCCCCGGCGGACCTGCCCAAGGAAGGCTCCCACTATGACCTGCCGATTGCGCTGGCGCTGCTCGCCGCGATGGGTGTGGTCGATCTGGAAGCCATCGCAGAGTTTGTGGCCGTGGGCGAGCTGGCCTTGGATGGCCGCGTGATCGCCAGCCCCGGCGTGCTGCTGGCGGCGCTCCACGCCAGCGGCATCGAAAAGGGCCTGATCTGCCCCGCCGCGCAAGGCGCGGAAGCGCGCTGGGCCAGTGGGGTGGAGATCGTCGCCGCGCCCGATCTCATCAGCCTGCTCAATCACCTGAAGGGCACGATGCGCTTGGCCGTTCCCGAACCGGGCGAAGTGGAGCTGCCGCCGCGCCGCGCGGACCTCAAACAGGTCAAAGGACAGGAGACCGCCAAGCGCGCGCTCGAAATCGCAGCAGCGGGCGGGCACAACCTGCTGAGGTTGTGCAAGCTGTGGCATGTCAAATCACGATTTGACCGATTCGCCATCACTGGTCCAGCCGGAGCAGCCCACGTATCGAATCTCCTACCACGCTGGCCCGCCGTGCAGGGCTGCCACAGAGGAGAAACGCCATGCCCGCCGCCCTACCCAATGGACTCTACAAGCTCGCCTTCGAGACGGCCTCTGGGGCCGAATTTGGGGTAGCCTACCTGCAGGATGGCAAGCTGCGTGGCGGAGACAGCGGCATGGCCTATGTCGGCACCTACGAGCTGGACGGCAACCTGCTAACCGCAGACTTCTCGGTAACTCAGCACAGGCACGTGCCGGGCGCAGTCAGCGCGCTCGGCTTCAACAACGTGCAAGTGCAGCTGTGCGGCGTAGTGGACGAGGCCAAAATGGTGCGACTTACGGGTACGAGCCCCATGTCGAAGAGCATCAAATTCGCGGCGAGGCTGAGCTTATTGGCGGATTAAGGCTGGTGAAGTGAGGCGGAGCCCACAGGGCTACCGACCTTGCAAGCTAGATGCTCAATCAGTATCGAAATTGGCCTCTACCCACTGAATTGGGACATATTTACGCGTCCAACCAATCCAATTGGGCAGGACTTTGTGTAGCCGATTTATTAGAGAAACGAATTGCTTCATCGATCTTCTCAAGAACGTACCGTGCTCCGTTAACTTGACTATGCGCATAACCAGGATGAACAGCCAAAGTTTGAAATTGAGTGGCCAGGTAAGCTTTTAGGTTTTGCAGTAAGCTAACATTCTGAGCCAAAGTCAGCCGTCCGACACGATTTTCAGCTTGCATGAGATCAAACACTCGCGCTTCAAACGTCTGGTCGTTCATGGGCATTGTTGGCAGTGTAGAGACCAGATACTCTGATCGCCCGGCAAGCAGCCTTAAGTGTGCCCAACCACTCGCTGTCGCCTTCACACTCTCACCAGAATTAAGTGCAGAAGCATTCGCAGAATCTGCTTCGATCAGTTCTTTTTTCAAGAGAAATTGAGCAGCCTCGTCAATGTCCTTTGAAACATATCCAAATTTTTCAAGATGCTCTTTCAGTCTTTGTACAGAAACAAAGCCCATTTGACCGTTATCACCTGGAGTTTTTCTTTGGCCAATTAAATAAAATAGCGCCTCAACTACTAAGAAGTTATTTGGCCTTACCCAATTGGAGTCACAGTAGAATATATTTGCAACAAATCCAGATGCATCGCTAAAAAATCTATAATCCTGACGCATCAATATTCTTAATATCAAATACTCGGGGAACTTTTTATGCTGCCCTCCCGACGCGACTGTGGCAATAATATTCTCCGGCATATGGCCAGAGTTAATTATTGCCATAAACATGTCTAGGGCTTTTCGTACATTTCTTCCAGCCAAGGCCTCCATGACTCTCGAGATATTAGATGTTCTTTGAAATAACTCCAAATAAACGGCTCGCAAAAAATCGCCAGCCTTATCCTTAGAGTATGAAATATGAGCCCCTGAAGGAGTGCTGTATTTAATAACCTTTGGAGCCTCCTCTTCCAATGCTTTTAAGCTCAGCTCTAGTCTACGCTTTACAACGTCAACGAAACGCGGAGGACTGATATGGAATACCTGTCCTGTTTTATATGTATCAAGTGGACGCTCGTTTTTATGAGCTTCAAAGGTTGTGTCCCTCATTTGCAGCAATACAAGACACCTCATTTGGTTCATAAACCAGAGAGCTAATTGAAATGCGGATAACTGATTTTTGACATCACGCCTGTCGACGTTGTCAAAAACTACAATTACAACTTCGCCCCTATCACCCTGTAAATGTCGAGCAATTCCAGAGGCCAACTTTTCAGGGTCCTGCCGCCACCCCTCAATATCACGCGCCTTCTCCAACAGCCCCCTGCCGGGTGTTGCAGCATCGACACGGCGATAGAACGCCTCTTTGTCGGCTAAATCATTCGAAAATATCCGTTCTTGATCATCAGAATCTCGCAAATTAAGTGGCGCACCTTCCTCGATAATGCTCTTCGCGAAAGTTGAACACACCCATTCTTTTGCGTCGGATAGGTTTTCTGGAGCAAAATTAAAGTCAAGAAATGCCCAATGACTTATTTCTTTCATCTCATGAGGCTGAAGATACTCTTTATACCTTCGAGCAAACAACGACTTGCCCGATCCGACGCCGCCCGTGACTAGTTGCAATTCACCGGATATGGATTTCTGTGAAGCCATTTCGGTGAGGCGATTTGTCAATTCGTCAGCCCGCTTCTTTGTTGTCTGAATTTCGACCCGAGAGCGACTTCGAGAGAGTCGGTCAATGAGAAATGACTCAAGAATTTTGTCGTAGCTCGTCACCTCATTAGATGAGACATATGCATTCTTGTATATTTCGGGATCACTGTTTTGGTCCCGCGATGAAAAATATCTACGAAGGATTGGAGACAAGTCTGCAGCGAAGGTGTTGGATTCGAGCTTTGAGGCAATTATGGCTGGACCGCTACCTTGATTAAAAGGCCTCCTGAAGCCGACGAGCTTCATCGATGCACTTGCCGCAGCACCCAATGCTTCAAGCTTCATGCGTCCCATGAGCGCTTGCAGAGTATCTAGCAGAGTGCTTCCAACGACGAGGTCCGCAACAGCGCCGCTAACCTCCGGCAATTCATTGTCCCACTTTCCCGCTGCAAATTGGACCCCATTACAGGCGAGAATTACCTCGCAAGGGTTTATCTTGGGTGGATACCGCTTGTTGAGCGCATGGGCATAAAGCGTCGCTTCCTCCCAGGCTTCCTGCAAAGGGACAGTAGGTGCCTTCACCTCGATTGCTGCAATAGGAATTGAAAGCATGTAGACACAAAAGTCCGGCACGAAGCCCTTGCGAGACCGCGCGCCCTTGCCAATGTCGAATGCAGCTAAGAATTCCTTGCTTTTGACTGCCTCGAGTTCAACGCCAAGCATTTCAGCTCGTGTAAGAAGCGGGATCACGACTTGGGTTTCGACATCACCTTCGGTCGCGTTCGCGGGCAGGGTAAGCATGTTCATGTTTGGCCCTGGGCTCCTGTTGCAAATCTATGATCGAACCGGGACAACCTAAACCGAGCTGGGTCAGAAAGCGAGTTCCTCACGGCAGATGGTTGATGACTTTTCTAGCCCGATGAATGGCAAGGCCGCAGCGTCATGAGCCCGCTGCGCACACGTAATGATAAAGTCTAGACTCGCAGAGATTCGCTTGCGCCGCATCACTTGCCATACGAGCAGGTTCGCCCCAATGTGCACCGGCCTTCCGTGAAAGCCGGAAGGCGGGGCGTGGAAACCTCAACGAACGAACTCGGTCACCAGATTCTGGAGGCCGGGTGGCATGCGCGCATGTCCAGCCGGTTCTCCGGTAAAGGCGCATGCGCCTGTACGTTCGTCAGGTTTCCAACATCCGGCTTTGGCCGACGCCCCGAGAGGAACATAGGGGTGGCAAGGCAGGGCAATGCCCCCCAGCCGTAGGGGAGCAAATATCATGGGCACTTTAGCTGCGACTGCAGTTGTTCTGATTCCACTGTGGATTATCGGAATGATTGTGATGTTTGCGGTCGGAACTCCAGCGAGTAATCTGCAGAAAGCCTTCGTCGCAGCTGGAGACATGAGAGGCAAGACCAAGGAAGAGATCATTGCCTTCGCAGGTCCGCCAAACAGCATAACAGAGCAGGCTGACGGCAAGACCCTTTTGCAATGGATGCGGACCTCAGGAGGCGGAGGATATCATATCGCCCTACTATTTGATGCGAACGGAAGAATGGAGACAATTACGCATCAACACTCAAGCTGAGTTTCTCGTCGAGAGAAATCGAGATTCAGAGACCGCAGTCACCGAGCGCCGCGCTCACCCCTCCCCCTATACCCTGACATGGGTCCCCGGCGTTTTTGCGGTAGACCGTTCCGGCGGCTGACCGCGATCACTTTACCTTCTCTGCGCTCTTGGCATCGAGTCTTCGCCAGGGCCCAGACTGCCTTGGTCCAGAGAAGGAACACAGACCATGGCACAACAAACCAAGGCGACGGCTGACGTCGCTCGCATCCGCAAGACACTGTCCGCAAAGCTGGCCGCAAAGGCCGAGCCAGAGACCGCACCTGACACCACAGAGGCAGTACAGGTTACACAGACCGCCGCGCCAGCCGCGCTGGCCCTGATGGCCGCAGACTGGTCTGACGAGGACGAGAAGCTCTTTAATGCGCTTGCCGCAAGGCGCAAAGCCGCGCGCGGCGGAAAACGCGGACGCGATGTAAGCGGCCAGGTCCTCCGCCCTGGAGACATTGCCCCGAACCCCGGCACCGTGGTGGCAACAATCGTCAGCCTCGTCGCAGAGCTCGGCTCCGTCAGCCGCTCGGCCTTGGTGGCGTCCATGTCCAAGGCCGCGTTCTCGCACCCGAAGGCTAAGCCCGAAGACGCCGCATGGTGCCAGGGCTACATTGCGGGTGCGCTGCGCGACGGCTTCCTCGCGCTAGCGACCGACATTCCAGCGGCACAGCAGTGAGTTTTCGCCCAGGTCGCTTTGTTGCGTACCTGCGGGTCAGCACCGCGCGGCAGGGCGCTAGTGGTCTCGGTCTTGAGGCACAGCGCGCTGCCGTGCAGGCTTATCTTGCCAGTGGCGGCAACCAGCTAGTGGCAGAGTTCGTTGAGGTAGAGAGCGGCAAGCGGAACGACAGGCCCCAGCTTGCCGCTGCCCTTGCGGCTTGCCGCCTGCACCGCGCCACCCTGGTAATTGCCAAGCTTGACCGGCTTGCGCGCAATGTCCGCTTCATCGCCGGCATCATGGACAGCGGCGTAGACTTCGTTGCCTGCGACATGCCGCACGCCAACCGGCTAACCCTGCACCTGATGGCAGCCATGGCAGAGCACGAGGCGACAGCTATCTCGGAGCGCACAAAGGCGGCACTGGCAGCTGCTAAGGCCAGGGGCGTGAAGCTTGGTAACCCGAATGGCGCGGCACACTTGCGGGATGGTGCTCGCGAGGCTGCCATTGCAGGCGGCGCGGTGCGGCGTAAGCAGGCCGAAACCCAAGCATGGCAGATTGCAGAATTGGTCGCACAGATGGAAGGTCGTGGCACAACCGGGTTCGCAGCCCAAGCGCGCGAGATGAACCTGCGAGGCTTGCCTGCACCGCGCGGGGGCTGCTGGAGTGCAGGACAGCTGCGGCGAACACTTAAGAGGATTGAGCCACCTGAAATACATATAACGCCGTGGAGCCAAGACTCCGATGGCTCCGAGTGAGTCCATTGCTGGATCTGTGGCTTGACGATAACGCTGTGCTCAACCAGCGAAGGAACCCAAGAATGGATAGCACCGCTGGGCCGCGACGTGTTCCGCTGCCCGCGCCCGTGACAAAGATATACGAAGCTGTAGCGGAGCTATCGGCCCTCTACCCCGGGCGACCATTTACACCGGATGGGCACCTAGTAGGTTCGATAGGCGAAGTGATTGCTGCCGAGGCGCTGGGTCTGCAGCTGTACCCGCCTTCGCAACCTTGCCACGATGCATACGACTGCGACGGGGACGTTCAGATCAAGCTAACTGGCGGCAAGTCCGTGTCCATGTACAGCGAGTGCCAACGGCTGGTCGTCCTGCGCATTGTCTCCACAACCGAGGCAGAGATTTTCTATGATGGGCCTGGCGCGACAGCATGGGCAGCTGCGGGGCCTATGGCAAAGAACGGACAGCGCAGGATCAGCCTTGCTCGGTTAAAGGCCTTGGCTCGTGAAATGGCGGGATGACCGGCTCGGGCAGAACTATCCATGCCAGAGGCCGCCTCCCAAACGGACGTTTGGGCTCGGGGGTCGGGCATTTCGAATGCAGCTAGGAGTGGCAGCTCCAGCTACTCTCGGACCGCTCGCAGTGGACTAGCGGGCGCGGCCCATGCATATCGTGAAGGATCCAGTCACGATGCGCGCAGGATGCTATGCCAGCCGAGAGGTCTACCTTCAGCCTGACCCGCCCCGCCGTGCTGGCTGCCCTGGCCGAGTACGACAACATTGGCCAGGCGGCTTTCCTCGAGAAGTACGGCTTCAGACCTGCTCGCAAGTATCGGCTGTGGCACGATGGCAAGGCGTACGACAGTAAGGCAATTGCGGGCGCGGCCTTCGGCTACCTGCCCGGCAATCCGCCACCACTGCAGTGGGACGAGTTCTCCGGCGGACAGGTTTACGTGGTACCAGTGTTGGAAAAGCTCGGCTTCTCGTTCCAGCCGCCGCCGGGCGAGGCGCCAAAGCGCAACCCACTATGGACCCGCGATCAGGTCATCCTGGCGCTGGACCTTTACGTAAAGCACAGCGGGCGCGACCCTGGGGCAACCCATCCGGACGTTGTGGAAGTATCTGCATTGCTGCGGCAGATGGCCACCGAGGAAGGGCTGGACACATACCGCAACCCCAGCGGCGTCATCATGAAGATGATGAATTTCCGCAGCGTGGACCCAGCCTTTACCAGCAAGGGCGGCAAGGGTCTGAAAGGCGCGAGCGAGCTCGACAAGGCAATCTGGGCAGAGTTCTATGGCAAGCCGCAGGAGTTAGCCGTCGCTGCAGAGGCCATACGGGCAGGCGCTGTGGCCAACATGGACGACGACGCCCTGGACGATGTGCAAGGGTACAGCGTTAAGGAAGGCAAGGTCAGCTACAAGCTGCACAAGACCTTGGAGCGCAACCGCAAGGTCGTAGCGTTAAAAAAGGGCACAGTGCTAAAGGCCCACGGCAAGCTGGAGTGTGAGGGCTGCGGCTTCGACTTTGCCGCCACCTACGGCGCGCGCGGCTACGGCTACATAGAAGCGCACCACACAAGCTTTGTGCACGCCATGCAGCCAGGTGACGAGACGACGCCGGAAGACCTGGCCCTGCTGTGCGCCAACTGCCACCGCATGGTGCACAAAGCCAAGCCATGGCTGACCATAGCAGAGCTGCGGGCGCTGCTGGGGCATTAGTAGCTGTGGGGCAGCGGCCCGGAGATGGAGCAAGGCGGCCTGCGGTTACCCGGCAAGGCGGCCGAGAGCATCCGGTAGGGGAGCGACACGGTGAAGCGCAGAAGCGAAAGCAACAACGCCGGGTATCTGGTACTCGCTCTGATCGCCTTCATCGCAGGACGGTGCTCGGTCGAAGCACCACCCGCTGCCACCAGCCCGCAGTACCTTGCTGCGCCGACGAGCGAGGTGACTCCGGAGCAAGCCAGCACCGTGTCGAGTCAACCCGACACCTACACTGCTCCTGCAGCCAGCGGCGGCATTTCCAGGCCTGGCCGCAGTAGCGCGCTCGTTGGCGATTATGACAACACAGCGAGTTCGGGCTTTACGTGCGAGGGCAAGCGCTATTGCCGGGAAATGATCAGCTGCGAGGAGGCCCAGTTCTACCTCAACCAGTGCGGCGTGGGGCGGCTTGATGGGGACGGCGACGGGGTTCCGTGCGAGAGCATCTGCTAGCTTGTACTCTCCTGCAATGCCACCGCATTGGCGCGCTGCAGGTGGCACTCGGGCAGTGGCAGCCTTCGATTGGCCAGCTGCTACATTCCCCAGAGTGCCAATAAAATTGTGCACAGAATGCCAACCGCCAAGGCGATGGCCTCTATCTTCATAGGCAGCGGGGTCGAATCTGGCCGAGGCCAATCATCGTGATCATTCATCCATTCACAGCCTTCACAAACGGGAGCAGCGTTATGGCTCGCAGCAATTCCAAACTCGCAGCCAAGGCAATATCGAAGATTCCAAGAATGGGCACTGTAAGCTGGTAAACTGAACGGAAAAGCCGCTTGGGATGATGGCACTATGACCTGGGCTTACCATACTTGGTCGGATTAACCTGACTGGACAATTGGCCGCACCCGTTAGATGTTGCCGCCGTTGATTGGTTTGGGGATTGAGCGATGAGATTCGCAAAAGGCCTGGCAACGCTGTCTGCAGTTTTGCTTACTCCGCAGATTGCCGTTGCCGCTGACGCACAAAACAATCTCACGCAGGGCATGGTTCAAATGACCTTGCAGGTCGGGAAGACCTCACAGGTCGAAGTCCTGGAGACCTTTGGCGCGCCCAACATTTCAACGTTGGATTCCCAAGGGCAAGAAGTCTGGGTCTACGAGCGACAGGCAACCGTCACAAGCTCGAGCAGTAGCGGTTTCTCGATTGGGATGCTGCTCGGCGCTGGCGGTAGCGACGTGGCGGGAGGTGCCGGGTTAGGCTTTGGAAAGTCAAAGTCAAACTCGTCGCAGACGCAGAGAACAATGACGCTAATCATCAAGTTTGATGCTGCGAAGAAGGTCGTAGACTTCAAGAGCCGTAGCAGTTCGTTCTGAAGGGATTCCCGATGTACCGTAACCTTGCTTTCGCCGTATTAGTCGTTGCAATGGCTGTAGTTCATCCTGCTATCGGCAAGGAAGAGGCACAGCTTTCAGGCCTCGCGCTACAGCAGGTTCAATCGCGCGACCTCGAAGCCACGGCGGATATCGTATTCCCCTCGGTCGTGACCATTCTTCAAGATTCTGGCTATCGGATCACAGAGGCGGATAAGGTTTCTGGCTTCGTGTCGGGCGTAGGTTCGGCCGAACAGAAGACAACATTCAATATCTGGTGGGGCCTCGGCAAGAAGAAGACCGTTCCCATGGTCTCGGTTTTTGTCGAACAGCGAGGACCAAATATCACGCGTGTCCGAATGAACTTCGTGCTCTCAAAGGCGAAGACACGCAATTCCTACACCGATGAAACGCCTGTAAGCGATCCAACGGCCTACCGTGATGCTTTCGAGCGCCTGGAGAAGGAAATCTTCATCCGCCAATCCATGAACGCACAAACGCCGCCCAAGCCAAATTGATGCCTGTAACCTGTGATGCAGAGACCCCAGTCTGCGCGTTTCCTGGCTGTACTGATCGCAAGTAAGGGGCTCGTTTCGAGCAATCCGTGTTACGTTGTTACGCAAGGCAGCCCTTTCCGAACCAGGGCCAGAACTTTTCCGTCAGGTTTGTAGGCTTTTCCTTTCTTTACGAAAGGATTCGAATTAGGGGTCTCTAACGTAACAACGTAACAGCCAGCTCACTGCCACCCTATTCCTCGGACGCCTCGTCGGTCGAGATGCCGACCTCGTAACCGGTGGCAAGGGCAAACCGCCGAATGCACTCCGCCCTGGGCGGGATGGGGTACATGCGTACAGCAGCCTTGTTTACATCTGCCTCGTTGCGGCGCGTCTTCGACTCGAAGTCCGGTGGCATATACCGGGCCAGCTTGGCCTTAAGGCGGCGGTCGTCTGCCCTGTGCCCGTGGGCGCGGGCAAAAGCCCGGTAGTCCCTGGCAAGGTCGGCAACCGGAACCCAGGTCACCTCGATGGGGTGCCAGGGGTAGAGATCCGTTTCGCCTTCGCCAGACAGCACGTTCACCCCGTCTTCCAGGCGAGAGTACCACCAGGCGGCCATGGGGTCGTTGGACAGGTTCAGCATCTTCTGTTGCCGCAAGGCTTCCGTTTCCGGAATCTTTTCCGGGTTCCACCGGCTTATGTTCCGGCCCAGCAGCTCGCCCAGCATCGCCTCGTAGCCGCCGGTTTCCATTTGCTCGACCATCTCGCCGAAGTACTTGCGGCGCGCCTCGGCGTCGTCCTGGTGCGGGTTCGCCACCTCAAGCACGAAGTAACGGCGCTCCCGCGCGTCGGCACGCACGACAAAGTCGTTGTTGGAGGTCATAATAAGCCGCAGGCGGTTCGGGGCGGTCCAGTTAGAGAAGAACTTGTCTTCCAGGCGCAAGGTGTTCCGGGTGATCAAGTCCTTCAGCGCGCCATCCTGCGCGCGGCTGTTAGCCGCCACCGCCTCTTCCAGGCCGAGCAGCAGGGTATGCTCCAGCCGGGCATTGAACTTGCCCAGCACGTCGTCGGCAAGGGAGGTCACAAAGGCCGCCTCGCCGAACAGGTGCGCTAGGAACTGGATAATAATGCTCTTGCCCGCGCCCTTGTGCCCGGTCAGCACCAGCGCCACGCCCAGCGGCCTGTCCAGCCACTGCACACATGCGGCCAGCCAGTCGAGCAGGTATGCATAGGCCTGATCGTTTCCTTGGCAGACGTTTTCCCGCAGGTGGGCCTTCAGCAGCGCCCACCCGCTCGGGTCATCGGCAGGCTCGACGGTGAACCCGCGCCAAGCGTTCAGGGTGCGCCATTCAGCCTTCTGCCCCGGCAGGAAGACAACGCGGTCGAACTGCTGCCGCCGCCCATCGTGGAACCAGTGGTAGCCACGTGCATGCCTGGTCGGCTTGCCCTTGGCCGACTCGCCCGGAAACGTGGCCACATGGCGATCCACAAAGGCCTGCTTGGGCAGATACTCGGTCGAATAGCGATCAAAGCGCTGGTCAAAGTACTCCCACATCACCACGGTCTTGCCGCCACGCGTAACAACGGCATGCTCGCAGTTCATGTCCTCGATGTGTGCCAGGGCGAAGGCACCCAGGTCGAGCTGTTCATTGAGGGTCTTACCTGCCTGCGCAGTCTCGAAGGCCGCGCGCTCCGCTTTCTTGAACAACCAGAAGAGTGTCTTCGCTGAGAAGTCTTCCTCAACGGCGAACTTGTCAAACAGCAGCGCCACCTCACCGGCCTTGTACTTGTCGCCACGCTGCGACCAGGCGTCGGCCAGCGCAAGGCCCACTTCCCGCCCAAACGCGTAGAACAGGCACCGCAGCACGCGGAACCACAAGCCCGACTCGTCAGGGTCGAGCATGCCGAGCGCAGTCTCGACCGCGCCAGGCTCCACCTTGCTGTAGCCCACAGACAGGCCGAGCAGGCGGCGCTTCTCTGCCGCCTTGCGCGGGTTCGCTAGCAACTTCGCGGCTTCGGCCTTGTTGATGGGCCGAGCGGCCCGGACCAGGTCCCGCAGCGCGTCAGGCCCTGCAAAGCTGGCAGGCGCAGGGTCGGCAAGGTCCCACTTCGGCGGAAAGTCGTCAGGCACCATCACCATGCCAGCGCTCGTAGCCCCAGCCTCTAGGGCACGTGCAAGGAAGCGCCGCATTCCGGCCCGGCCGATTAGGTCCTGGTCCGGCCAACCGACAAGCTCGCGGCCCGCCAGATCGCTCACGTCCACGCGATCAACCGCGCCCCGCCCGGCCCCGCCAGGCCAGGTTATGACCACGTGATCGGGGAAGAGCGCCCGCGCGGCGTCAGCGGTCTTCTCGCCCTCTACGCAGAGCACAGGCGCGGCGGGCCGCTGAGCGAGATGATCCAAGCCGTACAGCGGGCGCGTGCCGGGGATGCCAGTCCACCAGTAGACATCCTCTCCGGTTTTCGTGCTCTTGCCCAGGTACCGCAGCGGGCGCACCTGCTTGGCTTCGCCGTCCTTGCGGTACTGGGCAATGACAAGGATGATATCGCCCTCGGCATCACGGTAGGCGTGAGCGCTCTCCCGGTAGCCCGCACTCTTGAGGTAGGCGACCCTCTTCGTTTCGCTGTAGGGCAAGGCGGCGATAGCGTCCTGACCGGACTTCGCCGGCGGAAAGGGCACGATCCCGCCAGCAGCGTTCGTACCAGTTGCCCGCCCCTGCGCAACGCGTTCGCGGATGGGGCGGTCCTGCACCTCGCTGTAGGGCTCGCGCTCGTCTTCTTCTGCAGCATCGGCGCCGATGCCAATGGGCATGTCGTCTTCGTCGGGCGCAAAGAAGCGCTCCGAATCGTCGGAGTCGGTCATTGATGTCTCCATTTGCGGTGGGGGAGGCAGGGCGTTTTAGACTGCGTAGGGGCCGAGCTTTAGTTAGGAAGCCCTGTGGCTAAGCCATCCCACGCAAGCATCTGCCTACTTCAGGGCCTGTTTACGAAGCGCGGCAGACCAAGCCTCAATCTCGGCGGCTCGCCAAGCGACGCGGCGAGCACTGATCGCAACGGGAGCCGGGAAGGTCCCAGCACGCACGCGGCGATAGATGCTACCCCGCGACAGCGAAGTAGCCTGCATCACCTGCGTGATCCTGAGCAACGCAAAGCTATGGGCCATAATATCGGGGCAAGTCATTGTTGAACCTCCATGCAGTACCAAGGTGTTGCATGAGGTTACATTCTTCCCGTGGACGGCCGCCAACCCCACAGCTTCAATCTAAAGCGCTTTAATATCAGTAATTTGATCCAACCCAAACAGAGACGGGTCGATGTCGCTATCGGATGCCCTGCGCAGTTCCCGTGTGCCGATCAAGCTACCCTCAGCGTCCAGCGTCAGGGATTTGCGATGGGCCACCAAGAAGCTCGAAACGGAAGACTCGGAGATAGAGATGCCCATCTCACTGACGATCGCGCGGATCGCGGCCCTCAGCACACAATCCCTGCGGAAGTGTTCATTGTACTCGCCACGCGAGCGCCAGTACGAGTCAGGAAAGATGAACCTGTGCGCTGTCGCGGCAACCAGCCGCCAGCGCATGTCATCGTGTCTGGGGCCTTGTTTGCGCTTCTTGAGCTTGAGCGCCCTAATGCCACATTGGCTCACATGAGGCTCGCCCGCCCGGCAAGCATCTGCCAGACTTTGGACAAACTCTTCATCAGCGGCTTTAGGCAGGTCAAATACATTCCAAATGGCCGCGAAGAGCGGATCGATATCCTCTAGCTTGGCGGGTGCGCGGCCCACGTTCCCACGCGCTTGGGTGACCAGGCGGCGCAAGTAGGCCTCGGACTTTGCCACGGACGCTAGCCATTCGGGTTGGCATAGCGCACTGAAAAGTTCCGGTTCGTGGGCGGGAAAACGAGCGTCCCCAACGGCAGCCAATATACGTGAGACCTCGCACACGAGCGCGCGCAACTCATCTCGGCCGAACCAGTCAGCCCATGCATCAAACCGTGCCACCACGTGGGCTGGATCGAGGATCGTTTCCATTTAGCGGATGTATGTCGCGATAGCGCAGTTTGAAGGGGCACATTCGCCAAGGAGCGGGGCCTCGCACAGACGGCCCCTTCTGCGGGAGAGCCCACAGAAGGGGCTAGTGCAAAGTAGCTATATTGGCTTAGTCAGGCAGATAAAGCCGAACAGCCAGACGGGTCTTTCTGCCGTTCCGGTGAACCTGCCGGACGGCGCTGGCACGGCCACCCCTGACCACAAGCAGCCTCGTGATGGCCATAACAAGGTCAGGCTCCATCGGAAACCGCTCCCCCCGCCAACGGTTCGCGGCAAAGTTGAAGTCACCAAGATTCAACCAGGTAGAGGACGCATCCCCCCAAGAATCCGTGGGGATGGCGATGAAATCAGCATCAATACTCATAGCTATAACTCCTATTTAAACACAATCCAGTTCTGGTCCGGACCATTTCCGTTTCCGCTAACCAGACGAGCTGGCGCACCTGTTCCGGATTCAAGTGTAAGTGCTAGACGTCATCGCCCCTCACTTGTCGCTCGCTGAAGAGCGCGATCCTTCACAGGCAGGGGGAATATGAACTTGCGGCGCGCTGGCTTCAGCTCGCACAACAACAAAGATTTTTACTTATTTTGCAATATCTTAACTCAAAAACTCAAAGCCAGCAGGTCACTAAAGAACCTGATCAAGTGCTCCATTTGATCGGTGAAGAGTTCAATTGCCGCACGCTTCTCGGGCAGTTAGTCATGCCGATCATATATGGCATAAAGGCTATCGACCAAGTGGCCACGGCAGGCCGCGCCACATCATGTAGGCCTAAGCGGTAGCCTGCTATGGTCTTCAACGGCTTCCCTTCGCGTGACGTAGTCCGCAACGACCCTCGCATTCATTGCGTCGGGTTTGTAACCCAATTCGATCCAATCAACGTCAAGGCCACAGCTGCCGAGATCACCAAATGCGAGGACGCGGACTCCATCTACAAGCCGGACCGCAAACCGCTTCCTTCTTCCTTCGAACACAATTGATGCGATCAAGTCGTTCAAGGCCAATTTCACGCGGGACCTTGCCTGGTAGCGCAATCCCTCGTCTTCGCTGACCAGCAGCGAGCGAACTTCACGGATATTGGCAATGTGCTCCTCGGGCGAGACTGCACGCTGCAGGTTGGTAAGCTCGTCGGCAATCTGCTTGACTGCGTCCCTTGCTTGTTTTGCCTCCGTCTTGCGTTCTCGGTATCGAGTGGCGGCGAGGATATCGTCAGGGTCTTCTTCTAGAAGACCAAAGGCAAAATTCTGTTGTCGTTCCGCCTGCGTCAACCGACGTTTAGCATCAGAAAGCTTTGCTTCCAGAGCGCTTACGCCACTGCCTTCAGTAAAGACCTGTGGGTCCATAGCGAGATGCAGCAGCTTCGTGAGGACAGCATCTTCGACCACATCATATGAATATGAATTCCGGTTGTCGCAGCCCGCAGAGCGATGGTTGCTTGAGCATCTAAGGTAACGCCTGGGCACCTTCTGGCCGTTCGCAAGAATGTCATAGCCCTTACCAACGTAGCTCATGGTGCCTCCGCACCTACCGCAATGCGCAAGACCGCCGAACAAGTTCACCAGCCGATTCGCCGACTGCTCAGCGACAACACGCATCCGGCGGACGTCGTTCACGCGCTCGAAGAGCTCGACAGAAACCACAGCCGGGAAGTAATCGGGTATTGGAACGCCAGCTGGCATGCGTTTGCCGCCGCGTGGCTTCGTGTGCGGCTGGAACTCACCGATTACAGCAGGATTCCGAGTGATCTTCCTGACGTAGCTCGCATACCACCCCTTACCACCCGCCCAGGGTTCCACGCCCTCACGGTTCAACTGAGCTGCTATCGTGGCCGCACCTATCCCCTGCGCCGCCATTTGGAATATCCGCTCTACAATCGCCGCTCGGTCTGCGATGGGCACGAAGCCATGCACGCCGTTCATAGGCGAGCGATACGAGGTTGCACCTTGCGGAATGGAGAGCCAGGCGGGACAACGGCGTGTCATGGCGGCACCTCTGCGCCGCTTCCGCTCCCACGCATCTGCGACGCGTTCCGACTTCGCTTGCGACTCAGAGTATCCCCTGAACGACTCGAAAATCATTGCGAGAACGGTCATTTGATCGCGTTCCAGCCGTTCCCGGTCGATGATGTGTGCACCGTCTGCAGTGGCGATTGTAAGCCCCGTGGCGCAGGCCCGTTGCACCCATCCAGCCATGATCAAGGGCGCTTGCCGTGACAATCTGTCGAGTCTCTCGACCACAAGCACGAGACCTTGCCCGTGATCTGGTTCGAGCCGGGTTATCAGACTTCCCAGCTGGCCTGTTGTGATGTTTGCCCCAGTCCAGGCGGACTGACCTTCATCCGACAGGCGCTCAACTACTGCCCAACCCTGACGCCGCGCGAATGCATCTGTGGCTTCTGCTTGGCGTGGGGCAGAAGTGGTGCCGTTCTGCTCAAGCGATGACCAACGAGAGTAAAGGATGGCGCGCATAGTATCCCATATAGGCGGGCCTTGCCCAGGTTTAAGTGCCCACACCTAACACAACCTGCTGATGATCGGGCCTCCAGGTGCGGGCAAATCGCTGATGGCCTCGTGCCTGCCCGGGATTCTGCCCGAACTCACGCCGACCGAAGCGCTGGAAACCTCGCTCGTCGCCTCGGTCGCTGGGCTGTTGGAGGAAGGGCGAATCAGCCGCGCGCGGCCTTTCCGCAGCCCGCACCATTCCGCCTCGATGGCCGCGCTAACGGGTGGCGGGTTGAAGGTGCGTCCCGGCGAAGTGAGCCTCGCGCACCTTGGCGTGCTGTTCCTCGATGAGCTGCCCGAATTCCAGCGCGCGGTGCTCGATTCGCTGCGCCAGCCGCTGGAAACGGGCGAAGTCACCGTCGCAAGGGCCAATGCGCATGTAACCTTCCCGGCGCGGGTGCAGCTGATTGCGGCGATGAACCCGTGCCGCTGCGGGCATCTCGGCGATCCGGCGCTGGGCTGCAGCCGCGCGCCGCGCTGTGCGGGGGATTACCAGTCCAAGGTTTCGGGGCCGCTGCTCGACCGGATCGACTTGCATGTCGAGGTGGACCCTGTTTCCGCCGCCGATCTGGCCCTGCCGCCGCCTGCGGAAGGCTCGGACGCGGTAGCCGCGCGTGTGGCGGCGGCACGGCGGGTACAGACCGCGCGACTCGACGGCAGCGGACGGCGCACAAATGCCGAGCTGGAAGGCGATCTCCTCGAACAGTACGCTACGCCTGACGAGCCGGGGCGCAAGCTGCTGGCGCAGGCGGCCGAAGCGATGCGGCTATCGGCGCGCGGCTACACCCGCATGCTGCGCGTGGCGCGCACGATTGCGGATCTGGCCGGGGCGGATACGGTGGGCCGGGTGCATGTGGCCGAGGCACTCAGCTATCGCCGGATTGCGCCGAGGGCTTAGATTGGAGCGGACATGAGAAAGCCTATTGCAGCGACCATCCTCGCGCTCGGGCTGGCAGCGACGACCAATTTGGCAGCCGCCGGGAAGGTGGATCAGCACAGCAGGTTCGCTGATGCCCGTTTGGTGCAAGTAAAGCCCGGTGAAAGGAGCTTTTTCTACCGGATGGGTGAAACACCGGGCTGCCCGGCATTGACGCAAAAATGTCGCCGAAGCGGCTATGTGCTGCCCGGAGACATCCTTTTGGCGTGGCAATCGGGCGGTGGGTTCACCGCCGTCGAGTTTGTTACGGCAAAGGGGCAGCACAGTTATGGCGCGATCGAATCGGAAGCGCTTGAACCTGTTGCAGCTCAGGCAACGCCTCCGCTGTCGGCATGGATTGGCGGATGGTCCCGCGATTCCGAGGCGAATATCGTTATCGAAGCGATCGGCAGGACCGGCCGCTTGCGCGTGAAAGGCTTTGCCGTTTGGGGAATGAAAGATCCCGTGCGTGTCAGGAATGGCGGGATCCACGACGGGGAGTTGGAAGGCATTTTTGTCCCAAGTGGTGCCTGGGGCGGCGTGCTGGAAGATGGCACCGAACGACTGGACTGGCAGCGCGCGTTCCCGTTCAATTCCGATGATGGCTACGATTGCCAGGCGCAGTTCCGGCTGCTCGGGCCATACTTGCTTGTTACTGACGATGGAGATCACTGCGGCGGAGTGAACGTGACCTTTTCCGGGGTGTACCGGAAAGGTTGATGGTCTAACGCCCCGCCATCGCCTTGGCTTTCGCCAGATAGGTCCGACCAATTCGCAGCAGTTCGCCGTCAACCAGCTGCGCCGACCACACGCCCAGCCCATCGTGCTTCAGCCCCGCGATCCGATCCCGCCGCACGATTGTCGAGCGGTGGAGGCGGATGAAGCGTTCGGGGTCGAGGCGGTCTTCCAGCCGCTGAATGGTGTGCAGCAAAAGATAGCTGCGGGTTCCGACATGCAGCCGCACATAGTCGCGCTCCGCATCGATGCGGTCGATATCGCCCGCGGCAATGCGGATCAGCTCGCTGCGATGGGGTACCCAGAACTCCTCGATCCACGGGCTTTCCGCCGGAGCCGCCTCGGCGGGTGCAGCGGTATCGCGGCGGGCGAGGGCGCGCTCGACCGCGCGTTCGAGCCGGTCCTGCGCGACGGGCTTGAGGACATAGTCCACCGCATCACAATCGAACGCCTCGACCGCGAAGTGATCGTGCGCGGTCACAAAGATCACCGCAGGGCGCGGCGACATCCGCACGAGCCCGCGCGCCACGCCGAGGCCATCGACTTCGGGCATCGTCATGTCGAGCAGCACGAGTTCGGGGCCAAGCGCTTCGCACAAACGCAGCGCCGCCGCGCCGTCGCTCGCGGTGCCGACCACGTGCAGCGCCGGGATGCGCGCGCAGAGGATCTGCATGCGCTCCACCGCGAGCGGCTCATCATCGACGATCAGGGTCTTCATTGGCGGCATAGGCATCTGTCCCCCGGTCTCCATCCTCAATCGCAGATCGACCGCACCAGCGGGATCGTCAGCACGGTGGCATAGCCGCCCGCAGGCAGCGCCCCGCTTTCCACCCGCGCCTCATCACCGAAGCGCGCCGCCAGCCGGTTGCGCACGTTCTCGAGCCCGATGCCGGTGCCCGCGTTCGCGCCGGTCTTGCCCGGGCCGTCGTCCGCAACGGTCAGCACGAGCTTGCCGCCCGCTTCCTGCGCGGCGATGCGGATGGTGACAGGGCGAGTGCTTGCCGAGACGCCGTACTTGATCGAATTCTCGACCAGCGGCTGCAGAATCATGCCTGGCACGCAGGCGCTCTCAAGCTCCTGCGGCACGTCGAATTCGCACACCAGCCGCTCCGGGAAGCGCACGGCCTCGATTTCCAGATAGTGGCGCTGCAGCGCAATCTCATCGGCCAGCGGCACATCCGCCGTGGGATCGCCGGCAAGGCTGTGGCGATAAAAGCTGGAGATCGTCTGGATCATCTTCTCCGCCTGTTCGCTGCGGCCGACCATCACCAGCGCGGACAGCGAATTGAGCGTGTTGAAGAGGAAGTGCGGATTGACCTGATAGCGCAAGCTCCGCAGCTCTGCTGCCTTGGCCGCGCGCTTGTATTCACCTTCGCGCCGCTCCGAAGCGCGCGCCATCTCGGCATTGCCGAGTGCGATATAGAGGCCAGCCCAGGCGATCAGCAGGAAATAGCGGCCAAGCGCCACATCGGTGAGCTGCTTCCACAGGCCCTCGTCCTCGATCATCTTGCTGATGATCGCGCTGTGCATCTGGGTATCACCGTCGGTGGCGGCGGGAGCGGGAGCCGGGGCTGGCGATGCACTCACGATTGGCGCAGGTGATGGGACTGGTGACGGCACGGCTGCGGGGGCAGCCTTTGCCGGGGGCCGGGTCGCCGCATGATGCACGGGAGGCCGGGGCTTGCTGGCGCGCGCCTTGTGTTCCTTTGCGCCGCGCGCGCGAACTTCCTTCACCGCTTCACCGACTGGACCAGCGGGGGCGGGCGGTACGTCCTTCTCTTCGATCAGACCCGCATCGGCGAGGCCGCGCAGCACGTTCCAGCGCACCGCGCTGATACCGGCAAGGCGCGACTGCGCGACCGAGAACTCCGCCTCGCTCCGCGCACGCTCCATCTCGCGCTGCGCCTGGGCAACTTCGCGCTGGGCCTGCGCCAGTTCGTCGGCGAGTTCATCGGCATGATCGGCATCGGTGGTGATCCGCCGAGGCCCGACGCGCACTTCGGCGCTGCCATCGCTGCGCTTGATGATCGAAACGCCGCCGGGCGCGGTGATCACGGCTTCTTCGTCGCCGTCGTCCCCGCTGCCCGGCTCCTCACTGGCTTCCGGGGATGGCACCGGCGGTGCCTTTGCGGAGCGCGGAGAGACTGGCGGTGCCGGAGGCGCAGGCGGTTCGGGGGGCGGCAAGGGTGCGGGAAAGGCCTGCGGCGGATCGGCGACGTCGATCAGGACGTTGCCCGAAACATCGTGCCGGACACGTACACTCGGCAACGGCACGTCCGACGGCGCATCGCCGGGCACCGCACCCTGCCCGGCGCGGATCGCCTTGGCCGCCGCCTCGGCCTGCGCTTGCGCCGCGCGGGCTTCACGCTCGATCAGCTTTTTCTCGACCGGCGCGAAGCACTGCTGGTTGATTGCCGCGAGGGCCAGGGCCGCGGGGAGCATGATGATCAGCGCCGCACCGATTCGCACCCCGTTGCTGCGCCCGTCGAACCGGCGCAGCACCGGCCATGCCATCACCGTGATCGCAATGCCCGCGAGCGTGACGACCGCGCGGCGCCAGAGCAATTCGTTGAACTCGCCGAGATCGACCACGATCCCGCGCAGGGTAATCAGCAGGAAATAGGTCAGCCACAGTGCCGCCGCAGACAGCAGCACGGCGCGCGCGGGCACGTGCGGTCTCTCGGCAGCAATATCGGCGGGAACACTGGCCATTCGGTCACTCTTACGCCCAACTGCCCGGCCAGCGCCAGCCGGACAGTCGAGCGCAGTCAACCGTTGGTCGATGGATCAGGCCGGGAGCAAGCCTTCTTCCGCAATCTTCTTCTTCCACACGAGCGGGGCAAGCTGGTGCACGTTCTGCCCGGTCGAATCGACCGCGACCGTCACCGGCATGTCCTCCACGGTGAATTCATAAATCGCTTCCATGCCGAGATCGGCAAAGCCGACCACCTTCGACTGCTTGATCGCGCGGCTGACGAGATAGGCCGCACCGCCGACCGCCATGAGATAGGCGGACTTGTGCTTCGCGATGGATTCGGTCGCCGCCACGCCGCGCTCCGCCTTGCCGACAGAGGCAAGCAGGCCGAGGTTGAGCATCGTGTCGGAGAACTTGTCCATGCGTGTCGCGGTGGTGGGGCCGGCGGGGCCGACCACTTCCTCGCGCACGGGATCGACAGGACCGACGTAATAGATCACGCGGCCCTTGAAATCGACCGGCAGTTCCTCGCCCTTGGCGAGCATGTCGGCAATGCGCTTGTGCGCGGCATCGCGGCCGGTAAGCATCTTGCCATTGAGCAGCAAGCGGTCGCCCTGCTTCCAGCTCTGCACCTCTTCCGCCGTCAGGGTGTCGAGATTGACGCGCTTGGCCGCTGCATCGGGCGTCCAGTGCACGTCGGGCCATTCATCGAGCTTGGGCGCTTCGAGGAACGCAGGGCCCGAACCATCGAGCGTGAAGTGGGCGTGGCGCGTGGCAGCGCAATTGGGGATCATCGCCACCGGCTTGCCCGCAGCATGGCACGGCGCATCCATGATCTTGACGTCGAGGATCGTCGAAAGCCCGCCAAGGCCCTGGGCACCGATGCCCAGCGCGTTGACCTTGTCGAAGATATCGATGCGCAGGGCCTCGATATCATTTTGCGGCCCGCGCAGCTTCAGTTGCGCCATGTCGATCGGCTCCATCAGCGCCTGCTTGGCCAGCAGCATGCAATGCTCCGCAGTGCCGCCGATGCCGATGCCGAGCATGCCCGGCGGGCACCAGCCCGCGCCCATCTGCGGCAGCATCTCGACCACCCAGTCGACGATCGAATCGCTGGGGTTCATCATCTTGAACTTCGACTTGTTCTCGCTGCCGCCGCCCTTGGCCGCGACATCGACCGAGACCGTGTGGCCCTTCACCATCTCGACATGAAGCACACACGGGGTATTGTCGCGCGTGTTACGGCGGGTGAACGCGGGATCGGCGAGGACCGAGGCGCGCAGCTTGTTGTCGGGATCGAGATAGGCGCGGCGCACGCCTTCATCGACGACATCCTGCAGGCTCTTGTCGCTTTCCAGCCGGCAGTCCTGACCCCACTTGATGAAGACATTGACGATGCCGGTGTCCTGGCAGATCGGCCGGTGCCCTTCGGCACACATGCGGCTGTTCGTCAGGATCTGGGCGATCGCATCCTTGGCGGCAGGCCCTTGTTCGGCCTTGTAGGCTTCACCCAGCGCGCGGATGTAGTCCATCGGATGGAAATAGCTGATGTATTGCAGCGCGTCGGCCACGCTCTCGATGAGGTCTTCCTCCCGGATCGTCGTCATCGTCGTTGTCATCCCTGGCATCGCCGGGTCCTTCCGCTGGTTTCTGCCCGCAGCGCGCGGGCGTAATCGATGAACCGCCGTTTAGCCATCGACCAGCGTCATGCAAAGCGCTTGGCGCGCCGTGGACGATATTCTAAGGGCCTGTAATCAAGAGTTCGATGGATTTGGCCGCAGCGCAAGGCGCGGCCCACGGTCAGGATTGCACCGGCCCCAGCGGCCACGCAGTCTGGCCCCGCAAGTGAGGGAATTCATGACGGTAGTGGAAGAGCGCGCGAACATTGCAGATGCCGGCGGTGAGACCGCACGCCGCGCGATGATCGATAGCCAGCTGCGCGTGAGCGGTATCAACGATCCGGCCATTCTCGCCGCGTTCCTGGCCGTGCCGCGTGAGGACTTCGTGCCCGAAGCACGCCGCGCGGTGGCCTATGCCGATCGCGCCGTGGCGCTAGGCGTCGGCGAGGTGCTGTCCCCAGCGCTGACTTACGGCCAGATGCTGACCGCTGCGGAGCCGGCGGCTGACGACAGCGTGCTCGTGATCGGCAACCCCGGCGGCTATCTCGCCGCGCTCGCGGGGAAGCTGGCCGCAAAGGTCACGCTCGTGGCTACCACGGGCGAATGGGCCAAGGCTGGCGCACATACGCTGGTGCTGGTTGACGGCGCGATCGAGGAACTGCCTGCCGCGCTGGCCGATGTGGTTTCGGCGGACGGCCGCCTTGTCACCGGCGTGGTGGAGCGGGGCGTGACCCGTCTGGCGCTTGGCCGCAAGGTCGGCGGCGCCCTCGTACTGACCGTTCTGGCCGAGGCCGACTTTGCGCCGCTTGCCGCATTTGCGCCTCGCCCGAAGTGGAGCTTCTGAACCTCATGATTCGTTCCACGGCCAATTGGCCCCTGATACGTCGGCTGAAGGCTGGCCCTGCGCTGGCAGCGCTCGCCATCGCCGCCGCCGCGACGCCAGTTCACGCCGACGACCTGCAGGGCGCGCTGGCCGCTGCCTATGCCACCAACCCCGATCTTGCCGCCGCCCGCGCCAACCAGCGCGCGACCGACGAAGGCGTGCCGATCGCCCGGGCACCCGGCCTGCCGAGCCTTACGGGTACGGCAACCTATACCGAGTTTCTCAAGGTCGGGCCCAACAGCTTCATCGCACCGAAGCGGCTGCTGACCGTCGATCCCTCGCTCAGCGTGCCGATCTATTCGGGCGGTTCGGTGCGCAATTCGCTCGCCGCCGCCAAGATCCGCGTCGAAGCCGGGCAGGCAAGCCTGCGCGGCACCGAGGCGGGCGTGTTCAGCCAGGTCGTCGCGGCCTACATGGACGTGATCCGTGATGCCGCAACCGTGGGGCTTAATCGCAACAATGTGCAGGTGCTCGAGGTCAACCTCAAGGCGACCAGCGACCGCTTCGAGATCGGCGATGTGACCCGCACCGACGTGGCGCAGTCCAATTCGCGCCTCGCCCTGGCGCGCGCCGATCTGCGCAGCGCAGAGGCCGCACTGGTGGCCAGCCGCGAACGCTATGTGCAGGTTGTCGGGCTGGCCCCGGCAGATCTCCAGCCGCCACCACCGCTCGCCGGACTGCCCGCGACGCCGGACGAAGCCGTGCAGACCGCGCTCGACAACAACCCCGATCTCGAAGCGGCGCGCCAGCGCACAAAGGCGGCCGGCTATGACGCCAAGGCCGCGGGTGCAGGCCGCCTGCCGACGATCTCGCTCTATACCTCGGGTGAATATTCGACCTACTTCAACTCGCTGGGCGGCGGCGCGGTCGGTGGCAATTTCGTCCAGAGCCAGACGACGGCGCAGGCCGGCGTGCGCGCCTCGATCCCGCTGTTTCAGGGCGGGCTGCCTGCTGCACAGCAGCGCCGGGCCCAGGCCACGGCGAGCGCGACCGAGGAGCAGGAGATCTCGACCGAGCGGCAGGTCATCGCCAATGTCCGCTCTGCCTATACGCAGTGGCGCGCAGCGAACGACGTCATCACGCTCAACCAGACCGCAGTCGATGCCGCGGCATTGAGCCTTGAGGGCGTGCGCGCGGAAAACACCGTGGGCAACCGCACGATCCTCAACATCCTCGATGCCGAGCAGGAACTGCTGCGCGCACAAGTGGGTCTCGTGGCAGCACGCCGCAATGCCTATGTCGCGGCCTTCAATCTGCTCGCCGCGATGGGCAAGGCGCAGGCCACCGATCTCGGCTTCGATCCGGCCTCGCTCTACGATCCCGAGGCGAACTATCGCCGCGTGCGCGGGCGGGTGTTCGATTGGGCGCTCGATTCCCCGACACTGCCCAAGGCCACTCGGACGGTTGACACTCCGGCCCAAACTGCAACAATTCCTCCACAGCCTGTTCCTTGATGGTACAGGGCCGCCCGGGGGCGCCTGATTCGTTCAGGCTGGGCCGGCCAGATTGATGACCAGCTGGTAGATTGTGTGGGGATAAGCATGCGTCAGGCTTCGGAACCTTCGGTCGAGGAAATTCTCGAGTCGATCAAGAAGGTGATCGCGCGCGACAACCGCGCTGAAGCAGCGCGTGAGCGAAACCGCCGCGACGCAGCGCCGGAACCGGCTCTGGCCCCAGCTCCGGCGCAATCGACGCGCGTTTCTGCCCGATCGGCTGTGCGCGGCGAAGGTCGCCCGGCGTCATTCCCGGCCGACGTGCTCGATCTCAGCGTCGTTGCGGCGCAGATCCTGAACGAGGATCGCGGCGCATCGGTCGAGGCGGAAGACGATGACGACGCACCGCTGATCGCGGAAGAGGCCACCGCTTCGATGCGCGATTCGCTCGCCGCACTGGCAATGCTCTCCGCACCCGGCGCGTCGCCGCAGATCGTCCGTTCGGGCGAAACCTCGCTTGAAAGCCTGGTGCGCGAAATGCTGCGCCCGGCGCTGGCCGAATGGCTCGACAAGAACCTGCCGCCGATGGTTGAGAAGCTGGTCGCAGCGGAAATTGCGCGGATTGTGGGCAAGAAGGGCTGATCCCGCCCATTCGGCTATGCTAGGGCGCCGCCATGGCCAGACCTGATCCCGCGCTGCTCGATCCCGCGCGCTACCCTTTCGGCAATGCCGTCACCACACGGTTTGCCGATCTCGATCCCAACGGGCACATCAACAACGTGGCGATGGCCGCAGTGTTCGAGGATGCGCGGCTGCGCTTCATCACGGCAGTCGGAATGCCGAAGAACACCGATGGCGCGCGCTTCATGGTCGCCAACGTGACGATCGACTATCTGGCGCAGGCCTATTACCCGGCGGGCCTCGAATGCCGCGTCGGCGCGCTGCCCGGCGGGCGCAGCAGTTGGAGCCTCCGGCAATTGCTGCTGCAGGATGGCCGTCCGGTGGCGACGGCGCAGGTCACCATCGTATTCACCGATGGCGAGCGGCCGCAGTCGATCGACCCCGCCCTTCGCGAAAGGCTCGATGCGTGGTTGATCCGGTGAAGCCTGATGAGGTCACGCTGGCGCGGCAGGCTGTGGCCGGGCTGGGCGGTTTTGCCCCGCAGCGGCACATCCTGCTCTGCGCCGGTCCCGATAAGGACAAGTGCGCCCCGCGCGAAGCGGGCGATGCCGCGTGGAACTTCCTCAAGAAGCGGCTGGGCGAACTCAAGCTCGGCGGGCCGCAGGGCGTGCTGCGCAACAAGGTCGGCTGCCTGCGCGTCTGCGCGGCGGGGCCGGTCGCGCTCGTCTATCCGGACAACGTCTGGTACCATTCCTGCACGCCGGAAGTGCTGGAGCGGATCATTCAGGAGCACGTGATCGGCGGGGTGCCAGTCGAGGACTATCGCCTTACGCCGCCCGAGTGACCTTCATTTCCACCACTCATCGACATGCTGCTCGAGGCCGTTGTCCACCGCCTCATCATGGCCGGTGCCGCTGGACAGGAACACGAGGCCCATCAGCGCGGCCATCAGCATCATCGTGAAGCCGATGCCGAGCATGGCCGCGATATAGAGGTGGATCGAGACGAGGCCGACAGCCTCGTAGAGGTAGAAGGCAGCTGCCGCCATGACCGCCAGGGTCAGGAGCCCCATCCAGCGCATGACACGGAAATAGCGGCCCCACGCGAATTGGGCGTAATCCGGATCATCGAGCGGAGAAGGGCGAACGGGGTTGGCCATGGCCGGTTTCATGCGCCGCTTGCCCCGCCAAGGCAATCGCTTTCCCCGCCTGCCCTTTGGTGGCATGATCTGCGAATCGGCAAGCTTTGGAACGACTTGCCGGAGAAGTGGGATCTCCCGAAAGGGGAGAAGGAGGATGCCATGTCGATCGCGCTGCTGATCGCCGGCCGTTCGGGAGAGGTATGGCACTGCCATGCCGACGACCTCGTTGCCGACGCTGTCGAAACCCTCGCCTCACGCCGCATCGGGGCCTTGCCGGTCACCGATGCCGGAAACGAGGTGGCCGGGATCTTTTCCGAACGCGACGTGCTTTATGCTCTCAAGCTTCACGGCGGCACGGCGCTGCAGATGCGGGTCCGCGATGTGATGACCGCGCCGGTCATCTCGGTCTCACCCGATCACAGCGCGCTCGAAGCGCTGGCGCTGATGACTCGCCGCCGTGTTCGCCACCTGCCGGTGCTCGACAACGGCAAGATGGTCGGCTTCGTCTCGATTGGCGACCTCGTGAAGTTCCGCATCGACCGGATCGAGGCCGAGGCCGAGGCCCTGCGCGAGTATATCCAGACGGCATAGCTTGAGAGTGGGGCCGCCCTGCCCTATCTTGGAGTCATGACCACGCTTATCCAGGATTCCGCACTTTCGGGCAGCGTCACGCTCGCCCCCAGCGCAGCGGCGCGCATCGCCGCGATTGCTGCGAAGCAGAACCGCCCCGCCGTGCTGCGCCTCGCGGTCGAAGGCGGCGGCTGTTCGGGCTTTCAGTACAAGTTCGAGATGGGGGACGAGCCCGAGGCCGACGATCTCGTGAGTGAGACCGATGGCGTGCGGCTCCTCGTCGATCCGATGAGCCTTGAACTAATCGCGGGCGCGACGGTGGAATATGTCGAATCGCTCGGCGGCGCTGCCTTCCGCGTCACCAATCCGCAGGCGGCCTCAGGCTGCGGCTGCGGTTCGAGCTTTTCGGTGTGAGTATCAAAGTCGCTTCGTTCAACATAAACGGGATCAAGGCGCGACTGCCGCGCCTGCTGGAATGGTTGGAGGAAACCCGGCCATCTGTCGCCTGCCTGCAGGAGATCAAGACCCAGGACGCGGACTTCCCCGCCGCCGAGTTCGAGAAGATCGGCTATCACGCGATCTGGCACGGCCAGAAAGGCTTCAACGGCGTTGCCATTCTGGCTGACGGCACCAAGCCGGTGGAAGTGCAGCGCGGCCTGGCCGGAGAGCCTGAGGACGAGCATTCGCGCTATCTTGAGGCCGATGTCTTCGGGCTGCGCGTGGTGTGCATCTACCTGCCCAACGGCAATCCCCAACCGGGGCCGAAGTTCGACTACAAGCTGCGCTGGATGGAGCGGCTGCGCGCGCGCATGGCCGAGATCGCGGCGGAGGAAGTGCCCGCGCTGGTGATCGGGGATTACAACGTGATCCCGGAGGACAAGGACGTGTGGGATACCCGCGCGATGGCGAGCGATGCGCTGATGCAGCCGGAATCGCGCGATGCCTATCGCCGTCTGCTCAACGACGGCTGGACCGACGCGCTCGATCTCCACCATCCGCGCGGCGGCCTGTGGACTTTCTGGGATTATCAGGCCGGGGCGTGGCAGCGCGATCACGGGTTCCGCATCGATCACGCACTGCTTTCGCCCGAACTGGCCGACCGGCTGGTGGGGGCTGGCGTCGACAAGGCCTATCGCGGGCGCGAGAAGGCCAGCGACCATGCGCCGGTGTGGGTCACGCTGCGCGAACCGGCCTAGGGTCCAAACTCAATCAGGGCGCGTTCGAGGCGCCCAAATGGCGAACATATCGGCCGAAGCGGCCCGCCGCGAAGGCTGGTTGCCTTTGCAAGGGCCGGTTTGGCCGAGATGGAAGCCATTTGGGCGCCCCGCAGGGGTTTGACCAAAACGGCCCATTGCTGCGTCGGAAAGGCTTGAGATATCGACATATCCCTGCGCCTTTCCTCCTTGCACTGAGCCGTTTTGCCACAAACCTCGAACGCGCCCTGATTGAGTTTGGACCCTAGTTCAGCACTTTCCAGAACCGGATGTGCGATCCGGGAGCGATGTCTACCGGCTGGAGCCATGCGGGCGCCTTGCCATCGAGCAGTTGTGCCATCAGGCCGTTCGGGGCGCGGGTGGCATAGACGGCCGGCTCGTAGATATCCGGGCAGACCGCGATCAGCGTCGTATGGCGTTTGCGCACAATGGCATGGGCTTCCGTTTCGGGTGCAATGAAGGCGGCGATCACATCGTGCATGCCAGCCGCCCCGCGGTGATGGCCGGTTGCCACCACGCGGGCGTGCGAATTCACGATGAGGTCCGGCCCGATATCGAGCGGGGCGAAAATGTCGGTTGCAGGCATCTTGTTGAGCGCGGCGCCGGCGAGGTCATAGCGGCACTTCGACATCCCGATCGCGCCGACCTTGATCCCGGCGATCGACTGGACCGTGGTGCCGGATGCCGAATTGGCCGAAGCCGGATTGACCGCCCCCATCGCCACAACCACAGGAAGCCCAGGCGCCAGAAGCGAGACCACCAGCGCATAACCGCCAAGGCGCGGAAGGATCGCCACGCTGCGCAGACGGTAGACCCAGCCGAGGATCAGCGCCGCTGAAGGCACGGCGGCAAAGACCAGCGCGGTTGCCGAAGCGCGCGCCACCACCACGCCGATCAGCCAGGCACCCGCAAGCAGCAGCATGTGATCGAGCCACAGCAGCCGCGTCGGTGCGTCCTTGGCTTCGCGCCAGAGACGGAACGTGCCGTAGACCCCGACCAGCGGCCCCATGAGGATCGCCGCCGCCATCGGGGCGCTGGTGTGCCAGAAGGGCATGCCTTCAGCGACCGAATCGTACCAGTAGCGCTTGACCAGCGGATCGAGCATCACGAAGGCACCGCCACGGCATTCGGGCGCGACACCGAACATGATCACCGCAGCGCCTGCCCCCATCACGGCGAGGCCAGCGAGCTGCCCGACCAGCGTGCGCGGCGTGGCGAAGCGCAGCGCCGCAGCGCCGGCCGCAACCCACGCGAGCAGCGCAAGGTGAACCGGCGAAATGGCGTCGCAATGCGTGATCAGATCATAGGTACCGCGTGTGCCGAGGAAGATCGCCACGCTTGAAAGTGCAAGGCTCATGCTGGCGGTGCAGAACCAGTCGAACCGGGCGGCGGGGGCACGCAGGCCGCGCAGCGCACAGATACCGAGGAACAGCGCCGTCAGTGGCAGACCCTCGATCGAGATTGCCAGCAAGGCCGCGAGCGCGGCGCCGATCACCGCGCCGCCCTTCAGCGCGTCTTTCGCGTGGAGCCCGCTCAACGCCACGAGCGCGAGCACGATCTGCCAGCCATGGTGATCGATGCGCATTGGCGTGAACTGGCACAGCACCGTCGGCGAAAGGCCGATCATCAGGCACGCAAGCGCCACGACTTCGTCGTTGAACCAGCGTGCGGCAAGGCGGCCCAGCAGCGCCATGGCGCAAAGCAGCGTGAGCAGCGGCACCGCGATCACCGTGGCGAATTCAGCGCCAGCCGTTCCCAGCAGCGGACGCAGCAACAGAATCATGGCGGCGATAGGAATGTCGACCAGCCGCGACCAATGCATCGCGACGCCTTCGGGGGCGGCGATGCGGTACTGGTGGACATCGAACCACGATTGCCCCGCGAGCAGATCGCGCACCTGCAGCAGGCGCAGCGCGTCATCGGGATCGCCGAAGCGCAGCATGGCGATGAGCCGGAAGTTGATGAGAATCATCGTCACCGCCAGCAGCGCCCAGGTGATCAGGACGCGCCGGTATGGACCCTTGGCGGGATCGGTGACGGAAGCGGTCTGCAACGAGGCGGCCTCGCCCCCGGCATAAAGCGTTGCCATCAGCGGAACACCACGCGCTTGCGCAGGAGCCAGGTCACCGCAAAGCTGACGACGATGGCGCAAAGCTTGGCAGCACGGGGATCGAGACCTGCCGCGCTGGCCCCGCCGACGATAAGGGTGGTCACGCCAAGCCCGATCAGCGCCGAAACGACGAACATCGCCTTCTGCCTGGTGCGCGCGATCCCGCCCTCCGCCACCTGATCGGCAAAGACCTTCCGGCTCGACAGGATCCAGTGGACCATGATGCCGATGCCATAGCCCAGCGCCGAAGCAGCGACGGGCGGAACGCCGGCGGAGAGCAGCGCGAGGAACGTGCCCATATCCACCGCCAGCGCCCCCACGCTGGCGAGGATATAGCGCACCAGCACGATCTGGCGGATGCGATGGAGGGGAGCGATATCGAGCACAGTCACGACAAAATCCTGTTCAGCACGGCATCACGGGCGGGCCTGCAAGGTGGCGGTCAAGCCGCAGCGCGATCCTTGCCGGATGCCGCCTCGGAGCCGGTGATCCGTGTCGGCACATCGCGCAGCGACGTGAGGGCGGCAGCCTGGTCCTCGCTCACGGCGCGGGCGGGAATGGCGTTCTGGGCACCTTCATCGCCAGCCTCGTGATACTCGGCGTCTTCGTTGACGCACCAGATGTCGTAAACGCGGCTGCCTGCGATGATGTTTTCGACCGTGAGCATCGCGGTCATCATCGCGTGGTCCTGGTTGTTGTAGCGGTGCATGCCGTTGCGGCCGACAAGGTGCAGCGTCGGGTGGCTGGCTTCCAGTTCGTGGCGCATCGCGGCGACGTTGGCGGCGTACTCGTCGTCGTAGACCGGGTAAGCCTTTTCCTGACGGACGACTGCGCCGCCGATCACCTTGGCCGGATCAACGAGGCCGAGAATGTCCATTTCCTTCGTCGCGAGCTTGATCAGGTCCTCATCGCTCGAGGCCCAGAGATCATCGCCCTCGAAGCAGAAGTATTCGAGACCGACGCAGGCGACGCTTTCATCGGGCACCATTTCGGGCGACCACGAGCGGAAGTTCTGGACACGGCCAACGCGGACCTTGCTATCGTGGATGTAGATCCAGTTGTCGGGGAACAGGTCCTCGCTTTGGATCTTGAGCGCCACGGTGAGGAAGTCGCGGTACCTGAGGCGGCTGGCCTCCAGTGTCGAGGCCGGCAGCGGATGGAGGCGCGCGGCGAGTTCACGCATCGGTGCAGAGCTGATGGCATGCCGGGCGCGGATCACCGTCTCGCCGCCGTCCTCGGCGCGGGTCGCCGAAAGGCGCCAGCCGCCCTGGCCGTCGCTGGCAAGCTGCTTCATGGCATGGCCCATCAGGACGTGGCTGCCGGCGGCGACGATCTTGTCGCGCGCGGCTTCCCACATCATGCCCGGGCCTTGGCGCGGATAGCGGAAGGTTTCGAGCAGGGTCTTGGTCTGCATGCCGTCGTTCGGGCGCTTGTTGAGCCCGAGGCTGCGCTTCACGCCATCGAACACTGCAGCGCCGAGCGAGAGGCCCTTGATGCGCTGTGCAGCCCAGTCGGCGCTCATTTCATTGCAAGGCATGCCCCAGACCTTCTCGGTGTAGGTCTTGAAGAAGATCGAATAGAGCTTCTTGCCGAACTGGTTGCTGGTCCAGTCCTCGAAGCTCTTCACCTCCCGAATCGGGAACAGCTTCGTCCAGGCATAGCTCGCCATGCAGGTGGTCGAGCGCCAGATGCCGAGGTTGCGCAGCGCTTCGAACGCGCGCAGCGGGTAGGAGTAGAACTTGCCCTCGTAGTAGATGCGGCTCATGCGCGGACGCTGGATGAAGTCGTCGGGCAGGATCTCGTTCCACAAATCGACGACCTGCTGCGACTTCGAGAAGAAGCGGTGGCCGCCGATATCGAAGCGATAACCCTCGTGCTCCACCGTGCGGCTGATGCCGCCGACGTAGCGCGTGTCCTTCTCGATGATCGCGACCTTGAGGCCCTTCTTCGACAACAGGTAACCGGCGGTCAGCCCAGCAGGTCCCGCGCCGATGATCGCAACATCGACCTGAACCTCGCTGCTTTCCCCCTGCAGACCCGTGAAACCGTTACCCATCGCTAGCTCCCGCTCAAGCGTTCATGCCTTGGCAACGGAAGTGAACGAAAATGGCTAAGAGACGGTTAACAATGCGGGCGGGATCAGCGAAACTCCTGCAAGGTCAGGCTTCACCGGAGGAAGGCTGATTCGCATGCGGCTTGGCGTGCTCTTCCAGAGCCTGCGCGAATTGCAGCGGTGCTGAAATGCGGGCCAGTTCTTCGAGCCGGAATGTGTGCTCGAAAATCAGGCCATAGCGCGGATGGCTGCGCCAGCGGACCTTGGCATAGAGCGGCTGCGTTACACCGGTCTCGAGGCGGATCAGCTCGTTCATCAGCAGCCACTTTTCCGATTCCACACAGGCACCCTGCTGTGACAGGTTTCGGAAGAGCACGGGCACAGCCTCGCCACCCGAATGCAGCATGCCGCTGAGCGCGATCTGCAAGCGGATCTGGCGTTTGGGGAACGTGCCGCGCGATTCGTCGAGCAGCCGTTCGACATCGATTTCCTGCGGGAAGCGAAGCCCGGCATAGTCGTCTGCATGCCAGACCAGTTCGACCGGGTAGCGATCGCCGGTCATCAGTTCGACGGCGAGGTCCCTTGCGTGCGGCAAAGGCGAGAAGAGGCGGATCTTGAGGCCTGTGGCCGAGGCATCGCGGATGATGCAGAGAAATTCGCGTCCGTCGGCGATGATCTTGGCAGTGCGAATCAGCAGGGCATAGCGCGGTGCGGAGCGAAGCTCCGAACCGGGGGGCGCACCCATCTGATTCTGTCGGGGGTTCCCCGGCAGTTGCTGATCCTGTGCCAAGCCTAGTTTCCCCTCGCACATCCTTCCGGACCCTTCCGGCCAGATGTGCGCTCCGCTGTGCGGACAGCCTTCTAACGCACTGATCATTGACATGTTGTTACCCGAGGTAAGTCGCCCCGGTTACCAGAGGACCCAGGCTTCGGCCTTTTCCGACTTGAGAAATGTCTCCGCCTCTCGGCCCAGCAACATGGCGAGAGTGGACAGTGTACCGGCCTGCACACAAGTCCGCGCCGCCACGGTGACCGAGCGCGGCGGGCTTTCCACCGGCCAGCCGGTGCGGGGATCAAGGATGTGGCTGTAGCGCCTGCCCTGCTTCAGCAGGAAGCGCCTGGCATCCCCGCTCGTCGCGATGGCGCCTTCGCCGATCTGGAGGAGCCCGCCAGAGGCCTTGGCCGGATCGAGCGATTCGATGGCCACTGCCCAGCGCCCGCCCGCCTTGGCCCGCGTTGTGCGCAGATCGCCGCCGAAATTGATCAGGGCCGGGCAATCGGCGGCCGCCATGATCGCCATCGCCGCGCGATCGACCGCGTATTCCTTGCAGATACCGCCGAGATCGATTTCCATGCCCGGCCGCAGGATAAGGCGGGGGCGCTCCCACTGCACCTTGCCCCATCCGACCAGCGGCATGAGCGCGGCGACCTGCTCCGGCGCCGGCACGCGGTCCGATCCGTCAAACGTCCACGCACGGCGCAGCACGCCCGAAGTCACATCGAAGCGCCCTTCGCTCAGCGCATGAACCTGCGCGGCATAATCGATAAGACCAGCGGTCTCCTCGTCCACCTCGACCGGCTTGCCGCCAGCGTTGTTGATCGCCCAGACCACGCCGGTCGGCTTGTAGCGGGTGTACTTTTCCTCGATCCGCCGGGCTTCGGATTCCCCGATTCGCGCCAGTTCCGCCGCGAGCAGACTGTCGCGGCTTTCCACCTGCACTTCGCAAGGCGTACCCATCGCAGTGAAGCGATGCTTGTGGACTCCCGCTGATTTCATCGCCTTGGCCATCGCCAGTCCACCGATCTTCTAATGCCAGGTATAGCGCACTCCGGTGATCAGACTGGTGGATCGGGTGCCGGCAAACAGGTCGGTCCGCGCCAGCACGCCGGGGGCCGACCGATCGAACCGCAGCCCTTGCTGCACATATCGCTCTGCCACACCATAGATTTCCAGCCGCGAGGTCAGCTGCGCTCCGGCCTTGAGCGAGAAGGTCCAGGCACGAAACCGCGAGAGACGGCTGTCCGCACTGACATAGCGCGGGGCGGGTACGTCGATGCCGAGGTACGGCGCGAAGAAGCGTGCGGCGGTCTGGCGATAGAACCGCAGCCCTGGCTCGAGATAGGCCGCTTTCCCCAGCGGCACGTGCTGGGAAAGCGCATAAGTCATCGCCGTTATGCCCCAGCTATCATGATACCAGCGCACCGAAGCGTCCGTGACCGCAGAACCGAGCGCAAACTTGGTCGCCCCGTAAATACTGCTGCGTCGGCGCACGCCGGGCCGTTCCTCGTAGATGGTGTAGAACGGATCACCGGTGGCGCTGTCGACTAGCGTGAAGACCTTGTAGGGATCGGTGTGATAGCCGCGACTGACGCCGTAGCTGTAGTTCAGCTGCACCAGCCAGGTGGGGCTGAGAATCTGCGTGACCCCGGCGACGAGGCTGGCGACGCGCTTGACCCGGGATCGTGCCACGATCTGATCGCCCATGAACGACTGGGCGCGCGGAATGCCGGTGAAGGGCCGCACCGTGTCGTGCTCGAAATTGAAGCCCATCGAGAGCGTGGTGTTCTTGCCCCACAGGTCCTTGGCGACCGAGGCGCGTGCCGACCAGGATGTATAATCGGTTTCGAACGAAGCAGCCCCGCCCAGGCTGAGCTTGAAGCCATCCTCGAGCGGGAGTGTCACCCCCAGATCATAGGCCTCGCGGTGATCCTTGAACCCCTTGTCCACCGGCAGCTGGCCCGGTGCGACGGTGTAGCGGCCGGACGCGCCGGTCTGGGTATCGGGGTTGGTCCCCAGCCCGCTGCCGATGCTCGGCTTGCTCGGCGGGTAGAAATTCTGCGGATAGCGCGATCGGACACCGCCATTGGGCGTCGCGCCGGTCAGTGCATCATAGGTCAACCGGCCCGAGACGACGGCGCCGCTGGCCGCGTTCCAGGTGATGGTGGTGGAGGCTTCGACGGCGCGGACACGGTCGTCGTCCTCCTGGTAGATGAGGAGCGCGGAATCGGCGACCATGGTGCCAGGTTCGCTCGCCGTCTGGTCATAGGCGTTGGCGGCAGCCCCATCGGACTGTGCTGCAACCGGCTGGGCGCCCAGCAGCGCCCCGGCGAGCATGCCGAGCGTTGCGGACAGCCCGCCGCCGTTCAATTGCACCCGCAGCCTCCGCCATCGAAGCTGCGTCCGCCGGACGCTGCCTCCTTGCTGAAGTAGGTGTGCTCGTCGAAGGCAATGATCGACGGATCACGCCCGAGCTGCATCGATTTCCTCGCCAGCACGTCGCGCTGCCAGGGCTGGGCACCGACATGTGCGCAGGCACCCAGCAGCGGCAAAACGGCGATGATCAGGAGACGGGCGCAGCGCATGGCCTCAGGCCTCCTGCACGAGCTGGGCAACATGGCCTTCGTATTCGCGCACCTTGCCGGGAAAGAACCCCTGATGGCGGAAGCGCATCGCGCCCTTGCGGTCGAACACCAGCGAGGTCGGCATGTCGGCCACCTTCCATGTCTGCGCCAGATCGCCGGCCGCGTCATAGATGACCGGCAGGCTGGAGCGGACCTGCCGCAGGAAGGCATCCGCCGCCCCGCGCTGGCGGTCCACGTTCACGGTCACCACGGCAAGGTCGCCTGCCGGATAGCGCCCGGCGAGCTCCTGCATGAAGGGGAAGGACAGCTTGCAGGGCCCGCACCACGAGGCCCAGAAATCCACGTAGACGACCTTGCCGCGATACCTGGCAAGATCGAGCGAGGCAGCCGCTTCGGCAGGCGTGCACAACCCCGCCAGCGCCATGCCGGCAAGGCCGCCCAAGACCGTGCGGCGTGATGGCGGAACCTGTGCATCCATCAACCCGAAGCGCCCCCCGCGCAGAAATTCACAAAACGAAATCAGTCGATGTCAGCGTGTGGATTCCAAGGATCTTGATGCAGAAATCCGCCGTCGCATCCCCGTTCGTGCTGCCATAGACATAGGTGTTGCCGCCGACGACATCATAGCGCAGCTCACGGCCCGTCTGGATATGGAAGCGGTTGTGCCCGATGAACACGAAGGCCTGATCGCCCGGCTGGTTATAGGGCGTGGCCGTGCTCACCGCGTCGACCAGGCTGAGGTCGATCTTGTCGCCCGCCGTGAAGTCCACGATCACGTCGGCCCCGGTCGAGGTCTTGCTCGCAAAATCGCCATCGGCGAAGACGAACCTGTCGTTGCCCGCACCGCCGGTCATCGTATCCATGCCGGTGCCGCCGATCAGCTGATCCGCCCCGGCTCCTCCGTCGAGAATATCGTTGCCGGCAAGTCCCTTGAGGATGTTGTTCCCGCTGTTGCCGGTCAACGTGTTGGCCAGCGCGTTGCCGGTTCCGTTGATGGCAGCCGTGCCCGTCAGCAGGAGATTTTCGACAAAGGCGCCCAGTGTGAAGCTGACGCTGGCCTTGACCAGATCGATCCCTTCGCCGGTCAGCTCGATCACCTTGTCGTTCACGGAATCGACGATGTAGATATCGTCGCCCGCGCCGCCGTACATGGTGTCATCACCTGTGCCGCCGTCGAGCAGGTCGTTGCCGCCCAGTCCCTTGAGAATATCAGAACCGGCAAGCCCGGTAATCTGATCGGGCTCGGTCGTCCCGTTCAGCGTATCGGCGTTGATCGTGCCCTTGATGACCGCCATGGCCGGCCCCCCCCCTGCAGTGTTCTGCCGGTGTTTGGGCGGCGTACATTAACTCGCAGGCAATAAGTATTCTTACTTGGTCCTAACCAAGTTCCTCTGCGGCGGAGGGAGCAATGGACGCGGCGAGGCGAACCCGCGTCCGGATTGCGCCACCTGGTACGGACGGCGGGACTCGAACCCGCACGAGCTGAGCTCAAGGGATTTTAAGTCCCCTGCGTCTACCATTCCGCCACGTCCGCACATGATGGGCAGGCTTGCGCGATGGCACAGAGGAGCGGACACGGCAACGCCCGACGCGGTCCTCGCGCCGGTGGTTGCCGTCTGGACGCCGGGTAGCCGCAGGAAAGCCCCGCGGCCAGCCCGCCTTACTCGGCGTTGAGCCGCAGCCGCATGTCCTTGCCGGGCTTGAAATAGGGCACGCGCTTGCCCGGAACCTCGACGGAATCGCCGGTCCGCGGATTGCGTCCCTTGCGCGCATCGCGCTCGCGCGTCGAAAACGCGCCGAAGCCGCGTAGTTCCACGCGGCCGCCTTCGGCAAGGCGCTTTGCTATCTCGTCGAAGAACACGTCGACCACGCGCTCGATCTCTTCGCCGCGCATGCCTGGGCTTTGTTTGGCAAGCGCCTGCAACAATTCGGATCGGATCATCCGCATCCCCCCTACTTGCATGCCGGAAACAGCGGGTGCCCTTTAGGCTTGATCCGCGCCGCCGACATCACTCCTTCCGGGCGAGTCCCGGTCCGCTGGAGCGATGCAAGTGTGCCAGACCACATGCGGTGCGGCAACTTATCAATCGTTATACGGCAAGGGATTAGCGCCAAGAGCGCTCAGGTTCGTTCCGGCTCGCCCAGCAGCGCCGCCGCATCGAGATGGAGCCGCCGCATGCGCGCCCTGATTTCGGGCCATTCGTGGTGCAGGAATGCCTCCCGCTCGCGCGTCCGAAGCGCTTCTGCCGCGCCCGGCGCGACGAACATGCCCACCCCGCGCTGGACTTGTACGAGCCCTTCGGTCTGAAATTGCTGGTACGCCTTGGCCACTGTGAGCGGATTGGCCGCCTCCGCCGCCGCGTAGGCGCGCACCGACGGTAGCATGGCGCCTTCCGCAAACGTGCCGTCCAGAATCGCGGCCGCGATCTGATCGCGCAGCTTGAGGTAGACGGGCCGTCCTGCGGAGGAACTCGGAGATACCATAGGTGATGCGGTGCCATAATACAGCGAGACGCGCAACAGAGCGCAACAAAATTACACATTGCGGCCGTTCCGCACGCTGTCCGATCCCGGGGGATGCACATCGCGCACGAAACCACCTTGTCGTCTGATTCCGCTAGGAAAACTGTGACAAGAACCTTCCCAAGACGCGGTTAGACGCTAATCATGCTCGCAAATTCCGCACAGGATGCGCGAGGGGAGCTTTTTCACGCCATGACAGAACCGCTTGGAGCCGCAGTCGACGCCGAGCCAACCCGAGCCGCGCGCGATGCCAGCTGGTTTGGCCACCCGGCACAGCTGGCCCGGTTGTTCACGACCGAGGCGATGGAACGGTTCGGCTACTACGGCATGCGCGCGTTGCTCACGCTGTATCTCGCGCAGCATTTCCTGTTCAGCGACACGACGACGACGGGCCTCTACGGGGGCTTCACCGCGCTGGTTTACCTGACCCCGCTGATCGGCGGCATGATGGCGGACCGGTTCCTCGGCTCCAAGCGTTCGGTCAAGTTCGGCGCCATTCTCATGAGCCTGGGCTACGCGGTGCTCTGCTTCTCGAGCACCGGCGGCGCGGCCAAACCCTACGCCACGATCGAGGGCACACGGTATGAAGTGACCGTCGAAGGCAACGGCGAAGCCCGGCGCCAGTATATAAGCGACCACGGCGCTGCGCTGCGGATCAAGGGCAACGAGGACAAGACCGTCTCGCTGCTGCGCGAGGACGGCAGCGAAGCGCGCCGCATTCCGGCAGGCGGGTTTGAAGCGGGCGGAGAACGCAATCCGCTCTATACCTTCCTCCTCATCACCGGCCTCGCTTTCGTCACCGTGGGCAATGGCTTCTTCAAGCCCAACATTTCCACCATCGTCGGTGAGCTCTATGAACAGGGCGACCGGCGGCGCGATGCGGGCTTCACCATCTTCTACATGGGCATCAACCTTGGCTCGCTGTTCTCGCAGATCCTCTGCCCGCTGCTCGCAGTCGGCATGGGTTCGTGGGGCGGTCTGGGCTGGTGGGCGGGCTTTGCGCTGGCGGCGGCGGGCATGGCGGTCTCGTGGCTGCTGTTCCAGTTCGATGGCGGCAAGCTCGATGGCTTTGGCGAACGGCCAGCGGGCGCGAACCCTTCGCGCGATGTCCTCGTCTACATCGGGGCGATCCTGGCAGTCCCGCTCGCCTACCTGCTGTTCGCGAACCTCATGGCCTATGTGAAACCGCCCGAGGGCAGCGGGCTCATCGGCTACATCGCCAGCCTGCCGATCATGGGCAAGATCATGTTCGGCACCTTCATCATCGCCATCCCCGGCATTCTGGTGTGGTCATGGCAGAACGGCGACAAGCGCGAGTTCGAGATGATGGTTGCGGCGATCGTGCTCATCACCTTCAACACCGTGTTCTGGACCCTGTTCGAACAGGCCGGTTCCTCGCTCACGCTGTTTGCCGATCGCAATACGGACATGAGCGTATTCGGCCTGTTCTCGATCACGGCGGGGCAGACCCAATTCTTCAACGCCCTGTTCATCGTGGTGCTGGCGCCGCTGTTCTCGATCCTGTGGGGCGCACTGGCGAAGCGGGGGATGGAGCCGGGCATCCCGGTCAAGTTCGGCCTCGCACTCGTCGGTGTCGGCGCGGGCTTCCTGTTCCTGGTCTGGGGTGCGCAGTTTGCCGGGCCCGATTTCAAGGTCGCGCTGTGGTGGCTCGCCGGGCTCTACCTGATCCACTCGATGGCCGAGCTGTGCATTTCCCCGGTCGGCCTCTCGATGGTGACCAAGCTTTCGATCGCCCGGATCGTCGGCCTGATGATGGGGACATGGTTCCTCTCGATCGCGGTGGCGCAGTATGTCGCTGGTGTCGTTGCACAATTCGCCAGTGTGGAGACGGTTGGCGGCGAAGTCACCAACCTCAAAGTGAGCCTTGAGACCTATGTCGGCGTGTTCCAGACCATCGGCGAAGTCTCGGCGGTGATCGGCCTGGTCCTGCTGGTGCTTTCCGTGCCGCTGAAGCGGCTGATGCATGGAGTGAAGTGACAGGCATGCACGGGATACGAGCGATGGGCCGCGTGGCAACGCATATGCTGGCGGGTCTTGCCCTGCTCGCATCGCCCATGGCGGGCATGGCTGAGACGAAGCCAGCCCCGACCACCACGCCGACCTGGCAGGAAAACCCCTACCCCTCGACGTACAAGCCCTATCCGGGCGAGCCCACCGCGATCGTTGGCGCCACGATTTTCGATGGCACCGGCGGCGAGATTGCGAACGGCACCGTGCTGCTGCAGGGCGGCAAGGTAGTCGCCGTGGGCGACGCGCGGCTCGCCGTGCCCGATGGCTATCGCAGGGTCGATGGCACGGGCAAGTACGTCACCCCCGGGGTGATCGACATTCACAGCCACCTCGGTGTCTATGCCAGCCCGCAAGTCGCCGCGCATTCCGATGGCAATGAGGCGACCGCGCCAACCACGCCGCAAGTCTGGGCCGAACACAGCGTGTGGCCGCAGGACCCCGGCTTCAGCCGCGCGCTCACCAACGGCGGTGTGACGACGATGCAGATCCTGCCCGGCTCGGCCAATCTCATCGGCGGGCGCTCGGTCGTGCTCAAGAACGTTTATGCCCGCACCGTGCAGGCGATGAAGTTCCCCGGCGCGCCCTATGGCATGAAGATGGCCTGCGGCGAGAACCCCAAGCGCGTCTATGGCGGAAAGGGCCAGATGCCCTCCACACGCATGGGCAACATGGCGGTGGACCGCCAGACATGGATCAAGGCAGCCGAATACCGCAAGAAGCGCGCCGAGGGTAAACTAACCGACCGCGACCTGGCCATGGACACTATGGCCGATGTGCTGGACGGCAAGATCCTCGTCCAGAACCACTGCTACCGCGCCGACGAGATGGCGCAGGTGATCGATATGGCCAAGGAATTCGGCTACAAGGTCACCGCCTTCCACCACGCCGTGGAGGCCTACAAGATCGCCGACCTGCTCAAGGATAACGGCATCTGCGCCGCGATCTGGGCCGATTGGTGGGGCTTCAAGATGGAAGCCTTCGACGCCATTCCCGAGAACGCCGCGCTGCTGGCCGATGCGGGAGCCTGCGTGATCATTCATTCGGACGACGCCAACGGCATCCAGCGGCTCAACCAGGAAGCCGCCAAGGCACGCGCGGCAGGCAAACGGATGGGCATCACCATTCCCGATGGTGAGGTGATCCGCTGGATCACGCTGAACCCCGCCAAGGCGCTCGGCATCGACAAGCAGACCGGCAGCCTTGCGCAAGGCAAGATGGGCGATGTCGTGCTGTGGAACGGCAATCCGCTCTCGGTCTACTCGCGTCCCGAGAAAGTGTGGATCGACGGCGCCCTGCTGTTCGATCTCGGCGATCCGAAGCGGCGGCCGGTCAGTGATTTCGAACTGGGCCTGCCGGGTGAAGGAGACGTGAAATGAAGCGGACCGCTCTCCTCGCCGCCGCGCTGCTGCTTGCCGGCACCGCGCTTCCGGCCCGCGCAGCCGATGCGCCCGCCGCCCTGCCATCCGGCGATTTCGCCGTCACCAACGCCATGATCGCCATCGGTGACGGCAGCGCGCCGATCCCGGGAGGGACCGTGGTGGTGCGCGGCGGCAAGATCGTGGCCGCCGGCAAGGGCATTGCGGTCCCCGACGGCATCCCGGTTATCGATGGCACCGGCAAATGGGTCACGCCCGGCCTCGTCACCGCGATGACCGATCTTGGCCTCGTCGATGTCGGCGCGGTCGATGAAAGCAACGACAGCTATGCCGGCACTGCGCGGTTTTCGGCCGGGCTCGATGTTTCGGTCGCGATCGATCCCGATGCGCCGCCGGTCGCCATCAGCCGTGCCAGCGGGATTACCCGCGCGGGCGTGGCTCCGGTCGCCGCGAACGCAATCTTTGCAGGACAGGGCGCCGTGATCGATTTGGCGCAGAACGGCCCGGGCACGGTCGAGCCCCGTGTGTTCCAGCTCGTCGAACTGGGCGAGCGCGGTGCCGACCTTGCCGGCGGCAGCCGTGTCGCAGCGCAAGCGCTGCTGCGCAATGCGCTGCGTGAAGCACGCGATCTTGCGCAGGCCAAGCCGGGCAAGGATTCTGCTGCGCAACCGGCCGACGCGCTGCTGACCCGCGTTGATGCGGCCGCGCTGATCCCGGTGGTGACCGGCAAGCAACCGCTTTTCGTCCATGTCGAGCGCGCAGCGGACATTCGCAGTGTGCTCGCGCTGGGCCGTGAGTTCCCTGCGCTCCGGCTGGTGATTGTCGGTGCTGGCGAAGGGTGGCGGGTTGCCAGCGAGCTCGCTGCAGCCAAGGTGTCCGTGCTGGCCAGCGCGCTCGCGGACCTGCCGAACACGTTCGAGACGCTTGCCGCCACCCAGTCCAACGTCGGCAGGATGACTGCGGCGGGCGTGAAAGTGGCGCTGGGCGGCTTCTATGATAACGACCAGCCGCGCTATGCGCCGCAGTTTGCGGGCAATCTTGTCGGCCTTTCGCGTGTGCCCGGAGCGACCGGGTTGAGCTGGGGGCAAGCGCTTGCCGCGATCACCTCGATCCCCGCCGACATCCTTGGCGAAAGTGCCGCGTTCGGCAGCCTGAAGCCCGGCCTGGCGGCAGATGTCGTAATTTGGGACGGTGATCCGCTTGAGGTATCATCCATTCCGGTTACAATATATATAAGTGGTAGGCCGCAGCCGCTGGTCAACCACCAGTCAAGGTTGCGTGAGAGATACCGCCACTCCAGTGAAGGGGCGTTGCCCAAGGCATACGAATGACCATGCGAAGCTCTCGCAAGGTTTGATGATAACAATAAACACGGAAGGACCGAACCGTGGATGCAGCAACCGTGATGCTCGCCGTAGGTATGTCCGCATTTGTCGGGACACACCTCCTTATGTCTCATCCCTTGCGCGCCGGAATGGTTCGCCAGTTTGGACAGGGCGGTTTTCTGGGGATCTATTCCCTCATTTCACTGGTCACTTTCAGCGGCGCAGTCATTGCTTTCGGCAAGGCATCATCCTCTCCGCAATTGTGGGACGGACAAGCCGTGGTGCCATGGGTCCTTGCCTCGGTGCTCACCCTGGTGGCCTCAGCCCTGTTCCTTGCCTCTCTTGCCGGCAATCCGGCTCTGGCCGGAACCGATGTGGCGGGCCTCTCGACCAGACTGCCGCATGGCGCCTTCAAGGTCACCCGCCATCCGATGATGTCGGCTTTCACGCTCTGGGGGGTGGCCCATATCCTGGTGGCCCCCAATGCGCGCACCCTGATCCTTGCCGGGGGCATTATCGCTCTCGCAGTGATCGGTTCGCGAGGGCAGGATGCCAAGAAAGTGGCGCTGCACGGGCAGGATTGGCGCGTCTGGATGAAGCGCACGAATTTCCTGCCAAACCCGGCTGCCCTTGGCCATCTCGGGCTCTACTGGCTGGGCGCAGTTCCGGTCTGGCTGCTGCTAACGTGGTTGCACCTCAAGATGGCGCTGATCCCCGCTGGCATCTGGGTGTGGTTCGAAGCGTACTGAAGGCGTAGAGCGCGCGCCGATAAGGCGCGCGCTTCCTGCACCCCGGCGCTGTTGTGGCGCAGCGCCTTGAGCACCGTATCGACGATCTGCGGGGCGTTCAGCCCGGCCGTGTCATACTGCTTCTCGGGCGAATCCTGATCCTGGAATACATCCGGCAGGCGCATGGTGCGAATGCGCAGACCGGCATCGGTCAGCCCTTCGTCGCTCGCCATGGTCAGCACGTGAGCGCCGAGGCCGCCGATCGAGCCTTCTTCCACCGTCACGATGACCTCGTGCGAGGCCATCAGCCGGCGAATCAGCGCCTCGTCGAGCGGCTTGGCAAAGCGCATATCAGCCACCGTGGTCGGCAGGCCCTTGGCATCGAGCAAGTCCGCAGCCTTGAGCGCCTCGGCCAACCGCGTGCCGAGCGAAAGGATCGCGACCTTGCTGCCCTCGCGCACCACGCGGCCCTTGCCGATCTCGAGCCGCTCGGGAACTTCCGGCAGCGCAATGCCCACGCCGTTGCCGCGCGGATAGCGGAACGCGATCGGCCCGCTGTCATGCAGGGCGGCAGTGTGGACCATATGAACCAGCTCGACCTCGTCGGCCGCCGCCATCACCACCATGTTGGGCAGCGTGGCGAGATAGGTCACGTCGAATGAACCGGCATGGGTTGCGCCATCGGCGCCCACGAGGCCCGCGCGGTCGATTGCGAAGCGCACCGGCAGATTCTGGATCGCCACATCGTGCACGACCTGATCGTAGGCGCGCTGCAGGAAGGTCGAATAGATCGCGCAGAACGGGCGCATGCCCTGTGCGGCGAGGCCTGCGGCAAAGGTCACCGCGTGCTGCTCGGCAATGCCGACATCGAACAGACGGTCGGGGTAGGCCTTGGCGAACTTGTCGAGCCCGGTGCCCGAAGGCATCGCCGCAGTGATCGCACAGACAGTGCTGTCGCGCGCGGCCTCGGCCAGCAGGGCCTGGGCGAAGACGTTGGTATAGCTCGGCGGGCCGGCAGCGCTCTTGGCCTGCTCGCCGGTGATCACATCGAACTTCTGCACGCCGTGATACTTGTCGGCCGCGTTCTCGGCCGGGGCATAGCCCTTGCCCTTCTGCGTGACGACATGGACAAGGCACGGGCCCTCCGCCGCATCGCGCACGTTCTCGAGCACGGGGATCAGCTGATCGAGATTGTGCCCGTCAATCGGGCCGACGTAATAGAAGCCCAGCTCCTCGAACAAGGTGCCGCCCATCGCCATGCCGCGCGCGAACTCGTCGGTCTTGCGCGCCGCCTTGTGCAGCGGTTCAGGCAGGCGGCGCGAGATCGCCTTGAACATTTCGCGCAGTTCGAGAAACGGCCGCGAGGAAACGAGCCGCGCGAGATAGGCCGAAAGCCCGCCGACCGGCGGCGCAATCGACATGTCGTTGTCATTGAGGATGACGACGAGGCGGTTGCCCGCTGCGGCCGCGTTGTTCATCGCCTCATAGGCCATGCCCGCGCTCATCGCACCGTCGCCGATCACCGCAATCGCCTTGCCCGGCTGGTTCGCCAGCTTGTTGGCCACGGCAAAGCCCAGAGCCGCTGAAATCGAAGTGGACGAATGCGCCGTGCCGAACGGATCGTATTCGCTCTCGCTGCGCTTGGTAAAGCCCGACAGCCCGCCGCCCTGGCGCAATGTGCGCATGCGGCTGCGACGGCCGGTGAGAATCTTGTGCGGATATGCCTGATGGCCGACGTCCCAGATCAGCCGATCGCGCGGTGTCTCGAACACATAGTGGATCGCGGTGGTCAGTTCGACCACCCCGAGGCCAGAGCCGAGATGCCCCCCGGTCTGGCCGACCGTGGCGATCATCTCATCGCGCAATTCATCGGCGAGTTGGCGCAATTGCAAAGGTTGAAGCTTGCGAAGGTCGTCAGGCGTATCGACCGTATCGAGCAGCGGCGTAACCGGATTAGACATTAAAGCGTCTTACACCCTTGCATCGGCTCTGTCGAACCCGTCTTGCAGGTAAACTGACCGATTGCCGATCAGCCCTCGCCCGCATCCGCACCGCATGCCCCGCAGCGGCCGCGGATCTCGACGACCGGGCGTACTGCAGCAAAGCCGGCGCGGTGTGCCGCATCACGCAATGCGCCCGTCAGCCTGTCATCATCGATGTGCGTTGCTTCGCCGCAGGCATCGCAGATCAGGAAGATGCAATCGTGGTGGCAGCCAGGGTGGCTGTTCGCGACATAGGCATTCGCGCTTTCCACACGCCGCGCGAGATTGGTGCGCACGAACAAGTCGAGAATGCGGTAGACGCTGTTCGCCGCGACCCGCTTGCCGCGCCGCGCGCCGACGCTTTCGGCGATATCGTAAGCCGATGCCGGCTTTTCGTGGGCCGCCAGCGCCTCGAACACGTCGTTGCGCATATCCGTCCACTGCTCGCCAGCCGCCTGCAGCGTTCCGCGCGCTGCATCGACCAGCTTGTCACCGGCAAAATCGTGATGGTTGTGTTGGCCCGCCATGACAGGGGAAATAAACCGCCTTGCGCATAAGCGCAAATCCGGCGCGCTGCCGGTTCAGCCGCGCGTGAAATCAGACTTCCACAGACCGGGGAAAGCGCGCTTGAGGGCGGCGACCTTGGGTACATCCCACATGCGGATATAGCCGTGATCCGGGTTCTTCAGCGCGAAGTCCTGATGATAGTCCTCAGCGGCGAAAAAGCCGCGATTGGGCTCGATCGCCGTCACGATCGGCCGTTTCCACAGGCCCGCCTTCCTGAGCTGAGCAAGGTAGGCCGTGGTGACCCGCGCCTGCTCGGGATTCTGCGGCACGACAGCGTTGCGATACTGGGTACCGGTATCGGGATACTGGCGGTTGAGCTGGGTGGGGTCGCTCGCCACCGAGAAGAACACCTGCAGCAGCTGATCATAGCGCACCACCGCCGGATCATAAGTGATCCGCACGGCTTCGGCATGACCGGTCGTGCCGGAACTGACGATCTCGTAATGCGCGTCGGTGCGCTTGCCGCCCTCGAAGCCGGACACCACGCTGCTTACGCCCTTCACATGGCTGAACACTGCTTCCATGCCCCAGAAGCAGCCGCCTGCCAGCACGGCGGTCTTGACGCCCTTGGCTTCCTTCGCCTGAACCACCGATGCCGGAGCGGAAACCCCCGCCTCGGCCTGCGCGGGCTGGAGACAGGCAGCCGCCAGCGAAGCGGCGAGCGCGCCGCCAAGGATGCGGAGCGGCAATCGCATGCGGCTCATCGCGGCACCTGCACTGTAGCGGCGGGCGTCGCGGCCTGCGCCTGCGGCACGCCGAAAGTGAACACCATCGCGACCGAGCCAAGCGCGAAGCCCAGTACCAGAGAGCGAACGAGATCCTTGCCGAAAAGCGTCATTCCATTTCATCCAAACTGGCATGCGCGGGTGGCCGCACCGCTCTGGCACAGGCTCTGCCGCATTGGTTCCGGCCCGGCTGTCAACCGGAGCACAGTGGTGCCGCAGTACCATTCGCTTGTTTCGGCCAAATGGTTACGGGCTCGCCGATTACAAGGTGTGGGGAGCCACGAATCGGCCTGCACCTTACCGGGCCGCGAGGGTTCGATTGACCTTCGCTGCGACGCGCGCGAAGAAGGCGTCCCGCAAGCCCCCCGTGGAGAGGAAAGACCATGCTTCGCCCTATGCTGAGCTGCATTGCCCTTGGGGCTGTCGCGCTTGCCGCCGCACCGCTTGTCGCCAGGGACAAGCCCGCGCTGCCGAAGGAGCTGCCGCCAGTGTTCGAAGCGGTGGTCAACTGCCGGGCGCTGACGTCCGACAGCGAGCGCCTCGCGTGCTATGACAGGAGCGTCGCCGCGCTCGCCGCAGCGCGCGACAAGGAAGACATCGTCGTCGCCGACCGCGCCACGATCCGCGAGACCAAGAAGGGTCTGTTCGGCTTCACCCTGCCCAAGCTCAAGCTGTTCGGCGGGGCCGAAAAGGACGGCGACGAGGTCAAGGAAATCGAGAGCACGATCTCGGCGGTGCGCGATACCGGCGATGGCTTCGCGATCTTCACGCTGGCCGATGGCGCGCGCTGGAAGCAGACCGACGGCGGCAATGCCTTCGCACGGCCTGGCGTCAGCATCCGCATCAAGCGCGGCGCGCTAGGCAGCTACCTCGCCTCGATCGACAAGGGCGCCTATGTGCGCGTGGTGCGCCTTTCGCAGTAGTGCTGGCCCTGCCGGTTAGCCGGGCCAGTCTACGCCCTCAGTTCGCCTGATTGATCGACTTGCTGGTCATCGCCTCATAAGTATCGCGCGCGGTCTGGTTGCCCTGCCGTTCCATCGCCGCCCATTGCGACATGGTGTGGCACGTGAAGGTCTTGTGGACGAGCGAGCCGGTTTCCTCACTGCGGCGGCAACGGATGAAATCGGGATCGTTGACCGAACGGCCCTTGTTGAAGGCGCGGATTTCCGATTGCGACATCGCAGTCGGATCCTTCTCGAGCGCCGGAAGCTCTGTGGCGGAAACCGCCGTGGTCGCCGCAGCAGCGGCAAGAGCGAACAGAAATGACGCAGGCATGCGTGATGGTCCTCTGAATTCGGGGAATGCGCAATTGTACCGTGACGCCGCGGCGCGGGCAAGGCAGCGCGCGGGGTTAACCTAGCGCCGCATCATTCGCCGCGAAGTATGCGGTTATTGCGGCACACTCCCGTTCGGAGAGATGCGGGTTCCATGCATCGATGATCAGCACAGCGCGCCGTGCATCGCTGTCGTTCCATGCTTCATGCTCGATGGTGTCATCGAAGGCGAAGGCCTGGCCTTCAACCCATTGGCGCGTTTCACCGCCAACCCGGAAACCACAGCCCGGCGGTACATCGAGCGCGAGGTGGACGATCGCACGCGTGTTGGTCACGCCGGTGTGTGCGGGGATACGGCTGCGCGGGCGCAGCATCGAGAAAAAGGCATTCGGAGCGCGCCCGGGGATCCGCGCCAGCGGCAGGCTTTCCAGCACCCTGGTCGTGTGGGGGCAACGCTCGATCGCGGCCGCATTCGGAACCCCATATTCCCACAGGAAGCAGGCAGACCAATCGAGCGAGCCATCAAGGGCAGTCCACTTGTTCTCGGGGCTGCCCGGCTCCATGCGAACATAGGGCCGGATGGCTTCGCCCGGCTCCGCAAGCAAGGCGTCGAGTTCGGCACGGATCGCGCCGGCCTCGGCTTCCAGCACCGCGAACCACGGAAAGTGTCGCCGGTCGAAGAACTCGTCGGCAGGCAGGAACGGGTAGTGCAGCCCGGCACATTCATTGACATAGATGCGCCGCTGGCCGAGCGCGGCTGCCGCAAAGGCGTCGATCCTCCGACGTTCGGTTTCATCGCGTGCTTCGGCATCGAGGGACAGCGCCGCATGCGTGGCTTCCGCGATGCGTGCGCGCAGATTGGCGCAAAAAGCCTCGCCCGCTGCCAGTTCGGCGCGCACCGGTTCAGGCAGGCCCGGGAAATGCTGGGCCAGCTGCTGCACGCCGTCCCACGCGATCAGCGCCTTGGTCTCTTCACCTTCGCGCTGGAGAAGCTGCGCCATGCGGAGCTGCGCAGTGAAATCGAGCCGATCAAGGTCGAGCGCGCGTTCCAGCGCGATCCGCTCGCCGGCAAGATCGCTACCCATGCGGCAGGCCAGCGCCAGATTGATCCACAACGAAAGCGCCCCGGGATCAGCCTCGGCAGCTTCGCGCGCCGCAAGGATCGCGCCCTGTGCATCACCGGCGCGCAGCGCGGACATGGCGCGCGCGTTGGCGGCCTGGGCTCTGGCCCGATCGATAGGTTGCGATGTCATCGGCGAAAGTGTCTACAGCCCCGCGCCTGTCAGGCAAGCGGCGTTGCAGCGGCGCGATGTGCGCCGTAAGGCTGGGCGCATGGCATCCGCTCCGTTCGATCCTTTCGATGCCGAATGGCTCGCGCACCGGCTGGTCGAAGGGACCGATGCGGTCCGTTTTGCCCGCGTGCCGCGCGCGGCCCATGCCGCCATGGCGTTTCTGACCGACGATGGCTTTACCGCGCATTTCGGCGCCATGCCGCCGCAGGTCGATGTGCCCGCCACCCAGCTTCTGGCGCGCTTTCCCGGCAAGCCCCGGCTTGGCCTGCTGTTCCACTCCGCCTTCTGCGGCTCGACTCTTCTGGCGCGCGCCTTGGCCGAACCGGGCGTGGCGATGGGTTTGTCCGAACCGGTGATTCTCAATGATGTGGTTGGCATGCGCAGGCGCGGAGCGCCGCCCGCTGCGGTTGCCCGCAGCGCAGATCTCGCCCTGCGTCTGCTCGCACGGCCTTTCGCGGCGGGAGAGAGCGTGGTGGTCAAACCATCGAACCTGCTCAATCCCTTTGCCGAACTGCTGCTGGCGCTGGCGCCGGATGCGCGCGCCCTGTTCCTCCATGCCCCGCTCGAAACCTTCCTTGTTTCAGTGGTGCGCAAAGGCCTGCCTTGCCGCCTCTGGGTTCGCGAGCTCATGGAGGGCTACCTGCAGGCCGGCATCGTCGCCCCGCTCGGGATCACGCCGGAAGATGTGTTCCGGCAGAGCGACCTGCAGGTTGCCGCCACCGGCTGGCTCGCGCAGCACCGGCTGTTCGCCGCGCTGGCGGCAAGGATTGGTCCGGCGCGGCTGCGCACCTTGACCTCGGAACAGCTGACCGGCGATCCGGCGCGCGTGATTGCCGCAGCCGCCGCGCACTATGGTCTGCCGCTGGACGCCGCAGCGATCGCGCGAATCGCGGCTGGGCCTGCGTTTACCCGGCATTCCAAATCCGGTGCGGCCTTCACGCCCGATCAGCGTCGCGGCGAATATGCTGCGGCCCGCGCAGCGCATGCGGACGAAATCGACATGGTGCATAGCTGGGCGGTAGAGGTCGCGCGCGGGGCCGGTATCGCGATGGATGCACCCCTGCCCTTGCTATAGGGCCCGCTGCTTCAGGACGCGTAACCCAGCTTCTCGATCCACGGCTGCAGGATCGGCATGACCGGCGCGAGGTAATCAGCATAAGGTTCCCACTGCCGCGTGCCATCGAACAGGCCGCGCCGGACCTGCCGCGCGCTGGCGGTGGAAACACCGCGCGCGCGGGCGGTGCGATCGAAGCGCCTGAGATCGTCGGTCCATGCGAGGCCGACAAACTGGCAAATCTCGCGCGTCATGACGTCAAAATCCTGCACCATGCGGTGATAGGGCACCTCGAGAACGGAAACCGGCAATCGGGCGAGGGCCAGTTCCGTCAGCCGCATCAGGGCATCATAGTGCCGCGCCGCCCCTTCCAGCGTGGTGAAATCCATCGCCGCATTGCTGAGCGCGAAACTGGTGCGGAAGCAGCTCCACACGACATCGCGCGGATCACGACGCACGAGCAGCACTTTGGCGGCAGGAAACAGACGCGCAATCAAGGGCAGGCGGATCGACTTGAGCGGGTCCATGTCGACGAGCGTGGCACCCGCCGGATCGCGACCAAGCGCTTGCCCCACACGCTGCCAGTACGCGGTGCGATAAGGGGCAAGTGCCGCCTCATCCAGTGCAGCGAATCGGGGTAGGCCGTCGGGCTCGGCAAGGAAAGCCAGGTCCGCCTCGCGCAGCGTCGGCATTTCCTCGATCGCCGCCGTACTGGGCAGCGAGGCGAGCACGTTTTCGAGCAGCGTGTTGCCGCTGCGCGGGTAGCCGAGCACGAGGATATGCGGATTTACCGTGGGCGGCGCCCCTACAGGCCAGCCCGAGATATCCATCGCGGCCAGCCCCGCAGCAGCGCTCTCGATGAATTCGCGGTGGGGCGGCCGTCCGGCGAACGTGGCGTCATGGATTACCGCGAAGTCCTGCTTGGCGCGGGCATAGGCGGCAAAAGCGGCGGCAGGATCGCGCAAGCGGTTGCAGGCATCGCCCAGCGCATGGAGCAATTCCATGCGCTCCGGCGAAGGCTCCGGCATCCGCGCCAGTGCAGGTTCGACGAGGCGGCGCGCAGCCTGCGCCTCGCCTGCTTCGAGTTCGATCGTGGCCAGCGCAGCAATCGCCCCTGTATGGGCGGGATCGTCAGCCAGCGCCGCGCGGGCATGGTGGCGGCCCACCTCGGCCTCACCGTCGCGCGCGGCGATCGCGGCGAGCCCCGCGTGCGCCGCAGCGCGCTGCCCTGCGTGGGTGGGCGCACGGGCAAGCACCTCGCCGTAGCAGCGCTTGGCCTCGTCCATCACCCCGCCAGCGGCCATCACAAAGGCGCGTTCCAGCCAAGCCTCGGCATAGCCGGGCGCGATGGCGAGGGCCGCATCGCAGCGGAGCGCTGCGTCTCGCAGGCGGCCGGCGGCGCGGTGAAGCCCGGCAAGGCCGACCATGGCTTCCACTTCGCGCGGGTTCATCTGCAGCGCGCGTTCGAACAGCGCCAAGGCGCCGGCCGCATCGCCCGAGACCGCGCGATACCACCCGAGTGTGGTGCAATCCGCCGCCGTTCCGCGGCCTGCGCCCAGCGCAGCGGCAGCGGCCCGTGCTGCGGTTTCCAGATCTTCGGACATCGCCCAGCCATCAACCGAGCCCGGCGGAAGGTCAACTCCTGCTGGCGGCGCACACAAAAAAGGGGCGGGCATTGCTGCCCGCCCCCTGTTTGGCATTCTGATCGGTGAGGATCAGAACTTGACGCGAGCGCCGACCGCGAAACGGCGACCCAGAGCGTCGTACGACGACGGATAGGTGTTGCCGCTGTTGTACGAGGTCGAACCGATCGTGTTGCCGACGATCGGCGGCTTCGTGTTGAACAGGTTCTGCACCGTGAAGGTGAAGGTGAACTGCTCGACATTGAAGCGCGTCGTCACGTCGAGGTAGTCGAACGCGTCGATCTTGTTGAAGTCGACCTTCTGACCGCTGAGCGCACCGCTGTCAGCCGGGATCGTCCCGTTGAAAGCGTTGCCATCTTCATAGCGCGCGCTCGACTGGTGACGCCACATCAGCGACAGGTCCATACCACGGAGGCTGAACGTGTTCTGCACGGACCAGGTGTGGCGCGGCTGGATCGAGCCGGTGAACGAGCAGTTCACCGAGTAGAGACCAACGCATTCGCGATCGATGCTCGTCGGCGTCGCCTTGAAGCGCGAGGCGAAGGTGACGTTCGCCACAGCGTTGAGCGTCCACTTCACCGCGCCGATCGGACGCGAGTAGTTGAGGATCACGTCGATACCGTCGGTGAACAGCTTGCCCTGGTTGGTGAGACCACCGAACAGGCCCTTCGTCGTCGCCGGGCTGCCGTCGAGACCGCCAGTCGCCGGATCGCGGCGAATGATGGTGCAAGCCGGGTCCGTCGCGCTGGCGGCGGTGATGTTGCCGAAGCAGGCAGAGACAAGGTCACCCGGAAGCGGCGTACCGATCTGATCGGTGACCTTGATGTTGTAGTAGTCGACCGAAACCGAGAAGCCCGGCAGGAACGACAGGTTCTGAACCACAGCGCCAAGCGTGTAGGTCGTGGCCTTTTCCGGCTTCAGGTTGATGTTGCCGCCCGAAGTGATGTTGGCCTGCGCCGCAGTCGGGTTGAGGATCTGACCGATCGAGTTCGCCGGAGCGCCCTGCGCAAGGCAGATCGACCGGAGGTTCGCGTTGGTCAGCGGAGCTGCGCCAGCGCAAGGATCAGCCGCGAGGTTGGTCAGGCCAACGGTGTTCGGCGTGAACAGTTCGGCGATGTTCGGCGCACGAACGGCGCGCGAGTAGTTGCCGCGCAGCTTGAGCTGCTCAACCGGTTCCCAGCTGCCGCCGAACTTGTAGGTCCAGGCTTCGGTCTTCCCGCCGCCACGGACGCTGTACTTCGAGTAGCGCACGCCGCCTTCGGCGGTCAGGCTCTTGAAGAACGGCTTGTCGGAAATCAGCGGCGCAACGAGTTCGCCGTAGCCTTCCCACACGCTGTAGGCACCGTCGATGTCCGGAGCAGCACCGCCCGCACCGCCGAGCTCGCCCGGGGTCTTCGACAGGGTGTCGGAGATCTGGGCCGCGTGATACTTGCGGTACTCGGCACCGGCTGCGAAGCCGACCGGCTCGCTGGCAGTCGGAACGGTGAAGCCGAAGTCACCCGAAAGCAGGCCGCGGACCTGGAGCAGCGAGGTGTTGTTCGACGTGGTCGAGGGCGACAGCGTGTAGGCTGCCTGTTCCGGCGTGATCGAACCGGCACCGCCGAAAAGGTTGATCGGAACGCAGCCGTCGTTGCCGCTGAGGCAGGAGTTCGGGTTGGTCGCCAGCAGGGCATCCTGCACGCGCGACTTCAGCACGTAACCGGTGATGGTCTGCAGACGGTCGCTCTCGCCGTAGCTGGCGCGAACGTCCCAGTTCACCGTCTTCGTCAGCGCGCCGCGGAAACCGAGCGAGTAGTCGAAGATGTTGGTGGTGTACTGCGAGTTGCGGGTGCCGGTTTCGACGAAGCGACGACGAACAACCGTGTTGAACGTACGGTAGTTCGGATCCGTCGGGTCGGTGGCGGCGCGGGCAGCAACGCACTCTGCATCCGTCAGGCCGTTGGCGGCGCAGAACTGGCCGGCAGCGCCGGCAGGCAGGTAGGGGTTGCTGAAGGGGATCTTCATGCTCTCGGCAAAGAGGCCCGAGGGCGCGATGATCGTCTTCACGGTGTTCTTCGAGAACAGGCCGCGGGTGTAGACTTCAACAGCGTCCGTGAGCTGGTAGTTCGCCTGGGCGAAGATGTTGAAGCGCTGGAACGGCGTCTGGAAGATGTTGTAGGGGTTGAAGTTGAACGGCGTGAAGCCGGGCTTCAGCAGACCGGTCGACGGATCGATCACGCGGTTGGCGCCGTTGATCGAGAAGCGTGCCGGAACGGCAGTGCCCGAACCGCCAGCGGTGCCCGAGAAGCTGTCGAGCTGGATGTTCGAGAAGTCGCGCGCGCCCTGATAGACGGGGTTCGACTTCTGGTAGCCGAGGCTCAGCACCGCGTTGCCGCGGCCGTCGTCGAAGTTGACGCCGGTGGTCACGTCGGCGCGGAAGTAGTTGCCGTCACCCTGCTCGGTGATCTGGTCCGACACCGCGAGATCGACGCCGGCGAAATCCTTCTTGGTGACGAAGTTCACCACGCCGGTGATCGCGTCCGCACCATAGGTGGTCACGGCCGCACCGGTCAGCGCGTCAACGCGGCTGACGAGCGCAAGCGGAATGTTGTTAAGGTCGACGCGGCCCTGAAGGTCGGCCGGGACGATGCGCTGGCCGTCGAGCAGCACGATGTTGCGGTTCGAACCGAGGCCGCGAAGGTCGACGTAGTTCGAGCCGGTCGCGCCGTTGTTCACGGCCGAACCGATGTTCGGAACGATACCGGGAACCTGACGCAGAACTTCTTCCGCGGTGTTCGACTGCTTGAGGGCAATCTGGTCGGCCGTGGTCACGTTGACCGGGGTGGCCTGAACGAGGTTCGGGTTGCGGATAAGGCTGCCGGTAACGACGATCGCGGTGGGTTCGTTGGTCTCGGTAGCAGTGTCAGCCTGCGGAGCGGCTTCCTGCGCGAAAACAGGAGCCGAAACGAGCGCGAGCGCGAGGGCGAAAGGCGCGGCACCCGCCTTCAAGGCGGCGTTGTTGTTGGTCTTCACGTGTCCAGTCCCTTCAAAGGGCGGCCCCAACCCCTGATGGGATCCCCAAGGCCGCCGGAAGAAGTTCCTCGACCGACATTGCCTCTGGTCCGGTCTGCGCCGGGCATGACAGATGACATTCGATCTACGAGGAACGGTGGGGCTTACTGGTGGATTTTACGGGGGTCATGGAAGGATGATCTGCAACGTATCTGCAAAACGTCCCTGCTATGTGGCGAGAGTGCAACACACTGTCAGCACTTCGCAACGTGTCGGCAATGGCCCCGGATTGGATATCGCGCTCGGAAATTACATCCGGATCGGTTTGGCGATAATTTTTTGCGCGAACCGGGTGTCCTCAGGAAAGAAACGTGCGCAGCCTAGCAAATTCAGCGTGATGGCGAGGCAAACAGCCGGGGATCGAGCCGCCGCCCCCGCCAGGTAAGCGCCCAGTGCAGATGCGGTCCTGTCGCGCGGCCTGTCATGCCGACGTGTCCAATCAGCTGGCCCTGCATCACAGTGTCACCCTCCTGCACCACAAGATCGGAGCAGTGCAGAAACGCAGACGTCAGGCCCATGCCGTGGTCGAGGATCAGCAAGTGCCCCTCGAGCGTGAACGGTGCGGCGCTGGCCGCGAGCGTCACGACGCCGTCTGCGGGGGCCCGGATCTCGGCTCCCTGCGGCGCCGCGAGATCGATGCCGGCATGATAGGCCCCCGGTTCGCCGCGGTAGATTCGCTGTGCGCCGAATTCGCCGGAGATGCGGCCCGCCGCCGGCCAGAGCATCGTCTGTCGCCAACCCTCGGCATCGCTTCCCCTGGCGCGGGCCGCACCGATTCGGGCAAGCTCCGCTTCGCGCCGGGCCTTGAATTCGGCATCGGGCAACTTGCCGGGGCGCTTGGCCACATTGACCGATTCGATCCGCCAGCTGCGCGGAGCCACAGCCAGTTCGGTCGAGAGGGAAAAGCCGCTGGCCGCTGTCACTGCCAGAACAAGGCTGGCCGGTGCGTCCCGGTCAAACGCGGCGAAGAACGTGCCGTCAGGCGCCAGAGGAAGCGTGGTACCGCCAAGTGACACGAACTGCGTGCCCTTCGGAGCAGTCCCGCGAATCCATCCGCCCTGCGTAAGCCGCCCGCGATATTGCATGCCCCCGATCGCGCCAGCGGCCGGTTCGGCTGGTGCCGACGGGGCTGGCTGCGCGGCCTGCACAGCGCCTGAAACAGCCGGAGGCGATCCGGCAGAGCCCTGACTTGCGCCGCACGCGCCAAGCATTGCGATGGCTGATAACGCAACGCGCATGAACTGCGCGCCAGCCGGAAACGCCTTTGGCCCGATCATTCCTCGCCGAGCAGGCGGCGCGTCGCGATCTCGGCGCTGGCGTAGGCTTCCTGTCGCTCCACGCTCCAATAGCGCAGCATGTCGAGCCCGATGCGCGCGCCGCTCACCGCGCAGAGCACGTGATCGCCCGCACCGATCTGGCGGAAATGGCTGGGCAAGTAGTGCAGGCGCGCGAGGCGATTGGCAGGATTCATCAGCATGGCAGGCAATCTAGTGCGTCATGGCGCTCAAAGCAATTTCGGCTCAAAGCAATTTCGGTTGGGCATCTCCTGGCGCAGGCCCGCGCGGCTTCGGCGCAGCACGCGGGGCAGGGGCCGCGGTTGTCCCGCCCGGCACAACATCGAGCACACCGTCACCGAACTCGAGATGGAGCAGGCTCGCCGCTTCTGCCACCGTACGCGAGCGGACGAGTTGCCCGTTCGCATCGGTCACCAGCACATAGCCGCGCCGCAGCGGTGCCTTGGGATCGAGCGAACGCCGCACCCGGTCGAGTGCATGGAGGGCGGTTTGCCCTGCTTCGATCCGCGACTGCACGAGCGCGGAGCGTAGCCGCTGCGCGGCGAGCCGCTCCCGGCCTTGCCGCAGCCGCGCCTCGAGCACCGCAGGTCGCAAGCCTGCCGAGCGTTGCGCAAGCTGCGTTGCAGCGAGGCCAGTGCGGTGCACCAATGCGCGGCGCAACCGGTCGCCAAGATCGTCGAGTCGCTGTGCTTGTCCGTCGAGCAAGGCCTGAGGTTCAGGCAACCGCCGCGCGCGCTGCTCCAGCCGCTCGCGCGAGAGGGCCAGCAGCCGCACCACCGCGCGGCTCTTGCGGGCGTGCAGGTCTGCGAGCCCTGCGATCAGTTCGCCGCGCACTGGCACCGCGATCTCGGCCGCAGCGGTCGGCGTGGGTGCGCGCAGGTCGGCGGCGAAGTCTGCAAGCGTTGTATCGGTCTCGTGCCCCACCGCGCTGATGGTTGGGATCGTGCTGGCGGCAATGGCGCGCACGACATCCTCGTCGTTGAAGCACCACAGGTCTTCGATCGAGCCGCCGCCGCGTGCGACGATCACCAGATCAGGCCGAGGGACTGGTCCGCCCGGCTCAAGCGCGGAGAAGCCTCGCACCGCAGCCGCGATCTGCGCAGCCGCGCCCGGTCCCTGCACCAGCACCGGCCACACGACGACATGCGTGGGGAACCGATCGCGTAGGCGGTGCAGGATATCGCGAATCACCGCACCCGTGGGCGATGTGACCACGCCAATCACGCGCGGCAGATAGGGCAGGGGCCGTTTGCGCTGGGGGGAAAACAGGCCTTCCGCTTCCAGCCGCGCCTTGGTCTTGGCAAGTAGCGCAAGGAGCGCGCCTTCGCCGGCGATCTCCATCCGCTCGATCACGATCTGGTAGTTGGAGCGGCCGGGATAGGTCGTCAGCTTGCCCGTCGCGATCACTTCGACGCCGTCTTCCGGCACGAAGCCCAGCCGCTGCGCGCCGCCGCGCCACATCACCCCGTCGAGCCGCGCATTCTCGTCCTTGAGGCTCACATAGAGGTGCCCCGAAGCGGCCCGCTTCACACCCGAAAGCTCCCCGCGCACACGCACGAAACCGAAACGGTCCTCCACCGTGCGCTTGAGCAACTGGGAAATCTCGCTGATCGAAAGCGCCGGGGCGTTGTCGCCTGCAGTCTGGGCGGCTAACAGCCCGGCATTCTCATCACGGTAAGGCGGCATGTCTGGCATGAATATCCTGCTCATCGGCTCGGGCGGCCGCGAACATGCGCTGGCGTGGAAGCTGGCGCAATCGCCGCGTTGCACCACGCTGTGGGCAGCGCCGGGGAACCCGGGCATCGCCGAGGTGATTGCCACGCTCGGACATGGCGGCTGCGTGGCGCTGCCGCTGACCGACCATGCGGCGGTTGGCGCGTTTTGCGCTGAGCACGGGATCGCGCTCGTGATCGTCGGCCCCGAAGCGCCGCTGGTCGATGGCCTCGGCGATTCGCTGCGCGCCGCCGGGATTGCAGTGTTCGGGCCAGGCAAGGCGGCAGCGCAGCTGGAAGGCTCGAAGGGCTTCACCAAGGACATGTGCACGCGCGCAGGCATCCCGACAGCGGGGTATGTGCGCGCGAAGAGCGCCGCCGAAGCCCAAGCCGCGCTGGCCGGGTTCTCGCTGCCGGTGGTGATCAAGGCCGACGGCCTCGCGGCGGGCAAGGGCGTGGTCATCGCCCAGACCGCCGAGGAAGCTGCGGCCACGATCGACGACATGTTCGGCGGCGCGTTCGGCGGCGCGGGGGCCGAAGTGGTGATCGAGGAGTTTCTCGAAGGCGAGGAAGTCAGCCTCTTCGCCATCACTGACGGCAGCGCCATCGTCCCGTTCGGTTCGGCGCAGGATCACAAGCGGGTAGGGGAAGCCGATACTGGCCCCAACACCGGCGGCATGGGCGCCTACAGTCCGGCACCGGTGCTCACCGCAGAACTGGAAGCACGCGCGATGGCCGAGATCATCGCGCCGACCGTCAAGGCAATGGCCGAGGCGGGGATGCCCTATTCGGGTGTGCTGTTTGCCGGGCTCATGCTGACGGTGGACGGCCCCAAGCTCATCGAATACAATTGCCGCTTCGGCGATCCCGAATGCCAGGTGCTGATGATGCGGCTGGAGAGCGATCTCGTGGCGCTGCTGGATGCCTGCGCGCGCGGCGAATTGGCGAGTGCTGCCATGCCGTCCATGTCCGCCGAGAACGCTATGACAGTGGTCGTGGCAGCGCGAGGCTACCCAGCGACGCCCGCCAGCGGCGGCCTGATCGAGAACATCTCCGCCGCCGAAGCCCATGGCGCCAAGGTGTTCCACGCAGGCACCGCTGCCACGGCAGAGGGCGCGCTCGTCGCCAAAAGTGGCCGGGTGCTCAATGTCACGGCCACGGGCGCGAACCTCCAGCAGGCGCGGGACCGCGCCTATGCCGCGCTGGCGGAAATCCACTTTGACGACGGCTTCTGGCGCAGCGATATCGGCTGGCGCGAACTGGCGCGCCAGCCGACCTGAGTTTCAGCCCAGGCGCTCGGCCACCAGCGCGGCGAGGTCCGCCTCCGGCCGCGCGCCATAGTGCGAGATCACTTCCGCCGCGCAGATCGCGCCGAGCTTGAGGCAATCGGCAAGGCTGCGCCCGCGCACGTGGCCGAAGAGGAACCCGGCCGCGAAGAGATCACCCGCACCGGTGGTGTCGATCACGCGCTCGACCGGCTCGGCAGGCACATGAACATGTTCGCCGTGCGCGACAGCATGCGCGCCGTTTTCGCTGCGGGTGACGACCAGCACCGGCACCTTGGGCGCCAGCTGCGCGATTCCAGCGTGGAAGTCATCTTCACCGGTCAGCGCCGCCAGTTCGTGCTCGTTGGCGAACAGGATGTCGATCTCGCCTGCCGCGATCAGCGCGCGGAAATCATCGCCATGGCGCGCGATCACGAAGCCATCGGAGAGCGTGAAAGCGACCTGCCGCCCGGCTTCGCGTGCCGCCGCGATGGCGCGGCGCATGGCACGGCGGGGCTCTTCCGGATCCCACAGATAGCCTTCGAGATAGAGCACGGACGAATCGGCAATCACGCTTTCGTCGAGCGCTGAGGCGGGCAGGTACTGGGAAGCACCGAGATAGGTGTTCATCGTGCGCTGGCCGTCGGGCGTCACGAAGATCAGGCAGCGGGCGGTTGCCGGGTCATCACCGCGCGCGGGCGTTTCGAACGCGATCCCGCCGGCGCGGATGTCATGGGCAAAGACTTCGCCCAGCTGGTCATCGGCAACCTGGCCGATGAACGCGCACTGCGCGCCCAGCGCCGCGAGGCCTGCGAGCGTGTTTGCCGCCGAACCGCCGGAAATCTCGCGCGCGGGGCCCATCGCTTCATAGAGTTCGTGCGCGCGGGCGGTATCGATCAGCGTCATGCCACCCTTGGCAAGGCCCAGCCGGGTGATGTCATCCTCCGCCGCCGGAGCCATGACATCGACGATGGCATTGCCGATGGCGATCACATCGAAACGGGCGGGGGCAGGGCTCATCCGGTTACTCCAGGCTGGCGACAAAATGGCAGGACTCTTGGAGTGAGGCCGTAGCGGGCGGGGCGAGGCGGTGCAATGCTGCGCTGCGAAGAGCAACGCTGCCAGCCGGATGCGTTGACACAAGGCAGCGCAGCGGCGATTGGCCGAGGTCATGAAAGCATACCAGTGGCTTGCGCTTCCGGCGCTGCTCGCGCTTGCTGCATGCGGCGGCAGCACGGACTCGGTGCGCCCCCTGCCGGCTCCACCGCCACCGCCCAAGGCTATCCGCCCAGCACCGCCCGCCGCGATCCAGACGCAGCGTCCCCGCCCGCACATTCAGGTCCTGCCCGGGCTCGAAGGGGTGATCGGGGCCGACGCCGATGCGCTCACCCGCCAGTTCGGCGCGCCCCGGCTCGACGTGCGCGAGGGCGACGCGCGCAAGCTGCAATGGAGCGGCGCGCCCTGCGTGCTCGATGCCTACCTCTACCCGCCTGATGGAGGCGGCCGCCCCATCGCCACGTTTGTCGATGCGCGGCGCGGTGACGGGCGTGATGTGGATCGTGCTGCCTGCGTGGCAGCGCTCAGGAAGCCTCGCTGACCGCGCAGGAAATCGGCTGCGGAAGCATGGCCCAGGGCGCGAACGCCGGCACGCCTTCATGGGAAACAGCAGCCAGCGTGTAGCGATCAAGCACGGCGAGGAAGGCCTCAAGCGCCTCGGCCAGGACGCCGCTAAGCGCGCAATCCGTGCGCAAGGCGCAAGTCGCGCAGTCCGCGAGCCGCATGCCCTTTTCGAGCGTGCGCACCACTTCACCAACGGTGATCTGCGCCGCCGGCCGCGCCAGCGCGATCCCGCCGCTGCGCCCGCGATGTGAAACAGCAAACCCCGCCGAAACCAGCGCCTGCGCCACTTTGGCGACATGGTGATAGCTCAGCCCCTGCTGCGCGGAAAACGCGGGCAAGCTGATCGAGCCCCCATCACGGGCAAGCACGATCAGCAGGCGCAGGCCGAAATCGGTGTGCTGGGTGAGCTGCATGGCGCCTTTCAGATTCCATTTTTCGCTTGCCTAAATCAAGCAGATTAAATACCGGTATTTGGAATACTGGATTAGAGAGAGCCCATGCGCACCGCTTCAGAACATGCCCGCACCATCGTCAAGGCCACCGCTCCGCTCATCGAGCAGCACGGGCTCGCCATCACCACCGCGATGTACAAGCGCCTGTTCGTGAACGCGGATGTGAAGGACATGTTCGATGCCGCCGCGCAGGAAAGCGGCGAGCAGCCCCGCCGCCTGGCAAACGCGATCCTCGCCTATGCGAAGAACATCGATCATCTCGAAAAGCTTGGCTCGGCAGTCACCAAGATGGTGCGTCGCCATGTCGAAACCGGGGTGCGCGCTGAGCACTATCCCTATGTCGCCGAAGCGCTGCTGCCAGCGATTCGCGATGTCGTCGGTGCCGAAATCGCCACCGACGAAGTGCTCGCCGCCTGGGGCGAGGCGTACTGGATGCTCGCCGATATCCTGATTGCCGCCGAAGCCGAGGCATACGCCGAAGCTGCCTGAACGGGCTGACTCGGCGGTCCGGATCGCCTGCTGCGCGCCCCCCCTCTGGCGCAGCAGGCGGTCCGTCAGGCCTTACTCGGGCGCGAAGGTGATCTCGGCATGGGCGCGCAGGCGCTCGACCAGCGCTTCACCCAGCAGGGCCCCCGGCGTGGCGATCGCGCCTTCCGCCTCGCACGAAAGCAGCGCGATGCCGGTTTCGGCCAGCATGCGGCTGGTCGAGCCATAGCCCGGATCATAGCGGCCCTTGACGCCGTAGCGGATCTCGCGGCCATCGGGCATTTCGCCGACGAACAGCACGTCGTAGTGGCCGTTGAGCCGCTCTTCCGCAGTGGGGCCTTCGCCGGGCTTCGGATCGTTCGGACCACCGATCATCGGCGTCTTCGCGATATGGTCGGCAATCGCCTGGCCCTGCTCGCCCGGGCCGGTAAGCATCATCTCGTCATAGACGAAGTCAGCACCATAAGGGTGCCCGCGCAGGAAGTTCGTGCGGTGGACGTTCTTGGTGTTGATCACCGCCATGATGAAAGGCGCAGCCCAACTGCCAGTCGCATCATCGAGGAACGGCTTGTCGCCCGCCGGCTGCTCCGGCCCTTCAAAACCGGGCGTGAGGCCGAAGGGGCTCGTCATGATCGGAATCAGCGCAGGGTTCGCGCCCAGCGCCTTGAGCGTCGCGCCGAGGCTTGCCGCCGTGCCACCGGAAAAACCACCCTGCATCGCTCGTACGCGACATTTCACGCGCGGCACCGGCGCCCCGAAGCGAGCCTTGGCTTCCTGCTGCAGCATGAAGACGCCGAGATCGAAGGGAATCGAATCGAAGCCAGACGAGAACGCCACCCGTGCGCCCGTTTCCTTCGCCTGATCGTGCAGCGCATCGACCATCTGGCGCATCCACACCGGCTCGCCGCAGAGGTCGGCATAGTCCGTGCCAGCCGCGACACAGGCACGCAGCACCGGTTCGCCATAGAGCTGGTACGGGCCGACCGTGGTCACCACCACGCGAGTCTGCTCGGCCATCGCGGCGAGGCTGGCGGGATCGTCCGAATCGGCAACGACCAGCGGTGTATCCGCCGGCGCACCGATCAGATCGCGCACTTCGGCGAGCTTCTCCGCGCTGCGCCCGGCCATCGCCCAGCGCGGGCCATCGGTACCGTAATGGTGCGCCAGATACTCCGCCACAAGCCGCCCGGTGTAGCCGGTCGCGCCATAGACGATCAGATCGAAGGGCCGTTCGGCCTTGCTGGTTGCCATTTCTCTCTCCTTGATTTCTTGTTTTCAGAGTTCCGCCGCATCGCTCTGTTTTGCCATTATCGCCTCAAGCTCCTCGGCAGCACCTTCTTCATTCGCGGCCGCAGCCTCCCGAATGAGTTCCAGACCGCGCTCTGGGTCTTTCGGAATGCGGTTCAGGCCCCGCCTGAGGTCCAGGCCATGCATCAGTTTTCCCCGGCTGTGCCCGAGAGCAGCGGCCTTTTCGAACAGAGCCGAAGCGATGATCTTATCCTTAATCTGATCCACGCCCGTGTCGTATTGGACGCCCAATTCATAGATCGCCGTAGCGTGATCACGCATGGCTGCCTGGGTGAGCAGCCACAGATGTCTTTGCCGAAAAGTTTCATAAGTTTCGCCCGGTTTACCCCAATGCGCCGCCATAAACATCGCTTCCGGCACTTGTTTTTTCACGAGCGGCTCAAGCAGCTTATGGGCCTTTCCAGATTTGGCCGCCTCAAACGCCCGCTCTGCCTTGCGGAGAATGTCCTCAATCTCGCTCGTCTTCCCGGGAACCTTCTTCGGCATCTGGGACCTCCAATCGGCTGCGCCCGGTTTGTTACAACTTAGGCAAAGTCACCCCGCGCTGGCCCATGTATTTGCCCGCGCGGTCGGCGTAGCTCACCTCGCAAGGTTCGTTGCCTTGCAGGAACAGGAACTGGCACGCGCCTTCGTTGGCATAGATCTTCGCGGGCAGCGGCGTGGTGTTGGAAAACTCCAAGGTCACGTGGCCTTCCCAGCCCGGCTCGAGCGGCGTCACGTTCACGATGATCCCGCAGCGGGCATAGGTCGATTTGCCGAGGCAGATCACCAGCACGTCGCGCGGCACGCGGAAGTATTCGACCGTGCGGGCGAGCGCGAAGGAATTGGGCGGGATCACGCAGACGTCCGTCTTGCGGTCCACGAACGAGTTCGAATCGAAATCCTTGGGATCGACCACCGACGAATCGATGTTGGTGAAGATCTTGAACTCGTCCGCCACCCGCGCATCGTAGCCATAGGAGGAGAGGCCGTAGGAAATGCAGCCATCGCGGCGCTGGCTCTCCACGAACGGCTCGATCATGCCGTTTGCCAAGGCCTGCGTGCGGATCCACTTGTCGGAAAGAATGGCCAATGCGGCGCTCCGGTATACTGGGAAGGAAAGAAAGGCGTTCAGGCCAGATTGGCCGGTCCGAAGGCATGGGGCAAGAGGGCCGAGAGCGGCAGCCGCGTAAGCGAACCATCGGCCGCGCCGATGACCTCGGGATCGGTGTCGCCCAATGCCGCGAGCTCGTGCAGCATTTGCCGGCAGCGCCCGCAGGGCATGACCGGTTCAGGCCCGAGCGCAATCGCCCCTGCCGTGTCTACCTTGCCGCCGGCGATGGCAACCGCGACCAGTCCGCCGCGCCGTCCTTCGGTCATTGCGCGGGCCACGGCATTGGCTTCGGCGCAGAGCGAGAGGCCGTAGCTTGCGTTCTCGACATTGGCGGCCTGCACCACCGCGCCATCATCGAACAGCAGTGCCGCGCCGACGTGGAAGCCCGAATAAGGCGCATAAGCGTTGCGCGCAGCTTCGATGGCGGCGGCAACAAGATCGGTGATCGGTTCGCTCATCGGTGCACCGCCACCCACCGCAAGGGCCCGGCCACGCCGGCGACATGCAGCCGCGTCGTTGCGGTCCACATGACCCAGCGCCGCCCGGCATACGTAGGTTCGAGAAAATCGCCCGCCACCCACAGGTTGCGATCCAGCCGCGCGGCGAGATGGTAGCGCGCGTCGAACGTGCGGGAGATCATCAGGATCGCCGGGCGTTCGGTGTGCTTCTCGATCTGGTTGAGGAACGTCGTCAATTCGCTCTGCATCGCCGCTTCGCCCGGCGGCTGCGGGCAGGATCGCGAATCGAGATCGAGCATGACAGCGGGGGGCAGCAAGGCATCATCACGCGGCACAACGATCACGAAACTGCCAGCCTGCGCATCCGCCGGAGCGCAGAGATCATAGACGTGAACCGCACCCACCTGCAGCCCAGCCTTGCGCGCGGCGTCGAGGCCCGCAGTGAACGTCTCGTCGCGCCGGCCCGCGCCTTCGCTAGCGGTGAGGTAGACAAAATCGGCCCCATGCGCCTTGAGCGAGGGCCATTCGACGGCACCGTCATGCGCATCGAGCCAGGCGCCCTGCACGGGGAAGCGCGCACGATCTGGCTCCCAGCGCCGCGATTCCCACCATGCAGCCAGCGTGACACCGGCCAGCAGCACCACGGCCAGCAGGATCCACACGCGCCGACGCGCTGGTTTTCCGGGGTTGTTCACGCTGAGTCGCCTCGCAGGGTCTAGTCTTGGGGGCTGTTCATCCCCTGATATGCAGGACGCAGATCAGGGTGAAGAGCCGCCGTGCGGTGGCAAAATCGGTCTCGATCTTGCCCTCCAACCGTTCCAGCAGCAGTTCAGCCGCTTCGTTGTGGACCCCGCGGCGAGCCATGTCGATGGTCTCGATCTCCTGCGCAGTCGCGCGGCGGATCGCCTGGTAGTACGAATCGCAGATCGCAAAATAATCGCGAATCGGACGGCGGAAACGCCCGAGCCCAAGCACGATGGTTTCGAGCGGACTGCCGTCGTCCGCCGCAATCGCCAGCGCAAGCCGGCCATCGTCCACCGAAAGGCGCAGGCGATAGGGACCTTCATAGCCCGCTGCAGCCGCGCGTACGGGGCGGAAAGTGTTCTCCTCGATCAGATCGAAGATCGCGATCCGGCGTTCCTGCTCGATATCGGCATTGCGCCACACGATCGTCGCTTCGTCGAGCTCGATATGCGAAATGCGCGGGTCGGCCATGGCGGCCAGTGTCTTGCAGACGCGTCCCGCGCGGGCAAGCCATTTGCGGAAGGAAACCGCGCTCTTTCGCGATCCCTCCCCGCTATCCACAGGCGGTGTGGCATCCGCGCCGCTTGCCGCGGAGGCAGCGCTCCTTCACAAGGCTCGCATGTCCAACGTCCAGCCGATCCCTTTGCGTGAACCCGATCATTCCGGTTCCCCCGCCGCCTCGCTTCCTGCCAACGTGGAGGCAGAGGCCGCGTTTCTCGGCGCGGTGCTGATCGACAACCGAATTCTCGAGGAACTGCCAACCCCGCTGCGCGCGGAGCACTTTTTCGCGCCGGTTCACGGCCGGGTCTATGAACGAATCCAGGCGCTGATCGACCGCAAGGCGGTGGTCACCCCGGTCACGCTCAAGCCCTACTTCGAGGCGGACGAGGGCCTCAAGGAACTCGGCGGCACCGCCTATCTCGCGCGGCTGACGGCCGACGGGCAGGGCCTGCTCGCCCCGAAGGAGCTGGCCGAGCAGATCTACGATCTGGCCCTGCTGCGCGAGCTGATCACGGTCGGGCGCAACCTCGTGACCGGCGCGATGGACACGAGCGAGACGGTCGCGCCGCTCAAGCAGATCGAGCAGGCCGAAGCCGCGCTCTATGCCGTGGCGGAAGGCGCGCAGTCCGGAAACGAGGCGCAGAGCTTCGGCATTGCCACGCGCGCCTCGCTCGAAATGATCGAGAAAGCGCTGCTTTCGGGCGGCCATATCTCGGGCAAGACGACAGGCCTCACCTCGGTCAACGAGAAGATCGGCGGGCTGCATGACAGCGACCTCATCATCCTTGCCGGACGCCCGGGCATGGGCAAGACCTCGCTCGTCACCAACATCGCCTACAACTGCGCCGCGCGGTGGATGGAAGAGGAGCAGTCCGGAACCCCCGCGAACAAGCGCGTCGGCGCGAGTGTCGCCTTCTTCAGCCTCGAAATGAGCGCCGATCAGCTCGCCACGCGTATCCTCGCCGAACAGTCGGGCATCAGTTCCGAGGCGCTGCGCATGGGCCGCATCAGCCGCGAGGATTTCCAGCAGCTCTCCTTCGCCAGCCAGCGCCTCGCCGAACTGCCGCTCTACATCGACGATACGCCGGCGCTCACCATCGGCGCGCTGCGCACCCGCGCCCGCCGGCTGAAACGCCGGCACGACATCGGCCTCATCGTGGTCGATTACCTGCAGCTGTTGCAAGGCTCGGGCCGCGCCAACGACAACCGCGTCAACGAAATCTCCGAGATCAGCCGCGGCCTCAAGACGCTGGCCAAGGAACTCGGCGTGCCGGTCATCGCGCTCTCGCAGCTCAGCCGCGCGGTCGAGCAGCGCGACGACAAGCGTCCGATGCTTTCGGACCTGCGCGAATCGGGCTCGATCGAGCAGGACGCGGACATGGTCTGGTTCGTGTTCCGCGAAGATTACTATGTCGCATCGCGCGAACCCAAGGTGCCGCAAGGCACTGACGACGCCAAGGTGCAGGAAGCCCACGCCGCCTGGCAGGCCGAGATGGAGCGCGTTTTCGGCCTTGCCGAACTGATCGTCGCCAAGCAGCGCCACGGCTCCACCGGCAAGGTGCGCCTCAAGTTCGAGGCGCGGATCACCCGATTCAGCGACCTTGCGCCCGATCACATGGCCTACGACTACGGCGACGAATGATTCGCTGAACCCGCATTTCCTTGACTTTCGGGCAGGCGCGGCCTAGCCCGCCGCTCTTCCATCCATTCCTGTTTTTACGGAGTGCCCTGCATGGCGCGCGTTACCGTCGAAGATTGCGTCGACAAGATCCCCAACCGCTTCGATCTCGTGCTGCTGGCTGCCGAGCGCGCCCGCGCCATCTCGGGCGGCGCGGAACTGACCGTCGATCGCGACCGTGACAAGAACCCGGTCGTCGCACTGCGTGAAATCGCGGAATCGACCGTGCGCCCCACGGTGCTTAAGGAAAACCTGATCCAGTCGATGCAGCGCGTGCTGCCGGACGACGACGACCAGGTCGACGAAATCGGCTCGCTCTCGCAGTCGGCCGAAGCGCTGCGTATCACCGCTGCAGCGCCTGTGCGCAACACCTCGCTCGGCGCCGACTACGACGGCTGACAGTCAGGTTTGACGACTCGCTCCCTCCTCAAGTCGGGAGGGGGATAAAACCCCAAAGGCCGCTTGCACCGCGCAGGCGGCCTTGCCACATTCAGCGGCATGGCCAGCCCCTTGCCTTCGCGCGCTGACCGCGACCGAGCTCCGGTGAAGGCCGTGCTTGGCCCGACCAACACGGGCAAGACTCACCTCGCGATCGAACGTCTCTGCGCCCACTCCTCCGGCGCCATCGGCTTCCCGCTGCGTCTTCTGGCGCGCGAGGTCTATGACCGCGTCTGCAAGATCAAGGGCGAGGCCAACGTTGCGCTGATCACCGGCGAGGAGCGGATCGAACCGCCGAACGCGCGCTGGCACCTCTGCACCGTTGAGGCCGTGCCGAGCAGGCCCGACTTCGCCTTCGTCGCGCTCGATGAAGCACAGCTCGCCGCCGATCCGGAGCGCGGCCACGTTTTTACCGATCGCCTGCTCCATACGCGTGGGCGCGAGGAGACCATGCTGCTCGGCTCGGCCACACTCGAGCCCATGGTCCGCGCGCTGGTGCCCGGCGTAGACGTCGTCAGCCGCCCGCGCTTTTCCACCTTGAGCCATGTCGGCGCGAAAAAACTGAGCCGCATACCCCCGAGAAGCGCGATCGTCGCCTTCTCTGCCGAGCAGGTCTACGCCATGGCGGAGATGCTGCGCCGGTTCCGTGGCGGCGCGGCGGTGGTGATGGGGGCCTTGAGCCCGCAGACGCGCAATGCGCAAGTCGCGATGTACCAGGCGGGCGAGGTCGATTACCTCGTCGCGACCGACGCCATCGGCATGGGTCTCAACCTCGATGTCAGCCACGTCGCTTTTGCCGGCCTCTCCAAATACGATGGCCACCGCCACCGCCGCCTGACGACCGCCGAGATGGCGCAGATCGCAGGCCGCGCAGGGCGCCACCACAAGGATGGCACATTCGGCACGCTGGCGGGGATGGGCGGGCACGATCCCGAATTCGCCGACGAGGAAGTCTACGCGATCGAGGAGCACCGCTTCCCTCCGCTCACCCGCCTGTTCTGGCGCGAGGCCGAGCCGCGCTTCGACAGCCTGACGACCTTGATCGATGACCTCGAAAGCCCGCCGCCGCAGCCCGAGCTTTCCTCTGCGCCACCGGCCATCGATCTCGCCGTGCTGAAACGCCTTGCCGATGAGGCGGACGTTGCAAGCACAGTGCGCGGCCGCGGCTCGGTGCAGCGCTTCTGGCAGGTCTGCTCGCTCCCCGATTTCCGCCAGCAGGGCGCGGAGACTCATTCCCGCTTTGTCGCGCGCCTCTGGCAGGATCTCCGCCACGGCTATCTCGGTTCGGACTATGTCGCGCAGGCGATTGCGCAGCAGGATAACCCTTCGGGCGATATCGACACGCTGCAGGGCCGGATCGCGGCCGTGCGCAGCTGGGCCTACATCACCCAGCGCCCGGACTGGGTGCTCGCGCGCGAGGAAATGGCGGCGCGCGCCCGCGCAGTGGAGACGCGCCTGTCCGATGCGCTCCACGCCCGGCTTACCGAACGCTTTGTCAACCGCCGCACCACGGTGCTGATGCGCAAGGCCGGCGGTGATGCCTCGCTGCTGCCAGTTCGGATCAGCGAGGCGGGCGCGGTGCTCGTCGATGATGAACCCATCGGCCACCTCGAAGGCTTCCGCTTCGTGGTCGATCCGTTGGCGCGTGCGGCCGACCGCAAGCTGCTTCTCGCCGCTGCCGAGCGCCATTTGCCCGGCCTGCTCGCCGCCCGCGCCGATGCCTTGATTGTTGCGGCCAGTGAACGGGACGGCCTCGTGCTTGAAGATGGCGCGCTCGCTTGGAACGGTCTGGTTGTCGGGCGGCTTGAGCCGGGTAAATCAGTGCTCGAACCACGGCTTCGACTCGATGCGGCGCTCGGCCTGCTGTCGGCGCGCCAGCGGCCCCAATTGATCAGCGCGCTGGAAGGCTGGCTTTCCCGCCAGATTGCCGCCGATCTCACCCCGCTGGTTCGCCTCGCCGAAGCCGCGCGTGCACCGGAATCGGGGCCTGACCTGCGAGCGCTGCTGCTGCTCCTTGTCGCAGGAGGCGGCGTGCTGGCGCGCGAGGATGCTGCGCTCGAGCGGCTCGATCCTCGCCAGCGTGAAGCGCTGCGCCGACTTGGGGTGCGCGTCGGGGCGCTGGATCTGTTTATCCCCGCTGTGCTCAAGCCCGGCCCGCTCGCACTCTGGTGCCGGCTTGCCGCACTGCGCGGCGAAGCACGGCTGTTGCCGCCGGCCAATCTACCGGCGGTGGTCCCCGCCAGGATACCCCCTGCCGGTTATCGCCGCGCGGGCGGACAGGCGATCCGCATCGACCTCGCCGAAAAGCTGCTGCAGGCCGCGCACCGTTGCCGGATCGGCGCGTCGGCGAAGCGGTATCCGCTCGATCCCGCACTCGCCCGTTCGATGGGCCTTGCCACGGCGGGCTATGCTGCTCTGCTGCGCGCTGCAGGCTTTCGCGTGCATATGCCGCGTCTGCTCGATGAAGCAGCGCACGGCCCTCCCGCCCCGCCAATGTGGGACTGGCGCCCGCCGCGCAGCGCGCCGGTGCGTGGCCCTGCGACGCATATGCCGCCTCCGACCGGCGCTTTCGCCGCGCTGGCCGAGCTTATCCGCTGATGGTGGGCGAAGGCTCCCTGCGTATCGACAAGTTGCTGTGGTTCCTGCGTTTTGCGGGGTCCCGGAGCCTTGCGCAGGAGTGGGTTGCAGAGGGGCATATCCGGCTCAATGGCCGCCGCATCGAACGGGCAAGCACCGCGGTTCGTTGCGGCGACGTGCTGGTCCTGCCGCTTCGCAGCGGGGTCAGGGTGATCACGGTGGAGCAGCTTCCCCGGCGGCGCGGCCCTGTCGAAGAAGCCAGGGGTTGCTATGTGGTGCTTGACGCGGCGGGCTCACCACCTCTAGCAAGCCAATCGGATTTACCTGAACCCGCCCAAACCTGAAGCCGAGGGATTGCCACTGCCATGACCTATGTCGTTACCGAAGCCTGCATTCGCTGCAAGTTCATGGATTGCGTCGAGGTTTGCCCGGTGGATTGCTTCTACGAGGGCGATAACATGCTGGTGATCAACCCCAGCGAGTGCATCGACTGCGGAGTGTGCGAGCCCGAGTGCCCGGCCGAGGCCATCCTGCCGGACACCGAAAGCGGCCTCGAACAGTGGCTTGAGCTCAATGCCAAGTATTCTGCCGAGTGGCCCAATATCACCACCAAGAAGGACGCGCCGGCCGACGCCGACGACCACAAGGGCGAAGACGGCAAGTTCGAAAAGTACTTCTCGGCCGAACCGGGCGAGGGCGACTGATCGGCAATAACGGGGACGCTTGCCCGCTTCCCCGCAAGTGCTGCGAATGTGGCGCACTATCCGCGCCCTTACCTCTGGCAATTTTATGACAGAGCTGCTATAGACGCCCGCAAGCGCTGGGCGGAACGATCCTCCCGGTCGCCAACAACACGCTAAGGCAGGACAAACGGCAAACGGATCGCAGTGCTTGTAGACCGCGTTAAAGACGGTCGTTTGCCGGACCTCTCCCCCAAAGGGCCCGGATTGCTGTCCGGGGGCGTGTCTGCCCCACCTTGCCATCGTACCTGCTGCGCCGAAAGGATAAGCAATGGCAACCAAGGCACTTGCCTTCGATGTTGGGGATTACGTCGTCTATCCCAAGCACGGCGTCGGCCGTGTGGTGGAACTTCAGAACGAGGAAATCGCAGGCATGAAGCTGCAGCTCTATGTGCTGCGCTTCGAAAAGGAACGCATGACCCTGCGCGTGCCCGTGAACAAGGTTGAAGCAATCGGCATGCGCAAGCTGTCTTCGGACAAGACGCTGCGTGAGGCGCTCGATACCCTTAAGGGCAAGCCCAAGGTCAAGCGCACGATGTGGTCGCGCCGCGCGCAGGAATACGAAGCCAAGATCAATTCGGGTGATCTCGTTTCGATCGCCGAAGTGACACGCGATCTGTTCCGCGCGGATGACCAGCCGGAGCAGAGCTACTCGGAACGTCAGATCTTCGAAGCGGCTTCTTCGCGTCTGGCACGCGAGCTTGCCGCCATGGAAAAGACGGACGAGCCCGCCGCGCTCAAGAAGATCCTCGCGATCCTCAACGAGCACGCGCCGAAGTACTACGAAACGGCCTGACGGCCAGCCGCGCCTCCCGCTTCTTTGGGGAGAGGTGGTGGCGCTGAAAAAAGGGCCGCCGGAACGATCCGGCGGCCCTTTTTTGTATCCTGCTCTTCGGGCCTGCGTCATCCGGCAAACCGCCGATAGGTATCGGCAGATGACTTGGCGGATGGCGTCTCAGTGCGTTATATCGATAACACACCAGGCTCAAGGAGAGCGCCATGATCAAGGATATTGCCCGCACGCTCGGCGGGATCGCCGTTGCCGCCATTGCCCTTTCGCTCAGCGCCTGCGACGGCGCGACGGTCGAGATGGGCGGCATGAAGGGCGTGCCGCTCGCCGAACTCGATCTTTCGGCCAAGGCGCCCGAGGAAATCACCCTGCTCGGCCCCGACACGGTGCGCGTGGTGCAAGGCGACAAGCTCGCCATCACGGTTGAAGGAAAGCAGGACGCCAAGGACCGGCTCCGCTTCGTGCTCAAGGATGGCAAGCTTGCGATCGGGCGCGAAGGCTGGAAGATCGGCGGCAGCGACGATCTCGCGACAGTCCAGGTGACGGTCCCCGCCGCCAAACGGCTGGTCATGGCCGGTTCGGGCACGATGCATGCCGATGTGCTGCGCGGCGATGCGGCAAGCGTCAGCATTGCCGGTTCCGGCGATATCGATGTCCCTGCGATCGACACGAACGAACTAAAGATCGAAGTGATCGGCTCGGGCGATCTGAAGGCCGGCGGCAAGGCGAAGTCGCTCAAGGTCTCGGTTGCAGGTTCCGGGTCGGCCGATATGGCCAGCCTCACCGCGGAGCAGGCCAATATCGAGATTGCAGGATCGGGTGACGTGCGCTTCGCGTCGGACGGCATGGTCAAGGCCGACATCATGGGTTCCGGCTCGGTAACGGTCAAAGGCCGCGCACAGTGCAAGGTCAATTCGATGGGTTCGGGCACGCTGACCTGCGAGCCCTGATTGTAGCGTCGCGTGGTCTCGGCCGGGCAAGTGTCATGGCACCGCAAGGAAACATCGGATAGGCATGGCCTGAGACCCTGACCGAAAGGCCACTGATCTTGCCTCGTCCTCTGCTGTTTCTTGCTCCGCTCGCCGCGCTGACACTCTCCGGCTGCCTTGCGAGCACCGCCGCCAACATCGTCACCGCGCCGGTGCGCGTGGGCGCAAAGGCAGTCGACATAGCGACCACCAGCCAGTCCGAGGCCGACGAGAACCGTGGCCGCGCCATGCGCAAGCGCGACGAGAAGATCAGGAAGCTGGAGAAGAAGTACGACCGCGCCCTCAAGGCCTGCAACCGCGGCGAAACAGCGGCCTGCTCCGAGGCCAACCAGATCAGCGGCGAGCTCGAAAGACTGCGCGCCGAGCGCTAGACAGCCGCGCGGCGCAGGCGGTCGTTAATCGCAACCCCGATGCTCTCATGCGGGATCGGCGCCACCGCGATGCGCGGTTCAGGTGCTGCCGCCGCTTCATGCAGACAGGCGTAGAGCCGCGCTGCCGCCTCGGCGAGTTCGCCAGATGGCGATAGCGAAACCTGCCCTGCCACCGCGCCAAAGCCGATCAGGAACTCGTCGGCCGCTGCGGCCATAGCGCAGAGCCGCACCGGCTTGCCCGGTGCATAGTGGCTGGCAAGCTGCCCCGGCGCTTCGATGCGCGCATCGCTTGGCGTCATGGCTTCAGCATCCGATCCGAGAACGGTAGCCAGATCCGCCTCGGACACCGGTCCCGGTCGCAGCACCTGCCAGCTTCCGCCGGGGCGCAGTGCAACGATAGTCGATTCCAGACCCTGCGGCGTCACGCCCCCATCAAGGATAAGGCCGGCCTTGGGCCCCAGCGAGGTTGCGACGTGGGCCGCGCTGGTCGGGCTGACACAGCCGCTGCGGTTGGCCGAGGGCGCTGCCAGCGGCAATCCAGCCGCAACAAGCAAGGCCCGCATCACGGGATGGGCCGGAACCCGCAGCGCAACAGTGGGAAGCCCGGCAGTCACTGCGGCAGCGAGCGGCGCATCGCCCCGGCGCGGCAAGACCATGGTGAGCGGACCCGGCCAGAATGCCGCCGCCAAAGCCCTGGCGCGCGCATCCAGCACCGCGAGCCCCTCTGCCGCCGCCACATCGGAAACGTGGACGATCAGCGGATTGAAATCGGGCCGCCCCTTGGCGCGGTAGATCGCTGCCACGGCTGCATCGCTGTCCGCACGGGCGGCCAGTCCATAGACCGTCTCGGTGGGTACCGCCACAGTCCCGCCCGCCCTCAGCAGGTGCACAGCCGCGGCAATCCCGGCGCTATCCGCGGGCAGCACGTTTGGAGACGTTTGCGTGGTCATGGCTTGCCGCTATAGGCCTGCGCAGAGGCTGCCAAGGAAAAGAGCGCATGAGCTTTATCGCCCCCACCGAAGACCAGGTCGTTGCCATGCGCATCTGCGCCGGAATCGACGAACTGGCGGCCCATGAACGCTACGGCGCGGCCACGCCCGATGTGGTCGAGGCAATTGCCGAAGGCATCGGTGCGTTTGCGGCCGGTGAATGGGCTCCGCTCAACCGAATCGGCGATACCGAAGGCGCGCGCTGCAAGGATGGCGTGGTTTCTTCGCCCTCCGGCTATGCCGAAGCCTACAAGGCTTTCGTCGAGCAAGGCTGGGGCTCGATTGCCGGGCCGGCTGAATTTGGCGGACAGGGACTGCCGTTCACACTCGCAACTTGCGTGCTCGAAACGCTGGGCGCAGCCAACATGGGCTTCACCCTGCTGCCCATGCTCACGGTCGGCGCAATCGAGGCGCTCGATCACCACGGCAGCGAAGCGCAGAAGGCGATGTACCTGCCGAACCTGATTTCCGGCGCATGGTCGGGCACGATGAACCTGACCGAGCCGCAGGCCGGCTCCGATGTCGGCGCGCTGCGCAGCACCGCAACGCCGATCGAGGAAGGCCCGCATGCGGGCAAGTACCGCATCGCCGGCACCAAGATCTACATCACCTGGGGCGAGCACGAGCTGGCCGAAAACGTGATTCACCTTGTCCTCGCGCGCACCCCCGGTGCACCCGCCGGATCGCGCGGCATCTCGCTGTTCATCGTGCCCAAATACCACGTGAATGCCGATGGATCGCTGGGCGAACGCAATGACCTGCGCGCTGTCTCCATCGAGCACAAGCTGGGCATCAATGTCTCGCCGACTTGCGTCATGTCGTATGGTGACAACGGTGAGTGCATCGGAGAACTGGTTGGTCACGAGAACGAGGGCCTCAAGGCCATGTTCACGATGATGAACTCGGCGCGCATCAATGTCGGCAGCCAGGGCGTGCAGATCGCCGAGCGCGCGCTCCAGCAGGCTCGGATGTATGCGCGCGATCGCGTGCAGTCCGCCCGCGCCGGTTCGCCCGACAAGAACCCTGTTGCGATCATCGAGCACCCCGATGTGCGCCGCATGATCCTGCGCATGCGTGCCCTCACCGAAGGCTCGCGCGCGCTGCTCTACTACACCGCCGGGCAAGTCGACCGCGGCCTGCTGGGCGACAAGGCCGCGCAGCAGCGCGCCGAACTGCTTGTGCCGCTGCTCAAGGCATGGGGCACCGATATCGGCTGCGAAGTCACCAGCATCGGCATCCAGATCCACGGCGGCATGGGCTTCGTCGAGGAAACCGGCGCTGCGCAGCACTATCGCGACGCACGCATCGCGCCGATTTATGAAGGCACCAACGGCATCCAGGCCGCCGATCTCGTCACCCGCAAGCTCGGCATGGAGCAGGGCGGTGTGCTGCAGGCACTGATGGCCGACATCTCGGCCGAGATGCAGGACGTTCCCGAGGTCGCCTCACTCGCCAAGGATGCCGCCGCGATCGGAACGTGGATGGCGAGCGGCGATGCCAGCCTTGATGACAAACTGGCTGGCAGCGTGCCGTTCCTCACCATGTGCGCTGTTGCCGTCGCCGGATGGCAACTCGCCCGTCAGGCCCGCGCGACTGGCAGCCACGAGAAGACTGCCGTCACCAAGGTGTTCAACCGCACGATCGTCCCCGAAGCGCGCGGATTGGGTGCGGCCGCGATGGCCGGTGCGGCGCTCTATTACGAGCTCGGCAGCGAGGCGCTGACCGGATGAGTGCCGGCGAGCCCCAACGCGAACTTTCTGGGCTCGAACGGATCGCTGCCGCGCTTGAGCGCCTTTCGCCGCCCGCCCCGGCGCCAACCGATTGGCTGGCACATCCGGCCTATGTGTGGACGGGGACCAGTGCGCGCCCGGTCGATCCGCTTGAGGCCCCGCCGCTGGCACTGATCAAGGGCGTCGGCGCGCAGAAAGCGGCGGTAGCGGAAAACGTCCTGCGCCTTGCCGCCGGTGCGGCGGCGCACGACATGCTGCTGTGGGGCTCACGCGGCATGGGCAAGTCCGCGCTAGTCCGCGCCGCCGTCCGCTCGGCGCAGGACGCCTATTCGGGCCGGATCGCGCTGATCCAGGCCGCGCCGGACGAGAGTCTTGCCACGTTGCTTTCCGAGCTGCGCACCACGGACCGCCAGTTCCTGATCCTGCTCGATGATCTGGGCTTCGATGCGGGCGACGCAGGTTCAGCCCGGCGCCTGCGTTCGTGGCTTGAAGGCGGCGTCGAAGCGCGGCCCGCCAACGTCCGCCTCGCCGTCACCTCGAACCGCCGCGCGATTGTCGAGCGGCATATGGCCGAGCAGGACGACCCGATCAATCCGCGCGATGTCGTCGACGACCGCCTCGCGCTGGCCGACCGGTTCGGCCTTTCGCTCGGGTTCCATGCCTGCTCGCAGGACGATTACCTCGCGATCATCGCGGGGTACGCCGTGCACTACGGACTCGCATTTGCCGAGGACGATGCACTCACATGGTCCAAGCAACGCGGCAGCCGGTCGGGCCGCGTCGCCTGGCAATATGTCAATGAACTTGCAGGGCGGGCGGGCCGCAGCCTCTAGTTCTGCGGCTTGGTGAGGTCCGAATCCATCGTCGGCTTGACGATGAACTTCGTGCCCTGCTTGGGTGCGGGCGGCATTGGCGTCGCCGGAATCGGAGTGATCGCGGCGGCCGGCTTTGCCCCCGGCGCCACCACGCGCCAGATCACGCCGCCCGTATCATCGCTCACCAGCAGCGCACCGTCCTTGGCGAAAGCGACCCAGGTGGGCCGTCCGTGCGTCGTATTGTCCTTGGTCAGGAACCCGGTCAGCACCGGAACAGGCGGCTTGGGCAGCGCATTGCCGTTGTTGTCGAAAGCCACAAACACGACATCGTAACCCGATAGCGGCTTGCGGTTCCAGGAACCGTGCCGCGCCACGAAGGCGCCGCTGGCAAAACGCTCGCCCATGAGGTTGCCTCCGCGCGCGAAGGCGAGGCCGAGCGGCGCGACGTGTGAACCGAGGCCATATTCGGGCTTGCGCACGTAAAAGAACATGTCGCGCGGCATCGGATCGGTCACGCGCCAGTCGATGTTCTTCTTCCAGTAGACCCAGGGCCAGCCATACTGCGCGCCCAGCGGCACGTTGGTGAGATAGTCGGGCACGAGATCGGAGCCGAGCATGTCGCGCTCGTTGACCGTGGTCCACAGCTCGCCGCTGCGGGGGTTCCAGTCGAGCCCGTTAGGATTGCGCAGACCCTCGGCATATTCCCGCGAGGTCTTGCGGTCGAAATCGTACTCATGGATCGCCGCGCGGCCCTTTTCCTTGTCGAGCCCGTTCTCCCCGATGTTCGAGGAGGAACCGACCGTGACATAGAGCAGCTTGCCGTCCGGGCTCAGCGAAAGGTTGCGCGCCCAGTGATTGCCGCCGCCGGGGAGGTCCATCAGCTTTTCCGGCTTGCCGCTCAGCGTGGTCTGCCCGGGCGTAAACGGCCAGGACACTACGGCGTTATGGTTGCCGACATAGAGCCGACCTTCGCGCAGAACCATGCCGAAGGGCGAATCGAGCCCGGGGTTGCTCATCTCGAAGCGCTGATCGGCGACACCATCGCCATTGCTGTCTCGCAGCACCACGATCTTGTTCGGCGAAGCCTCGCCCGCGCCGGCGGACGAGAGCAGATAGCCCATGACGAGGCCGGTGATCCCGCCCGGCCCGCGCTGCGCGGGGCCGTTGGTCTCGGCGGCCAGCACATCGCCATTTGGCAGCACGGTCATCGTTCGCGGGTGATCGAGCTTGTCGGCAAAGCGGGTTACGATGAGCCCCTCCGCCGCCACGGGTGCCTCTCCGGCTGCCCAACCCACGGGCTTGGCGATACCGATCGTGGGAAACCACTGCGGCGCCGCTTCGGCCAGTTCGGGCTTCGGCCCGGTGGTCTTGTCGAGCGTGAGCTGCGCCGAATCGCCTCGCATGAGCCACGCGGCTGCGAGGCCGAGCACAACAAGGACGATGATGAGCCCGGTCAGGGTCTTGCGGATGGTGAACATGATTCCTTGTCTAGAAGCCGCATTGCTGTCTCGCAATGGTCCTCGCGATACGCGCCGCGCCCTGCTAAGTTCCCGCAATGTACGAATTTGCTCCCACACCGGGCCAGTCCAAGGCTGCGCTTTACGGCGACCTGATTGATGCCGCCCGCGCGATCACCCACGATGAACCCGACGCGGTTGCCAATATGGCCAATTGCGCCGCGCTCCTCGCCCAGTTTCTGCCCGATCTCAATTGGGCGGGCTTCTACCGGTTGGTCGGTGGCGAGCTCGTGCTGGGACCCTTTGCCGGCAAACCCGCCTGCATCCGCATCGCGCTGGGCCAGGGGGTGTGTGGCAGCGCAGCTGCCACGGGTGAGACGCAGCTGGTGCCTGATGTCCACGCCTTTCCCGGCCACATTGCCTGCGATGCGGCCAGCCGTTCCGAACTGGTCGTTCCGGTGAAGCGTGATGGCACCGTCATCGCGGTGATCGATCTCGACAGCCCGCTCCTCGATCGCTTCGATGCGGAGGATGCCGCAGGGATCGAAGCCCTCGCCCGCGTGCTGGCTGATCGGCTCTAGCCCCTCCCTGCCCCGTTTCGGCACAGCGATGCCGCACCCTGTGGTCCAGCACGGGGCAGGATGCTAAACAGCGTGTTAACGCTGAATGCCGCCTGCGCATCGTGCGCACAAAGCGGGTTCGGATCACGCTGACAGGGGAACAAGATGGCCAGATTACTCCAGGCCCTCGTGGTAGCCGCGATGACCTCCAGCCTTGCCATGCCGGCGCTTGCGCGCGGGCATCAGACGCAGGTTGCACAAGGCAGCTGGCAGTCGGGCTATCCCGGCGCCTATCAAGGCTCATGGCAGGGCCAGTACCCGGTTCAGTATCCTGTCCCGCCGATGGTTTATGGCGCCCCCGTCTACGCGCCGCCAGTCTACAGCGCTCCGGTCTACAGCCCCCCGGTCTACAGTGCCCCAGCCTACAACGGCCAGGTCGCCCCGCCGCAGGGCTATGTGCCCGCTCCGCAGGCCGCGCCTGACGCCGATCCGCGCTACCGCGAAATGGTCGAAAGGTGCCAGGGCGTGACGACGCGCCACAGCGGAACGACCGGCGCGGTCATTGGCGGCGTTGTGGGCGGAGTCGTCGGCAACCGGGTCGCCTCGGGCAATCGCACCATCGGCACAGTTGCCGGTGCCGCCGTCGGTGCTGTTGCCGGCGGCGCGATCGGCAAGTCGGTCGACAAGAACCGCGAACGGGAATGCGAGGAGTTCTTCAGCAGCTATGCCCCGCCGGCTCCGGCCTACTATGGCTATGGCGCGCCCGCTGGTGGCTATGCCTACGGCTATCCGTCCTATGGCTATGCTCCGATGCCGGGCGCGCCAATGACGGGCGCGCCGATGGGCTATGTCATGGTACCGGCGAATGCGCCGCAAGCAGTCGCGCCGGGTCAGGGCGCCTGCACCGAAACGCGCACTGTGTCTTACGAATACGTCCCGGTGAAGAAGCGCTACATCGGTGCGCCGCCGCGCCGTCCGGTGGTGCACGACAAGCGCGTCAAGGTGCCATCCGGCAGCTGAACCAAAGCAGATTCCCGCCCCTTTGCCCGAACTTTCCTGATGCAGTGATCCTGCGCCGTCGTGCGGCGCAGGATTCTAGTTCCCGCTTGCCGCGTTCGGGAGGAGCGCCACCACGACGCCTACTTCATGCCTGCCCCCGGACGGCAGGCGCATCAGCACGTGGCCGCCATAATCAACGTCGAACCGGGCTGCATCCGTCTGGAAGGTCCAGGCAAAGTCCGCAGAGCTCGGCACGGCTTTTCGGCCAACCGGGCGCCGCGTCCCGTCATAGGCATCGATGCGCCCGCTCTTGGTGATGTAGAAGTCGCTGGGATCATCATAAAGTATGATCCGCGCTGCCAGCCCCAGATCGGAGGCGCCATCGCCCTCGCCATCCGGATCAAACCGGACCTGCTTCATCGGCACTAGACCGCGGTTGTGGCGCGCCTGGGTAAGCGCGGCGGCGACCAGAGCCTCGGCATTCTGCCAACCGTGGACGATCGCCGCGATGCGATCCTTGCGACCGGGATGAGTCGGGGTCGCCTGCTCCGGAAGAATCCGGGCCGCTGCCGAAGTCGTCTCGGCAAGAGACGCGCCGAGACGGGCGAGCACGAAGCCCGAAAACTCGTCCGCCTCAAGCTCGTCACGCCAAGGCTCGGCCGTTTGGCGCAAGGTGTGGCCGGCTAGATGATGGCCGACCTCATGCGCCAGAATACTCATGGCACCCCAGTCCGGACAGATTCGATCAGCCACTTGCGCCATGAACCGAGGGTCGAACAGAATCACGCGGCGGCCGTTGATGATCTCGGCTGCGGCAGGGGTGGAGGGATCGACGATCATCTCGAAATTCATCTCGAGCCCGCTGACGCGGACCACGCGCTCCACTTGCGTCCGGGCCTCCGCCAGATCAGCCTGCTTGGAGGCGTTCTGCTGGCCCATGTAGCCAAGCGCGCCGAGGCCTTGCACCCGGCCCTCGGTGGGCCAGTACTCGTGCAGCCGGGCATCGGACCATTCCTTGCCCAGTTCGCACTGCCCTTTTTCATGATCGCTGGCGGGTTGCCTTTGCTGATCGCGCGCAGCCTGCGCGAAAAGATGATGCGGCAATGCCGCGCTCATGGCCACGGCAACGGCCAGGCAGAAGGTCCGCAGCCTCATGTGCGATCAACTGCTGGATGGGCTGGCGCTGCATCGCGGCGGTACGCAGGGATGCATTGCGGCGATACGCATGCGGACGACGGCAATCGCGCCGACCTTCTGTGCACGCGGCTACTCCCACTTCAATTATTGCCTGATCTGTATAGCCTAAAGATCTAAGATAAAATACTTATATCTACTGATCCTGTGTGTGCTAAATTTTTGGCAAGAAAAAAATATGGCCAATTTTAATTCAAGATCCGAAATGTGTAACTGTAGTGATCGCGTGGTGCATCCCGGATGCCGGTGATTGTCACCGTGTAAGTCCGGCCTGCTAGAAGGCCGTCGACTCGCCAGGAGAGGCAATTGGCGACGCCGTAGCCCTCATTGTCCCAGAGCTGATCGCGGACGGGCAGGTTCCGTTCGGCATCCCGTATCGCAACCCTGGCATCGGAGAAATCAACCTTGGTGTCTGTGTCAGGGTCCTGGCTGACCGAGAACGAGAGGCGCGCGCGGGGTGAGAAAAACACGGCCGGATAGTCGCCCTGAGGCCACGCGACGATATCCGGAGCCTTAGTAAGATGGGTAGGACCGGGCGACGTTCCCGGGAAGTCGAAAACCTTCATGACCACCGAATCAACACGCGTGCCCCCGGGCAGAACCGCGATGACCCGGCCGAGCGCCGTCTGATCGAGGTAGGGATCAAGCATCCAGCGGCGATGGCCGATCTCGTCGCCATCGCCTTCGATCAGCCATTCGGCGAGAATGGCGTTATCATCCTCGTATGTAAGGTACGGGGAGGAAACGCCCCCCAGCAGATTCGAGCTTCCTGCAGCGGCAGTGCCCGCAGCAGTCCAGCACGTCCAGTTCGGCGGGGGATCATGGCTCAGTGCGTTGTTGGTGGCCATGATCAGCGCGGCTTCACCGGCTGAAAGGTCGGCAGCTTCATTGTAACGCACTGGTGCAAGTCCATGGCGAGCCCGCAATGCATTGAACGCATCAAGAAAGCGGAACTTCGTCTCCGACCGGAGAACGCCGGCTACGCAGTGAGCCGGATCGGGCGGCTGTGCATAGAGCGACGCCGTGTTGGACCACGCATGTTCGTCAATCGGCGCGATCGCGCCATGGTAGGGAACGGACGAAGCTGGAGAGGACGCATCGCTCTCCTCGATGATCACTTCGTCCGGCTCGGGATCAAATTGCGCGATAGCAGGTACGGCACCGCCCGCCACCCACAAGGCAAAGGCTGCTGCCGAAGCACGACAAAACGCACGCGGTTTCAGGGGGTTTCCTGTCCGCGTGCGCATTGCCAATCGGCTTAGCAGCAAGGGCTGATCATGGCCGCCGCTTCAGAGCTTGCGACCGATCAGTTCCTTCATGATCTCGTTGGTGCCACCGAAGATGCGCGTGACACGCGCGCCGCGCCAGGCACGGGCAATCGCGTACTCGTTCATGTAGCCGGCGCCGCCATGCAGCTGGAGGCACTTGTCCATCACTTCCCACTGCAGTTCGGTGTGCCAAAGCTTGGCCGCCGCGCCTTCCTCGGCGGTCAGTTCGCGCTTGAGATGGCGGGCCAGCGCCCAATCGAGGTGCGCCCAGCCCACCTGCAGCTTGGACTTGAGGTCTGCCAGCGTGAAGCGGGTGTTCTGGAAATCGAGGATCGGCTTGCCGAACGCCTTGCGCTCGCGCGTGAAGGCGACCGTATCGTCGAAGGCCTTCTGCGAAGAAGCCTGCGCACTGACGGCAATCGAGAGGCGCTCCTGCGGCAGCTCGCTCATCAGGTAGATGAAGCCCTTGCCCTCTTCGCCGAGGCAGTTGGTGATGGGCACGCGCACGTCCTCGAAGAACAACTCCGAAGTATCGGCTTCATCCTGACCGATCTTGTCGAGGTTGCGGCCGCGCTTGAAGCCTTCGCGGTCCGCCTCGACCAGCACGATCGAGACACCCTTCCATGCTGGCTGGACTTCGGTGTCGGTCTTGCAGCAGACCAGGATCAGGTCGGCGTTCTGGCCATTGGTGATGTAGGTCTTCGACCCGTTGATCACGTAGTGGTTGCCGTCCTTCTTGGCGCTGGTGCGCATACCCTGAAGGTCTGAACCGGTGCCGGGCTCGGTCATCGCGATGGCGGTGACCACTTCGCCCGAGACCATCTTGGGCAGCCACTTGCGCTTCTGCTCTTCAGAACCATACGAGACGAGGTAGTTCACCACGATGTCGGACTGCAACGAGAAGCCGGTGGCGACGCGGCCGTAGTAGGCGCTCTCTTCATCGACGATGGCGTTGTAGCCGAAGTCGAGGCCGAGGCCGCCGTACTCCTCCGGCACGGTCGGGCAGAGCATGCCGAGCTCGCCTGCCTTGGGCCAGATCGACTTGGGTACGATGCCCGCCTCTGCCCATTCATTGGCATGCGGCGCGATTTCGGTTTCAAGGTAGCGCCGTACCGTCTGGCGAAACGCCTCATGGTCCGCGTTATAGGCAGAGCGGGGGATCAGATCGAGCGACATGGCAGGCTCTCCGGTTTCAGGTCTCTTATTGTCCTGAAAGATAGGCAAACCCGTCCGGTTCGGTCAATCGAAATTAATCGACCGGTTAACTAGTCCTTGGGGGCAGAATCCTGAGGCCTTAGATCGCCCCGCCGGTGAGCCGCTGGCAGATCAGATCAAGCTGATCGAGGGTCTTGTAGCGGATCGTCACCGATCCTGTGCGCGGATCGGCATCGGCCTGGATCGTGACCTTGAGGCCGAGGAACTCCTCGAGATGCGCCTGGACCGCGGCGATATCCGCCGAGCTTGCCGGATCGCGCTCGGCCCGCGCCCGCCGCGGTGCCGATTCGGGCCGCATGACGCGCTTCGCCAGCCGCTCGACGTCGCGTACCGAATGCCCCTTCGCAATTGTCTCGCGCGCCAAGGGCACGGGATCGGGAAGCACTGCCAGTGCGCGGGCGTGGCCCATCGACAGTTGCGCGCGCTCGACCATGTCGAGCACTTCGCTCGGCAGGACGAGCAGCCGCATCAGGTTCGCGACATGGCTGCGCGACTTGTCGACGAAGGTGGCGATCTCCTGCTGCGTCAGTCCGTCCTGCTCGGACAAGCGCTGATAGGCCCGCGCTTCCTCGATGGGATTCAGGTCCTCGCGCTGCAAGTTCTCGATCAGCGCCAGCGCGGTCACTTCGCGGTCATCCAACTGACGGACAATCGCCGGGATCTCGTGCAGCCGCGCACGCTGTGCCGCCCGCCAGCGCCGCTCGCCCGCGACCAGTTGATAGCGCCCGCCACCCAAGGGGCGCACCACCACCGGCTGGATCACGCCGCGCGCGGCAATCGAGCGTGCCAGCTCCTCGAGCGCATCCTCATCGAAGTGCCGCCGCGGCTGTTCCGGATGCGGCTCGATCGAAGCCACCGAAAGCGACGCGAGGCCGCTGACCACCTGCTCGCCCGGCGCTGAAACCGAGATCCGCGAGACCGCTTCCTCGCGCCGTGTCTCACCCAGCAGCGCGCCGAGACCGCGACCCAGCGCCGGCCGCTTCACCGCCTTCGCCGCCGCGATGCCGTCCGCTTCCCCGCTCATGCTGCAATCCTCCGCTCTGGCAGGCGGCCGATCAACTCGCGCGCCAGCTTCATGTAGGCCTGCGATCCGGCGCAGGCATGGTCGTAGATCAGGGCCGGCAGCCCGTGGCTAGGCGCCTCCGAAAGCCGCACGTTGCGCGGAATGACCGACTCGAAGACGAGCCCATGCAGGCACGACCGCACGTCGTCAGCCACCTGATCCGTCAGCCGATTGCGCCGATCATACATGGTCAGCACGATGCCGAGGATGCCGAGGTCCGGGTTGAACCGCTCCTGCACCCGCTCCACGGTCTGGAGGAGCTGGCTCAGCCCCTCGAGCGCGAAGAACTCACACTGCAGCGGCACCAGCAGCGAATTGGCTGCCGTCATCGCATTCAAGGTGAGCAAACCCAGCGAAGGCGGGCAATCGATCAGGCAGATCTCATGTCCGGCATCCTCGGCCAGAGCCGCACGCAGCTTGCCCGTGCGATCGGTCTCGCTGACAAGCTCCACCTCTGCGCCGGACAGGTCGACTGTCGCAGGAATGAGGTCGAGGCCAGGAATCCGTGTCGGGATCATGCAGGAAGCCACACTCGCCTGCTCGATCAGCAGATCATAGGAAGAGCGCTCACGTTCCGCAGCCGAAACGCCGATCCCGGTCGAGGCATTGCCTTGCGGATCGAGGTCGATCAGCAGAACCTTCCACCCCGTCGCCGCCAGCGCCGTGGCAATGTTGATCGCCGTGGTGGTCTTGCCCACCCCGCCCTTCTGGTTCGCGACGGCTATCGTGATCATCGACCTGAACCTCGTTTGCGAGTCTGTGAAGCGAGCGTGCCAGTGCGGACAATTTCGGCGCGCCTGTGCAGATAGCCAACGATGATGCCAGCCGAAGGATCGGTCAACGACTGTTCCACGTGAAACACGCGATTCCATTCCGCACCGAGCGTTTCCAGTTCATGCTGTGCCTTGGCCCCCTTCGGCAACAGCCAGAGCGTCTCCGGTGTGGAAAAGCGCCAAGCAACGTCTAGCAACCGGTCCAGCGGCGCAAAGGCCCGTGCAGAGATCACCTGCCATTTGCGGTCCGGCACGTCCTCGACGCGCGACAGGACGACCTCTACATTTGTAAGGCCCATCAGCGCAGCGGCCCGTGCCAGCCACTCGGTGCGCAATCGCCGCGAATCGACCAGCGTCACCGGTCGCTCAGGCTGCAGCGCCGCGATGACCAGTCCGGGGAACCCCGCCCCGCTGCCGAGATCCAGCCATGGCCCCGCCGGAACTGTTTCACGTGGAACATGGAGAAGCTGCGCGCTGTCCAGAATATGACGCAACCACACAGACATCAGCGACGGCCGCGAAACGAGGTTCTGCCGCCCATTCTCCTCAATCAGTGCGTCAACAAGCCGAGTGAGCCGCGCCATGGCATCGGCATCGTAGCGCGCCTCCAGCCAGGCCCGCGCGTCTGCCTCGCCCACCACGCTCATGCCGCCACCCGGCGCCGCGCGGCGACGAGCAGGCTCGCCATCGCCGCCGGCGTGATCCCAGGCACCCGCCCGGCAGCAGCCAGAGTGTCGGGCCGCGCCAGCTCCAGCCGCTCGACCATCTCCCGCGACAGTCCGGGTACGTCACCATAAGGGAAGTGATCGCCCAGCGGCACGCCATCGCTGGCCCGCAGCTGCTTCAGTTCCGCCTCCTGCCTCGCCAGATACGGGGCATAGGCTGCATCCTCGGCCATCTCCTCGGCAAGATCTGCGCTCGGCATGGCCTCACCCAGCCATGGAGCAAGTGCCGCAAAGTCCACCTCTGGGAAGCGCAGCCATTCCTTCAAGGAGCGACGCACGCCATCCCCCCGCACCAAGACGCCGTGATCGCTGAGCGCACCCGGCAGCACAACCTGCGCAAGCGCCGCCTCGGCCCGCTCGCGAGCTTCCTCAAGCGCAACGAACCAGGCCGTCCGCTCAGGGCCTATGCAACCAGCGGCCAGCCCAAGCGGCGTCAATCGGGTGGAGGCGTTATTCGCTCGCAGCCTCAGCCGATACTCGGCCCGAGCGGTCAACATCCGATAGGGCTCCGAAACACCGTGCAGCGTCAAGTCATCGACCATCACCGCCATGTAGCTCGAAGCACGATCAAGCGGCGGCGCCTCGCGCTCCAGCACAGAAGCTGCGGCATGCATGCCCGCGACAAGGCCCTGCGCCGCCGCTTCCTCATAGCCCGTCGTGCCATTGATCTGACCCGCGCAATAGAGACCAGGCATGTCACGCAGCTCCAGACTCCGGCGCAGCGCACGCGGATCGATATGGTCATACTCCACCGCGTAGCCGGGCACGAGAATCTCGACCGCCTCAAGTCCCTCCATCGAACGCATCATGGCCACCTGCACATCGGTCGGCAACGACGTCGAAACGCCATTCGGATAGATGACATGGTCATCGAGGCCTTCGGGCTCGAGAAACACCTGATGGCCATCCCGATCGCCGAAGCGGTGGATCTTGTCTTCGATCGAGGGGCAGTAGCGCGGCCCTTGCGCATCAATCGCCCCACTGAACAGAGGTGAGCGATCAAGGCCGGCGCGAATGGCGTCATGGGTTCGCGCGTTGGTGCGGGCAATCGCGCAAAAGACCTGCGGCTGCGGCCTGGTGCCCGTAAGTGCAGACATCGTCCAATGCTCGGCATCGCTCGGCTGGACTGGCAGTCGCGACCAGTCGATCGTCCGCCCGTCAAGCCGCGGCGGCGTACCGGTCTTGAGCCGCGCCATCGGTAGCCCTGCCCCGCGCAGTTGCTGGGCAAGCCGGTGCGCGGCAGACTCGCCGATCCGGCCGCCTTCCATCCGCTCTTCTCCGCGGAACAGCCGCCCGCCGAGGAACGTTCCGGTGCACAGCACCACAGCGCGCGCTGCCAGCGCTGTTCCATCGGCAAGATCAACTCCGCAGACCGTCCCAGCCGCCACGCGCAGCGCTGCCGCCTCACCGGCGACAACCGTCAGCCCGCCCTGCGCCGCCACCATCCGCTGGATCGCAGCGCGAAAAAGCCGCCGGTCCGCCTGCACGCGCGGACCCTGCACGGCGCTACCCTTGCTGCGGTTGAGCATACGGTAGTGGATCGCCGCCTCGTCAGCAGCGCGGGCGATCAGCCCATCGAAGGCATCGACCTCGCGCACGAGGTGTCCCTTGCCAAGCCCACCGATCGCGGGATTGCACGACATCGCGCCGATCATCGCGGGATCAAAGCTTACCAGAGCCGTGCGCGCGCCCATCCGCGCGGCAACCGCAGCCGCCTCAACGCCGGCGTGTCCGCCCCCCACCACGATGATGTCGAACTGGTGCATGCATGCGCGCGATATGCGATTCGCGCTTCCGCGTCAAAGCTGGCAAAAGCCCGTCGGTTAGTGTTTCACGTGAAACATCACTTCCCGATGCAGAACCGCCCGAACAGCGCATCAAGCATGTCTTCGGTTCCGGCACGCCCTATGAGCCGATCGAGCGCGACACGCGCAACCCGCAGCGATTCGGCCGCAAGGAGTGGATCGATCTGGAATGCCGCCTCGCTGAGAGCCGTCGCAACCTCGCCTAGCAACCCATGCTGTCGCGCGTTGAGCGCTACGTCGCCCGGCGCAGGCAGAGCCGAACGCGCATGCTCGATCAGAGCTTCGCGCAAACGGTCAACACCCTCACCAGTCCGGGCAGACAGGCGGAACATTGCGGACGCCTTCGCGAGAGCATCCGGTCTGTCGCATTGCGCTGCGATTTCCCAAAGCGCGGCGCCCGGCGGACCCACGCCTTCCGGTCCGAGCCACAGCACAAGGTCTGCACGCCCAGCCTCATTCCGCGCTCTTGCAATACCGATCTGCTCGATCGCACCGGCCCCCTCGTCCCGCAGCCCGGCCGTGTCGACGAAGGTGAATGGGACGCCGCCCAGCGCAACACTGCGCAGCAGGACATCACGCGTCGTCCCCGGCTCGGCTGCCGTAATGGCTGCTTCATCTTCAACCAAAGCATTGAACAGTGTTGATTTTCCGGCGTTGGGCGGCCCTGCCAGCACCACCCGGAAACCCTCGCGGAGCGGTTCGGCCCGAGGGCGGATCAGCCACGCGGCCAGTTCCTCCGCGAGTGCGGCGCAAGCCGGTGCAAAGCCCTCCGGAAAACCACCACCCACCTCGTCGATATCGTCATCCCCGGCAAAATCGAGCGAAGCCTCCAGCGCCGCTGAAAGTGCCAGCACACGGGATCGCCAGTGACCCACCTGCTGCGAAAGCACGCCTCCCGCCATCGCCATAGCCGCGCGGCGCTGCAATTCCGTCTCTGCGGATAGCAGGTCTGCCAACCCCTCAGCTTCGGCCAGATCAATCCGTCCTTGAGCAAAGGCCCGCCGCGTGAACTCTCCCGGCTCAGCTCGGCGCAATCCGGGCAGCGCTGCGAGCGCGGCCTCGACCGCCGCGACCACAGCGCGCCCGCCGTGCAGATGCAGTTCTGCACAATCTTCGCCCGTCGCCGTGCCCGGTCCCGGGAGCCACAGCGCCATGGCCTTGTCGAGCGTGAGGCCATTTGCATCCCGCAGCACGGCCAGCACGGCTCGGCGCGGTGCTGGCAGCTTGCCCGCCAGTCGCCGCAGAGCCGGCCCAGCTTCAGGCCCGCTCACCCGAATAACGGCAATACCCGCCGGCGGCGCGCCGGAACTCAGCGCGAATATCGTCTGGGTCACACTGGCAGTTCGCTCAGGTCTTGGGCTTGTCGCCGGAAGCACCCGCCTTGAAGCCGGCCATCGCCGCGCCCGCGCCCTGCTCGACAAACTGCTGAAACAGCTTGAGGCCCATCTCGCCCATCGGCGCGATCTGCTTGGCAAAGCCCTGGAGCTGGTCAACGCTGTTCATGCCTTGCATCGCCTTGGCGATCGCATCGACATAGACATCGTTGGCGCGCGTCACATCCGGCAAACCCAGAAAGCGGCGCGCCTCTTCCGGTGAGCATTCCACCTCGACATTGACTTTCATGGACGCACCTCTCGCTCTAGCGCAGCAACACTGTCATGTGCTCTTGGCAAAGTCCATGGACAGCGCCAATCAGAGCCCAGACGAACAGTTTCCGCGAACAACCATCCGAAAAGGACCAGCACCATGGGCGAGATGACGACGATCCCCACCCTCGATGGCGATAACGAGATACCGGTCTATATCGCCACGCCGGAAGACCAGACCGAGGCCGCGATCATCGTCATCCCGGAAATCTTCGGCGTGAACGCCGGCATCCGCAAGAAGTGCGACGATTGGGCAGCACTGGGCTATGTCGCGCTTGCTCCGGATATCTTCTGGCGCTTTGCCCCTGGGGCGGAGCTCGATCCCGATGTGCCAGAGCAGTTCCAGACCGCACTGGGCTATTTCGGGCAGTACAACCCGGATCTCGGCGTGCAGGATATCGAAGCGGCGATCCACTGGCTCCGGCACGAACAGGCGGTGGACAAGGTCGGTCTGGTCGGCTTCTGCCTCGGTGGGCGCATGGCCTACATGGCAGCTGCACGCACGGATATCGATGCCTCGGTGGGCTACTACGGCGTGATGATCGATCAGATGCTGGGTGAGGCGCATGCGATCGCCAATCCGCTGATGCTGCACATCCCTACGGCTGACCACTTCGTCGGACCGGAAGCGCAGGCCGCTATTCACGCCGCATTGGATGCGCACGCCAAGGTCGTGCTTCACGACTACGTCGGGCTCGATCACGGCTTCGCGGCGGAAATGGGCTCACGCCGTGATGAAGCGGGCGCGCAGCTGGCGGATGAACGCACCCGCGACTTCTTCAAGGCCCACCTGACCTGAAGAGCAATCAGGCCGCGCCGTCGTAACCCGCAATGCCTTCGAGCAGGCGGGCAATCGCGGCGCGGTCGTCCTCGGGCACTTCGGGCCGCCAGATCTCGAACAAAAGCACCGTGCGGGTTTCAGCACCCGCATTGCGCGCCTCGTGCTCCATGGAATCGTCGAAGATGAGCGGCACACCTGGCTCCCAGATGCGTGTCTCGCTGCCCACTCGCAGCGTGCAGTTCGGTGCGGTGCGGATCGGGACGTGGCAAATCAGGCGCGTGTTGAGCATGCCAGTGTGCGGCGCGATGTGGGTGCCGGGCTTGAGCCGCGACCAGAGTGCATTGGGCGCTCGCCCCGGGATCATCGGCATCGGCGCGTCGGCCAGCGCGGCCATCGTCGCCGGGCAGCGCGCAGCGTTGGCCGCTACCGGGGCGCCATCCTTCCAGAAGTAGAATGCACCCCACGCCGGATCACCCAGCAAGGGATTGTTCGGTGCAGGCCGGTCATCCGTCGCCGTGACATAGGGCGCGAAGGTATCCGCCGCTTCGTCGGCCGCAACAGCCGCAAGCTCGGCCTGCATTTGGGGCAGCAGAGCCAGCACGGCCTCCATCCAGCCGAACTCTGCCGGATCATAGAACCGACGCTGCGGCAGGCCGGGATAATAGAACAACGAGGGTCGCTGCAGATCAATCTCGCGTGCACCGCGTAGCAGCCCCAGCGCTTCCTCCATCGCCGGTGACAGGCCTCCTGCCATCACCGTGTCGAGGTGTTGCCGGAAGGCGCTCTGCGCCTCACCGATGAATGCCTGTGCGGCTGCCGCCATGCCTTCCATGCCGCGCGGAATCCCGCTGACTGCCGCCTGCGCCAGTGCCGTGGTGTAGAAACTCACAGCCGCACGGTCATCGCGCGCATGCTGCCGGAGCTGCCCCTTGGCCAGCAACGCGCCAACATCGCGGGGAGCAAGCGACAGCTGCCGATCAAGTGCCATTTCGGCGGCGGCGTGGTTGCCCAGCGCAAGCTCCGCCTGCGCCAGCGCGGGCCAAGGCATACGCTCGGGGGCGATGCCGCCGCTACCATTGCGCAGCAGTTCTGCCGCACGCATCGGGTTGCGCGCCCTTAACGCGGCGAGTCCTTCGCTGATCAGGTTTTCCGGCGAAGCGGTTGTCATGACGCCACGACTAGCGCAAACCTGCGCTGGATCAATGGCTGGCGCGCCCCGGCGTGCCACAAGGCTTCACCACGATAGGCCCACGACAAGGAGAGACACCCCATGCACACCGGCCTCGCCGCCTGGCACCGCTACATGCAGACCGGCGACACCGACCTGTTGGCCGAGCTGATCGCGCCCGATGCGGTGTTCCACTCACCGGTCGTCCACACCCCGCAGGAAGGCCATACCAAGGTGCTGATGTACCTTACGGCCGCCGGCCAGGTCTTCGCCGATACTGGCTTCACCTATGTCCGCGAACTCGTCGATGGTCCCGAGGCACTGCTCGAGTTCACCGCGACGGTCGATGGCATCCACGTCAACGGGATCGACCTGATCCGCTTTGATCTTGAAGGAAAAATCATCGATTTCAAGGTGATGGTGCGGCCGCTGAAGGCCATGAACAAGCTCTGGGAAATGATGGCGGCGGCGCTGCAAAACACCTGAGCGCCGCCGGTTTTCCCTACTGATTCATCGTTGCGAAGAAGTCCTCGTTGGTCTTCGAGTTCTTCATCTTGTCGAGCAGGAATTCCATCGCATCGATGGTGCCCATCTGCATGAGGATGCGGCGCAGTACCCACATCTTGCTGAGCTGATCCTGCGGCACGAGCAGTTCTTCCTTGCGAGTGCCGCTCTTGCCCACATCCAGCGCCGGGAAGATGCGCTTGTCCGCCACCTTGCGGTCGAGCACGATTTCCGAGTTGCCGGTGCCCTTGAACTCTTCGAAGATGACTTCGTCCATGCGGCTGCCGGTATCGATCAGCGCGGTGGCGATGATCGAAAGCGAGCCGCCTTCCTCGATGTTACGCGCCGCGCCGAAGAAGCGCTTGGGCCGCTGCAACGCGTTGGCGTCAACACCGCCGGTCAGCACCTTGCCCGAGCTCGGCACCACGGTGTTGTAGGCGCGGCCGAGGCGGGTGATCGAATCGAGCAGGATCACGACATCGCGCTTGTGCTCGACGAGGCGCTTGGCCTTCTCGATCACCATTTCGGCGACCTGCACGTGGCGGCTGGCAGGCTCGTCGAAGGTCGAGGAGATCACCTCGCCCTTCACGCTGCGCTGCATGTCGGTCACTTCCTCGGGGCGTTCATCGACCAGTAGAACCAGCAGGAACACTTCGGGATGGTTGTCGGTGATGGCCTTGGCCATGTTTTGCAGCAGCACGGTCTTGCCGGTGCGCGGCGGCGCCACGATCAGCGCGCGCTGGCCCTTGCCCTGCGGGCTGACGAGGTCGATCACGCGGGCCGACTTGTCCTTGACGGTCGGATCCAGCGTATCGAGTCGCAGACGCTCGTTGGGATAGAGCGGGGTGAGGTTGTCGAAGTTGACGCGGTGGCGCACCGCATCGGGCTCGTCGAAGTTGACCTTGATCAGGCGCGTGATCGCGAAATAGCGCTCGCCGTCCTTGGGGGCGCGGATTTCGCCTTCCACGGTATCACCCGTGCGCAGGCCCCACTTGCGGACCTGATTGGGCGAAACATAGATATCGTCCGGGCCGGCGAGGTAGTTCGCCTCCGGGCTACGCAGGAAGCCGAAGCCATCCGGCAGCACTTCGATCGTGCCGATGCCGAGGATTTCCTCGCCGTCTTCAGCCACTTCCTTGAGAATGGCGAACATGAGGTCCTGCCGACGCAGCGTGCTTGCGCCCTCGACATCGAGCTCCTCGGCCATCTGGACGAGCTCGGCGGGCGTCTTCTTCTTCAGTTCCTTGAGATGCATCTTTTCTTTATCCGAATAGGGGCAATCGAGCGCGCCGGATGGTCGTTGGGCTTGGGGAAAGCGGACCAATGGGGGCAGGGCGTCATCGCGCTGCCAAACCGGTATGCTCAGCGCGTTTAGGCTCCGCCACCGAGTGCGTCAATCAAAGAACGGCCCAGCCCCGAACAGCCTGATCAGAACGGCTTGACGATCACCAGCACCACAATCAGCGCTGCGGTCACACCCGGAATCTCGTTGAGCAGGCGCAGTTGGCGCCCGGTCAGTTGCCGCTCACCCCGCGCCAGCTTGGCGGCATAGGTTGCGAGCCACAGGTGATAGCCGCTGAGTACCAGCACCAGCGCGAGCTTCGCGTGAAACCAGCCTTGCGTGAACCATTCCCCACTCACCGCAAGCGCCAGGCCGAAGCCCCAGACAACGAACAGCGAAGGCCACATGATGATCTTCATCAGCTTGCGCTCGCGGTCGATCCAGATCGCGTTTTCTGGCGATCCTTCGGGCGCTTCCTGATGATAGACGAAGAAGCGCGGCAGCATGAACAGCCCCGCCATCCAGAAGATCACGAAAATGACATGGCCGGCCTTGAGCCAGAGATAGAGCATCGCGATCACCTGCATCATTCTGCGAAGATTAGCGCTTTCGCAGCCCGTCCGGAACTTGAGATTTGGGGCGGTTCACCCCGCCGCCAGCACGCTTCAGTGCGACCACCCGCGCACCACTTCAAGCAAGCGCTCGACATGCGGGATCGGCGTGAACTGCCCGATGCCGTGGCCCAGATTGAACACATGCGGCCGATCAGCAAAGACATCGAGCACGCGGCGGGCGCCGTCTTCCAGCGCCGGCCCGCCTGCCAGCAGCAGCAGCGGATCGAGATTGCCCTGCACCGGCAGGCCCGCGGGGAGGGTCTTTGCCGCCCAGACCGGGTCGATCGTCTCGTCGACGCCGATGGCATCGACGCCGGTGCCCTCAGCATAAGCCGCCAGCTTCTCGCCCGCGCCCTTGGGGAAGCCGATGATCGGCACATCGGGGTGCAGCTTGTGCATGGCCTCGGTGATCCGCGCATTGGGGCCAATCACCCAGCGCTCGAACTCGGCGGGGGCAAGGCTGCCGGCCCAGCTGTCGAAAAGTTGCAGACCTTCCGCGCCGGCCTTCACCTGGCCGCTGAGGTATTCGACCGTCACATCGACGATCGCATCGATGATCGCCTGGAAGGCACCCGGATCGCGATAGGCGAGTGCACGGGTCTCGTGCTGGTCACGGCTGCCTTCGCCCGCCACCATGTAGGTCGCGATGGTCCAGGGGCTGCCTGCAAAGCCCAGCATGGTCGCCTCAGGCGGCAGGGCGGCACTGACCAGGCCCACGGTGTCATAGATCGGTGTGAGGCGCTCAGGGACGCTCCTGAGCGTCTCCAGACCCGCATCGAGCAGGCGTGGGGAAAGCGCCGGACCTTCGCCGGCGAGGAACTGGAGATCCTGACCCATCGCATAGGGCACGATCAGGATATCCGAGAACAGGATCGCCCCGTCGAAACCGAACCGGCGCAGCGGCTGCAGCGTGATTTCCGCAGCAGCTTCGGAATCATAGACCAATGCGAGGAAACCGCCCTTCTCGGCTCGCAGTTCGCGATACTCGGGAAGGTAGCGCCCTGCCTGGCGCATCAGCCAGATCGGACGGCGGGAAAGATTTGCCCCCTTGAGGGTGGCGAGAAGCGGCTTTTCGGCAGGGCTTGGCATCAGTGCATCGGTCCAGATCTAATCTATAGATTCTTTTGAATCAGATGGTGGTAGTTAGTTGGCCCTGTGGATAGCGGGGACGACATGCATCTGCCCGAATTGTCCTGCTGTCTCCACAAAAAAGCGTGTCAGCGACTCTGAACGGTTCCGGGGGCAAGCGAAACTTGTCCCTGTTGTCCCCACCCTGTGGGTAACCTTGTGAGGCTGTTCGCAATGTGGCTGCCCAAAGACCGAAGCCGGGGGCAGAATGGCACCGCAAACTTGTCCCCGGTTTCATGCCGTGGTTTATCCTAGTGCTATCCACAGCCCTTTCCCGGGGCGGACCAGGAACCTCGATGGCGCGCCTGCACCTGCACCTCCTGTCGGACTCGACCGGCGAAACACTCGAAATGATCGCCAAGGCTGCGCTCGCTCAGTTCGATGATGCCGACGTCGTGCGCCATTTCTGGCCGATGGTCCGCTCGCAGCAGCATCTCGACCGGATCATGGGGGAGATTACCACAAATCCCGGCCTCGTGCTGTTCACCATGGTCAATGCCGAAACGCGCGAACTTCTGCAAAGCCGCTGCGCTGCGCTGGGGCTCCCCAGTGTCGCCGCGCTCGATGCAGTGACCCTCGCACTTGAAACACAGCTGGGTCAGGCAGCCAAAGGTCGCCCGGGACGCCAGCACGCGATGGACGAGGCCTATTTTCGCCGCGTCGAGGCGATCCAGTTCACCATCGCCCATGATGACGGGATCGCGTGGGAGGACTGGGAAGCGGCGGATATCCTGCTTGCTGGCGTCTCGCGCTCGTCCAAGACTCCGACTGCCATCTATCTTGCCAACCGCGGTTACCGGGTGGCGAACATTCCCATCGTGGTCGAAAGCCCGCCGCCGACCGCGCTGTTCAGCCTGCGGCGTCCGCTTGTGGTGGGCCTGACGACCAGCCCAGAACGTCTGATTCAGGTACGGCGCAACCGGCTGCTCTCACTCAATCAGGCACCAGAGACGGCCTATGTCGACAGCGATCATGTGGCGCGAGAGGTGCAGTATGCGCGGCGCATGTTCGCGGATAATGGCTGGCCGGTGATTGACGTCTCGCGTCGTTCCATCGAGGAAACCGCTGCCGCGATCATTAATCTCTATAACGAGCGCCGCCCTGATGGCGGTGTGGGTGGCGGCGGACACGCGTTTTGAGGGTGAGGACATGCTGATACTGGCGTCGCAGAGCGCAAGCCGCAAAGCCATGTTGACCGCTGCCGGCGTCCCGTTCGAGGCGTGCGGTTCGGATGTCGATGAAGCCGAGATCAAGCGCGAGCTGATTGGCGTGCCGGGCAGCGAGATCGCCATGATTCTGGCCGAGGCGAAGGCGCTGTCCGTCTCGGTCGGCGTACCCGGTCGGCTCGTGCTTGGTGGCGATTCGCTGGTCGAGGTCTGCGGCCGTCTGTTCGACAAGCCGGCGAGCCGCGAAGATGCGGCACGGCACCTGGCGTTCTTCTCCGGCCAGACCATGCACCTCCATTCCGCTGCGATTCTCGTGCGCGATGGTGTGCCTGTGTGGCGCCACTGTGAAACCGCCAAGCTGCGTGTGCGCACGCTTTCGAGCGACTTCATCGAAGGCTATCTCGCGCAGGAATGGCCGGCGGTTGGTGCCTGCGTCGGGGTATTCCGGATCGAGGCGCTTGGTGTGCAGCTCTTCGATCATATCGAAGGCAGCCATTTCACCGTTCTCGGTATGCCGCTACTCGCGCTCCTTGGCGCGCTGCGTGCGCAAGGCGAGCTCCCCGCATGAGCCGGGCCTATGCCGAAGTGATCGGCGATCCCATCGTCCAGTCAAAGTCGCCCAAGATCCATGGATTCTGGCTGGAAGAGCTCGGAATCGATGCCGATTACCGGGCAAGTCACGTCCTGACAGATCAGCTTGCTGATTTTCTGCGTGTGCGCCGCGCCGATCCGGACTGGCGCGGGTGCAACGTCACCATGCCGCACAAGCAAGCGGTGATGCCCTTTCTGGACCGGCTCGATCCGCTGGCGGCTGCGGTCGGGGCGGTCAACACCATCATTCCCGAGCACGGCCAGCTGGTCGGATACAATACTGACGTCCCGGGCTTCCTCGAACCCTTGCGGTCGGTGCTTGGCCACTCGCACTACTTCCGCATGGCCCGCGTGATCGGCACGGGCGGAGCCGCGCGGGCGATTGTCAAAGGGCTGGCGGACGAGAAGCTGGTGATCGTGCTTGCCGGTCGCAGTCCGGAAAAGGCCCGCGCGCTTCTCGATGAACTCGATCCTGCCGGCGAGCACCATGCCATCGATCTTGCACACTTCGCCGATGCGACGGACTTCGCTTTCGATGATCGGGAGAACTGCCTCGATCTCGTCGTCAACGCCTCGTCGCTTGGAATGACCGGCCAGCCACCACTCGTGTTTGACATGAGCCACGCCCCGCCGGGCTCGATCTTCTACGACATCGTGACAAGTCCGCTCGAAACCTCGTTCCTCATGGCGGCGCAAGCTGCCGGATTCCGGACGATCGACGGTCTTTCAATGCTGATAGGGCAGGCCGACCACGCCTTCCGGCGCTTCTTCGGCGCTACGCCCTCGCGTGCAAGGGACGCCGAACTGCGGAAGGCGCTGGGGGCATGACCCGTCCCTTCATCCTCGGCCTCACCGGATCGATCGGCATGGGCAAGTCCGCGGTTGCGCTCATGCTGCGCGAGCTGGGCGTGCCGGTGTTCGATGCCGACGCGACAGTGCACCGCCTGCAGGGACCGGGCGGCGCCTTGCTTTCGGCGATCGAGGCTGCCTTTCCCGGCACCACCGGTCCACACGGCGTCGATCGTCCCGCACTTGGCGCACAAGTCTTCGGCAATCCCGAGGCGCTCGCGCGGCTTGAAGCCATCGTTCATCCGGCCGTGGCGGAACAACGGGCACTCTTCATGCTGGAGCACGCCGGCGAGGCGATCGTCGTGTTTGATATCCCGCTGCTTTACGAAAAGGGCCATGGTGCCGGTCTCGATGCCGTCGCCGTCGTCTCCGCGCCCGCCGAAATGCAGCGCAACCGCGTTCTCGCCCGGCCCGGAATGACGCCCGAAAAGTTTGCGCAGATCCTCGCGCTGCAGGTGCCGGATGCCGAAAAGCGGGCGCTTGCCGACCATGTCATCGATACGGGGGTGACTCTGGCGGAAACGCGCGAACAAGTCGGCGCGCTGGTTGCAGCACTACGGCAAAAAAACCCGCGCTGAAGCCTTGCAAGCACCCTTGGTCGGGTCCAGACTACGGCAAATGCGTGAGATCGTTTTCGATACAGAGACGACCGGCCTCGACCCGCAGAGCGGTGATCGGCTGGTAGAGATTGGCTGCATCGAGATGGTAAACCGGGTGCCCACCGGCGCGGTTTTCCATGTATATTTCAACCCGGAACGCTCGATGCCGGCTGAGGCCGAGGCGGTGCACGGCCTTTCGAGCGCTTTCCTTGCAGACAAGCCGCGCTTTGCCGAACGAGCTGAGGAACTGCTCGCCTTTCTGGGTGATGCGCCGCTCGTTGCGCACAACGCCGGGTTCGATTTCGGCTTCCTCAATGCCGAGCTTTCAATGTGCCAGCTGCCCGCCGTTGATCGGGCGCGCATGGTCGATACGGTGGCTATCGCGCGGCGCAAGCACCCAGGGGCCAAGCTCAGCCTTGATGCGCTCTGCTCGCGCTACGGGATCGATCGCAGCCACCGCGTGCGCCACGGCGCGCTGCTCGACGCCGAACTGCTGGCCCAGCTCTACGTGGAGCTGATGGGAGGGCGGCAGATCGGGCTCGAACTGGCTGCCGATGTCGAGATCAAGACGGCAACCGTGGTCGCTCCGATGCTCACCGCATCCCCCCGTACGCATCGCCCTGCTCGACCCCATGCGCCAAGTGCGCAAGAAATCACCCGGCATGCTGCGTTTGTCGAGGGGATCAAGGGAGCCATCTGGCTGCAATGAATCTGCCTTGCCCGGGCCATCCCGGACAGGTGCTTGAGCGAAGGAGAGTGGACTTATGGATATTCGCGTTTCTGGCCATCAGGTCGATACCGGCGCCGCTTTCGAAGCTCATGCTGAAGAGCGCCTTACCGCGATTGTCGACAAGTACTTCTCGCGGGCGCTGACCTCGCACGTGACGCTCGGCAAGGCGCCGCATGGCGGGTTTCGCTGCGATATCGTCACGCATGTCGCACAGGGCCTGATCCTGAAGGGAAGCGCGGTGGCGCAGGATGCCCACATCGCGCTCGATCAGTCGGCGGAGAAGATCGACAAGCAGCTGCGCCGCTACAAGCGCAGGATCAACGCCCGGCAGGACCAGGCCGATCATGCCCGCCGCGAGGAAGAGGCGGCCTATACCGTCTTCATGGTCGAGGAGACCGAGACCGAAGAACCTGCCGACGCGCCGCTGGTCATCGCGGAAACGCGCGTGGACGTGCCTACAGCCAGCGTTTCCGATGCGGTGATGATGCTGGATCTTCGCAACACTAACGCATTGCTGTTCAAAAACGCCGGTACGGGTGTGCACAACATGGTTTATCGCCGCGGCGATGGGTCGATCGGCTGGGTCGAACCGAGCAAGTAACCGGAACGGCAAAACCGCGCGGTGATCTGATGTCCTCTCCGGGTATCAGTGACATGGCGAACGCGATTCGGTGCTTGCACCGCGTCGCGTTCGGGCGCATGTGCCGCTCCATATCAGGCGCGCGAGCGCATTTTCCGGCATCACTGTTTCCATGACCGCTCTCTTCTCGATCGATCTTCAGGCGGTGCGCATCGTTCGTGCCGAAACCAAAACGCAGATCCTCGGTGCGCTCGCGGATTGCTTCGGCGAGGTCTACGGGCTCGACCGCTCGGTCGTGCTCGAACGGATCGAAGAGCGCGAAACGCTCGGCAGCACCGGTTTCGGGCGCGGCGTTGCCATTCCCCACGCACGGCTGGAAGCGCTGGCCCGTCCGGTCGCCGCATTTTTCCGGCTGGAGAACCCGGTCGATTTCGCATCATCGGATGGCATGCCGGTTGATTGCGTGTTCGGCCTTCTCTCGCCCGAGCAGGCCGGTGCCACGCACCTGCAAGCCCTTGCGGCGATCTCGCGATTGATGCGCGACGAACGCATGCACGAACGACTGATTGCCGCCCCCGATGCCGATGCGATCTACGCATTGCTCGTCAATGTCATCGACCGCGACGCGGCCTGACCTTGCGGCAGAACCTGCCGATGCTTCAGAATTGACCGAAGCCCGGCGGCACTGGCGCGCGCTGGAAGGCCTGTATGCCGCAGCGCCGATCAACCGCCAGTTCGTCTCCCGCCTCGAGATTGTGGAGGAGGGATGCGCCCGAATCCATTTCGACGTTGGTCCCGAGCACTTCCATGCTGCAGGTGCCGCACACGGCACGCTCTATTTCAAGATGCTCGACGATGCAGCGTTCTATGCGGCCAACACATTGGTGACAGACTGCTTCCTGCTGACCACGGCGTTCAATCTGTTGTTCACCAAGCCGCTGCATGGCGGCAAGGCCATTGCGGAAGGACGCTGGGTTTCCGGTCGGCGACGCGTCATTCTAGCCGAATCGCGGATACTTGATGCAGAGGGCAATGAAGTGGGGCGGGGCACCGGCACGTTTCAACGCTCGCGTATTCCGCTCTCTTCACTCGCCGGTTATTCGGACACCGCTATGCCGGATGTGCAGATAGCATGAGCGCGGCGCGTCTTCCGGCCGCCCTGGAAGCGACAGCACTGATTCGGTTGGCCGAGGCGAACGGCGGCTTTGGCATGGTGCTCCACCGCGGCGAACCCGATAGCGGCACGATTGTGATTGTTATCCTAAATAATCAAGGATTTGGACAGACGCTTGCACGCGCCTTCGAGCGCCTGCCGAGGGCGGACGGGACGCGCGGATGGGCGCAATCCAAGGCGCAAGATCCTGAAAATAAAGCAGAGTTTGAGGATTATCTGAAGCGCCGCGTAGCGCAGGACCGCGACTTGTGGATTGTCGAACTGACCATCGCTGAAGGTGAACAGCTCATCCTGAATCTGGACACGAAGGAGAACAAACCCGGATTCATGGGGTGACTTGCCCGGCTCAGATCATAATGGGCCCCACTCTACCACGCGTAGGCAGCGATGAGATGGCAACGAAGCCATCCCCGCCAGCACGCAGACGGGGGGCAGACGCCTGGGCCTTCGATAGGTTTCCGGTCTTGCAGGAACAACCTGCGATACCAGAGCCGATCGCGCCTTGTGCCGACGTCCACCGCCCAATGACGAAGTTGCATGAGCCGCCAGTTCCGCGTCGCCAGTGCCGTGTGCATTGCCGCAAGTCTTGCTACCATCCTGTTGAGCACCGGGGGATCCGGCGCCAAGGCTCAGGATATCCAGATCCCGGTCGCTGAAGCACCCGGATCCTCGGCCATTACCGTCGAACCCCGCCAGAGCGTGTTCCGGCCGGCCGAACAGACCCTTCCCCAACCGGAGCGGAATGACTCCGATGATGGTGAGGTCCTTCCCAGCGCCGCATCGCTCGCCGATCTGGTCGAGCGTACGCCGCTTCCCGCCTCGCTCTCCCACGAAATGGAATGCCTGGCCGGTGCTGTCTATTTCGAAGCCCGCAGCGAAACGCTGGCGGGCCAGCTTGCTGTTGGCCGGGTCATCGTGACCCGTGCTGCGTCCGGCCGCTTTCCCAGCTCTTACTGCGGCGTGGTCTACCAGCCCTCGCAGTTCTCGTTCGTGCACGCCAATGCGATGCCCGCGGTGAAGCATGACAGCGCCAAATGGCAGCAAGCCGTGAAGATCGCGCTGATCGCGGACAGCGGTGCATGGAAAAGCCCGGTGGAAGGCGCGATGTTCTTCCACGCTGCGCATGTCGCGCCGTCATGGGGCAAGACCCGCATGGCGCGGGTCGACAATCACGTCTTCTATCGCTGAGCGCCTGCCTTAGGGCGATTCCTGCGGAGCCCTGGCCTCAGGCCAGCGCAGCTAGTGCTGTTCGCAGCGCCGAAAAGTGTGATTGGCCTTCGAGCATGTGAATCGTCTGCACGTTCGGCAGGAGCTGCGCCAACGTCTTCGCCATTTCCGGCGGAGTCCAGTTGTCGCAGCTCCCCTGCCAGATGGTAACGGGGTGTTTGACTGCCGGAAGCAGCCCCGCCCAAGGCAGGACATAGGACTCGATCTCGGCCTTGTAGCTTGCGCGTCCGGCACCAACGCAGGCCTGCAGAACATCGCGATAGGAACGGGTGAACTGCTCGTCGGCTTTCAGCAGGCTGTCGTCGCCCTGCGCCGCTGCGAACAGGAACCGCGTGAGGAGCCCGGGAAACCACTGTGCGCAGAACGACTGTGCCCATACCAATGCGGCAAACCGGCGCGGGTGTTTCATCGCTGCACTGAACACCGGACCGCCCGCCATCGCACCGAGATAGTCCCCAGTTTCCAGCGGTCCTGCCGGGGAGACGAGATGCAAGGTCAGCTGCTTTTCCGGCATTCGCGCGGCAACCTGCAGCGCGACGTAAGCTCCGGCCGAGAATCCGATCAGGCGGATCGGTTCGTCGCCGCACACCTCGGCGATCATTGCGGTCAAGCGCATGATCCGCGCTTCCGGTTCGCGAGGCAGCGCGGCCCGATCTGGCGCAAACCACGATCGGACCGCATCACCTCCGAGCAGCGCCAGTTCGGCCGGCGCGCCCGGGTTTCCGTGCAAGTAAACGCTCTTCAAAGCGTCATTCCCGCTGACCTCAATGCCGGAAGTGGCGCATTCCCGTGAATACCATGGCGAGCCCGGCCGCATCTGCGGCGGCAATGACTTCATCGTCGCGGATGGAGCCTCCCGGCTGGATGACGGCGGTCGCGCCAGCCTCCACGGCGGCGAGCAGCCCATCCGCGAACGGGAAGAATGCATCCGAAGCCACGGCGGAGCCAACTGTGCGCGGCCCGCTCCAGCCATGCGTCTCGGCAGCTTCCTGCGCTTTCATCGCCGCGATCCGCGCGCTGTCACGCCGGTTCATCTGACCTGCCCCGATCCCCGCCGTCACACCTTCGCGGGCGTAGACGATGGCGTTGGACTTCACATGCTTGGCCACGGTCCAGGCGAAGCGGCAATCGGCAAGCTCCTGCGCCGTCGGCTGACGCTTGGTGACCACGTGAAGCATGTCGTCGGTCAGCGCGCCGTTGTCGCGATCCTGAACCAGCAGGCCCCCCGCGATCGGCACCGTGACCAGGCCGCTGCGATCGGCGGACGGCACTTCTTCGAGCAGCAGGAGGCGCAGGTTCTTCTTGCGCGCGAAGGTTGCAAGCGCGGCATCATCGGCGCCGGGCGCGACCACGACTTCGGTGAAGATCTCGCAGATCGCTTCGGCTGTCGGGCCATCGAGCGGGGTGTTGAGCGCGACGATGCCGCCGAAGGCCGAAACCGAGTCGCAGGCAAGCGCCGCGCGCCATGCCTCGAGCGGCGTGGCCGCGACAGCCACGCCGCACGGGTTCGCATGCTTGACGATGACCACAGCAGGCTGATCCGAACTGAATTCGGCGATCAGTTCGAGTGCCGCATTGGCGTCATTGTAATTGTTGTAGGACAGTTCCTTGCCTTGCAACTGCCGCGCCTGCGGAAGACCGCGCACCACGCCGCCCTGCGCCGGTACATATAGCGCGGCGCTCTGGTGCGGGTTCTCGCCATAGCGCAGGGTGGAGACCAGCTTGTGGGCGGAAAGCAAGGTCTGCGGGAAATGCTGCTGCTGGTCGGTCACGGCGAACCACTGCGCAATCGCGGCATCGTAAGCGGCGGTTGCGGCAAAGGCCTTGGCCGCCATGGCCTTGCGAAAATCGAGGCTGGTTGTGCCACCGGTCTGGTCCAGGGCGGCGATCAGCACCGCGTAGTCCGCGGGATCGGTCACGATGGTCACGTAGTGGTGGTTCTTGGCAGCCGAGCGAACCATGGAGGGGCCGCCGATGTCGATGTTCTCAATCACTTCCTCGCGGCCCGCGCCTTTCGCGACGGTGGCCGCAAAGGGGTAGAGGTTGACCACGACCAGGTCGATCGCGCCAATGGCATGTTCTGCCATCGAAGCGGCATGCGCCGGGTCGTCGCGAACGGCGAGCAGGCCGCCGTGAACCTTGGGGTGCAATGTCTTGACGCGGCCATCCATCATTTCGGGAAAGCCGGTGAGGTCTGAAATGTCGCGCACGGCAAGACCGGCATCGCGCAGCGCCGCAGCCGTCCCGCCGGTCGAAACCAGTTCGACACCGTGCGCAGCGAGGGCGCGGCCGAGGTCAGCAAGGCCGGTCTTGTCGGACACTGAAAGCAGCGCCCGTTTGATCGTCACGTCAGTCACAATGGAAAATCCTGTCTAGCGCATCTTCTTGAGCAGCCACGAGAAGGACTCGCCGCTGCGCGGAATCTTGGCTGATATGACCAGCTGCCGTGTGGCTAGCGGCCGCCCCATGCCGTCCGACCAAAGGCTCTCCTCCAGCGTGACCGGATCACGGCCGGAGCGGAACTGCCAGAGGCTGCCATCGGGCAAGGCAAGCGTGACGCCAAGTCCGTCCCGCCCTTGCGCAAGCTCGATATGAGGGCCGAGGTGGAAGCGCAAGGCAACGCCGATCATGCCCCGCTTGCCGCGGCGCCCGCTAGGCACCAGCAGGTCTTCTCCGCGCAGCTCGCTGCCGTCGTCACGAATGATCAGAATGCGCCGGTGGGTGAGGCCGTAGCGGCTAACGTAGCCGTTGTGGCTTGCCTCGATCCGGGTGGCACCAGTGCCTTCGCCGCTCAGGATACGGCGATCGACTTCGACCTCGGATACGCCGGGGCCGAGCTTGCCGTTGATGAGGACGGCGGTGGAATTGAAGTCATCGATCGCCAGCGTCGAATGCGCGGCAGTGGCGCGTAGACCTTGTGCAAGCCGCAGCGGAATAAGCCCACCGGCAAAAGCGGCACCGCCGCAGTTGACGATCAGACGTTCCCCGCCATGGCTGAATTCGAAAGCCAAAGTCGAGGCGCAGCCATCGCGGGCATGTCGCGCAAGTGGCGGCGGGGCAGCATCGAATTGCAGCACCGCCTTGCCTGCGTTGACCCGCTGGTAGCCCCAGTGGCGCGCGTCGCGCAGAGGGCGCGTGCGCACACCGCTCGCCTTGATGAGTGCGGCGATGCGTTCCGGAGACACGGCGCCTGCGCCCTGCCACGAGCCAAGTCCGCCATCGCTGTGCAGCAAGGTGAGCAGCGGGGGAACCAGCAGTTCAAGGATCGCATCGAGCTGCTGCGGCGGGGTGCTACGCACGGCCGCATAACACGCGCGAAGCTCGATAAGCAGTTCGACTGCCTCGATCTGACCGAGCGGGCTGCGCGAAAGCACACCGCCATCATCGCTGACAAGATTGCCCAGCGCCTTGATCAATCCACCTTCGCCAAAAAGCCTGCGGGCGCGGCCTTCGGCCAGCAAGAGGCCCGCCGCGGTAATCGCAGTCCAGCCCGCGACTTCGGCGAGGGTATCTTCCGCACGCCCGACATGGCGGTCGAGCCAGCGCGCTGTATCCTCGAATGTCGTCAGAACCCGGGCGCGCAGCTTGCGATCCTGGCTCGACAACAGGAGCGGCGCGTGGATCAGCCATGCCAGCAGACGATGTCCCGCATTGCCGACTGCCCAGGCCGGGCCTGCACCGGGCTGCGGATTGGCGGCAAGCCATGCGGCGAAGATTCGTTCGGCAACCGGCGCGCAATGTGGCCGTGCCGCACAGCCCGCGAGATCGCGGAGCCAGCCGAAGCCATGCACCATGCGCTCGAACGGCGGAGAGAGCCGGGGACCGCTGAACTCGGTGTCCGCGATTGGCAGCTTGACGCCATGGAGCAGGAAGTGCCCAGCCCTGACTGCTGTTCCGGATGCGACGTCGCCCGCGAGAGCGCTTTCCACCGTGGCCGTGAGGCGCGGGCGCGCGCGCTTGCGGAACGGATTGAGGGTCGAGTGCGGAATGCCCAATCCATAGGCAAGCCGGATCAGCCTTTCGCCGGCACTGACCTGCGGAGGGGAGAAGTCGGCAATGGCCAAAGCCCTGCCGGGTTCGAGCGGCGCAACATCGGCTTCAGCCTGCGCAAGCGCGAGTGGTTCGGGTGCGGGGCCAAGCGTCAATGCCGGCCGCCCCTCCCCGCCATCAACCACGGGGCCTATCGCCGGCCCGAGGACTGCGCCCTCTTCCTGGGCCTCACGGGTTCCGGGGAACAGGCGCGCCACGGCGTCAGTCAGCGCCCTTCAGCGCGGCGATATTGGCGGCATAGCAAGTGGGGCCGCCCTTGAACGAGGCCGTGCCGGCAACCAGCACATCTGCCCCGGCATCTGTGCACTGGCGTGCTGTTGCGGTATCGATACCGCCATCCACCTCCAGATGGATCGAGCGCCCGGTCTTTTCGATCATCTTGCGCACCGCTTCGATCTTGCGGAGCTGACTTGTGATGAAGCTCTGGCCGCCGAAGCCGGGATTGACGCTCATGATCAGGACCAGATCGATCTCGTCGATGAGGTAATCGAGCATCTTGGCCGGCGTGGCGGGATTGAGCGCGATACCGGCTTTCTTGCCCAGCGCGCGGATGGCCTGAACCGTGCGGTGGATATGGGGCCCCGCCTCGGGATGCACGGTGATGATATCCGCGCCAGCGGCAGCGAACGCCTCAAGATAGGGATCGACCGGCGCGATCATCAGGTGGACGTCGAAGGGCTTTGCGCTGTGCGGGCGCAAGGCCTTCACCACTCCGGGGCCGATCGTGATGTTTGGCACGAAATGGCCGTCCATCACGTCGACATGGATCCAGTCTGCGCCTGCAGCGTCGATAGCCCGCACCTCTTCACCCAGCCGGGCAAAATCGGCTGACAGAATCGAAGGGGAAATCAGCGGCGCAGCCATCACGAAAAACTCGCAAACAGGGTTCGGCGGCGGTTGGCGCAAACGCGCACGGCAGCGACCTTATCCCCTCTGCGATTACCGGTGGCGAATCGGCGGAACAAGCGCGAATGCCTCGCTTTTCCACACGCATTATCCCTATTCTCAGCCGATTCGGCGCAAACAGCGCTGGCGCAGGCCAGCTTTGGGTGAGCGTGGCCTCAAGGTTGCCCTTGCCGAACAGGGCAAAGCCCGCCTATTCCCCCGCCCTGTCCGCGCGGCCTCTTCCAGAGGCCGGCGTTATCGGGAAAGAATGCCATGATCCTGCCGAAGTGGCGCACCGCCCTGGCCTTGGTGCTGGGACTGATGATCGCGCCGCAGGGAGCGCTAGTGCCGATGGCCCACGCCGCGCCGGCGTGCGTCGGGCCCGCGAGCGAAACGTGGATCAACATCACAGTCGATCGGGTGCGCAACAGTCGGGGCCTGATCACCGCAACCCTCTATCCGAACGATCCCAAGCGCTTCCTCGTCAAGAACGGCTCGCTCTACGTGGCGAGCACGCCCGCTGCGGCCGGGCAGACGAGGTTCTGTCTGTTCGTGCCGCACCCCGGAACCTATGCGATCGCGATCTACCACGACGAGGATTCGTCCGGCACGATCAACCGCGGTGGGCTCTTTGGCATTCCCAGTGAAGCTGTCGGCTTTTCCAACAATCCGACGATCTTCCTCGGGCCTCCCTCGCTACGTTCGGTTCTCTTCAAGGTCGAGCACGCCAACCAGTCGATCACCATCAACGTGCGCAAATTCTGATCTGGTCGGTCAGATTGCCGCAAACGCTGCCGTGAGGTGACGGGGGGCCAATTGCTCCGCGAGATCATGGGCGCGCGGATCATCGACATCCATCCACCAGGCACCGCCGATGTCGTACGTGGCCGCGCGGCCGCGGTCCGCCAGCCATTGCATGCCATCGGAAAGGCTGCCGGACTTGCCGGCTGCGATGGCTGCGGCAATCGCTTCGGCAAGGCGCGGTGTGGCCAGAAATGCCCCGCAATCGACCGCATCCCAGGCGGGTATGGTCTTGCCGATGGCACTGATGAAGCCGCTCGCGTCCAGCTTCACCCATGTCGCATCGTCGGGATCGACAAGCGGGCTTTCGGTGTGCCGGTCGATCGCCAATGTCACGTCGCGGGTCTCGCTGCCAACGCTGCGCAGGGCAGCAAGAATAGCGCTGTCGAACATGTGGTCCGCCATCATCAGCAGGTAGTCGCCCCCGCAGCGCGAAGCGCCGGCCATGACGGAAAAGCCGTTCGGCTTGCTCCAGTCGTCCACGCGTACGGTTTCAATTCCCACGTCGACGTGCTGGGCTAGCTCGGCAAGGAAATCTTCGACAGCGTCCGCGCGGTGACCCGTGACCACGACCACCCGCGTCACGCCTGCAGCTGCGGCCTGGCGGATCCCGATCTCGATCAAGGGAACCCCGCAGACCGGCGTGAGCGGCTTCGATGGCGACAGCGATGCTAGCCGGCTGCCATAGCCGGCGGCGATGATCACGGCATCCATGGGGTCAGTCTCTCTCCGGGCCGGGTCTCTTAACACAGACGGCGCCGATCCTGCATCAGGACCGGCGCCGCCAGTGTTGCCTGCGTTGAAAGCTTACTCGGCAGCCAGTGCGGTTTCCGAGATGTATTCGTCAACCAGCTGGGCGGCGACATCATCGTTGAACTGCTGCGGGGGGTGCTTGCAGAAATAGGCCGAGGGACCGATCAGGGCCCCGCCTTCGCCGCGCTCCAGCGCGACCTTGCAGCAACGGATCGCGTCCATCACGCAAGCGGCCGAGTTCGGGCTGTCTTCGACCGAGAGGCGAAGTTCGAGGTTCATCGGCACGTTGCCCCACTGCGTACCTTCGAGGCGAAGGAAGCACAGCTTGTTGTCCTTCTGCCAAGGCACATAGTCCGAAGGACCGACGTGGATGTTCTCGTCGGCGAGGCGCTGGGCGAGCATGGCCTGCACCGCCTCGGTCTTCGATTCCTTCTTGGAACCAAGACGCTGGCGATCGAGCATGTTCATGAAGTCGGTGTTGCCGCCGGTGTTGAGCTGGTAGGTCTTTTCTACCGTCACGCCGCGCGCGCCGAACAGGCTGGAAAGCACGCGGTGAACGATCGTCGCACCGACCTGTGCCTTGATGTCGTCACCCACGATCGGGAGGCGCTTGGCGCGGAACTTGGCTTCCCACTCAGGACGGCTGGCGATGAACACCGGCATGCAGTTCACGACGCCGACGCCCGCTTCGAGCGCGCATTCCATGTAGAATTCGGTCGCCGTTTCCGAACCGACGGGAAGGAAGTTGATCAGCACTTCTGCACCTGAATCGCGCAGCGCCGCCACGATCGATTCGCGGGTGGCTTCGGGCGCATCGGCCAGGATGAAGCCGCGTTCGCCCATGCCGGTCATGTGATCGGCGACGCCATCGAGGATTTTGCCCATGATGACCTTGGCACCGCTTGCCGGCACGGTCGGCTGGAACACGGCGGTGCAGTTCGGCGCAGCGAAAATCGCTTCCGAGATGTCCTTGCCGACCTTGCGGGCATCGACGTCCACGCCCATGACGAACTCGACGTCGCCAGCGCCATAGCCGCCAATGCGCTCATGGATCAGGCCCGCGGAAGAGTTGGTGTTGCGGTAGAACTCTACACCCTGCACCAGCGAGCTTGCGCAGTTGCCCACGCCGATCACTGCGACCTTGATTGGCTTCATTGTAACCCGATCCCCTTGGACAAACGGAATGCCGTTGTAACTAAACTGCCTCACTCCACACAAAAGCTACAGATTGCAAGGATATTTCCGCGACGTCACGCAAGCGGGAACAATGTGGTAGCGGGTGGGCTACCCTCCGGCATCGTTGCATCCGCGAAGAAAACGCCTGCACGCGCAAGCGATGGCCATGAAAACCCCCTGTTTTCCCACAAAACAGGAAGTCTTTACGATTAAGTGCGAGTTCGCTGACCAATTGTGCAACGCAGCATAAAACGTCCCGTGGACCCTCTCTGACACGGCATTGCCCCTAGTGGCAGCGCCTCCGGAAGGCTGTGCGCTGGTCACGAATCAACGGGATTCGCTCTCGCTGAGCCTACCCAGCAGGAGGGCCGCGGCGATGAGCCCCATGCCTAATGCATCCAGCGTGCCCATGGTCTCTCCAAAGGCCAGCCATCCCACAAGGATCGAGACGGCGGGCTGGGTGAGCAGCACGACGCCGATGATCAGGGCGGAGAAATGACGCAGCGCGAAGACGATGAGACCTTGTCCCACGACCTGGCTGCAGAAGGCCAGCGCCACCAATGGCCACCAGACGTGGGGCCAGATCGGCTCGCCCAGCCAGATTGCGATTCCCAGCATCACCGGGGCACTGGCCATGGTGGAGGCGCAAAGCAGTTCCCAGCTTTCGAACCGGCCGCGCGCACCCTGCAGCAGGAGGATATAGAAGAAGTAGAACACCCCGGCGAGTATGCAGAACAGATCGCCTATCAGGGTGGCATGGTCGATCTCCAGCGATCGCCCGAGCAGAATGGCCGCACCGCAGACTGCCGCGACGATTGCCGCGATTTCTACCCGCCGAGGCAGACGTCGCGCCGCGATGAGACCCCAGGCCATCAGGATCAGGCTGCCGGAGTTCCCGAACAGCGAAGCATTGCCCAGACGCGTATAGGCAATCCCGATATGCCAGCTCGCCAGATCGAGAGCAAAGAACACCCCCGCCGTGGCAACCACCAGCCAGGCTGTGAGCGGGATGGCCGGTCTTCCTGGCACACGCTGGCGCAAGGCGAGGAAGGTAAGGAGCGGCAGCGGCAGGAAGAGGCGCCAGAAGCCGGCGGAAACCGGACCCGAATCGGCAAGGCGCACGAACCATGGCCCCAGCGCGAGGGCAAAGTTGCCACCGAGCAGCGCGACGAAGTGCCAGGGGTTTGGGCGCGTCTCCTCTCGCCCGTCATCGATGCTCGTCATGATCCGCTGGTCAACTCGCGCTTGTCATGCGGACACCGGCATCCTAGCTGGGTTGCAAATGGCAACCCCGTCGGGCGCGACGGGGTCAGGCTATCAGGTTTGGGGGGCTGACGCCGACAAGGCGATGTCCCACTGTCCATCACGGCCATAGAGCGCCCGCTCAGGTTTCCCAAGCCCCTCTTCCGCAAGTCTTGTGCGCGCAGCACGCTCAGTTGATCTGTTTCAGCACTCCTATTCCGAGAAGGACCCCAGTCGATGCACGAATCGCTTTTCCGGCCGATCCAGCTTGGCGCGATTGCAGCGCCGAACCGTATCCTGATGGCACCGCTGACGCGTGGCCGCGCCGGACCCGATGCCGTTCCGACCGAGATCATGCAGACTTACTATCGCCAGCGTGCGGATGCGGGCCTCATCATCAGCGAGGCGACCGGGATCAGCCGCGAAGGTTCCGGCTGGCCGAGCGCGCCGGGTATCTGGTCCGATGTGCAAGTGGAAGCGTGGAAGCCGGTAACCGAGGCCGTGCACGAGGCGGGCGGCCGGATCATCTTGCAGCTGTGGCACATGGGGCGAGTCGTTCACCCCTACTTCCTGGGTGGTGAACCGCCAGTCTCCGCCTCGGCGACGCAGGCTCCTGGCCATGCCCATACGCCGGAAGGCCGCAAGGAAAACGCCGTAGCGCGCCCGCTCCGGCTAGATGAGATGCCGCGCATCGTCGATGACTATGGCCACGCTGCCGAGAACGCGAAGCGGGCCGGGTTCGATGGGATCCAGCTCCACGGCGCAAACGGCTATCTGATCGACCAGTTCCTGCGCAACTCCTCGAACCTTCGCGATGATGACTACGGCGGCAGCCCGGAAAACCGCGTGCGGCTCATGCGCGAGGTGATGGAGCGCCTCGTGGCGATCTGGGGTGCCGATCGCGTGTCGATCCGGCTTTCACCCAATGGCGAAAGCCAGGGCGTTGACGATAGCGATCCGGCCACCCTTTTTGCCGAGGCGGCCCGGGTGCTCGAAGCGCTCAAGGTCTCGTTTATCGAACTGCGCCAGCCGGGGCCGGACGGTACCTTCGGCGCGACGACAGTGCCGCCGCAGGATCATGTTTTCCGCGCGCATTATTCGGGGCCGCTGGTGCTCAACAGCGACTATACGCCGGAAGGCGCTGCGGCCGATGTCGCCTCCGGGCGGGCTGACGCCGTCAGCTTTGGCCGGCCCTACATCTCGAATCCCGATCTGGTGGAGCGCATTCGTCTGGGCGCTGAGCTCGCGCCGAATATCGGCGTGCCGCAGACATGGTATTTCCCCGGTGAGGCTGGATACATCGACTATCCGACGCTCGCAGAGGAAAAGGCCAGCGCCACCGCGTAAGCGTGCGGTGCGATAGCGAACGACCGGCAGGGCCATAGGAGCAAGACATGCGCACGATTCCGCGATCCTGGCTGTTTGTGCCCGGCGATAGCGAGAAGAAGCTGCTCAAGACCCCGGAGACGGGTGCGCATGCGCTCATCGTTGATCTGGAAGATGCGGTGGCGGTCTCCGCCAAGCCGGCTGCGCGGCGCCTGACGCGCGACTGGCTCGAGGCGCACCGGCGCCAGATCACGATGCGCAAGCAGGCGCGGTGGGTGCGGATCAACGCCGTCGAAACCGGCCTGTGGCGCGAGGACCTGGCTGCCGTCATGCCCGGCGCGCCGGAGGGGATCATGCTGCCCAAGGCGGAAGGGCCGGAGCAGATCCGGCAGGTGGCAGCTGAGATCTACGAGCTCGAACAGCGGCATGGCATCCCCAATGGCCAGACCCGCCTTCTGCCGCTGGTGAGCGAAACGCCGCGCGCCGCTCTGACCATCACCGCCTACATGGATGCATCCATGCCGCGCCTGGCCGGTCTGACCTGGGGGGCCGAAGACCTCTCTGCCGAGCTTGGCGCTGCGCGCAAGCGCGATGCGGATGGCCAATGGACCGATGCGTTCCGCTTTGTGCGCGCACAGACCCTGCTTGTTGCGCACGCCCGCGGCGTCTGGGCGATCGATACGCTCTATGCCGATTTCCGGGATGTCGAAGGTACGAAGCGGGCGGCGGAAGCGGCCCGCGCGGATGGCTTTGCCGGCATGCTGGCGATCCATCCCTCACAAGTGCCGCTGATCAACACTGCTTTCACGCCCAGCGAGGAAGAACTCGCCCATGCGCGGGCCATTGTCGATGCCTTTGCGGCGAATCCCGGAGTGGGTGCGCTTCAGTTGCACGGACGGATGCTGGATCAGCCGCACCTGCGTCAGGCCAGAGCGCTGCTCGGCCTCGATTAGCAGGGGCGTCGGCTCAGGGGTTGGGCGTTTTGGGCGCTGCCGCAGCCTTGGGTCCGGCAGGAACCGGGTCTGCTGGGGCAGTATCGGGGGCGGCTGCTGGATCGGCGGCCGCGTCCGAAGCGTCGGCAGAGGCACCGGCATCCACTTTAGCGGCGGCACTGTGTGCTGCGGGTGCCAGAGGTGCCTGCGCTTGCGACCGGTCAGTATCGAGCATCGCGTCGCTGATCGAGCCCGGCAGGATCTCACCACTCGCGGTCGAACTTGCCTGCGGAGTTGATGATGAGTTGCAGGCGCCGAGCGCCAGCAGCGGCACAAGCACAACAGCGACGGAACGGGACGGCAAGAGACGGATCATGGCAGGTCCTTGGCGGCGGCACCCGCCGCATCACGCGGTTCCAGATTGGCGAGAAAGGCTTCGCTCCGCGCCAGCAATGCCCGATCCCACGCATCCGGTGCAACCGAAATGCCAAGCGCTGCCAGACTGGTGACGCCGTAGTCCTCGATGCCGCAGGGCACGATACCGCCAAAATGCGTGAGGTCGGGAGCCAGATTGACCGAGAAGCCGTGCATCGTCACCCAGCGGCGGATGCGGATGCCGATCGCGCCGATCTTGGCTTCCCTGCCGTCCACCCCGCGTGTCCAGATTCCCACGCGGCCTTCAGCCCGCCACGCTGGGACGCCGAAATCGCCCAACGTATCGATGACCCAACCCTCGACCGCATGGACGAACCCGCGCACATCGCGCGCGCGCTTGCCTAGATCGAGGACCAGATAGCCGACGCGCTGGCCCGGCCCATGATAGGTGTACCGCCCGCCGCGTCCGGCCTCGACCACATCAAAGCGGGCATCGAGCAGTTCATCCGCAGCTGCACTTGTCCCTGCGGTATAGACCGGCGGATGCTCCAGCAGCCAGAACAACTCGCGTGCCTTGCCTTCGTGCACGGCGGCGTTGCGGGCCATCATGTCCTCGAGGGCCTCGCGATAGGGTACCAGGTCCTGAGCCTGCCTGATCTCGATCTGATCCGGAACTTGCATGGCTCATGCGCATGAACGCCTGCCCGCGCGCTGGCAAGGGCGAGTAGGGGTTGATTGCACCGCAGCGGGGGGTGCGTATCCCGTCCGGTCCTGCTAGGGCTGCCGCCGAAAGGGACATGACTGCCGTGACGACTTTGGACAGCAGTGCGGCTTGGGCCAGCGCCACGCGGATGGTTTCCGCCAACCGCGACCTTCTCATGGCGATTGCCGGGGTCTTCTTCGTGCTTCCCGGTCTGGCTGGGGCCGTCTTTGTGCCTTCTCCGGCGATGACACCCGAGATGAGCGAGACCCAGATCCTGGCGGTAATGCAGGATTACTACGCCAGTTCCTTGCCGGCGCTGCTGCTTCTTTCGCTGTTTCCCATGGCCGGAATGCTGACAATGCTCGTTGCCATGCTCGATACGGCAAGGCCCACCGTGGCGCAGGCCATTCGCCGCAGCGTGCGCGCCCTGCCGTCGTACTTTGCAGCGCAGTTGCTGATTGCGCTTGCCATCGTTCCGCTTTCGATGGCGCTTGCGAGCGTGCTGGCCCTGATCTTGCCCGACAGGCTTGCGGTCTCCGTGGCCCTGGGACTGCTGCTTTATCCGATCATGCGCACCATGCTGGTGGGGCCGGTGGTTGCCGGCGAAAACGTCCGCAATCCGGTGACTGCCATCCGGGAGAGCTTCGGGCTGACCCGGCGCAACGCGGGGCGGATCCTGCTGTTCATTGGTATGGCCGGCTTCGTGTTCCTTGTCGTCTACGGGCTCATCATGATGTTTGTCGGTGTCGTGCTCGTGCTCATCTTCAAGGGGGAACCGCAGCGCTTGCTTGGTGAGGCAGTTTCCGGCGTGCTCCTGGCGATCGGCTACACCTACTTTGTCGCCATGCTTGCGGCCGTCTATCGGCAACTCGCCGGCGATCCGGCTGGCACGGGCGTGCGGTGAAGCCGATGGAAGATGCTGATGTCCAGCTGCCGCGGAGCCGCATGGCGCTGCTGTTCATGGTCATGCTCGTCACGGCTGCCGGCAATACCGCAATGCAGTCGGTCATGCCGTCGATCGGCACGCATCTCGGCATCGCCGATGTCTGGGTAAGCCTCGCCTATAGCTGGTCTGCGCTGCTGTGGATGCTGCTTGCGCCGTTCTGGGCGCGTCGCTCGGACCGCCGCGGGCGCAAGGCGATGATGGCCCTTGGCCTTGTCGGCTTCGCGATCTCGTTCGCCTTGTGCGGTGCGGCGCTCCACGCCGGATTGAGCGGTGCGATCAGCGGCCTGACCGCCATTCTGCTCTTCGCGGCGGCACGCTCGCTCTATGGTGGTTTCGGCTCGGCGGCACCGCCAGCCGTGCAGGCCTACGTCGCCAGCCGGACAAGCCGGGCGGAGCGGACGCAAGCTTTGTCGATGGTCTCCTCCAGCTTTGGGCTGGGTACTGTTCTCGGTCCGGCGCTTGCTCCCTTGCTGATCCTGCCGGGCGTGGGACTGATTGGTCCGTTTGCGGCCTTCACGCTGGCGGCCGTCGTTGTGCTGGTGTTGCTGCGGTTGCGGCTGCCCGACGATGATCCGCGCTTTGCCGGTCGAGGCGAGATTCTGGGCGAGCCGATGAGTGCGTCCTCAAGCCCGCGGATGGGGAAGGAAGGCGAAGACTCGCGCGACCAGCTCCATGGCGAGGTCGATCCAGACCTTCATTCGATCGATTCGAAGGAAGGAAGGCTGCGCTGGGGCGATCCACGCTTGCGGGCGTGGCTCGCGGCAGGAACGCTGGGTGGGCAGGCCCAGTCGATCCTGCTTGGGGTCGTGGGTTTCCTGCTCCTTGACCGGCTCGGCCTGCGCCATCAGCCGGATGCCGCTGCCGGGCCGATCGGGCTTGTTCTGATGTGCGGCGCGGTGGCCACGCTGCTGGCGCAGTGGGGTCTGATCCCGATGATGAAGCTTGGGCCGCGCACTTCGACGCTCTGGGGAATGGGCCTCGTCGCGGTTGGAACGCTTGGCATGGCCGTAGGCCGCGATCTCCACGCCATTGCGACCGGCTTTGCCATTTGTTCGCTGGGTTTTGGTCTGTTTCGTCCGGGCTTCACATCGGGTGCAAGCCTTGCGGTAACCCCGGCGGAGCAGGGTCAATCAGCCGGGATTGTCGCTGCGGTGAATGGCTCGGCCTACATCATATCGCCCGCGATCGGCGTCTGGCTTTACAACCACTCGAACTGGCTGGCCTGGGGTGTGGTCGAGCTGCTTGCCCTGACCGTCATCCTGATCTGCGCTTTCGGCATGCGCCGCGATCCCGCAGTCTGACACACTCAGGGCAGATCAAGCCGGGAGACAACGCGGGCTGCGGCAGCATCATGAAGCCGCACCGACAGCATGAGCAGCAGATTGAGGCCCACGGACAGGTAGATGAAGTACCACAGCGGACTTCCCGCAATCATCGACAAGCCGAGCAGGATCGCTCGCGGGTTTGGCCCGAGGTAGCGCAGCATCACGAGCAACGGCCGCTGTTCGCGCTGAACTTCCGCACGAATGCGTGCCAGCAGGGCAGGGTCGTTTGCCATGGCCCGCGTTACGGCAGCATCGATCCGCAGGGCGTTCGGGCTCATGCCGGCCGCAAGCCGCAGGTACCCGGCTACGACAATCCGCAGCAGCCAGCCGATTCCCCCCCTGTCGCTAAACAACACGCGATCACTGCCGCTTGAGTTGTGCAGCCATGGCGTGCCGTAGGTCCAGTGCTGGTAGAACCGCCGCTGAACCTCGACATGGTTGGCCTGCACGATATGCCCTGCGCCCGCCGCCAACGTCCAGAACCATGCCCAGCCTGAACCAAGCGTGCGCGTCAGGACAAGCGCGAGAAGAACGTAAAGGACAATGTGGCTGACATAGTCGCAGATGCCATCCACAAGCTCGCCTAACGGGCTCGTGCGTCCCGTGATGCGCGCCAGATCTCCGTCTGCACCGTCGACCACGTGCCACGACATGTGGAGCAGCATGCCCAGCATCGCCCAGGGCGGTCCGGATGTGCTCCAGTAGACCGCGCCTGCGGCGACGACCATCAGGCCGCCGAAGACCGAGACCATGTTGGGCGTAATCGGCGTGGGGGCGAGCAGGCGTGCCAGCTGCCAGGCCAGTGGGTGATACAGGTAATGATTGAGCGCGTCCTGCATCTCCCGCGCCCGCGCCGGCCGCTTAACGGGCGCAGGCTGTGATGCCGATGGGGAAGTGCTCATGCCGCCTGTGCTGCCTTACCTGCGCGCGCCGAGGTCGCCCAGGCCGACTGTCCCACTCGCCATGGCCAGCATGGCATCGAGGCTCTTCTTCGCATCAAGCCGCAGGTTTTCCTCGATCTCGATGCGCGGGGTCAGATCACGCAGCGCGATGTAGAGCTTTTCGAGCGTGTTCAGCGCCATGTAGGGGCAGATGTTGCAGTTGCAGTTTCCATCCGCTCCCGGGGCTCCGATGAATGTCTTGTCCGGAAGCGCCAGCTGCATCTGGTGGATGATGTGCGGCTCGGTCGCGACGATCAACGTATCACCCGGGAATGTGCGCGCAAACTGAAGGATGCCGCTGGTCGATCCGACATAATCGGCGTGATCGACGATCGTCGGCGGGCATTCCGGATGCGCTGCAACGGGCGCACCGGGATGCTGCGCCATCAGCTTGAGCAATTCGGTCTCCGAAAATGCCTCGTGCACGATGCAGACGCCGGGCCAGAGCAGCATCTCACGCCCGAACTTGCGATTGAGATAGCCGCCCAGATGACGGTCCGGACCGAAGATGATCTTCTGCTCCGGCGAGATTTGCGCGAGGATCGTCTCGGCGCTTGATGACGTCACAATGACGTCGCTGAGCGCTTTCACTTCGGTCGAGCAATTGATGTAGGTGAGCGCGATATGATCGGGATGGGCCTCGCGGAACGCACGGAACTTCTCCGGCGGGCAGGAATCCTCAAGGCTGCAACCGGCATCCATATCGGGCAGGATCACGATCTTTTCCGGGCTCAGGATCTTGGCCGTCTCGGCCATGAACTTCACGCCGCAGAAGGCGATCACTTCGGCATCGGTCGCAGCCGCCTTGCGCGAAAGTTCAAGGGAGTCGCCGACGAAATCGGCGAGGTCCTGGATCTCGGGCTTCTGGTAGTAATGCGCCAGGATCACCGCCTTGCGGTCCTTGCGCAGCCGGTCGATCTCGGCGCGCAGATCGAGACCGGAAAGATTGGCGGGCTGGGCTGTCATGGCTCGAAATCCCCTGGTCGAGAGAAGGCCGATGCCCTCACTGCTCGACCCGGCACTTAGGCACCCCCGGCGCTACGGGCAATAGCCTCTGCGTACGCCGCTACCATTGGCATTCCGGCGAGCAACTGGATCAGCGCATGCACCGCAACCACGAGGCCCATGCCGAGGAGTGTGGCCGGATGAACACGGCCCAGCACCTTGCCGTCGTGGCGAGCCATGATCCCGAGGAAGCCGACCTGCAGGGCGGCTTCCAGCCATCCTCCACCAACCTGACCCAGCAGCGGCATGGGCAGCAGCCGTCCGAGCGCTGGTTCCATGAGGATGACGGTTGCCGCGATCATCAGCCGCCGGTGCCACTGCGTCTGCCGGCGCATTACTATGGCGGCCCCCACCGTAAGCGCGAAGACGGCCACCTCGACATACGTAAGCGCCAGAAAGTAGGAATCCGTGAAGAACGGCGGAACCCGGTGCGCGGCCAAGGCCATGCGGCCAGCAAAGGAGCCTAGCCCCACGATGGCGAGGACGAGCGCGAGACTGGCCCAGCCCAGCCGGCGATGCAGAGCCAGGTTCCCGCTCCCGGCAAGGCGGTTTTGCGTAACGATGGTGCCGAGCCAGCCGAGCATGGCTACGCCGTGGGCGTGGATATAGAGCGGGGTCCGGACCGGATTGACGAACCCGCGCAAAGCCCATTGCAGAAAACCGAACACGATCAGGCCGGCGAGCACTTGCGCCAGGCGCGTGAAAAACCGTTGGTCCGTAAGATACGAATCGTTCGATTGCAGCGCTGCGAAGTCCATCGTCCCGCTCCCCTATTCCGCCTGCGTTTTTGCGCCTGGGCGAACCAGTTCCTGATTGGCAGGCTATGGCTTTGCCGGCTCTCCATCAATCAAAACCGACAGTTTGACGTCGCCAAATCCGGCTACTTGCAGCGGGATGGCAAGGTTCTGCCGGATTGCGTCCTTCGCCGCAGAGCGCGCCAGCCCCAGCAGCACCGGGTTGGCTGCCTGCTCCACCGCGAGACGTTCTGCCAGCTTCGTGTTGTCACGCGTCAGCTTGTCCTGCGCGGCGCGGGTGATCCACACGCCTTCGCGCAGATATTGCGCGCGTGCTTCATCAAGGTTCGGACGCGTGACCTCGAGCGCGGGCAGGCGCACGGTCAATGTTTGGCTCACCGCGTCCCAACGCATGCGATCCCGGCCCACTTTCCCCAGATCGATGGCATAGTCGACCCGTGCCGGGATGACCGCGACCTGCCGCGAGGTGACAAGGCCAAACAAACGGCTGTCATCGCTGGCCACGACCGGTGCCAACTCGGCGCTGAACACCGTAAGGCGATCCTGTTTGTCGAATGCGACCAGACTTGTCGCAAGCGGATCCCCGATCGGCACCGGTTTCCACATCTGCCACGCCAGCCAGACGGCGATGGCTGCAGCGCCCAGGAACAGCAACCAAGGCAGAACCGTCAGGCGCCCACGCACTTGGACCAGTGGTGTTGCAGGTGCAGGCCGTGGGTTCAGGCGATCAAGGTCCATTGCAACTCCGGAGCGTCCGGCCCACGGGCAATGCGGCCCTGTGCCTCGAGATCGATGAGATGCGCCAGCACCGAACGGCCGGCTGCGCCATTGAGGCGCGGATCGAGGCCCTTGTACATCTGGGTGACCATGTCCGGGATCGTGAACGGCGCCTCGCCGAGCAGTCGCAGGATCTGGGCTTCGCGCTGACGTCGATGCCCGATCATGCCGCGTACTAGCTGCTGCGGCTTCGTGACGGCCGGACCGTGGGCGGGATAGTAGACCGTATCCTCGCGGCTCTGGAGCTTTTGCAGCGAGAGCATGTAGGCTTTCATGTCTCCGTCCGGCGGCGAGACGACTGTTGTCGACCAGCCCATGACGTGGTCGCCCGTGAACAGCGCGCCCGTTTCCAGCAAGGCAAAGCACACGTGATTGCTGGTGTGGCCCGGCGTCGCCACAGCCTCCAGTGTCCAACCATCACCTGAAACCTGCTCGCCGTCGGTCAAGACCCGGTCGGGCTTGTACAGCGGATCAAACTCTGCATCGGCCCGCACGCCGACGCCAGCGCCACTGTCGTCAATCGCCAAAGCGGCGCAGCCGATGATTGGCGCTCCGGTCGCCGCCTGCAGAGGCAGCGCGGCGGGACTGTGATCGCGGTGGGTGTGCGTGCACATGATCGCCACCAGCCGCTGCCCGGCAATCGCCTTGAGAATGGCGTCGACATGGCCATCGCCATTCGTATCGGCATGACCGGCCACACCAGTGCCGGTCGGGCCCGGATCGATGACGGCGACATCGCGGCCGCTGCCGACCAGGTAGGTCTGCGTGCCGTTGAAGGTAAAGGGCGAAGGGTTCGGAGCGAGGACCCGGCGCACTTGCGGTTCCAGAACAACCGCAAGGCCGGTGTTCCATTCAGACCGATCGGGGATGGAGATGCCCGGTGCAGGGTTCGTGGTGGCCATATGCGAGATATGGGGATTTTCAGGCAGCGGCGCAACGCTGCGCCGCTCGATCAGCAGCGCGCCAAATCAAAGCGAAGCCGGGATTGATGCTGCCAGCCTTTGGCGCAGGCGCTCGATGGCGCTGCCTGACGTGTCAGGATCCCCCCGCCACGCACGTTCAAGGCGCTGAATCCGCGCATAAAGTCGCTCGCTGTCCTGCACGCAGCGTTGGGCATCGGCGGGCAGCGCGAGAACCTGCACAGGATCGCTGAGCGGAAAGTTGGCAATCAGGCGGCCATGCCGGCGAAGCTGCAATTCGCTGAGTTCACCGGCGAAATAGGCGCGGTGATTGAGCAGCCATGCCAGACAGTGCATGATCCGCGTCGTCGTTCGCAGCGCCTCGCAGCTCACCTGCACATGCGCCAGATCGGCATCGGGGTCATCATTGGCACCTACCAGCGCCCGCTTGTCATGGCCCTGTCGCAACCTGTCGAACACCGCACGCACTTCTTCTGCAAGGACCAGTGCCTCGGCATACAGCGCCTCGATGATGCGCGGATTGAGATTGGGCATGAGCGCCATGCTCTGCGCATAAGCCCATCCTGACGCCGCACTCAACACATCCCCGGCGACGCGTTCACCAGGTTTTGAAACTGTGCCGGAACGATACGCTCAACGAGTTTTGGGCCCTATCGTTCATCGCAGGTCAAGAATCTGAAATCAGGCGATTATGTCGGGAATCAGGTAGTCCTCGAGCAAGGCGATCTGGTCCTTAAGCCGCAACTTCCGCTTCTTGAGACGCGCGACTTGCAATTGATCATGCGCGCCGGTGCCGGACAGGGCGTCGATCGCCGCATCGAGGTCGCGATGCTCGATCCGCAGCATTTCCAGCCGCTTGCGCATTTCGTCTTCGGTCAACCGCGCCACTCCTAATCCTGCCCGCGCCGACAACGCCATGTGGCGGCCCGCAGCGTACTTGCAGGCCTTCACGCGTTAACGCTTTGCTGCAACCGGAATACGCACAAACGCGCGCTTTGGACATCCCGGCGCAGATTGGCTTGCAAGATACGGTGATTGTGGGAGCATGACAACGCGCCCGCTCGGACGAGTCGAGGCCGACACGTCCATGCCGGCGCAAAACTTCGGCCCAGATGCTACGGTGGCGATCCTGCCGCCGGAGCGGGCCGAGGCTGGTGTCCTTGAGGAGGTTACCGCATGGAACTGTCGCATATCAGCGCCCTTGAATCCAAACATGCTGGTCTTGAACGGCGTATCGCCGAAGAACAGGGTCGTCCGTCGCCCAACGACGTGCTGATCAAGGAGCTGAAGCGCCGAAAGTTGCGAATCAAGGAAGAGCTTGCGCAAGTGCAGCAGGTTCACTGACAACGCCGTTCCGTTAAGCTGCGGAAGGCTGGCCGGATCCACCGGCCAGCCTTCCGCATCCTGAAACTCTTCGTCAAGAAGCCTGCCGAACGATCTTCCGGCAGGCCCTTGTCTCCCGATGGATACGAATTCATGAGCGGCAAAGGCGCCGCGGTTTGCAAACGGCCCTCTCTGCGCTAGGCCTTCCATCATGATCACTGCCGCCGCCGCTGCCCGCGCGATCCTGACGTCCCTTCACGAGGTCATGGCATCCCGCGCCGGTGCGCAGGCAAAGCTGAACCAGATCGTCGATATCATCGGTGACAAGCTCAACAGCGAGGTCTGCTCGATCTACCTGTTGCGTGAAGGCATGCTGGAACTGTTTGCCACCCGCGGCCTAAATCAGGCGGCGGTCCACGTAACGCGGATGGCGGTGGGCGAAGGGCTTGTCGGCACGATCGCCGCGAACATCGAAACCCTGAACCTCGCCGAAGCCGCCGCCCATCCAGACTTCGCCTTCTTCCCCGAAACCGGCGAAGAGCGCTTCCACTCGTTTGCTGGCGTGCCGATTGTTCGTCGCGCGCGGGCTGTCGGCGTGCTGGGCGTCCAGCATGTCGAGCCGCGGCGCTATGAGGAAGTGGAGATCGAGGCGCTCCAGACAGTGGCCATGGTGCTTTCCGAGCTTATCGCCAATGCCGATCTGATCGACGATGAAGACGTTCTCGGTGCCGATGCCCACCTGACCGGGCACGAACGGATTGCGGGCCTCACGCTCGTCAAGGGTCTGGCCAGCGGCGTTGCGGTGTTCCACCAGCCGCGCGTGACGATCGAGCATGTCGTTGCGGAAGACACCGAAGCCGAGCGCCAGCGGGTCTATCTCGCGTTTGACAAGATGCGCGAGCAGATCGACCGGATGGCGAGCCAGGCCGAGTTCGGCATGGGCGGAGAGCATGAGGAGGTCCTCGAGACCTATCGCATGTTTGCCTATGACGAAGGGTGGAGCCGGCGGATCAACGAGGCGATCGATTCGGGTCTTACCGCCGAAGCGGCGATCGAACGAGTCCAGCAGCGGACCCGCATGCGCATGCGCCAGATCGATGATCCGCTGCTGGCGGATCGCATGCACGATCTGGAGGATCTTTCGAACCGCCTCCTGCGCATCGTGTCCGGTCAATTGGGGACGGCAGCCAGCCTTGGGCTGAAGGGCGATGCGATCCTGATCGCGCGCAATCTCGGTCCGGCGGAACTGCTGGAATATGACCGGCGGCGCCTCAAAGGTGTTATCCTCGAAGAAGGATCGTTGACCGCGCATGTGGTCATTGTGGCGCGCGCCATGGGCATCCCCGTGGTGGGGCGCATCCGCGCACTCCGTGCCAAGGTCCGTGAAGGCGACCAACTGCTGCTTGATGGCGATCAGGGTGTCGTCGATGTGCGGCCGGCGCCGACGCTCGTCGAGGCCTTCGAAGCGCGGTTCGCGCGCAATCGCGAGCGGCAGGCGTTGTATGCGGCCATGCGCGATGTCGAACCTGTCTCGGCCGATGGCCAGCGCGTCCGGGTCATGATCAATGCGGGCCTGCGCGATGACATGCCGATGCTCAATCTGACCGGCGCGGACGGAATTGGCCTGTTCCGCACCGAGTTTCAGTTCCTCGTTTCGGCAACGCTTCCGGCACGCGAACGCCAGACGCGGCTCTATCGCGATGTGCTCGATGCAGCGGGTGATCGGCCAGTCGTTTTCCGCACCGTCGATATCGGTGGTGACAAGGTTCTCCCCTATCTTCGCCACAACGATGGCGAGACCGAGGAGAACCCGGCCATGGGGTGGCGCGCGCTGCGCGTGGCGCTTGAGCGCGACGGGCTGCTGAAGGTTCAGGCGCGTGCGCTGCTCGAGGCTGCTGGCGGACGAACGCTCAACGTGATGTTCCCGATGGTGACCGAACCGTGGGAGTTCGATGCCGCCCGTGCCGTGTTTGAAAGTCAGCTCGCGTTTCTGAAGCAGCAGAAGAAGCTGCTGCCTGATGCGATTCGCTATGGCGCCATGCTCGAAGTGCCGGCGCTCGCGGAATGGCTCGATGTGCTTGCCCCGCGGCTGTCGTTCCTCTCGATCGGGACGAATGACCTCACCCAGTTCCTGTTTGCCGCAGATCGCGCCAACCCGAAGCTTGCCGAACGATATGACTGGCTTTCGCCTGCGATCCTGCGGTTCCTCCGCCGCGTCGTGCTCGCGGTTGCGCCGTCGGGCACCGATGTGACGGTGTGCGGCGAGATGGGCGGCCGGCGGTTGGAGGCGCTGGCCTTGCTGGGCATCGGCATTACCCGGCTTTCGATCACCCCGGCCGCGGTCGGTCCGATCAAGGAACTTGTCCGCAAGGTCGAGCTCCCCGCCATTCAGGCCGCGATGGAAGGGTGGCTTGCCCGCCCCCCTGTGAATCTGCGCGCGGAAATTGCCGCCTGGGCCACCGCGCGCGGCATTGATTACGATTGAACTCGTCGCACCAAGACGTCAGATCATGCCGACAATGATTCAAAATCATTGACTTTTCCGGTCAGGACATGCTGCCTCCGCGCGGGCTCGCAACCATCCAGAGAATACCCGGAACAACAATGAACGACGGGAGCTACGCCGTGGCCAAGGACGGCGAACGCAACATGGTCCATGCAGACCAATCGCATGATCCGGTTCTCTCCGGTGCGGGAGCGACTCCGCCGACGGGTGACGATGCGCAGGCCAGCGTAGCGGCTCGCCTGGTCGCAGCCCGTCTCGCGCTTGGACTGACCACCGCCGAGGTTGCCCGCCGTACAAGGGTCACACTCCGCCATATCGAAGCGCTTGAGGCTGGCGACTACAGCGTGATGCCCGGCCGTCCCTATGCGATCGGATTTGCCAAAGCCTACGCCCGCGCCGTTGGACTCGACGATGTCAGCATTGCCGATGCTGTCCGCTCCGAACTGCAAGGAAGTGCGCCGCGCCCCGAGCCGCGTGTGCTCAATCAGTTCGAAGTAGGCGATCCTGCAAAGACCCCATCCCGGCTTGTCGGCTGGCTCGCGCTGCTGCTGGTAGGCGCCATTCTTGCCATGGGCGGCATTTTCTGGCGCAGCTACTACGCGCCAGCTGTCTCGCTCCCATCGCTTGTTCAGGCGCCCGAGCAGCCGGCAGTTGCTGCTCTGAAGCCGGCGGATCCCGCTCCTCGGCCTGCCAGTGCGCAGCCTCCGGCAAACGGCCCGGTGGTGTTCACCGCGCTAGAGGAGGGCATCTGGGTCAAGTTCTATGATGGACAAGGCAAGCAGCTGATGCAGAAGCAGCTTGCCAAGGGTGAAAGCTACACAGTGCCTGGCGATGCCGTCGGTCCCAGGCTTTGGACCGGTCGGCCCGATGCTCTGGCGATCACGATTGCGGGCCAGTCCATTCCTCGCCTCGCCGAGGCGGAGAAGATCTTGAAAGACGTGCCAATTGATGCCGCCAGCCTGCGCGCCCGGCTGGCTGCACCCACCTCAGCGCCCGCCTCTGGCACTACAGCTACGGTTAACTAAGCCGCCGTTAACAGCGGCGATCTGTGTGAAACCCAGCGGTCGATCACGCAAATCTTGCCCAAATGCTTGCGCACGCCCCTCAAGGCAGCGCATGGAAGGAGCAATGATCCGACGGGAGTGACAATGAAGATCATGTTTGGCTCTGGCCGCATTGGTTCGGCGATGGCCCTCACCGTGGCTATTCTCGCTGGTAGCTTCACGCCGAGCGCTTTTGTCTCCCCTGCTTGGGCCCAGGCCGCGCCTGAAAGCACCGATGTTCGGCTGCGGCGGATTGAGTCGGAGTTGCGGGCTGTTCAACGCAAGGTCTTCCCCGATGGGGCAGGCAAGACATTCGGGCCCGAAATTACCCCGCCCGCGACAGGCTCGGCCCCCGCAACGCCCGCGCCGACTGCTGTGACCGACCTCCTCACCCGCATGGACGCTGTCGAGGCGCAGTTGCAACGGTTGACCGCTGCCAGCGAAGAGAACCAGAATCACGTGGCCAAGCTTGAAGCTCGTCTGGCGACGCTTGAAGCGGCTGGTTCCCCTCCGGTGGGTGCTTCTCCGCCGGCGGCCGAACCCGTTTCTGCAGCTCCAGCGGCCGCTGCATCGACGCCTGCAACGGAGCCGACGACACCCGTCAAGACCTCGGCAAAACCCGCGCCCGCAAAGGCTGACGCTGCAAAGCCCGAGGCATCCCCGGATCGCGTCGCTGCGGTCATGGCCATCGAAAAGCCGTCGACCGACGACAAGGGTGAGGATGGGTACACGTATGGCTATCGCCTGTGGGAAGCCAAGTTCTTCCCTGAGGCTCAGCAGCAGCTGTTGCGCGTAGTCCAGCAGTATCCCCGGCATGCCCGGATCAGCTATGCCCGAAATCTCCTCGGACGGGCCTATCTCGACGATGGCAAGCCCGGCACAGCAGCGCAGTATTTTCTCCAGAACTATCAGGCCGATCGCAAAGGCGACCGGGCGGCGGACAGCCTGCTCTATCTCGGCGTCGCAATGAGCCGTCTGAAGGAGGAAAAGCGGGCCTGTGTTGCATTTGCGGAGTTCCGCCAGACCTACCCGACAGAGCTGATCGGACGGTTGAAGTCCCAGTACGAGGCCGCCACCAAGCCGGTGGTCTGCAATTGATAGCGTGCTGGAAGCCCGCTTCGCTGCCGATTGGCTAGCGATCTGGCCTGAGAAGACGGCAGCTGGTCTCGCCGTTTCGGGTGGACCAGATAGTCTTGCGCTATTGCTATTGGCACGGGCAGCAATTCCCGGTGCCCTCAAGGTGGCGACGGTAGATCACGGACTGCGGCCAGAGAGCGCAGCCGAAGCACTTTACGTCGCCAAGCTGTGCGCCGATCTCGGCATTCCGCACGAAATCCTGACCATTGCACTGCCGCCAGGTCCAGCTGTGCAGGAGCGGGCGAGGGTTGCCCGCTATGCTGCGCTGGGTGATTGGGCTGTCCGCAGTGGACTGGCGGCCATCGCCACCGCGCACCACGCCGATGACCAGGCGGAGACGCTGTTGATGCGGCTGGCGCGCGGGGCCGGCGTTCGCGGTCTTGCGGCCATGCGCGGGATTTCTCCGCTTCCGGGAAGGCCGGATTGCCAGCTGCTTCGTCCCCTGCTCGGCTGGCGCCGAAGCGATCTGGCAAACGTCGTTGCTGGTGCCGGGATCGAACCCGTGCTCGATCCATCGAATCGCGATCATCGCTTCGAGCGGGTCAGGATGCGGACCATGCTGAGCGGCTTGGGGCACATCGACCCGCTTTCCGTTGCCGCCAGCGCACGCCATCTTGCCGAGGCCGATGCGGCTATCGATTGGGCGGCCGAACAGTGCTTTGCGGCTGTGAGAACGTCGGGGGGTGTTTCCTGCTGGAATCCTCGCGGCGTTCCCCGCGCCGTGGCGCAGCGCGTTCTCGAGTGCATCCTGATCGAGCTCGGCAGATCGAAGCCGCGTGGAAATGCCCTGGCGCGTTGGCACGACCGTCTGGCCGCCGGTGAGATTGCCACACTCGCGGGTGTACGCGGCGATGGCCGAATGGCAGAATGGCGCTTCGTTGTGGCGCCCAGGCCGCGCTCAGTTGCCGCTTCGCCGAGTGGCAGTCCCTAGGGGCAAGAAATTCGCACCTCGGCTTATATTGCCATTCCCCATGGGCGTCCTACATTGGAGGAGAAAAATCATCCCGGATCGAAAGCCGCGCCATGAACGACGACCAGCCGCAGGGTAACCCCTGGATCAAGAGCCTCCTGATCTGGGGCGGCATCTTTCTCGCGCTGCTCCTTGTCGTTTCCATGTTCAACACGCGTACCGATCCTGCGGGGGCGATGATCCCGTACTCGGACTTCCGCGCCAGCGTCGTGCAGGACAACGTGCGCGAAGTTCAGGTCGGGCCGGACCGGATCACCGGCACGCTCAAGAACGACCAGCAGTTCAGTACCGTTCCTGTCCCCGGCGACGTTGAACTGACCAAGCTCCTTCAGGAGCATGGTGTTCGCTATGCCGGCAAGGCGCAGGAGGAACCCAACCTGCTGCTCTATATCCTCGCCCAGTCGCTGCCGTTCCTGCTCATTTTGGGCGTCGCCTTCTTTGCGCTGCGGCAGGTCCAGAAGGGTGGTGGCTCTGGCGCTATGGGCTTTGGCAAGTCCAAGGCAAAATTGCTGACAGAGCGTTCCGGCAAGGTGACCTTCGACGATGTCGCTGGCATTGATGAAGCGCGCGAGGAACTGCAGGAGATTGTGGAATTCCTGCGTGATCCCAGCCGCTTCTCCAAGCTTGGCGGGCAAATCCCCAAGGGCGCGTTGCTCGTCGGCTCGCCCGGCACCGGCAAGACCCTGCTGGCCCGCGCCATCGCCGGTGAGGCGGGCGTGCCGTTCTTCACCATCTCAGGCTCCGATTTCGTCGAAATGTTTGTCGGCGTCGGCGCGAGCCGCGTGCGCGACATGTTCGATCAGGCGAAGAAGAACGCGCCTTGCATCGTCTTCATTGACGAAATCGATGCCGTCGGCCGGCACCGCGGCCACGGTCTCGGCAATTCGAACGACGAACGCGAGCAGACCCTGAACCAGCTCCTCGTCGAGATGGACGGCTTCGAGGCGAATGAGGGCATCATCATCATCGCCGCGACGAACCGGCCGGACGTGCTCGACCCTGCGCTCCTCCGTCCGGGCCGTTTCGACCGTCAGGTTGTCGTTCCGATCCCCGATATCGATGGGCGCGAGAAGATTCTCAGCGTGCACATGAAGAAGGTGCCGCTTGCCCCTGACGTGCTCCCGCGTGTCATTGCGCGCGGCACGCCCGGTTTCTCGGGTGCAGACCTTGCCAACCTCGTCAACGAGGCTGCGCTTCTGGCCGCCCGCCGTAACAAGCGGCTGGTTGCGATGCAGGAGTTCGAGGACGCGAAGGACAAGGTCATGATGGGCGCTGAACGCCGCTCGATGGTCATGACCGACGATGAGAAGAAGATGACCGCCTATCACGAGGCCGGGCACGCAATCGTCTCGATCAACGAGGCCGCCTCCGATCCGATCCACAAGGCGACCATCATCCCTCGTGGCCGCGCACTCGGCATGGTGATGCGCCTGCCCGAGCGCGACAGCTATTCCTATCACCGCGACAAGATGCATGCCAATCTCTCGGTGAGCATGGGTGGCCGTGTCGCCGAAGAGATCATCTTTGGGTACGACAAGGTTTCCTCTGGCGCATCGTCTGACATCCAGTATGCCACCAGCCTGGCGCGCAGCATGGTCACCAAATGGGGCATGTCGGACAAGCTGGGGCCACTTCAATACGAAGAAGCCCAGGAAGGCTATCTGGGAATGGGCGGTTCGCAGCGCACCATGATGTCCGATGAGACGAACAAGCTCATCGACAGCGAGATCCGAACACTGGTTGACGGCGCGCATGCGCGGGCGACCGATATCCTCAAGTCGCACGAGGACAAGCTTCATCTGCTGGCACAGGCGCTGCTGGAGTACGAGACCCTGAGCGGCGAGGAAATCCGTGCGCTGATGGAGAACGGCAAGCTTGATCGGCCGGAGGCACCGAGCGGTCCCGCGCGACCGGTGACGTCCGCAGGTGCCACTGTGCCTCGCGCCGGACGGCGCTTCTCGGGATCGGGCGATCCCCATCCCGCCGGGGCATAAGCGGGGAAGCACAGTCACGATGGGTACCGCCAGCGAGGCAATCGTCATCCGCGCTTACGGCGGGCCGGGAGTGATGAAGCTCGAAGGGGTCGAAGTCCCTGCGCCCTTGGCAGGCGAACTCCTTGTGCGCCAGCATGCGGCGTCGGTGAACTTCCACGATATCTACGTTCGCTCGGGCTCCTACCGCACGCTCGACCTGCCCGGTATTCCGGGGCTTGAAGCCGTGGGCACGGTAGAAGCAGTTGGCGAGGGCGTTACGGACTTCGCCGTTGGCGATCGCATCGCGTACATTGCCCGGAACTACGGCGGATACGCCCGCGCCCGTATCATCAGCGCCGCGCTTGCCGTGCCGGTTCCTGCTGGCATCGATGATGGCGTAGCGGCGGCATGGTTCCTCAAGGGTCTCACCGCACAGGCGCTGGTTGAGGAAGTCGAACCTGTTCGTCCGGGCATGGCCGTGCTGGTTCAGGCGGCCGGAGGCGGCGTCGGCCAGCTTGTTGCGCGGATGGCCCGGCTCAAGGGAGGCCGGGTGATCGGTACGGCGGGTTCAGAGCACAAGGCCGCAATCGCGATGGCTGCTGGTTGCGATGAAGTCATTCTCTACCGCCAGGAGGACGTTGCGGCGCGTGTTATGGCGTTCACGGGCGGTGAAGGTGTCGGCGCGGCCTATGATGCAGTCGGCGCGGATACGTTCGAAGGCTCTCTGGCGTCGCTCGCCGTGAAGGGGCATCTTGTTCATTACGGACAGGCGTCAGGCCCCATACCGCCGTTCGACCTGTCGCGGCTCGGCGCAAAGTCGGCGAAAGTCTCGCGTCCGTTCCTCTGGCCCTACATTTCCACGCGTGGAACGCTGCTGTCCGCTTCCGAAAAGCTCTTTGCAGCAATGGCGGCAGGAGCACTGCCGGTCACACTTGGCGGTCGTTTTGAACTACAGGACGCGGCAAAAGCGCACGCTGCGCTGGAGTCGCGGGCTGCTGGCCCGTTCGTTCTCGATTGCTGAGACAACCGCGGGTTTAGCCGGTGCTGGCTTCAGCAGCGATCGATACGAGATAGATGGCCAGTGCCGACATGGCGAAAACCAGCAAGGCGGCTGTGCGAACCAACCCGCCCAACCGGGAAGTGCCGTATGTCCCGCGCAGCTGCTTGTACATGTGGATGGGCGGGACCAGCGCAAGCAGGCCTGCAACCGGGTCGGCACCGAAAGCCCCGGCAATCATGCCAGCCGCAAAGAGCAGCGTCATGAAACTCAGCGAGTAGGTCACGAATACGGTGTGATCATATAAGTGAAAGCGGCGGCTGAAGGGAAACAGCAGCCACAGGAACGGGACCGATATCGGTACCAGCGCCCAGCTGTATTTATAGGCGTGGCTTTGCATCTTGTAGAGCACCAGCTTGGGATTGCTCTGGGTTTCGTCGATCACCTCATCGAGAATCGAAAAGCCGGTCGAGGAAAGCTTCTCGCCGCCCATGCGGCGCATGGCGGCAAGCACGCGCTCCTGCTGCTCGATGTCGGTGTCGAGATCGTCGGTATCGCCGCCTTTGGCCTCCACTTCAGCCCGCTTTGTCCGCGCAGCCTTGAGTGACTTCTCGATTTCGGCCGAGCTCTTCGACACCCCCACATTGATGGCAACATTGCCATCCTTGCCCAGGTTGAGGTCACCGGCGGTCTGCTGGATAACCGCGAACATGATGAAGACGCTGAACAGGAACAGCGCAAGCGGCGAAACATAGCGAGCGCGACGTCCGTCGATGTACTCGCGGGTGAGCTTGCCCGGCCGCGCGATCAACATCGGCAAAGTGTGCCAAATCTTGCCCTCGAAATGGAACACGCCGTGGAGCAGATCGTGAAAGAATGCACCGAGCGTCCGATGCACATGCGCTGTCTGTCCGCAATTATGGCAATGGCTCCCGACCAAGAGTGTGCCGCAGTTCAGACATGCGCTCTCGTGCGTATGTCCGCTGTCCACCTCGCCCCCATTGGGTTCAACTATACGCGCCGCAAGGCCTGCTCCGATGGCATCGCCCAGTACTTGTGCCTCGCTCATGCCGCCGCAGTCCCGCCCCGTTCGTTCCAAATTGCAGTTCATGTTAGCCAATTCGAATTGCGGTGACCATGCCCGGAGGCCGGTCTGGCCGGAATGGACCAGAAATCCTTTGGCGAGTGCAAGGGACGTGCGTGGGTTTACGCTGAATTAACCTTGCGGGTGCAGGGCTTCTTCCGTGTCGGCAATGCGCGGCATCTGGACCGGACGAGCGGTTTCGGCGGCGGAAAGGGAAGCAACCGGAGTGTTGGGCCCACGTGACGAATTGGGGCTGGCCAGCACCGTGACCTTCGGTCGCGCGCGTCCCGGCGTGATACCCGAACGCCGCACGCCTATCCTGCCGCTTCCAGAACCGCCGCCGCCTCCTGCTCCCACATTTCGGGACAGCAACCACCCTCTCGCGAAGCGGTGGACGCAGTTCTGCCATCGCATTGAATATTGGGCGGGTCGGCATGCGCTTGTGCCCGATCTTGCCGAGAACGTCGGCAGCGCTGGATGGTTTCGCGGCCTTGGCCTGCTTGTTGGTTTCACTGTGCTGGCACTGATGTTCTGGCCCCGCTTCGCGCCGCTTGAGGCTGCGCCGTTGACGACACTGGACGAAGCATCACAGGTCGAATTTCGCGCACAATCGCTGCGGTCATTTGCGAAGGGTTCGACACAGGGGCGCCACTTTGCCGCAACCGAGGTGGTCACACGGCTGGCAGCCGCTCCCGAGCGCCCTGAAATCCAGCTTTCCGCCACGATCGGTGAGAACGACAGTCTGCCGCGCATGCTGCAGCGCGCCGGTGTTGGATCTGGCGATGCGGGACAAATCGCGGCCATGGTCGCCAGCGCTGTCCCTCTTGCGGAGATTGCGCCGGGCACTCGCTTCTCCATCACGCTCGGCGCGCGTGGAAATGCTTCGGATCCCCGGCCCCTCATGGCAATTGGTTTTCGCCCACGTTTCGATCTCGCCCTTTCGATCAATCGGCAAGGTGGAGGCCTGGCGCTCTCACGCAAGCCGATCAACGTTGATGTGACGCCGCTACGGGTTCAGGGCCTGGTTGGCACGAGCCTCTACCGTTCTGCTCGCGCTGCAGGGGCGCCGCCAAGCGCCGTGCAGGATTATCTGCGGGCTATCGATCAGGCGATTCCGTTCGAGGAGATCGCGCCTACCGACACATTCGACCTTGTCGTTGCCTACAAGCACACCGCTGATGGCGAGGGCGAGGCCGGCAATCTTCTCTATGCCGGCGTTGTCCGGTCTGGCCAGCCGCGTGCGCAGTTGCTGCGCTGGGGTGCCGACGGCAGCTTTACCTCGCTGGCAGACCTTGCCGGAGGTGGACAGACCGACGGCGGATTGTTCGGCGCTCCGGTCAGCGGACATGTGACTTCGGGCTACGGCATGCGCCGTCATCCCATCCTTGGATATGTTCGCATGCATGCCGGCGTCGATTTCGCGGCCTCCTGGGGTTCGCCGATCTATGCCGTTACCGACGGCCGCGTGGCGTACGCTGGTTGGCACGGGGGCCATGGCAACTACGTGCGACTCGACCATGGCGGCGGCATTGCCACGGGCTATGGCCATATGAGCCGGATTGCCGTCGCGCCGGGAATGGCGGTCCGGCGCGGACAGATCATCGGCTATGTCGGCTCGACCGGCCTCTCCACCGGTGCCCACCTCCATTACGAGGTCTATCGCGGGGGGCAGACAGTGGATCCGTTCTCCGTCCGGATGGTGCAGCGAACTCAAGCAGTTGATCCCAGGCAGGTCGCTGCCTTCAAGGCACGGTTGCAGGCCCTCCTTTCGGTCCGGCCGGGCGCCATCGTCGGCACGCAGCCCTAAGCAGGCGATCTCGCCCGGTTGCCCAAAGGTGCTGCAGCGCCTAGAACGGGGCCATGTCCGCTGGCTATCCCAACATTCGCCTCCGCCGCACCCGCGCCACCGCGTGGAGCCGCGCCCTGCACCGCGAAGTGCTTGTCACCCCTGCCGATCTGATCTGGCCCCTGTTTGTAACCGAAGGCAGGGGCATTGAGGATCCGATCGGTTCCCTGCCCGGCGTGTCGCGTTGGTCAGTCGATCTGGTGGCCGAGCGCGCCCGTGAAGCAGCGGCAGCCGGCATTCCCTGCATTGCCCTGTTCCCGAACACCCAGCCGGAGCGTCGCAGCGAGGATGGTGCCGAAGCGCTCAACCCGGACAACCTGATGTGCCGGGCGATCAAGGCGATCAAGGATGCCTGCGGAGAATCGCTCGGCGTTCTGACCGATGTTGCGCTCGACCCCTACACCAGCCACGGGCAGGACGGCCTGATCGATGACGAGGGCTATGTCCTCAACGACGCGACCGTGGATGTGCTCGTGGGACAAAGCCTTAATCAGGCGGCTGCCGGTGCAGACATCATCGCGCCGTCCGACATGATGGACGGCCGCATCGGCGCGATTCGCGAGGCGCTCGAGGAGGGCGGCCATATCAACGTCCAGATCATAGCGTATGCGGCAAAGTACGCGTCCGCGTTCTATGGCCCGTTCCGCGATGCAGTCGGATCGCGCGGCCTGCTGAAGGGCAACAAGAAGACCTATCAGATGGATCCCGGCAACGCAGAGGAAGCGCTGCGCGAAGTCGAACTCGACCTTGCCGAGGGCGCAGACAGCGTCATGGTCAAGCCCGGCCTGCCCTATCTTGATATCGCCCTGCGCGTGAAAGAGGCCTTTCAGGTGCCGGTCTTTGCCTATCAGGTGAGCGGTGAGTACGCGATGATCGAAGCGGCTGTGGCTGCCGGTGCAGGCGATCGTGACGCGCTGGTTCTGGAAACCCTGCTCGCGTTCAAGCGTGCGGGTTGTTCTGGCGTCCTTACTTATCATGCGCTCCACGCTGCGCGTCTGATGGGTGCCTGAAACCGGAATGATCGAGACAGAGCGGCTTGTTCTGCGCCCTTGGCGCGATGCGGACCGTGAGCCATTCTGGGCAATGGCCTGCGATCCGCGCGTGATGGAGTATCTGCCTCCGCTGACCCGTGCCGAAAGTGACGCGGCGGTGGACCGGATGATCGCCACCGAGCGCGAACACGGTCACGTCTTCTGGGCGTTGGAACGCAAGGTCGAGGGCGATTTCATCGGCTTTTGCGGAATTCTCCCGCCTCGCTCACCCATCTTCGAACATGAGATCGGCTGGCGTCTTGCCCATCATGCCTGGGGACAAGGTCTGGCGCGTGAAGCGGCTGAGGCATCACTGGCTTGGGCTTGGACCAACTTGCCGGTTCCTGCGGTCATGGCGATCACCAATCTCGCCAACACGCGTAGCTGGGGCTTGATGGAGCGCCTCGGGATGATTCGCTATCCTGACGAGGACTTTGAACATCCCGAGCTTGCCGAGGGTGATCCGCTTCGTCCGCATATTCTCTACCGCATCCACCGACCGCTGCCCAAGGCCGATTGAAGGGAGCGCCATGCATCACGACGTCACCATCGCGGCCATTCACGGCAAGGCGCCGCGCATTCATCCAAGCGCCTTCATCGCACCGGGCTGCCGGATCATTGGTGATGTCGAGATCGGGCCGGAGGCCTCGGTCTGGTACAACTGCGTGATCCGCGGCGATGTGAACCGGATCGTGATCGGCGCGCGCAGCAACATTCAAGACGGGACCGTGATCCATTGCGACAGCCCTGATCCGCGTCACCCGCAAGGCTTCCCCACGCTGATCGGAGACGATGTTCTCGTCGGTCACATGGTGATGTTGCATGGCTGCACACTGGAAGACCGGGCGTTTGTCGGACTTGGTTCGGTAGTGATGAACGGTGCGGTGATTGAGGGCGATGGTATGCTGGCGGCAGGCGCACTGCTCACGCCGGGCAAGCGCATCGCCTCACGCCAGCTGTGGGGCGGCCGTCCCGCCGCCTACATGCGCGATCTCACTGATGCTGCGCTTCACGAGATGCAGCTGGGCGTCGCGCACTACGTTGCCAATGCGTGTGCCCATGGCGCCGCGCTGGCCAGCCATGGCGCGACCGAAGGCTGATTTTCCCTCCGCCGAGGCGTTGCGATCATTCGCTGACGCTGATGGGCGGCTTGCGGTCAGGGTTACGCCCGGTGCGCGAAGTGAAGGGATAGAGATTGTGTCCGGCCGCGTTCTCGTGAAAGTGAGAACCCAGCCGGAGGATGGCAAGGCGACCGCCGCGGTTGCCGATCTGCTTGGGCAGGCGCTGGCTGTTCCATCCTCGCAGATTGCCTTGTTGCGCGGCGCAACTTCGCGGGAAAAACTCTTCAGGATTCCACTGGCAGTCTGATCGCAACCAAGGCCATCATTCCAGCCCAAGCTGCTGCGATCCACAGACAGCCAGAGGGCCATTGGCTTTGGAAGAAAGCACCCAGCACGGCACCGATCAGCAGCCCTGCCCATAGCAGACCCCACTGTATCCATCCCGGCTCAGCCCTGCCCGCGATCCTCAGCGCCAATCCTTGCCCGAGGCGGACAAGCGCACCCGTCATATAGGTCAGCCCTACTGTCACTTCGCCGCCGCGCTGGAAGGTGTTGTTGGTCGCACCCATGGCCAGCACAAGGGCGGCCAGCATGAAGGATTCATGGCCCAGGCCGCGCGCTGTTGCACCGATCAGCAAAAGCATCGCGACCATTCCCAGGACGACCGGCTTCCGGCGGCCTCCGGCTTGCAGCGCGACCAGCGCCCCCAGCGTGACGCCGCAGACAAAGCCGGCAATCAGCACTGCAGGGACCAGTGCCGCGCTCGATCCCGTGCTGAGCGCCACGCCCAGCCGTGTCGAATTGCCAGACATGAACGACACGAAATAGCCATTCGCGGAAAGGAAGCCCACCGCATCGACGAAACCCGCGAGGCCGGAAAGGGCGATAGCCAGCCTGCGTCGATCCGGATCATACCTCAGCATCGCAGCAGCTTAGCCGTTTGCTTGATCCTCGCCAATCAAGCCTTGGCCATGCCCCGCGCCATCCGGTCCAGCACGTCCGCCAGAGCATCGGCGATGGCGGTATCGTCGGGTGCGATATCGGCAATAGCACGGCGCATCGCATCGGCCCATTGTCCGGCGAGCTCCCGATTGATTCCGAACGGCGCGTGCATGCTCACCATGCATTTGCCCGGATTGGCCTCCCACCATGTTCGTGGGCCGCCGCTCCAGCCGGCAAGGAAGAGCGGCAGCGATTCGCGCATGGGAGCAAGATCCGGCGCATGCACGGTTCTCAGCGCGGCAAATGCCGGGTCGGTCTCCATCAGATCGTAAAAGCGGTCGGTGATCCGGCGCAGAGCCGCCAAGCCTCCGATGCGATCATAGGGGCTGGCAGCGGGGGGTTCGGTCGTTGTGGCCAAGAATGCTCACTCCAAAGCGACAGTGCGGCAAGCCTGTGCCTGCCAGCCGCCCAGGCAACCCGCCTTGATCAAGATCAAGTGACCAGTGCGCGCAGTGTCTCCAGGTGATCGGCTTCGTTTGCGGGTTTGTCCTGTCGGATGCGATGGATGCGGGGGAATCGCATCGCCAGCCCCGACTTGTGCCGCTTGCTTAGATGGACCGAATCGAACGCCACCTCGAACACCAGGCTGCGATCGGTCTCCCGGACCGGTCCATACTTCGCGACCGTGTGCTGCCGGACGTGGCGATCGAGGAACCGGAGTTCCTCGTCGGTGAAGCCGAAGTAGGCCTTGCCCACAGGCAGCAATTCCGCCCCCGCATCCGGATCGCCATTCCAGCAGCCAAAGGTGAAATCGGAGTAGAACGAGGAGCGTTTCCCCGAACCGCGCTGCGCATACATCAGGACGCAATCGATCAGCAGAGGCTCACGCTTCCACTTGTACCACAGCCCGGCCCGTCGCCCTGCCACATAGGGTGATTGGCGGTGCTTGAGCATGACGCCTTCGATGGCCGCATCGCGGGCACCGGCGCGGATCTCGGCAAGCGCGTCCATGTCCGTTGCGTCAATGGTCTGGGACAAGTCGAAACGCACCGGATCAAGCTGAGGTATGAGCGCTTCCAACCGGGCGCGGCGCTGCGACCAGGGTTGCTCGCGCAGGTCTTCGCCATTCAGGATCAGAAGGTCATAGAGCCGGACAAAGGCTGGCGCTTCCGCAAGCATCGCCTTCGAGACGGACTTGCGACCGAGCCGCTGCTGCAGCGCGTTGAAGCTGGCCGCGCCACCTGCCTCTCCCCCTTGCGCCGAGCCGCGGACGAGCAGTTCGCCATCGAGAACGGCCGGGATGGGCAAGGCGCCTGCGATCTCGGGAAAGCTCGCCGAAATCTCGTCCCCGCCGCGCGAATAGACCCTTGTCTCACCGCCTACATGGACCAGTTGAACCCGGATACCGTCCCATTTCCATTCAGCCACGTATTCCGCAAGGCTGATCGTCTCGTCTTCCAGCGGATGGGCAAGCATGAACGGACGGAAAAGCGGCAGCAAATCGGTGCGCGGCGGTGGTGCTGTTCCAGCGGCCCATGCGAAGAGGTGTGAGTAGGGCGGCTCCTGACCGTGCCAGTACTCTTCGACTGCATCGACCGGCACGGCGAAAGCCTGCGCGAATGCGACTTTGGCCAAGCGGGCGGAGATGCCGATGCGCAGCGCACCGGTGGCAAACTTGATCAGGGCGTAGCGCCCGGGTGTATCAAGCCGGTCCAGCAGGTTCGCCAGAACAAGCGGCGCACTCGCGCGCGTGGTTTGGGAAAGAGCGGCAACCACCTTGCCAAGTGTTGGTGGCGGTTCGAGCGGGATAGGTTCCGGTTCCGGCCACAGCAGGCTTGCGGTTTCGGCAGTATCGCCAACGAAATCACGTGAAAGCGTCCACAAGACTGGATCGATGCGGCTGGCCATCAGACCCCGCACCGTTCCGGCCTTGATCGCGGAAAAATCGACCGCGCCGGTCAGGGCGGCGAGCGCCCAGCCGCGATCCGGATCGGGCGTCTCACGAAGATACTCGGCAATAAGCTCGAGTTTCCCGTTGCGCGAGGGTGTGAGCAGCAGGCTGTCGAGGAGGGTTGCAAACCGCTGCATCAGCGCCAGCTGCTTCCGGAGTCGGGGGACTCAATCATCTTCGTCCTCGTAACCCGTCAAGGCGAGCGCACGGGCGTTGCGCTGCTGCAGTTCGCACCAGCGCAGGAGCGCATCTTCGCGGCCATGCGTGATCCATGTCTCGCCCGGATTCACGTCTGCAATGGTTGAGGTAAGTTCACTCCAATCGGCGTGATCCGAGATCACGAGTGGCAGTTCTACCCCGCGCTGGCGAACGCGCTGACGCACACGCATCCATCCGCTCGCCATGGCGGTTAGCGGATCGGGTAACCGCCGGCTCCAACGGTCGTTAAGCGCCGAAGGAGGACAAATAACAATGGCCCCATTCAGAGCGGCCTTGGGCACGCCTGCAACCGATCGCAGGTCTCCGAGCGGAACTCCCAGAGACTCATACAGGCGGCACATCGCCTCCATGGCGCCGTGGAGATAGATCGGTTCCTGCCACCCGGCTGCTCGCAATTCCGCAATGATCCGCTGCGCCTTCCCGAGCGCATAGGCACCCACCAGCATGCAGCGGTCCGGGTTTGCCTCACGCGCGCCGAGCAGCTTGGCAATTTCGCCACCGATTGGCGGGTGGCGAAAGACCGGCAGGCCGAAGGTGGCCTCGGTGATGAAGAGGTCGCAGGGAGTGACGGCAAACGGCGGGCATGTCGGATCCGGGCTACGCTTGTAGTCCCCCGTTACGATAACTCGTTCGCCCGCATGCTCCAGGAGGATCTGCGCCGAGCCCAGCACATGGCCGGCTGGCAGAAAGGTTGCGGTTACGCCTCCGCCGATCGCAATCGGCTCGTGATAGCGTGCAGCCACAGCCCCATCCGTTACGCCATAGCGAACGGCCATGATGGCAAGGGTCTCGGATGTCGCCACGGTTTGGCCATGGCCGCCCCGCGCATGGTCTGCGTGGCCATGCGTCACGAGCGCGCGCGGTGCGGGGCGTGCCGGATCGATCCAGGCATCTGCCGGAACGATGCGGATGCCACACGGCTCCGCTTTGATCCACGTGAAACAACCAGCCATGGCATCACGAATGCCGTGATTGCGTCAGGGTTGCCAGAGACAAAAAGGGCGGAGACCCGAAGGCTCCGCCCCTTTGTGTCAACGCGTGCCTGCGTCAGGCTTCGTCGGTATTCGGCTCCTCGGCCGTGGCCGAACCGCCCTTGCCTTTGCGCGCCTTCTTCTTGACGAGCTTCGGCGCGGCGGGGGTCAGCTCGAACGAGAGCACCGTCGGCTTGCCCTCCTCTTCCTTGAGGCTGACATGGACTTCGCCGCCATTGGCCAGCTTGCCGAACAGCAGCTCTTCCGCGAGCGGCTTTTTGACCTTCTCCTGGATGACGCGGCCCATCGGACGCGCACCATAGAGCCGGTCATAGCCCTGCTTGGCGAGCCAGGCGCGCGCGTCACTGTCGAACTGGATGTGCACATTCTGCTCCGCCAGCTGCAGTTCAAGCTGGAGGATGAACTTGTCGACCACGCGGCTGACGACTTCCGGCGGCAGATAGGCAAACGGGACAATCGCATCGAGACGGTTGCGGAATTCTGGGGTGAACATCTTCTTCACCGCCTCATCGCCCGCATCCGCCTTGGACACGTCGCCGAAGCCGATCCCCTGCCGTGCCATGTCGCTGGCACCAGCGTTGGTCGTCATGATCAGCACGACATTGCGGAAATCGACCGTCTTGCCGTGGTGATCGGTAAGCCTGCCGTTATCCATAACCTGCAGCAGGATGTTGAACAGGTCCGGATGCGCTTTCTCGATTTCGTCGAGCAACAGGACGCAGTGCGGCTGCTGGTCGATCGCATCGGTGAGCAGTCCGCCCTGATCGAAGCCGACGTAGCCCGGAGGCGCGCCGATCAGGCGGCTGACCGAATGGCGTTCCATGTATTCGGACATGTCGAAGCGCTGCAGCGGGATGCCCATGATCTGGGCAAGGCTGCGCGCCACTTCGGTCTTGCCGACGCCGGTGGGGCCCGAGAACAGGAACGAACCGATCGGCTTGTCCGGATCGCGCAGACCCGCGCGGCTGAGCTTCATCGCCGACGACAGAACTTCGATCGCCTTGTCCTGGCCGAACACCAGCCGCTTGAGGTCTCGGTCGAGATGCTCAAGCACCTTCTTGTCATCGCTCGAGACCGATTTGGGCGGGATGCGTGCCATGGTCGCGATGACCTGTTCGATCTCACGCGCGGTGATCACTTTCTTGCGCTTCGAAGGTGGCACCAGCATCTGCATCGCGCCGACTTCGTCGATCACGTCGATCGCCTTGTCCGGCAGCTTGCGGTCGTTGATGTAGCGCGCCGAAAGCTCGACTGCGGTCTTGATCGCATCGGGCGTATAGCGAACCTTGTGGTGTTCCTCGAACGCACTGCGCAGGCCCTTGAGGATCTTGATCGTGTCCTCGATGGTCGGCTCATTCACGTCGATCTTCTGGAACCGGCGCAGCAATGCGCGGTCCTTCTCGAAGTGATTGCGGAATTCCTTGTAGGTGGTCGAGCCGATGCAGCGGATCGTACCGCCTGAAAGCGCAGGCTTCAGGAGGTTGGAGGCATCCATCGCACCGCCGCTGGTCGCGCCGGCACCGATCACCGTGTGGATTTCGTCGATGAACAGGATCGCATGCGGCATCTTTTCGAGCTCGGAAACGACCTGCTTCAACCGCTCTTCGAAATCGCCGCGATAGCGCGTGCCAGCGAGAAGAGCGCCCATGTCGAGCGAGTAGATCACGGCCTCGCTAAGGACTTCCGGCACATCGCCTTCGACGATCTTGCGCGCGAGGCCTTCCGCGATCGCGGTCTTGCCCACGCCGGGATCGCCCACGTAGAGCGGGTTGTTCTTCGAGCGGCGGCACAGGATCTGGATCGTGCGATCGACCTCGGGGCCGCGGCCGATCAACGGATCAACCTTGCCATTCAGCGCCTTCTCATTGAGATTGACGGTGAACTGATCGAGCGCTGAATCCTTCTTTGCGCCGCTCTTGGCGTCTGCCTTTTCTTCCTGCTGAGGCTGGGCTTCCTCGCTGCCCTTGGGACTGCGGCTTTCGACCTGGCGGCCGCCCTTGCCGATGCCGTGGCTGATGAAGCTCACTGCATCGAGCCGGCTCATGTCCTGCTGCTGAAGGAAGTAGACCGCGTAGGAATCGCGTTCGGAGAACAGCGCCACCAGCACATTGGCCCCGGTGACCGTATCCTTGCCCGACGACTGGACATGCAGGATGGCGCGCTGGATCACGCGCTGGAACCCAGCAGTCGGCTGCGGATCAGCCTTGTCCTGCGTCTTGAGGGATTGATACTCCTGATCGAGGTACTGGCGAACTACTTCACCAAGATCTCCCAGATCGACACCGCAGGCCTGCATGACCTGAGCGGCATCGGGGTCGTCGATCAGTGCGAGCAGGAGATGCTCCAGAGTCGCATACTCATGGCTGCGCTCCGATGCATTGCTGAGCGCAGAATGCAGCGTCTTCTCAAGGCTTTGCGCGAAACTGGGCATGGCACTTCTTTCTCGTCGGCCGTGGGGTGGCCGATTTCTGCTGAATCCCTTGCGGGAGATGAACATGCTTGCGCTTAACCGGGGCTAAACCGAAGCTGCGCAAAAGGGACATCCGGTCGGGCACGAAGCCCGCCTTGATGACAATATGGGTATGCCGCCCGCTTACGTGAAGGGCGGCGCAAGTCATGATCCACTGCCTTGCGATGAAGGCGTGCCAAACAGTGCTTCGGCAGCACGTCGATGCGCTGCCGCCTTGTCACGATGCGCGGTGACACGGGCGATCTCCGCCTCAAGCAGGGCGATCCGTTGGTCGAGCTCGTGATGCGAAAAACTGTCGAGCGACTCCAGCGCCAGCTGGCTGGCCAGATCGCCTTTAGGGCGCGGGCGCTCGTCAAGTTCCATCGCCGTGCACTTTGTGGCTGCTAGAGCCTTGCTGTCAACCGGCTCCGTAGGTACTTGGCGCTGCGAACTGTTTACCAATTGGCGGCGCAATCCAATACCAGACAGCCGCATCGGATCAGGGGGCATGGCATGAAGCCGGTACCAGCGACTATGACAGCCGTGGGCTTTGCCTCTCCAGGCGCGCCCGATGTGTTGCGGCCGGAAACTTTACCAGTCCCGGTTCCGGGTGCAGGGCAGGTCCTCCTTCGGGTTGCTTATGCCGGGGTCAATCGACCCGACGTGATCCAGCGTCAGGGCTTTTATCCGCCCCCGCCAGGCGCTTCGCCGATTCCCGGCCTTGAAGTTTCCGGGCAGATTGTCGCCGTAGGCGCTGGCGTCACGACGCCGTTTGTCGGCCAGATGGTCTGCGCTCTGGTCGCGGGCGGCGGATATGCCGAGTATTGCCTTGCTGAAGCGGCCTTGTGCCTGCCCGTGCCGGAGGGACTGCCGCTTGATCAGGCAGCCGCATTGCCCGAAACGCTGTTTACCGTCTGGCACAACGTTTTCGAACGCGGTTGGGCGACAGAAGGCGAGCGCGTGCTCGTGCATGGCGGCACCAGCGGGATCGGCACCATGGCGATCCTGCTCGGCAAGCTGTTCGGTCTCGAAGTCATCGTGACCTGCGGCGGCCCGGACAAGTGTGCTGCGGCGCTCGCGCTCGGTGCGGCCCATGCCATCGACTACAAAGCCTGCGATTTCGTCGAGGAAGTCTCGCGAATCACCAATGGTGCCGGCGTTCATCTCGTGCTCGACATGGTGGCGGGGGACTATGTTGCCCGCAATCTGAAGTGCCTCGCCGAAGATGGTCGGCATGTGACCATTGCGGTGCAGGGCGGCGTGCGTGCAGAGCTCAACATGGCCGAGGTCATGCGTCGGAGAATCACCCTGACGGGTTCGACCCTTCGGCCACGATCAAATGAATTCAAAGGTTTGTTGGCGGACGAGATTCACACGACGGTTTGGCCTCTTGTCGCGGATGGTTTGCTCAGGCCGGTGATGGACATGGCGTTTCCGTTGCGCGAGGCAGCGGCGGCGCACACGCGGATGGAAGCTGGCGCACACATCGGCAAGATTGTGCTAGCGGCGGATCAATAGGGCGCAAGGCTATCTTCGCAGCCGAATCGATGGGAATAGGCTTGCCGTAAGCAGCCCCGTCGCCTACATCGCGGGCACGATGGCCGCTCCGCAAGGGGCGGCCCTTATTGTTTCCGCTGTCCGGAGGGGCTCCCCTTGAGCAACCAGTCAACCTTTCCGCTGATGCCCCATGCCACGGCATCGTGGCTTGTCGACAACACCGCGCTGACCTTCGAGCAGATTGCCGAGTTCTGCGGCCTGCACATCCTCGAAGTGCAGGCGATGGCCGACGATCTGGCCGGTGCCAAGTATACCGGCCGTGATCCGGTTCACTCGGGCGAACTAACCCAGAGCGAGATCGAGCGCGGGCAGTCCAATTCCGAGTACCGGCTGCGCATGCAGAAGGCGCCGATTTCGGTCAGCCGCACCAAGGGTCCGCGCTATACGCCGGTCTCGAAGCGGCAGGACAAGCCCGATGGCATCGCCTGGATCTTGCGCCACCATCCGGAAATCTCGGATGCGCAGATTGGCAAGCTGATCGGTACGACGCGCAATACCATTGCCGCGATCCGCGACCGCAGCCACTGGAACATTTCGAACATCAACCCGAAGGACCCCGTAACTTTGGGTCTGTGCTCGCAGCGTGAGCTTGACGCGCTGGTTGCCAAGGCTGCCAAGCGCGCCGGGATCGAGGAAGACGACACGGCCAACAACCTGCGCCTCGGCAATGATCGCGAGGCCTTGATCGAGGAACTGCGCGCCGAGCGTGAGGCTCAGGCCAAGGCGGCCTCGCAGGCCGCGCAGGAAGCCGAAGCGGCTGCCTGGCTCGAAGCGCGCCGCGCCGAGGGGCTCTCGGACAGCTGACTTCCGGTCCTGAATCGACGTTGCGTTGAAGGTGCATCAGCACTCAAACCCCTCCCCTTCCGGGAGGGGTTTTTCTTTTAGTTGGCCAGATCCAACGGCGTGTCGCTCGCCATGGGCTCAAGTCCATGGCTGAGCATGCCATCAATGTGGGCACCCTGCTCGATCGTCAGGACATCATATCTCACATCGCCGTGAATGCGGGCGGTCTTGAGCACCACAAGCTGGCCCACCTCGATTCCCCCTCGAACCGTCCCGGCAAGTCGCGCAGTCTGCGCACGAATCGCGCCGTGGATCGAGCTCGCTTCGCCCTGGACTAGGCCGGAGCACGTGATGTCCCCCTCGACGTGCCCTTCGATATGCAGCTCGGCGCTGGCCGTGATGTCGCCCTTCACGGCCAGATCGGCCCCAAGCACCGAAAAAGTGGTCGCAGACACGGCGTTACCTTGCCCGGCTGTCCGGGCGACCATGTCCGGCCCTTGTGTTGGCTTCTTGGAAAACATGCGGCATCGCCTCCAGAAAGGGTCGCGGGTCCACCGGACGATCGGCTATCCGCACTTCAAAATGCAAATGGGGTCCGGTCGAGCGGCCGCTGCTGCCGATTGCACCGATAACGCGGCCCGGGCCAACCACCTCGCCAGCGCGGGCCGTGATGCGCGACATATGGGCGTAACGCGTCAACAAGCCGTTGCCGTGGCTGATTTCCACGCAGTTGCCGTAGCCTTGCTTTGCGCCGGTGAAGCTGACCGTGCCAGCAGCTGCCGCCAGAATGGGCGCGCCGATGGGGCCGCGGAAATCAAGGCCGGCGTGGAATGCGCCGCCTCCGGTAAAGGGATCGATGCGGTAGCCGAATCCGCTCGAGATATAGTCGAGGCTGGCGGGAAGCGTATTGGGAATGCGAACCAGAGCCTGCTCCATCGCGCTCATGCGGGAGAGGCTCGCGCCAAATCGGGCAAACCGCGGATCGAGCTTGTTTCCAGGGCCGGTGGCCATTGGAATCAGCGGACCACCCATCGCGCTGCGATCGGAAGCCGCCACAACCTTGGGGTTCAGGCCAAGACGGCGCATCGCGGTCTCCGCGCGGGCGGAACGGATGTCGGCGTAACGCGTCAGCGCTTCGATGAACGCGAGCTGGCGCGCTTCGACCTGGGCCAACCCGGTCGCCTCAGGCAGGATCATCGAGATCTTGCGTACGGTCTTGCTGGCTTCCTCGCTGCTGTCCGAAACGGTGCCGGACGGCAGCGTTTGCGGCAGCGGACCGATCGCGCCCTGCACGTTCTTCTCGATGAAGTCCTGGCGCTTGGCGAGATCGCTGGCGACGGAGCCGAGGCCTGATCGATACTTCGCGACGCGGCTTTCTGCTGTCGCGACCGCAGCTTCCCGCTCCAGCAGCGAGGCTTGATTATAGACCGCGAGGGCTTGGCTGATGACCATCCAGCCCATCATCAGAGCCCACAACAGCACAGCGCCGGCCACGGCCCCTGCGACGCGCATCTGCAACTGCGCCGAAACCCTGATGAAGCGAACATGTCCGTTCGAGCGCATGAAGAATTCGCGGTCGGGGAACCAGCTGCGCACCCGCTCCACGAGCGTTCGCCAGCGGGTTGGCGGACGACCGCCATCCTCTGGCGGTCCCGCCTTGGGCCGAGTTGTAACTGGTAAGATAGCGACCCCCGTCCCTACGCTCTGCATGACCGTCTTTTGGGCGCGAGCCGCTTAGTCGCCCCCGACCACCCGGTCGAATCCACATCGCACCGAGCAGGATGAGCCGTGCGACTCCGTCGACGAGTCGAGCTGCGGGTGTCCTAAGGGCCACCATGCAACCGGCTGTCAGGTCGTCCAGCCGCGAAGGTAAACCACAAGGGTTAGCGACTCGGCGAGATCCAGGCTGGTTCAGCCATTCCGGCTGACAGCACTCCCTCGGGATGATAAGAGCGCGCAATGAACGCGCTCTTTTCCCCCCAAGCCACCGTGGATCACGCTGCCAGCAGCAGAGACGTGGTCGATGCCTCGGCTCTTGTCGAAAGGCTGGCCCGTGCGGGTCGTGCGGCGCAGCGCGTGCTGGCCACCATGCCATCGGCGCAGCGTGCGCAGGCACTTCGTCTTGGCGCTGCGGCGCTGCGGCAGGCTGAGCAGGCCATTCTGGATGCCAACGCTCTCGACGTTGCCGATGGGGTTGCAGCGGGGCTATCGTCCGCGATGGTGGACCGTTTGCGGCTTGATCCCGCGCGGATCGAAGGGATTGCAGCTGCCGTCGAACAGGTCGCCGCGCTCGATGATCCGGTTGGTCAGATCATTGATGAAAGTCGCCGGCCCAATGGCATTGTCCTGCGCCGGGTGCGCGTGCCCATTGGCTTCATCGGGATCATCTATGAAAGCCGTCCGAACGTGACAGCCGATGCCGCCGCACTTTGCGTGCGGTCGGGCAACGCCGCATTGCTGAGGGGCGGTAGCGAGGCGGCGCGGTCGAATCGCGCAATTCACACCGCGCTGGTTAAGGGTCTCGTTGAAGGCGGTGTTCCTACCGAGGTTGTGCAATTGATGCCGACCCAGGATCGCGCAGCTGTCGGCGCGATGCTTGCTGCAGGTGGCTTGATCGACATGATCGTTCCGCGTGGCGGCAAGAGCCTTGTGGCCAGAGTCCAGGCAGATGCGCGCGTCCCGGTTCTCGCGCATCTCGATGGGATCAATCACACATTCATCGATCGCGCGGCGAATCCCGCCATGGCGAAAGACATCGCGCTGAACGCCAAGATGCGCCGCACCGGCATCTGCGGGGCGATGGAAACGCTGCTGGTCGATGCCCAGTTCTCCGATCCGCACGGTCTCGTCGCGCCGCTGCTCGAAGCGGGCTGCGAGCTGCGCGGTGATGCGCGGGCTTGCGCGATCGATCCCCGGATCAAGCCTGCGGATGCCGCGGATTGGGACACCGAATACCTCGATGCGGTGCTCTCGGTCGCGGTGGTCGACGGGCTGGATGGGGCGCTCGCACATATCGCGCGCCATGCCTCCGGGCATACCGACGCCATCGTGACTGACGACGAGGATGTCGCAGCCAGGTTCCTGTCGGAGGTCGACAGCGCCATCGTGATCCACAATGCGTCGAGCCAATTCGCAGACGGCGGCGAGTTCGGATTGGGTGCCGAGATCGGCATCGCCACCGGGCGCCTGCATGCGCGCGGACCGGTCGCTCTCGAAGGATTGACCACCTACAAATGGCTGGTGCTCGGCTCCGGGCAGATCCGCCCCTGAAACCCGTGCTTACCGGCCTGCTCGGCGGCAGTTTCAATCCCGCGCACGGCGGGCATCGGCGGATCAGCCTCTTCGCACGCGAAGCCTTGGGGCTGGACGAGGTGTGGTGGCTCGTTTCACCCGGCAACGTCCTTAAACCCGCTGCGGGCATGGCTCCGCTTTCGGCCCGGTTCGCGTCGGCTCGGGCGGCGGCTCGCGGGGCGCCGATCAGGGTAACGGCGATCGAGGCTGAACTCGGAACGCGCTACACCATCGATTCGCTTCGTTTGCTCAAGCGCCGCTATCCCAAGCGGCAGTTTGTGTGGCTGATGGGAACCGATAATCTCGCGCAGTTTCATCGTTGGCGGGGCTGGCGCGGGATCGCCCGCGAGATGCCGATTGCTGTTATTGCCCGTCCGGGGTATGATGGCGCCGCTATGACGAGCCTCGCCATGGCATGGCTGCGCCGCTGGCGCCGGCGGCACAGCCAGGATTTCAGCGGCGCGAAGCGGAGCGCCCCGGCGCTGGTCATCTTGCACTTTGACCCCGATGCCCGATCTGCGACGGCTCTCCGTGCAGCAGATCCTGACTGGTATCGCCGCATCCCGTTCGTGCATCAACGCGACATGCTCACCCACCGGCCGATTGTGACAGCCGCCCGGGCGAGGGCGCGTTGAGCGCCGATCTGCTCTCGAATGCTTTGTTGGCCGAGCTGCTTCGGCCAACCCACTTCAACCTAGGAACATTGAACCGTAAGCCATGGAGACCATCTACACACTCATGACAAGCCCACAGCCATTGCCGGTCGATGCCGGCATCGCCTCCAGTTCTGCCTCGGGATCCCTGACCGCTGCGCCGGGCACGATCCTCGAACTGGTCTTGCGTTCGCTCGATGACGACCAGGCGCAGGAAATCGTCACGATCCCGCTCGAAGGCAAAAGCTCGGTCGCTGATTACATGGTGATCGCCTCGGGCCGCTCGACTCGTCAGGTCGCTGCCATGGCGCAGAAGCTGGCGGAGCGGATCAAGCAGGGCGGCTTCGGCCATGTCCGGATCGAAGGCCTTCCAGCCGCTGACTGGGTCTTGATCGACGCCGGCGATATCGTCGTCCACCTGTTCCGGCCCGAAGTACGCAGCTTCTACAACCTTGAGCGGATGTGGGCCTTCGGAGATCAGGGCGCGGCCTGACATCTGGGGCTGCACTCCACAGGCGCGGCAGCGCGGGGATTCATTGCGCTGCCAATCTGCGCTAGGGCAAGATCATGCTGCTCCACGTGATTGCCCGCGGAAAGATTGGTCGCTCGCCCGAGGCTGAGCTGGTTGATCGCTATGCGCGCCGGATACCCTGGGGTTTCAAGGTTACCGAGCTGCCTGATCGCGGTGGTGTGCTGCCCGTTCCTGCCGCCACGCCGATCCGAACCGTAGCTCTCGACGAGCGTGGCCAGCAGCTCGCATCCACAGCGTTTGCCGCGATACTGGGCCGCTGGCGCGATGATGGTGTTCGCGAAGCGCGCTTCCTGATTGGCGCGGCGGATGGGCACGATGCAGCGCTCAGGGGCGGAGCGGACCTCTTGCTCGCGTTTGGCGCCGCCACTTGGCCGCACATGCTTGCCCGGGCCATGCTCGCCGAGCAGCTCTGGCGGGCCACGAGTATTCTCTCCGGCCATCCCTACCATCGTGATGGCTGAGGCCATGACGTCACGCGCGGCCTTCATTGCCATGACTCTGGCGCTCGCCAGCCTCGCGGCGTGGCAAAGTGCCGCGCAGGATGCGCCCTATGAAAGCGCCGATCAGGCTGGCGACGCGCTGCGTGCCGCCAGCCGCGCCTTGGCCGAGGCCCGTCAGCGCGGGGATATGCTCGAGGAAGCCGCCCGGCGCGCAATTGCTGCTGCCGATCGCACGGCCAGCGAGGCTGCGGCGGTTGCTGCCCGAATCCAGCAATCCGAAGCAGAGATTGCGCTTGCGAAGGCCAGTGTCCGCGAGATCGACCGGCAGCGCGCGGCTCTGCGGCTGCGCATTGCTGCGCGGCAGGAGCCGGTCGTGCGGCTGACCGCTGCATTGCAACTCATGTCGCGCAGGCCGCTCGTGTTCAGTCTGATGCGCGCAGACACCTTGCGCGAGACGGTCTATCTCCGCGCCGTCCTTGAAACGATGCTACCGGAGGTCCAGCGCCGAACGGCGGGTCTGCGCTCAGAGATCGTGCGCGGCCGCCAGTTGCAGGACCGTGCGCGGCGGGCTGCCGCGAACCTCACGGCTAGCGAGGAAGTGCTGACCGCAAGACGCCAGCAACTCGTCGCGGTCGAGAGCCGACAGCGCATCGCCTCGCGCAGCGCTCAAGGCATCGCTAGCCGCGAGGCAGATCGCGCGTTGGCGCTTGCCGAAGACACCCGCGATATCGCGGCGCTGATGGACCGCTTGCGCGCCGACGGCACCCTGCGCAATGAACTCGCCGCCCTGCCCGGCCCGGTTCCCCGCCCCGACCGCCCCGGCTCGATGCTCGTTGTCGACGAACGCGCGCCTGCCCGCACGGTGGCTGGTGGCCTTGCCTGGATCATGCCCGTGAGTGGCCGGATCGTCAGCGGCTTTGGCGATGCGGCAGGCGCGACGCGTTCGATCGGCGTGACTCTTGCCCCTGCGGCGGGTGCGCAGGTCGTCGCCCCTGCGGCTGGCCGGGTGGCCTTTGCAGGCGACTACCGAGGCTTCGGACGGATCGTCATCATAGACCACGAGGGCGGCTGGACTTCGCTCATCACCAACCTCGGGCGGCTGGACGTCGCCGTTGCGGCCAAAGTGCTGCAGGGATCGCCGCTAGGCCTCGCGGGGCCCGGTCGGCCGACAGTGACGATCGAACTGCGCAAGGATGGAACGCCGGTCAATCCGCTAGCCCTGATCGAGCGCTGATTGCCCTTTCTGCATGGCGCCGGCCCATCTGGCGTTAATCGTCGTGGCTCTATAGAAGCAGGCCAAGGCTCTGCACTCTTTGCCGAAAGACGATCATGGCGTTCAAGTTTGTTCCCTTGCTGCGTGCCGCTGCGCTTGTCAGCGCCGTCGCGCTCATTCCGGCGACCACTGCCGGGCTTGCCGCTGTCGACGCGCGCTCCGGGCCGGAGTTCAGCAAGCTCATGGCGGTCTACGAGCGGATCAAGACGAGTTACGTCGAGCCTGTAGATGACGACAAGCTGATCAAGGGCGCGATCAACGGGATGCTGGCGGCACTCGATCCGCACAGTTCCTACCTCGATGCCCGCGATTTCGAGAACCTGCGCACCCAGACCGATGGTTCCTACGGAGGCCTCGGGCTTTCGGTCACGATGGATGATGGCGCGGTCAAGGTGATCGCGCCCACCAAGGGCAGCCCGGCCGATGCCGCTGGTGTCAAGGCGGGCGACTATATCACCCATATCAACGGGAAACTGATCTACGGCGGTACGCTTGACGAAGCGGTCGACCAGATGCGGGGGCCTCCGGGTACCTCCATTAGCCTGACCTTGTTCCGCACTGGTCGTGACGAGCCGATCGAGGTCAAGATCACGCGCCAGATCATCGAACTGAAGCCGGTCGACTTCAAGGTCGAGGGCAATGTCGGCGTGATCTCGGTCTCAAGCTTCAGTGCCAATGTCGGCGGCGAAGTGCTCGATGCGTACAAGCAGATCAAGGCCAAGACCAACGGACGGGTGACCGGGCTGGTGCTCGACCTGCGCGGCAATCCGGGTGGGCTGCTCGATCAGGCGGTCGCGCTTTCCGACCTGTTCCTTGATCGCGGCGTGATCGTTTCGCAGCGCGGCCGCTATGCGCGCGACAATGAGACCTACAATGCCGAATCAATGACCCCGGGCGATATTGCCAAGGGCATTCCGATGGTCGTGCTGATCAACGAAGGCTCTGCCTCTGCGTCTGAAATCGTCGCTGGTGCCTTGCAGGATCAGCATCGCGCCGTCCTCATGGGTCAGCGCAGTTTCGGCAAGGGCAGCGTGCAAACGCTGATGCCGCTCACGCGCGATACCGCACTGAAGCTGACCACGGCGCGATACTACACGCCGTCTGGCCGCTCTGTGCAGGAAGGCGGTATCGATCCCGATATCGCAGTGCCGCAGATATCCGATCCCGATCTGCGCAAGCGCGCGCTCCGCTTCTATCGCGAGAGCGATCTGCGCGGGCACCTGATCAACGAGATCAAGGATGACAAGGACCTCGAGCGCGACAAGGTTCAGGATCCGCGCTTCAAGATGACGCCCGAAGAACTCAAGGCCAAGGGCATAGACGACTTCCAGCTCTACTATGCGCTGCAGACGCTGGGGCGGACTGCCCCGCAGACGCTGGCTGCGCGCAAGCGGTGATCCCGTGGTGACGTCTGCCAAAAGCGCTGCGCAGGGCGCCTATCTGCTCGCACTGGCGGTGCCGGCGGCGCTGATCACGGCTGTGTATGTCGCGCAATACGCCTTCGGCCTCGCTCCATGCGAAATGTGCTGGTGGCAGCGCTATCCCCATTTTGCGGCGATTGCCTTCGCGCTGGGCGGGCTTGCCACCCGGGGAACACGCCTCGGCAGAGCGCTGGTTGCGCTGGCCGCCCTGGCGATCGGAATCAGCGGGGCGATCGGCGCCTTTCACGCGGGTGTGGAGTACGGCTGGTGGCAGGGGCCGACGGCTTGCTCGTCGACCAGCCTTGGCAACGATCCGCTTGCGTCCATCATGAATGTTCCGCTGATCCGGTGCGATACGCCAGCCTGGACCATGTTCGGCATTAGCCTTGCGGGCTTCAATTTCCTGATTTCGGTCGCCAGCGCCGTGCTGATCCTCGTGCTTATCGGCCGCCGCAGCAAGGGACTTTCACGATGACTGAAACACGCGAAGTGATGCTGCGGGTCAACCAAGCCGGTGAATTCGGCGCGATCCGCATCTACGCCGGGCAACTGGCGGTGATGGGAGACCGCACGTCGATCTCGGGTGAGATCGCGGCGATGGCGCAGCAGGAAGCTGTGCACCGCGAACGCTTCGATGCCCTGCTGATCAAGCGCGGCGTGCGCCCCACAGCGTTGCAACCGCTCTGGTCCGCTGCCGGCTTTGCGCTTGGCGCAGCCACCGCGCTGATTGGCCCCGAAGCGGCGATGGCCTGCACCGCCGCGATCGAAACAGAGATCGACCGTCATTACACCGAGCAGCTTGAACAACTTGGTGAAGATGATCCGGAGCTTTCCGGGATGATCCGCGAGTTTCGTGATGACGAGCGCGAGCATCGCGATACGGCGCTGGCATCCGGCGCAGAGCGGGCGCCGGCCTATCCGCTGCTGTTCAATGCAATCCGCATGGGCTGCCGCGTGGCCATCGCCGTCTCGAAACGTATCTGATCGGGCAAGGCTTGATCCACCGCAAGGCATGGACTTCAGCTATCGTTCACGCGGTAGAGGCCCTATATCAACCGGCACGACCCCCAAGCTGGAGCTTACCTGCGATGAAGCGCCGTTCTGCCGCCGCCCTTGCCCCCGCCTTGGCTCTCGTCGCGCTGCTTGGAGCGCCGTTGCCTGCTGCCGCGCAGACGCAGGACAATCCGACCGAGAAGATCAACCAGCTGATCGTCTATGGTGACGATCCCTGCCCGGCATCGTCCGATGGCTCGATTACGGTCTGCGCCCGCAAGGACGAATCCGAGCGGTTCCGCATTCCCAAGCCGCTGCGCGATAATCCCAATGATTCGGTCAATCAGGGCTGGACCCAACGCGTAAAGGCTTACGAGACCGTGGGAGCCTTCGGCACCAATTCCTGTTCGCCGGTCGGTGCGGGCGGTGCCACGGGCTGCATGTCGCAGCTCATCAACAGCGCCTACGCCGAAAAGAAGCAGAGCAGCGATGTTCAGTTCGGCAAGCTGATCGAAGAGGAGCGCGCAAAGCGGCTCAAAACGATCGATGCCGACACTGCGGCAGAGCAAGCCCGCGTTGAAGTGCTCGAGAAGGAGTACGAGGCAAAGCTCAAGCGCGAGCGCGACGGTGAGACGAAGCCCGCCGCGCCGGAGGCACCTTCGCCTGCTACGCCCTTGACCACTCCGCCCCAGCCCTGATGGCCTGCGGGCGCTGGTCAGCCCAGCGCGATATCCGGTGCGTCTTCCTGCTTCATGCCTACGGTGTGATATCCCGAATCGACGTGATGCACTTCGCCCGTCACGCCTGACGCGAGGTCGGACAGCAGGTAGAGGCCGGCTCCGCCAACATCGTCGATCGTGACATTGCGCCGCAGCGGCGAATTGAGCTCGTTCCACTTCAGAATATAGCGGAAATCGCCGATTCCGCTTGCCGCCAGCGTCTTGATCGGACCGGCAGACAGCGCGTTGACGCGGATGCCCTGCGGGCCGCAGTCGTTGGCGAGGTAGCGCACGCTGGCCTCCAGCGCGGCCTTGGCGACGCCCATGACATTGTAGTGCGGAACCACCTTTTCGGCGCCGTAGTAGGTCAGCGTCAGGATGGAGCCCCCACCGCTCACCACACCGCTCTCGTCTTCCACTTGCGGCATCATCGCCGCCGCGCGCCGGGTCACGGCGACCATGCTGTAGACCGAGATGTTCATGGTCATCAGGAAGTTGTCGAGCGAGGTGTCCATGAACTTGCCCCGCAGCTCGGTCTTGTCCGAAAAGCCGATCGCGTGGACGAGGAAGTCGATCGTGGGCCAGCGCGCGGCCAGCGTGTCGAACGCAGTATCAAGCGCGGCCATGTCGGAAACATCGCATTCGAGCAGGAAATCGCTGCCAAGGCTGGCGGCCAGCGGACGCACCCGCTTTTCGAGCGCTTCCCCCTGATAGGAAAAAGCGAGCTCGGCGCCTTGCTCGTGCAGCTTGCGGGCAATCCCCCATGCGAGCGACTTGTCATTGGCGAGGCCCATGATCAGGCCACGCTTTCCTTCCATAAGTCCTGTCATGCGACCCCTTGCTTCACTCATCCTGTTGCGTCTGGACGGTCGCACCTGCTTTCGCGGCGCGAGCCCGGTTGTCGGACTGCCCAACCAGGTCCCGCTCTTCCGGCGCTTCGGCCAGAGCAGCGTTGAGTTCGGCTCCTATGACCATCCCTAGGCCAATCAGCCAAAAAAAGAAAAGCGTGATCATCACCCCGGCAAGGCTGCCGTAGGTCAGATCGTAGACGAACATGTGCCGCAGCAGCTTGGGCAAGATCGTGGTGACGGCCAGCCACCAGAGCGTGACGAAGAGCGCACCCGGCCACTTTGGATAGATCCGGGCGCTGTAGGCTCCGGGGGTCAACGAGATGAAGAGCAGCCACAGCGAACCGAACAGCACCAGCGCAGGGATCACGCGGTAGAGCGCCAGCGTGTCGATCAGGCTTGTCGCCCTTGGCAGAAAGGTCGTCACCGTCTCCATCACCGTGCCGATCAGCACCTGCGCGGCGATCGAGACGAGAATCAGCACGACAGACGCGATGATCAGCCCGGTCGACATCAGCCGGTAGCGCCAGAATGCATGGACCAGACCGGTACCGTAGGCTCGCCGCAGGATATCCCGAATTGTCTCGACCAGACTGCCAACCGTCCACAGGCCGACAAGGCCGCCGATCCACAACAATCCACCAGTCCGCGCCTCGATCACGGCATGGGCGACAGGCGAGAGCACGTTTGCAACCACTGGCGGCATGGCCATCAAAACGGTGTTCACCGCCGCCGTCCGGTCGTTTGCCTCGCCCACCAGCGAGAACATTGCAGCGCCGGTGATGAAGAAAGGAAACAGGGCGATGAGCACCATGTAGGCGAAGTTGCCCGCATGGATCGTGCCGTCGTAAATCACCCCTACCCACATCCTGCGGAGCACTTCGAGCGATCGGACACGAAACGAGCGAGGGCCGCTCCTGCTGGCGAGGTCCGGACGCTGCGCCAGCGCCGCGCGGCGCCGCGCTTCGGGCGAGAGGTCTGCTACCGGCTGGCTTGGTGCGGCGGTGCCGGGCGGCGGCGGCACAGCGGCGTCGCCATCCATGCCGCTAGACTGCAAACCTGGCGCGCAAGTCGCGGCTGTCGCGCCATCCCTCCAGGCGGGCTTTGAGGTCGGGATCGTCGGCCGGGATGTCGACCAGCAGCGTTACCAACTGATCCCCGTGCTCGCCGTTCTTGCGCGTGAAGCCGCGACCCTTGAGCCGGAGCGTCTTGCCGCTGGTGCTGCCCGGCGCGACGGTCATCATCACCGGTCCTTCAACCGTCGGGATCCTCACCTTCGCGCCTTCGATCGCCTCATCGAGACTGATCGGCACTTCGAGCAGGATATTGTCGCCATCTCGCTCGAAATGGGGGCTGGGCTGGATTTCGATTGTCACGATGGCATCGCCGAACCCGCCGGGCCCCTGTTCGCCCTTGCCGCCGAGGCGGACCTGCTGCCCATCGATCAGGCCGGGTGGCAGCTTGAGGTCGATGGTTTTGCCATCGGCCAGAGTGACCCGCTGCGGTTCACGGCGGGCTGCCTCATTGAAAGGAACCTTGAGTGCATAGGTGACGTTCGCGCCGCGCGGAGCCGGGCGGCGCCGCGCGCCTGCGCCGGGGCCAGCGCCCATCCCGCCGCGCCCACCGAAAAGGCCTTCGAAGATGTCGCCAAGATCGATGCCTTCGCTGCTGCTGCCGCCACCGCCAAACCCTTCGAAGCCATCATGGCGATAGCCGCGCTGTGCCCCGGCAAAGCCGCCGCCCGCGCCGCCACCGAAGCCGAAGGGACCAGCGGGATTTCCGTCCGCATCGATCTCCCCACGATCGAACCGGGCTCGTTTGTCCTTGTCGGAAAGCAGGTCGTACGCCTGAGTCACTTCGGCGAAGCGCTCCGCCGCGTTCGGCTTTCCTGCATTGCGATCGGGGTGCAGTTCCTTTGCCAGCGTGCGATAGGCGGACTTGATGTCCTTCTCGCTCGCGGTGCGCGGCACGCCAAGAATGGAATAAGGATCAGCCATACCCTCTAGCTAGGGTCACGCCCGCCTACCCGCAAGGCTCGCTTTGCACTCAGGCTCGGCTAAGCTAGGGCGAACGCATCTGAATGACCGTTATCTGGAATGGACAGGACCCAAGCCGTGCCCACCGATATGAACGACGATGCCATTCCCGGGTCTGAGCCCTTCGCGATTTTCGAGGCGTGGTTTGCCGAAGCGAAGGCGAGCGAGCCCAACGATCCGAATGCTATGGCGCTGGCGACGGCAACGCCGGGCGCGGCCCCTTCGGTGCGCATGGTTCTGCTCAAGGGCCACGGATCTGACGGATTTGTCTTCTACACCAATTTCGAAAGCCGCAAGGGCGGGGAACTGGCGGCCAATCCCCAGGTCGCACTGCTCTTCCACTGGAAGAGCCTGCGCCGGCAGGTGCGGATCGAAGGGACGATCAAGGAAGTCACGCCGGCCGAAGCGGACGCCTACTTCGCCAGCCGCCATCCCGAATCGCGGCTTGGCTCGGCGGCGTCCGATCAGTCCCGTCCATTGCCTTCGCGCGAAGTTTACATGGCGCGGGTTGAAGCATTGCGGGCCGAGTATCCTGATGGATCGGTGCCGCGCCCGGCACATTGGTCCGGCTACCGCGTGACGCCCCATGCGATCGAATTCTGGCAGGACCGTGCCTTCCGCCTTCACGAACGCCGCCGTTTCACCCGTCTCGACGGGAACCAGTGGGCCAGTTCGCTGCTTTATCCGTGAGAGACAGCACGATTTCAGGATGGACATGACCCGCAGCCCCGATCACGGCGAGCTCAATCGCCGTGCTGCTTACGCCAGCATCGCTGTTGCGGCGATGCTGCTGGCGATGAAGGGCTATGCGGCGGTCACCACTGGCTCCACGGCCATGCTCGGCAGCCTTGCCGATACCGGGCTCGATCTGGTCGCCAGTCTGGCGACGCTGCTCGGAGTCTGGATCGGCGCGCAGCCTGCCGACGCAAACCACCGGTTCGGTCATGGCAAAGCCGAGGCTCTAACGGCCATGTTCCAGGTCGTGCTGATCTCGCTTTCGGCGCTTGGCCTTGCATGGCGTGCCGTCGATGAGTTTCTCGGCGGCGGACGCCCCGCCGATGCGGAAGCCGGCATGCTGGTTTCCCTCGTTGCGATTGCGGCGACGTTCTTTCTGCTTGGCTATCAGCGCCGCGTGATCCGGGCGACGGGCAGCCTCGCCATTGCGACGGACAATCTACACTATTCATCGGATCTGGTGCTGAATATCGCGGTGATTGCCGCACTGGCACTCGATCACTGGCTGGGCCTGGCCGGTGCGGATGCCGTGTTTGCGTTCGGCATTGCGTTGTGGCTGGGCTGGGGCGCCTGGGGGGCATCGCAGGCCGCGATCGAGCAGTTGATGGATCACGAATGGCCGCTCGAAAAGCGCGAGCGGTTTCTTGCGGTCGTTGCCCAGCATCCGGAGCTCAAGGGCTTGCACGATCTTCGCACCCGCACCAGCGGCAACCGCGATTTCGTGCAGTTTCACGTCTGGGTCGATGGACGCATGACCGTGACCGAAGCGCACCGGGTCATGGACGAGATCGAGGCAAAACTGCTCGAAGCATTCCCAGGTGTCGAGATCCTGATCCATCCCGATCCCGATGGCCATGTCGATGAGGCAGCGCTCGGTGCGCAGGATCTGCTTGCGTCCGCGCCCGATGGTACCAGCCCCGCGCTGCTGGCCCAGGGCGCGCCTGCCCGGCGCTGAAGGGGCCTACCGGCTTCGCGGAAACAGCGCGACAAGCGCACCCAGTCGTGCGGTTACCAGATCGAGCTGGTCTTCCTGTGTCTTCCCGAGACGGACGACGACGAGCTGGCGAGACGGCGAGACCAGCACAAACTGGCCAAGGTGACCAAGACAGGCGAACAGGTCGCGCGGGCCGCGTTCCGGGAACAGGGCGGGTTTGCCCGTTGTCGGCGTACGGTTGAGCCAGATCTGTGCGCCGTACTGCGCTTCGCGCGGAGACGGGGTGACCATGAAATCGATCCACTGGCGGGGGACGAGCTGGGCACCCGCCACGGCGCCGCGATTGCGCAGGAATTCGCCGAAGCGCGCCCAATCGCGTGCCGTGCCGTGAATCAGGCTGCCGCCGATCAGGGTGCCTGATGCGTCGAACTCTGGCACCATCGAGCGCATGCCGACCGGGTCGAACAAGCGCGTCCTCAGGTACTCCGCAACCGCGCGGCGGCGGCTTTCGGGGTCAGGCGCCGGTGAGAGCACGCGCGCGGCGAGATCGGCGAGAATGACGCTTGTCGCTGTCGAGTAGACCCACTTGCGGCCCGGCTCATACTGCAGCGGCTGGTCCTCCGCGTAGCGCGCCATCGCGTCACGTCCATCGAGGAACAGCATGCGTACTTCATCGGATTTCCATGGCGGCGCAACGGCTTCGGCATGGCGCAGGCCGGAGCGCATCTGGAGCAGCTGGCGCAGCGTGATTTCGCCGCGCGGATCACCGGGGCGCTGCCAGGCGGGAATGGGTGCCGGCTCGTCCAACCGCAGCCGGCCATCCGAAATCAGCATCCCGATCATGACACCGGTGATCGACTTGGCCATCGACCAGCTCACGAAGCGGGTGTTCTCGTGGTAGCCCGGCGCATACCGCTCGGCGATGACGCGCCCGCCTTGCATCACGATCACGGAGCGTGTTTCGGCCGCGTCTGACTCGCTGAACAGCGCATCGACCCGGCGTGCCAGTTCTTCGCGCGGTACGCCGGGATTGGCCGAGACCGCCTTGAGCGCTTCCGCAGAAACCGGGGGCGGCGCAGGTGGTGCAGCAGGGCTGCAACCGAACAGGGCTGGCACAAGCGCAAGCGGGGCGATAAAGGCAAGAGAGCGTCGGGCCATCAGGTGGCCAGCTTTTCTCCAGATCGACCCCGCATGGCAATGGCCAAACCAGCTGCTTCCCCCAAACCGGTCTCTTCCTCCACCCAGCCGCGCCGGCGGCGCTTGCGCTGGGCCCTGCTCGCGCTTGCAATCCTTGCTGGCGGCGGGGCCTTCGTGTGGCCGCAGCTGCATGGCTACGCCGTTACGGGCGCTGCCTATGGCGCGCGCGTCACGTGTTCCTGCCGCTTTGTCGGGGGCAGACCGCTCGGCGATTGCCGCAAGGATTTCGAACCGGGCATGGACCTTATCACCTTGACCGAGGATGCCACCGCACGCAGCGTAACCGCGCGGTTTCCGCTGATCGCACGGCAGACCGCAACTTATCGCGAGGGCTGGGGCTGCGTGATGGAGCCTTGGGGGAACTGACAGGGCGCTACGCGCTTTCGGCCCAGGGCGAGGTTTCTTCGATCCAGCCACCGCCGATTACGCGGTCACCGTCATAGAGCACGGCCGCTTGGCCCGGCGCCACACCGAATTCGGGCTGCTGGAAGCGGATACGGCAAGTGGCTCCTTCACCCAGTTCGCCCTCGATCGAAACCGGCACTGGCTTTGCGAGCGAGCGCACCTTGGCGGTGATCGAAGCTGCTGCGGGCGGCATCGCGCCGATGCGGTTGGTTTCACCCAGCCGCGCCGAGCCGACGGCCAGCATGGCCTTGGGCCCCACCATCACCCGCCGCGCCGATGCGTCCAACGCCGTCACATAGAGCGGTTCGCTCTGTCCGCCGATCTCGAGACCGCGCCGCTGGCCTACTGTATAGTGGATGACGCCGCGATGCGTGCCCAGCACCGCCCCGGTCGCGGCATGAACAATCTCGCCCGGCGCAGAACCTTGCGGCCGCATCTTCGTCACGATCGCCGCATAGTCGCCATCCGGAACGAAGCAGATATCCTGGCTGTCGGGCTTGGTCGCGACACCAAGGCCGAGCGCGGCCGCCATCGCGCGAACCTCCGACTTGGGCAGACCGCCAAGGGGGAAGCGGAGAAACGCCAGCTGTTCCTCGGTGGTGCCATAGAGGAAGTAGGACTGATCGCGTGCAGGATCGATGGCGCGATGCAACTCCGGCCCTTGCGCGCCCTCGATGCGCCGCACGTAGTGCCCCGTGGCGAGGCAGTCCGCCCCAAGGTCGCGCGCCATGGTGAGCAGGTCGGTGAACTTGGGCCCCATGTTGCAGCGAATGCAGGGGATCGGGGTGCGCCCGGCGAGATAGTCGTCGGCAAATCGCTCGACCACGTCCTCGCGAAAACGCGACTCATGGTCAAACACGTAGTGCGCGATGCCGAGCCGGTCGGCGACGGCGCGGGCGTCGCGGATATCATCGCCTGCGCAGCAGGCGCCTTTGCGACCAGTCGCAGCGCCATAGTCATAGAGTTGCAGCGTCACGCCGATCACTTCGGCGCCGCTTGCAGCCGCCAGCCCGGCGACCACCGAACTATCGACACCACCCGACATGGCAACGACGATTCGCCGCGGCCCATTTCCTTGCGGAAGTGAAAAAAGTTCTGCGGCCTCGCTCTCGCGCAGCGGAAGCGTGGCCGCCGCCGGAGACTCGTTTTCGGTCTCTGCAGGGGTTCCGTTTGTGCCCAACTTGCTTTGCATTCTGGCCCCATAGGCCCTTTCGGAGGCGAGCGGCAGGTCAAAAAAGCCCCTTGGCGGGGACGGCGCACTCTCCGCAAAACCTAACTCTTGGTGAAGGGGCAGTTTACCCTCCTTTATTGGACCGTGGGCTAGAGACCCGCTCATGGAGATGAGATTTTCCGATTCATGGCCACAGCCACCGGGCGATTCGGGCCGCGGGTTGCGCCCGCTCGGTTGGAGCGAGCTCTGCGCGCGGCTCGTGGCGGCGCACGATACGCGCGGCGTGCTTCCCGGGGCCGGGTCAGGATTGGTGATCTCCCGCAACTCAGGTTCGGACAGCGGCGCATCCGGACCCCACGGCGGAAAGGGCTTCAGTTTCCATGAATCGGCTGCGGTGTTGCTCCGGAGCGTTGAAATGGAATCTGAAGGGCCTGTTAACCCCGCCTCTTCAGCGAATGGAAATGACGTGAACGGCAAAGAAGGGTCACCTCCCGAAGTCGCCCCGCAACGTCGACCAGACGAGAATTGACATGATTGAGAATCAGAAAATCAAGCCGTCGCAAGTTATTGGCCCCCTTGGCGAGCCGCTGACGCTGGACAGTCTTCCGCCGCCATCGACCACGCGTTGGGTCGTTCGCCGCAAGGCCGAGGTCGTCGCAGCCGTTAATGGCGGTCTCCTCACGATCGACGAGGTGTGCGAGCGCTACAGCCTCACGCTCGAGGAATTCGCTTCCTGGCAACGCGCGGTTGATCGCTCGGGCATGCAGGGCCTGCGCGTGACGCGCATCCAGCACTACCGCGATCTTTACGAACGCCAACTCAAGTTCTGATTCGCCGGCATCGGTCAGACAAGCGCTCTGCTTCATGCAATGGCCGTCCCGATCATCGGGGCGGCCATTTGCTTTGGGCTATCTGCTTTGGGTCCTTTGCTTGGGATTGCCCTCAAGGGTTGGGTTCAAAGCACGATTGCGGTTGCATCGTCGCAACGCTCGAATCATTTGTTCATGCGCTTCGTCGAGCCGCAATTGTCACTCGTCGGATGCAGCGCTAAGACTACGATTGCGTGCGGCACAGCGTCGCTACCCGCGCTTGCGGGAAGTGATATAGTCAGATAACACACTTCCGTCAGGATGGGGATCGGCCCCTATCCCCGGCTGTTCGGCGCCCGACCGGGACTAAGGCACGTGAACGACATGAATTATGAAACGAAAATCAGATCCGGGCTGCAGCCCGCCATTGACCCAGCAGTGGGTGATGGTGATTTCGGTTCAGCGGGCGGTGGACAGCGCCGCCTTGTGATCGTTGCGGTCCTGATCGCAATTGCGCTCGGCTTCGGCTGGTATTTCATGCACAAGTCGCCGGCACCGACAGACGCTGCATCGGCCAGCAACTCGCAGGCCCAGTCGGTCAGCGTCATCACCCCGGGCCGCACCAATGTGACAGGATCGATCACGGCCAGTGGCACCATTGCCGCACGGCGCGAGATGCCGGTCGGGATTGCCGGTGAAGGTGGACGCGTCATCAGCGTGCTGGTCGATGCGGGCGACTGGGTGCGTGCCGGGCAGGTTCTCGCCGTGGTCGATCGTTCCGTGCAGGCGCAGCAGATCGCCGGACAGGCAGCCAACATCGAAGTCCAGCGTGCCAACGCTCGCATTGCACAAGCCAATCTCGACCGTGCGCTCAAGCTGGTCGAGCGCGGTTTCATTTCCAAGGCCGATGTTGATCGGCTCACCGCGACCCGCGATGCGGCGGTCGCGCAAGTGAGCGTCGCATCTGCCGAACTCGGCCAGCTTCGTGCAAGCAGCGCGCGGCTGAATATCGTTGCGCCGGCAGCGGGCCTCGTTCTCACTCGTGGTGTCGAGCCGGGTCAGATTGTCAGCCCCGGCAGTGGCGTTCTGTTCCGGATTGCCAAGGATGGCCAGTTCGAGATGCAGGCGCGGCTCGCTGAAAACGATCTCGCGCGGCTCGCTGTGGGCCAATCGGCCGAAGTGACCCCCGTTGGTACCGACAAGCCATATACCGGCCAGATCTGGCAGCTTTCGCCCACGATCGATGCACAGACGCGCGAAGGGGTCGCGCGCATCGCGCTGGCGTATGATCGGGCCTTGCGCCCTGGTGGGTTCGCAAGCGCGCAGATCCGCAGTGGTTCCGTGACGGCACCGATGCTTCCGGAATCGGCCATCCTGTCAGACCAGCAGGGTCCGTTCGTCTACGTGGTGGATCAGGGCAACAAGGTCTCGCGCCGCAGTGTGAAGACCGGTGACGTGACCGCGCAAGGCATTGTTGTGACCGACGGTCTCGCGGGCAATGAGCGGATCGTGCTGCGTGCGGGCGGCTTCCTCAACCCCGGCGATGTCGTGCGCCCCGTCACCGCAAACGCTACCGCTCCCGCTGCCCGCCCCGGCTCGTAAGCAGGGACGGCCACCATGAACTTCCGCAACATCTCCGCCTGGTCCATCCGCAACCCGGTGGTGCCGATCGTCCTGTTCCTCGGCCTCACTCTGGCCGGGATTATGGCCTTCATGAGCATGAAGGTGCAGGACCAGCCGGACATCGAGTTTCCGCTGGTCATTGTCACCATCTCCCAGCCGGGTGCAGCGCCGACCGAGATCGAGAACCAGATCACCCAGCGGATCGAATCCGCGGTGCGGACGATCGCTGGGGTGGACACGCTGAGCTCGACGGCCACCGAAGGCTCCAGCCAGACGATGGTCCAGTTCGCCATCGGCACGGACATCAATGCTGCGGTGAACGAGGTCAAGAACGCGGTCGATCAGGTGCGCGGCGATCTGCCCGAGGGCATCCTTGAACCGCAAGTGGTCAAGGCGCAGACCTCGTCCGACGCGATCGCATACTTCGCCGTTTCTGCCGACGACATGACCATCGAACAGCTTTCGTGGTTCATCGACGATACGGTGCGCAAACGGCTGCTGTCGGTGCCCGGCATGGCCGAGGTCGAGCGCAACGGCGGGGTAAACCGCGAAATCGCGGTCACCCTCGATCCGATGCGCATGAAAGCCCAGGGCGTCACCGCCACGCAGATCAATGCGGCGCTGCGTCAGGTCAATCTGAACGCTGCGGGCGGGCGTGCCGAAGTGGCCGGCTCGCGTCAGGCCGTGCGTGTGCTCGGCAATGCGGCGAGCGCTTTCGAGCTCTCCCGCACACAAGTCGGCATTTCAAACGGCCGGACCGTTCGCTTGTCCGACGTAGCTGACGTGCGCGACAGCTTCAGCGAAATCACCTCCATCGCCAAGAGCAACGGCAAGCCGGTGGTGACCTTCAGCATCGCCCGCGCGCGCGGCGAATCCGATGTCAGCGTGTTCGATGACACGGTCAAGGAACTCGGCAAGATCGAGAAGGAGCAGGGCGGTCGCGTCCACTTCATCCAGCTGTTCTCAAGCGTGGGCTACACCAAGGACCAGTACAAGTCGTCGATGTCGGCGATGGTCGAAGGCGCTGTGCTCGCGGTGATCGTGGTGTTCTTCTTCCTGCGTGATTGGCGCGCGACGATTGTTTCGGCGATCGCCATCCCGCTCTCGTCGATCCCCACGTTCTGGCTGATGAGCCTGATCGGCTTCACGCTCAACACGATGTCGCTGCTTGCGCTCGGCCTTGTCGCGGGCGTTCTCGTGGACGATGCGATCGTGGAGATCGAGAATATCGTCCGACACATGCGCATGGGCAAGTCCGCCTATCAGGCGGCCATCGACGCGGCGGACGAGATCGGCCTCGCGGTGGTCGCGACGACTTTCTCGATCGTGGCGGTGTTCCTGCCGGTTGCGCTGATGCCTGGCGTCTCCGGCCAGTTCTTCAAGAACTTTGGCCTTACCGTGGTCATCGCGGTGCTGTTCTCGCTGCTGGTTGCCCGAATGATCACTCCGATGATCGCGGCCTACTTCCTCAAGGCCCACGGTCAGGCGGAACATGGCAACGGGCCATGGATGCAGCGTTATATGCGCGTGCTAGAATGGTCGCTCGATACCCGCAGCGTTACCTCCTATCGCGAGCGCTTCCCGCGGCGTTGGTTCCGCGCGCGGCTGCGCGATCACCGCTTGTGGATGATGGGCGTTGCAGTGGGCGCCTTGGCCTTCACTGTTGTGCTGTTCATGGCCATCCCATCGCAGTTCTTCCCGGAGACTGACGGCGATTTCAGCCGCATCACGATCGAGATGGTGCCGGGAACCACGATCGAACAGACCGAGCGCAAGGTCGACGAAGTGCTATCGCTCGTGAAGGACGAACCCGAGATCGATGTTGCGTTGGAGCGCATCAACGAAGGCAATGGCCGCGTGTTCCTGGAACTGAAGCGTGATCGCAAGCGGTCCAGCATCGAGTTCGAACGCGCTCTCACGCCGCGGCTTCAGAAGGTCGCAGATGCGCGCGTCAGCTTCATGAACCAGAACGGCGGCGGTCCCGGCGGCGGTTCTGGGCGCGCTATCAGCGTCATGTTGTCCGGTTCCGATCCGGATCTCCTGCAGAAGACGGCGCAGACACTTGTCGAACAGATGAGTCAACTCAAGGAAGTCGTGGCTCCGCGCATCAGCGCCGATTTGCGCCGCCCGGAAATCGTGATCACGCCGCACCTCGATCTGGCCGCTTCGCTTGGCGTGACGACCCAGCAACTGAGCCAGGTCATCCGCATCGCGACACAGGGTGAGATCGACCAGAACAGCGCGAAGTTCTCACTTTCGGATCGCCAGGTGCCGATCCGGGTAAAGCTGCCTGTCGCGTCGCGTCGCGATTTGTCCACGCTGGAAAATCTCCCGGTTCCGACCATCTCCGGCGGATCGGTCCCGCTTTCGCGCGTGGCGACCATCGGCTTCGGCTCAGGACCGACCAGCATCCAGCGCTACAATCAGAACCGCCGCGTGTTCGTCGGGGCGGATTTGCCGCCGGGCGTTGTCAAGGGCACCGCGGATGCCGCGATCAAGGCGCTGCCGATCATGCGGAATCTGCCCCAGGGTGTCTCGAATGCTCCTGCCGGTGAAGATCGCTGGCAGGAGGAAATGCTCTACAACTTCATGGTCGCACTGGCGGCAGGCGTGCTGCTGGTCTTCTCCGTACTGGTGCTGCTCTATCGCCGCTTCATCTCGCCGCTCGTCAACATGGGCTCGCTGTTCCTCGCGCCGCTGGGCGGACTACTGCTGCTGCTGGCGACGGGTCAGGCGCTCTCGCTGCCTGTGTTCATCGGTGTCCTCATGCTGTTCGGGATTGTTGCGAAGAACTCGATCCTGCTCATCGACTTCGCGATCGAGGAAATGGCCAAGGGTACTCCCAAGCTCGATGCGATCATCGAAGCCGGGCACAAGCGCGCCCAGCCGATCGTGATGACCACCGTGGCGATGATTGCGGGCATGGTGCCAACGGCGGTTTCGCTCGGTGGCGACGCGGGCTGGCGTGCACCGATGGGCATTGTCGTGATCGGCGGCCTAGCGCTCTCGACGCTACTTACGCTGCTGCTTGTTCCGGCAGGGTTCAGCCTTGCTGACGGCCTCGAGAAGCGGGTCGGTCCGTGGATCGGACGGAGGGTGCTCTCATACGATCCGCGTGAAGCTGCGCGTGATCAGCACCAGCACGCTGCAGGCGAGGCCTTCCCGGCGGAGTGATCGCGACGCCAGGAGGACCTTCCGCCAGCTCTGCGCCAGAACTATCGGCTCACATGCGTCCGATGGCTGATCCTGCGCGCCGCATGCGGCTTTTCGCAACAGCGCTGCTTTTGCTGATGGCCGCGCTGTTCCTTGCTGCAAGGCAGCTTGAGGCAAACTATGCCGGCTGGGGGTTCCTGCGCGCCTTTGCCGAGGCGGCCATGGTTGGCGGCCTCGCGGACTGGTTCGCGGTTACCGCACTGTTCCGCCATCCGCTTGGCCTGCCCATTCCGCACACCGCGATCATCCCGGAGAACAAGGATCGCATTGCCGATTCGATGGCGGCATTTCTCCGCGCAAACTTCCTCACCCCGCCGGTTGTCGCGCGCCGCCTGCGTGGCCTGAATGCGGCCAGCGCCGCCGGCCAGTACCTCGCCAACCCGCGCCCCGGCGAAGGCCGGCTTGGGGCGGGTGCGGCAAGCCTCATTGCCGATGTGCTGGAATCGCTAGATCAGGAAAAGCTTGGCGGGATGGCCAAAGCCGCGCTGCGCAGCCGGATCGAGCGGCTCGCACTGGCGCCGCTGCTGGGCAACCTGCTTTCCGCCATGATCGCGGAAGGCCGCCACATGCCGTTGATCGAAGCCCTGATCCGCCGGTCAGCCGAAGCTCTGGAAGCCAACGAGGATCTCGTGCGCCGCATGATCCACGACAAGGCGAATACGGTGATGCGCTGGACGGGTCTCGACGAGCGTCTGGCCAACGGCATTCTCGACGGTCTCTACAAGCTTCTCGCCGAGACCGTGGTGATCGAGGATCATCCGCTGCGATTGAAGATCGAGGAGAGCCTGCATGCGCTGGCAGAAGCTCTGGTGAACGATCCTGCCATGCACGCGCGGGTCGAAGCTATGAAACGGGATGTCCTGGCCAACCCGGCGTTCGCGGCATGGCTTGATGGCCTGTGGGAGCGCGGGCGAGCTCAGCTGCTGCGCGCAGTCCGCTCTGGCGGCAGCGGGGCGGCAGATGGGGGTGACCGCATCGGTGCCTCGCTGGCCGAGCTGGGCCGCGCTTTGCAGCATGACTCGCGCCTGCAGATCCTCGTCAACCGCTTTGCGCGACGAACCTTGGTCGGTGTCGCCACGCGCTATGGCGGGGAGATTGTCCGGCTGGTTTCCGAAACCGTGCGCCGCTGGGATGCACGAACCGTGACCGATCGCATCGAGGGCGCGGTCGGCCGTGACCTTCAGTTCATCCGCATCAACGGCACGTTGGTCGGCGGGCTTGTCGGGTTGGCGATCCACGCAGTAGATGTAGCACTATGACTGGACCCGAACTCTCGACCGACCGCCTCGACCTTTGGCGACCTGCGCCGCGCGATCATGCCGCCATGATCGATCTCCTGGCGGACGACGAAGTCCGCCGCCATCTCGGCAGCCGACCGACCGGCGCTGTCGAGGAGTTCAATCGGCTTTGCCGCAACGCGGGATCATGGGCGCTGTACGGCTATGGCATTTTCACTTGCCGCGCGCGCGGATCGGACGAGGTGCTGGGTATCTGCGGCGTGTTCCATTCGTGGCGCGGGTTCGCACATGGCCTCGATGATACGCCTGAGATCGGTTGGATCTTCGCCCGCAAGACATGGGGGCAAGGGGTGGCGAGCGAGGCTGCGCGCGCCTCGCTCGGCTGGTTCGATGCGGCATTCCCGCACCGCAGGGTGGCCTGCATGATCAACGACACCAACCTGCCGTCGCTAGCCGTGGCCGACAAACTTGGCTTCGTCCGCTATGATGCGCACGAAGATGAGGGCGGCACGTTGATCCTGCTGGAACGGCTGCCCTAGCCGACGAAGGCGCGCTCGATCACGTACTCGCCGGGATGCGAATTCGCACCCTCGGTGAACCCGAAGCCTTCGAGCATGGCGGCGACTTCCTTGATCATCGTCATCGAGCCGCAAAGCATGACCCGGTCGTGCACCGGGTCGAAGTTCTTGGGCTCGCCCAGCGAACCTTGAAACAGCGTGCCATCGAGCATCAGGCCTTCGATGCGCTTATTGGTGTGGAAGGGCTCGCGAGTGACGGTGGGGATGTAGGTCAGCCGTTCCGCCGCCATCTCACCCACCAGCGGATCATCGGCCAGCCGGGCTTCCAATGTCTCGCGATAGGCAAGATCGGATACACCACGCACCGAGTGGACCACCGCGATCTGCTCGAACCGGTCGTAGATATCGGGGTCGCGGATCAGCGACATCCATGGTGCCAGGCCGGTGCCGGTGCCCAGCAGGAAAAGGCGACGACCCGGGAGTAGCGCATCGGCCACCAGCGTGCCGGTCGGCTTGCGGCCGAGATAGATGTGATCGCCCTCCTTGATCTTCTGGAGGCGCGACGTGAGCGGACCGTCCGGCACCTTGATCGAAAGGAATTCCAGCACCTCGTCGTAGGCGGGCGAGGCCATTGAGTAAGCGCGCAGCAGCGGGCGACCGTTGTCGCCCATCAGCCCGATCATCACGAACTCGCCAGACCGAAAACGGAAGCTCGGCGGGCGGGTGATCGTGAAGGAAAACAGGAAGTCATTCCAGTGGCGCACCGAAACGACTGTCTCGACCGAAAGGCTGGGGGTGGGTTCAAGGGGAAACTGGTCGGGCAAGAGGCGGCCCTCCATGGCTTGCAGCGATGCTGCCGGATGGGTGACAATCAGTCCTCACAGATAGACTGTCAAATTGATTTCACACTTCCCGGACGGGACAGTGCGAGGCGGCTGGGGATGTCAGTGGCCCGCCGGATCGGGCATGAAGGCCGGAGGCGCGGCCTCGCTGGCGAAACGCCAGGCGGAGAGATAGGCCAGTTTCACGATCTTCGTCATTTTCACGTAGTTGATCCGGTCGGCAGTGTCGGTGGTGTGGTGGTAATCGGGATGAAAGCCGGTGTTGAACCACATCGCCGGTACATCCTTCAGAACGAAGGGAAACTGGTCGCTGCGAAAAAACACGTTGAGCGCGTTCTCGTGATCGAACCGGTCATCGAGATCAAGCCCGACGCTGCGATTGGCGGACTGCACGGTGCGGTTGAAATCGGGACTGTAGGTTGCGCCGATCAGGTTCAGCCGGTTGGTGGTATCCTTGGGGATCTCGATCAACCCGGTGGTCTGGTCGCTCGGCTCCTCGTTGCGGCCGATCATGTCGAAATTGATCATTGCCCGGGTGGTGGCCAGCGGGCGCAGCGGGTGCATCGCCATGTAGTAGCTGCCGAGCAGACCGCGCTCCTCCGCCGCGAACACGGCAAAAAGAATCGAGCGCTTCGGCTTCACCGGATTGGCCATGAAGGCCCGCGCCAGCGCCACCACGCCGACGGTGCCGGAGCCGTTGTCGTCCGCTCCGTGCCAGATCTCCTGGCCCCCATTGCCGGTGGTGCTGCCATCATGATCATGGTGGGCGCTGACGATCACGGTTTCGGGCGCAAGCGTGGGGTCCGAGCCCGGCAACAGGCCGACCACGTTCGCCGAAACGCCGCGGCTGCGCGCGGTGTTTTCGAGATGGAGCGCAACGGTGGTATCAGCGAGCGGGCGCGACTGCGGGGTGAGGCCGCTATCAATCGCCGACTGCAGCGCCGGCGGGGTCATCCCGGCCTTGGCCAGCAAGGCCGCGCCGACCGCATCGGAAACAGTGAGCACGGGAATGCGCAGTTCGTCATCCGGCAGCGCCTGGCCGGGCAGCGGGGGGACGCGCCTTGCGCTGCCGCCGATGCGGTTTACACGCTCGAGGTTGGAGGGGTGCTTGCGGTTCGGTTCGGCCACGACAAGCAGGGCCAGCGCGCCGTGGGCCTGCGCGTTCAGGGCCTTGACGCGGTTGGTTGCGTGGCGGGTGTTGCCGGTGCCGTTGAAGCGCGAGGCCGGATCGTTTTCCTGCGGTTCGTGTTCGAACACGAGGACGACCTTTCCGCGTACGTCGAGGCCCTTGTAATCGTCGTAGCCGACACCGGGTGCGCTGATGCCATAGCCGGCAAAGGCGAGCGGGGCGGCAATATCGATATCATCGCGGAAGCCGCCAAGCATGTCGGGCGCCTTCCAGCTTTGTTCAGTGGTGCCGAGGCGCAGGGTGAGGGAATTGGCGGCGGGGTTGGGACGGTATTCGACCAGCGGCACGTTCTGGTACCAGCTGGGCGCACCCTTCGCATCGGTCGCGGCGGGCTGGAGGCCGGCCTTGGCGAATTCGGCGGCGATCCACTGGACCGCAGCGTCATCGCCGGGCTGGAGCGACATACGGCCGAGCAGCGCATCGGAGGCGATGAACGTGAGGTCGGCGCGCAGGTCCGCCTCGCGGATCTGTTCGTAGCCCGGGGCCTGGGCGGCCGGCACGGGTGCGAGCTTCGCCCCTTCGGCGTGGGCCGCGCTGGACCACGCCAATATTCCGAGGGCTGCGCCCCACGCTGCCTTGACCATCGCCATTCCCCCTGCCCAATCGATCCGAGGGCCTAGGGGCCGCCCGGCGGACTTGTCCATTGGTACTTGGGGGAGTCGCGCCGAATCTAGGTCAGGTTGACACAGTTGACACAGTCCAGAGCGAAAACTCCGGCCCCCGGTTTCGCGAAGGAAAACAGGCAGGCGATCGGCGGAGGAGGGCGTGACGGGCATGCCCCGAGTCCTACCCCGCCGGGCTGCCTGTAGGACAGCGTGAAATCGCGGCCTGATCAGTTGCCCGCGTCGATCAGCGCCTGAACCTTCTGGTAGAACGCTTCGCGCGCATCGCCTTCGGGACCCTTGGTGGCGCGGGTCCAGTCAGCATTGCTGGCGATCACCAGCCGGCGCTTGGGATCGATGAAGATGCCCTGCCCGAAGATGCCCTGCGCGGCGACCGAGCCATCATCATAGGTCCACCACTGGTAGCCATAGCCCTTGCCCGGCTCGCCGATGTCCTTCTGCTTGTGGATCGCCGCCGCAAACCAGTCCGCCGGCACGATCTGCTGGCCAGCAGCGTTGCCATTCGCGAGGACGAACAGGCCCATGCGCGCAAAATCGCGCGTCGCGGCTTGCAGGCAGCAGCCGGCGATCTCATGCCCGGTCTTGCCGAGCAGCCAGGTGGCCTTGGCTTCCATGCCGACGGGCTTCCAGATCTTCTCTTCAAGATACTGCGAGAGCGGCTTCTTCGTGGCAGAGGACACGAGCACGCCGATCAGGTTGGTCTCGCCGGTGTTGTAGTGCCACACCGTGCCCGGCGGATGCGCGCGGGGGAGCTTGCGCATATAGCTCACCGTCGCGTCCATGCCCTTCTCGGGCTCGGCATTGTTGAACAGGGCGACGTCGGCCTTGGGGTCCTCGTAGTCCTCGTTCCAGCGCACGCCCGAACTCATGGTGAGGAGCTGCGCCACGCTCACATCGTCATAGGCCGAGCCCTTGAGGTCCGGGATGTATTGGCTGACCTTGTCATCGAGGCTCTTGATATAGCCGTCCTTGATCGCCGCGCCGACCAGCGTGGAGGTGAAAGATTTCGCCACGGAGAAGCTGGTCCAGCGGCCCTTGGCATCGAACCCCAGCCCGTAGCGTTCCAGTCGGACCTTGCCGTCCTGCACGATCACCAGCCCGGCAGCGCGCTGGCTGGCCATGTAGCCATCGATTCCCGGCACAGTGAGCGGCTTGCCCGCTGGCAGCGGCAAAGGGTGATCCGAGGCGGCGATTTCGTGTGCTTCGGCAAGCACGGGCAAGCGGTCCATGGCGCGGAAGGCGGCATCGCGCTGCGGGACCGTCCACATCAGCACATCGCGGTTGGTCGGCATGGCCGCGAGCAGGCCGCGCGTTTCGGCATCGAGGCTGGCATACCAGCCAAGGCCGCCGAGCACGGCAAGCGCCGCCAATCCCAGAGCGATTGTCCTCTTGCGCATGCCGTTCCCCCTCTTGTCCCATGATTTGAGGGGGAAACTAGCGAACCGGGGGCGGCTGTCCAGTAGACGGCCGCCTTCGCCGGTCGCTCTACGCAGTTGCCGTCAGTCGGCGATCCAGTTGCCGTGGAAACCCGGCGGGATGCGGCAGGGGATATGGACGGTGGCGACCGGCTCGCCCGCGATGTCCTGCGCATCGAGGATGACGAGATCCGTCGTCCCGCTCGCGCCATCGATCACATAGCCCATCAGCCAGCCGTGGCCTTCGGGGGCATCGGCGCTCTGCGGCACGAACACGAATTCTCCCGGCACCTTGGCCGGTCCGAAGTCGCGAACCGTGCGCTCGCCCGTGTGCAGATCGAACGCGAAGATCGGGGCATGGCCGATGAAGTTTGCTGGATCATCGGTGGCGAGGCCCATGGACCACGCATAGCGATAGGGCTGGCCAAAGAAGCGCTCGTCCGGGCGCGGGAATTCCTGCGGCGTGGCGTCGATCGTCTTGCGGCTGACCGCGCGGGCGGCGGGATCGATGACCCAACGCTCAAGGCCGAGCGGCTTGCCGACGGGCCCGTCCACCCCGCCGCTGCCTGCAGGCTCGAACATCGTCTCATAGGCGCAAAGATCGACCACGACCGTGCCATCTTCGGCATCGTAGCTGTTGCTGACATGGAAGACGTAGAGCGGATCGACCTCACACCAGATGATCTCGTCCGCGCCGCCTTCGCGCGGGAGAAGGCCGACGCGCGCCTTGTGATCGGGATTCCACCTGTAGGGGAACGTCGCGCCGCCGATGACCGCGCTCATCGAGAAGGTCACCGGCAGATCGAAGATCAGTACGTAGCGCGCGGTCAGGCTGGATTCGTGGATCGAAGGGCCGTGTTCGACAGGGATGGTCACTTCGCGCGTTACCGAGCCTTCGGGCGATACCCGCACATACCAGACCTTGTCGTGCGTGGTGCCGTTGTAGGTGATGGCGTGGAGCTCGCCGGTCTGCGGATCCTCGTGCGGGTGGGCGGTAAAGGGCACGCGCAAGGTGCCTTCCAGATCGGTGTAGGCCACGCTTTCGAGATCGTGCGAAAGCTCGACCGGGAAGCTGCCCGCCTCGACCAGCGCCCAGGTCTTGCCGTTGTGGCCGATCACGTTGGTGTTGACCGTATCGAAGTCTGCCGAAAGACGCGGCCCGGGTGCTGCGGACGGACCGCCCTGCGCCTCAAGCTTGCGCGAGCGGATGTAGCGGTTCCGATACCACTCGGCCTTTCCGCCCTTGAGGTAGACGCCGTGGACCATGCCATCGCCGACGAACCAGTGATGCCCGCGCGGATCGGGCTTGAACGGGTTCGGGCCGATGCGGACATAGCGGCCGGAGAGGTCCGCCGGGATCGTGCCAGTGACGGTGAGATCGGTGATCGTCCGCTCCTCGCTCACCGGGGTGTGAAGCCCTGAAAGGAACGCGTGTTGGCGGTCTCTGCGCTGGCGCTTGCGATTGATGCCAGCGACCGTTTCCACGCCCTTGGTCACGACAGTGCGAATGGTGGTTTCGACGATGCTTGCCACAGCACAGAACTCCCCGTAGATGTTTATGCTGTAAACATAGAGGCGATGCTAACAGTGTCAACATCAATTGTGGAGCAGCGCGCCTATCACCATGGCGATTTGCGGGCAGCCTTGGTGTCGGCTGGCCTGCAGGCCCTGGAAAGCACGGATATTTCAGAGATTTCGCTGCGTGGGTTGGCACGCGAAGTGGGTGTTTCCGCGACGGCCGTCTATCGGCATTTCCCCGACAAGCGGGCGCTGCTCACGGCCATGGCCATGGAAGGGCTGGCCAGGCTTGGCCAATTGCAGCAGCGCGCGGCGGAAGATGCGGGGGATCAGGCTTTCTCCGCAACCGGCCGCGCCTATGTGCGATTCGCGCTGGCGAACCCGGGGCTGTTCCGCCTCGTCTTCACGCATTGCGACATGCGCAGCGATGGCTTGCCAGAGGGCAATCTTGCGGCGGACATGCTGCTGGGGCTCGCGGCGAAGGTTACCGGTGGTGACAAGGCAGCCGCCCGCCGCTTTGCGCTGCAGGCTTGGGCGCTGGTCCACGGCCTTGCGATGCTGATGCTGGACGGCCAGCTACCCGCCGATGAAGCCTTGATCGATCAGGTGATCGACGGCCCTTCGATGTGGCCGCAACGTTTGTGACAAGCGCATCCTGGCGGCACAGAAAAAGGGCCGGAAGGTTTCCCCTCCGGCCCCAATTCTTGTCGGCTTGAACGGCGAAGGACTTAGAAGTCCATGCCGCCCATACCGCCCATGCCGCCGCCCATCGGGGGCATCGCGGCCTTGTCTTCCGGACGCTCGATGATCGCGGCTTCGGTCGTGATCAGCAGACCGGCAACCGACGCGGCGTCCTGAAGCGCGGTGCGCACGACCTTGGTGGGGTCGATCACGCCAGCGGCCTTCAGGTTTTCGTAGGTGTCGGTCGCAGCGTTGAAGCCCTGGGTCTCATCGCCTTCGCGCAGCAGGTTGCCCGAAACGACCGCGCCATCGTGGCCGGCGTTCGTGGCGATCTGCCGGATCGGCGCGAGGATCGCACGGCGGACGATGTCGATGCCCTTGGTCTGGTCATCGTTGGCGCCCTTGAGGCCGACGAGGGCCTTGGTTGCGTAGAGCAGAGCCGTACCGCCGCCGGGGACGATGCCTTCTTCGACCGCAGCGCGGGTCGCGTGGAGGGCGTCGTCGACGCGGTCCTTGCGCTCCTTGACTTCGACTTCCGAAGCGCCGCCAACCTTGATCACGGCCACACCGCCAGCCAGCTTGGCCAGACGTTCCTGCAGCTTCTCGCGGTCGTAGTCGCTGGTGGTGACTTCGATCTGGGCGCGGATCTGCTCGACGCGGGCCTTGATCTCGTCAGCCGAACCGGCACCATCGACGATCGTGGTGTTGTCCTTGTCGATCGTGACCTTCTTGGCCTGGCCGAGCATCGCGAGCGTGACGCTCTCGAGCTTGATGCCGAGGTCTTCGGAGATCATCTCGCCGGCGGTCAGCGTGGCGATATCGCCCAGCATGGCCTTGCGGCGATCACCGAAGCCCGGAGCCTTGACGGCTGCGACCTTGAGGCCGCCGCGCAGCTTGTTGACCACGAGGGTGGCAAGCGCTTCGCCTTCGATGTCCTCGGCGATGATGAGGAGCGGACGACCGGTCTGCACCACGGCCTCGAGAACCGGCAGCATCGCCTGAAGCGACGAGAGCTTCTTCTCGTGGATGAGGATGTAGGGGCTGTCGAGCTCGACCGTCATCTTGTCGGGGTTGGTGATGAAGTAGGGCGAGAGGTAGCCGCGGTCGAACTGCATGCCTTCGACGACATCGAGTTCGAATTCGAGGCCCTTGGCCTCTTCCACGGTGATCACGCCTTCCTTGCCGACCTTGTCCATCGCTTCGGCGATCTTCTGGCCGACTTCGACGTCGCCATTGGCCGAGATGATGCCGACCTGGGCGATTTCGGCGGTGCCGGCGACCGGGGTCGAGCGGGCCTTGAGGTCCTCGACAACCTTGCTGACGGCGAGATCGATGCCGCGCTTCAGGTCCATCGGGTTCATGCCGGCGGCGACCGAGGTCATGCCTTCGCGCACGATCGCCTGGGCCAGAACGGTGGCGGTGGTGGTGCCGTCACCGGCGAGGTCGTTGGTCTTCGAGGCGACTTCGCGCAGCATCTGCGCGCCCATGTTCTCGAACTTGTCCTTGAGCTCGATTTCCTTGGCGACGGTGACGCCGTCCTTGGTGATGCGGGGCGCGCCGAAGCTCTTGTCGATCACGACATTGCGGCCCTTGGGGCCCAGCGTGACCTTGACGGCATCTGCGAGGATGTCGACGCCGCGCAGAATGCGCTCACGAGCGTCGCGGCCGAACTTTACGTCCTTGGCAGCCATGATGTTTTCCTTTGAATGAAAAGAGTTGGGTCAGGAAATCCGGATGATCAGCCGATCACGCCGAGGATGTCCGATTCCTTCATAATCAGCAGGTCTTCGCCGCCGACCTTGACTTCGGTGCCAGACCACTTGCCGAACAGCACGCGGTCACCGACCTTGACGTCGAGCGGGGTGATCGTGCCGTTTTCGGCGCGGGCGCCCGAACCGATTGCCACGACTTCGCCCTCGGCAGGCTTTTCCTTGGCGCTATCGGGAATGATGATGCCGCCGGCGGTCTTTTCCTCGGCTTCGACACGGCGCACGAGCACGCGGTCGTGCAGCGGACGGAAGGTCATGGGTATCTCCCTTGTTCCATGATACAGAAATGGCACTTGGCACTCTCAGGTGGAGAGTGCCAGCACGGCGCATATGGGTGGGGGGCGCAGGGAGGTCAACCTCCCGCACCCAAGTTTTTTAAGTGGGGAGGAGTCCCAGCTTCTCACGCCGGTTCCAGCGCCAGAGCAGCAATGCGGCCACGACGATGAGGCCGACGGCAAGCCCGATCCACACGCCGAGGCCCTGCAGCGGGGTCATCAGGCCGAGCCACAGCGCGGTGCCGATGCCCGGAATCCAGTAGCCGAACAGCGCGATGCCCATCGGCACGCGGGTATCCTGCAGCCCGCGCAGGAGGGCGGCGCCAACCGCTTGCGCACCGTCGAAGATCTGGAAGGCAGCCGCGACGACCATGTACTGCGTGGCAAGCTGGACCAGCCGCGCATTGGCGGGGTCTGCCGGGTCGATATAGGCGGCGAGGATGAGGTTCGGGAAGACCAGCATCAGCGTGGCCATCAACGCCATGAAGCCGATGCCAAGAACCATGGCAACCTGCCCGGACCGCGTGATCGCCGCCTTGTCCCGCCCGCCATAGGCAAGGCCGACGCGGATCGTGGCAGCCTGGGCAATGCCGAAGGGCACCTGGAAGGTGAAGGCAGCGAACTGCAATGCAACGGTGTGCGCGGCCAGTTCGACCTCGCCGATGCGGCCCATGAGAAAGGCCGCGCCGTTGAACATGCCCGCCTCAGCGATGATCGTGGCGGTGATCGGCAGGCCGATCCGCAGCACGTCGGCAAAGCGCGTCCAGTCCGGCCGCCACCAGCGCCCGCCAAAGCGATAGCGGCGCAGGCGACGATCGCTGCGGATGACGATGGCATAGGCGGCCAGCATGAACATGCTGGTGACGATGCTCGACAGGGCGGACCCGGTAAGCCCGAGCGCCGGCGCACCGAAATGGCCGAAGACGAACGTGTAGTTGCCAAGCGCGTTGACCGCGACGGCGAGGCCGTTGATCACCGTGCCGATGAGCGGGCGGCCAAGCGTCGAGACCACGGTGCGCAGCAGCGAAGCGAACACGGCGGGAACACAGGCCCACATCAGCACATTGAGGAACGGAACCGCGAGTGCGATCACGTCCTCGCTCTGGCCGGTGATGCGCATCAGCGGACCGCCGAGGAGGCACACGCCCATCGCGCCGACGCCCGCGATGACGCCCGCCCAGCCGGCCATGCGCACGGTGCGGCGCACTTCGCGCACGGCGTGGCGGCGTGCGCCGATTTCGGCAGCGATCAGCGGCGAAGCGGCGCCGACAAGGCCGGTGAGGCTCCAGATGAGGAGGCCGAACAGCGAGACCGAGAGCGCGGAGGCGGCCAGCGCCACGGGGCCGAGCCGCGCAACGAAGATCACGTCGACCGCCCACACCGCCATTTGCAGCAGATTCGCGCCCACGAGCGGCGCGGCAAGGCGCAGCGTCGCGCGCCATTCATCGCTCCAGCGGGTGGGTGCAGCTTCAAACATGGAGCGGGGCATAGGGACGGCGCGGCAGCTTGGAAAGGGCGCGCGGGGGCACATGCGGGCACTGCAAGCAAAAAGGGCAGGCCTTGCGGCCCGCCCTTTCCGTACCACGGGCGCTTCAAGACACCCGCGAAAGCCGTGAAGCTTACTTGATCTCGACGGTGCCGCCGGCAGCTTCGATCTTGGCCTTGATGTCCTCGGCCTCGGCCTTGTTGACACCTTCCTTGATCGCCTTCGGGGCGGCTTCGACGAGGGCCTTGGCTTCGGTCAGGCCGAGCGCGGTGATGGCGCGCACTTCCTTGATGACCTGGATCTTCTTGCCACCGTCGCCGGTCAGGATGACGTCGAATTCGGTCTTCTCTTCGACCACGGCAGCGGCTTCGCCGCCACCAGCGGGCGCAGCAACGGCAACGGCAGCAGCGGCGCTGACGCCCCATGCTTCTTCGAGAGCCTTGGCGAGGTCAGCGGCCTCGAGAACGGTGAGCTTCGAAAGTTCTGCAACGAGATTGGCGATATCGGCCATGATGATAACTCCTCAATGTGGTTTGCCCAAATGCAAATGATCTTGGGCGAATGATCTGAAAAACAGGTCTGAGATTGCTTGTCGCTTACGCGGCATCCTTCTCGGCGTAGGCAGCAAAGACGCGCGCCAGCTTGGCCGCCGGAGCGGTTGTGAGCTGGGCGATCTTGGTCGCCGGAGCCTGAATGAGGCCGATGAGCTTGGCGCGCATCTCGTCGAGCGAGGGCATCGTGGCGAGTGCCTTGATCCCATCGGCGTCGAGAACGACCGTGCCCATTGCACCGCCAACGATTTCGAGCTTGTCGTTGGTCTTGGCGAAATTGACGACGACCTTGGCGGCCGCCACCGGATCCGCCGAAGCGGCGATGCCGGTAGGACCGGTGAAGAGGTCACTCATGCCCTCGTACGCGGTGCCCTTGGCGGCAATCTTGGCCAGACTGTTCTTCGCAACCTTGAACGAAGCGCCCGCCTCGCGGACCTTGATGCGCAGGGCGGTGGACTGGGCCACCGACAGGCCGAGGTTGCGGGTGATGACCACCACGCCTGCCTCGTTGAACACCTCGGTCAGGAAGGCGACCGATTCGGCTTTCTGCGAACGATCCATGCCATACTCCTTCACATGTGGCCGAAGGGGGCACGCCCCCGACGACCGGCTACATTTGTCCATGGCACACGGGGTACCACGGGCGAGTCCGCTGAGGGGGGAAGGAGCGCGCGGTAAACCGCACGAATGGCTGGCGTTCCGCATGAGAGCGGACCATCAGGCCGTGGGCGCTTGCGGCGCCCCGAAACTCTTTTCCCCGTCTAGGCTGGAGATTAAGCAGGAAGCCTGCACCAGCTGTCTCGGACGGATGACCTTCGGAAGCCGAAGCTCGTCTGGTCGGCCGGCGCATTGGCGCAAGTGGGGGGAAGAGTCAAGCAATGCGGGCTGCGGGGTGGTGCGGAGGTGCGGCGCTGGTTGACAATCCACCCCTCTGCGCCTAACTCGCGGCGCTTGCCCACTGCTTCGAGCAAGGCGGTCCCATACGCGGGGGACGGCCCAGGAAGGAAGCGGTTCGGGTTTCGTCTGACGCGATGATGCCAATTGCCACCGGGAATCCAGCTGGAATCCATGGGTGGTGCTTGGCGTTTCGCCTTTCAGGCACCACACGCCGCGTGTGGTTTTCGCCGGATTTCCAGCCTTCCGGGCTGCGGCCGGCACGAGTGACAAACAAGAGGCTGAACCTTTCATGGCTACCAAGGCATCCCCCTCGGCCAAGCCGGCACGCGCCGGTTTCAAGAAGCGTATCCGCAAGATCTTCGGCGACATCCACGAAGTGGTGCAGATGCCGAACCTGATCGAGGTTCAGCGCGAAAGCTACGAGCAGTTCCTGCGCTCCGATCCCGCCACGGGCTATGTCTCGGGTCTGGAAAAGACGCTGCGCTCGGTCTTCCCGATCCAGGACTTCGCCGGCACCGCCAGCCTCGATATCAAGGAGCGCGACGGCTATGTGCTCGAGGCGCCGAAGTACGACGTCAACGAATGCCGCCAGCGCGGGATCACCTACGCTGCGCCGATGAAGGTGACGCTCAAGCTCGCGACCTTCGAAGTCGACAGCGAGACCGAGACCAAGAGCCTCATCGATATCAAGGAGCAGGACGTCTACATGGGCGATATCCCGCTCATGACCGACAACGGCACCTTCATCATCAACGGGACCGAGCGCGTCATCGTCAGCCAGATGCACCGGTCGCCGGGCGTGCTGTTCGACCATGACCGCGGCAAGACGCACTCCTCGGGCAAGTACCTGTTTGCCGCGCGCGTCATTCCCTATCGCGGTTCGTGGCTCGATTTCGAGTTCGACGCCAAGGACATCGTGAACGTCCGCATCGACCGCAAGCGCAAGCTGCCGGTGACGGCGCTGCTCTATGCGCTCGGCCTCAACGGCGAGCAGATCCTCGACTTCTTCTACTCCAAGGTCGTGTGGGCGCGTGCCGAGGGCGGCTGGAAGGTGCCCTTCGTGCTCGACCAGTGGCGCGGCACGAAGCCGGCATTCGATATCGTCGATGCCGCCTCGGGTGAAGTCGTGTTCCCCGCCGGCACCAAGATCAGCCCGCGCGCGGCCAACAAGGCGGCCAAGGACGGCTTGCAGAACCTGCTCATTCCGACCGAGGAAATCTTCGGCCGCTATGCCGCCAAGGACATGATCGACGAGAGCACCGGCCGCATCTGGATCGAGGCGGGCGATGAAGTCTCGCCCGAAAACCTCGAAGTGCTCGACAAGGCCGGCGTCGACGTGCTCGAACTGCTCGACATCGACCACGTGAACACGGGTCCGTGGATCCGCAACACGATGAAGGCCGACAAGGCCGAAGACCGCGATCAGGCGCTTTCGGACATCTACCGCGTGATGCGCCCCGGCGAGCCGCCGACGCGCGAGACCGCCGAAGCGCTGTTCGACGGCCTGTTCTTCGATCCGGACCGCTACGACCTTTCGGCCGTGGGCCGCGTCAAGCTCAACATGCGCCTCAGCCTCGATTGCCCGGATACCGTCACCACGCTGCGCACCGACGATATCCTGGCGGTGGTCAAGGAACTGGTGAACCTCAAGGACGGCAAGGGCGAGGTTGACGACATCGACAACCTCGGCAACCGCCGCGTCCGCTCGGTGGGCGAGCTGCTGGAAAACCAGTACCGCGTCGGCCTGCTGCGCATGGAACGCGCGGTGAAGGAGCGCATGAGCTCGGTCGACGTATCGACCGTGATGCCGAACGACCTCATCAACGCCAAGCCCGCCGTGGCCGCGGTGCGCGAGTTCTTCGGTTCCTCGCAGCTCTCGCAGTTCATGGACCAGACCAACCCGCTTTCGGAAGTCACCCACAAGCGCCGCGTTTCGGCGCTCGGGCCGGGTGGTCTGACCCGCGAGCGCGCCGGCTTCGAAGTGCGCGACGTTCACCCGACGCATTATGGCCGCATCTGCCCGATCGAAACGCCGGAAGGCCCGAACATTGGTCTGATCAACTCGCTCTCCACCTTCGCCCGCGTCAACAAGTACGGCTTCATCGAGACGCCGTACCGCAAGGTCGTGGACCAGAAGGTCACCGGCGACGTGGTCTATCTCTCGGCGATGGAAGAGCAGAAGCACACCGTGGCGCAGGCCTCGGCCGGGCTCAACCCCGACGGTTCGTTCGCGGAAGAGCTCGTCTCGGCGCGGCAGAACGGCGAATTCGTGATGAGCCCGCGCGAGAACGTGACGCTCATGGACGTCAGCCCCAAGCAGCTGGTGTCGGTCGCGGCCTCGCTCATTCCGTTCCTCGAAAACGACGACGCCAACCGCGCGCTGATGGGTTCGAACATGCAGCGCCAGGCGGTGCCGCTGGTCAAGGCCGACGCACCGTTCGTGGGCACCGGCATGGAAGAGACCGTGGCGCGCGATTCGGGCGCCGCGATCTCGGCGCTGCGTTCGGGTGTGGTCGATCAGGTCGACGCGACCCGTATCGTGATCCGCGCTTCGGGCGATATCGAACCCGGTCAGTCGGGCGTCGACATCTACCGCCTGCAGAAGTTCGAGCGCTCGAACCAGTCGACCTGCATCAATCAGCGTCCGCTGGTGAAGGTGGGTGATCTGATCGAGAAGGGCATGATCATCGCCGACGGTCCCTCGACCGAATTCGGCGAGCTGGCGCTTGGCCGGAACGTGCTCGTCGCGTTCATGCCGTGGAATGGCTATAACTACGAAGACTCGATCCTGATCAGCGAACGCATCGTGAAGGAAGACGTCTTCACCTCGATCCACATCGAGGAGTTCGAGGTCATGGCCCGCGATACCAAGCTCGGGCCGGAAGACATCACCCGCGACATTCCGAACGTTGGTGAAGAAGCGCTGCGCAACCTCGACGAGGCGGGCATCGTCTACATCGGCGCCGAAGTGCACCCGGGCGACATTCTTGTCGGCAAGATCACGCCGAAGGGCGAATCGCCGATGACGCCGGAAGAGAAGCTGCTCCGCGCAATCTTCGGCGAGAAGGCGAGCGACGTGCGCGACACCTCGCTGCGTCTGCCGCCGGGCGTTTCGGGCACGATTGTCGATGTACGCGTGTTCAACCGCCACGGCATCGAGATCGACGACCGTACCCGCGCGATCCAGAACGAGGAAATCGAACGCCTCGCCAAGGACCGCGAGGACGAGCGCGCGATCCTCAACCGTGCAACCTTCAACCGTCTGCGCGAAATGCTGCTTGGTCAGGTTTCCGCCGCGGCGCCCAAGGGCGTCAAGAAGGGCGAAGAGATCACCGAGCAGGTGCTCGCCGATGTCGAACGCCACGAGTGGTGGAAGTTCGCCCTCGCCGACGATGCGCGCCAGCAGCAGCTGGAAGCGGTCAAGGCGCAGTACGACACCGCCGTCCGCGCGATCCAGGAGAAGTTCGAGGACCGCAAGGAGAAGCTCGAGCGCGGTGACGAACTGGCACCCGGCGTGCTCAAGATGGTCAAGGTCTTCGTCGCGGTGAAGCGCAAGCTGCAGCCGGGCGACAAGATGGCCGGCCGTCACGGCAACAAGGGTATCATCAGCCGCATCCTGCCGCAGGAAGACATGCCGTTCCTCGAGGACGGTACGCCCGTCGACTTCGTGCTCAACCCGCTGGGCGTGCCTTCGCGCATGAACGTCGGGCAGATCTTCGAAACGCACCTCGGCTGGGCCGCACGCGGCCTCGGCAAGCGGATCGGCGCAGCGCTCGATGCATGGCGCGAGGCCAATCCGAACCCCGAAGCCGGTGCGCCGCCCGAAGCGGTGCGCGAACTGCTGACGGAGATCTACGGCGACAACTACAGCGCCGAGATTGCCGCACGCAGCGACGAGCAGATCGTCGATCTTGCCCAGTCGGTTCGCCAGGGCGTGCCGATGGGTTCGCCGGTATTCGACGGTGCGGTGGAGAAGGACGTGACCGACATGCTGCGTCTCGCCGGGCTCGATGAATCGGGCCAGGTGACGCTCTATGACGGTCGCACCGGCGAGGCTTTCGACCGCAAGGTCACGGTGGGCATGAAGTACGTGCTCAAGCTCCACCACCTTGTCGACGACAAGATCCACGCGCGTTCGATCGGGCCCTACAGCCTCGTCACCCAGCAGCCGCTGGGCGGCAAGGCCCAGTTCGGCGGCCAGCGCTTCGGCGAAATGGAGGTCTGGGCGCTGCAGGCCTATGGCGCGGCCTACACGCTGCAGGAAATGCTCACGGTGAAGTCCGACGACGTGGTCGGCCGCACCAAGGTCTACGAAGCGATCGTCAAGGGTGACGACACCTTCGAAGCCGGCATTCCCGAGAGCTTCAACGTGCTCGTCAAGGAAATGCGCAGCCTGGGTCTCAACGTCGAACTTTCGTCGGTGGATGTCGACGAAGACGGCGTGGCGATCGCGGCGGAGTAAGCAGTCAGGGCCGGTGTGGCACATGCCCGCCGGCCAACCGACTGATCGCGCTTAGAGTTTCCCTCCAAGTGAGGAATGAAGAATGAACGACCTTACCAAGTTCACCAACCAGATCGCCAAGCCCGAGACTTTCGACCAGATCCAGATCGGTCTGGCGAGCCCCGAGCGCATCCGCAGCTGGTCCTTCGGCGAGATCAAGAAGCCGGAAACGATCAACTACCGCACGTTCAAGCCCGAGCGTGACGGCCTGTTCTGCGCGCGCATCTTCGGCCCCGTGAAGGACTACGAGTGCCTGTGCGGCAAGTACAAGCGCATGAAGTACAAGGGCGTCGTCTGCGAAAAGTGCGGCGTCGAAGTCACCGTCACCAAGGTGCGCCGCGAGCGCATGGGCCATATCGAGCTGGCCGCGCCGGTTGCGCACATCTGGTTCCTGAAGTCGCTGCCTTCGCGCATCGGCCTGCTGCTCGACATGCAGCTCAAGCAGCTTGAGCGCATCCTCTACTTCGAGAGCTATGTCGTGATCGAGCCGGGCATCACCGCGCTCGAGCGTTACCAGCTGCTCACCGAAGACGAACTGCTCGACGCGCAGGACGAGTATGGCGAAGACGCGTTCTCGGCCGGCATTGGCGCCGAGGCGGTCAAGCAGATGCTCATGGACCTCGACCTCGAGCAGGAACGCAAGGACCTGCTGGAGGAGCTCGCCACCACCAAGAGCGAGCTGAAGCCCAAGAAGATCATCAAGCGGCTCAAGGTCGTCGAATCGTTCATCGATTCGGGCAACCGTCCGGAGTGGATGATCCTCGACGTGATCCCGGTCATTCCGCCCGAACTGCGCCCGCTGGTGCCGCTCGATGGTGGCCGCTTCGCGACCTCGGATCTCAACGATCTCTATCGCCGTGTCATCAACCGCAACAACCGCCTCAAGCGCCTGATCGAGCTGCGCGCGCCGGACATCATCGTGCGCAACGAAAAGCGCATGCTGCAGGAAGCCGTTGACGCACTGTTCGACAACGGTCGCCGCGGCCGCATCATCACTGGCGCCAACAAGCGTCCGCTGAAGTCGCTGTCCGACATGCTCAAGGGCAAGCAGGGTCGCTTCCGCCAGAACCTGCTCGGCAAGCGCGTCGACTATTCGGGCCGTTCGGTGATCGTGACCGGTCCCGAGCTCAAGCTGCACCAGTGCGGCCTGCCCAAGAAGATGGCGCTCGAACTGTTCAAGCCGTTCATCTACGCCCGCCTCGATGCCAAGGGTCTCTCGATGACCCTGAAGCAGGCCAAGAAGTGGGTCGAGAAGGAGCGCAAGGAAGTCTGGGACATCCTGGATGAAGTGATCCGCGAGCACCCGGTGATGCTGAACCGCGCGCCGACGCTCCACCGTCTCGGCATTCAGGCGTTCGAGCCCGTGCTGATCGAAGGCAAGGCGATCCAGCTGCACCCGCTCGTCTGCTCGGCATTCAACGCCGACTTCGATGGTGACCAGATGGCCGTCCACGTCCCGCTTTCGCTGGAAGCCCAGCTTGAAGCGCGCGTACTGATGATGTCGACCAACAACATCCTCTCGCCCGCCAACGGCAAGCCGATCATCGTGCCTTCGCAGGACATGGTGCTGGGCCTCTATTATCTGTCGATGGACCGTCAGGGCGAGCCGGGCGAAGGCATGATGATGGCCGACATGGCCGAAGTGCATCAGGCGCTGTTCGCCGGTGCCGTCACCATGCACACCAAGATCGTGGCGCGCGTGCCGCAGACCGACGAGAACGGCAAGCAGTACCTCAAGCGTTACAACACGACGCCGGGCCGCATGCTCATCGGCGAATGCCTGCCCAAGAGCAGCACGGTTCCCTTCGAGCTGGTCAACCGCCTGCTCACCAAGAAGGAAATCGCCGACGTCATCGATCAGGTCTATCGTCACACCGGCCAGAAGGACACGGTGCTGTTTGCCGACGCGATCATGGCGCTGGGCTTCCGCAACGCGTTCAAGGCGGGCATCTCGTTCGGCAAGGACGACATGATCATCCCCGACAGCAAGGACGCGCTGGTGGGTGAGACCAAGGAACTGGTCGCCGACTACGAGCAGCAGTACCAGGACGGCCTGATCACCCAGCAGGAAAAGTACAACAAGGTGATCGACGCCTGGAGCCGTTGCGGCGATCAGGTGGCCGCGGCCATGATGGAAGAGATCAAGGCCACTCCGCTGGACGACCAAGGCCGTGAGGCGCAGGTCAACTCGATCTACATGATGAGCCACTCCGGCGCGCGTGGTTCGCCGACGCAGATGAAGCAGCTCGCCGGTATGCGCGGCCTGATGGCCAAGCCTTCGGGCGAGATCATCGAGACGCCGATCATCTCGAACTTCAAGGAAGGCCTGACCGTCCTTGAGTACTTCAACTCGACCCACGGTGCTCGCAAGGGCCTCGCGGACACCGCGCTGAAGACCGCCAACTCGGGTTATCTCACGCGCCGTCTGGTCGACGTTTCGCAGGACTGCGTCGTCACCATCGACGATTGCGGCACCGAGCGGGCGCTCGAAATGCGCGCGATCGTTCAGGGTGGTGCGACGATCGCATCGCTTGGCGAACGTATCCTGGGCCGCACGCTGGCCGAGGACATGATCGAGGCGAAGACCGGCGAAGTGCTGATGCCCAAGGGCACGCTGCTGGATGAGGCCGCGATCGCGAAGATCGAGGCTGCGGGCTCGCAGTCCGCGCGCATCCGTTCGCCGCTGATCTGCGCGGCGCAGGTCGGTGTTTGCGGCACCTGCTACGGCCGCGACCTTGCGCGCGGTACGCCGGTGAACATCGGTGAAGCGGTTGGCGTCATTGCGGCGCAGTCGATCGGCGAGCCGGGCACGCAGCTCACCATGCGTACGTTCCACATTGGTGGTGCGGCGCAGGTGAACGAGCAGTCGAACCTCGAATCGCTGTGCGACGGTACCGTGGTCTACCGCGATATCCCGACCATCACCGACTCGCGTGGTCGCCGCCTCAGCCTTGCCCGCAACGGCGAGATTGTGGTGCTCGACAACGAGGGCCGCGAGCGCGCCATGCACCGCGTGCCTTATGGTACGCACCTGATCCACGAGAACGGGGCCACGGTGAAGTTGGGCGAACGCCTGGCTGAATGGGATCCGTTCACCCTGCCGGTGATCACCGACAAGCCGGGTGTGGTGCGCTATCAGGACCTGATCGACGGCCGTACGCTGACCGAACTGGTCGACGAAGCGACCGGCATTGCCCAGCGCGTCGTGACCGAAAACCGCGCTGGCGGGCGGGCCAAGAAGGAAGACCTCCGTCCGCGCCTGACCCTGCTTGACGAGAATTCGGGTGAAACCGCGCGCTATCTGATGGCGCCGGGCACCACGCTTTCGGTCGAGGATGGCCAGACGGTTCAGGCGGGTGACGTGCTGGCGCGTGCCAGCCGCGAAGCTGCCAAGACCCGCGACATCACCGGCGGTCTGCCGCGCGTGGCCGAGCTGTTCGAAGCGCGCATCCCGAAGGACAACGCGATCATCGCGAAGATCTCGGGCCGCATCGAATTCGTTCGCGACTACAAGGCCAAGCGCAAGATCGCGATCATCCCCGAGGAAGGCGATCCGGTCGAGTATCTGATCCCCAAGTCGAAGGTGATCGACGTTCAGGAAGGCGACTGGGTCAAGAAGGGCGACAACCTCATCAGCGGTTCGCCCAACCCGCACGACATTCTGGAAGTCATGGGCGTCGAAGCTCTGGCCGAATACCTCGTGGCGGAAATCCAGGAAGTCTATCGTCTGCAGGGCGTGAAGATCAACGACAAGCACATCGAGGTGATCGTTCGCCAGATGCTGCAGAAGGTCGAGATCACCGATGGCGGCGATACCACACTGCTGGCAGGCGAGCAGATCGACCTCGAGGAAATGAACGAATACAACGCCAAGCTCGCGCCGGGCATGCGCCCGGCCGAAGGCAAGCCGGTGCTGCTGGGCATCACCAAGGCTTCGCTGCAGACGCGTTCGTTCATCTCGGCGGCTTCGTTCCAGGAAACCACCCGCGTGCTCACGCAGGCGGCGGTCGAGGGCAAGCGGGACTCGCTGATCGGCCTCAAGGAGAACGTGATCGTGGGCCGCCTGATCCCGGCGGGCACGGGCGCGGGCATGAACCGCCTGCGCGTTGCGGCTACCAGCCGCGATGCCGCGCTGCGCGCTTCGTATCGCAAGCTCCAGGAATCGCTCATCGCGCCCCATTCGGCGGCCGAAGAGCATGCCGCCGAGCTGGCCCAGGGCCCCGAAGCGGCGATCGGCAACGATCCGCTGGCGGCGGTCGAGGGTGAGACCCACGGTCTCGACGCCGATGCCGGTGACTACCTGATCAAGGATGGCGAGGCCTGATCGGCTGACCTGACCTGACTGACCAAGTTGAAAACCCCGTCGGCCCTGGCCGGCGGGGTTTTTGATTTGTTGTCTGCGGCCTACGTAGTTCAAACAGTCCGGAATGGGGGTAGTTGCAAGGGCTTGGCCAATAGGAACCGCGTGACGGACGCCCCCTCCGGCGATCCGCTATCGGAGTCCTCTGGCATGCTCAGCGGCGTCAAGCTCAGCGGCATCAAGCTAAGTGACAAGGCACGCCGCGGCGCGCGGCTTCTCATCGGCATGCTGCTCGCGCTCATCGCACTCGCCTCGGCTGTGGTCTACGCCATCCGCGCCGATGGCCCGATGACCCAGGACAGCGCACTCCAGGCCGAGATTCTCGCCGACGTGCTGCCGCCGCCGGCCTTCGTGGTCGAGCCCTATCTCAATGCCGCGCTGATCGTGCACGATCCCGACCGGGCGGGTCCCTATCTCAGCGAGCTCAAGGACGAGCACGCCGAGTTCGAAGCGCGCAAGACTTACTGGAAGACTGCGCCGGTCCCGGAGCAACTGCGCCAACCGCTCAATGACACGATCGCGGCGGCCGAGAAGTTCTGGCAGATCATGGACAGCAAGTTCCTGCCCGCCGTGAAGAGCGGCAATCGCGCTGCGATGGGCGAGGCGTTTTCGATGGATATCGCGCCGATCTATCGCGTGCAGCGCGAGCAGGTGCGCAGCATCGTGGCGCTCAGCCGGACCTACAGCACCGAGACTGCCCGCACCAACGCCGGGCGAATCGGCCTCGCACTGTCCGGACTGGCCGCGCTGGCGCTGGCGATGCTGGGGCTGATCCTGTGGAGCGCACGCGCCGCGCAGAAGCTGCTGGTCTTGCCGCTGGTCGAGACGGCGACGACGATGCAGCGCATGGCGGACGGCGATACGAATGTCGCCATCGCAGGTATCGAGCGGGCAGACGAAATCGGCATGGTCGCCCGCGCCATGCGCGTCTTCCGCGAGGCCGAGGAAGGGCGCCGCCTGGCCTCCACCGAGCAGGCCGCAGTGGTCACCGCACTTTCAAACGGGCTGGCCCGGCTCGCGGCCAAGGATCTGGAGCACCAGTTGGATGAGCCGTTCCCCCCTGCCTACGAACTGCTGCGCGAAAACTACAACGCGGCGGTGTCCTCACTGGCGGAAGCGCTGCGGATCGTGCGGGTCGGCACGGCAAGCGTGAAGGGCAGTATTTCCGAGATCGGCGCTGCCTCGCAAGATCTGGCGCAGCGCAATGAAGCCCAGGCCGCGCGCATTGCCGAGACGGCGCGGGCGATGGACGCGGTGACCGGCATCGTCCACGAAACCGCGAACGGGGCGCAGGCGGTTAGCCAGACCATCACCCAGGCCGACCGCGAGGCAGGCGAGGGCGGCGACGTCGTGCGCCGCGCGATCGAAGCCATGGCTGCGATCGAGCAATCCGCGCAGGAAATCGGCCAGATCATCAGCGTGATCGACGGGATCGCGTTTCAGACCAACTTGCTCGCGCTCAATGCGGGGGTCGAGGCTGCACGTGCCGGGGAGGCAGGCAAGGGCTTTGCCGTCGTCGCCACCGAAGTGCGCGCGCTCGCCCAGCGCAGCGCCGATGCGGCGCAGAGCATCAAGGCGCTGATCACCGCCAGCGGCGAGCAGGTCGGCGCGGGCGTCGAGCTGGTGCGCGAAAGTGGGACCCGGCTTGAGGCGATCGTGCGGCGAATCGGCGAGATCGGCTCGCTGACCGGCAATATCGCCGGATCGGCGACACGTCAGGCAGCCAACCTCAGCCAGATCAATGCAGCGATGGGCGAAATGGACCGGATGACCCAGCAGAACGCGGCAATGGTCGAGCAATCCACGGCGGCGACACGCAGCCTTGCTGCCGAAGCCGTCCGCCTCAACGAACTGGTCGCCACCTTCCGCACGCGCGATGTGGCGCGCCGGCCGGCGGCGCTTGCCGCCCCCGATGCGATACGGCGCAAGTCCGCGGTCGAGAATCGGCCCGCGCCGCAGCCGCTCGCGCTGGCGAGCTGATCGGATCAGGCCCCCGCTCAAGCGTTCTCGCAGGCCATCCGTTCAAGCGCGGCAAAGCTTTCGAGCACGCCTGGATCCGCGAACGGTGCGACTTGCGCGAGGATGACGCCGGCGAGATCGCGATCGGTATCGATCCAGTAGTAGCAGTTGAAGATGCCGGCCCAGTGCAAGCTGCCCGGCGACCGGCCAGCGGGGCCGGTCTCGGTGTTGACGAGGAATCCGCCGAGGGTCCAGCCGCCGCGCTGGCCGGGAAGCGGGTCGAACGCGCTGGCAAAGCTTGGCATCGCGGTGGTCATCTCGCCCGCCGAGAGCTGCGCGGGGAGTGCATCCTCGCGCGCGATCCGGGCCATATCCGGAGAGAGCACGCGAACCCCGTCGAGCTCGCCGCCGCGCAGGATCATGCGCAGGAAGCGTGCGTAATCACCGGCGGTCGAGGACAGGCCGCCGCCGCCGTTGTGATACTCGCCGCCGCCGAGCACCATGCCCTGCGTCTTGAAGCCGCCTTCGGCTTCGCGCACATGGACTTGCGCCTCATTGGCATCCCAGGAGTCGCGGAAGCGGGTCTGCGTCATGCCCAGCGGCCCGGTGATCTCTTTCTCGAACCATTCGCCGAGCGTCATGCCGGTCACCGCTTCGACGGCAAGGCCTGCCCAGTCGATCCCGACGCCGTACTGCCAGTTCGTGCCCGGATCGAACATCAGCGGCAGGTCGAGGCTGGCGCGCTTGCCCGCTGCCATCTTGCCGGTGGCCATGGCATGGCGCAGCAGGTCGGCGTTCATGAAGGTATAGCCGCAGCCGGAGGTGTGGAGCAGCAAGTGGCGCAGCGTGACGGGTGACGCGGCCGGGCGCAGGATCGGCTTGCCGTCCGCATCGAAGCCGTCCAGCACTTGCGGCTCGGCGAGCTCGGGGAGGATCGGCCCGACCGGCGCGTCGAGATCGAGCTTGCCGCGTTCGACCAACTGCAGCACCGCGACGCTGGTGAGCGCCTTGGTCATCGAGGCGATCTGGAACAGCGTGTCCTCGCGCATCGGCACGCCGTTTACCGCATCCGCCTGCCCGAAGGCGCGGGCATAGCGGGTGTCCTTGCTGTCGGTGATCAGGGCCACCGCGCCCGGCAGGTTTGCAGCCGCTACCGCGGCCTCGAATTCAGCGATGCCCTTCATGTCCGGTCCTCTCGTGTTGTGCTGCCCTTCTGCGGGGCAATCAGCGCGGCTTGCGGTGCTCGCCCTTGACCCAGCGGACCGTGCCCGAGCTGGCGCGCATCACGACGCTTTCGGTCGTCATCACCCCGCTCTTGTTGATCTTGACGCCCGCGAGCAACGAACCATCGGTCACGCCGGTCGCGGCGAAGATGCAGTCGCCCTTGGCGAGTTCCTTGAGATCATAGACCTTGTTGAGGTCGGTGATGCCCCATTTGCGCGCGCGGGACTTCTCGTCCTCGTTGCGGAACAGCAGACGGCCCTTGAACTGCCCGCCGACGCAGCGCAGCGCAGCTGCCGCAAGCACGCCCTCGGGCGCGCCGCCGGTGCCCATGTAGAGATCGATGCCGGTGTCCTCGTTGGTCACCGCGATCACGCCCGCCACGTCACCATCGGGGATCAGGCTGATGCCGCAACCCAGCGCACGCAGTTCGGCGATGAGTTCGGCATGGCGCGGCCGGTCGAGCACGCAGACGATGATGTCGCTGGGATCAACGCCCTTGGCCTTGGCGACGGCGCACACGTTTTCGCCCGCCGTGCGGTTGAGATCGATGATGCCGTCGGGATAGCCGGGACCGACTGCGAGCTTTTCCATGTAGACGTCGGGCGCATTGAGCAGACCGCCCTCTTCGGCGACGGCCAGCACGGCAAGTGCGTTCGGGCCGGCCTTGGCGGTGATCGTGGTGCCCTCGAGCGGATCGAGCGCGATGTCGATCTTCGGGCCCTTGCCGGGCGCGGCACCAACCTTCTCGCCGATGTAGAGCATCGGCGCCTCGTCGCGCTCACCCTCACCGATCACCACGGTGCCGTCCATGTAGAGTTCGTTGAAGGCGGCGCGCATGGCTTCCACCGCAGCGGCATCGGCAGCCTTCTCGTCGCCGCGGCCGATCAGCCGCGAGGCCCCGATGGCGGCCGCCTCGGTAACGCGGACCATCTCGAGGACGAGGACGCGGTCAAGTACCTGCGAGGCGGCTGGTGCGGGTCGGATGTCGGTCACGTTGACTCCTGAGGCTCATTGGCGGAAGCTGCCCTGCCCTAGACGGGAGGATGCAGGGTTGTCGAGGCGCGGAATACTATACAGACGCGCGTTTCGCGCATTCCTATGCGTAAACCTGTCGTTCCTTGCAATGGGGATGGCCCGTGCGCAATCGGCGCCGGCGGCGGACGCGGCACAAGCACCCGCCGCAAGCGCGGCTGCGCCGACGGATTCGGGGGATACTGACAGCAATGCGCAGATCGCCCAGCGGCTGCTCACCGCAGGCCAGCCCAAGAAATGCGAAAAGGCTGGCCCGGACGGCGCGATTGTCGTCTGCGGCGGCCGTGAGGCGAACGAGAAGGAGCGTCTGCCGCTGCGAGATCAGCTCGATTCGGCGCGCTCCACCAACGATGGCCTGCCGCGTGCGCCCAATGTCAGCGGCCTGCGCGATTGCAGCAGGGGCTGCATCGGCTTCGGTTCGGCACCAACGCCGATGTACTTTTTCGACATCACCAAGCTGCCCGAAGCGCCGCCCGATTCGGATGCCGACAGGATCGCGCGCGGGGAGATTCGGGCGCCTTAGGGCAGATTCGGGGTCGCCCGATCACTCAAGGCTCCGGCCATGGCGGGTCAATCCTCGAGGATGTGCATCACCAATGGCGGTGCGCCGAGGCTGGGGGAGCCATCGAGCAGGCGCAGCGCCTCGGCAATCGCGCTTTCGGGGCCTTCGTGCGTGACCATGGCGACCAGTACCTGATCCGCGCTGCCTAAGGCCGCGCGGCCCTTCTGGATCAGGCTTTCGATCGAAACCCCGGCATCGCGCATTGCGGCGGTGATCTCGGCCAGCACGCCGGGGCGGTCGGCCACGGTGAAGCGGAGGTAGGCCTTGCCGGTGCGGTGGCCGCTATCGGCCGGCGCGGCCATTTCGAGCTCTGCCGCCGGGATAGAGAACGGCGCGCCGATATCGCCGCGCGCAATGTCGATAAGGTCGGCCACCACGGCGCTTGCGGTCGGGCCATCGCCCGCGCCCGCGCCCTGGAACAGCAGGCGGCCGACGAAATTGCCTTCCGCCACGACCGCATTGGTTGCCCCATCGACATGGGCGAGCGGGTGGTCGCGGTGGACCAGCATCGGATGGACCCGCTGGAACAGCCTGCGCTGGCCAGCCTCGTCGACGGCGGTTTCAGCCATGCCGATCAAGCGGATATAATAGCCCAGCGCATCGGCCTGCGCGATATCGGCGGCGAGCACGCGGCGAATGCCGGTGGCAGCAACCGGCTTGAAATCCACCGCCGTGCCGAAGGCGATGCTGGAGAGAATCGCCAGCTTGTGCGCCGCATCGATGCCGTCGATGTCGAACGTGGGGTCGCTTTCGGCATAGCCCTTGGCCTGCGCTTCAGCCAGAACATCGGCGAAATCGCGGCCGGTGTCCTCCATGGTCGAGAGGATGTAATTGCAGGTGCCGTTGAGGATGCCGTAGATGCGGTCGATGTAGTTGGCCGCCGCGCCTTCCTTGAGCGCCTTGATCACCGGGATGCCGCCCGCCACCGCCGCTTCGAACTTGAAGGCGACTTTCGCGGCCTCGGCCTTGGTAGCGAGTTCGAGCCCGTGATGCGCGACCATCGCCTTGTTGGCGGTCACCAGCGCCTTGCCCGCCTCGAACGTGGTGCGCGCGAGGGCGAGCGCCGGGCCATCGGCGCCGCCGACGAGCTCGACGACGACGTCGACATCGGGCCGCTCGCCGAGGATCACCATGTCGTCTTCCCAAGCGTAGGACGAGAGATCGACACCGCGGTCCTTGCTGCGGTTGCGCGCGCTGATCGCGCTGATCGTGATCGGACGGCCCGCACGGCGCGCAATGAGGCCTGCGTTGGCTTCAAGCAGGCGGATGACGCCGCCTCCGACGGTGCCAAGACCGGCCAGCGCGATGCGCAAAGGTTCGCTCATGATGATCCCCGTAAAATCTTATGGTGCGCCTTAGGGTAGCTGATCCGCCCTCGCAACCGCCGGTGGTGAGTGTGGATCAGGGTGCCCCGCGCTTGCGGGCGCAGGGGCCGAGATCGGCCATCACCTGGGCATAGTCTTCCGCAGCGATTCGCCGGTCGGCCAGCGTGGCGGAGATATTCGCGCGCTCAGGCAGTCGGCCGGGCAGCCCGCAGGCGAGGCGATACCACGCAAGCGTCGCGGGAAGCGGTGCGTGCGCCGCCGAATCGACGATTTCGGTGAAGCTCACACCCCATGTCGTCGGCTGGCCGGGACGCCGGAGCACCGAGATCGAGACTGGCGCGCCGGTTGCCGTACCAAGGAAAAGCTGGGTTTCCCCCTCGCCCGCGAGGTTGCCGGCGACGTGCAGCGCCTCGCGCACTGCGGTGATCGCGGGCGGAGCATCGGGCCGCGAGGTCTCGGTCAGAATCGCGCGCAATGTGGCTTCGCGAGCGGGGGTGAGCACCAGCATGGCATCGGGCGCGACAAGCTGGAGCTCGCCCGGTCGGTCGGGCACTGGGCGGGCCAGTACGAGCACTTGCGCCTTGTTAAGTCTGGGCGGCTTGCCGCGCGCATCGAGCGGAACATCGGCGAGAAACCGGATCGATTCGCCAAGGTTTTCGCCGATCAGCAGCGCCTGCGTGCGGGCCTCCACATAGAGCCGGGCGCGACCGGCGGGCAGGCCAGGTGCTTCCTCGGGCTTGAGCCGCACGGCCTTGCGCACTTCGGCACGCGCCACGACCTGCGCGGACAGGGCGAGATCGACAAGATCGGCGTATGTCAGGTCCGGATCGGCCTCCAGCCCCGGCGCCATGGAAACAGACAAAGTTGTTTCCTGTCCGTGGCTTGCCGCAGCGCTGCCAAGGCTGAGCGCGGCGGCTGCGAGCAACCGGGCCCACATGGGGAGGGAAGCGTGTTTCCGGCGGGAGCATCTGGTGCGGGGCATGCGGTGATCCTTAGAATCGCTGGCGCCGAAAGGCGATGGCGGCGGTGCCAAGACGCGTTTCAGGCAGCGAAACCGTGAATTGAAGGTTAACCGATAAAGCATTTGCGCGCCTTTGGCTTCGGCGTTAAAGCTCGCCGTTGTCGGGGATTTCAACAATGAAAGCCCGCAAAAGCCGCCGCCGGGTTCCTTGCACCCGATGTCGGCGGTCCGGTTTGCCGGCAGGGTGGAATGAAATCGCTGGATTGGCCAATCGCGCTGGATGGGTGATTCCATGCGCGATTCCGTAAACGTAGGCATCCACCGGATGTCAGTCGTTTGCGGAGTATCAGGAGTTTTGGAGCTGAATGGCATACGCTGACCAACAGATGAGCGGTAACAAGATCACCGCGCTCATCATCGTTGCGATCCTTCACGTCGGCTTGGGCTACGCTCTGGTAACGGGGCTGGCTTACGAGGCGTACAAGAAGGTCAAAGAGGTGACCTCGGCGGTCAACATCGAGGAAGAAAAGCCGCCGGAGACGCCGCCCCCGCCGCCGCCGCCGAAGGATCAGCCGCCGCCGCCCATTGTGGCGCCGCCGCCCCCGATCACCTTCAACGCGCCTGCGCCGCAGATCGAAACCGTGACTCAGGCGCCGCCTCCGGCTCCGGTGTTCACGACCGCTGCGCCGCCTCCGCCGCCGCCGCCGCCGCCGCCCAAGTTCCAGCCGAAAGGCCCGGCTCCGAAGGGCAGCCCCGGCAACTGGGCTACGTCGAACGACTATCCTTCGCGCGCCCTGCGTGAAGAGCGTGAAGGCGTTACCGGGTTCCGCGTGTCCGTTGGTACCGACGGTAAGGTCACGTCCTGCGAAATCACCAAGTCGAGCGGCAGCCCCGATCTCGATCAGGCGACGTGCGACAACGTCCGCCGCCGCGCCCGCTTTGCGCCGGCGACCGACGGTGAAGGCAATCCCACATCCGGTTCGTACACAAATTCGATCCGGTGGGTGATCCCGAAGGACTGATCTGATTGGCGCGGCCTTTCCTTTGGGGAGGGCCGCGACGCTCGAGCTTATCTTTTTGACCCTTTGTACGAAATTTTGAAGAGGAAGACCCGAATGCTCATCCACACGCTCGCCGCAGCTGCCGCTACTGCCGCGCCCCAGAACAAGTTTGGTATCGCGGAAGTTCTGTTCCCCGGCGGCAAGCCCGCCTGGATCCCGCTCTCGACCTTCACCATTCTGGTGTTCATGTCGGTCGGTTCGTTCTTCATCCTCTTCACCAAGTGGGCCGAGCAGTCCAAGGTGCTCAAGCAGCACCAGTCGCTTGCAGGGTTCTGGCGCGCCGCCGGCCTGCGTGAAGGCGCTTCGAAGCTCGAGAAGAACTCGGCCTGGCGCCAGATCGTCGACGACGGCCTTTCGGCTGAAGACGCGGCCGGCAAGATGGACGAATCCGAGAGCCACGACTGGATGCACAGCTCGCTGGCCCGCTCGGAAGCCTCGATCAACGCGAAGCTCGCTGGCGGTCTGCCGTTCCTCGCGACCGTCGGTGCAACCTCGCCGTTCATCGGTCTGTTCGGTACCGTGGTCGGCATCTACGGCGCGCTCATCAACATCGGCATCGCCGGTTCGGCCTCGATCGACAAGGTCGCGGGTCCGGTCGGTGAAGCACTGATCATGACCGCGCTCGGTCTGCTCGTCGCGGTTCCCGCAGTGCTCGCCTACAACTACCTGCAGGCCCGCAACAAGCGCATCGCCGAACTGCTGACCGGCTTCAGCACCGACGTGCTCGCCAACCTCGCCTCGAAGGGCGTGGTCAAGCCTGCCGTCCCGGCTGCTCCGGCTGCCAAGCCCGCCGCTCCGGCTGCGGCACCGGCCAAGAAGTAAGGCCCGAATACGCGGAGGCGAAGATGGGATCGGTGGGCCATTCTCTAACGAGCTGGCCTGCCACCCCTCCTCGGGAACAACGCGGGTTCCAGCCGGGGCTGCGATGGCTCCAAAAAGCCAGCAAAGACCCGGTTCACCGTGGAAAGATCGGATAGGAACTAACCAATGGCAATATCTGCAGGCGGCGCGGGCGGCGATGAACGCCCAATGTCGGACATCAACACCACGCCGCTCGTGGACGTGATGCTCGTGCTGCTGATCATCTTCCTCATCGCGGTTCCGGTCGCGATCCAGACCGTCGAAAAACTCAAGGTTCCGGTGCTGCCGTCCGAAGAGACGCAGGACAAGGTCGAGAACCTGCTCGTGACGGTCGTTTCGACCGACGCTGGCGGACGCAGCCCCGGCCAGGGCGGCTACGAAGGCTCCTCGCGGACCGGCACTTGCCGCGTCTACATCAACAACGTCACCCCGGTGGATAACAACGAACTCTACAAGATGGCGTTCGACCGGCTTGATGCGATCGTGAAGCGGGCCGGCGGCGCGCAGAACATGGAGCCCGACAAGATCCCCGAAGTGCACATCCGCGGCGACGTTAATGTCCCCTGGAAGTGCGTTGCCGGCACGATCTACAACGTGCAGATCGCGGGCTATCCCAAGGTCGGCTTCATCTCCACCCCGGTTGATCCGAACGGCTGACGCTAGTCAGCACTGGCGCGAAGACACCCGGGCACACGATACCAGACAGGAGTACCTCCCATGGCAATGAGCGGCGGCAAAGACGATGGCTCGCCGATGATGGAAATGAACACGACGCCGCTGATCGACGTCATGCTCGTGCTCCTCATCATGTTCATCATCACCATCCCCGTGGCCACCCACTCGGTCAACATCGACCTTCCGCAGGCGCAGCCGCCGACGACGAATCCGCCGATCAAGACGGATAAGAACAAGCTGGTGCTGACGACGCAGAATACGATCCTGTGGAACGGCACGCCGATCACCGAGGGCAACCTTGTCTCGCTGCTTCAGGCGACCAAGGCGATGAACCCCGAGCCGGAACTGCAGTTCCAGCCCGAGGAATATGCCTCGTATGAAATCGCGAACCGCATGCTCAAGATCATCACCCAGGTGAAGGTCAGCAAGTTCGGCTTCGTGGGCAACGAGAACTTCGCGACGTTCAGCAAGTAACGACGCGGGCTCTCAGCCACAGATGATCAAGGGGCGGAGCAATCCGCCCCTTTTTCGTGGTGAAGCGCCATTTCAATCAGGTCTGCGCAGAGATCGCAGCGTTCGCAATGTGAACGGCTTCGCGCAGAGGCGCTGAGGCGCAGAGGGAAGTCAGTACGAGCGGGTGGCCAGCGGCGCAGGCATATCTGGATCACCAGATCATCTGCCAGCAGCAACGGGTCATGGCACAAAATCCCGGCGATCACTGCGCGAGGCCGCGCACTATCCGTCTCCGCGTCTCTGCGCGAAACCAGTCTTTCACTCTGGCCGCATCGCCGCCGAGGCAAGACTTTCGGCCTCGAGCAGCAGTTCCTCATCGGCCAGACCCGCTGGCACAGACTCGCGCCCGATCATCACCATCAGCGGCACGGCGAGCGGCGTCACGCGGTCAAGCTCGACGTGGACCAGTTCGGCCGCTGCGCGGTCGAGCAGGGTGCCCAACCGGCCTACATCCGTCATCCGTGCGCGGGCATCGGCCCACGCAGCTTCGAGCAGGAGGTGTTCGGGTTCGTGCTTGCGCAGCACATCGTAGATCAGGTCGGTCGAGAAAGTGACTTGCCGCCCGCTCTTGCGAGCACCCGGCTGCTGGCGCTCGACGAGGCCGGAGATCACCGCAACCTCGCGGAAGGCGCGGCGCAGAAGGTACGAGTTCTGCACCCATTCGACGAACTCTTCGGTGAGGATATCGGGCGAGAGGAGCCGCGCCGGATCTTTTACAGGGCGCAGGCCCCAGACGCCGAGCGCATAGTCGTTGGCGACAAACCCCATTGGCGAGAGGCCCGCATCTTCCATGCGCCGGGTGATCAGCATGCCAAGCGACTGGTTCGCATTCCATCCCTCGAAGGTATAGTAGACAGTGTAGGCCCGCCCGCCATGCGGGAAGCTTTCGACCAGCAGCTCCCCGGGCGCAGGCAGGCGGCTGCGCCAGTCCTGCACTTCAAGCCATTCGCGCACATCGTCAGGGAAGCGCGCCCAGCCTGTGCGGTCGGCCAGCATGGCCTGCACGCGGTTGGAAAGATGGGTGGTCAGCGGCATACGCGCGCCGTTGTAGCTAGGGATCTGCCCGGCGGACTTGGCCCCGCGCACGATCAGTTCAAGGTCGCGGACGCCCTCAACCTCAAGGTCCAGCCCGGCAAAACGGAAGGTATCGCCGGGCTTCAGCCCCGCGCCGAAGCTTTCCTCGACCTTGCCGAGCGAGCGCCCGTTGCGGAAGCGCACTTCGAGCATTTCGGAATCGACGATGATGCCCGCATTCAGGCGGTGACGCGCGGCCTGCTGCGGGTGGGTCAGCCGCCATGTGCCGTCCTTCAGGCGGACAATCCGCTGGAACCTGTCGTAGGCGCGCAGCGCGTAGCCGCCCGTGGCAACGAACTGCAGCACGCGCTCCCAGATTGCCTCGTCAACCCAGGCATATGCCAACGATGACCGGACTTCGGCCAGCAGCTCCGCCTCGCCAAACGGCCCTGCGCAAGCAATCGCCATGACATGCTGGGCGAGCACATCGAGCCCGCCGGAGCGGAAATCCTCGCCGTCGCGCTGGCCTTCATTGACCGCATCGCGCGCGGCCATGGCTTCGAGGAACTCGAACCGGTTGCCGGGTACAAGCATGGCGCGGCTGGGTTGATCGAGCCGGTGGTTGGCGCGGCCGATCCGCTGGAGCAGGCGCGAGGACCCCTTGGGCGCACCCATCTGCACCACCATGTCGATATCGCCCCAGTCGACGCCAAGATCGAGACTTGCGGTGCAGACGAGCGCGCGCAGCTCGCCGCGCGCCATCGCGCCTTCCACCTTGCGCCGCGCTTCCTTGGACAGCGAGCCGTGGTGGATGCCGATGGGGAGCTTGTCCTCGTTGGCATCCCACAGCAGCTGGAAGATGTATTCAGCAAGGAACCGCGTGTTGGTGAAGACCAGCGTGGTGCGGTTGCGGCGGATCGCCTCGTAGAGCTGCGGGACGGCCCAGGCGGCCGCGTGCCCGCCCCATGGCACGCGCTGGCCATCGTCGGGCAGGAGGATATCGACTTCGGCCGGCGCTCCGGCCTCGCCCTCGACGAGCGTGGTACTATCCAGATCGCCCCATGGCGCGAGCCACGCGCGGAAGCTTTCCGGATTGGCCAGCGTGGCAGAGAGCGCGGCGCGGCGCAGCCCCGGCGCCAGCGCCTGTAGCCGGGTGAGCGCGAGGGCGAGCAGGTCGCCGCGTTTGGAGGTCGCGAAGGCGTGGACCTCATCGATCACCACGCGCTGCAATGTGCTGAACAGCTGCGCGCTTTCAGGATAGCTGAGGAGGAGCGAAAGCGATTCGGGCGTGGTCAACAGCACATGCGGCGGCCGCGCGCGCTGGCGGGCCTTGCGATCGGATGGCGTATCGCCGCTGCGCGTCTCGACCGTGATCGGCAGCCCCATTTCGGTGATCGGCGTCAGAAGGTTGCGCTGCACGTCGTGCGCGAGGGCCTTGAGCGGCGAGACGTAGAGCGTGTGCAGTCCCTCGGGCGGCGAGGCCTCGCCAAGGCGCGAAGGCGTGAACGCGGCGAGGGTCGGCAGGAAGCCGGCAAGCGTCTTGCCCGCGCCGGTATCGGCGACCAGCAAGGCATGCTGCCCGACATCGTCGGCACCGAGCATTTCTGCCTGATGCCGCCGCACGCGCCAGCCGCGCCCGGTGAACCAGGCTTCGATCTCGGGAGGGATGGCGTCGCCTGTCACCTGGCGGATACTAGCGCCTTATCCCTGAAGCGGCCAATTGCGCGTCGAGGGCAGCGAGCACCGCAGCGAGGCCTGTCTCGCTCTCGCTCTCGGCACGCGCGGTGAGCATCGCCTCGGTGTTGGAGGCCCGCAGCAGCCACCAGCCCCGAGGCGTCGTCACGCGCACGCCGTCGATGGAGATCATCTCCGCCCCTTGCGCGGCGAGCCGGGCGCGGACTTCGTCGATCACCGCGAACTTGCGCGTCTCGTCCACCGGGAACCGGAGCTCGGGCGTGTTGACCAGCGCGGGCATGGCATCGCGCAACTCGGTCACCGTGCGACCGAGGCGGATGGTCGCTGCGATCAGGCGCACCGCGGCGTAGAGCGCATCGTCGAACCCGTAGTAATCGTCCGCAAGGAACACATGCCCGGTCATTTCGCCGCCCAGCAGTGCACCAGTCTCCTTCATTTTGGACTTGATGTGGCTGTGGCCGGTTTTCCATATCAACGGCTCGCCGCCGAGCGCACGGACCCGGTCGAAAAGCGCCCCGCTTGCCTTGATATCGGCGATAACTGTCGCGCCTGCCTGCCTTTTCAGCACATCTTCGGCAAACACCATGAGGAGCTGATCGCCCGCCAGCGCGCGGCCCAGGCTGTCAACAACCCCCAATCGGTCGCCGTCGCCATCAAAGGCCAATCCGAAGTCGAGCCGTCCCCGCGCGACGGCCTGCCTAAGATCGGCAAGATTGGCCTCAACGGAAGGATCGGGATGATGGCCAGGAAACAATCCGTCAACATGCGTGTGCAGCAGGACATGACGACCGGGCAAGCGAGCGACGAGACGCTCGACAACCGGTCCGGCAGCACCGTTGCCGGTATCCCAGGCTATGGCCAGGCTCTCGGGGAAGAGGTGTTTCCCGGCGTCTGGCGCGATACCCTCCAGCCCGGCGAGCAACCGCTCGACATAGGCATCCATGATGTTGACGGACTCGGCCGTCCCGTCGCCTTGCGCCCAATCCCCTTGGGCGGCGAGGCGGCCGAGATCGAGTATATCTGGACCGAAGAACGGACCCCCGCGAAATACCACCTTGAAGCCATTCTGATCGGGGGGATTGTGGCTGCCAGTTATCTGAATGCCATCCTGCACCTCTGGCAGTGAGGCGGCGGCATAGTAGAGCATTGGTGTCGGGCCGAGACCGATGCGGCGGACATTGACGCCGCTGGCACAGAGCCCTGCCACCAGCGCCTCTTCCAGCATCGGCGAACTGAGGCGGCCATCATAACCGACAGCCACGGTGCGCCGACCATCCCGCAGGACACGGGTGCCGAAGCTGCGGCCAAGAGCATGGGCGTCATCGGCGCCGAGCGTTTTGCCGATCGTCCCGCGAATGTCGTATTCGCGCAGGATGCTTGGGTGGAACTGGTGGCTCATGCCGGCTGGCCCCGCGCGGAACCAGCCTGACCTGAGCATATCTCGCTCACCCCGAACATGGCGGCGTGGGCCGGCGCGATGGCCGAACCTTCAATCCCGCGCATCCGGGCCGCGCGCGGAAATGCGGGCGAGCAGCAGGTCACGCGCGGCATTGGCTTCGTGCACCCCATCGGTGGTGCCGCCGCGATCGGGGTGGACCTTCATCAGCAGGCGGCGGTGCGCGTCGATGATCTCGTCGTAGCCGGCATCGGCGCGAAGGCCGAGCAGGTTGCGCGCGCGCTTCTCGGCCACTTCCTTTGCTGTGGGGCCCCACAGTTCCCACGGCCACCGCCCCGCCAGCATCTTCACAGCGAGGCAGGCAAGTGCCGCGAGGAGCAGGAACTTCACTGCACCACTTCCATCGCAAGCTGGCCGCGTTCGGGCAACTTGAGCGCAAGGCCGGCGACCAGCGTGCGCAGTTCCTGCCGCGCAACCAGGTGGCTGGTGCCAAGCTCGCCGAGATGGCCTTTGTCGAGCAGGGTGAGGCCGCTCGGGAAGAGTTCGCGGTAGATCACGCGTTCGGACAGGCCACTGGCGATGCGGAAGCCGACGCGCTTGGAAAGCTCGATGAGGGCCTGATCGATGCGCTTCTGGTTGCGCGCCTCGGTATAGCCGGTGCGGTTGCGCACGACGACCCAGTCCATTTCCTTGCGGGCTTCCTTGATCGTCGCCATCGCGCGCTTCTTGCGGGCTTCCCAGATCAGTTCGGCATAGAACGAGAGGCGGCGGACCTTGAAGGTCTCCGCGTCGACCTGCCCGATGAGGTCGAAATCGACGAAGCTGTCGTTGAGCGGGGTGACGAGAGTATCGGCCTGGGTCGCGACATGGCGGGCGAGCGGATCGTCGCGGCCGGGGGTGTCGAACACGAGGAAATCGTGGCTTTCGCCTAGCCGAGCAGCAAGCGCGTCAAGCTCTTCGGTGTTGGTGCCGTCATAGACTTCGAAAGTTGCGCTTGGCAGTGTGATGCCGCGTCGGCGCATGGTTTCGGCGCGGTTTTCGAAGTAGCGGTGCATCGTGCGCTGGCGGGAATCGAGATCGATCGCGGCGACCCGCGCGCCCTGATAGGCCAGCGCGATCGCGACATGGACCGCCGTGGTCGACTTGCCGGTGCCGCCCTTTTCGTTGGCGAAGACGATTCGGTAGGGGGCGGCGAGCAAGCGATCATCCTTTCTGTGAGGTGCGGCCCCCCTTGCCGCCGGGCAGGGCTCAGGGCTAGAGGGCCTTTCCCTTTTCGGGGACTGTTCGCCCCCTTCCGGGGGATTACTGGAGAGCCGTGGCGCGTGCAAATCCTGACTGCTCTGGAACCGCTGCGCACTGCGCTTTCCGCGCTGAAATCGGGGGACAATTCCGCCGAGGCCAACGACCATCCCAAACTGGCACTCGTGCCCACGATGGGCGCACTGCATGAAGGCCACCTCACTCTGGTGCGCGAAGCGAAGCGGCTTGCCGAGCATGTCGTCGTCTCGATCTTCGTAAATCCGCGGCAGTTCGGGCCGAACGAGGATCTTGCGACCTATCCGCGCCAGCTTGAGGCCGATGCCGCGCTGCTCGAGGCGGAAGGCGTGGATGTGCTGTGGGCGCCGACGGTCGAGGTGATCTATCCGGCCGGCTATGCGACGACCGTGCAGGTAGGCGGGCTCGATGCAGTGCTCTGCGGCGCGGCGCGGCCTGGGCATTTCGACGGCGTAGCGACGGTTGTGACCAAGCTGTTCAACCAGGTGCAGCCGGATGTCGCGCTGTTCGGAGAGAAGGACTGGCAGCAGCTCGCGATCATTCGCCGCATGGCGCGCGATCTCGATCTGACGCACCCGCATGCGGACAACATTCTTGGCGTGCAGACGGTGCGCGAGGCGGACGGGCTCGCGATGAGCAGCCGCAACAAGTACCTGACGGCGGAAGAGCGCGCAGCCGCTCCGGCGATGAACCGCGCGATGCGCGAGGCTGCGGCGAAGATCCTGGCCGGAGAGCCGGTGGCGGACGCGCTTGCTGCGCTGAAGGTTGCAGTGCTGGCCGCGGGCTTTCGCAGCATCGATTATGCCGATCTGCGCGATGCCGTGACGCTGGAAGACGTGGCCAAGTGGGATGGCCACCCCGCGCGGTTGTTGGTGGCGGCGCATCTCGGCAAGGCACGCCTGATCGATAATGTGGCGGTGATGACCGGCCAGACCTGCTAGGCATGGCAGCATGACCAGCACCCCCAGACTATCCGGCGTCCTCGATGTCGACGGGCATCCCTACGAATGGGAGCTGCGCAGCGAGCCGCAGTGGAGCGAGAATCATGGCTGGAAAGGCATGACCATCGGCCTGCTGCGCAAACACACGCAGCGCGAGGCCCTGCTCGAGTTTCCCACGCCGAAGCGCTTGATGAAGGGCCTGCAGCGCGGACGGCTGCAGATCAGCGACGCGATCGTGACGCGTGGGATCCGGGCTGCGCTCGAAGCCGGGTGGGAGCCCGAGTCTCGCGGCAAACCGATGGTGTTCGTGGTTGATGCGGACGGCAACTAGGGTGAGCGGCGCGCCAAAGGCATGGGATGGCGCACAGGTCCGCAAGTGGCTGGCCAGCCGCATGGAAGCTGCGCGGCTCGATCAGGTGGTCGCGGACAAGCAGGGCTATTCCGCGCAGGACGATTACGACAAGGCCGCCGCGGAAGAATGGGTCTGCGCGGCCTTGCGGATCGCGGCAAGCAAGGATGATCAGGCCGCACTCGCCGACCGCCTCAAGGACCTGCTCGCCCAGGAGGACTATCCGGTCACGGGGATCTATGATGACTGCCGCTTCGAGCGGTATGTCCGGGCAAACCTCAGGAAGCTCGCCCGGATGACCAAGACGGGCGAAGGGTTCGAGAACACGCTCCGCTTTCAGTGAGCGCATTGCCTTGGCCGAAGGAACACGTATGGAAGCCGGGATGCAAAACCGGCAAGATCACTTCGCGTACTGTGTCCAGCTGTTTGGCGGCACGACCGCCTTTGCGCGCCGCCTGAGGATCGACGAGCGCGCGATCCGGCGGTTCATCAATGGCGAGCGGCCGATCACCGACGGCCTGCTGGCCGACACCGCGAAGGCCTTGCGTGAGCTGAGCACGGAGGCGACCGCCGCTGCCGACCAGATTGCCGCTGGGCTCTAGCTTCCCGCAATCTCGGCCGCCCCGCTTTTCATCTGCGCATAGGCCAGCTCCCGCGCCTCGGGCGCCAGCGACAAGAGATACCGGCTGGCCTCCTTGTAGGTCAGGAAGGGTCGGCCATCGGCGCTGATGGGCACAGTCCGGCCGTTGAATATCCGGCGCAGAAAGCGCCGCTCCGCTCTGCCCAGCGCCTGGTCGGCTTCTTCGGTGATGGCACTATCCTGTCGATCATTGAGCCGGTGGCGGTTCAGGGTTTTCCGGTTCCGCTCCGCGCGACTTCGTAGAGGAAATCGGCGAACAGGGTGGCCTGCTGGTCGAAGCCGAGCTCCTTGGGGTTGGTGCTGTCGATCAGGAACCACTCGTCGGGGGCATGCGCACCGCCGCCCCGGCCTGCGCCGAACGATCCCGCCGGCAGGTGCAGCGGCGGCCCGGTGAAGATCACGCCCGGCCAGCTACCGGCAGACCGCGCCGACATGGTCTGCGGAATCTTCGCCGCTGCCAGCGTGGCCTGTTCGGCCTTGATCAGCGCGCTGTTCTCGTCGGTCTGTGTCGGGCCGTAGCCGCCGCTCACGTTGACTTCGATATCGCCGAAGCCGCGCTTGGCGAGGTGGGCCTTGAGCTTGGCGACAGCCTCGTCCTTGGTCATGTCCGGCACCAGCCGCAGGTCGATCTTGGCCTCGGCTCGGCCGGGCAGGACCGTCTTGCCGCCCGGCCCCATGTAGCCGCTGACCAGCCCCTGGATGTTGACCGTGGGCTGCGAGGCGAGGCGGTAGGACGCGGTGAGATAATCCTCCCCGGCGTACCACTGCTTGATACCGAGGCTCTTCTTCTCGTCAGCTTCGTTGCCGGCGGCGATATCGGCGGCGATCAACTGCTTCTGGCGTTCGGTCAGCGGCTTCACGTTCTCGAACCAGCCGTCGATGGCGGGCGTGTGGCCGTCATCGGCGACGAGCGTATTCAGCGCCTTGATCAGGTGCCATGCGGGGCTATCGACATTGGCCATCAGGCTGGAGTGAATGTCTTTCGTGGGCCCCTTGCCCCACTTTTCGCCGCTGGAGATCAGCTGCAGTTCGACCGCGCCCTTCGCGCCGAGCAGCAGGGTCACCTGCCCGTCGACCGATTGGCCGGCATCAGGAATGATCACGCCCACCGCCTTGGACAGCGCAGGCAGCACTTCGGGATGGGTGACGACCTGCGAGAAGTGCGGCGAGGCGATCTCCTCCTCGCCCTCGGCCACCAGCACGAGGTTTACCGGCAGCTTCACGCCGGAAGCCTTGAACGCGCGCAGGGCAGTGAGGAACGCGGTTTCCGGTCCCTTCTGGTTGACCGCGCCGCGCCCGACGATGACTTTGCCTTCGCCGGGGCGATCGACCAACCGGCCCTCGAGCGGCGGGGAGGACCATTCCTTGGGGTCGAAATGCTTCACATCGTACATGAAGTAGATCGCCAGCGTTGTCTTGGCGCCGGCATCGAGCGTGGCGAAGACACCGGGGACGCCATCGGTGGGAATGACCTTTGCCATCTGGAACCCGGCATCGAGCGCGAGCTGGCGCATGTATTCGGCGCCTTCCTTGTGGTTCAGGCCCATGTTGGCGATCGTCGGCAGCTTGATCCATGCGCGCAGACGCTCGACCGCGGCATCGTGATCGGCGCGGATCGCTGCGGCGACTTTGGCCCGGTCGGCCTTGTCGGATGCCGCCGCGGGTTGGCCTGTTGCGGCGGCCAGCGCGGCCAATCCCGCGAACGCGAATTTGAGATGCTTTGCCATAACGCCCCATTCCCCAAAACGACTTCGACGGCGAGTGTGAAACGAGAAATCTGCAATGTCCAGCAGGCCGAAACCCGGTTGCGCGCGCCGGGGGAAAGTACCATGGCGGACTGATCCTGCCATGGCCATCTCGTTGATTTCGTTCCCCGAGTCGGGCCGACCCTGGAATCGAGGAGCGCGCGTGTGCTTGACGGTTTGATGGCCTGGGCCCGCCCGCGGATCATCCGCAGCCGCCAGCGCCTTCGCCAGAGCGAGGCCGCCTTCATCCTGCTTGCCGCCGGGGCCGGGGCCGGTGCGGGGCTGCTCACGCGTGTGCAGCAGAAGCTCGCGCATGGACTGCAGGAAGTGCTGTATGGCGTGACCTTCAATCGCCTCAGCGCGCTGGGGCACATCCATCATGCCTGGCGGCTGCTGGCGCTGCCGCTGGGCGGGCTGGCGCTGGTGCTCTTTACGCTCGCGCTGGGCAAACGTGTGCGCACGCCAGTCGATGTCGTGGAGGCCAACGCGCTCCACGGCGGACGCATTGCACCGGCGGACAATCTCGTGATCGCGGTGCAGACGATCCTCTCCAACGGCGCGGGCGCATCGGTGGGTCTGGAAGCGGCTTTCACGCAGATGGGGGGCGGGCTTGCCTCGATGCTCGGCCAGTGGCTCAAGCTGCGGCGCAACGATCTGCGCACGCTGGTCGGGGCGGGTGCGGGTGCGGGTATCGGTGCGGCCTTCGGCGCACCGCTGGCGGGCGCGTTCTATGCCTTCGAGATCGTGATCGGCAGCTATACGCCGGCGGCGATTGCGCCGGTCATCGCGGCGGCGCTGACGGGGGTCTATACCGCCAAGGCGCTGGGCGGCGAGCCGTGGCTCATGGCGCTGAGCGATGACAAGGTGGTCACGCTCAGTGACTATCTGCTCTACGCCGCGCTGGGTCTTGCCTGTGCGCTGCTCGGCATCGCGATCATGCGGCTGGTGACGCTGGCCGAATCGTACGTGCAGGGCTGGGCATGGCTCGGCCGCTGGAAGCCGGTCCTGGGCGGCATCCTGCTGATCCCGCTGGCCTTGGCCTCGCCGCAGACCCTCTCGGCGGGCCATGGCGCGCTGCATCTCAATCTCGTGCTGCAGCCGGCGGTGCAGGTGCTGCTGATCATCATGGGCCTGAAGATTGCCGCCTCGATTGTCTCCTTGAGTTTCGGATTCCGGGGCGGCCTGTTCTTTGCCTCGCTGTTCATCGGCTCGCTGGCGGGGCAGATCTTCGCGGGCGCAGTCAATGCCGCTGGTGTCGGGCTTGCAGTGAGCCCCAACGATGCCGCCCTTGTCGGCATGGCCGCGCTCAGCGTGTCGATCGTGGGCGGGCCGATGACGCTGGCGCTGCTGATGCTGGAGACGACGCATGATTTCGCGCTGATGGGGGTTGTGCTGACGGCGGCGCTGCTTTCGAGCGCGTTGACCCGTGAACTGTTCGGCTATTCCTTTTCCACCTGGCGGCTGCACGTGCGTGGGTCCTCGATCCGTGGCCCGCGCGATATCGGCTGGGCCGCGAGCCTCACCGCCGCGCGGATGATGCGGCGCGACTGGGTGCAGGTGCCCGAGAACTGCCCGGTCGATGTGTTCCGCGCGCGGGTTCCGCTTGGTTCGGCAAGCAAGGCGCTGCTGGTGGACGGCGAAGGGCGCTATCGCGGCATTGTTCCGACCGCCGCCGCCTATGCCCCGGACCTTGCGCCCGATACGCCGATCGCGGCGCTGGCGGGGATGGCTGACGTCTCGCTGCACCCCGGCGACGATGCCTACACGATCATTGCCTTGTTCGACCGGCTGAGCGCGGATGAACTGGCCGTCGTCGACGAGAAGGGTGTCGTCGTGGGCGTGGTCACCGAACGTCATGCGCGGCGGCGCACTCTCGACGAACTGGAGAAATCGCAACGGCAGCTGTTCGGGGAAGCGTAGGCCTTCAGAACAGGCTGCCCTGTGGAGGCATCGGCGCTTCCTCGGCGATTTCGCGCATCAGCGCATCCTCCAGCGGCGCCTGCATGGCCGCTGCGTCTGTGCCGTCTGCGCTGAGCCAGCGATCAAAGGCTTCGCCGGGGCGCAGGAGCACGGGCATGGCCTTCGGGTGGATGCGGCCGACCGTTGCGTTGGGGGCGCAGGTGAGGAAGGCGAAGCGCGGGCCTTCCTCGGCAGCGCGCCAGAGGCCGGCGAAGGCGAAGAGCGGATCACCCCCCATTGAGTCGGCGCGCAGATCGAACCAGTGCTTGCGCTTGCGGCCGGTCACCGGATCGGGGACGGCGGACCATTCGGAGAAGGCGGTAACGGGGACGAGGCAGCGCCGCGCCGGATCGGCGAGCGCACTGCGCCACATCGGGGAGGCGAGATTGCGCACATTGGTGATCGGGCGCTTTACCTCGCCGAACGGGGGCCAGCCCCAGCGCATCACCGCGAGTGTTCTCCCTGCGCCTTCCGCAACGACCACCGGTGCCTCGCTGTCAGGGTAGATCTCGGCGAGCGCCGGGAGGTTGCGCCCCGCGATATCGGCCCGGAATAGCTGCGCAATGGCTTGCGCGTTGCTGGTCATGCGATAGAGATTGCACATCAGAGAGAATGATAGCGGGAGAGTACGCAATGGCCACCCAGATCCGCCCCAACATCAATTGTAGCGATGCCGAATGGCATGCGCGGCAGGAACTGGCGGCCTGCTATCGCATCTTCGATCTGATGGGCTGGTCCGAATCGGTCTACAACCACATCTCGCTGCGCGTGCCGGATCAAGAGGGCGCCTTCCTCATCAATCCGTTCGGGCTGCTCTATTCCGAAGTCTGCGCCAGCAACCTCGTGAAGATCGATATCGACGGCAACAAGCTCGATGACAATCCGCATCCGGTGAACCTCGCCGGGTTTACCCAGCACGGCTATTTCCATCGCCACCTCGATTGGGCCCATGCCATCTGCCATGTCCACACCACGGCATCGATGGCGGTGTGCAGCCTCGAGGAAGGGCTGATGCCGATCAACTTCTACGCCTGCAACTTCATGGGCCGGCTTGCCTATCATGATTTCGAGGGCATCACCGTTCGCGCCGAGGAAGGCGAGCGACTGCTGGCGAACCTTGCCGACAAGAACATCCTCATGCTGCGCAACCACGGCCCGGTGGTGATGGCCAAGAACCTGCAGGGCATGTTCGTGCAGATGTGGGCGCTGCAGCGCGCTTGCGAGATCCAGATGGCGACGCTTTCGATGGGCCGGCCGCCGGTGATGATCTCGCAGGACGTGATCAACGTGCACCAGCGCGATCTCAACATGGCGAACCCTCCCGGCGGTGGCCCCGGCGTGGGCGATTTCAACGCCTGGACCCGGCGGATCGATCAGATCGACCGCTCCTGGCGGGATTGAGCGGCACTCAGAGCCATTTCGCGAGATCCGCTCATACTGAGCTTGTCGAAGTATCATGCACGACTGTTGTGCCAGCACCCTTCGACAAGCTCAGGGTGAGCGGTGTAGTCGGTGCGGGTTGAGCAAGCAGTAGCGAGCCCACTCCCATGGCCATCCTCACCGTCAACAACCAGCCGATCGAGATCAAGCTGGAGAGCGACACGCCGCTGCTCTGGGCGCTGCGTGATGCTGCCAATCTGACCGGCACGAAGTATGGCTGCGGCACCGGCGAATGCGGCGCGTGCATGGTCATCGTCGACGGGCAGGCGATGCCGAGCTGTACGCTTGTCCTCGGCGAGGCGGAGGGGCGGACTGTCACCACGATCGAAGGCCTCTCGCCCGATCGCAATCATCCGGTGCAGCAGGCCTTTGTCGCCGAACAGGCGATCCAGTGCGGCTTTTGCACGCCCGGCCTCGTGATGGCGGCAGCTGCGCTGCTGGCGCACAATACCGATCCGACCGAGGCGGATATCAAGGCTGCGATCACCAATATCTGCCGCTGCGGCGTCTATCCTCGCCTTGTCCGCACGATCCAGCGCGCCGGGCGGATCGCACGGGGCGTGGAGCCCGGCGTGCCGCTGCCGGTGCCGGTAACCGCGACGACGCCGGGACTATAGGTCTCAGAACCCCATCCGCACCGTCAGCCTCGCGCTGCGGGGCTGGGCGGTGGAGATGTTGTTGTCGGTGTGCGCGGTCGGGAAATACTGCTCGTTCAGCAGGTTGTTGACGTTGAGCTGGACCGAGACCGACTTGGTGAGGTTGTAGAACACCGCCGTATCGACGCGGGTCCAGGCTGGCAGGGTCACCGTGTTGCTGATGGTGGTGTAGGCCGAGGACTGGTGCGTCACGCCGAGGCCGAGGCCGAGCTTGTCGGTCACGTCGTAGCGGGTCCACAGCGAAATCTGGCTTTCAGGCAGAAGCGCGAGCGCGCGGCCGGCTGGGGCGGCGGTCGTCGAAGAGCGCACTTTGCCGTCCTGCAGGGCATAGCCGAGGCTGACCTGCCACTGGGGCAAGATCTTGCCGGTGGCGGACAGCTCGATCCCGCGCGTGCGGGTCTTGCCCGAAAGCTGGGGCAGGCCGGTGACGGGATCGTTGAAGCGTGAGTTCTCGCGGTCCAGCCGGTAGGCAGCGGCGGTGAGCGCGAGGGCGGGGGTCACGTCCCACTTGGCGCCCACTTCGAGATTGCGGAATTCCTCGGGCGCGAGCGTGGCCTGCACCGCATCGAGCGCGCTGAACTGGTCGCCCGACTGGGGCAGGAAGCTCTTGGTGTAGCTGCCGTAGAGCGAGACATTGGCGCGGGGCTTCACGATCACGCCGGCACGGGGAGACCACTTGTTATCGGTGCGCCCGGCGCTGGTGCTGTTCAGCAGATTGTCCGCGCGGATTTTGAAGCTGTCATACCGCACGCCGGCGACGATCTGGAGGAAGGGCGCCAGTTCGATCTGATCCTGCACATAGGCTGAGACCGTGGTGACCTTGGCGTGGGTCGAGCGGCTGGGTGCGCCGAAAGTGATGGCGGGAATATCCAGCCGATCGGCGAGTGCGACGGTGGCCGAGGCCTTGTTGCCGGGGAAAATGCCTTCGGAGCGGGCGGCGTCGGTGGCCTGGTCGCTGCCTTCGATCCCGGCGATCACGGTGTGGCCGATGGGGCCCGTCTTGCCCTGCCAGGTCAGGTTCGCCTGACCGATCCAGCTCTCGCGCAGGACGGTGCTGTTATAGGCGCTGAGCGAAACCGTGTTGGCGGCGGGATTGACTGCGGCGCCAGCGAAGATGTTGGCGTAGTACTTGTCGGTGTGGCTGTATTGGCCGGCTACGGTGAGCGTCAGGCTATCGGCCAGCTGCTGGGTGAGGCGGGCTTCGACGATATGGGCCTGCACCGCCGCGATGTTCGTGTCTTTGCGGCCGAAAAAGGTATCGCGGTAGCCTTCGAGCGGTTTGCCGGCGAGCGAGGGGACGCCGCGATCGGCAGTGCGGCGATCATCGTCGTAGTTGTAGGAAAGGTCGATCCGGGTATCGGCGGAGGGCGCGAAGGCCAGCGTGGGGTTCACGCCGATGAAGCGGCCGTGGAAGTCCTGCCGGTGGTTGTCGAACTCTTCGTAAGTGCCGTTCAACCGCGCGCCGATGGTCTGCGAAAGCGGGGTATTGAGATCGGCGGCGAGCGCGAAATCGCCGAAGGTGCCGACGGCGGCGCTGGCGCCGAGGCTCTGGCCTGAAAGCGAAGGCGCCTTGCGCACGCGGTTGATCACGCCGCCGCCGCCGCCGCGCCCGAAGAGTAGCGCATTGGCGCCGCGCAGCACCTCGACATGGTCGATGTTGTAGAGCGAACGGTAATACTGCGTGTCGTCGCGCAGGCCATTGAGGAAGAAGTCGGCGGTGGTGTTCTGGCCGCGCAGCACGATCTGGTCGCGGTTGCCTTCGCCCTGCGCAAGGACGACGCCGGGGACGTAGCGGAGCGCATCGGTGAGTTGGGTGACGCCCTGATCGTCGAGCTGTTCGCGGCTAAGCACGGTGACGGACTGCGGCACATCGAGCAGCGGCGTGGGCGCCTTGACGCTGGCGGCGGTATCGCTGCGGTAGCTTTCGATATGGCCGGTGACCACGATGGGGCGGCGGTCTGCGCCATCGCCGGCATCGGCACCCGCATCGCCCGCATCCGCTGCCATCCCCGCCGGTTCGGCCTGCACGGCGAACGGCAAGAGGGCGCTGGAGGTGAGGAGCAGGGCGGCGAGCGCTTTCACGGGCAATTCCTTCTTGAGAGGCATTCTCAAGAGCTGCTCTATTGCGAGTCATTCGCACTTGCAAGGATGATATTGCGAATCCTTCGCGATTTATGCGCGCAGCAGGCGGCAACGGGCTGGCCACAAGGCAGTCCGTCCGTCAGCGATGCAGAAGGTGTGAGGGTTTGCCGCGCGTCAGAGCAGCGGGAAGGCGCGGCCGGCGAGGATCAGGGCGAATGCCGAGCCGAGCACGATGGCCGAGCGCAGCACTTCCGCCAGAGAGGCGGCAGGTGCAGCAGCAACGAGGGCGATAGCGCGGGCCATAGCACGCCTATGCGCCCTGACTGCCTAACAAACCGTTAAAGCGTGCGCGATCAGGCCAGCCATTCCAGAAGCGAGGCGAGGCATTCGCGCGCCAGCAGCTTGCTGCGCTCGGGGCTCCAGCCCTGCGCGGGATCGGGCAGATCGTCGTTATCCTTGAACGGCATCTCGAGCGTCATCGCGACGGCGCCGAAGCGCTCGGCGATCTGGTTGGTGGCCATCGAGAGATTGGCCCTGCCGGGACGCGCGACCGGATAGCCGCGTCTGGTCTGGAAATCGGGCGTGCGGCGTTCGAGGATCGCGCGGTAGCGGCGATAGGCCTCACCCTGCGCTTCGGTCCAGCCGGGGATGCCTTCGAAGCCGGCGAAGAACACCGCCGGGATCGCCTCATCACCGTGGACGTCCATCGCGAAGTGGACACCGGTCTCGTCCATGGCACCACGGATCGCGACGACTTCAGGTGAGCGCTCGGCGCTAGGTTCGTGCCATTCGCGGTTGAGATTCACGCCCGCCGCATTGGTGCGCAAGTGGCCGCGCCGCGATCCATCGGGATTGCAATTGGGCACAACGTGGAAACAGCAGAGCTGGCGCAGCTTGCGTGCGTGCGGATCGGCCGGATCGGTCAGCATCTCGAGTGCGCCTTCCATCCACCATTCGGCCATCGATTCGCCGGGGTGCTGGCGCGCGATCAGCCAGATCTGCTTGTCGCTTTCGCCGCCAGTCCCTCCAAGCGAGAGGCAATCGATCGGCTGGCCATCGAGGCTGGTGCCGAGCACGCGGTGGGTCACGCCATCGCAGGCGGCGACTTCGGCGACGAGATCGTGGTGCCGCTCCATCGAATAGGGCGCGAAATAGGCGAAGGAGCAGGTCGCCGCCTCGGGCGTGTAGCGGATCGTCATGGTGCCGCCATCGAGCGCCGCGTCATAGCGTGTATCGGCGCGGTACCAGGTGTCACGGTCTTCCGAAACGCAGGCGCTGTAGCCGACCCAGCCATCGGGATAGGCGGCGGAGGCGAGGCCGGTGATCTTCAGTTCGAGCGCGCGCCCCGCACAGCCGCTGACGCGGAAATGGAACCACTGGAAGAATTCGGAACTGGCATCGCGCCGGATGGCGAGCCGGGCGCTGGCGCCGTCTATGCCGAGAACTTCGATGTTGCCGCTGTCAAAGCCTGCGTCGACGCTGATCTGTTGGGAAGTCATTTGACCGTGATAGTCGCCCCCGACGTTCCGGGAAAGCCCGAGAAAAGAGCATGGGCGAGACGCGGTGCGGCGAGATCGACGGCAGCCTCCTTGGCCTTCTCGCGCTCGACATTTTCCGCGCGGCCTTCCCACAGCGAAAGCCCGGTGGTGCGGCTGCGGATGGTGACGACCAATCGGGTGTAGACCCGCGCCTTGGGCCCGCCGCCGAGATTGAAGCCGAGGCCGAGCCCGACGCCGCTGTTCCAGCCGCCGGTCGAGCCGCCGACGCCAACCGAGACCGGGCCACGCTGGCGTTCGGTGCGCTGCACTTCACGTTCGACACGCACTTCCGCGACCGCATCGGCGGCGCCCGGAGTGGCGGTGCCGAAGCGCAGCGCGGCAAGTTCGGCTTCCACGGCCTGGAGCCAGACGCGGGTTTCAAGGCTGCTCGCGTCCATGCCGGGTGCCGCAATGACAGACACTGCGCCCCGGCCCAGCGTGGTCACGCTTTCGGGGGTGTGGAAGCGCGTGACTTCGACGGGGGCGGCGAGCGCGGGAGTCGCAAGTAGCGCTAGCGCAGTGAGGAGGATGCGGGCCTTCACGGCGTCACCGCCGCGAGAGGCTGGACGACCTGGCCATCAGGGAACTTCTTGAGCAGCGCGGTGGCGAGGCGGGCGGCCATCTGGCTGTTGTTGATACCGCCGTCTTCCTCCCGCGCTTCGCCTTCGGCGTGGCCCTCCCACAGGACGCGGCCAGAGGCCTTGTCGCGAATGCGCAGATCGAGCCGCGTGGCGACGATCGCCTTGGCCGGCTTGGTAAGATCGACCGCGAGCGCAAGGCCGAAGCCGCTGCCGCGATTGCTGACGGTGGTGCTCATTGCGCCGCTGACCTTCTTGTGCGGTGCCTCCTCCGGCACGGCCACGCTGTGGCTGACACCGATTTCGGCGATCTGGCCGGGATCGATGGCCGTGGCCGTATCATAGCCGCGTCGGGCGAGCTCGTCGATGACCGCAGCTTCGTAGACCGGGAGCTTGCCATCCTCGTTATCACCGGCGTCGGTGGCCATGCGGCTGACAACGATGCGGCCCTTGCCGAGCAGTGCTTCGGCATCGGCGCTGCGGTAGGCCGTCACGTCGATCTTCTTCGAAGGCTGCGCGCTCTGGCGGGCGGAAGGGTAGCGCGGATCGGGGTCCTGCCAGCCACCGCCACCGCCCCAGCGCCCTTCGCCGGGCATGCCCTGCGCGAGCGCAGGGGCCGCGCTGCAGACGAAGAGCGCGGCGAGGAGGGGCGTGGTGAACTTCATGCAAGGCCTTTCGGGACGGACGAGCGGCAAAACTAAGTCCTGAGGGCTGTCAGCCACATGAACGGTTCCTTTGTCGATTCCAACGCAAACGGAGCCTGCTAGTGCATTTCAGCATTTACTTAGGGAGTGATTCGCATGGGCAAGGTCCCCGTTCTCGTCACCGGCGGCGCCGGGTATATCGGCAGCCACGCGGTGCTGGCGCTGAAGGATGCGGGCTGGCCGGTCGCGGTGATCGACAATCTGACCACGGGCTTCCGCTTCGCGATCCCCGATGGCGTGCCGCTTTATGAAGGCGATATCGAGGATGGCGCCCTGCTCGCGCGGATCTTCGCCGAGCAGAAGATCGGCGCGGTGATGCACTTCGCCGGATCGATCATCGTACCCGAATCGGTCGAGAATCCGCTCAAGTACTATCACAACAATACCGCCAAAAGCCGGGCGCTGATCGCAGCAGCGGTGGAGGCCGGGGTCTCGCACTTCATCTTCTCCTCGACCGCGGCGACCTACGGCATTCCCGAGGTTTCGCCGGTCACGGAGGACAGCCCGAAGGCGCCGATCAATCCTTACGGCATGTCGAAGCTGATGACCGAGACGATGCTGGCAGACACCGCACGGGCGCATCCGCTGAACTATTGCGCGCTGCGCTACTTCAATGTGGCGGGGGCGGACCCGGAGGCGCGCACCGGGCAATCGACCGCAGGGGCAACGCACCTGATCAAGGTGGCGGTGGAAGCCGCGCTCGGCAAGCGGAGCCATGTCGGCGTGTTCGGCACCGATTTCGACACGCCCGACGGCACGGGCGTGCGCGACTATATCCATGTCTCCGATCTGGCCGCCGCGCATGTGCTGGCGCTGGAGGCGCTGATCGCAGAGCCCCGGCGTTCGCTGACGATGAACTGCGGCTATGGGCAGGGCTTTTCGGTGCTCGAAGTGCTCGATGCGGTGGACCGGGTGACCAACCACAAGATCGAGCGCAAGCTGGAGGGCCGCCGCGCGGGCGATCCCGATTCGCTGATTTCGGACAACCGGCGGATCAAGGCGACCCTGCCGTGGGTGCCGCGCTATGCCGATCTCGATGTGATTGTAAGCCATGCGCTGGCGTGGGAACGGAAACTGACCGAGATCCGCGCGGAAGGTTGACTTTCCTTTTTCTCCCGCATAACCGCCGCGTTCCAATTTCGGCCCGGTCGGCTCGGGCATAAGGATTCGCCATGAAGATTCGCAACAGCCTGAAGTCGCTCAAGGATCGTCACCGGGACAACCGCGTGATCCGTCGCCGCGGCCGCACCTACGTCATCAACAAGACCCAGAAGCGCTTCAAGGCGCGTCAGGGCTGATCCACGCGCCCCGCATCAGCGGGGCAGACGTGATCAACGGTCTTGAACCGGCAGAAGGCCTCCGCGATTGCGGGGGCGCTTTTGTTTGTGCTGAAGGAAATATGTGGTGCGGTCAGAAGTCGACGCCGTTGTCTGGGATATCGGCCACGTGCTGGTGCAGTGGTCCATCCGCTACCTTTATGAAAAGCTGATCGACGATCCGGCCGAGCTCGACTGGTTCCTCGGGCATGTCGTCACGCTGCCGTGGCACTTCCGGCATGATGCGGGCGAGCCGCTTGCGGACCTGATCGCCGAGAAAGTGGCCGAACACCCCGAGCATCGCGCGCTGATCGAGGCTTATGCGCCGCGCTGGCTGGATACGATTCCCGGGCCGATCGAAGGCACGCCTGCGCTGGTCGAGACGCTGGCGGCGAACGGCGTAGCCCAGTTTGCGATCACCAATTTCGGCGCGGATACCTGGGCGATGTTCCGCCCCACTTTCCCCGTGCTCGATCATATGGGCGATGTTGTGGTGAGCGGCGTCGAACGGCTTGCCAAGCCCGATCCGGCGATCTTCCAGCTTGCCGCGCAGCGCTTTGGCCATGCGCCGGAGCGGATGCTGTTCATTGATGACAACGCGGCGAATATCTCCAGCGCTGCGGCGCTTGGCTGGCGGGTGCATCACTTCACGCGCGGGGCCGAGGCGCTGGAGGCGGATTTGCGCGGGTTGGGGCTGCTATAGCCCGCTCCCAAGGCGGCTCATGTCGATCTGGATTGCTGCCTGCGCGGGAATGACGAAAGGAAAATGGGGACTGTCCCTGTTTCCTGCCCAACTCTACTCCCGACACCGCTCATGCTGAGCTTGTCGAAGCATAACACGCGGCGCTTGCGCCAGCACCCTTCGACAAGCTCATGGTGAGCGGGGATAGAGTGGTGTGACAGGGATTTGGCGGGTCTGTGGCAATCCGATGAGTGAGATCTGCCTGCCGTAGCCCGCCTCGCCGGCATGGGTGGAGCGGCGGAACGAGTAGAAGCGCTGGCCTTGCGAATAGGTGTCCTCACCTTGCATGCCGACGGTGCCGACGCCGAAGGCCGCCAGGCGCGCGGCGACGTAGCCTTCGAGATCGAACCAGCTGTGCCCTGCGCGGCCGGCCCTGAAGAATCGGGCGTTGGCTTCGTCTTCGGCGGTGAAGCGCGCTTCGAAGGCGGCGTCCACCTCGTAGCTTTTCTGGGCGATGCAGGGGCCGACCACGGCGGCGATGCGCGCACGGTCTGCGCCGAGGGCTTCCATCGCCTCTACCGTACGGTCGGTCACCCCGCCGATGGCACCCTTCCACCCGGCATGGGCAGCGCCGATCACGCCCGCGTGCGGATCGTGGAACAGGACCGGCGCGCAATCGGCGGTGAGCACGCCGAGCAGCAGGCCAGTCTCGGCGGTGACCAGTGCGTCGGCCTTGGGGCGGTCTGCATCGTCCCACGGTGCGGTGACCGTGACCACATCGGGCGAATGGATCTGGTAGCAGGTGAGGAGCCGCGCGCCCGGCAGCACCGCATCGCCCGCGCGGCGGCGGTTTTCGGCAGTGTGGGCGGGATCGTCCTCGCTGTAGCTGACATTGAGACCGCCGTGGATGCCGATGCTCACCCCGCCGCGCCGACCGAGGAAGCCGTGCGCCGCCCCGGCGAGCGCCGGGTGGGTCAACGTCTCCACACCTTCGCTCATCCTTCGAGGCTCTTGCTCACCTGTTCGCGCACATCGCGCGAAAGGCCGGGGGCTGCGGCGATCCGTTCCAATTCGGCGCGCATCAAGGCGGCGCGTGCCGGTTCGATGCGGCGCCAGCGGCCCAGCGGAGGGACGAAGCGCGCGGCGACATTGCCGTTGATGGGATCGAGCTTGAGGATGAGATCGGCGATCATCCGGTAGCCAGCGCCGCTGGCCGCATGGAACGCCTGAGGATTGGCGGCGAACGCCATGTAGAGCGCGCGGACACGGTTGGGGTTGGTCAGCGTGAAATCAGGATGACCTGCCAGCGCGGTGACATGCGCGAGCGTATCGGGATGGAGCGCGCCGGCCTGGATCGAAAACCACTTGTCGATCACCAGCGCATTGCCGGCAAAGCGCGCGTGGAAATCGGCGAGCGCGTCGCGGCGGGCAGCGTCGCATTCGGCCGCACCGATCCCGGCGAGGACCATGAGTGCGCCTTGCCGGTCGGTCATGTTGTCTGCCGCATCATATTGCGACTTGGCGCGGCGGGCGGCTTCGGCGGGATCGCTGGCGGCAAGGTAGACGATGGCCTGCGTCTTCAGCTTGCGCGCGCCGCGAGCGGCGGCTTCGAGGCTGTAGGGCACGGCGGTGCAACGATCGTGGAGGGCGTGCCACTCAGCGGCAAGTTCGCTGCCAAGCCAGCGCTTCAAGGCCTCACGCTCGGCGTGGATGCGCGAAGGGTCGGCGAGGGTGAGCTGTTCGGCGATATAGCCTTCGCCGGGCAGGATCAGGAGTTCGCCGCGCATGAGATCGTCGAGCGCCTTGTCGCCCAGAACCGCGGCGTAGACATCGCGGATCGCGGCAAGGCCTTCGGCGCGGGCCGCATCGGTCAATTCGCCCGAGACAGCCCCGACGAGGTGGCGGACCATAAGCTGCTGCATCGCCTCGTAGCGGGCGAACGGATCGTCATCGTGCGCGGCAAGGAAGACGAGATCGCCGGTCGGCATCGGCATGTCGATGGCGACGGGGGCGGAGAAGCCGCGGTTGATCGAGAGGACCGGTGGCTGCGCGAAGCCGGAGAAGGTGAAGGTCTGCTCGGCCTCGGTGAGGATGAGCAGCTGCTCGCCGCCGTGCCGGCCAGAAGCGCGATCAAACAGTGCGGTGCGCAGCGGGATCACCATCGGCTGCTTGTCCGGCTGGCCGGGGGTGGCGGGGACGGTCTGGGAGAGGGTGAGCGTGGCCGTATCGCCCGCGTGGGTGAGCGTGGCGGTGACGCGCGGGGTGCCAGCCTGCTCGTACCAGCGGCGGAACTGCTTGAGGTCGAGCCCGGCGCCGTCCTCGATCGCGCGGACGAAATCCTCGCAGGTCGCCGCTTCGCCGTCATGCCGGTCGAAGTAGAGATCGGTGCCGGCGCGGAAGCGTTCGGCGCCGGCCATCACCGTCATCATGCGGATGACTTCGGCACCCTTGTTGTAGACCGTCGCGGTGTAGAAGTTGCTGATTTCCTGATAGGCATCGGGGCGGATCGGGTGTGCGAGCGGGCCTGAATCCTCCGGGAACTGGGCGGCGCGCAGCACGCGCACATCCTCGATCCGCTTGACCGGGGCCGAACCCATGTCCGCGCTGAACTGCTGATCGCGCAGCACGGTGAAGCCTTCCTTGAGGCTCAGCTGAAACCAGTCGCGGCAGGTGACGCGGTTGCCCGACCAGTTGTGGAAATACTCGTGCGCGACGACGCCTTCGATGGCGTCATAATCGCCGTCGGTCGCGGTTTCGGGATCGGCGAGGATGTAGCGCGTGTTGAAGACGTTGAGGCCCTTGTTCTCCATCGCGCCCGCATTGAAATCGGCGACGGCGACGATGTTGAACAAGTCGAGATCGTACTCGCGGCCATAGACGTCCTCGTCCCAGCGCATCGAATCGATGAGCGCCTTCATCGCGTGGCCAGTGCGCGTTTCGTCCCCGGCGCGGACGTAGATGGCGAGATCGACCTTGCGGCCCGAGCGGGTGGTGAACGTATCGCGCGAGGCAACGAGATCGCCCGCGACGAGCGCGAAGAGGTAGGAGGGCTTGGGCCACGGATCGTGCCATTCGGCCCAATGCGTGCCGTCGGCGTTTTCGCCGCTGGCGACGGGGTTGCCGTTGGAGAGGAGCACGGGGAAAGCCGCCTTGTCGCCCGCCATGCGCACGGTGTAGCGGCTGAGCACATCGGGCCGGTCGGGGAAGAAAGTGATGCGGCGGAAGCCCTCGGCCTCGCACTGGGTGCAGAGCATGCCGTTCGACGCATAGAGGCCAGAGAGCTGCGTGTTGGCGGCGGGATCGATCTCGGTCTCGATGGTGACCGTGTGGCGGTCGCCGGGGAGGTCGATCACGAGGTTGCCGCCGTCCATGCGCCAATCGTTGTGCGCGGCGCCGTCAACCAGCACGCTCTTGGCGGCAATGCCATCGCCATCGAGCCGCAGGGGGCCGTGCGCCGCGCCGCCCCGTTCAACCACCAGATCAGCGCGCACCTTCGTGGCGGTGAGCGAGAGCGCGAAATCCAGCGCGATTTCCGGGACCAGCCATTCCGGCGGACGGTAGTCGGTGCGTTGAATGACGGGGGCGGGGACGGCGGGGGTGCTGGAAAGATCGTTCATGGCCCCAATGTAGGGAGCCTGCGCGCACGGGGAAGCGCAAAAACGGCGGGCCGGAAAATCTTCGTGGCAAGAGCGCTTGACGAGGCCGCGACCGGGCCGCACCCATGGCGCGGCCGGAATGGGCAAGGGGACGGGGTCGCATACCATGCCGCTGACAAGATTGACTGCATGCGTTTTTCTGGGGCTTCTGGCGGCTGTGCCCGGCCTGGCCCACGCTGCCGCCGCGTTCGATGTCGACCATGCGACGCAGCTGTGGCTGGCGACGCTGAGCGGCCCGGCGCAGGCGCGGTCCGACGCCTATTTCGAGGGGGGCGAGTGGCTGGGGCTGTGGGGCACGCTGATCTCGCTCGGCATCTACTGGTTCCTGCTGCGCATCCGGCTGCTGCCCAAGGTGCGGACCGCAATGCACCGGCGCGGCTGGCGCCCGTGGCTGGGGCTGCTGGCCTGCGGACTGGTGTTCATCGCGGTGGATACGCTGCTGAGCCTGCCGTGGACCTTCTACACCGGCTATCTGCGCGAGCGGCAATATGGGCTGATGAACCAGTCTGTGGGGGCATGGCTGGGCGATCAGGCGATCGGCCTCCTGCTTGGCGCACTGCTGGGGAGCGTGTTGCTGCTGGTGATCTATGCGGTGATCCGCAAGTATCCGAAGCACTGGTGGCTGATCGGCACCGGGGTGATCGGCGTGGCGATCACGTTCCTCGTGCTCATCACGCCGGTGTTCATCGTGCCGCTGTTCAACACCCAGTCCGAACTGCCGGACGGCCCGGTGCGGGCGCGGGTGGTGGCTATGGCGAAGGCCTACAACGTGCCTTCGGAGCACATCTATCTTGTCGATGCATCGCGCCAGTCGGACCGGATTTCGGCGAACGTTTCGGGCATCGGGCCGACGATCCGCATCTCGCTCAACGACAACCTGCTGAAGAAGACCGGCGTGGCGGAAACCGCGGCGGTGATGGGGCATGAACTGGGCCACTATGTGCTGGGACACGTGTGGCGGACAATCGTGGTGCTAACCCTGCTGATGGGCCTGCTGCTGTGGCTGGCATCGCGTATCGCGCCGGCGCTGATCCGCCATGGCGGGCAGCGCTGGGATGTGCGTGGGCTCAGTGATCCGGCCTCGCTGCCAGTGCTGGCGGCCGTGCTGAGCGTGCTTTCGCTGCTGGCGACGCCGGTGACCAACACGCTGATCCGGGTCGATGAAAGCGAGGCCGATGCTTTCGGACTGGATGCCGCGCGCGAGCCTGATGGCTTTGCTGCGGCGGCGATGAAGCTTTCGGCCTATCGCAAGATCGCGCCGGGCGCGCTTGAGGAGATGCTGTTCTTCGATCACCCATCGGGCAAGACGCGGGTGCACATGGCGATGCAGTGGAAGAAGGACCATGTTCCGAATGCGACCGAAGTCGTGCCGCCCCCGCTGCCCCCACTCAAACTGCCGGACCCGAAGCCGTGAACCTGCTCATCTTCGGCATGGGCTATACCTCCAAGGTGATCGCGGCGCGGCTGCGCGCGGCGGGCTGGGAAGTTGTCGGCACCGGGCGCGAGGGGACCATGGGGTTCCATGACCGCGAGGGTGTGCTGGGCGCGCTGGCGGACGCAAGCCATGTGCTGTCCTCCGTCCCGCCTGCGCGCGAGGGCGGCGATCCGGTGCTGGAAGCGTATGGTGAGGCGTTGGCGGCGGCGAAGCCCAAGTGGATCGGGTATCTCTCTTCGACCGGGGTCTACGGCGATGTCGGCGGGGCGTGGGTGGATGAGACGGCGGAAGTCGGCACCGGGCGGCGCTCGGCGCGTACGGCGGCGGATCTGGCGTGGCAGGGGCTTGGCGCGCAGGTGCGGGTGTTCCGCCTGCCGGGTATCTATGGCCCCGGGCGCAGTGCGCTCGACCGCGTGCGCGAAGGCCATGCGAAACGCATCGCGCTGGAGGGGCAGGTGTTCAGCCGCGTGCATGTCGAGGACATTGCCGCAGGCGTGATCGCCGGGATGGCGGGGCCGGCGGGGGTCTACAACCTCGGCGACGACGAGCCCTCGAGCCAGAACGCGGTGATCGAGGAAGCGGCGCGGCTGCTGGGGGTGAACCCGCCGCCGCTGCAGACGCTGGAAGAGGCCGCGCTCTCGCCCATGGCGCTGGCGTTCTATGCCGAGAACCGGCGGGTGGCGAACGGCAAAGCCAAGCGCGTGCTGGGCTGGCGGCTGGCTTACCCGACTTACCGCGAAGGGTTGCGCGCCCTGAGCGCCACGACCAGCCCGATCATCGCGAGCGACGCGCCTGCTCCGGCGAGCAGCGACCAGCGGTAGCCTTCGACGGCGGTCGAGATCAGCATCGCCACGACGGGGACAAGCACGCCGTTGTAGGCGGCGCGGCCGGGGCCGAGCGCGCGCAGCAGGCCGTTGTACATCGGGAAGGTGACGACGGTGCCGACAATCGCGAGATAGGCGGCGCCGCCGGCGTAGGACCACGTCCAATCAAAGCGCGGCGGGCCGGAGAGGATCCATGCGATCGTGGCATCCACGATAGCGCCGATCATCATCGCCCAGGCAAGCAGGGTCGGCACCGGCTGGCCGCGCGCCGCAGGGCTTGCCTGCACGACATTGCCGACCGACGCGAACGTGAGCGCGACGAGGACCATGAAGCCGCCGACAAGGACCTGCGCGCCCATTGCGCTGTTCTGCGCCAGTGCGATGCGATATTCGTGCAGCATCAGCAGCCCGATGCCGACCAGCGCGATGGCTGTGCCGATCATGAAGCCACGCGTGATGCGCTGGCCAAGGAAGACGCGCGAAAGGACGGTGTTGGGCACCAGCAGCAGCGCGAAGAGCACCGCGACGAGGCCCGAGGTGATATATTGCTCGGACCGGTAGACGAACTGGAAGTTGAGGCTGAACACGCTGCAGCCCATGACGGCGGCGACCATCAGCCCGCGCTTGTCCGGCACCAGCGGCAGGCGCTTGAACGCGGCGAACACGAACATGCCGATTGCCGCGCCGGTGAAGCGCCAGGTGACTGACCAGCTCGGCGGTACATCGCCCAGCTGATACTTGATGGCGATCCATGTCGAACCCCAGATCAGTGCAGTGATCAGGAAGGGGGCAAGGATGCGCGGTTCGAGGAAGCGGGCCTCGCCGCCTGTCTGATGATCGACGCTCATAGGGCGGCTATGGCGCGGGCGAGCGCCTCCACTTCCTGCGGCGGGCTGCTCCACGCGGTGACGAGACGGGCCGCGCCGGGGGCACCTGCAGGGGCATTCCAGTCGTAAAAGTCGAAGCCCTGCGCGCGCAGCGCTGCCTGCTCGGCGGGGGCGAGGATCACGAAGATCTCGTTGGCCTCCACCGGATGAATCAGCCGGTCGCCGCAGGCCGCGGCGATTTCCTGCGCGGCGGCATTGGCGGCGCGCGCGTTATCGAGCCAGAGATCGCCCTCGATCATGGCGAGGACCTGCGCGGCAAGGTAGCGGCCCTTCGATTGCAGGTGCCCGGCGCGCTTGCGGCGATAGCGGACGACATCGACGAGATCGGGCGCGAAGAAGACAATCGCTTCCGCGCTCATCCCGCCGTTCTTCACGCAGCCGAAGGTGAGCGCGTCGACCCCGGCGCTGTTGGTGACGTCCGCCGGGTTGCAACCGAGGTAGGCGATGGCGTTGGCGAAACGCGCGCCGTCCATGTGGAGGCCCAGCCCGCGTTCCTTTGCCAGTGCGCCGATCGCGGCGACTTCCTGCGCGGTATAGACACGGCCGCATTCGGTGGCCTGCGTGATCGAGATCGCGTGCGGCTGGACCTGGTGGACGCCGGGGCGGATCGCACCCAGCACGGAGCGGATCGTCTCAGGCGTGAGCTTGGCGCCTTCACCCTCCGCCAGCAGCAGCTTGGCACCATGCAGGAAGAAGCCGGGCGCGCCGCCCTCATCCATCTCGATATGCGCCTCGCGGTGGCAGACGACGCCGCCGTGCGGCGGGACCATGGCCGAAAGCGCAAGGCAGTTGCCGGCGGTGCCCGTCGCCACCCAGATCGCGGCGCAAGGCACACCGAACAGATCGGAGAACGCCGCATCGAGCCGGGCCGAGAGTGCATCGCCATCATAGGCGGTGTCCGCGACATCGGCGGCCTGCATCGCGGCCCAGATGCGGGGGTGGACAGGGGCGGCGTTGTCGGAGAAGAACTTCATGGGCGCACCCCTTAACCGGCATGGTGCGCGGGGGGAAGTGAGCTTCCCTTTGGAGACGACAAGCGATGGATGACCCGGCAATTTCGCTCATCGATGAAGGCGCCCACGGTGAATATCAGGCGCGCGTCGCCGATAGCAGCGCGATCGGACGGCTGACCTGGGTGCGACGCGACACTGTGGTGACGACCGAGCACACGCTGGTGCCGACCGAGATCGGCGGGCGGGGGATCGCCGGCAAGCTGGTCGAGGCGCTGATTGCCGATGCGAGGACGCAGGGCTGGAAGATCGTGCCCGAGTGCAGCTATGTCGCCGCCGCGTTCAAGCGCCATCCGGAATGGGCGGACCTGCTGGCCTGAGGGGCTTCAATGCGTTGGGGGGTGTCGATGAGCCGTTTGCTGGCCCTGTTTGCGATCGCCGCGCTTTTGCCGGGGGCTGCCAACCCGGATTTCCGGATCGTGCCGGCGCAGGACGTCCACTGGATCGCGCTGCCGGGCACGCCCGGTGTGGAGAGCGCGCTGATTGCGGGCAATCCCTCGCAGCCGGGGACGTATGTTATCCGTGTGAAGTTTCCGCCGCATGTGATGGACCGTCCGCATAGCCATAGCCGGGACCGGCACGTGACGGTGCTGGAGGGGCATTGGTTTGCGGGAACAGGGCCCGATTTCGATCCGGCCAAGGCCCTGCGGCTGGGGCCGGGAAGCTACATGTTCCACCCGGCGGGCGGCGTGCATTGGGATGGTTCGAACAGCGACGAGACCGTGATCGTGCAGATCATCGGCGAGGGCCCGCTGACGAGCGCGGATGTCGATCCCTCGAAAGGATCATGGGTGGTGCTGGACAAGCACTGAAGCGCCATCGCCGCGCCAGCGGCAAGTAAGGGGAAATGGTGCTGCTGGGGAGGATTGAACTCCCCCACCAGTCCCGAAAACCGCAGAAATCCTAGGGTCAGGATTCGACCGCTGACCCGGATGTACTAGCCGAATGTAACAGTGTGGGCAACGGGCAAAGCGCGCGCTCCTGCATCCCTGCAACCCCGATTGCCCTTACTCGCACGTCTGGAGTAGATCTGGGGGCCTTGGTGTCGAGATACCTCTCGAAGTCCATCAGCCGCCTCACCACCCAGTGATTCAGTTCCGAAAAAACTTGTGGGCAATCGCTGAGGCGATAGGTCCCACGCCAACCGGCCACAGCGTTCTGAATCGCAGAGACAGTCGCAGCGTACGGCTTTTCCCAAGGCTTAAGTGTGCGGCCCGACGCGGCCTTAACGATGGTCTTCTGCCCATCGCGAATCAGGGTATCAATGTTAGCCTTCAACCGCGCTTGTGCATCCCGACTAGGGGGATACTTCCCCGGCAAAAGCTGATGGCCAAGGAACGTGAAGCCCTCCCCAATGGACCCGATAAACGCCTTCCTTGGGTTAAGTGCGGGGTCATAGGCGTCCATCTTCAAGTTCCTTAGGAGACGGCGCGCAGCCTGCATTCCTTTGTCAACACTCCTGCGCTCTCGTCCGAGCAGGATGAAGTCGTCAATGTACCTGATGCAGACGAGGCCACGGGCAGGGTCGTTCATTTCTTGGTCGAAGTCCCGAAGGACGATGTTCCCGGCGAGCGCGGACAGCGGACAGCCTTGGGCCACGCCATCGTCGCCAGTGGGAAAAAGCCGATAGTCTTCGGCGCTAAGGTCAGCGGCGTTGCTCAGTTCAACCTGTAATGCGTCCCGGAACAAGTCGCAGAAGTCTTCTTCCCCGACCTCATCCCGGATGAACTCCACAACTTGCGGCTTAGGGATATGGTTGAAGAAGTCGGCGATGTCGGACCCAGCAACATACCGGTAACCGTCAAGCGCGCAACGTTCGACAATCTCCAGAGCGTTGTCCACACCTCGACCGGGTAAACCACCCACCGATGTGGGGGTGCTTAGGACCGCGTGCAGGCGCTGCAGTTGAGTTGCGCCATGCAGCGTGTCCAATATCGCGCGTTGCACAACCCTGTCAGCCAAGGTGGCAACTGCGATGGGCCTATTGCCGACCTTCCCCGGTCCCTTAGGAACCGCAGCACCATAAACCGGGCTGAACTTATACCCCCTAAGGAGCGATTGTTGCAGTTTGCGAAGGTTTCTTGGGAGGTCAGCAGCGAACTTTCGCCCCGCCTCCTTGGTCTTAGCCCGCTGTGACGTTCGAGCATTGCTCTCAATCGCCCGCCAAGCCGTCAACAGCGTCTCGGTCGTGCGAAGTTGAGGAAATAGCAATCGACTAGCTTGGGGTCCTGCCACCAAAATCCCCCCGGCTAACCGCAGGGCCGACAACCAGAGTTGCCGAACCCTCGACGTGCCACGCGATGCCAGAGGC
>NZ_JBMDKN010000007.1:0-290442 GCF_057809735.1 Novosphingobium sp. FG137 | reverse complement strand
AACAGCCCCGGTCCAAAAGGACGCGGGGCTTTTTGTTGTCTGCGGATGCCCGCACCTCCCGACTTATGCCGTTCACCTCAAGGCCGTATCACCTCAGCCGAAATACTGCCGAGCAAAAACGCCAAACGCGCCAGATTGTATCGCCGAAGTGACCCTCCAGCTTTCCACCATCTGCGATTAGAGCCAGACCGTTTTGATGCGCATGAGCGCAAGGTAAGCAATGGCCTGTGCGGCGGAGTCCGGACAGCGTAACGGAGCAGGCCATTGCTTATGCAGTTCGGCTGCGAAGGCCGCCGGGGTCTCGTAGCCCAAGGCCGAGGGCGGTCGTTCGGTGCGAACACCTGGCACGTTGGCTTACGACGGAAGCCGCCATTCCATCACTTTGATACGGCGGCCGTCAGAGCGTAAACCTAGCGCCAGAAATAGGGCTAGCCTTGTAGAGCGGCCGAGATGTCTATTCCGGACATTCCTATTTCAGCCGTTGGGGAAGGCCCGCAGTCACCAGCCACACTTCGTCCGCAACGCGCGCCATCGCCTGATTGAGCCAGCCCGCTTCATCGCGAAACCGCCGGGCAAGCGCGTTTTCAGGGACGATGCCCTGCCCCACTTCGTTGGAAACAAGCAGCAACACGCCGTGAATCGCTGGAACTAGGCCTGCGAGCCTGTCCCGCGCGGCTCCCACATCATGATCGCCCAGCATCAGATTGCTGAGCCAGAGTGTCAGGCAATCGACCAGCAATACGGCATCCTTACTGTCATGCTCCTGGATGGATGCTTGCAGTTCCAGCGGGCATTCGACTGTGTGCCAATGGCTCGTGCGATCGGCGCGGTGTCGAGCGATGCGGCTGGTCATTTCGTCATCTAACGCCTGCGCGGTGGCGATGTAGATGTGGCGGCCTGCCAGCGCGTCACCCAGCTTCTCCGCAAAGCCGCTTTTTCCTGATCGCGCTCCGCCGAGAACCAGAACCACCTTGCCTGTCATTGCTTCCCCTTGCCATTCGCGCCGGCCTTCGACATACTTGAGGGCGTTACAGGTTCCCAGAGATGGGATGAATAGGGAATTCGGGAATGGTGATCCGCCATGATCCGAAGCTGCCCCCGCAACTGTGATCGGCGAGTCGCCGCTTCGTTATGCCACTGGCCTGTTCAGGCCGGGAAGGTGAAGCGGCTACAGTGACCCGAGAGCCAGGAGACCTGCCCGTAACGGTCGTTCTTTCGCGCGGACGGGGTGTGCCGGGTGATGATCGAGGAATTCCTCGCGTGACGACTTAGCCAGAGTCGCATGCGCAGGGATTCGTATCCTGCGTGTGATCGCTGCCGTGCGGCTCTTTTGAAGTTGTTCAAAAGGGGGAAACCCGTGCGTCTGATCAAATCCGTTCTCCTCGGCGCGGCCTGCGCCGTGCCTGCAACTGCGCGTGCCGAAGAGGCCGACGCCATCATCGTGTCGGCCAACCGCGCCGCGCAGACGACCGCCGAAGTCGCCCAGTCGGTCACCGTGCTCACGCCCGACGATATCACCACCCGCCAATCGGTTGCGGTCAGCGATCTGCTCCGCTCGGTCCCCGGTGTTACTGTCAGCAGCAATGGCGGACTTGGCACCACCACCTCGGTCAATATTCGCGGGGCGGAAAGCGACCAGACTGTAGCGCTGATCGACGGGGTCAAGATCAATGATCCCTCGGCGCCCGGCGGCGGCTTCAATTTCGGCAACCTGCTGACCGGCAATATCGAACGGATCGAAGTCGTTCGCGGATCGCAGTCTGTCTTGTGGGGCAGCCAAGCCATCGGCGGCGTGGTCAATATCGTGACCCGCGCGCCGACTGAACAGCGCGCCGTAAATGCCGCTGCCGAGTACGGTTGGCGCAACACGGCGCGCGTGGTTGGCAATGTTTCCGGCAAGTTTGGCCCGGTTTCCGCCAGCATCGGCGCCGGCTATCTGCGCACCGACGGCTTTTCGGCCTTCAACGAGGCACGCGGCGGCAAGGAGCGCGACGGCTATCGCAACTTCGGGGCGAACGCGAAGTTCAACATTGTCGTCTCGGACGCCGTCACGGTCGACCTGCGCGGTTGGTACTCCGATGGCAAGGCGGGCATCGATGGATTCCCGCCGCCGAGCTTCACCTTTGGCGACACGCCCGAATTTGCGCGGACCTGGGAACTGGTCGGCTATGCCGGGCTCAACGCCGCCCTGCTGGACGGACGCTGGCGCAACCGCTTTGCCTATACGCTGACCGACACGCGCCGGCGGAATACCGACCTGACCGGCGGCACCGCCTTGGAAACCTTCAATGCCAAGGGCCGCAACGAACGGTTCGATTATCAGGGCAATCTGGCCCTGATCGACGCGGTGAACGCGACTTTCGGGGCGGAGACGGAGAGATCCAGCTTCCGCACATCAAGCTATGGCAGTCCGTTTTCGACAGCCGAGGCGCGGATCACCAGCGTCTACGGTCAACTCAGTGCCAGGCCGGTGACCGGTCTGACGCTGAGCGGCGGCATGCGCCATGATCATCATGATACGTTCGGCGGCAAGACCAGCTTTTCCGCCAATGCGGTGCTGTCGCCCAACGCGGGCGCGACCACCTTGCGCGCCAGCTATGGCGAGGGGTTCAAGACACCTTCGCTGTTCCAGCTGTTCAGCGAATACGGCAACGCCGCGCTGAGGCCCGAAACGTCGCGAAGCTGGGACGCGGGGATCACGCAGAAGCTGCTGGATGGCCGGATCGAGGTCGCCGCCACGTGGTTTCACCGGGACACGCTGGGCCTGATCAACTTCATCGGTTGCACCGTGCTGACGGGCATTTGCGCCAATCGACCAAACGGCACCTACGACAACGTGGCCAAGGCGAGGGCACAAGGGCTTGAATTCGCGCTAACGCTGAAGCCGGTCGATGCGCTGCGGGTTCAGGCCAATTATGGTTATGTCGAAGCGACCAATGCGGCAACGGGCCGCGATCTGGCGCGGCGGCCGCGGCACAGCGTCTACACCTCGATCGATTATGACTGGGCGTGGGGACTGAAGACCGGCGCGACGATCACCCACGTCGGGGCCAGTTTCGACAACGCCTCCAACAGCCGCAAGCTGGCAGGCTACGTGCTCGTCGATCTGCGCGCAGCTTTGCCGGTGGCGCACGGCATCGAACTCTATGGCCGTGTCGAGAACCTGTTCAACGCGCAATACGAAACGAGCTTCCGCTATGGCACACCGCGCCGCGCTGCCTATGCGGGCGTAAGGCTGACGTTGTGAGCCCGGGAAACGCCGCGGACCAACGTGCTGCATTGATGTGGCACGGCGGACAGACAGCAGTCGCGGCAAAGCTTTACCCGGCTGCGCCGCGCCCCTGGCTGGACCTTTCGACCGGCATAAGCCCGTGGGCATGGCCGCTGCCGGCGCTGGAGCCGCAGGTTTGGCAAACGCTGCCTTCGCCTGCGGCGCTGGCGCAGCTGGAGTATGCTGCGGCCCGCGTGTTCGGGGTTCCCGATGTCGACCAGATCGCTGCCGTTCCCGGCAGTGATATTGCGATCCGCCTGCTGGCGCGTCTGGTGTCGGCGGCGCGGGTCGAGATCATCGGCCAAAGCTATTCGGGCTATCGTGCGGCATGGCCCGAAGCGCGGGTCCTGCCATTCGAAAAGGCGCACGGTTCGGATCTCGTGGTTTGCGCCAATCCGAACAATCCTGATGGAGCCATTACCGAGCCGAGCGAGCTCCGGCGACTGCGCGGGCATTGCATTGTCGATGAGGCCTTTGCCGATGCCATGCCCGAGGCGAGCATTCTGCCGCATCGTGGCGGGGCGATCGTCCTGCGGTCATTCGGCAAGTTCTTCGGTCTGGCCGGTGTGCGGCTGGGCTTTGTCATAGCTGACAAGCCGGTGATCAGAGACTTGCGCAAACTTCTCGGCGACTGGCCGATTTCGGGGCCTGCCATCGCCATCGGCACGGCGGCTTATTGCGACCTTGCCTGGCAAGGGTTGCAGCGGCACCGGCTGAGGGGGGCCAGCGCGAAGCTGACCACGCACCTTGCAGGACATGGACTGGAAGATGCGGGCGGGACCGCCAATTTCAGGCTGTGCCGGGCCGTTGATGCGGCCGGCCTGTTCGAACACCTCTGCCGCGACGGGATACTGGTGCGCGCCTTTGCCGACCGGCCCGATCAGCTGCGCATAGGCATTCCCGGCAGGGACGCGGACTGGGCACGACTGGACCAGTCCCTGCAGGCATGGAGGACAACACAGTGACGGAAGAACCTGACTACGCACGCCACAACGCGCGCATGAGGAAACTGAAACTGGCGCGAGACAAGATCCAGGCCCGCAAGACAATCGAGCGCGGGCTCTTGATTGTTCACACCGGCAACGGGAAGGGCAAGTCCTCGTCCGCCTTCGGCATGGCGATCCGCAGCATCGGCTGGGGGATGAAAGTGGGTATCCTCCAATATGTGAAGGGCAGCTGGGACACCGGCGAGAAGGCGTTCTTTGCCGCCAACCCGGATCTTCTGACCTTCGATGTGATGGGCAACGGCTTCACCTGGGACACGCAAGACCGTGCGCGCGACATCGCCGCCGCGCGCGCCGCGTGGGAGCGTTCGAAGGCGCTGATCCTCGATCCCGCCTATGACTTCGTCATTCTCGACGAACTCAACATCGTGCTGCGCGACGATACCCTGCCGATTGCGGAGATCGTCGAGTTTCTGAAACTTCGCCCGCTGGAAAAGCACATCTGCATCACCGGCCGTGGCGCCCGGCCGGAACTGATCGAGATCGCGGATCTCGTCACCGAATTCGCGGAGGTGAAGCATCCCTTCAAAGCCGGGTTCAAGGCGCAGAAGGGGGTCGAATATTGATCCGGCTCATCGCCCCGCCAGCGATTGCGCTGCTGCTCGCAAGTTGCGCAGCGTCTGCCGAACCAAAAGAGCCTCAATCGGGCGGCGCACCAAAGCGCATTGTCTCGATGAACCCTTGCGTGGACGCGGTGCTCAAGGATGTGGCGCGGCCTCAGCAGATTGCGGCCATCAGCGCCTATTCGTGGGATCCGAGGGCGACATCGGTACCTGTGGACTGGGCAATGCGCTATCCTACCGTCGGCTCCGGTGCCGAGGATGTGATCGCCGCCCGTCCCGATCTGGTGATCGCCGGGCCGCATGTTGCGGTGCAGACCATTGCCGCGCTGCAGCGTCTCGGCATTCCGCTGATGCAGACCACGGTCCCCGAGACAGTCGCCGAAAGCAGGGCGCAGATCAGTGAAATCGCCGCGCGGATCGGCCGATCGGACGCGGGCCTCGCGCTGAACCGGCGGATCGACGCCGCGGTGGCACAGGCCCGCTGGGACGGTCCCGCCGCATCCGCGCTGATCTGGCAGGGCAGCGGGCTGGTGCCGGGCAAGGGCACCCTGGCCGACGAACTGCTGACCCGCACCGGTTTTCGCAATCTCAGCCCGCAAGCTGGCTTGCGCAAATGGGATGTTCTGCCGCTGGAGGGGATGTTCCTGAACCCGCCGCGTGTGCTGCTGGCTGGCCGAGCCGACATGGGCGCAGGAGACGGCGATGCCAACCGCATGCTGTCGCACCCGGCGCTGAAGAAGGCGAGACGGCATTTCCGCATCGCGGATTATCCTTCGGACCTGCTGCACTGCGGCGGCCCGGTGATCATCCGGTCGGTCGCCCGTCTGGCCGCAGTGCGCCGCGAGCTGGGCAACGCACCATGAAGCTCAACCTCGCGCTACTCACCTCGCTGTGCACGGCATTGCTGCTCTCGCTAATGGCCGGGCGGCACTGGATCGCATTCGACCATTGGTTCACGGGCGATCTGCAATCGCTGATCGTGATGGACCTGCGCCTTCCGCGCGCTTGCGCAGGTGCGCTGGTGGGTCTGTGCCTGGGCATGGCCGGTGCCGCGATGCAAGGCTACCTGCGCAATCCGCTGGCTGATCCGGGCTTGTTCGGCGTTTCCTCCAGTGCTGCGCTGGGCGCGGTGATTTCGCTGTTCTTCGGCTATGCGGTGCAGGCCTGGTTGCTGCCCGTCTTTGCACTGGCGGGCGCGGCGGCGGGTATGGCCGCTCTGGCGCTGCTGGCGGGGCGCGCGGGGAGCCTGATCCTGTTCACGCTGGCGGGTGTGATCCTTGCCAGCCTGACGGGATCGCTAATCAGCCTGCTGATAAGCCTTGCACCGACGCCGTTCGCCTCGTCCGAGATCGTGACCTGGCTGATGGGGGCGCTGGTCGATCGCAGCTGGGATGACGTGCGCCTTGCCGTGCTCCCCGCCTTGCTGGGCATGGCCGCGCTGCTGCGCGCCACGCCCGCCCTCGATGCGCTGACCCTTGGCGAGCCGGCTGCGCGCTCGCTTGGCGTCGATATGGCGCGATTGCAGTGGCTTATTGTGCTCGGCGTTGGGCTGACAGTGGGCGCGTCGGTGGCGCTGGCCGGGATCATCGGCTTTGTCGGCCTCATGGTGCCGCACATTGTCCGCCCGCTGGTCGACGACCGCCCTTCGGCATTGCTGATCCCTTCCGCGCTCGCCGGAGCCATTCTGGTGGTGCTTGCCGATAGCCTGGTGCGCCTGCTGCCTTCGGTTTCCGAACTGCGGCTGGGCATCGCGATGTCGAGCCTTGGCGCACCGTTCTTCTTCGCGCTCCTGTTTCGCATGCGGCGGGAGGTGGCGTGATGGAGCTGTCCTGCTCAGCCATCTCGCTCACCCTGCGCGGGCGGCCCGTGCTGCGCTCGGTAACCGGCACGCTCGATGTCGGTGCGGTCACGGTGATCCTTGGCGCAAATGGTGCCGGAAAATCCACGCTGCTCTCGTGTCTCGCGGGCCTGCGCAAACCGGATACGGGACAGGTCTCGCTCGATGGGCAGCCGCTGGCCTCGCTTTCCCCGCAGCACCGCGCATGCCTGATCGGCCTCTTGCCCCAACAGGCGGACATCCACTGGAACATCAACGTCCGGGCGCTGGTCGCGCTGGGCCGCCTGCCCCACCGCGGCCGCTGGGGATTGCAAGCGGATGACGAGCGCGCGATCGGCGCAGCGCTTGCCGCGGCGGACTGCGTCCATCTGGCAAGCCGCAAGGCACAGCGCCTTTCCGGCGGGGAGCAGGCGCGGGTGCTTCTGGCACGCGTTCTGGCGGGCGAGCCGCGCTGGATTCTGGCTGACGAACCCTTTGCCAGCCTCGATCCCGCGCACCAGCTCGATGCTGCCGCCTGCTTGCGCCGCGCGGCCGACCGGGGCTCGGGCGTGGCAGTGGTTCTGCACGATCTGACCCAGGCTGCGCGGTTGGCCGACCGCGTGATCGTGATGAAGGCGGGCGAAGTGCTCGCCGCCGGGCCGGTGCAGAAGGTGATGACCCCCGCCGTGCTCGAAGCTGCCTACGGCGTTCGGGTCCATATCGGGCAGGATGCCGAGGGCGCGCCGCTGATCGTGCCGGTGGCGCGGAAATCATGATACTGGACCGGCCCGAACAGTTGCTGGCCGCTTTGCTGATTGAAGCCGCGCTAGGCTATCCGGAGTGGCTGCTGCGCCGTGTGGGCCACCCGGTGACATGGGCGGGCCGCCTGATCGCGGGGATGGACCGGCACTGGAACCGCGCGGGGTGGCAAGCGGGTGGCGGTATCGCGGCGATGCTGGTGTTGCTGGTGGTGGGCGCCGGTTCCGGATGGGTGATCGAACGCATTGCATCAGGTTGGACGGGAACGCCGGGCGTGATCCTGATCGCCACCACCGGCCTTGCCCAGCGCAGTTTGTGGACTCACGTTGCGGCCGTCGCTGATCCGCTGGATCGCGGCCAGCTTGCGGCCGCGCGGGCGGCCCTTTCGCGCACCGTCGGGCGCGATACCGCAGCACTGGATGAAAGCGGTATCGCGGCCGCCGCCATCGAGACGCTGGCGGAGAGCTTTTGCGATGGCATCGTCGCGCCCGCCATCTGGTCTCTGGCGCTGGGCCTGCCGGGTCTGTTCGCGTTCAAATGCATCAGCACGGCCGACAGCATGATCGGCCACCGCGATGCGCGCTACGAGTTGTTCGGCAAGGCGAGCGCCCTGATGGACGATGCGCTCAATTGGGTCCCGGCCCGCATCGCAGCGGTGCTGATTGCCCTCGCCGGCGGTGGCGGGTGGCGCATCGCCTGGCGCGATGGCCGCAATCACCTGTCGCCCAACGCGGGCTGGCCGGAAGCCGCAATGGCCGGCGCGCTCGGCGTAACGCTGGGCGGCGGTGCGTTTTATGACGGGGAATGGATCGGACGCCAAGCGCTGGGCGAGGGCCCGCGCCCCGCGCCGGCCGATCTGCGCCGGGCCTTGCAGGTATTCGGGCGGGCGCTTGTTCTGTTGTGGCTCGGAGTAGGGGTGCTGGCATGGCTGCGCTGATGCTGCAAGGTACGGGGTCGGATGTCGGCAAATCGGTGCTGGTTGCCGGGCTCTGCCGCCTGTTCGCCAATCGCGGGCTCAAAGTTCTGCCGTTCAAGCCTCAGAACATGTCCAACAACGCCGCCGTCACCGCCGATGGCGGCGAAATCGGGCGCGCGCAGGCCTTGCAGGCAGTGGCGGCCCGTGCGCCGCTTTCGGTCGATATGAACCCGGTGCTGTTGAAGCCGCAAAGCGACAGCACCGCGCAAGTGATCGTGCACGGCAAGGTTCAGGGCACGCTGGGCGCGGAATATTATTGGTCGCGCAAGGGCGAGCTGCTCGAAGCGGTGCTGGCTTCCTACCAGCGCCTGCGCGCCGCTGCCGATCTGGTGCTGGTCGAAGGCGCCGGCAGCCCGGCCGAAATCAACCTGCGCGCGGGGGACATCGCAAACATGGGCTTCGCCCGCGCGGCCAATGTGCCGGTGGTGCTGGTTGGCGATATCGACCGGGGCGGAGTCATCGCCTCCATTGTCGGCACGCAGGTCGTGCTGGACCCCGATGATGCCGCCATGATCCGCGGCTTTCTCATCAACAAGTTTCGCGGCGATGTTGCCCTGTTCGATGAAGGTTATGCGGCGATTGCACGCCTGACCGGGTGGGAGGGCCTTGGCGTGATCCCATGGCTGGCGGCGGCGCGCCTGCTGCCCGCCGAGGATGCCGTGACACTTGATGCGCCAGTTGCCGCTGTGGGCGCAGTGGAAGTGGCTGTCCCCATGCTTTCGCGCATCGCCAACTTCGATGATTTCGATCCGCTGGCGCAGGAACCGGGGGTGAAGCTGACGATGGTGCCGCCCGGCCATCCGATCCCGGCCAGCGCGGCGCTGGTGATCCTGCCCGGCACCAAGGCGACGATCGCCGATCTCAAGTTCCTGCGCGTGCAAGGCTGGGACATCGACATTGTCGCCCATGTCCGGCGCGGCGGACGGGTTTTGGGCATTTGCGGCGGCTATCAGATGCTGGGGCGGACCATCGCCGATCCCGGCGGAGTGGAAGGCCCGCCCGAGACCGTATCAGGCCTAGGGCTGCTGCCGGTCGATACGGTGATGCACGCCGACAAGACAGTGCGCGATGTGCGTGGCACCCGCATTGCCGATGGCTGTGCTTTCACCGGATACGAGATCCATTGCGGGGTTACAGTGGGTGATGCCGCGCCGCTGCTGCGCATGGCTGATGGCCGGGCAGAAGGCGCGGTCAGCCCGAATGGCCGGATTGCGGGCTGCTATGTCCACGGGCTGTTCAATCTGGCCGAGCAGCGACCCGGCTGGATCGGTGGGCCATCTGCCGGTCTGGACCAGGATGTGGCCGTCGATGCCGCGCTCGATCAGTTGGCATGCGATCTGGAACGCCATGTTGACGCAGACCGGCTGCTTGCGATCGCGGGGCACGCCGGATGAGTGGCCCGCACTTCAGCGCGGAGCTCTGCCGCCAACCCGAAACGCTTATTTCAGGAAAGCCAAGTCGATGACGATCACCCCTGAAATCGTGCAGGCCCGGCTCGATGCCCTGGCCAAGCCGCCCGGCAGCCTCGCGCGGCTGGAAGCGCTGGCGGTTGACCTGGCTGTTGCGCAGCAATCCCTTGGCCCGGTCGTCCGCCCGCGTCGGATCGTGTTGTTCGCGGGCGACCATGGGGTCGTGGCGCAAGGGGTAACCCCATGGCCATCGGCGGTCACCACCGCCATGGTTGCGACCATCCTCAATGGCCGTGCCTGCTGCACCGCGCTCGCGCGGGCGCACGGCGCAGACTTGCGCGTGGTTGATGCCGGCATGGCCGAGCCGCCGCGCGGTCCCCACCCCGCACACTACCGGGCCGCAGCAGTCGCGCGCGGAACCGCCGATCTCAGCCTTTTCCCGGCAATGGACGAAACGCAGTTCGATGCCGCCTGGGCGCTGGGCGCGGACGAGGCACGCCGCGCCGTGGCCGAGGGCTTCCGTCTGCTGATCGCCGGAGAAATGGGGATCGGCAACACCACTCCATCGGCCTGCATCACCCACGCGCTTGCCGGCATCGCCGCCGATACCGCCACCGGCAGCGGCGCGGGTGCGGATGCGGCCATGCGGGATGTAAAGCGCGGCATCGTGGCAGATGCGGTCGCGCGGCTTGGTGGGCGGCGCGACAAGGCAGCACTCGCTGCCGTCGCCGGTTTCGAGATTGCGGCCATGGCAGGCTTCTATGCCGAAGGCGCGGCGCTGGGCGCGGTGCTGCTCCTGGATGGCTACGTGACGACCGCCGCCGCGCTGATCGCCGAACAGCTTGCCCCGGGCACGCGCTGCCGGATGATCGCGGCGCATCGCTCCGCCGAACCGGGGCACGGCGCCGCACTCGCTCATCTCGGGCTGGAACCGGTGCTCGATTGGGGGATGCGGCTGGGCGAGGGCACCGGCGCGCTTACCGCGCTTCCGCTGCTCGATAGCGCCGCCGCTGTGCTGAACGATGTGGCCACGCTGGCCGAAGTCATCGGCGAGTTGCCGGCATGAGTTTGCGTTGGTGGATGCCGCCCCTGCTGGCGATCCAGTTCATGACGCGCATTCCCGTGCCCGGACTGTCGAGGCTGCATGCCGATGATGTTGCCGCTGGTATGGTGCGGTCTGCTGGCTGGTATCCGCTGGCTGGCGGCCTTGTCGGCATAATCAGCGCTGGCGTCCTGACGCTGAGCGAAGCCCTGTGGCCGCGCAGCGTGGCCGTCTTGATCACACTGATCGTCGAAGCCCGGTTGACCGGGGCCTTCCACGAAGACGCTGTCGCCGATTTCTGCGACGGGTTCGGGGGCGGTCAGACAGCTCAGCGCATTCACGAGATCATGAAGGACAGCCGGGTCGGTGCCTATGGCAGCGTCGGGCTGATTCTGGCGATCGGCCTGCGTGCGGCGCTGCTCTGTGCTCTTCCCGCCGGACTTGTCGTGCCCGCGCTGATCGGTTCGGCGGCATTTGGCCGCTGGCATGCAGTTGTGCCGCAGGCCCTGCTGTCATCCCCGCCCGGCATTCGCGGCATGGCGAGTGATATCGTTTCAGGCACCGGCGCGCGCGAACTGGCCATCGCCACTGGTGTGCTTATGCCCTTCATCTTGCCGATCCTGTGGTTACGGCCCGAGGCGATGTTGCTGGCATGCGCCCTTTCAGCCGCATTCATGGGATGGTTTTTCCGCTTCCTGACCCGGCATCTGGGCGGGGTCACTGGCGATTGCCTGGGCTTCTCGGTTTATGTCGGGCAATTGATCTTGCTGCTTTGCGTGACGGCTGCATGGCCCGCAGACTGATCCTCGTGCGCCACCCGCCTGTGGCAAGGGCCTGGGCCGGGCGCTGTTATGGCCAGAGCGACATGGGCCTCTCGCGCGAGGGGCAGGCGATGGTGCGTGCGCTGGTCGGCGAATTGGCGGCGCTCCGCCCGGATGCGATCATTCATTCCGACATGCGCCGAACCCGCGCGCTGGCCCTGCCACTGGCGCGCCGTCTCGGAATCACGCCGGTCGCCATGCCACTCTGGCGGGAGCGCCATTTCGGTGCGTGGGAGGGCCAAAGCTGGAACAGCATATACCGGACCACCGGAAACTTGATGGACGGGATGGTCGAGGACCCTCAAGGCTTTCGGCCTGGCAGAAGCGGCGAGACGACGTGCGAGCTTTTCGGCCGCGTCATCGAAGCACTGGCGCGCGCGCCGAATGAGGGCTCAGCTGTCATCATCACCCACGGCGGCCCGATTGCGTGCGCCCGCGCGGCCAACGCAGCGCAGGGACTTTCCAAGCTTGCAGACCTTATACCGCGCGCAGGAACGGTGACCTTACTTGAATCCGGGTCATAGAAATGGTCAGACAACGGTTGAGTTTCAGGGATCGACCAATCCATGACGCTCGTGTCATTCTCTATCATAGTCTCCCCATACCAAGAGCCGACATGCACGTGCCGAGCAGGAGATGCATTCTCTCTAACGGCGACTGGCGTTTGACGGCATGCAAAAGCGCCGTTTTGGCCTACGAACAGATCTTGAAGGTCAAGAACGCTTCAGGGCTTGGCGCGGAGTGACTCGCCGAGCTGGTGCTCGAGCTGTCTGCGGCCGATGATGCGGCCAAGTAATTCAGGTCATGTGGATAGGATCCAGACCGATCGAAAAACGCTCTAGTGCGTCATCTAATAATTCTAAACATATGAATGAACTAGCCAAATTCGAGCTGAGCCCAGACCGGAAGGTGGTCTGAGGCTTGTCTCGACAGCGGAGTATTGTGAACGCCCGCTGCTGCAACATTTACGTCTCGGCTGACCATGATGCGGTCCAGCGAAGCAAGCGGACGCAGTGCGTGAAAGCTCGGGCCGGTCGGTGCAAATTTATAGTGTGTGCCCAGATCCACTATGCAACCGCCCCTCACGCGCCACTCATTGAGGTCTCCCATCAGAATTGTGGGCAGCACCGCGCGGCGATCGACTTGTGCCATAATGCTGCGCGCTTGATGGCGACGGCGGAGGCCGGAGAGATCGAGGTGCATGCCGACCACGCGCATTGCGGTTCCGCCGATGGCTATGTCTGCCAACACGGCGCCGCGCGGCTCAAGGGTTGGCAGGTGCAGCGCCTCGCAATCCAGGACAGCGGCAGATCTGCGGACGAGAATGGCATTGCCGTGCCAGCCGATGCCGCCCCTGCGAATGTTATATGCGACCGGGACATATTCGGCCTGATGATCGAGAAGTTTTGCAGGTAGCACCGACAGTTTGGTGCCGAAGCGCTGATCGGCTTCCTGAAGCGCGATGATATCGGCCCCAATCTCCGATAACACTTCGAGAATCCGTTCAGGCCGGTATCGCCTGTCGGTCCCGACAGCTTTGTGGATGTTGTAGCTCGCTACCTTGATGATCACGCGCCGATCTCATGCCGAAGGGTGACCGCGGCTGAACGAGCCGATCGTTCCAATATCGCTCGCACTGGCTAATTCCCTTCGCTAGGCTTCGGGTGTGCTGAAACCCGGGTATAATTGCTGGCGGATCGAACGAGCCACCAAAGCGAGCGTCGTGATCGACGCAGAGGACTATTTCAAGGTCGCACGCGATGCGATGCTCCGCGCAAAGCACCGGATCATGCTGGTGGGATGGGATTTCGATGCCCGCATCACCCTCTGCGGTGAGGCACCTGGCGATGGCCCGGCCAATCTTGGTGATTTTATCGGGTGGTTGGCCGATCGCAACCCGGATCTCGAGATATACCTCCTGAGGTGGGACGTAGGCGCTGTCAAATCGCTGTTCCGGGGAAACACCGCGCTCAAGGTTCTGAGCTGGATGCGGCGCAAGGGTATTCATGCCATGCTTGATAGTGCCCACCCGACTGCATCTTCGCATCACCAGAAGGTGGTGGTGATAGACGATTCATTCGCATTTTGCGGCGGGATCGACATGACGGGTGATCGCTGGGACAGCCGCGCGCATCTCGACGACGATCCTCGCCGGCGCAGGCCCAATGGCAACCCGGACGAGCCGTGGCACGACGGGACGACGGCCATGCAAGGCCCGGTGGCGGCAGCTTTGGCAGAGTTGTGCAGAGATCGCTGGCATCGTGCAGGCGGGAAAGAGATCAAACCGGTTGTGCCGAAAAGCGATTACTGGCCCGATGTCTTGCCAGTGCAGTTTACCGATGTTGATATCGCAATTGCCCGGTCAGCGCCTGAAATGGCAGATCACAAAGCGGTTCTCGAAATAGAACAACTCTACGTCGATCAGATCGCAAGCGCGAAGCAGTTCATCTATGCGGAAAACCAGTATTTTGCATCCCGCCGCGTCGCCGAGGCGATCCTCCAGCGCCTTGAAGAACCGGACGGCCCCGAAATCGTTTTGATCAATCCCTTGACTTCGCAGGGCTGGCTGGAGCCGGTTGCGATGGACACCGCCCGTGCCCGCCTGTTTTCCGCGATCAAGGCCAAAGACAAGAACGACAGGTTTCGGATCTATCATCCCTTCACGGCGGGCGGCACGCCGATATACGTGCATGCCAAGATCTTGTTCATCGACGATTGCGCCATCCGCGTCGGCTCGTCGAACATGAACAACCGTTCGATGCGGCTCGACACCGAATGCGATGTGATGATCGATGCAAACCAGCCAGCAAATGCCGGATGCAACACGGTCATCGCAGCCTTGCGCGACGGACTGATCGCAGAGCATTTGGGCATGCACCCCGAAGACATAACGAAGAGACTTTCCGCAACAGGTTCCCTGATCGAAACGATCGAGAACTTGCGCTGCGGCGGCGGCAAGTCGCTCCGGCCCTATGAAGTGCCGAACGTCAGCGAGATCGCAGCCTGGCTTGCTGATAACGAAGTGCTGGATCCGGAAGGGCCTTCAGAAGCGTTCGAACTAACTGCGCAAACAAGCCTGTTTCGAAACGCCCGGCTACGCTGGCACACCTTGACCGGTGGGGGGAGCAATAAGTGAACCGAGAAGCCGTCTGATATCTGCAAAGGAGAATAGTCCCAAACCCGGACCTTCAGAGGCGCACCTTGGAAGTCATGAAAGAATGGACCTGTTCGGGAACAACGACCTGGCGACGTAATGGCTCGGCTCCGCTTCAGGCCCATTATCAGGTCATCGGCGTGGCTCGATTCCACCAAGGCTGAAAATCAGCGCAGCTTTATCCGCTTTGTCAGAGCTACCTGGAGAATCCAAGGGACCAGCATGCGTAGTGATCGCCCTGGTCTATTGAACTGATATGGAGAGGAAATATGGTGGACGCACTAGGGCTCGAACCTAGGACCCGCTGATTAAGAGCCATGATCAGAGGGTCCTAGCGCGTCCGCATGTGTCCAAAAATGGCGGAAATCTGCGATTCACAGTCCGCATTGTTCTTGAAATGTTCACCAGTATCCACTACAAAAAGCTACCTAAGGTAGCAGGTACATATGGCGAACAAAGTAGGTTTGACGGACGCGAAGATCGCAGGGCTCAAGGCGCCGGCGGCTGGCCAGATTGAGCTGGCCGATGGTATCGTCCCCGGCCTGAGGCTCCGCATGGGTGCCAGTGGTATCAAGACGTACATTCTGCGCAAGCGGGTTCAGGGCAAGTGGTTGAATGTGACCATCGGACGCCATGGTCCGAGTTTTACCCTCGCTCATGCGCGTAAGAAGGCGCGAGATCTGCTTGTCGATGTCGAGCAGGGCAAGAGCATTGCCAGGAAGCCGGGTGCTAAGAGGAAAGGGGCAAAGGGCGTCGGTACGGTCGCCGAGCTCTACGAGACGTATCTGTCCCAGCAGATCGAGGGCAAAAAGCGCAGCGCAAGGGAGTTCGATCGGGTCTTCCGAAAGTACATTGAGCCTGAGCTGGGAGACCGCCTCGCGGACTCCATTACCCGAGGTGACGTGAGCCGCTTTGTTGAGAAGATCGCATTCGAGCGGGGCAAGGAAACCCTGACGATGGCGCGGATCGTCTATCGCCATCTTTCGACCTTCTACACGTGGGCACTCACCAGACTCGAGCATATGCCTGCTAATCCCTGCCGGGACGCGTGGCGTCCGAAGCGGAATGAACCTCGTGATCGCGTACTCAGCGACCGAGAACTCGCGGCGCTATGGCAATCTGCGGTCGAGGATGGTTATCCGTTCGGTCACCTTGTGCAGATGCTTGTCCTTACGGCTCAACGCCGGGGAGAAGTGCTCGATGCAGCTTGTGACGAGTTCGATTTCAAGGCGAAGGTCTGGACCGTCCCAGGCGACCGAGCGAAAAATGGCAAAGCGAATGTGGTGCCGCTGTCCGCGCAGGCACTTGCAGTCGTCACAGAGGTCTTCGTGGCCGCAGGGATCGACCTTGACGACGCTCACAAGCAATCCCAGATTCTGTTGGCATCGAAGGTCACCAGCACGAACAGCGTTAGCGGCCTCTCGAAAGCATGGAAGCGGATCAGAGCAAGCGTGGACGAGAAGCTCGGCTACGAAGCCGGTCACTTCACAATGCATGACATTCGGCGGACGGTGGCAACTGGCCTCCAGCGTCTCGGCATACCTCTGGTGGTTTCTGAGGCGGTCCTCAATCACCAGTCAGGATCAGCTATGGCCGGTGTGGCGGGGGTCTATCACCGACACCAGTATACCAACGAGAAGCGCGAGGCGTTGGCGTTGTGGGGTAAGGAGGTAATGCAGATTGTAGCCAAGTACCCGGCCGAGGCCAAAAGCGGCTAAACTCCCGTGCAGTCGCTTGCCTGCGACATGGTCCAGCCCGGCAACGATCAGTCGATTGCCTCTGTTTCGGTTAACTTGGGGATAGACCGCTAAAAGCGCCAATGGCGAAGGACGTCGCGGACATATCCGGGCGTCTCGCCATTCCGCGGTATCCCGCCCGCGCGTTCGACTGCACCTGGACCGGCATTGTAGGCTGCGACAGCGAGGTGAACCACGCCGAACCTGTCGAGCATCTGCCTCAGATACCGCGCCGCGCCGAAGATATTGGCCATGGGGTCAAAGCGATTGAAGACGCCAAGTTCCTTTGCCGTTGCTGGCATCAGCTGGCCAAGGCCCGCAGCGCCTGCCGGGCTGACAGCAAGGGGGTTATAGCGGGATTCCGTCCAGACGAGCGCGTCGAGCAGGCCGGTAGGCAATGAATACTTCGCTTCCGCCGCATAGACGTGGGGCAGGTAGCTCGCCCGCCGAAACCCGGATGGGGCAGTTTTGGCCTTGGGCTCGTAATTGTGCGGCAGGTTGACCCGTCCATTTTCTGCAACGCTCGAACTTGGTGCTGGGGCGGCTTGCGCGGATTGCCAGAACCCATGCTCGACCAACTGAAATCCGTTCGATGCTTCGGCTATCCGAAAGCCGCCTGAAGGACCGGCATGTTGCTCTGGTAAATCTGGCATTGGCAGTTCTTGGGCATTGGCAGGCATGGCTGATGCGATGGCAATGCCACCGATCAAGAGAGCTTTTATTGTCATTTCTCGATCCTTCTATAGCCGAATCGAGAGAGAACATATAAAGAACAACCGATGTAGGAAAATGCTTTGGCGCTGGTGCAGAGCGGAGGCTGCACGGGGAGGGCACCTCAACCGGAGTAGGTCGATGCCCCAGCTAGAGAAAAGTCATCAACTCGAACGCCGTGCCCGCACGATTGTCGAACGCCTCAAGGGAACATGGCGCCAGGGCAAGGGCATGTGCTGCTGTCCTGCCCACGACGACCGCACACCGTCGCTCAGCGTGACCTTGGGGCGAAAGGCCATCCTGTTCCATTGCTTCGCCGGATGTTCGAATGAGGACGTCATTGCTGCATTGGATCGCCAGGGCGTTCGCAGCCGAGAGCTCTTTGATGGTTCTGGCCCTGGAACAGCTGATCGGCAAAATCAGAGTGACTTCAGTCCCAATGCGCGACGCTTGTGGCAATCGGCTTCGGCGATCTCCGACAGCCCGGTCGAACGATATCTCGGACAGCGCGGTCTCCAGCGCGCATCTGACCAGTTCCGCTACCTTGAACGTACGCCGCTCGGGCCACGCGGGGCAGTTAAGTTTCTCCCTGCGATGCTGGCCGCAGTCACGACTGACATTGGCGTTATCGCAGTACATAGGACATTTCTCGATGTGGCGAGTGGCAAGCTGGCCAGCTTCGAGCGACCCAAGCGTGCGCTTGGCAGTCTCGGCTTTGGTGCCGTCAGAGTTGCTCCCCCGGTGCAAGGGAGGCTGGGCCTTGCCGAAGGGATCGAGAGCGCCCTCTCAGCCATGCAGCTCTTTGGGATCGCCTGCTGGGCGACGCTTGGAAACGAGCGGTTCGGTCTGGTTGCGATCCCGGAGAGCGTGCGCGAACTCTTCCTGTTCATCGACAATGACGCCGGAGGTGCTCACGCCGAGGAGCGCGCGCTGAAGGCCTACGCTGCGCCTGATCGCGTTATCCACTCACGCGCGCCAGTCTCACCTGGTTTTGACTGGAACGACGAATTGAAGTCGCGGCTCGCCCGACAACCCGATCCGTCAAGTAGAGGGGAGGGGGCCTTCGGCTGATTGAGGCCTGCCCACCCGCAGGACCTCGTCAGGAGGTTCCCATGTCCAACTCTTCCCTCGCCTTTGCATTCGATGACCCAACACCGCCCGTTGTTATGATGGCGGCCCAGACCATGGGTTCTGAGCTGGCGGCAGGCCGCGCGCTTTCACGTAGCGACGTCACGCGGATCATGACGGAGCACTTCGGGGGCAGCGATGCTCTCGGCCGTTGGTCAGTTCGTGACGCTCACGCAGCGCTTGAGGTGGCACAGGTTCAATACCTGCAATCTTCAGATCAGATTTCGCTCTCGACCCCGATCGACAAGGCGGAACAGTTCTTCGGTTCCCTCGATGCCCGGCTTCCGACCCAGACGAATCGCAGCGACGAGCAGATCGAATGGCAGCAGTTCGCAACGCCGCCGCGCCTTGCCTGGCTTGCTGCTCGGGCCTGCGCGCTGGCAACTGACGAACTTGTGCTGGAACCCTCGGCCGGAACGGGCATGCTCGCGGTCTGGGCCGCCAAGGCCGGCTCGCGCCTTGCCCTCAACGAAATCTCGCCGCTCCGCCGCGACTGCCTGAATGCCCTGTTCCCGGCTGCCCGATTGGCCGGCCATGACGCTGAGCTGATCGACGAACTGCTCGATCCCGCCATCACCCCAAGCGTCGTGTTGATGAACCCTCCCTATTCGCACGGCATGGAGCGAGGGCACGACAGTCGCACCGGCTCGCGCCATCTGAGGTCGGCATGGAACCGTCTGGCGTCCGGCGGTCGGCTTGTCGCAATCATTCCCGAATGGTTCGACTGCGCGAAGCTTCTGGCGGGGTTGAAGGGACCGGTCTCGCTACGGCTCAATGCCGCCGTCGAACGTGCGTTCGTCAAGCGTGGCACCGGCATCACCACGCGGCTGCTGGTTCTCGACAAGGTGGACGACTCGCATGAGCCTGTGGCCATCCGCACAACCGACTTTCGCCAGCTGGTCGATCTCGTCGATGCCTTGCCGGATCGCGCCGGCTTGGCGGCTGCTTCCGAGCAATCAAGCCTTCCGGCTCGTGCGCCGTTTCGCCTGGTCGCCGCGCCGCGCAGGCCGCTGCCGACACCACCAGCCAGGATCACTTCTGCAGCCGCTTCCATTGGGTCGCTCACCTACCAGTCGCTCGAAACCCTTGCGCCGCTTGCCCCTCAGGTCGGCCACTATCTGCCCTATCGTCCGAGCAGGATCGTGATCCATGGCGCAGCCGAGCATCCGACGCCGCTCGTTGAGTCGGTCGCCATGGGGTCGATCGCCGCGCCGATGCCCGAAGCTGTGCCGCAGCTGCCCGACGGGCTGATTTCCAAGGGGCTGCTGTCTGCTGCCCAGGCAGAGACCCTGATCTACGCGGCTAGCGCCCATGCGCGCGATCTACCCGGCCGGTTCGAGGCAGAGGACAAAGGCTGCTCGCTCAAGGCATCGGCAGAAGGCCAGACCTACCGGCAGGGCTATTTCCTTGGAGATGGAACCGGCGCCGGCAAGGGCCGTCAGGTTGCGAGCGTCATTCTTGATCGATGGGTGCGCGGGGAACGCCGCCATATCTGGATTTCGAAGAACGAGGTGCTGATCGAAGATGCCCGGCGCGACTGGGCTGCGCTTGGCGGCCTGCCGATCGACATCCAGCCTCTGGCATCCTGGAAGCTCGGCAACCCGATCGCGATGCGCGAAGGCATTCTCTTCGTGACCTATCCGACCCTGCGTTCAGGCCGAAACGATGCGACCCGCCTCGACCAGATTCTCGCTTGGGCAGGGGACGACTTCGACGGCGTCATCGTGTTCGACGAGGCGCACGCCATGGCCAATGCTGCGGGCGGCGAAGGCTCACGGGGCAAGGTCAAGGGCTCGGAGCAGGGTATCGCGGGTGTGCGCCTGCAGAACCTCCTGCCGCGGGCCCGCGTGCTCTACGCTTCGGCAACCGGCGCGTCAGACGTCAACAATCTGGCCTATGCCACGCGCCTTGGCCTCTGGGGTCCTGAGACCGCCTTCGCAAATCGTGAGGCCTTTGTTGCCGACATTCGGGATGGCGGGATCGCAGCGATGGAACTGGTTGCGCGAGACCTCAAGTCGCTCGGTCTCTACACCGCACGCGCATTGTCGTTCGCCGGCGTCGAATACGAGATACTCGAGCATCGCCTGAGTGAGGATCAGATCGCGGTCTATAATGCCTATGCCGAGGCCTGGGCAATCATTCACGCCAACCTGCGCGACGCGCTGGAGGCTACCCGCATCGTCGACAGCGAAACCGGGGGGACGCTCAACTCCGGTGCCAAGTCCGCAGCGCTGTCGATCTTCGAGGGAACCAAGCAGCGCTTCTTTGCGCAGCTGCTTTTGTCGATGAAGCTCCCGAGTCTGTTACCAGCCATCGACGCGGCGATTGGCGAGGGGAACGCCGTGGTCGTCCAGCTCGTCTCCACCGCAGAAGCCATGCTCAATCGTCGGCTTGCCGACCTGTCGGACGAGGAACGCGAAGCTCTGGAGATCGATCTGTCCCCGCGGGAATATGTGTAATGTTGAGCTCAACATTAGACATATTCTTTGCAGTCGCAGTTTATGTCGAGCGTGGCAGCAGGAGGCGCAGGTTTCCTTCGGTTTTCCATGATTTCACTCCAGATAATATGTGGGTCAGGAGAATGTCCGGGGACGGGTCAGGCCCGTCTTCGAACGTCGGTAAGCATGGTGATCAGAGCGTCGGATGGCGGCTTGAAGCGCCCCGGCTTGATCGCAGGGGCACCGTGGGCAGCGAGAATCTGAAGCTTCTCTTCGGGATCGGCGCGCAAGTAGGTCTCGGTGCTCTGGATACTGGCGTGGCCGAGCCATAATGCGACCTTGCGAATGTCCCCCGTCGCCGCGAGCGTGTGCATCGCGCAAGAATGACGAAGCACGTGGGGTGTGACGCGCTTCTCAAGGATCGACGGCTGCTTCGTCGCTGCCGTCTTGACGTGCTCGGCCAATCGGAACGCAAATCCGTCGCGGGTCATCGGCTGCCCGTTGGCATTTAGGAATATCTCGGTGACCTCAACTTGAGGCCGGATCGCAAGCCATGCGCGCAATGCGATCTGGGTCTCCTTCCACAGCGGCAGGACCCGTTCACGTCGCCCTTTGCCCATGATGTGCATGGTGGACAGGGAGCGGTCCGGGAAATCGCCCAGTTGCAGCGTTACGAGTTCCGACACCCTCAGTCCGCCAGCATAGGTAAGATGCAGCATCGCGCGATCACGGGTGCCGAGGCGTGTCCGGGGATCGGGTGTATCGAGCAAAGCCTTGATCTCGGCCCGGTCGAGATAATCGATCAGCGCCTTGTCTGTCTTCTTGGTCGGGATTGCTCTGACACGGAGTGCCTGATCGAGGCAGGCTGGAATCCGGTACTCGATGTATCGGAAGAAGGATCGGATCGCGGCGAGCCTGCCATTGCGGGTCCGCACGCAGCTGCCGCGGCCGATCTCGACATGATCGAGGAAGGCCATGATCATGTCTGTGCCGAGATCCTCAATCTCGAGATCGGTCGGTCGGCGCTTCAGCCGATCGGCAGCGAACTGGACGAGGAGGACGAAGCAGTTGGCATAGGTCTTCACCGTGTGCGGGCTGACGGCGCGTTCGCGCGGCAGATGTTCCCGCAGATATGCCGAGAGATGGGGAGCAAGCGCCGTCATGCCGCTTCTCCTTGAAAAAGTTGCTCGCTTGCAGCCGCAATGTCGCGAAGCAGCACCGGCGTGGCTTCGAGATACCAGTACGTGTTGGCGATCGACGCGTGCCCCAGGTAGACACTGAGACCGGCCATGTGGTGGGCAATGGCTTCCCTGTCACGCGGGCAGGACTCAAGCGAGCGGACAGCGAAAGTATGCCGCAGATCGTGGAGTCGCATGCCTGCCGTACCGGTTGCCCCACGATATCCGAGAAGCCGGGCCAACCTGACGAACACGACGTGGGCGCGCACCTTGTGCGGCGCTCGCCCCCGGATCGTGACGAACAGGTCATTACACTTGGCCGGATGCTTCGCGCGGATCGCAATGTAGGCTTCGAGTGCTTTGCGCGTCGATGGCTGCAAGGTGATCAGCCGCTGCTTGCCGAACTTGCCGTTGCGGACAACCAGCCCATCCTCGACCAGATCGTCGCACTGTAGCGCGAGAGCCTCGGAAATCCGAAGTCCTGTCGTCGCCAGCAGACCGAACAGGTAATGGTAGGTGTACGGGCTGATCGTGCCTTGGGGCGAAACGTCCAACGCCGCCGTCATGATCGCCCGCACCTGGTCCGGTTCGATGATGATCGGAGTCGGGCGTGGCCGCTTGCCGCGTCCGAAAACGCCGACAGGCGGGACTTCGTGGTCTGGATCCTCGGCGTTAGCGAAAAGGCTGAAGTTACGAGCAGCGTCGTACCTATGGCGAGCCACGTTCTGCGAGCTTGCCGTGTGGCACCAGTCGTAGATGCGCTGCACTCGGGTGTGCCGGTCACCGAAGCGTCCGGCGAAAGCCGCGTATTGGCGCAGCAGTCGTTCCTGCTCCGAGAACTTCCGCCCCAAACTGCGATACAGCGAGACGTATCTGGCAATGTGCATGTTCAGCATGACGGTTCTCCCGGCCATGGCTGCGCGATCTTCATGAGCATCGGCAGGTCGACCTTGGCGTAGATGGCGGTGGTCTCGGGCGAGCTGTGGCGCAGGATCGTTCCAACGGACTCCAGTCCTGCGCCCGCGCGCAGCAAGTTGGTGGCAAGCGAATGCCGGAAAATGTGCGATCCGGTCGGCACGCCTTCGATCCCGCCGCGCTCATGCGTGCGTGCAACGATGCCAGCGATCTCCGCCGATGAGCGGAAAGAACGGAATGGGGCTTGCGCGCGCACGAACAGATGCGGATCGGCGGTCTTGGGGCGTGCCTTGGCAATGTAGTCCAGGATCGCGTCACCGACGTCTTGAGGCAATGGCAGGCGATCGGGCCGACGCGTCTTGCCCTTGACCGTCAGGTGGCCCGAGCGCCAGTCGATATCGTCGAGGTGCATATCCCGAATATCACCGGCACGCAGGCCAAGCCGGGCGAGCAGGAGAATGATGGCCTTGTCCCGAACTTCCACCGGGCGATCAGTCGGACATGCGCCGATGATCTGCTCGATCGTTGCCGGGTTGACGTGCCGGGGCAGCGTCGAAAGACGGTAGCGTTGCACTGATGGGATCGCGTGCAACAAAGCTGGACGGCAAACACCCTGCACGACCAGGAACCGAATATAGCTCCTCATTATCGTGACGAGCAGTGATGCCGAACCTGGCGTCTCCTTGCTTCGTTGTTGAAACGCCCGCCTGAGGACGGCTGCATCCCATTGTGAAGGCTCGCCGAGGATAGGCATGAGTCGCCTGATATCGGTCCGGTAGCGCCGGATCGTCTCGTCGGTCGCGCCGCGGTGTTGCTTGAGCCATGCCAGATATGCCGCCATGTGCGGGTCGTCATCCGACACCGGTTCGACTGAAGGGATGACACCCCGGCCGCGCAAGAACTCGACGAAGTGCCGAGCACCACGCCGCCGCCGCTTCGCGCCCGAGGCGACGAGTTTGCCCCGCTTGCGCCAGACCGGACATCGACAATCATGCGCGCCGTACTGGTCGATGATCGTGTCGTCGATATCGGCCCACGACTGCCGCTTGATGCGAAGCCAAGCCACAATATGCTCGGCTTCCGACCGGTAGCCCTGTGCCACTCCAGGGGCGAGTTGCAGGCTGTCGATTGCATCGGAGTAGTCGGTGAGGTGACGGGGGAGATCGTCGATCCCATCGTCGACTTCGATGTACCCTTGATCTTCGAGGAACCGGACAAAGCGCCGGACCCGCGCAGCCTGATCAGTCTTATAGGCGGCTTGCTGAGCCGAGTATCCGTGGCACCGACAACGGTGCTTCTCGAACCGTCGGACGACTTGATCGTCGAGCGTACTGACCGGGATGGCATGCATATCCAGCCAATGCAGGAAATGACGGATCGCTGCACTGTACAGGATCGAACAGGCCGCTTCCTCCTTGACCCACAGAGAGGAGAGGAAGGCGTTGAATAGGGCATCCGAGCTGGGCGGATCTTCGATCCGGAGCTGTGCCGGACAAAACAGCTCTGATGATCTTGTTCTCATGGTGGTTCCTTCGACTTGTTCAGGTCGAGGGAACCGTAATTATCTGGAGTGAAATCATGGAAAACCGAAGGAAACCTGCGCCTCCTGCTGCCACGCTCGACATAAACTGCGACTGCAAAGAATATGTCATCGACTATCTCGCCAAGAGCTTTCCTGTCCGGCTGATGGCCGTCTTCACCGATGAAAACGGCAATCCTCGATCCGAGCCGATGAGCGACGAACACGGCGCGCCGGTACTGTGCCGATCGGCACTCGCTGCGCGCGACCGGATGATCGAGCAGCTTTGCGCTTTGCCGCCGATCGCGACCGCGCTTGATGCCATCATCGAACGCTTCGGCGTGGATCAGGTGGCGGAAGTGACCGGCCGGACACGCCGGCTCATCGTCGGCCGCGATGGTTGTCAGAAGCTCCAGTCTCGCTCGCCGCGCGCCAACGTCGCTGAAACGCAGGCTTTCATGGACGGCAGCAAGCGCATCCTCGTCTTTTCCGACGCCGGGGGAACGGGGCGTAGCTACCATGCCGATCTCGCAGCCAAGAACCAGGCCCGCCGCGTTCATTTCCTGCTCGAGCCAGGATGGCGGGCTGACGCCGCAATCCAGGGGCTCGGACGGACCAATCGCACCAATCAGGCATCAGCGCCGCTATTCAGGCCCGTGACGACCGACGTGCGCGGCGAACGCCGGTTCATCTCGACGATCGCACGCCGCCTCGACAGCCTCGGTGCCTTGACGCGCGGGCAGCGCCAGACCGGCGGTCAGAACCTCTTCGATCCGGCTGACAACCTCGAGAGCATCTATGCCAAGGAGGCGCTCCATCGCTGGTTCGGCCTCTTGTTCACCGGCAAGCTCGAAGCGGTCAGCCTGGGGCGCTTTCAAGAGATGACAGGTCTCAGGATCGAAGCCCCTGACGGATCGATGGTCGATGACCTGCCGCCGATCCAGCGCTGGCTCAACCGCATCCTCGCACTTCCCATCGCTTTGCAGAACGCGATCTTCGATGAGTTCATGGGGCTGGTCGAGGCGCGTATCGATGCCGCCCGAAAGGCCGGGACACTCGACCTCGGCCTAGAGACCATCGCGGTCGAAGACTTCGTGGTCCTGTCCGACACGTTGCTGCGCACCGATCCGGCCTCGGGTGCGACCACCCATCTGCTGGAACTGGAAATCGCCAGAGCCCTTAAGCCGCTCACGCTGAAGCGGCTCGAGGAGCTTCACGGCCTCGCTGGGCAGCGGCAACGGCCTGTTCGAAATGCCCGCTCAGGCCGGGTTGCCTTGCTCGTACCCGCCCGCAGCATTCTTGCCGATGACGGCAGGCGCGTGTCGCGCTTCGAGCTGCTGCGCCCGCTGAAGCGCAGCCACATCACCGAGGATCAGCTGGCTGAAAGCAGCTGGGAGGGGATCTCCGTCGAGGCTTTCCGCGAAGCCTGGACCGCCGAGGTCGATGAAGCGCGGTCGAACCACAAGCGCGAGCGCCTCTATCTTGCGACGGGGCTCCTGCTGCCAGTCTGGGACAAGCTCCCGTCCGATTTCGTAAGGGTCAGCCGCATCTCAGCGGCGGATGGCCGGTCGCTCCTTGGCCGGGAGGTTCCTCTCCATTGTGTTCCGGAACTGTGCCGGGCGCTGGGTCTGGAACGCGAGCAAACGCTTTCCGCCGAAGACATCGTCCAGACCATCCTGGCGACCGGCCGAGCCATGGAATTCGCCGGCCGTGAGCAGCTTGTGGTGAAGCGCAGCCTGGTCAATGGCTCACAGCGAATTGAACTGACCGGATGGAGTGCGGTTCGCCTCGACTGGTACAAGGCCCAGGGTTGCTTCACGGAAATCATCCGCTACCAGACGCGGCTGTTCGTGCCGATCGAGGGCGCGACGAGCGTGATTGCCAGATTGGCATCATCCGCATAGACCATTGCCATATGGCATTATATAGCGTATATACTGCCATATGGAGAAATGCCATGCTGGCTCTGCAACCCGTTGATACTGCCGTTACCGCTTTCCGTCCCGATCCGATTACCCAGGACGAGGCAGCTGCCATGTTCCGGGCAGTCCTCAATCTGTTCGGCAAATGGGAGTTGACCGACGAACAGGCGGCAACGCTGCTCGACATGCCAGTGCGCTCCTATCGCCGCTGGAAGGCCGAAGGCCCCGGGCGCGTCTCGCGCGATGGCCGCGCTCGGCTGTCCAACCTAATGGGCATCCACAAGGCGCTCCGGATCATCTTTTCGGAAAGCTCGCGAGGCTATGCCTGGATCAGGGCAGCCAACGACGCGTTCGGAGGAGCCAGTGCGCTCGACGTGATGCTCGGGGGCGAACTTACCGACATCATGCGGGTGCGTCGCTACCTCGACGCCGAGCGTGGTGGCTGGTGAGCGGAACGGCGAATATTCCCGTTTCTCGAGTTGAGTGGAAGGGCGCTGTTCGGATCATTCGCAGCGCCTTTCCACCGATCGACCTGTTCGAGGACATCGCCGATCCAGCCGACTGGCCGTTGCTGATCTCGGCAGAGCAGAAGACCAATCCCCGCATCATGGCGACGATTGGCAATCTGGATCTGGTCCCTGTCGACCGCCGCGTCGGCGGCAACGGCGCTTCCTACCTTATGGCGCCGTTCACCCATGTCAGCACCGACCGGCCGAGCCGCTTTACCGATGGCAGCTACGGCGTGCTCTACGTCGGGGACCAGTTCGAGACCGCGTTGTTCGAGACGATCCATCACCATGCCCGCTTCATGGCACGGACAAAGGAAGCGCCTGGCTGGACTTCGCAGTTCCGGGAGATCGTCATGGCGGTCGATGCAGACCTATATGATCTCAGAGCTGCCGATTCAGAACCGAACCCGATGCTGGACCCTGACAGCTACGCGGCATCCCAAGCTCTTGCTGTGAATCTAAGGGGCTCGGAATCCGACGGCATTGTCTACCTGAGCATCCGTCATCCTGGTGGGGAGTGCGTCGCACTCTTCTACCCGGACTGCGCGTCAAACCCCTTGCAGGGACGGCACCTCGATTATCACTGGGATGGGGAGCGCGTTGACCTTTTCCGCGATGCCGGTTCGGGAGCTGTTTTCCGTATCGTCGATTTGCCGCCCGATCCTGTCTGACCGCATGAGTTGGGCTTCCTGCCGAGTGCTGTAGGATCTGCGAGCGCAGTTGCCGGCCAGCAGACTCAGCTCTGCGCACCAGCCTTCACGAGTTGATGAAGGGCTTTGTCCGGCGAAATCGGGCCCTTGTACAGCGGGCTACATGGCGTCTCCGCTAGCTTGGCGGAAATCGCTAGGAGGTCGTGATCATCGCCTTTTTCATAGGCATAGGCGGCCAGCCAGAATTCGGCTTGCTTAACGAACTCGTTGAGGGTGCCCACGACACTCCGGTTCGCGGTCTTTGCATACTGGACGGTGTCCATCCGCCAGACTTCCTGCGCGATGAACTCAGATGAGACGCCGTGCTCCCTCAAAACCAGCGCCAATTGTGCGGGGAATCGTCAAGCAAGCGTGGCCGCTGGGGCTAGCGGCAAAAGCACGGGAAGCAGCGTGCGCTCAGAAACCAGCAAAGCGACTTGCGGCTTCCAGAACAACACTGTGGCATACCAATTGCCCAAGGCGGTGTCGCTTTGCCCGGGCTCAGCGATCTCGGGTTTGATCCGATCAAGCAGCTTCTTGGTGCAGTGGAGGTGGAACATGGTGGCGAGGGATAGTGCTCGCTCTCGAGCGCGTCCACTGACGATACCGGCCACACGGTGGAATGGGAGGGACCGACCACACCCGGTCGCTCAGGTTGAAAGTCTGGAACGTCGAAGCTTAGCCGAAAGCGGTCATGCCTGTCGCGTCAACCAGATGCTGCAGGACGGTCTGCACCGCCAGGGACTTGTATCGCTGTGGGCTGCTCACGATCCATGCATCGGCCTGCTCTACGGGGTGCTGCGGCATCAGCGGAACGAGCCGTCCCGTTCGCAGGTCTTCCTTGATCATGAAGTCGGGCAGGAGGGCGATGCCATGGCCCATTTGCGCCAACTGGTGCGCGACCAGCATGTTGCCTGCAGCCACGTGCCATCGCACCGAACATTCCCAGCCATCGTCGAAACGCCAGGTGTCGAGTGCCGCGCTGGTGACGATGGCGTTGTGCGAGGTCAGGTCCGCTGGGGATTGCGGCACCCCGGCACTGTCTAGATAGGCGGGCGCCGCGACCATCAGGCGGGTGAACGAGCAAAGCCGCCGCGCGATCAGGCTGCTGTCATCGAGCGTGCCCATGCGGACTGCGAGGTCGATGCCCTCGCTGATGATGTTGATGCGCCGCTCGGTCAGTCGCAGATCGATCTGCACGTCGGGATAACGCTGACCCAGCCCGAGCAGATGCGGGGCGACCAGATATTGGCCAAGCGCAGCGGTGGTGGTGAGCGAAACCCGACCTGCCACGGCCCGGCCACGTTCCGCAATGGCCTGCGCGGCAAGGTCTGCAACGGCGATCGCAGGTTTTGCCATGTCGTAGATGCGCCGACCTTCATCAGTCAGCGAAAGCGCCCGCGTGGAACGACGGAACAGCGATGTCCGCAACTGCACTTCGAGATCCGCAAGCCTGCGGCTGACCGTGGACTTGGGCAGGCCCAGCAGGGTGGCAGCGCTCGTGAAGCTGCCTTGATCGGCGATGGCCACCAGCAGCGCAAGATCATCGAGTGAAGGTTTCATTGTTCGGATAATGAGACAATGTATTCTCAATCGCAAATCTTATCGGGACAGACCGAACGGCACATACAGTGATCACGCCAGCAAGAGGACCTTGCCATGATCACCTTCTCGCCTGTCCATACTCCCACCCAGATGCGCCACGGCGCGGCGTTCTCTGCGCGCCAGTATCCCCGTCAGGCGTTCGCCAATCTCATCGATCCCGTGCTCAACATCGACTGGTTCGAGATGAGTGGTCCGACGTTTCCGCCCCACCCGCACGCTGGCTTTTCGGCTGTCACCTATCTGTTCGCGGATTCCCCCAATGGCTTCATCAACCGCGACAGCCTGGGCGTGGTGCAGGACATTCTCCCCGGCGGCCTCCACTGGAGCCGGGCCTCGCGAGGGCTGAAGCACGAAGAAACGCCGATCCCCGGCGCAGGGACGGTGCGGGGCCTCCAGATCTTCATCAATCTGCCCGCGGCCAACCAGAACGACCCCGCTGCCGCCTTCCCGGTCCCGGCTGGGTTGGTCCAGCGCCGAAGCGGCGCTGGCTGGGAAAGCCGCGTCGCGGTCGACGGCACGACACTCGGTGATGCTGCGGAAGCCCTTCCGTCGCCTGTGCGGATCGAGGAGATCGAACTCGACGGGACGGCCCCGCATCCCATCGCTGTGCCCGAAGGTTGGGGCGGCATCATCATCGTGCTGCAAGGCGCGGTCGCCATCGACGGCATGCCGCTGGAAATGACACAGGCGATTGGTTTCGCCGCGGACCGCGACGATCAGATCGACATCGCTCCCGGCTCAGGGCCTGCGCGCCTGGCGATCATCAGCGGGGCGCAACTCAACCAACCCGTGTTTTCGTTCGGCCCGCTCATGCTCGCCAGCGCAGCAGCACTCGACGAGGCGCGCCAGCGCGTCGCCGATCTCACTCTGTAACCTGCCCTTCCACCCAGAACTGCCCGCGGCTTTACCGCTCCATCCTACGATCAGAAAGGAACACCACCATGGCTTCGCAATCGATACCCGCTCGCGTGACCGCCGAAAACGCGGCCCTGCTCCTGATCGACCATCAGGTCGGCACCATGCAACTGATCAAGAACATCGACCGCGACCTTGCCGCGCGGCAATCAATCGTCCTTGCCAAGATGGCAAAGATCCTCGGCATGCCCGTCGTGATCACGTCCAGCCAGGAAGAGAACGCGCAAGGCCCCATCCTGCCCGAGATCGCCGCGATCCTGCCCGAGGCCTATGAGGCGCGCGTCAAGCGGCCCGGCGTCGTCAATGCCTGGGCTTATCCCGAGTTTCGCGATGCCGTGCTCGCCACGGGGCGCAAGCACCTGATCATGGCCGGCGTGACCACCGATGTCTGCCTGATCTTCCCAGCGATCGACGCGGCGCTCGAAGGCTTTGCCGTCCAGGCGGTGATGGATGCTTCCGGCTCCCCCAGCGACCTTTCCGAAGCGTTCGCCCGCCAGCGCATGCACGATGCCGGTGTCGTGCTCACCGCCACGAACACGCTGATGGCAGAGATCGCGCAGGACTGGTCGACGTCATCGGGCCAGCAGCTGATCGGCCTGCTGTTCAGCGATGTCTTCCCCGCACTCGGCGCCGGCATCGTCTGAATTACACCGCACACGCACACGACAGATCCAAGGAACACCCATGAGCCAGATTTTCGCCCCAGTCCGCGTCGGACGCTACGACCTCCCGAACCGCATCGTGATGGCGCCGATGACGCGCAGCCGCGCACAGTTCGATGGCACGCCCGGCGATCTTGCCGCGCAGTATTACGCCCAACGCGCAAGCGTTGGCCTGATCGTCGCCGAAGGCACGCAACCTTCGGATGACGGTCAGGGCTATCTCTCGACTCCGGGCATCTACACGCCGGCCCATGTCGCCGGATGGCGGAAGATCACGTCGGCCGTGCACGACAAGGGCAGCCGCATCTTCATCCAGCTGATGCACGCCGGCCGCCTGTCGCACCCCGACAACACGCCGCATCATCGCGAGGGTGTTGCCCCGTCTGCCATCGCCCCCGGCACCGGCATGTTCACGCCCAGCGGCATGCAGGATGCCCCTACGCCACGCGCGTTGACGACCGAGGAAGTGCGCCAGACAGTCGCGGACTTCCGGCATGCGGCCCGCTGCGCGATCAAAGCCGGTGCCGATGGCGTCGAGATCCATGGCGCGAATGCCTACCTGATCCAGCAATTCCTTGCCCCGAGCGCCAACACGCGCACCGATGCCTATGGTGGCTCGATCGAGAACCGTGCCCGTTTCGCCATCGAAATCGCCACCGCCATCGCCGAGGAGATCGGTGCGGATCGCACTGCCATCCGTCTCTCGCCGGGGACGACGATGTGGGGGATCGACGAAGGCCCCGAAGGCCCCGAGCTTTACCGACATCTGGTCGCCGAACTGGGCAAACTGGGCCTCGCCTACCTGCACATCATGCACCAGGGCGACGAAGCGCTGCTTGCCGACATTCGCCATATCTGGAGGCAACCGTTGATCCTCAACCGTCCCGGTCGCGCGCGCGAGGACATCGGAACTGACGTGACGTCAGGTCTCGCCGAACTGGAATCGTATGGTCAGATGATCTTGGCTAACCCCGATTTCGTAGCCCGGTTGAAAGTGGGTGCGCCGTTGGCCCAGGCTGATCCCGCCAGCTACTTTGGCGGTAACGAACAGGGATATGTCGATTATCCTGCAATGGCAGAAGCTGTCTGAGAAAGAAGGGGCCGCGCTTGGCGCGGCTCCGTCTCGACGGGCTGTCGTGGACAAAAACGACGGTCGATGGCCAGGAAGCAGCCGCTTTGGACTGGTCGCTTATTAGCTGCCGCGGCCGTTACGTCCGTTTTGGCTCGCCCCATAGCATGCCAATGATAACGCCAGCCTGAGAAGCAGCAGTTCGCAGGCTCAAAAGCCAACAGCAGGTGAGACCGACCAAACGGCGTTCGTTTCCGACGGCAGCCGACCAGTTCTGTTCGTCCCCGAAAGGACCTCCGAATGGCTGCTCCGGCCAACAGCGGTCAGGCGCCGATCACGCCTTCCGCAGGCGGGCGCGAGGCCGTTATACTGGCTGTCGGCGCTATTTTGACCCCGCCGACCGATCGCATCGTGCTGTTCTGCCGGTGGCGCGGCGCGATGGCCATAACCGAGAACTCTGGTGATGCGCCAAGCACCGTTTTGCTTTGCCCAGACCATTACAAACTTGGCGATCCCCTCGCGTCACCCCGGCGACCATGCCCCAAGCCAACCATTTGTCACGCGGCCTTGCTGAGCGCGTGGGAGCATCAGGATGAATGCAACAGCCGTTGGTCCACCTCAGCGCACCGGGCAACGTGTGTCAGCCAGATTTCAGTAGGGCGTTTCGAGACCCGACACGATCATCTCGGCGAACGTCGTTCCCACGTCTTCCGCGGAATCGGAAAGCTCGGGCCTATACCAGCGGTGCGTCCAATTGAGCATGCCCAGCACGCCATACGCCACGACTTTGGGAGTTCCGACCTTGCGGAAACTGCCATCTGCATAACCTTGCTCGACGATGTCGATAACGGACTGTTGGATGCTCTTGTTGAGGTTGCGCATATGCGCCGACCAGGTTGAACGCTGGTCGCTGACATTCTTCAGATCCTCGCGGATGTAGATGTACAGCAACGGATAATTGGCAGCATAGGACGCCATCAGCGCCATGATCAGTTCGCGCATCTTGCGGGTAGGGCTGATCGCGCTTTTCGCGATGCGCCGGGCCAGTTCGTCGTTCTGTTCCAGAACGGACCGGATGATCTCGTCGAACATCTGCTCTTTTGACGAGAAGTAATAATACAGGGTGGCGCGGTCCATGCCGAGTTCTGCGGCCACCGCGCTGACGCTGGCGGCCGTGTAACCGAGGCGGTGGAACACCTTCACCGCCGCTTCGGAGATCTCCTGCCGCCGGCTCTGGTAGGAGGCGCGCGGATCCTTGCCGGCTGCGGAGCGCCGCTCACCGATCAATGACTTGGCTTTGGTCATGCGGACCCCCTTTTCAATCCGCCGCCAGCTAGCCGGAAGTGCAGGAATTTGCCAGCCAAGGCTCAGCCGCGCGGAGCCCCTGCCACATAAAGCACCTGACCGGTAACGAAACCGGCGCGCGCGTCGACAAAATAGGACACCGCATGGGCGATGTCGTCCGGCTCGCCGGGGCGCCCGACCGCGATCGACTGGACCATCTGCGTGACCAGGTCTTCGAACGGCATGTCCATTCGCCGGGCAACTTCGCGGGTCATTTCTGTTACCACAAAGCCCGGCGCGACAGCATTGGCGGTGATGCCGTAGCGGCCCAGTTCGATCGCCAGCGTGCGCGTCAGCCCCTGCACACCGGCCTTGGCGGCCGCATAGTTCGCCTCGCCCAAGGCCCCCAGCGCGGCGATGCTCGACAAGTTGACGATCCGGCCCCAGCCCGCGCTGCGCATGTGCGACTGCACTTCCCGGCACATCAGGAAAACCGACTTCAGGTTGACGTTCTGGACAATGTCCCAGTCGTCCAGCGTCATTCTAGCGATGGTGCGGTCGCGCAGCACGCCCGCGTTGTTGACCAGGATGGTCGGTGGCCCCAGCGCCTCCGCCGCCGCGGCCACGGCAGCGCGCACCGATGGTTCGTTCGCAACGTCGGCGGCGACGGCAATGGCCCGGCGGCCCAGCGCGGTGATGGCCGCCAGCGTTTCGCCGCAGGCCTCACGGTCGAGGTCGAGCACCGCGATATCGTGTCCGTCGCCGGCCAGTCGGCGGGCGATGGCTGCGCCGATCCCCCGGGCCGCGCCGGTTACAATGGCCACGCGGCCTCCCGGGCTGGTGGGGGTAGAACTGGTCATGCGCACGTCAGCATGGCTGCCGCCTTTTCCGAGAGGAGAAACTTGCGCGCCCGGCCTGACGCCGTGGTCGGGATATCGGCCTCGGTGACCACCAGGACATGGCGGGGCACCTTGAACCGGGCCAGCCGGTCCGCGACCAGCTGGCGCAGCGCGGCGGGATCGAGCGAGGCACCGGCCCGCGCCACGACGAAGGCCACTCCGACCTCGCCCATCCGTTCATCGGCGATGGGCACGACATGAGCCTGCAGCACTTCTGGATGAGTGGTCAGCAAGTCTTCGATCTCGGTCGGCAGCACCTGTTCCCCGCCGCAGCGGAACGATTCCTTGGTCCGTCCGACCAGGGTGATGTAGCCGTCATCGTCGATCCGCCCGAGATCGCCGGTCTTGAGCCAGCCGTCGCTGTCGAAGGCCGCGGACGTTGCTTCGGGCTTTTTATAGTAGCCTGCGGTCACGCCCGGCCCTTTCGCGACCAATTCGCCCACAGCGCCCGCCGGTAGGACCGCGCCGCTGACCGGGTCGATCGCGCGGTAGGTTACCAGACGGTCCCCCAGGGCCGGATCGCCGGCCGGGCCGACATCGCGCTGCCGGCCGTTGGTGGTCAGCAACCGGGCCATCGGATCATCGGGGCGGGTCACCGTAGTGGAGGCGGTGGTTTCGGTCATGCCATAGCCGGTCGTGATCTCAGTCACGCCCAGCACATCATGGATGGCCTGCCACACGCGTTCGGGCGCGCGCCCGCCCGATGCCAGCACCGCCTGCCAAGTCGAAAGATCGTAGTGACCAGCCACTGCGGCATCGAGCACCGCCAGAGACATCGCCGGCACCAGCAGGGCGTCTGTGGCGCGGTGACGTTCGACCGCGGCCAGCGTCGCGGCAGCATCGAAGCGCAATTGCGGGATGACCGCGCCGCCCACATAGGGCACGGCCAGCAGCCCTTCGACATAGCCGAACACATGGTACATCGGCAGCGAGAACAGCACGCGCCGGCCATCCTCGAACCCGCGCGCATAGGCGCTGCCGAACGCGGTACGGGTCAGCATGTCGTGCGTCAGGACGACGCCCTTGGGGGACCCGGTGGTGCCCGAGGTATACAGGATGTCGCAGGGCCCGGCGGGGTCGACCGGACGGGTGGTCGGCGGGCCAGCCAGATCCAGGTCGGCGAACGGCATCGCCCCGGCTCGCGCTGTGGCATCAGTAGGAAACACGACAATCCGGCGCAGCAGCGGCAGGGCACTGCCCCCGCCATCGCGTTCCCAGCCCGGCGCGATCTGGTCGAGCGAGGCGAGGTGATCGATATCCCGAAACCGGTCGATGGTGACCAGCACGACCGAATCCGACTGGCCAAGGACGTAGGCGACTTCGTCCCGGCGATTGAGGATGTTGATCGGTACGGCGACGGCGCCGAGCCGCGAAATGGCATACTTAAGCGCGGCGAATTCGGGATGGTTCGCCATTATCACCGCCACATGGTCGCCGGCCTGCACGCCGATCGCGGCCAGCCCCCCGGCAATACGGTGCGACCACGCGGCCATGTCTGCATAGGTCCAGGTGCGGTCGTCGGTGATGACGAACGGCCGATCGGCAAAGGCCGCGGCGGCAGCGTCCAGTACGCCGTGTAGCGTTACCGGCGCCCACGGCGAGAAACGCCCGGCCAATGCGGCTTGGCGTGCCGCAACCGGCGGCAAGGTCATCGCACGACCGCCATCGCCACGCTGCGCCCATCTGGCGACGTTCCGACCACATCTTCTCCTTGGCGTTGTTGGCCTCAAGCTAGCGAAGAGTCTGGCATTTAGTCAATACCAACGTTGACGACGAGGAGGCATGCGATTTCCGTGGCCGAAAGCCCAACTTTCCCGTCTCGGAAAAATTGATCAACATAGGTGTTGACGCCTTAAGAGGGTTGCGGCAGATCGGTCCCCAATGGAGGAGGAGCTATGACAACCGTGGACGTTCTGGTCGTCGGCGCCGGCTTTGCCGGTCTGCGGGCCCTGCACACCTTTCGCGGCATGGGTCTCGAGACTGTCGTACTCGAAGCGGACGATGCCATCGGCGGGGTCTGGAACTTCAACCGCTATCCCGGCGCGCGCTGCGATGTGGAGATCTTTGACTACTCCTATCGCTTCTCCCCCGAACTCGAACAGGAATGGCGGTGGAGCGAACGCTATGCGACACAGCCCGAAATCCTGAGCTACATCAATCATGTGGCCGATCGATTCGATCTGCGTCGCGACATCGAGCTGAACACCCGGGTCCAGACCGCCATCCTGGACGAGTCCAGCCAGCGTTGGCGCATCACCAGCGCCGATGGCCGCGAGTGGGATGCCGGCCGGCTGGTTCTGGCCGTTGGTCAGTTGTCTGCCCCCAAGGACACGACCTACCCCGGGCAGGACCTGTTCACGGGTCGGATCATCTATTCAGCCCGCTGGCCGCGCGAACCGGTTGATTTTGCGAACAAGCGTGTGGCGATCATCGGCACCGGCTCGTCGGGCGTGCAGATGACCCCGGTGATCGCCGAACAGGCGGCCCATCTGGCGGTGTTTCAGCGGACTGCCAATTACTCGATCCCGGCCGCCAATGCCCCGGTCAGCGACGAGGAAGACCGCGCGGTAAAGGCTCGCTACCGCGAACGCCGCGAGGCGGCGCGCAATTCGCCCAGTGGCTTGGGCTTTACACCGGACAACCGCTCGGCGATCGAAGTGCCGGAGGATGAACGCAACGCCGCCTTCGAAGCGGCCTGGAACCGGCTTGGCTTCGGCTTTGCACTGACCTTCAAGGACATCCTGCTGAATCAGGCGTCGAACGATACCGCGTCCGCCTTCATCCGCGGCAAGATTGCCGAGCAGATCGACGACCCGGCGCTGCAACGGAAGCTGATCCCGCAGGATTTTCCATTCGGCACCCGCCGGCCTTCGGTGGACAGCGGCTATTTCAGGACCTTCAACCGTGCCAATGTCGAACTGGTCGATATCAGCGAGACGCCCATCACGGGGTTCACCCCCGGCGGCATCCGCACCACCGATGCAGAGCGCGAATTCGACATCGTCATCTATGCGACCGGGTTCGATGCCTTTACCGGTTCTCTGCTGAAGCCGACCATCACCGGGCGCGGGGGCGTGACCCTGCAGGAAAAATGGGCGGCCGGACCGGTCAGCTTCCTTGGCCTGGCGGTCAACGAATTTCCCAACATGTTCATCATCGTCGGCCCGGGCAGCCCGTCGCTCCTGAGCAATGTCCTGCTGTCTTCGGAAGAGCAGATCGATTGGCTAGCCGACCTGTTCGCCCATTGTCGCGATCAGGGCATCGACGCGGTCGAGGCGACGGCCGAGGCCCAGCGCGATTGGGTGGCCCACGTCAACGAACGCGCCCAGGAAACCTTGTATCTGAAAACACCGTCATACTATCTCGGCGCAGAGATGCCCGGCAAACCGCGCGTCTTCATGCCTTATTCCGGGGGGGTACGGGGCTATCGCCGGATCCTTGAGGATACTGCGGCAAGGGGTTACGCAGGCATGGTCCTGCGCCGGATCGATGCCGTCGCGGCTTGATCCCGGCCATCTTCCCAGACCATCGGGGATGGCTGCCGACGGCGTGGTCGAACCTTCGCTGACCGCGTTATTGGCTGACCCTCGCATGGCGCTGCGCCGCTGCCCGCCACACATCACGCTGGGCCAGCTACGAACCGCTGCCAATGCCTTTCAGGCGAGCATGCCGCGGCCGCCGATCGCGGCGGTGGAGGATCTGGTTGCGCACGGCCTGAGCGGTCCTATCCCGCTGCGGCTGTACCGGCCGCATCGAGCGGCAGCCCTTCCGGTGATCGTGTTCACGCACGGCGGCGGCTTCCTGTTCGGCAACCTCGACACCCACGACGCCATGTGTCGCACGCTGGCGAACCTGTCGGGAGCGGCAGTACTAGCCGTCGCATACCGGTTGGCACCCGAGTACCATTTTCCCGCGCCGTTGGACGATGTTGGAGCCGTGCTGGAGTGGCTGACCATTGCGGGCTGCGAACACGGCGTCGATCCGCGCAGGCTTGCGCTGGCGGGGGACAGCGCGGGCGCACAGCTGGCTGCCGCTATGGCCGTGCAATGGGCCAGCGCCTTGCCCACGCCGCGCCACGTCGGGCTGCTGTACCCAATCCTCGATCCTTCATGCCGCAGCGTCTCGATGCGTCAATTCGGTGAAGGCCACATGCTTACGCGGGACTTCATCGACTGGGCATGGGAGGCCTATCGGGGCCCGGCCGCGCCCGATAACGATCCGCGTTTTGACCTGAGTCGTGCAGACCTTGCCCGCTTCCCAGCCACCACCATCGTCACCGCGCAGTTCGATCCGCTCCGTGACGAAGGCGAGGCGTTCGGCGAGCGCCTGGCCGGGCTGGGGATCGATACCGAAGTTCACCGCTTCGCCGGCATGATCCATGGCTTTGCCGGCTTGCCGCCAACCCAGGCTCAGTCCGAAGCCGCCATCACCCTGATCGCCAGGCGGATCGGAGCGGCCCTGCGCGCCTGATCGGCGGCTTCGGCATTATTGTGCGCGGCGCACTCAGCGCTTGAGGATCACCGACCCGCCGTTGGCGCCGAGCCCCAGCACCGCCGACATGCCAATCCGTGCGTCAGGAACCTGGTGACCCTCTGCCTGACCACGCAGCTGCCAGGTCAGTTCGCACACCTGCAACACGGCCTGCGCGGTTGTCGCCTCGCCGAACGACAGGAAGCCGCCGCTGGGATTGATCGGCAGCTGGCCGTCGATCGACAGATGGCCGTTCCGCAGCATCCAGTCACCCTCGCCCTGTTCATAGAACCCGAACTGTTCCGGCCAGGCGAGGATGTGCCAGGCGCTGTTGTCAGCCATTTCCAGCAGGTCGATATCGTCCGGGCCGATGCCGGCCATCTCGAACGCGCGGGTCACCGCGTTGGCGACCTCGCTGGTGTTAGTAACACCCGCGCGCACGGTCGACGACACAGTCGGAATCCGGCGCCCCGGATCACCGAACGAGCCCGTCGCCGCTGCCACGCCCGCAACCTCGACCATCACGTGGCCGGCGCGCCGGGCAAAGGCTTCGCTGCCCAGGATCACTGCGGCGGCACCGTCGCTGACGGGGCAGATCTGCAACAGATGCAGCGGATCGGTGACCATCGGCGAGGCCAGGACTTCTGCCACCGTCGTGGGCTTGCGAAAGCGAGCCAGCCGATTGCCCACAGCATTGGCGCGCATCAGCACCGCCGCCTGCGCCAGCGTTTCATCGGTGGTGCCGACCTCGTGCTTGCGGCGGTTCGCCTCGATCGCCCAGTAGGCCGGATTGGTCGCCCCCATCGTGACCCAGCGCAGGTAGTCGCTGTCGGTGATATCGTCCTGGCTGCCGGGCGGGCGAGGGATGAAGCCCTTCGGCATGCGTTCCGCGCCCATCGCGCACACGACGTCGCATTGCCCGCTGGCGATCATCGCATGGGCGGTCTGGATCGCGATCGCGCCGGCGGCACAGGCGCCGCCCACGTTGACGCAGGTCATGCCCTGCTCGGCCACGGCCTGGGCCAGCTCGTTGGCATGCAGCCCCCAGCCCATGCCACCTTCGAACCGCGAGCTGGCGGCCACCAGCCCCTGCACATCGGACCAGCCTAGTGCGGCATCCGCAAGGGCCGAGCCGGTGGCTTCGATCGCCAGCTGCAGCTGCGACTTGTCAGGCCATTTGCCCCACGGATGGGCGCCTGCGCCCAGCACATAGACCGGTCGGCTCATATGGCGGACTCCTTCTGGTCCGGCGCGAACTTGTAGGTGGTCACCGGGCCGCGTTCGCCATCGGTGAACAGGGTTTCGGTGGTCAGGCGCACCGGCATGCCGATGGCAATCCGATCCAGCGCAACGCCCGTCAACATGCCCATCACTTCAACGCCCTCGCTCAATCCGACCAGCCCGATGGCGTAGGGCGCCCAGTCGTCCATCCGGAACAGCGGCGGCGGCTGATAATGCTGCACTGTATAGCTGAGCAGCGTGCCGCGTTCCGGCAGGTGCACCGGCGCCAGTCGCTTGTCGCAGCAGGCCGGATTGCGGCAACTGACTGCCGCGGGAAAGTATACCGTCTGGCATCCGGCACACCGCGACCCGATCAGCCGGACGCCGCCCTCGACCTGTTCGAACAACCCGGCGACCACCGGTTCGGCCCAGGCTTCCGGCGTGGTCATAGCGACAGGATGTCCCGGGTTTCGCGGAAATAGAGCGTCCCGGCCTGCGTATCGGTGACAGTCACTTCGTGCCGGACGTAACGCCGCCCGCGCTTTTCGAACTTTTCGGCCGCGCGGGTGGTGATCCGCACCGTCGTGCCGACCGGAATCGGCGCCAGAATCTCGGAATCGTGATAGGTGTGGATCGATCCGATCGCGAACGGCCGCGTGTGATCAAACTGCACGGAAAGCACGAAGTGCGACACCAGCAGCGGCGGGACGATCGCTCCACCGAACGGGGATTCGCCCGGAATGTGCCAGGTGTTCATCTTCCACCCTTCGTACCACGGGTTGAAGTCCTCGACCCCATCGGCGTAGAGGACGACGAGCTCCGGCGACAGGTGCAGGTCGCGCGACAGTTCGTCACCGATTTCCACCATGTCCCAATAGGTCTGGGCGCCCTGCTGGAGCCCACCAATGAAACGGCGGGTCTGGACTTCCTGGATCGGTGTGACCGGGCGCAGATCGCCGGTTCCGGGCGTTATGGTCGTCATGCGATCGGACTCCGTTTCGTTACACACCGACATCAACCTCGACCCGGCCGACCGTCTTCTTGTCGCCGGCCTCGTTGTCGGCCCACACGTCGACCACGAAGCGAAAGCCATTGCCCTTCGGCTGCTTCTCGCGGACTACGCCGTGGGTTGTGATCACTTCGTTCGCCAGCACCGAGCCGACGTACTTGCAAGTCACCCTGGCCCCCGTGAACATGGCGGGCCCGAAATGATTGACGCACATCTCGGCGATATAGGCTGAAGACATTTCGCCCGTCTGGATTGGCGCGGCCAAACCGCTTTCGGCGGCATAGACTGGATCCCAGTGGTTCGGGTTGAACCGGCCCCACAAGCGTGAACCCATCAACTGGATCACGGCCCTTTTCCGGATCGGCTGCAATTCATAGCCAACCGGCGTGTCGCGCGTGATCAGGATCGATTGTTCGGTTATCATCTGCAGCCTCCGCTGAATGGCTTCTTAGGCTTCGACGTCAGAACTTGCCCGACAGTTGCAGCGCCACTTCGCGGCCGCGGGCAACGACGCCGCGCTGTTCGCTGATCGCACCGGGAACGCTGGCACCGCCGGTCCGGTCGGCTGCGTAGAGCAGATAGTACTTGTTGGTCAGGTTGCGCCCGATCAACGCCACCGACCAGCGGTCGTCGATGTCTGCCAGGCGGGCGCTGGCATTCAAGCGCCAGAGCGAGGGCTGCAATGTCGATGGCGCCATCGTTTCGGCGGCATAATAGCTGTCGCTGTAGTAGGCGTCGGCGGTCAGCACGAACTTGGTCTTGCCCAACGGGATCGTGGCCTCGGCGCCGCCGTTGCCCGACCAGGCCGGCGAACGCGCTGGCGCGCGGCCATTGAAATCCTGCTGCAAGGTCAGAGCCGTGCTGTTCACGAATGAACAGTTGGGCGGCGCCACAGCGGTGGCCCGGGTGGTGCCAGCGGGGAATGCATAGCCATAGCACTGGCCCGCGAAGTTGCGGAACCGGTTATGGGTGTAGGCCACCGCCGCATGCAGCCGCAGCGCGCTCACCGGCTCGAAATTGATCTCCGCCTCTGCCCCGCGCTGGCGCACTTCGCCGGCGTTGTTGATCGTATAGGCCACCCGCGCTGGATCGTAGGTGTTCACCTGAAGGTCCGAGAACTTGTAGGCGAACGCCGCCACGTTCATCCGCAGCCGCCCGTTCAGCATCAGCGCCTTGGCCCCGACCTCGAAGCCCTTGGCCTTCTCGGAATTGAAATCGGCGTCACCGATCCGGGTCCCGGTCTGGAGCGGGCTGGTCAAGCCAAATCCGCCGGACTTGAAGCCGGTGCGATAGGCCGCGAACAAGGTGGTATCCGAATTGGGCCGCCACGTAAGCGTGGCTTCCGGAGAGACGTTACTGTCCTCGAAGGTACCCTTCAGCACGCCGACCTCGTCCGAGCCCGGATAGGCTGTGTTCTGCGTCGCGAACGTGCCGATCCCGTAGAGATTGCGCTTCTGGAACCGCTTGCGCTCGCGGGTATAGCGGGCACCACCCGCCAGTTCGATCGTGTCGGTCGGCTTCAGGATCAGCTGTGCGAATGCCGACAGCGTATTACCGGTTTGCAGGCTCAGATCCTCATAGGTGCTGAACCGGTTGGCGGCGGCATTGTAGTTTCCGTCGTTCAGCTTGGTATCGTTGTTATCCGACAACCGGCTGGTCTGGTAGAAGCCGCCGGCCATGAAGTTGAGCGGCCCGGCGAAATTGCTGGTGATCCGGACTTCCTGCGAAAGCTGTTCGGCCTTCTGGCGGTTGTAGAACGCCAGCTGAGAATAGCTGGTCTGGTCCAGCCCCGAAAAGAACTCGTATTTCGTGTAGTTATAACCAGTGGTCGAATCGACCGTGAGGTTGCCGAGCTTCAGGCCCAGGTCGATCAGTTGCGTCAGCACGGTCAGCTTGCCGTAGGGCGAACCATCCGGCGTACCGCCGCGCATCGTGGCCGAAATGGCGGGCGCCAGGTTGCCGATGGTGGTCCGGCTGTCGACAACGCAATCGGCCGCTGGGTCCGCAATCCCGTACATCCGCGGATTGGGGCCGGTGCAGGGGCCGATGTTCTGTGTGGCCGTGCCCGGGCCAGCATCCTTGTTGTGGGCGAAGAACGACTTCATGCGGAAGTTGAACGTGTCAGAAGGCTCGCCCTTGAGCGTGAGACGCGCGAGGAACTCCTGATCGCCGGGCCGGACATCCGTCGTGCCGGGCAACTGTGCCGCACCAGCGGGCGCGCCGGTTGCCGGACGGTAGAACGGATTGGCGATCGGCTGGGCCGTGTTGCGCAGCCAGCCATCAAGGTTGCGGAACCGCACCGCGAGCCGCGCGCCGAACGTGTCGCTGAGCGGTCCCGAAACGGCAGCGTCGGTTGTCAGTTCGTCACCGACGAATTCATACGTGGCGCGGCCGGTGATCTCCAACCGGTCGGTAGGATCGGCGGACGTGATCGAAATGACCCCGGCGGTATTGTTCTTGCCGAACAGCAGTGCCTGCGGACCCTTCAGCACTTCGACCTGCTTGACATCGAAGATGCCCAGCTGCGCGATCCGGCCGTCGCTGGTCTGGACGCCGTCGATCGCGACGGAGACCGCCTGTTCGAACCCGGCCTGATTGGCGGGCGAGCTGATCCCGCGAATCGCGATCGATCCGCCACCATTGGACTTGTAGGCGCCGACGATGACAGTGGGCGTCAATTCGCCGATCTTGGACAGATCGGTCGCGTTGTTCGAAGCGATCTGCGCTTGGCCGACCACCGACACCACCACCGGAACCTTGTTCAGCGATTCGCTGCGGCGCCGCGCGGTCACGACGATATCGCCGCCCACCGGTTCGGCCGGAAGCGCAGCCTCTTGGGGAGTGGCCGTTTCGACCGTAACCGCCGAATTTCCGGCCGGCTGCCCAGCGGCGGACTGCGCTGCAGCCGGGACCGCAAGCATAGCCATTACAGAAACTCCGCTTGCGAGCAGCGCCCGCTGAGTTGCGCCGGACATACCATTCTCCCGTGTTCAATCAGGTCGGCGGGCCCGTTCGGGGCCTCCCTAACTCTTGGGTGCAATCCCGAGGCTCGTTTGTCAATGCATGTGTTGACTAATTTTCTGAGCGTCCTCGGAGGATGGGTCTCGGGCTCGTTGTTGCCCCGTTTGCTGATACCCGGTTTCGCGGTTTTCGGCCCGATACCCCCGAGCTTTGGCGTCTGCGGAATTTTTATCAACACTGGTATTGACAGATGTTTTGGCCTGGCGCATCCCAATGGCGGGCAAGCAGACAGACCGGTCACCGGCAGCTGCCCAACGAGAGGATGGCCATAAAGGCTAAGACAAACTGGCGGCGTCAGCGGCCGGCGATGGTGTTCGGGTCGATCCCGGATGGCTCTCCTCATCGTGTCCCGAAGGAAAACGGCGCCGCAGTTATGCGCCGTTCTGAGCCACGTATCCGTCCCGTGTGGACCCAGCTTCCCGTTGCAAAGGATTGGCCCGATGATCTCCGACTATTTCGTCCTCGACGCTGTCACGCACGCCTACAACCACTTGCCGACCAACTGGGAAGACCCGGTGCTGGGCCATGCAATGGTCGAACTGGCCTGGCATCTGGCGGCTGATCCGCCGAACCCGAAGTATGCCTTCAACCGCGAACAGTACCTGATCGACTGGCAGGTGCCGGATGTGGCGAACTTCATTTTCCGCGAAAGCGACACCGACGTCGCGGTCATGCACCCGCTCGCCATCGCGTCGTTCAAGGACGGCTATTGCTCGGTTCCCAAGGCAGTCGAAGCGCTGGAACGCTACCCCACCCGCTTCATCGGGGCCTATGCCTGCGTCGACCCGCTGAAGGGCAAGGAGGCCGAGCAGTCGATGGCCGATCAGGTCGAGCTGCTGAAGCCGCTGGGCTTGAAACTGTACCCCACCAGCTGGGACGGCAAGGGCCCGGTCAACTGGCGGATGGACGATCCCAAGCTGATCTATCCGCTGTATGAAAAGGCTCAGAAATTGGGGCTGAAGACCGTGGCGGTACACAAGGCCGTGCCGATCGGTCCGTTCTCGGTTGGCGATGCTTACAATCCCAGCGACATCGAGAATGCGGCCAACGATTTTCCGGATCTGAACTTCGAGATCGTCCACGGCGGACTGGCCTTCATGGAAGAGACGGCGTGGCTGCTGGCCCGGTTCGGCAACATCGCCATCAACATGGAAATCCAGAACATCCTGGTCGAACGCCGGCCGCGCGCCTTTGCCGAAGTGCTGCTGGGGCTCTGCCGGGTGGGCGGCGCCGAAATGCTGGACCGCATGTTCTGGGGCTCGGGCGGTACACTGGTCCACAACCAGCCCGCGCTGGAAGCCTTTGCCGCTTTTGAATTCCCGGAAGACCTGCTGGACAGCGCCGGCCTGTTCAAGCCGATCCGCCAGATCACCCGCCAGGACAAGGCCAACATCTTCGCCAACAATTTCGCGCGGCTCCACGATCTCGATATCGAGGCCATGAAGCGCGGCATTGCCGGTGACGAGTTCGACCGCAAGGGCGCCCCTCCGGCCGAACCGTTCTCGACGATCGGAAAGTCGCACGGCGAGACGCTTTATGCGTGATCTCCAGGTGATGGCCGATCTGACGGCCCGGATCCGCACCGAACTCGACGAGATCAAGGACCCGTGCAGCCTGGCGGCGGGAACGCCGCTCGGGCTGGACGAAATGGGTCTGGTCCGGGACGTGATCATCGATGCCAACGGCGATGTGACCATCGACCTGCGGCTGACATCGCCGTTTTGCCACATGATCGGCTTCTTCCAGCAGGAAGCGACCCGGCGTGTGCGGGAATTGTGCGGAGCGCAGCGGGTCACGCTTCGTGCCGATAACGGCCTCGACTGGTCGCCGGGCTTTCTCAGCCCGGCCGCCCAGGCGCGGCGCGGCGCGCACCTTGCGGCCCAGGAGGCTCACTTCACGGCCTGATCCACGAAGCTTCAAAAAAGGAGGGGGGCGTCATGTCCACACGGCTTTACACGACATCGGCAACGGCACTGGCTGCACTCGTCACCAGCAGCACCGCTTTCGCCCAGAATCAGGGCAGTCCGGCCAACATGGCGCCCCCGGCCGCAACGCGGTCTGCAGAGCAAGCGGCCGCAGAGCCATCGGCCAGCTCCGGCTCGGAAATCATCGTGACCGCGCAGCGCCGTTCGGAAACGCTCGAGCGTACGCCCGTAGCGGTCAGCGTCGTTACGGCCCAATCGCTCGCCGAACGCGCGATCACCACGGAAACCGACCTGCAATCGGCGGTTCCCGGGCTGACGGTCAAGACCGGGCAGAATGAAAACCAGCTCAACTTCTCGTTGCGCGGCCAGTCGGTCGATCCGTTCTCCAGCTCGCGTCCTTCCGTCCTGCCCTACTTCAACGAAGTGCAGGTCGGCGGCGTCGGCGGGACCGCGCTTTACGACCTGGCGTCGGTTCAGGTGCTCAAGGGCCCGCAGGGCACCCTGTTCGGTCGCAATTCCACTGGCGGCGCCGTCCTGTACAGCAGTCAGAAGCCAAGGGATGACTTCGGCGGTTACGTCACTGGTCGCGTCGGCAATTTCAACGCATGGCTGCTCGAAGGCGCGCTGAACCTGCCGCTGGTGACCGACACCGTGCTGCTGCGCGTCGCCGGCCAGATCCAGCGCCGCGATGGCTTTCAGCAGAATCTTTACCGCGACGAACGGCTTGGCGAGATCCGCCGCGAAAACGTCCGGGTCAGCCTAACGCTGAAACCGGTGGAGGGTCTGTCGAACGAACTGGTGGTCGATTACGGCCACAGCAACGGCAACAGCCTGACAAGCGTGGTCTACAACGTCCTGCCGCTTGGTGCCCCCGCGTTCGTGCCGTTCAACTTCCTGTTCTCACCGGCCGTCGACAGCGCGTTCGGCCCGGGCACCTGGGCCGCCTATCTGGCCGCGCATCCCAAGGCTGATCCGGCAGGCCTGATCGCCTTTGCCGCCAAGCAAAAGGCGCGCGGGCCCTATGTGGTGAACGTCGATTCGCCCAATTACTACCGCCAGAACAAGCTCATCGTCTCGAACGTCACCGCGCTTGCGCTGGGCAACAATGCGACGATCAAGAACATCATCGGCTATGTCCGGTCACGCTTTCGCGGCGCGGGTGAATTCGACGGGTCGCCGTATGGCGGCGATGCCAACGGGCCCGATGGCCGCGGGGGCCTGATCGAACAGTTCTCGGAAGAGCTGCAGATTCTCGGCAATCTCGGCGGGCGGCTCGATTACGTCGCCGGCGGTTACTACAGCCACGAAACGGACGAGACGCGTTCTACCAGCGTGATCTTCGATCTTGCGCCGGTGTCGCCTCCGATCGTGCAGATCAACAATGGCAAGTTCACGAACGAGACCTACGCCGGCTATGCCCAGGGCACCTACGATCTTGGCCTGGGCGGCGTGAAGCTGACCGCCGGCGGCCGCTACAGCGTCGAGAAGACGCGGTTCGTCCGCGCGGCCGACGATACCTATGTCACGAGCCCTTTGCCCGCCTATGATTTTAACCAGCGCGCCACCTTCAAGAAGTTCAGCTGGACCGTCGGGATCGAGGACCAGGTATCCAGCGATCTGCTACTCTATGCCAAATCGCGGCGCAGCTTCCGCAGCGGGGGCTTCAACTATTTCGCTCCCCCGACCGTCGGCTTCGGCAATGTCTCGGGCGGCGCCTACCGTCCCGAAGTTGCCACCGACGTCGAGCTTGGCGCCAAGTATCGCGGCAACCTCGGCACCGTACCGGTTCGCCTCAACCTTGCGGGCTATACGATGTGGGTCAAGGACATCCAGCGCGCGTTCTATGCGCAGATCTTCGGCAACCTCGCTTCGATCACCGTCAATGTCCCGCGCGCCAAGATCTCGGGCGTCGAACTCGATGGGGCGATCGAACCGACCAACTGGCTGACTTTGGGCGGCAGCCTGAACTATACAAACGCTCGCTTCACCAGCAACGCGGTCAACGTGGTGGGCAATCCGCAGGCACGCTTCGACACCTATCCCGATACGCCGGAATGGTCCGGCGCGGCCTATGTCAACATCAAGGCGCCGGTCACCGAAACCCTGACCGCCAATTTCCGGGCCGATATCTATGCCCAGACCTTCACGTACTTCAGTTCGACCGCAAAAAGCCTGACGCCGGGCGCCCGCATCCCCGGTTACGGCCTGGTCAACCTGCGCGCCGGGTTCGGCGACAAGGACGGACGGTGGTCGCTCGCGGTGGTCGGCAAGAACGTGTTCGACAAGGTCTACTACTCGGGCGGCGTCGGCTTCGCGAACATCTTCACCCTCAACACCGCGGTGCCCGGCGATCGGCGGACCGTCATGGCCGAAGCCCGCTTCAGCTTCTGAACAAAGGAGACCATCGACATGGGTGACCGTCTCAAAGGCAAGGTCGCAGTGGTAACAGGCGCCGGATCTGGCATGGGCGAGGCAATGGCGCGGCGCTTCTGTGCCGAAGGTGCCCAGGTGATCGCGGTGGACATCACCGGCGATCAAGCGGCCGTCGCGGCCGAACTTGGCGGCGCATGCGTCAGTTTCACGGGCGACGTATCGGTCAGCGCCGATGTCCAGGCCATGCTGCAACAGGCCGTCGACCGGTTCGGCCGGCTCGATATCCTGTGCAACAACGCCGGCATCCAGGGTCCGCTCGCGTTGACCGCCGACTATGACGAGGACGCGTGGGACCGGGTCCTGGCTGTGAACCTCAAAGGCGTGTTCCTCGGCATGAAACATGCCATCCCGCGGATGCTGCAAACCGCAGGCAAGGGGTCGATCGTCAACACGTCGTCGATGGCGGCGCTGGTCGCGTTCCCGCAATTGCCGGCCTACTCGGCGTCAAAGGGCGGCGTCGCAATGCTGACGCGCCAGACTGCCGCCGAGTATGCCAGCCAGCAGATCCGCGTGAATGGGATCCTGCCCGGCGCCATCGACACCGGCATGACGCGCGGGATGCCGCGCGATTACTTGCAGGGTGCGATCGACGCCACGCTGATGGGGCGCATCGGGACCCCTGCGGAAATTGCCAACCTCGCGCTGTTCCTGGCCAGCGACGAAGCCTCGTTCATCACCGGCACGCTGACTGCGGTGGACGGCGGCTACACCCTGGTTTGAGGATCCGGACCATGCCAGCAGGCCGCTATCGGCTGATCAACGCCAGGCCCAGTCCCTATGGCCGCAAGGTGGCCATCGCGCTGCTGGAAAAGGGTCTGGCGTTCGATGTGACCTATGACGAACCGTGGTCCGACCACAGCACCACCGGTGACTACAGCCCGCTCCAGCAATTGCCGATCCTGATCACGCCTGAGGGGGACGCCGTGTGCGACTCCAGCCACATTCTTGACTGGCTCGAAATCAGGCACCCCAAACCGGCCCTTCTGCCCGAAGCACAAGCTGACCGGCTTGCCGCGCTGAACATGAAGGCGCTGGGTGAACGGCTGATGGAGATTGCCCAGTCGCTGATCTTCGAAATGCACCGGCCGCAACCGGCGGCAGCGTGGATCGATCGCCAGACGGCCAAGATCGCGGGCGGCCTCGGCGAACTGGACCGGCTGAGCGCGCTGCCCTTCGCCAGCCACACGGTGCCGCTCCATCTTGGCCATATCGCTGTCGCCACCAGCCTGCTGGTGTGGGAATTCGTGGTCGCCCATGGCATCAGCCCGCCTATCGCGGTCTTGCGCTGGCGCGGCACTTACCCGACGTTGACGGAACTGATCGAACAATTGGAGGTCCATCCCTCTTTCGTAATGACCCAGCCAGGCGCTATGCCGGTGAACATATCAGCTGCGATAAGCTGACATGATCGCATTGATTGCAAAGCATTTTGCGCCGCCGTCTAAAATACGGGTCTGCTAATTAACTCGCTGTTTTTTGACAGATTTGATGTTGATTTTAATCACGGGCTAGATGCTGCTGGTCAGACTGGGCGCAAGGAACGTCTGCTGCTGAAACGAGCTGCCGTTCTAGCTGTCACAGGGGAACGACAGCTTCGTCCCAAGCATCGCCATTCGTCATCGTTCGTTCCTATCGGGAGATCTGCTGCGAAACGCACTAGAGGGGAGTGGGCTTTGCCCTGATTGAGCCATTTGGGCGTCGATGGTCGATGCGCCGGGCTCACAATCAGGAGTGTGTCCCATGATCAAGTCGATCCCGCTGAACAAGCTCGTTCAATCTCCCCGCAATGTCCGCCGTCACAATGATCCGGCAGCAGATGCTGAGCTTAAGGCCAGCATCGCAGCCCATGGGCTGCTACAAAACCTCATTGTCCGGCCTGCCGTAAAGGGCAAGTTCGAGGTCGAAGCCGGCGAACGTCGCCGCCGCGCGATGCTCGCGCTCGCGGACGAAAAGGTCCTCGCTCGCGATCACGAAGTCACATGCCTCGTGCTCGAGGACAGTGCCGAAGCTGCGGTCGAGACCAGCCTCGCGGAAAACTTCCACCGCCTCGCCATGAACCCAGCCGATGAAGCCCAGGCCTTTGCCGCGCTCGTGGCAGGCGGTGCGACAGTCGAAGATGTTGCCCGCCGTTTCGGCCTGGCGGTTCGTTTCGTCGACGGGCGCCTGCGTCTCGCGACGCTCGCGCCCGTCGTGTTCGAGGCACTGGCCTCCGGCCAGATCACTCTCGATATCGCCAAGGCCTTCGGCGCTACGTCTGACCAAGATATCCAGGCTCGCGTCTTCGAACAGGTTTCCTCGGCCTACTATGCACCCAATCCCGACAGCATTCGGCGCATGGTCCTCTCCGGGACTGTCCGGGGCAGCGATCCGCGCGCCCGGCTCGTTGGCCGCGACGCCTACATTGCTGCCGGGGGTCGGATCGAGCGCGAACTCTTCGATGACGACGACAGCGAATCCTGGGTCGATGTCGCGCTGCTCGAGAGCCTCGCGGCGGCGAAGATGGAAGAACAGGCGAAGGCGCTCGCAGCCGAGCAGGGCCTAGCCTGGGTCAAGCCCACGCTCGATCCCTATGCCAGCCACGATCTGGTCGAAGGGCTGGTCCGGCTTCCTGCCGAACCGGCGCCGCTCACCGAAGCGGAACTGGCGAGGCTCGACGAGCTCGATGCCTCCTATGACGAACATGCAGCGATCTTGGAAGATGAGGATAGCGCCGAGGAGGCCGTGACGGCGGCCGAAGCGGCTATCGAGGCCATCGAACGAGAATGCCAGGAGATCCGCGCACGCCCGCCAGTCATTGCGGCCGAACTCAAGGCCGAAGCGGGCATGGTCCTGGTCCTTTCGCGCGATGGCACGCCGGTTCTCCAGCCCGTGTTCTACGGCGAGCGGCAGGTTGAAGCTGCAGAAGCCGACAGCGAGATCGAAGTCGTTCCGGCGGACGATGGCTCGGATAAGCGCCGAACCACCTTGTCCAAGCGCTTGGTCGATGAGCTGGCCATGCAGCGCCGTGATGTCCTGGCCTTGCATGTTGCCTCTGATCCCGGGCTTGCGCTCGACGTCATGGTCTTCACGCTGGCTGATGCCGATACGCACGACTGGCGGGCGCGGGCCGCAACCACACTGCGTGCGCCTCATCCGGCAGGGCCGATCATTGGCTTTGAAGCCAAAGATGCTCCGGCCAGCAGCGCGATCGCTGAGCTCAGGTCTAGTCTCGACGAAAGCTGGCGTGCGGGCACGGACGCAACATCTCGCTTTGACCTGTTTCGCGCGCTGTCCGATGACAGCCGCGCCGCATGGCTTGGCTATGTCGTAGCCCGGTCGCTCGAGGCGAGCGTCAACATGACGGGCGAGCGTCAGCTGCCGTTCCAGGATCACCTTGGCAGCCTGATCGGTATCGACATGGCGCAGTGGTGGCGACCGACTGCGGCCAACTACTTCGACCGGGTGTCAAAGCAGGTGATCCTCGACGCGTTGACCGACGTCGGCGGTCTCGAGCTATCCTCGCGCTTTGCCTCGGTCAAGAAGGGTGACCTCGCGATGAGCGCCGAGCGCGTCTTCGCCGGCACCTACATCACCGAGGTCGAGGTGCGCGAGAAGGCTCTGGCCTGGGTGCCTGAGGTCATGCGCTTCACCTCCGCTCCGCCAGAGGCTGGCGACCCCAAGATTGACGCCACTGACGCTGAGCCAGGCGTCGACACCGAGCATCGGTCCCCCCGCGAGCTGGCCGCCTGACCTCCTCCTGACAGGTAAGGCCACTCGTACCTCGAGAAGCGGTCCTTCGGTTCACGCCGGAGGGCCGCTTCCTTTTTGGAAGGAGAGCAGAGGGGGCTCGGGACCCTGTGGCACTGACCGGCGAACCCGTCGCCGACTGTCCAGATGCCTCAATCAGGAGACCCATCATGGCCTATCGCAAGGGGCAGAGCGGCGGCTTGTCGCCCGCCACCCGCATCACCCAAGAAATCATCGCGCGTCTGGAAGCCGGCACGAAGCCTTGGATCAAGCCGTGGCGCGGCGTGCCCGTTTCGCGGCCCCTGCGGGCCTGCGGGATTCCGTACCGGGGCATGAATGTGTTCTGGCTCTGGATGGTTGCTGACATGTGCGGCTACGCCTCGCCGTTCTGGATGACGTACAATCAGGCCAAGTCGCTCGGCGCCCAGGTCCGCAAGGGCGAGAAGTCGACCATCGCGATCTTCTACAAGAGCTACACTAGGCAAGTGGAAGCTCCCGATACCGGCGAAAAGACCGACGAAGCCCGCCGGGTGCTCAAGGCCTATCCGGTCTTCAATGCCGATCAGGTCGAAGGTCTGCCCGAGCGCTTCCATCCGGCTGCTACGCTGGAACTGGTCGAGCCTGAAGGGCGTGAGGCTGAGCTCGACGCCTTTTTCGCCGCCATTCCCTTCAATCTGCGTCATCAGGGCTGCGAGGCTTACTACGAACCCGCCGCTGATCGGGTCACCATGCCGCCGACGAGCCTGTTCGAAGGCTTTGACCACTACTATGCCACGCTCGCCCACGAGCTGTCGCACTGGACGGGTCATGCCAGCCGTCTGGGGCGCGATCTCAAGAACCGCTTCGGCACAGCGGCCTATGCGGCCGAGGAACTCGTCGCCTTATCTGGACAGTCTGCGCCGTCCGCAACATTGCAGTAAGGTCGGCGATGGACGCCCACGGTAGGCAGTTATCAGGCTGGCCGTAGCGCTGACCCAAGAGCTGGCGGAGGCCAGCCTGATTGCTGCCGGGCCACAGGCGCAACGGTGCGAGGTCAGCTTCCGGGTGGGGGGTCCGGGGGGAGGGCTTCGCGCCGGTGTCGATCATTGCTGTTTGCGAGCGGCGCGAGGCCAAGGGCCTCGATGCGCATGTGCCGCTGATCCTGCGCGACGACGCGCTGTATGATGCCGATCTTGATCGCTTCTTTCTCGATCTGCCGCTGTCGGGGGTCCGCTCGCGGCACTCGCTTCGCGCCTACGCCTATGATGTCGTAGTCTGGCTTCGTTTTCTCGATGCCTGCGGCAAGACCGTGTGGGCTGCAACCCGCGACGATGTCGACGCCTATCATCGTGAGCGACGCCGCGACGATGCCGATCACCGGATCACGGCGGCAAGCTGGAACCGCGCCGTCGCCAGCCTCGATCGCCTTTACCGCTGGGCCGAGTATCAAGGGTTGATCGCCGACGCGCCGTTCAGCCGTCGCGCCGTCTGGCGACCGGCGCAAGGCGGCCGTCGCGGCATGATCGCGGCGCGCAACGACGCTTATGAACGTGTCGCCAGGCGATCGGATGTGCGGTTTGTCACGATGGACGACTACCGCATCTTCCGCGAGGTCGGCCTGCGCGGGCTCACCCCTGACGGCACCGAGCGCCCCGGCGCTCGCGATCGCAACGGGCTGCGCAACGCGTTGTTCGCCGATCTTCTCGTCACCACCGGCTTGCGCCTCGAAGAGGCGTCGGGCCTGCTCACCGCCGAGCTCGCGGCGATCGATCGCGCCGACGGCGACGCCCAACAACTTTGGCTGCCTCTCCCGCCGCCGCTCACCAAGGGCGACCGGGGACGCAGCGTTCTGCTCCCGCGCCGGCTGCTTCGTCAGATCGCCGCCTATGTCGCCGTCGAGCGCTCGGCGGGCGTGGTCAAGTTCGCCGCGCGCGATGGCGCGGCCAGCTTCGAGCGACCGATCCCTGTCACCCGCGCCGGTCTCGACCGCATGCGCGATGTCTGCACTCCGGAGGAACGATGTCGCCTGATCCTGTACGACGAGGATGGACCGCCCCGCGAGCCGGCGGCGCTGTGGCTGACCGAGGTCGGGCAGCCTGTCCGCCCCAACTCGTGGGAGGTGATCTTCACCCGCGCCTGCAAGCGGTGCGAGGAGAACGGCTTCCCGCTGTCGATCAGCCCGCACCAGCTTCGCCATACATTCGCGGTCCATATGCTCGCCTTGCTGATCCAGCAGCGGCTGCGCGAAGCCGCATTGCCGGCGGGGCCGGTGGAGAGCTATCGGCTGATCCTCGGCGACCCGCTGCAACAGTTGCAACGCCTGCTCGGCCACGCGAGCCTCACCACCACCTATATCTACCTCGACCATATCGCGACCCGCGCCGATACGGTGGACACGGCCGTCGAGGAGCTGCTGGCGTTGCTGCCGGGGCCGCAGGGCGTATGAGCGGCCGTCCCCGCAAGGGCCGGCCTGTCGCCTTCGCGCCGATCACGCCGGAGCCACAGAAGCCCGATCCCGTGTTCGGCCTCAAGTTCACCATCGAGGCGCGGCATGGCGGGACGGTCCTGGTCGATATGGCCGCACTCGATCCTCGCCCGCTCGCTATCGCCTTCGCCGGCGCGCTGCGTCGGTCAGCGGCGCTCAGCGGCCCCATCGGTGCGGCCACCGTCATTAAGCAGTATGTAAATGCCTACCGTCGGTTCTTCGCCTGGCTTGGCGATGAAGCGCTGAACGTGGCTGGCGTCGGCGACCTGCGCGCAGTCCATATCGATGGGTTCACCTCCGCGCTCGAACAGCGCGGGATGGGCGCGATCCACCGGCACATAACGGTCGGCAAGATCATCAACACGTTGCGCGCGATCGAGGCAGACCGGCCCGATCGGATCGCGCCCGACCTGCATGAGCGGCTGCGCTACACGCTGGCCACATCGGCGGGCCGCTCGACCCCGCGCGATGCTTATAGCCCCTTCGTCGCCCGCGCGTTGCGCGACGCCGCGAGGAGCGATGTCGAAGCGATGTTCCGCCGTCTCGGCGCCGATGATCGGACCGATGAGGGCGACCCGGTCACCGCCAGGGCGCGCGCCGATGTCGAAGCGATCATCGCGCGGCAGGGTTTTATCGTTGCAGACCAGGCCGCGCTGAAGAGCCTCTATTTCATGCGCATGCGACGCGGATTGCCGATCAGCACGCTGATCGACGACCTGCATGGCCGCCATCATCTGCTCGCCCGCGATCTGCCGGCCCTGCTCGTGCTGCTCACGCTGGATACCGGCCTCGAGCCCGAGTGCCTGAAGACGCTGACCATAGATTGTCTCGCCAACCCCCATGCCGGCACGGTGGAGCTGCGCTATCTGAAGCGTCGCGCCCGCGGCGCCGAGCACAAGAGCATGCGGGTCCGCGATGGCGGTAGCGGCACGCCCGGCGGTCTTATCCGCCGCCTGATCGATGTCACCGCCGCCGCCCGTGAGCACCTGCCCGACGATTGTCTCTGGGCCTATCACAACGTCGGCGGCCTTCGCGGCGGCATTTTCGATCTCAAGCACCAACTTGCGAGCTGGGCTCTGCGCCACGGCATCAGCGATGACGACGGCAAGTCGCTCCACCTGCTGCTCTCCCGGCTCCGCAAGACCCACAAGGCGCTGTGGTACACCAAGACCGAGGGGCATATGACGCGCTTCGCGGTGGGCCACTCGCGCGAGGTTGCGGCGCGCCACTATGCCGATCTGCCGTCGCTTCGGCCCCTGCACGAGGAGGCCGTCGCTGACGCCTTTCGTGAAGCGGTCGCCGCCGCGATGCCGACCGTGCTGCCACCCGCCGCCGAGCAGGCGCTGCGCGAAGCGCCCGAACAGGCCGAGCCGCTGATACCGCCCGATGCCGTGGGTCCGTTGCTCGACGGCGAACAGGATGTCTGGCTTGCCGCCTGCGCTGGCTTCCACAACAGTCCCTTCGCCGAGGCTGGATCACCCTGCGCGCAGCCCTTCTGGGGCTGCCTTGATTGTCCCAACGCCGTCATAACCGTGCGCAAGCTCCCCGCGATCCTCGCCTTCCTCGCATTCGTCGAAGAGCAGCGATCGAGCCTGCCCGCGACCGACTGGGCGGCCAAGTTCGGCCGCGTCCATGCTCGCATCACCACCCAGGTCCTGCCGGCCTTCGCCGATGCCGTCATCGCCGATGCACGCCGGCAGATGGAGAACGAGCGGCTCTATCTGCCACCGGAGGCACGCGCATGACCATGCCGGCCCATGCCCAGGCGCCCGCCTTCGACGATCGCCCCGTGCTGGCGACCGTGCCGCTCAAGGCAGGACACGCCCGCGAAGATCTGTCGCGCGTCGGCGACCCGAGCTGGGATCTCGGCCCCGCCGTCTTCCGCGAGAACGCCCGGCGCTGCCATGTCACCGTGCATTTCGACGTGCTCGAACATGCCGATGTGCAGGCAGCGATGCGCGCCTATCTCTATGCCCGCCTCAACGTCGATGTTCCAAGTTTGCGCGCCAAGCTGCCGCCTGCGAGCATCCGACAGGCATTCAACCGCGCGCGCCGGTTCTTCGCGTTCGCGCGAGAGCAGCTTGGGCGGCTCGACCTTGGCCGCATCGATCAAGCGCTGGTCGATGCTTATGCGCGTCACCTGCGGGATGATCCAGCACGGCGCCCCGTCATCGTCGGCCAGCTCTTGCAGGTGGTCACCGATCTCTACCATCTCCGGGATCACCTGCCTGGAGGCGGTCTCGGATTCGAGCCCTGGGCCGGGCGAGCGGCTGCGCGCGTCGCCGGATATCGGCATGTGCGCGAGAACCGGACGCCACGCATGCCGGAGGCGATAGTCACATCGCTGCTGGCCTGGTCGCTGCGCTATATCACGACCTTCGCGACCGATATTCTGGCGGCTCGGGCCGCGCTCGATCGGCTCGATGCGCGCCGCGCCCGGCTGCTCGCCGCCGAACGCGGACTGCCCGACGCAGAGCGCCGCCTGCGGCAGCGCTCGCGCCTCGATCGCTATCTCGCGCGCCGAGCCCGGCAAGGACGCGGCGTGCCCATCTGGACGACCGCACACAACGGCGCCACCCGCATCGATCCCCATACCGGGGAAGCGACCCCACCGATCAACGCCCATCTCCTCCATCTGCATGCCGGCATCGACGCCGTCGCCGAGCCGGCCATGCATCTCATGCTCACCACCGGCGCGCCGGCTGTCATCCGCGAAGCGGTTGCATCGCTTGGTACCGAGGTCGGCGGCATGGACACGCCGATCTCGATCGATCCCGAGAGCGGTCGGCCATGGCGTGCCCGCTTCGACGTAAAGACCCTGACGATCGAGGAGCGGATGCTTCAGGCTGCCGCCTATGTCGTGTGCGCCTATCTGACCGGCATGCGCGACTGCGAGGTGCAGGCGATGCGGCGCGGGTGCCTCTCGATCGCGCGCAGCGAGGACGGCCTGGTCGAACGGCAACGCGTCCGATCCACCCTCTACAAGGGCAGATCGAGCACCGGGGAGTCGGCAAGCTGGGTGACGATCGAACCGGTGGCCGAGGCGATCACGGTGCTCGAACGGCTATCGGAACGGGCGGCGCGGAAGACCGGCAGCGACACGCTTTGGCCAGTGCTGCGCCCCGGCGCCGTTACCAAGACCCATCTGTCGAGCGAGGTGGTCCGCCAGCTCAACGCCTTCCGCGACCACCTCAACGCCGCCTTCGGCAACCCCGATGTGCCGGTCATCCCTCCCGGCCCGGATGGCAAGCCGTGGCGCATCACGACGCGGCAGTTCCGGCGCACCATCGCGTGGCACATCGCCAACCGTCCGTTCGGCACCATCGCCGGCATGATCCAGTACAAGCATGCCTCGGTCGCCGCTTTCGAGGGCTATGCCGGGACCAGTGGATCGGGGTTTCGCGCAGAGGTCGAGGCGCAGCGCCGGCTCGGTCAGATTGACGATCTGCTGGACTATTTCGACCGGCGGCAGGGCGGCGCATCACTCGGCGGACCGGCGGGACCACGCATCGCGCGGACCCTCGACGATGCCGCCGTTAAGCTCGGGCCACTGCCCGCCATGATCGCCGATCGGGCCCGCCTGCGCGTCATGCTCGCCAGCGTCGCGCGCACCTTCCACGTCGGTCTGCTCGCGGATTGCTTCTTCGATCCCGCGACCGCGCTCTGCCTCAAGCGCGTGACGACCCCCGATCCCAGGCAGCCGCTCACCGCTCTGTGCGAGCCGACCCGCTGCCCCAACGCCTGTATCACCGCCCGCCACAGGCCGGCGTGGGAGCGCGCGGCCGATGATGCCAGGGCGCATTTACGCGAACGGCGCATGTCCGATCTCCAGCGCCGCGCGCTTGAGGGCGAGCTTGACCGCCTGACCGCGGTGATTGCCGGGATCGACCCTCCCGCGCCGTAGACCACCCCGGCTGTTGGCGGAGTCCTGCGCCGGTCGGCGCACCCGCGCAACGGCTTCGCCGTCCTCCGCTTCGCTGCGGCCCTGACGGGTGCGCGAGCCCCCTGTGCCCGGCGCGAACGGGCCTCCGCCGCCGGGGATGGTCCCCGGCGCGAGAACGGAGAACAGATCATGTCAGCCTCACCACGCTCAGACGTCTATGCGCGCGTCACCGACGCGATCGTCGCCGCGATCGAAGCCGGCACCGGCACCTGGCGCATGCCGTGGCATCATTCTGGCGCCGACGTCACCCGCCCGACCAACGTCGCCAGCGGCAAGCCCTATCGCGGCATAAATACGGTCTCGCTCTGGGCGGCCGCCTATGGCAGCGGCTATGCGAGCGGGGTCTGGGGCACCTATCGCCAGTGGCAGGCGCTCGGCGCGCAGGTCCGCAAGGGCGAGCACGCCAGCCTCGGCGTCCTCTGGAAGGAGTTTCGCGCGAAGGGCGATGACGCCGGCGACGATGACGACCACCGACGGCTTTTCGCCAAGGCATTCAGCCTGTTCAACGCCGATCAGGTCGATGGCTATGCGCCCGAACCGGGGCCGGTCCTGCCCGAGAGCGAACGCCTCGCCGCCGCCGAAGCCTTCATCGCCGCGCTCGGCATCGATACCGTCTACGGCTCGGCCAGTGCCTATTATCACATCGCCGAAGACCGCATCCACTTGCCGGATTTCAGCGCCTTCCACGACGCCCACGGCTTCTATGCCACCCACATTCACGAAGCGGCTCATGCCAGTGGCGCAGTCCATCGGCTCGACCGGGATTTCAGCGCCAAGTGGACCAGGCACGCGCTCGCGATGGAGGAAGCAACCGCCGAGCTGACCGCATCGTTCCTGCTTGCCGATCTCGGGATCGCGCACGAACCGCGACCCGATCATGCGGCCTACATCGCCTCCTGGCTGCAACTGCTCAAGGACGAGCCTCGGGCGATCTTCACCGCGGCGAGCAAGGCGCAGGCGGCAGCCGACTGGATGCACGCCCGACAGCCGTAATGCTCACGCGACCCGCACTTCGGCGCCAAGTGTGTCGAGCAGCGGACAGCCCGGATCCCGACCGGCATCGCAGGCGCGCACCGAGTCGGCCAGAACCCGTTCCATCCGCTTGAGGTCCGCGATCCGCGCGCGTACGTCCTTCAGGTGCGACGCCGCGAGCTCGCGCACCTCGGCGCAGGAGGCCTGACCGCCAACCGCGAGTCCGAGCAAGGCGCGTACCTCGTCCAGGGTAAAGCCCAGCTCCCTCGCGCGGCGCACGAAGCCCAGGCGAGCCACGTCCTCCCGGCCATAGCTGCGGTAGCGGCCCCGCCGCGGCGGAGCGGGCAGCAGCCCGATCCGCTCGTAATAGCGGATCGTCTCGATGTTGCATCCGGTGCGGCGTGAGAGTTCGCCGATCTGGATCGCGCCGGTTGCGGCCATCCCCAAAATACCTCTTGAGTCTGTAGTCGCTACAGATGTTAGGACAGCTCAATGCCCGCCACAAGGAGTCGCCCGTGACCCGCCTAAGGGGATCGGCACCGCCACGCTCACGCTGGCGGGGATCGCTGCGGCGTTCGGCGTCGCCGCCTGCTGTGCGCTGCCGATCCTCTTCGCATCCGCCGGGATCGGCGCAGCTTGGCTCGGCGGCGTGGCCATTGTCGCCGCGCCGTATCGCACGCCGCTTCTCCTCATTGGCGCATTGTGCCTGCTTGCCGGCGCGGCGCTGCTGTTGCGCCAGCAAGTTACGGCGGCGCGCTGTGGGCCGGGCGGCATATGCACGCCGCGCTGGATGCGTGTTCTCACGCTCATCGGATTGCTGCTCGGTGCGGCCCTGCTCTGGGCAGGCTATCGCTATGTCTGATGCCACCCCCGAGCTGCGCTCGACGCTGACCTGTCCCCACTGCGGTCATCGGGCGACGGAGACCATGCCGACCAATGCCTGCCAGTATTTCTACGACTGCCGGGGTTGCGGCGCGGTCCTCAAGCCCAAGCCGGGCGATTGCTGCGTCTATTGCTCCTACGGCGACGTGCCCTGTCCGCCGATCCAGGAGAGCGGCGGCAAGGCGTGCTGCGGCTGAGGAGGGCGGGCGATGGCGCGCGCATCATCCGCTGAAGCCGCCTTTGGATCGACGGTTACATTTCCCGGCGGTGCCGTTGTCCCGGACTGGAGCGCAGTCACAACACCCAGCGCCCGCGCAGCCCTGACGGCACTGTTCGCGGCGTTCATCGGTTCGAAGTGGCGCGGGATGGACGGCGTCGAGGAGCGGGTCCGGCGCGCCGTGCTTCAAGCCTATGCTGCCGATGGTCGCTCGCCGGTGCCGGCACAGATCGCCGCCGCATCGGGACTCCCCTCCGGCGAGGTCGGCTCGGCCCTGCAGCGGCTCGCCGGGCGCGATCTCGTGGTCCTCGACGGCGCGGGCCGGGTGACCGGCGCCTATCCGTTCACCGACGGCCCCAGCGAACATCAAGTCGAAGTCAGCGGAGTGACCATGAGCGCCATGTGCGCCATCGACGCGTTGGGGATCGGCGCCATGCTGGAGCGGGACTGCATGATCCGCTCGGCCTGCCGCCAGTGCCGGCGCACGCTCGCCATCCATACCCCCAGCCGCGGCCGCGAGCTGGAAGAGGTTGAGCCGGGCGCGATCGTCGTCTGGTCCGGCCGTCGCTATGCCAGTGGCTGCGCGGCATCGTCGCTCTGCACCTTGCAGGCCTTCTTCTGCGATGACGATCATCTGGCGGCCTGGTGCGCGAGCGGTCCGGTCGGAGCCGATGACGGCATTCGTCTGTGCCTGGCCGAAGCGCTCGAGGTTGGGCGCGCGATTTTTGCGCCGATGCGGATGGAGATGCGACCATGGCTTCCTACGACCTGATCGTCATCGGCAGTGGCACGGCAGCGCAGGTCGCGGTCGGCCGGGTCCGTGCCGCTGGATGGTCCGTCGCCGTCATCGATCACCGTCCGTTCGGCGGCACCTGTGCGCTGCGTGGCTGCGATCCCAAGAGGATGCTGGTCAGCGGCGAGGAAGCGATCGACGCGGCAAGGCGCATGGCCAGACATGGCGTCGACGGCACGCTGGCGATCGACTGGCCCGACCTGATGGCGTTCAAGCGGACCTTCACCGATCCGATCCCCGCCAAGCAGGCGCACCGCTACGCCGAGCTCGGTGTCGACGCATTACACGGTGTTGCTCGCTTTGCCGGCCCAGACACGATCGTGGTGGAAGGCCGGACATTGCGGGCCCGCCATATCCTGATCGCCAGCGGCGCGCGTCCAGTCCCGCTCGGCATTCCGGGCGAAGATCTGGTGAGCACAAGCGATGCGTTCCTGGAGCTTCAGGCCCTGCCGCGCCGGATCGTGCTGATCGGCGGCGGCTATGTCGCTGCGGAGTTCTCGCATCTGGCGGCCCGAGCGGGCGCAGAGGTCACCATCCTACAGCGGGCCGAGCGGCTCCTGCCGCACTTCGATCCCGACCTGGTGGGCTGGCTGACGCCCCGGTTCGAGGCGCTCGGCATCCGCGTCGAGACCGGTGCCACCGTTACCCGGGTCGAGCGCAGCGGGAGCGGTCTGCTGGTCCACGCCGAGCGCCAGGGCGAGCCTGATCTCAGCGTCGCCGCCGATCTCGTCGTTCATGCCGCCGGGCGCGGTCCTGACCTCAAGGCGCTCGACCTGTCCGCCGGCGAGGTGGCCGTGCAGGACGGGCGCCTGCAGCTCGACGCGCATCTGCGGAGCATTTCCAACCCGCGGGTCTATGCCGCCGGCGACGCTGCCGGAGTCGGGCCGCGGCTGACGCCGGTGTCCAGCCACGATGCCAAGGTAGTTGCCGCCAACCTCCTGGATGGCCCGACGCACCAGCCGGACTATCGCGGCGTGCCGAGCGTGGCCTTCACTCTGCCGCCGATCGCCGCCGTCGGACTGTCAGAGGAGGCGGCGCGCCGCGGCGGCGTCGCGCTCCGGGTCAACGCAGCCTCGACGCCAGACTGGTTCACCGCCCGCCGCCTCGCCGAGCCGGTCTACGGCCATAAGCTGCTGATCGACGAGGACACGGACCTCATCCTCGGCGCGCATCTCGTGGGGCCGAACGCCGACGAGGTAATCAACGTTTTCGGTCTGGCAATCCGCCACGGCCTCACCGCGGCCGATCTTCGCTCCACCATGTTCGCCTATCCGACCGGCGCCTCCGACGTCGGCTACATGCTGACTTAACGCACGAGCGCCACTGCCATGGCGGCCGATCCCTCGCGCGATCGGCCGCTTCGCGATGCATGTCGATGCGGGCTGTCGCCCGCCATTAAGCGGACGCCGCTTGCGCGGCGGCTCCGATTTTTTGGCCTCTCCCTCGATGCGGGAGTGGTCGGCGCTCCCTGCTAGGCCCGCCGCGGCGCGCTGCAAGCCTCGGCTTCGCCGGGCTGCTCCATTTCATTTCGCCCCTGCGGGTGCAGCCCGCCGCTTCAGCAGGCCTCTCCGGTCGCTCTCGCCGCCCACCCCCGCCTCGGGGGAGGCCATGGGGCTTTTGGGCAGTGCTGGAGGCAACCGATGGTTTTCACCTTCCAACCGCCATTTTGGGCTGGACTGTCAGGATATTGCGCCGAGCTTTCGAGTGCGATGCTGGGTGCTGAGCTGGGGCTCCCGGTGACCCATCTCGACAACCACGCGAGCTATATCGAGCATTGGCTACGGCTCCTGAAGGACGACGACCGCGCCATTCTGACCGCTGCCGCCAAGGCCGAAGAAGCCTCGAGCCTGCTGCTGAAGCTCGGCGGAAGGGTCACTGCCGAACAGTCTGACGACGCGTCAGACGATGCTGCGCTTGCGGCCTGAGGGAGGGTGCCATGGGCCGATCAGTCAGCTATCCCTGCGGCGCCATTGTCGCCTTCACGGTGCTCGAGATCGAAGACGATGACGATTGGGAGTTCGAATACGAGTGGCTGCGTGACGACCTGCGCGAGCGGGCCAGCAGAGCCTTCCCATCACTGATTTCGCATGACGGCTGGCGCGGCCGGGAGGACCGGATCCTCATGCGCAATGCCTATGCGGATTTTGGCGTATCGGTCTACGGCGGGCTGGTGGCCGTTTGGATCGTCGAACGCGATGACGGCGCCTATTGGGACGCCGATTGGCGCACGGCCCGCTCACCGCGGGCACGGCGCTGGCTGTCCCAGATCGCACCCCGCTTCGATGCCATGTTCGGCGACTTCGAATGCCTCGGGCATATGTCGAACGGGGAGGGCGTTTACACCAAGCGCGCGGCTTGAGCCGAGCTGGCGCGTAACACCGCAAGAGGCATGGCGCTGTCCCCTGCCAGTAGTTTGTTCCGACCGCCCATGGACTGGCTCCATGCGAGAGAGGCCCTGGGCCAGCCGCCAGTCTTGCGCAACCCGGCTTGGTCGGGCCCGTGTGGGCCTTGGCCCTTTGGGCTCAAGGCCTGCCCGCGCCAGCCCGCCAAGCCGGGTTTCCCCTGACGGGTGCGCAACCCTGACTGAATGCTGGCCCTGATGGGCTCTCGCTGGCGCAGCCATGAGCGGGTGCGTCGGCCTCACGTCAGTCAGGAGGACATCCCATGCACACGTCATTCGCCGATCAACTCGCCGGGCTCGATCTCGCCGGCTTTTCCATCGGTCCTGCCCCCGTATCGACAAGCGATTTCCCGGTCCGGGAGGCTGTCGTCCAAACCCTCGAAGCGGTCTGGTCCGATCTCTTCGCCATGGTGTCAGGGACCGCTCTTGAAGCCGACGCCGAGGATCTCGGCTGGGCTTTCGTCAACATCTTTCACCGCTCCGCCGAGCGCAAGTCGACTGCCCTTGACCGGGCGACCGACGAGGTCCGCGCGCTTCTTGCGACGGCTGACGGATCCGAGGTCCACACCCATGAACTCGAGACACAGGTCGAGCGGGCGCAGTGCGCCGAAGGCGCCATGCTGGCGCTCGAAGAGATGCGCGAAGTCGCAGCAGCCCTATACCTGAACGAGTTCGGTTCCTCCTGGAAGCCAGTCTCGAGCTCGCGCTTCAACCACAGCGCAATGCTGACGTCCGCGCTCGTCGAAGGGCGCGATTTCCTGCGCGCCCGTTCCGAAGCCAAGCGCCGTGCGGCCGTGCCCGAAGGAACCCCGGTCGTGTTCGCTGGCGGGCGCACTCGTCATGCAACCGAAGCCGATGCACTGAACTTCGGCAACAATGTCTGGGCCACGCTCGACAAGGTTCGCGACCGCGTGCCGGACATGGTGCTCGTCCATGGCGGCGACACCAAGGGCGTCGACCGTCTGGCATCGAGCTGGGCTGAACGTCGCGGCATCCCACAGGTGACATTCTCGCTCGATATGCGGCTGGGCGCCCGTGCCGGCTTCAAGCGCAACGAGCGGATGCTCTCGCTCGAACCGCGCTACGTCATCGCGTTCCCGGGCAATGGTGTACTCGAACGCCTGGTCATCGAGGCCAAGGCGCGGAGGATCACCGTGGTCGATCGCCGCGGGCCCCTTGGCACCAATCCGAAGAACACTTCGGCCAGCACCGACTGAGACCCTGTCGGCCTTCGCGCCAGCGCCGGATCGGCGCTGGCGTCGTCCGTCAGAGGAAAGGCGAGCGCCTGTCGGTTGGGGCCAGCGGATGCTCCGTTCTACAGGAGGCATTCCATGATCGATATCGAAGCCGTGATGGCCGACTTTGCCGTTCGCCAGGCCGAGCGGCAGACCCAGGTGGTCGAAGAGATTCAGCAGCTCAAGACCGTCATTCTCCCGCGCTTGCAGGAAGCCGGCATCGCCCGCGTCGAGATCCGCTTTGACGGTTGCGGCGACAGCGGTGCGGTCGAGGAATGTGTCTGCCTCGATGCCGCTGGCGCGGCGATCGCGTGCCCTGATGTTACGCTGCAGGAAGGCGAAGCACATACGGCGGATGGTGCCGGTTCCGAGCAGCTGCCGTCGCTTGGGCAAGCTCTCGATCAGCTGACCTATCTGGCGCTCGAACGTCACCACCCTGGCTGGGAGATCAACGACGGTGCCTGCGGCGAACTCGTGATCGATGTGGCTGAAGCGACCTTCGTGCTCGGCTGCAGCCTACGCTTCACCGCGACCGATGATCACTCGACTGAGCTCTAGGAGACCCGGCATGGCACACTGCTACTACCACGCCCTCTCGTCGGTCCGGAAATGGGGCGGCACGGTCGATGACTATCTCCCGCTGCACCAGTGGTTCGACCAATCCAAGGCAATCCTGGCAGACCCCCGACATCGCGCGCTGCGGCACCATGCCGAGGGGATATTCATGCTGGAGGCGATCTTCGGCGAAACCCTCGTCAATGCCGATGGCCGGGTTGTTCCGGTGCGTCTGGTCGGCGAGCAGCACGTGCGCGAAGACTTGGGCTCAATCCCCTCCTTTGCTGACTGGGCGCGCTTGATCACGCCGCAGGCCTGGATGCTTCGAGGCAACCATCTAGACGGCGCTGAAGGGGTGACGATCGATATGCCTGTCCCCGGCGAAGCAGTTGCGTCCAGGACCAGGCCACTTGCTGGAGGCGAGGTCCGTACCGTGATCTAGGAAGGGATTCTCCAGTGGAGGGCTGGCGGGGGAATGATCCGGCCAAGACCGGAGGGAAACGAGGCAGGGCTGACCTGTTCAAGGCATCCGGCTCCACCCGGCTTCGATACAAACCTGTCCCTGAATCACCCCCCGTCGAGACGCGCAACCCGGATCAGGTCCGGCCGAGTTGCCGGGCTGTGCCCGGCTGCCCGCACCACCCGAACCAGTTCCGGGTTCCCCTTCGGTGCGCTTCGCCGCGGGGCGCTTCTGCTCGGGTTTGCAGCCGGGATGGACCCGGAATGCTCGATCAGGAGAAAGCCCATGACCAATCTCGTTATCCTCGTTGGCCGCATCGCTCGCGACCCCGAAACCCGCACCACCCAGGGTGGAACCAGCATCACCTCGATCTCGGTCGTGACCGACCGGCCCGCCCGCAAGGATGGCAAGACCTACAAGGACGAGAACGGCTACACCGCCAAGGACAGCGAATTCCACCGGATCACCTGCTTCAACGGCCTTGGCCAGAACGTCGCCAAGTACTGCACCAAGGGCCAGCTCGTGACGGTCGAGGGGCGCATTCACTACACCCAGTGGGAGGATCAGAGCGGCACCAAGCGCTACGGCTGCGAGATCATCGCCGACAAGGTCGACTTCCTTACCAAGGGCCGCTCCGGCAGCAACGAGGGTGCGCCAGACATCGACGAGGACTGAATGTCCTTACCCCACGACAAGGCCCCGGTGGCGGATGCCATCGGGGCCTTTTCTTTTGCTCTCGGGCGATGCGGCGGCGCGGGGCATCGAACCCCTTGCCGCCGCTGGGTTGGCCTTAAGCGGCAGCGATCCGCCTCAGCGTTTCCTCGATCCCGAGTGCCATCGATGCGCGCACGATCTGGCGCAGTTGTGCCGGTTCGATCGTCTCGGCGCCGCACTCGATCAGCAGCCTGCCGAGTTCGGTCGCTGCCTCTTCGCGAAGACGAGTTTCCTCGCTTTCGAGCCTCGCACGCTGTTCACGAAGCTTCTTCAGCGCATTGCGCGCAGTGGGTTTGGACCTGGCCATAGGGTTTCCTTCTTGCTGGCCGTTGGTCCCCTCCGCTGACGATATTGGCATTCCGGACGCGTGTAGGAAAATGGTTTGTGCGGTGATTGGTGCGCTTTCCCGCTGACGTTGGAGAGGTCTCTCTCGCAGAAAGACCAAGTCTGATGCGGGCTTTGGGGCTGCGTCAAGGACGACGGGGCCCCACCATTTTTACCGGGCAAGCCCGGCAAAAATCGTTGCCCCCATCGCCGCTTCGCGGCCGCTGACGCGGTCCCTGACCCAGCCCGTCACCCACATCTTTCGCAATCCCTGATGCGACGCATCGAACATCAGGAGGAAAGATCATGTACGCTTCGCTGAACATTGCCGATGCCGGTCTCAAGGCAGATCAGGCCGCCTTCGTTGCCGCACTGGATCAGGCCCATGCCCGGTCCTTTCACAGCTACTTCACGCAGTACATCCTGACCGACGACGAGGCAGGCTACATCGCTGTCGATGAAGGAGATTACGGCGCGCTGCCCAAGGCCTTGTTGGAGCGTGTCATTGATACGGTGCCGGGCCGGCTCAGCGATGAATTCTGACCCGTCGGTTTGGGAGGAAGTCCGACAGGGCTTCCTCCTTTCTTTTTGCTCGCAGCCCTTTGCACACCACGTCAGAACGGGCACAATTATCGATGGTCGACATCAATCCTGGGCATCGGGCTTGTCCAGGTCAGCAAGTCGCTCTGGCATTTCCAGGACCTTCAAAGCTGCCGCCTCGATCGCCTCTGCCTGGGTTGGGAAAGCCTCGGCCGAACTGATCGACACCCCGTTTGAATAGGTGATCGTCGCCTGGAAGCCGTTGCCCTTGGGTGTCGCGCTCAGTGTGACCTGGGTCATGCTCAGGCTCCTCGTTGCCTGCTTTCAGCTCACCGTCATAGGCCCTGATCCGTTCTGTGACTATCGAGATCCGGGCGACGGCAGCCCATGAGCCATCTCAAGAAATCGGCAACGCAAAACGCATCGTCCGTTACTAGCTCAATAGCTGGTTCCTGACCTTGCAGCTGGGGACTGAGGCGCACACCCTACGCGACGGGTCGCAGGAAAAGGGGGGAAGGAAATGGCGAGAATACAGATGCATAGGTGCCTTTTTCTGAGGTGGCAGCTTCTCCGTCAAAAATGACGTGGGCGAGGGAATGTACGTGGATTTGACCAAAGCCAGACCGAGAATGGCGGAATCCAGCCAAGTTGCGATGTTCTTGACATGTTCTTAAATCTGACTTAGTGTCGCGCTTGCCTTTCGCAGTGTGAACCGGGCTCCTGACCATAAGGAGTCCGTGCATGACACGGCCAATCTGTCTCCAGGTTTACATCTCCAGCGAGCTCAGCTCGCTGATCCGCAAGGCCGCCAAGGCCAAGGGGATCAGCATGAGCGAATGGGTTCGTGCCTTGCTTGCCAATGCCTGCGCAGAGGACGATCTTGCCTCGCGCCTCGACACTTCCATCGAGCGCATCTCGCGCCGCTCGGTATTCCTCATGGTCGGGGTTGATGCGCTGCTGGCAGGGCATCCCGATCACGCTCTGCGTGGTCGGGCTCATCAGGCTTACGTGCGCAAATGCAAGGAGATCGGTCTCTCCACGTCCGCCGGCGAGGGAGGTTCCGATGAAGCGTAACCTCGTCAACTTCACGCGCGGCAGCCAGCTGCTCGGCCATTTCAGCTTCATGTTCGCGGCGGGTCTCAAGGGCCCCCTGATTGTCGCCGCGCTCGTGATCTCATGGACATCGTGGTGGATCATTTCAGCAGGGCTCACCGATCACGAAGTCTACCTGGTTTGGATGCGGATCTATGCTGCCATCTACGGTTTCATGGAGTTCGATCCTGCCAAGCGCATCACGCTGGAGACAGCCTTCGGTGCGACCATTCAGTTTCAGATTGCGCAGCTCGATCATTATCCGCCGGTCGTCCATGCGTGGGAGAAACTCACGGATCTTCTGAGCAGTGCCTTGTGGCGTTCCGGGTTCCTGCTCGTACCAGCCTTTGCGGTCTTCTACTGGTTCGCCGAGCGGTTCGGTGGCCGCTCCAAGGAGCGCAAGCACGAGCGCGGCGCGATGCTTGTCACGCTCCCCGAGCTCGTCGATGAACTGACCACCCACAACCGGCGCGAGCGCACCCGTGAACTCGATTCTGCGCTGGGCTGGAAGTGGCGGCTCAGCCTGCCGCGAGAGATCGCCCGGGTCTTTCCCTATCGGCCAGCACATATTGCCACGGTCACGTACCCATGGCGGCTCGAGCAGAGCCATGCGATGCTCATTGGCACCACCGGCATGGGCAAGACCGTGGCGATCTCGGACATGATTGCGGAGGCAAGAGCCAAGGGCCAGCGCTGCATCGTCTTCGATTTGACCGGCGCCTTTATCGAACATTTCCATACGGCCCACTGCGACATCATCCTGAACCCGCTCGATGCGCGCTGCCCCCAATGGAGCCTGTTCGACGAATGCCGCACTGAGGGAGAGTTCTGGGCAGCTGCAGATGCCCTGGTACCCCATGACGGGGGAGGTGAAGCACAGTTCTGGGTGATCGCCGCCCGTGCCTTGTTCGTCGAATTCTGCCTCAAACTCGTGGCCGATGGCAGGGCGAGTAACGAAGCTCTTGCCCGCGAGCTCATGACCGCGGATCTGTCGCGCGTTCATGCCATGATGCGCGGAACGATCGCCGATCCACTGACCGCACCGGAAGCCGCCCGCATGGCGGAATCGATCCGGGCGGTGTTCAACGTCAATGCCAAGGCGCTCAAGTTGTTGCCGACTACCGGTCCTCGCTTCTCGGTCCGAAAGTGGATCGAAGAGGGCGCAGATGGAGTCCAGGACCAGGGCTCCATCCTGTTCATATCCGCCCGCTACGTCGACATGAGCGTTTGCGCGCAGCTGCTCACGCTCTGGCTCGATACAGCGATGAATACGCTCATGACTGGCCCACGCACGCGCGATCTGAAGTGCTGGTTCTTCGTCGATGAATTAGGGGCATTACATCGCCTGCCAGCCCTCGAGAAAGGATTGCAGACAGCGCGCAATTTCGGCGGCGCGATTGTCCTCGGCATCCATGCCTACGCCAAGCTCAAGGAAGTCTACGGCGAGAACATGGCGATGACCCTGTCATCGCTGGCCCGGACGAAACTGATCCTCGGGACCGCTGACCGGGAAACGGCAACCTGGTGCTCCGACTTCATTGGCCATCGCCAGGTGCGCGACATGGAGGAGGGCTACACCTACGGCTACAACAATGCCCGTGATGCTGTGAGCCTCACCCCGCGCAAGCACATCGAGCCGCTGCTGCTGCCCGACCAGTTGATGAACCTGCCGCGGCTGTCCGGGTACATCAAGTTCCCCGATGGTTTCCCCGCCGCGCCCGTCAGGCTCACCCCGGTCGATCGGCCCAAGCGAGCAGAGACATTCATCGCCCGGGTGAAGGATGGCCCCAAGGCACCGGTTACCGAGCCTCAGCCGCCGGCACAGCAGGCGCGGCAGTCGACAGCATCAACGGGCAATGAGCATCCCTCGTCCAACGACGATGGGGCGGGCAAGCCGGTCGTACCCAAGCAGGGAGAACTGGCCCTCGACCAGAGGCTGCAATCCGAGCCGAAACAGAAGCCTGACGCGGCCGTAAAGGATTTGCAGCGGCCAGTTGAAAGCACGCTCGGCAAGACGCCGAAGGAGCAGGAACGGGCCGCTCGATCGGGGAAAGAGAAGGTGGGCAACGCCAAGCGGGAGAGTTCGAACACTCGAACTGAAGCAAGGCCGAGAAAGGCTGGACCCTCCGCCCGCCCGCTCCTCCCGACCGGCGAGGCTGCCGCGATGCCGGATCAGTCGGCCACTCCCAAGGGCACTGCTTGGGCCGGAACGCCGGAAGCGAAGCCGCCGCACGAGGGTAAGCCGGATAGCCTCAAGAGTGGAGGACCCAGCGATGCAGCAGCGCGTAAGCTGATGCTCGAGGATGGTCTGCGCGAGCAAGAGCTGCCGCCGATGACGGGGCCTGACCTCGGCGACATGGAGATGTGAGCATGTCACCGATTGCCACCGCTACGGGAGACGGTCGATGCTGTCGGTAGCCAATGTCCGCACAGCAGGCGGCGCGGCCAACTACTTTGCTGCCGACAACTACTACACGCGGGCGGATGCCGACCGCTCCGGCGAATGGCTCGGGAAGAGCGCTGCAGCCATGGGGCTAAACGGGAGCGTAGACGCGCGGCTGTTCGAGGCAATCCTCAAAGGCATGCTGCCCGATGGCAGCCGGGTTGGCAGTGACAATCGGGCGCATCGGGCAGGGACCGATCTCACCTTTTCAATGCCGAAAAGCTGGTCGGTCCTCGCGCTGGTGGGCGGCGACAAACGGATCCTCGACGCCTACGCCGCGGCCGTCCGGGAAACCCTCCGCTGGGCCGAGAAAAACCTCGCGGAGACCCGGATGGAAGTCCGCGGCAGGGAGCGCGTCGTGCAGACCGGCAACCTTGCGATCGCGCTCTTTCAGCACGACACCAACCGCAACCAGGAGCCCAATGCGCATTTCCATGCCGTCGTAGCCAATGTGACCCAGGGGCCGGACGGCAAATGGCGGGCGCTACGCAACGACAAGCTCTGGCAGCACAATACCTTGCTCAATGCCATGACGATGGCGCGGTTTCGTCTGGACGTGGAGAAGCTCGGCTATGAGGTTGGGGAGTTCGGCAAGCACGGCAATTTCGAGGCTGTCGGGGTGCCCAAGGCCGTGCGCGATGCCTTCAGTTCCCGGCGTGCAGAGATCCTGGAGGCAGCAGCCCAAATGAACTTCTCAGGGCCGAGCGTCCTTGATGCCGCAACCTTGATGACCCGGGCTAAAAAGGGCCAGATCGAGGATCGCGATGCGCTTACACAGCAGTGGCAGGAAACGTCCGCAAGGCTTGGCTTTGATCCCGCCTCAGTCATTGCCAGAGCCAACGGACGCAGTGCACAGGATCTTGGGAATGTGGCTGGCTTGGGGTCAACGATGCGCGGGCTTGTCCGCCATGCTCAGGCCCTCGCAACCTCCTTTGCCGAGCGTCTGGGCCTGCGGGAAGGTGATCCTCTGATACCTGCCCGGTTGACCAATCGCAGTGTCGAGCAGGTCGCTGCAATTCATGCGGTCGCCTCGGCTGTCCGGCATCTGGGCGAGCGGGAAGCGGCATTCACGCGCACCGAGATCTACCGCACGGCACTTGGCTTTGCGCTCCCCACATCGCTTGCCGCGGTCGAGCATCGCGTCGATCAACTGCTCCGCCAGGGATATCTGGAGAAGGGCAGGGACGCAGACCGGGACCTGCTGACCACCCGCGACGCCGTCAGCCTTGAGCAGCGCATCATCGCTGGAGTCGAAAGCGGGCGAGGGGCCGCCCCGGCGATTGTACCGCCCGACCTTGCCGGGACCCGCCTCCAGGCACTTTCCCAAATCAAATACGGGCTCACCTTGAATGCCGGACAGGAAGGGGCGGGGCGCCTGCTGCTTGGATCGAACAACCGCATCGTCGCCATCCAGGGCGTTGCCGGGGCAGGCAAGAGCACGGTCCTCAAGCCCGTTGCGGACATTCTGCGCGAGGAGGGAAGGGCCGTGCTCGGGCTCGCGGTGCAAAACACGCTGGTTCAGATGCTTGAACGCGATACGGGTATTCCCTCGATGACAGTGTCGCGGTTTCTTGCGCGGCACCGAGGTCTCCTCGAAGGGACCGATGCGGCTCGGCTCGCCGAGGCTCGGGCCGATATGCGCGGCAATGTCGTGTTGCTTGACGAAGCCTCCATGGTCGGCAACGCCGACAAGGAAAAGCTGGTGCGCCTCGCCAACCTGCTCGAACTCGGCCGCTTTGCCAGCATCGGGGACCGCAAGCAGCTTGGCGCAGTTGATGCCGGCAAGCCGTTCGATGTGATGCAGCAGGCCGGGATCGAGACTGCGGTGATGAGCACCAATCTTCGCGCGCGCAGCGAAGGCCTGCGTGAAGCCCAACAGGCAGCGCAAGAAGGGCGCATTGAGGATGCCATGCGCCATCTCGCACCCCAGGTAGTCGAGGCTGGGAACGATGCTGCTGTCGAAGCTGCCGCAGCCTGGCTGTCCCTTTCGACCGCTGAGCGCGAGGCAACCGCAATCTATGCCTCAGGCCGAAACCTGCGCAGTGCGGTGAACGATGCGGTGCAGACGGGCCTTAAAGCGAGCGGGGAACTCGGTCCTGAAACCATGCGGCTCCAGACCCTGTCGCGCGTCAATGTCACCCGCGAGGAGCTGCGATACGCGAGCACCTATGCCCCCGGCATGGTGGTAGAGGTCGCGCGGCGTCAGCGGAGCCAGGGCCTTGCAGCAGGCGAGTACCGGGTGGTCGGAACTGATGTGCCTCGCGAGCGGGTCACGCTGGAGAACGAGCGTGGCCGCCAGTTCGAGTTTCGTCCCGGTCAGATACGGCCGCAAGGTGAACAGGATCCGCTGCGCCTGTTCGAAGTCCGCGCTCTCGACATTTACACCGGCGACAAGATCCGGTGGACCGAGACCGATCACCAGCGCGGCCTGCTCAATGCCGATCAGGCCCGGATTGTCGCAGTCGACAAAGAGGCTGTCGTGGTGAAGACATCCTTGGGCGCAGAGCACAGGCTGGAGCAGGGCGACCCGATGCTCCGCCGTCTCGATCTCGCCTATGCGCTCAATGCCCATATGGCGCAGGGGCTGACCTCCGATCGCGGCATTGCGGTCATGGACAGCCACGAGCGCAATCTGGCCAACCAGCAGACGTTTCTGGTCACGATCACACGGCTGCGCGATGGCCTCACCCTCTATGTCGACAATGCTGGCAAGCTTGAAGCGGCGGTCGAGCGCAATGCCGGTATGAAGCGCTCTGCGCTGGAAACGGTCGATCTCCTCCGCGATGCGGCAGCCAAAGGGCAGGCCAAAGATCGTGTCGATCCTGCACCGGAACGCAAGCCGCCAGAGCTTAACCGGTCGATCACCAAGCCATTCGAGATCGGCATCTAGCGACCTGCTGTCCCCATGCATCCGCACACTGCCGGTTGACGGAAAGTTCTTTATTTGTTCTCATTTGCCTATGCCCCGAATCTCCGACGACATCCTCCTTACGCATCTCGAAGTCGCGCTGGCCGTTGCGCCGGAGCACACGCTCGTGCGTCTCAATGCCGATGATCCACGCGCCCAGCGCAGCGCCAGGGTCGATCTTGCTCGTCATCTGGTCGAACGCATGCGCGGCTTCACCATCGAAAGCGACAGCCATGGCGGCGCAGGCGCGCAATCCTGTCTCTTTCCCGGCGATCTCTCGCCAATCGGATGACCTGGTCGGTCTCGTCGGAACGCTCAATGCAGTGGCCTGTCAGAGGCATTGGAGCTCAGCTGGACAATCCGCTCAGCGATAGCCTGCCATGTCCGGATGCCTGCTTCGTCGCCAGCAAGTGCCAGGGCCCCAATCTGATCGGCGACATGGACGGGTGCCTGATCGCCGTGGGTTTGCAGGACATGGTTGGCGCAGGCCCAGAGTTCCCAGTCGCTGAGCATCAGCCTGGCGTGCTGACGAACGCGCCAACTGTCGCGTAGAGACCATAGGCGACGAAGCCGGCCGCAAGAAGGAATTCGATGCGGAGTTTGAATGCTGTCGGACGAGGCTGGCTGGCCGGCCATATCTGTTCGCAGGTAAACCCGTTGAACCCCGAACGCTCCCCGACCACTTCGACGCGAGAGCCGATAAATTTGCGTACCTGGCGAGTGTTGTCGAGTTCCCAGGTCCCGCCACCATCGGCTCGTAGCACCGCTCCGTTTGCTGCCCGCTCGACGATGCCGGTCAGATGCGTGGTGCTGTTCACCGGCAAACCGGGCCTTTCCAGTAGCGATCCCAGCGCAGGACAGTGCCGGTCTCGATCATGGCGCATGACAGATCTGCGCCTGACGGCAGGCGGCACCAGGCAGCGGTCCTGTTTCCGCCTGCGCCCCCCTCGGAGCGGCATGTCAGTCGCGGCCCCCTTACCACCACATGACCGGTCGAGATCGTTCCGCGCGCGCCGCCCATCAGCTGTACCAGCGCATCGCGCGCCTCAATCGCCGAGGCAGCGGGGCAGGGCTGATTGGTCCGGCAGGTGCCGTCCATTTCCCGCGCAGCGATGCCGGCGATCCGAAGATGAGGACCTTCCGCGCACCATACCGGACCGTCACCATCCCAGACGTGGGTCGGTGTGCAGGTGAAGGTCTGACCGGATGCGACGATAGAGGCGGCAAGCAAGGCGAGTATCATATGGCTCCCTTAGAGTGCTCGTCCGAACCAGAGAACCCGCCCGACGATATTGAGCGTCCGCTTCTCGAAACCGCGCCAGCTCGGATAGGCCGGGTTGTCGCTCAGAACTGAGGCGCGCTTGCCCTGCGGTTCGAGGGCAATCCGCTTGACGCTCAGCATGTCGTCCATCCGCAGGACATAGATCCCGTCTCTCAGGCGCGCCTGGCCGTCCCCGAGATCGACCATCACTTCGTCGCCATCATGAAGAGTGGGCTCCATGGAGTCGCCATGCACGGCGATGATCGACAGGCTCGATGCCTTGCTCGCGGTCAGCCGGCGTAGCCACTTCTCGTCGAAGCCGAATTGTGCGGATTTGGCTTCCATTTCGGCCAGAGCCCCGTGGCCGGCTGATGCCTCGACATTGAGCAAAGGCACATGGACCAGTTCGACGACCGGACCTGAACGACGGGCGGGGGCACCGAGAATTTTCTCATCGACCCCGAAAAATCGCGCGAGTACCGAGCGATCCTGCTCGTCCAGCTGCCTTGGGCTGCCGCGCCGAATGTACTGCTGGATATAAGCGGCATTGCGCCCCAAAAGGCGTGACACGGCGGAATAGTTCACGCCTCGCTTCTGAATGAGCTCGTCCAGGGCTCTCCGTGCGTCGTCCATGACTGACAGTCCTATCGCGGGTGCCTAGGAAAATCGATCCTAGACTCTAGGAAGCCTTCCTAGTAAGAACATAACAAGAACACAAGCGCAAAGCGAGTCTACGGCCGTGGAGCTTCTGGAGCAGATTGAGGAATATCTGACGCAAACCCGGACGTCGCCGAGCACCTTCGGTCGGTTGGCGGTCGGGGATCCCCGCTTTGTGAAAGATTTGCGGGCCGGTCGCCGACCAAGGACTGGGACACGATTGCGCGTGCTGACGTATATATCTCCGCCGCAAGGGATAGGCGAAGGAACTGTCGTCAATAAAATTTGCCAGACATACTTGCCTCCGGCCGTCATGCCTTAACGGCTGATTTATGCAGATTTTCCTGTGAGATGGTAGCGTCTTTGGTCCTCAGAAAAATCGACGACGATACTTGATCCCGAGTTGCGGAGATTCGCCAAGGCTGAATGCACTGTATTTGCTTTCCAGCCGGTTTCCTCAACAAGTTCGCGGATTGTCGCCCCGCTAGCTCGCATCAGCATGCCGACCAACAGCGCCTGCTTAGTTCCTGCCCGGGGCAAGCGCTGCGGCTTGTCACTTCTGCTTTCCGTAACGTGCGTACTAGCCACGCTGTCAAATGCCCTCGATCTGCACAGGTTTGGCGCTGAAAACCATTAGGTTGTCCGGCTCGGATGCAAACCAAGCATAGCTTCCCCAAGCCAGACTGCTGACGGTCTTGCGAAATGTGGCAGTGTCGCGATCAAGATAGGCAGTGACGAAGGCAACATGCTCCGCAGGGAATCCGGCCCCTCGTGCGATTTCCAACAGCGCCGTTTTGCGCGCGTCATTCACCGGTCCATCAGTATGCACGACCTCGATGAACACAAGCAGAGGATGAACTGGCCCCAAATCGACGAGCACGATATCGGGCAGACTCTTGTCGGCCGGTATTGTTAGACCGATTGCCTTGGCCAACTCGTCATCCCGCGCGACTACTTTGTTGCCGCTTTCGCTTAACGTGATCACACCAGGCTTTTGCAGAAACTTTGGTGCAAAGACCTCAATCACTGCCTTGGAAATATCGGCGCTCGGTCCGGTCGCCATGCGGCGGGTTTCACCGTTGGGAAACGTGACCAGCTCGTAAGTGCCGCCGGCGGCAGCCCCTTTGCGCACGATCGCGATGCGCGCGAGCGCTCCCGCATTGAGGTGCTTTTCGCGCCAAGCGGCCGACTTGGCTATGAAGGTCGCTTCGTCGAGATTGGGTGACAATAGCTCCGCGAACTCGGCTTGTAGGGCATACCGCCCTGCCGACGATGTGGTGGCTACCGGCCGATCGATGACGGCGCCATTTTGGAGCAGAGCATAGCGGATTGTATCGTCTCGGATCGATTCCCGCGTGTTGACCGCATACCATCGATCAGGAATGTTCAAGCCTTTGCTGGATTTCATCGACACGGGCACCCAAGCTGCGCGGTCATCGTCACCGGTCAGCGCCGCCTGCGCGTCCGTCATTCGCGTCACCTGATCGGGCCGGAGCCAAACTCCGTTTCCTTCCACAGCACCGACGTAGAGCATCACAAAAATGGTCTTGGCCGCAATTTCCCAGATCGAATGCTCGCGGTTCGCCGAACCTTCGGGGAATACTTCCGGTAAGCGCCCGTGGATTTCCTTCCATGGTAGGAGCGGCGGAAACATCATGCTTTAAGGCCATAGAGGCCGCGCAGGGCCTTTTCGATTTTCGCACGCGGCGCGTCCTTTGCGACAAGTCGCTCAATTTCTGCCATGGCCGAGGCAGGCGGTAGCGGGATGGCCTCCAATTCAAACGCCGACACGGCGACGCTCCCGCTGATGCAACGGAACACCTGATCGACCACATCGCTGTTGAGTACGGTGGCAACGGTAGCGGGGGACACTTTCGGCTTTCCGATCGCGCGCACCATGTTCAGGTGGTTTTCGACAATTACTCCGCCGTGCACTTCGATGAAGGCTTGCGGCAGTTCGGCGGAAATCAGACGTCGTGCCTGCTCCTTCGCTGTAGTACGCTGAACGAGCACGCACCCCTGATTTACGATAAGCCAGTCATCCCCAGTTTCCGTCTTGAAGTAGGGTGCATGGTTCTTCTTCTGCGCACGGAAAACGAAACGCCCGTCAGCTGTCACCGCCTCGGCCCAGATCAGGGGAAGAAGTCCACGCGCTGCACGAGCGCGCATCTGCGGTTTAAACCTGTTCCACACGAGCGGGCCGGTTGAAACTCCATATCCCCAATCTGATAAGCGCGAGGCCATGGCCTCTGCCGCCTTGATGAGCCCGACGTGTCCTGGTTCGCGCGGCGCTAGCCACGGCGCGCTAGCGTCCCCCGGCAAGCCGACCTTCCCATTCTTAGTCAGGCGCGCCTCACGCTCATTATCAACATTAAGATAATGGACCTGGAAACGATCGCGCTTTCCGCCCTTGCGGTACAGCGCGAGGAGGGTTTCCTGAAGCACGTCCTCGAAGACACCACGACGCGCATGTACGAAATCAATCGCGACTGGTGGAGCCTCATCTGCGAGAAGCTGGCGCAAAGCAGTATAATACTGCCCCCCCAGCACACTTGTGGGCGTCAAGTAAGCAATAACACCGCCTGGTCGCGTCCACCGCAGGGCAACGTCTGTGAACACCCCGTATAGGTTGGCATGGCCGTAGAGGCTCCGTGCAAAGCGCGTGCGTTGCGCGGCCGAGAGGGTCACGCGTCCATAAGGCGGATTGCCGATCACCAAGTCATATTTGGCCGACGGCGTTTCTTCGAGCGTGTCACAGACTTTCACGAAGACCGGCGAAGCGCGGCCGCACGCCATGCTGAGATCAGAGAGGAAGATTTCGAGTGCGGCCTGTGACAGAGACGCCGCATGCGGATCAAGTTCTAGGCCCGCAAGACGAGTGCCGAGATGGGCAAGGATAAAGGCAGGCTCGCTGCCTTCAAGCGCCATGCGCATGCGTGCGGCGACTTCCAACAGGAAGGCACCCCCACCGCTCGCCGGATCGAGCACGCGCGCACTTGACCAGTCAACGCCGCCTTCTGTGGCGAGATCTAGCAAGCGCCGGGTCAGTGCCGGGGGCGTATAAAATGCCCCGAGGGCGCTGCGCTCCCTTCCAGGCAATAGGGTCGTGTAGAGACTGGTTAGGAAGTGGCTGCCTTCGAGGATCGGCAACATTGCCGCCTCGCGCCCGATGGATGTAGCGAGCTGACGCGCGGTTGCGTCGAGCTTCCCACGCACCGTTACAAAGGGAGAACTGAGGGTCAGTTGAGGTGCCACACAGTCAGCAAAGGCTTCAATCGCAGCCCGCGCGAAAAGGGCTGCTTGGCTGGTGCGGCGTGTCTCCGGGATTGTTTCCGCCCAAGCCCGTGACATGACACGCGCGCGCGCCAGTTCGACGCGCTTGGAGTCGATGGCAGCGGCTACGCTGGACGCCGTGGGCTTTTTCAGCCGTGCGGCTGATCTAGAATTCGTCATATGATCCCCCCTGGTCGCGCCCTATCTGCTTTTTGTTTGAATGGCGCTACTTGGATTTTGTCGGCGCGCTTGCGGACTTCCGCAATGTCATAGCTGGTCTGCATGTGCATCAACTGCTCAATAGGCACGCGAAACGCCTTTTCTATGCGCACAGCCATTTGAGGCGTTAGATCCGCGCGACCGTTGAGCAAGGCCGACAGCGCTGGACGCGTCACGCCAAGCACTTGGGCTGCCTCTGTTACCGACAAGCCGTTGGCCTCCACTATCTCACTCTTCAAGAAGCTGCCGGGATGGCTGGGCATAAGCAGGCTGGTTTCACTTCGCATACATCAATCTCGATCAGCGCCGGGTTATGCCAGCGTGCCCTGTAAAGAGACGCTTTACAAGCGGTTTTTGTTGCCATTTCGTTCTCATTGTCAGTGCATTCGTGATTCGAACCTTGAGGAGAGGCTGCGCTCTCTCGGCTGCGGGGCAGATTTCCCTGTTCCCTGACCTCGTTTATGCTATGTTCTAACGGGATCCGAGATGAACGCTATCATGACGAAATTCGACATTGAAAGCACCGAGGCGCGGGGAACTCGCAAGTGGGAAGGGTTGTCTGAAGTCGATCAGGCGATCCGCGATAATCGCCTGATGGAATATCGGATCAAGAAGTCATGGGCTGATCCGTGGTCGCGAGCCTTGACGGTTGCAGTCCTCCTGTTACTCGCGATCTTCGTCGGCTTTGTGCTCTATTGGGATGTCTTGAAGGGCTGACGCTTCACCACTCTTTGACATCATCGGCAGCCTCAGCGCTTGCGCCCTGTGCTCCCTTTGTGATGGCATCCAGGCGTCCTCTGGATCCGCTGATCTTCTCGCGACCGGCAGACTGAGCTCTCAGAACCTCATCACGGATATTGCCGACGCCCACTTGCGGCACTGTGCCAGAGTTCCCTCCGCCAGTCTGCGCGCGCCCGCGTACTGATCCGGCGCCAGAGAAAGCCGGACGGGACACGGACTGTCCGGGGGCGAGTACCAGGCGATCGTCGATCCCGTTGCGAAGCTGCTCGGCATAACTTTCAATGAACTTTGCCTGCAATGCCTGGCCTTCCGGACTGAGCTGGAAAGTGACGTCGTCGAACCGAGCGTTGCCGTAATAATCGCGGTTGCTTTCGATCTCGGCGAGACCCCATTCTCGGTAGGATTGGGACAGATTGAGATTTCCTGCGGCGCTGTTTCCCTCGAAGAACGACGCTTGGCTCTCAAGGCGATTGGCAAGTTCCTCGGCCCGGCGGGCTTCGATTGTGAAGCTCTGCGCTTCCGTCAGAGATGCGTTCATGCCGCTCGCGGTGCTCGAGATCGACGAGCTTGATGAGGTACTGACTGAGCGAACGAACCCATCGCGGGTGCTCGACCAATTGCGGCTGTTAGCCATCTGGGACAGGCTCCCGAAGATGCGCGAACGGTCTTCCGAAGCGATCCCGATGTCGCTATCGGTCCAAGCTTGGTTTCGACCACCCTTGGCTCCGATGTTCGCCGATGCCACTCCGTTCGTGATGCCGGCACTTGCGCCTGCCTCGCCATTCAGAAACCAGGAAACGGTGATGTCATCGGCGGCCCTGCGCGACAGTCCGAATTGCCGCTGCAGACTGGTCGATGCTTGATCGACCTCGCTGAATGCGGTCTGGATGCTGTCGGAGTTCGAGGTGCCGGTCGCGCTCTCGAAGGATGCGCCTCGGCTGAACTGGTCCCTGAGCTCACGGAACTTCGTCACGGCGCTGGTCGTCGATTCCGTGGCGACATTGGCATAGGTCTCGCTGTTGGCGCGGGCTTGTGACGCCATGGTCGAAAGCCGCGATGTGAACTCCTGGCCCAGCGTCGGGGTGAAGGGATAACTGGAGTTCGGGATCTGGTCGTAGCTGCCATCCGGGAAGCTCGTGGTCATCGAGCCGGTGTCGCTGAAGGTTCGCGTCTGCGGCGCGCCATAGGTGAAGCTTGGGGCAATAGTGCCTTGGGCGAACTGACGGGTGAGAACGCTCGCGTTTTCGAAGCTGGTGTTGCCGAGTGACACGTTGCCGGTGCTCGCCTCTCGGGCTGCTTCTTCGGCCGCGTTCTGGCTTGGGTTGAGGTAGCTCGTCGCGTTGTGTGAGATTGCCATGGCGCCCTTCGCCACACCGCCGGCCAGGAACGGCACCGAGGCGATGAGGTAGCCTGCTAGCAGACCGATATCGCTGTTCACGTCTGCCATGCCGGTAAAGCTCGCAAGGCTGAGACCGTTGCTGCCCGTGACCGCGCTCATGTCAGCCGCACCCTTGTACATCAGCATCATGTGGAGGATCACGAACAGCGGCCCCCAAGCCGCGAGATAGAAGAAGCCTGTCACATAGCCCTTGAGTGCGACAGGGCCCGTCTTGGGGAGCAGGAATAGAGGAAACAGGACCGGGAAGAGGGCGTAGAAAAGCACCGTCAGCACGACGTTCAGGAGCGGGACCCACTTCATCGCGTTGCTCGCAATCGAACCATAGGTCCGCTCGGTCTGAATGTCGGCTCGGGTCTGGGCGTAGACGTCGACATTGCCCGCGCCGCTGCCGCCGGACATCGAGTGCATGGCCTGGCTCATCGCATTGATCGTCAGCGTCTGCTTGAAGATCTCGGTCGCGTTGGCCGAGACCCCGGTCAGGTACTGATAGGCGACCGGCAGATCGGCGAAGAGCTTCGCTTTGGCCAGCGCGGCCGTCTGGTTGGGGTAGAGCTGTCGGCCGAATACCGAACCCATCGCATCGACCAGTCCGGCCCACTGCGCATTGAGCGTGTCGTAAGCCTCGCGGCAAGTCACGATGTTCGAGCTCACCTCGCTAGTGGTCGCATCGCGGGTCAGGAACCGTTGCGCGCGAGCCTGGCTGCCCGGGGCTATCGTCGCCCAGATGTCGCCCGTCTCCGCCAGCTCCTTCATCGAGTAGCGGCCGAGCAAGACATCGTAGAACACGCACTGCCGGAAATGCTCATCGAGATTGGCGGCGAACTCGGGATCGGAAATCCGCAACGACCGGGTCGCATCGTAGAGCCGCGCGCCGTAGATCATGCCGTTCTTTGAATAGTTGAGATCGCCAGGCAGGCCGAACACCACCTCGGCCGAGCCCGTCAAATAATCGCCGACCTGGCTGGTAAAGCTCGCCATGAGAGCCAGGCCCAGCGGCACATTGCTGACATTGGCCGGCGCAAGGCTCGGGTTGAGCCGGTCGGTCACATGGACATCGAGCCGCGGCACCATCAGGCAGGAGTAGATGAGCGTGGCGCCCAGGAACCAGTTGATCCACGCCCGCCAGTCCTGGTTGAATGCCAGTGTCAAGGCGGAAAGGCCAAGACCCATCACCATGACCACCTGGAGCAGGCTTTTGTAGCCGCCGTTGCCGGTCCAGGCAGCGACTGCCTGGAAGACGTTGACCAGATAGTCGCCGCCGCCGACCGTGAAAATCTCGACCATGTCTATTGTCCCGCTTGGATGTGGTTGGCCCGGTCAGTGGGTGAGGGCGCGGCTTTGGACGCCGCGCGACCAGTCGAGCGATGCGGCCATGCCGGGAGACATTGAGGCAGCCAGCACGTTCTCGATGAACGCCGTCTTCTCGATGATCTGCAGCACCGCATTGACCTTGAGATGCGTGTTGGCCTGCCGATCAGCCAGCGCCTGACGCACGACATTGACCTGGCTCTGCCACATCGCGATCTTCGCTTCGTCGGCCCCAATGAAGCTCGACATTGAGCGGCCAGCCTCGCTGACAATGCGGTCGAGCACGGCAAACAGCAGGTCGACACTGGCGATCTCGGCCAGGGTCTCGCGGTCGTCGGTCGGCATGCCGCGGCCATAGGCCGCCTGGACGGTCAGGATCTTGTAGAGCGGGATCGATGCGACCTGCAGCAGTTCCTTCTGCTCTTCGGTGATCGCCGTATCATCGCGGATCGCCTGAACCATCCCGCCAATGAGCGCCGCGACGCGCGGCCGCAGCGCTTTCGATGCGGGCAGGCTCAGCGACTTGAAACCTGGGTTGAGGCACTTCTCCGTCTCGTCGCAGTCGAAAATGAGGACGTTGCCGTTCGTGGTGCCATCCAGCAACGAGGTCACAAGCGTCGACGAGGCTTCGCCAACGATCGGCACGAACTTGCCCGGTTCATCGTCCTTGGGCGGCACGTAGATGATCGTGCCCAACAGCGTCATGGCATATTCGGCGAGCTCTTCGTCGAAGCGGCCTCCGGGCGAGAAGAACGCCGACTTCTTGAGGATCGTCCAGGTGTAGTTTCGCGGTACACCGGGATTGACGTCGTCATACTTGCCCGACCCTTGCGCAGTCGTGCTCGAACGCTGCCCCCTTGTGCCGCAGCCGTGCTTGGCTGCGGCATAGTCGGTGAAAATGCCCTCGGAGTTGCCGATAGCTTCGCAGACCGCCTTGTCGGCAAGGTCGCCCTTCGGCCAGATCCCGCCTACCAATCCTTGTGCCATCTCGCAGGAATTGATGTTGAGGTTGTTCATGAGCTGAGCCTTCTGGCTGAACTCCTGCATGATCTTCGAGCATTCCGGGCAGACCGTGTCGATCGCCAGGCTGAAGGCGAAGCCGACGGCATTGTTGGCGACCGCCTTCAGCATCGCCACGATCTCGCTCGCGTTGATGAAGCTGAAGGACCCCGCGAAAATGTCGATACCGCCGCATCCAGCTCGGGCGCGCGGCAGCTGCAGGTTGGCAATGTTGGTCGTCTTTTGCGGGAAGCGCGTCCAGACATTGCCGAGGCTGTAATAGCCGGCCGATTGCCCCTGAAACGCGGTCGGCCCGTTGACGTTGGCTGCGCCGCCGACGTCGTTCAGAAACGAGTCCATCGAACTGCCGACGTCGGCCGATGCACTGGTGAGGGGAAGGGTAGCTGCAAGGATCGCAGCGACGGCTCTTTTCATCCTAGTAGTCACGTCCAGCTTCCTTCGATGTGAGGAGGTAGATCCGGTCCTGAAGCTCGTCGGCGCTCATCACGCCGTAGCCGATCGGAATGGGGCGGCCGGTCAGGGCGTCCCAGAGCACGACAGCTGGCGTAATCTTGGGCTCCAGGCCCATGCGGCTGCGCTGGTTGGTCTCGACCGTGTAATTCGGGAAATGCCGCGATGGGCCGCCGTCGGTCGAAATCGCTCTGACAGCGATATGCCAGGTAGAGGCAACACTCTGTACGATCGGCGACATGACCTCGCAGGCGCCGCAGCTCTGGGCGAAGAAGTAGAAGAGCCCGTAGCGCTCGGAGAGCTGCGCCATTGCCGCGTTCCGTTCCGCGCTGCGCGAATCCTGCCACTGGCGCTTGCCGAGCGTCGAAACCGGGCGCTGCAGCGTGTAGTCGAGCTCGGGATCCTGCCAGATCGCCCGTTGCCAGACGTCGCTGAAGAGTGAAGCCCGGTCGAGCTGGGCCCGCTGGAACCGGATGTACGCCGTCACATTGGCAGGCGTGGGCTCGAGGATCGCCTTGGCCTTGAGCTCCCGCAAGGTCGCCGTGATCGCGTCAAGCTGGCTCGTGGCGCTTGCCGCTGGCGTAAGTGCCTTCTGTTCCGGCGGTTTGGGCCGGTCGCAGTAGAACCAGTACCCAAGCCGGCGCTCCGCGCAGTAGAAGCTGTCCTGCCGCTCGCCCGTCTCGGCGCGTGGCAGCGCATCGGTCTGGGTGGTGGTCGTCTGCGCGTTTGCGGACGGAAGGACGCAAACGGCATTGGCAATCGCGCAGGCGGCAAGCAGCCGCCACGCGGCCTTATTGGCGTGCACGGGCATAATAGTCCTCGATCTTCTGTTGGATTTCCTGGGTGGCCTGCAGTTCGTCAGGCAGGCGGGCGGCGTCGGTAAACTCGGCATAGACTTCGCTGAAGTCCATTCGGCTCAGATCAAGCCGGGCGAACTCGTCGATGGTGAACCCGGCGCATTGCTCGGTCTTCGGCTTGCCCCAGGGCTTGTTCAGCTGCTGGCGGCCTTGCTCCTGCAGGATCCGCGAGAGCTTGGATTCAAAGCAGCAGTAGACCTTCCGCTTGGTCAGGCACACGCCAAGGAAGGACGACGAGCAATAGGTGCCGACGTAGGCGCACAAACCTTGCGCGTCTTTCTGATGCAGCAGCATCTCCTCGCGGCTGCAGCCCAGCGCTACGAGCAGCTGGATGCCCGGGATGAGCGGAAAGCCCTTGCCCTTGCAGCAGTTGAGAATGCCGAAAACCTTCGACGAGCAGCTTTCGCGGGTCCCCTTGAACAAGGTTAGATTGTCAGGATCGAACTCGCGGCGGGCCTGATTCATCGCGTTCAACGCGACAACCGCGTCCTTGAACTCGTCATTGGCTTCGCGCTGGATGGTCTCGCACGAGCCATCGATGCAGTAGACGTCGCCATCGCAGATGAACTGATTGCTGTTCGCGGGCTGGTCCGGAACCGGGCAATCATAGACCCGCTCCCAGGTGCGGCAGGGCTCGCCAGCGAGACAGTCTTCGCGCACGAGCTTGCAGCCCGGGGTGTCTTCAAGTGTCTGGCAGTCCTGAGCCTCGGTAAACTGCGCGCAGCTGTAACTCCGGCTCCATGCCCAGCAAGGCTGCGTCACGGCGATGCCATCGACAATGCGGGTTACCGGATCGCTGTCGGTGCACGTCTCGGTGTCTTGCTGGCACGAGCTGTCGGCCGCGATGCCGGCGCATTGGCTCTCATCGCGCGTGGCGGTTACGACGTTCTCGCCCGTCACCGTATAGGGTGTGGCGCCATCGACCGGCGCGGTACAACTGACCAGGTCAACCCTGAGGTCGCCAGAGTTGCAGCCCCAGTAGATCCCGAAGTAGGGATCGCACAGGTTGATCGGATAGGACTGCGTGACCGTGCATTGCGGCGCGGGGTAGCGGTTGCAGTTGTAGACCGAAGTCGGGTCGACCCCGCTGCCGCCCACGCAGTAGTAGCCGTAGACTTGGCGTTGCTCGACCCGTGCGGTCAATGTCACGGGGCAGGTCCGGGTTTCTTGGCTGGCGGTGTAGCCGACGTTGCAGGTCGCCATGTAGCGTGCTGCGGTTCCGCTGGCCGGCGGCAACGGCACGCAGCGTCCCTGCGAGCCGCCAATCGCCATCCCGCTCGTATAGGCGAGGGGATCTTTGCTGATCACATTGCTGCGCGCGATCGTGGCATCGAGATCCTGCGGCGCAAACCGGGCCCGCCGGTCCATCGAGTCCCGCATGGCCCTGTAACCGGTATTGGTCGTGGCCTGGCTCGCCGCTTCGCGGCTCATCCGGTCGGGATCGTCGAAATAGCCCGACTGACTTGGTGTGCCGCCAAAATTGGGGATGCGACTGGCATCCGGGTTTGTGGTTGCCGCACTTTGCGCGGATGCCGCCTTGTCTCGCCCGAAAGCCTTGCCGTCCGCCTTGGCAGCATCGGTTGTTGTCTGGGCGTGAAGCGGTCCGGCAAGGGTGAGCAGGAGCGCGCACACGCCCGTGAGAAAGAGGATTGGTCGTGTCATGGATCCTGCCTTTCAAGACGGGCGAGGTGCTGGGCCGCAAGCAAAGCGCCGGGGCCGCCGCCGCGCGCGAAGGTCTCAAGGGCGTAGGCTGCGCTGACATTGCCGCTCATCCGGTCGTGGGGCGGGATCTGCGTCCGACAATCGAACCCGTCGCACAGATCGAAGTCACTGCTGGTGACGACGTAGGTGGGCACGGTCTCGATCCCGAAAGCACGGAAGAGCCGCGGGTCGATACCGACGCCGTCCAGCTGCTCGCCGGGCTTTGCGATTTTTGCCAATGCGTCCGTCAGAGCCTTGGCGCTGTTGCGAGGCAGACCGCGCAAGGCGACGATGCCGCCGGCCTTGGCCACGTCGTCGATCATCGCCCGCAGCGCCGCTGGCGGCATCGAGAGCGAAGCAAAGGCGATGAACCTTGGCGCCTCGCCCATGCCTTCGCTGGTCATGGTGCCGGCGTCGGCCACCATCCGGTCAAAGTCGAAGGTGCTGGCCGGATCGTGCTTAGCACTTGCGGCAGCCTCACGGGTGTAGCGGCGAGCGTGCGCCTCGGCCTCGTTGGTGCTTGTCCTGGCCTCCCGCGCCAGCGCCTCGGCCCTTGCGCGAGCATTGGCAGAGAGCGCGTCGGCATCACTGGCGCCAGCGTTGGCGCGTGCCCGGATGGCCGCCACATCAAGGTCCGGTTCGGCCGTCTGCGCCGACGCGCCAGCCAAAGCGGCAAGGCTCGAAAGCGAGGCGACCACAATGAGATGAGGAATGGTTTTCATAGTGCGCAGCAGTTCCGCTTGCGCCAGACCAGATAGCCCATGTCCTCGCCAATGGCGGGATAGACCTGGCCTGCCGACATGAAGGTGGTGGAGGCACCAATGGGCGCGCAGGCGTAGCGGCCCTTGGTCTGCGGATTGGGATTGGTGGCCTGGAAGCGGTATTGCTGCTTGCGCATCACCGGCATCAGGTACTTGCCGCAAAGCCCCTTGCTGCCCATCGTCCCCCAGGCGACGAGTTCGCGGTGGAGCTTGTAGGAGAAGCGGGCGAGCGCGAGCCGCGAGGCTTGGACATGGCCAATGGTCGCCGAGACATTGCCGTTAAGCGGATACATCGTGCCCTGACAGCCCGCGCACCAGAACAGTTCATCGGTCGGCAGCTTGGCCGTTGCCGCCACGCAGTCGGCCGCGCAGGCCGCAAGCGCCAGCGGATTGGCGAACAGGACCGCCTCGGGGTTGATGATCGCGGTGAGTTCGCTGTCCTGCCAGAGCGGATCGATCTCGGTGATGTAGAGGATGTCGATCGAGCCGGACTCGAGGCACAGGAAGTCGGCAACGATCTCCATCCAGTAGATCAGCGGATAGGCATACCAGTGGACATGCCACTGCGAGTTGTACTGGGTATTGCCGCCAACTGCAGATGGCCCCGCCATCGACTTGAAGCCGATGTCGAACCCAGGATCGAGCTTCATCCCGCCCAGATTGACGAAGCACCAAGGCTTCATGCTGACGTCGGCAAGCCGGACCGGCTCCCAGAACCCCATGGCGATACCGGGCCGCAAACCGCAGAGGCAAACGGGGAGAGCTGGGTTGCTGGTGTCGGGCCGACTTGACGGCCAGATTTTCAAGCCTCCGATAGAAATCGGGAAAAGGCACGACCAGCAGATGTCCGTGATCGGATTGACGAACTTGCCGGTGCAGCGGCCGGGACCGGCCGCAGCCTGGGCCGGGGTGCTGGAGAAGATGCTCAGACTGGCGAGCAGAAGTGCTCCGCAAAGCCATGACAGAAGGCGATGTTTCCTGCTCATGATGGCGCCCGCTCGTTGGGAGTGACCGGCTGTTCGGTGATGAGGAGCGCGCGACCCTGCTGCTCGACGGTTGCCGGTACTGCGCGAATGCCGAAGTGCTTCACCAGCGTGCCGCCTTGGTCGAAGTAGAAGCGCCGCTGGCGGGCTTTCATGAGTTCGAGCGGCGCGCCGGCCACGAGGATGAGCTTGGCCTTTGTGCTGGCATAGCGACGGGTGGCCCAGGCGAGCTGTGCCGGGTCGTCGCCGTCGAGGAAGACGAGGGGAGCCCGCAGCGGCACGGTATCGAGCGGATTGACCCGAGTGCCTGCGGCAATGATGACGCGGCCCTTATCGTCGGCGATATCGCGCTCGACTGTGATCGTCGGATCGAAACGCCAGCTGCGTGTTGCCGGAGCGAGGGAGAGACCTGCGACATGCTCAGGCCGGTTGACCCGGGCGATCGTTCGCCGCTTCAGCTCCTCATTGAGGCGGGCGGTCTCGCCGGTCTTCTCGAGCTGCGTAAGCCTGGCATGGATCTGCTGCAGCAGGTCCGGTTCGATGACTGGCCAGACCGTGCCGTGCTGACCGTAATCGCGAGCCATTGCCTCTGGCGCTATGGCCAGCGCCAGCGCAGTGGCGCATATGGGGAAGGTAAGGAGCCTCACAGGATCGGCCTCCCGACGCCGAGAATGCGTGGGCCGCAAATCCAACCGATTGCGGCGTAGCGGCTGTCGAAACCGTCCTTGTGTTCGCTTGTGACGAAATAGCAGCCTTGCGGAACGCGGCCCGTCGGGCCGAGCGCGAGGGGTTCACCAAGGCGGCTCGTGAGCTTGGCCTTGGCGACAGCCTGCCCGTTGACGAAGTAGGTGCGGTTTTGCTCGGTGACGATGTCGCCCGGCACGCCGCTCACCCGCTTACCGAACGGTTTCGGCGCCGCTCCGAAATGCTTCACCAGCAACGACGAAGCAGGCGGATCGAAAAGGATGATATCCCCGCGGTGCACGGCTGCCCCGCGCGTCACCCAGAGGGCCCAGTAGGGCAGGCTGGGGCTCACGTTGATCATGAGCGCGTGGCCCTGAGCGAAGGCGGCGAGCGAGGAGAGTGCCAGCGCCCCGGCGCCAAGCCCGCCCCAAAGCACGAGACGGCGCGCGGACGCAGAGCGGATCAGGCGATCAGCGGGCAGCATCGGGAATGGCTCCCATCCGGCGCACAACATCGGCGCGTACAGATTGCGTCAGGTCCGGCGTGCTCCCGGCCACCACGGCTTCGGCAACGAGGACCGTCCGGCCCTCGCGGCCAAGCTGCTGCACCGAGGCTTCCACAGCCTTGAGGTAGGCCTGGACGCGCATCTTCATTTCTTCCGGCGGACGACCAGCTCGTGCTTCGCCCTCGATGAAGTCGCCCATGATCCGGCTCAGCTGGACCGTGACGACCTCACGCTTCTCCAGGGTGACCAGCTTGTCGGTCGTCCAGACGCCCCACAGGACCTGGCCGATCATGCCGACGCCGAGCACGACAGCGGTGAGATTGATCGATGCCAGCCGCCTGCGAAGGTTTAATGTTGCCAGAATGTTCTTCACAGCATTTCTCCCGAGAGTTCGCGGTCGAGATCACGGATGAAGCGCGGCATGCGCCACACGACGACGAGTGTGGCGAGACCGATCAGGACGAACTTGCACTGATCGAGGAATGTGACTCGCCGTGTGAAATCCGCCGCCAGGAAGCGATCACCGAGATTGGCGACATGGGCGAAGAAGGCATCGGGATTGCCACCCGATAGAAGCAGGAAGAAGAGCAGCGGCAGGCCCAGGGCCATCAGATAGGACGAGCCCAGAAACAGACTACCGCGCAACACGATGTAGCAGCCATCGGCGATGCGCGAGCGCCAGGTCGGCACCGGCGGGAATAGGGGCTGTTCGTCTTCGGGCGCATCCGTCCGGTCGAACGGGGTGACGAGGTGGAGAGGCATGAGTTTCGGAATCCTTTGGTGAAGAGGTGTCAGCGGTTGAGATGAGCGATGCGCTCGATGGCATCGGCGAGCTGGTGGCCGCGGGCGATCTCGGCATCGATGGCGGCGAAGGTCTGGGGCGAACTCGAGAAGAGCGTTGCCGAATAGTCGTCGAGCACGAGCCGTCCGATCGCCTCGGTCTCCGGCCCCTTGATGAACACCTCGGAATAGTCGCTCCCGGAGCGCTTGAGGCTGCGGATCAGCGTCTCGGTGCGATCGTCCATATCGAGGCGTTTGCTCGCCTTGAAATCGGCGATCGTCTCCGGCTTCTGCTGAAGGATCAGCATCCAGTCGCTGTTCTCCAGCGCTGCCGTCGCCCCGTCGGACTTGTAGTAGTCGTTGAGCGACTGTGTGGCGGTCGCCAGCGCGCCGCCATATTTCCGGCAGGTGCGGGCATAGGTTTCGACGAACTCACCCATCGAGCCGCCCTTCAGCATCGACCATGCTTCATCGATCAGCAGCAGCTTGCGCAGCGACCTTGGGCTGCGCGTCATCGCCTGGCTGGTCATGAACATGATCGCGGAGAGGACCACGCTGCGCAGGTCTTCCCGGCTCGCGAGGTCGGACATCTCGAATACAGTGAAATCCGCATCGAGGTCGAGACTGGCCTGGCCCTCGAAGAAGGCACCGTAGGTTCCGCCAGCCATGTAGGGGGCAAGTGCAGTCGCAATGTCTGCGGCCGTGTCATGGCCAAGACCGGCCATCATTTCGCCGACGGTCGTGACCGTGGCCGCCGCGCCGTGTTCAGCCCAGACCATGTTGACCGCCCGGTCGATCAGCCCGCGCTCTGTATCGGTCAGCTTTGCGCTGTGTCGGGCCATTTGCCCGACGATCGCCTTGATCATTCCGAAGCAGTCGAGGCGATAATCCTCGTCCTCGGCGGCGCGGGCTGCGTCGATCATCGAGAAGGGGTTGAGGCAGAAGCCCGCTTTCATTGTGAACTCGACAAAACGGCCGCCTTGCAGTTTGACCGAATGCTCGAAGCTGCGACCGTCGTCGATCACGACCACCTGCGCGCCGGCGCCGCGCAGCGCGGCGCACATCTCCTGGAGCAGCACCGACTTGCCCGATCCCGACTTGCCGCAGATCGCGACGTTGTGGTTGCCCGCCTCGTTCTCGAACGGCGACCAGAAGAAGGGCTGGCCGCGCCGACCGACGAACAGCAGGTGAGGGTGGGCGCTTCCGAGATACTCACCCTGCATGGGCGCGATATTGGCTGCCGTGGTCGACAGGACGGTCTTGAACCGCTTCAGCCGCTCCATGTCGGCACCGAGCCCGTCGGCTAGCGTCAGCGGCATCGCCGCAAGAAGCCCCTGGATCTGCAGATAGCGCTCGTCGGTGAGGTCCCAGCCTGCCGCCTTGTAGATCGACTTGATCGCGCGCTCGTGGCGGTCGCCGGACCCAAGCGGCGAATAGGTCGTCACGCCGTAGAACACGCGTACCAGACGGCGGCCTTCCTGCAGCTCTGCCTGAACATGTTGCCACTCGGCGGCCTGTTCCCCGATCCGCGGCAGGAACCTGGCACTGCGGGTACCGGCGAGGCTGGTTGTCCGCATGAACTTGAAGCCGGCCTTCGCCGATGCCGCCTCCTGGTCCGGATAGACGAGACACAGCATGGTGGCGGCCGGGCAGGGGAAGCGCAGCTTGTCGGTGAACAGGTCGCCGATTAGCCGCGCGCATTCCCACGGGGCCCACCGCGATGGCATGTTTCGAACGGCAAAATGGCGAACATCGAAAGCATCAGGATAGACGGTCCCGATCTCGGGCACGCCGTCATTGACCTTGCCGGTAGGACGGAAGCGCTCGGTCACGAGCCGCATGCGATCTTCAGCCACGACCAGTTCGATATCGTGGCGGATCGCCTGCGAGGCGATCGGATCGTTCGGATTGTAGGGCACGGCGTCGTCCTGCGGCGCGGTGGTGGGCGAGGTCAGATCATCAATGACGGCGATGAGCGCTTCCGGCCCGACTTCGACCACGCCAAGGTTCAGTGACTTGAGCATCGCCACCAACCCCTCGCGGGTCTGTTTGAGATCCTCGTTGCTGACCGCCTTCGATGTTGGCACGCCGACCGAGACGATGACCTGGTGGTGCCGCGCATGAAAGGGGGCGTCCGGCGAGCCTGATTCCCAGACGAGCGAATAGAGCCGCCGCGCGCGGTGACGGGCAATCGCCTCGTACACGCCGCCCTGCATGTACCGTGGCGCAAACCACGGGGCGATGATTCTGCTGATGCGCGGGCTCGCAAGGTGGAGCACCTGCAGGCAGGCGCCCGCTGGTAAGCCTTCCGAGAAGAATTGCCCGAGGATTTCCCCTGTGCGCTCGTCCGCGCCGATCAGCGGCGTGACCGAGAGGACAAAGCCCTTCGAGCGTGCGTTGAAGTACAGGCGCGTTGCCGGATCATAGACCCTGTAGGGCAGCCAGTCGGACAGCATGTCGACCATCAGCTGGGGACGGGGCTTTTCGACGTGCTCGGCATCCCCCAGCAATCCGCTGAGCAACCGATCAACGACGGACTTGAGTTGCTCGGCCATCACTTGGGTTCCTCGGACTGCGAGGTGGTGTCGGTCGGCTGAGCGCCGGTCCGGATTGCCGGGCGGATTGCGGCTTTCGCGGCTTCAATCGCCGCCGCGCTCGGGAACGCCGGGGCGCTGTGCCCCGCCTCTGGCCGAGGGGCTCGATCACGCGGGGGAGGCGACGTGTCGAACCCCTCGACCGCCGGTGCTTTGGCACCGGCAACGGCCTCGCGCGCCGTGGAGGGGAGGACCAGCGGCGAGGCATCTGAAACTGCATTTTCGGAACTGGGAGCATCAGCGCCCGGGGTCTCCAGGGTGCTGGTCCCGTTCGTGGGCGCGGATGAAAAGGGCGCCGCAAGATCGACGGTAGCATCCGAGTGACTGTTTGCGGCTTCGTGTGCCGACGCAGCTTGAGCGGCCTTCAACTGCCGGCGGACCTGGCGCATGACGGCCCCGCTCTTGTCCTCACCCGCTTTGCGGCGCAGTTCGGTTGCCCAGCGCGGGTTATCGACGACCGTCCAGGCGACCGCTTCATCATGGAGCGTTCCGGCCTCATCGACATGCGCTGGAAAGACGACCCGCAGGGTCCGCTCCGCCGTACGCGTGGTGTCAGCATCCACGACGCCCGACCGGGGGCGTGTCTCGGCATGAGGCGCCGTGCCCGAGGACAGAGTGTTCGTCGCCTTGGCATCGATGACGTGGGCCGGTGCGCAGTCGCCCTTGGGCGCCCGGCAGGTGAAGTCGCCTTCGACATTGGTGCCGAACGTGGCGCAGCCACTGGCGAAGCCGGCCAGACAGGCGCAGGCGAGGAGACGTGTCGGAAACCGCATGGGTTTATCCTTTCGGAGCTGGGGTGGGGGCCCGGGTGGAGGTTGGGCGCAGGAATTCCCGGAGCACTGCAGCAGGCCGGAAACCCTCGAGAACGGCGCCATCGGCGGGGCGCACGATCACCGGCGTGCCGCCAAAGCCGTGAGCCCGGGCGAAGGCCTCGTTGGCATCGAGGCCGCTCGTGTCGCAGGGTTTGGGATTGGCGAGCGCCAGACCCGAATATGCCATGTGCAGCGCCAGCTCGGGCCGAGGTGAGCACAGAACCCGCTCGGCGTCGCGGCGGCTCTCTGCGCCGAAAATCGAGATCGGCCGTTCTTCGACCCGCGCCCCGATCGCCTTCAGTTCTGCCTCAAGCTTCTTGCAGTAGCCGCAGTGGAAGTCCGAGAAGACAACGACACGTGGACCATTGGCAGGGCCCCAGGTGATCGCGCCATTTGATGGAAGCTTGCCAAGCTGCACATGCCGCGGTTCAGCGTTCCGGGCTGAAGCTGCTGATGGGTTTGGGCTCCCATCCGCTTGCGCTTCGGGATTGCTGCGCCGTGCTGCCCCTGCCGCCAGCAGGTCCGGATTGAGAGCGAGCAGCCGTGCAGCCGTCAGATCCTGACGGGCTTCCATGTCATAGACCCGGCCGATCACCAGATACTTCGCAGCCCGGTCAACGTAGAAGAGCGTCGACTTGGATGCGACCTCGCACAAACCGCCAAGGCCTTTGCAGTTGATCGCGTCGATCGGCGTCTTGGGCAGGCGCAGCTTCAGTGCCTCACGCACCTTCGCCATGTCCGGAGCGGCAGTGGGGGCTGCAAGGCTTGCCACCGCCCATCCTGTTGCGGCCGACAAGGCGATGATTGCTGCCAGTCCTGCGCTGGCACGCAACCAGCGGCGCCGACGGTTATCCCGCTCTAGAGACAAGTTTTCGGTCATTGGGAGTTCCTCACGTAGACGCCGTCGAGGAACACGATCTCGACATCGATGCCGGTCGGCATCTCGACGACGGGTTGGTACTGTTCGGCGCGCTCGATCAGGTATTTGCTGACCGTGTCGGCGGCATCGGCGGCGCCTTGGCCAAGCCCGCCACCGAGGATGTCGCCCGCAGACAGCTTGGAGCGACTGCCATCGGGGTTGGTCGTGACGCCGGAGAACACGCTGTTGGCGTTTGCGGAGAAGCCGCGCCCGAAACCGCCGACGATCCCGGCGAGCAATGCCTGGCTGACGAGGCTGCCTTCGCGGCTCACGACGCGACCCCGAACCCCGGACTTGCCAGCGAAGCTGATGAAGCCCTTGACCTCGCTCACTGCGACCCGGCCACCAGGCTGATCGCAGGTCATGCGGGCAAGCTTCACATAGACCTTCTCGCTGCTGAGATCCCCGCGCGCCGCGCCGTTCACAACGCAGCCCTGGATCCGGGTGGTCAGAACCTTCCCGTTCTGTATGACGGATCGGGCAGGCCCCGTGATCCTCAGCACAACTGGCAGCGGATCGGTCTGGCTGGCGACGCCCGCCGAGGCGTCGACGCCGACGATAACCCGGGCCGGCGCATAGGAATTGGGCGGCAGGTAATCAGGCGAGTCCTCGACGACGACCGGCGGCGCATCGGGGCGGCCCACCCGGAGACCGCTGCTCCCTGCCTTGTCGGAGCTGAAGCTCATCAGCTTCACCTCGCCAGGCGAGGGGATCATGCCGCCCTGCGGATCACCGCCTGCAGACACAGGACTGGGCTGGGGCAAACGTCCCCGCGCGTCATAACCGCCCGCCTGCGGCCCATAGGCCGGTGGCGGTACAGTGGGTGCCGTCGTCGCCGGCTGCGCGGCAAGCCGTGTCTTGAGCTCGGCATTTTCTGCGGAGATGGCATCGATCGCGGCCTGCCCATCGACCCGCATGGCCTGGTTTTCGGCCTTGAGGGCAGCCAGCTGCGACTCGATCTCCGTCCGCGGAATGCTCCCATCCTTCAGCGCCTTCTGCTCGCGCGTGACCGCATCCAGCCGGTTGCCATAGGTTGCGACGAACTCGCGCTGCGAGAGATCGCGGTTGACGAGGCCCGCCGTGTCGATCGTCTGCGCCGCATTGGGATCGCCGGTCTTGGCCTTGTCGTCACCGCCAAGGATGAACCAGCTCCCGCCGAGCAGCGCGAGCGCTCCCAATGAGCCCAGCAGCAGCTTCTGACGGCGCGCAGTGCGGGCGTTGAGCCCGGAAAGTTCGGATGGCGCCGCACTCTCGGCCTGCAGAGGAGCAGGGCTTGGCGTATTGGCTGTATCAGTCATGGCCGGTCTCCGCGTTTGCGCCGACAACAAAGGCCGTGGTGCTGGTCCCGGGCTCGAGCTTCGGCTCGGCGATCGAGACAGCGAGAGTGTCGCGGGGCGCGAGATCGCGCTCGGCCAGCGTCACCGGCTTCGAACCGCGATTGTGGATGCGGACCACCTTTCCGGTGAGACTGGCGCCGCGATAATCAGCGATGAGCTGGACTTCGAGATCGCCGACCCGGGCAGGCATGGCGGCCATCTGGCGGACCTCGAAGCCATCGACAGTCCGGTCGTTGGCCATGGCCTGGATGAGCCTGACGGCGCTGGTCTCGATCGGGGTCTGGCTTTCCCAATCCGCAGCCCGGTTCTTCGCGATGGCGGGGTTGGTGATGAAGACCTGGGTCGCCGGAATTTGCTCAACTCGGCACGCGACCTTGTAGACGAAGCCCTTCTTCGTGGTGGTGAAGAAGCTGATTGCCCGGGCGGCGTAGGTTTCCGGCACGGACACGTAGATATCCCCGCGCACCGGCTCGTTGGTCACCGCAAAGTCGTTGTAGGGCGTGCCGGTCGAGATCTTCGAGACGCTGGCGAACTGGTCGTCGACCAGCGCAAAGCGGGTCAGTTCCCGCGCCGAAACGCTGCACTCGATCCCGGCACCATCGGCCGCTTGCTTGACCTGGTCGGCGGCATGAGCGGGGGATGCTACTGCTGTGAGCAGTGCTGCCGCACTCAGAAGTCGGACCCGAGCGTGGGCATCTTTTAGGTAAGCCATCACTGGGCCTCCTTTGATTTGTCCTGTGGGGGGAGCTGGGCGAACCTTGCCAGCGCCAGGCGCAGGCCGCGGTAGGTCCAGCTGAAGCGGAAACGGCGCTCGTCACTCGCAATCACTTGCGCGCCGACGAAGGTCTTGAGCGTGCCGGTCACATCCGATGTCAGACCCTTGGGATCGACCGTCATCGACCGGATCACGAAAGCCTGGGTGACGTCCGAGCCCCGCTGCTCTTCGACGATCCGGACGAGTTCGGCCTTGAGGCGGCCATAGCTTGCGGGATCTGCCAGCTTCAGGATCTCGTTCATCCAGTAATCGAGGCCCTCGGGGCTGCGATTGAGGAGAACAAGGGCGGCATCGCGGGTGACGAGCTCGAGATAGTCGGCCTCGACCCCGGCACTGCTCACCGTGAGTTGCTTGGGAACGGTCGGCACCAGCACAACCTCACGGTCGCGGGTGGCGGCAAGGCTCCCTGCGATGACCAGTGCGAGGCCGAGACCGGCACTGGTGAGCGCGAACAGGTTCCGCTGGCGTAGCAGCGATTGCTGACGTTCGTGTGATATGTCGGAAAACATGGGCTTCCCCTCAACCGGCAAGCAGTCGGCAGTGAGAAGGCGGCGTTGCCTTGAGGCCCAGAAATCCTGCAGGCAGATACCAGTATGCGGCATGGGCTACCCAGGAGCTGGCGCGTCCTGCTTTTGCCTTTCGCAGTGCGAACCAGGCGCCGAAGGCGACGATGATGCCGATAAAGATATGCTGGGTGAGGATCCCCCAGGTGAAGGGGGCCAGCATTCCCGCGAACTCGTCGATGGTCCAGAAGCCGATAAGCTCCGGGTCATCGAGGCGCCGGGGAATGATGTAAGGGTCTGCCATGGCGACGCCGCCTTCTCTTGCCGCGCTCAGATGACCGCGGTCACGACCGAGGTGACGATCGGAACACCGGTGCCGACACCGATGCCGACACCCACCGGAACGGCGACCTGGCCGAGCGAAAAGCGCCCGGATGCCAGACCGATCAGGCCGCCAGCGAGGCTGAGAACCGTGATGATCTTGCCGCCCGAACCTTCGAGAAAGTCGGTGAACTTGGTGAGGGCCGGGGTGAAGGTCGTGTCAGCGCCGGCATAGGCGGCGCTTGCCGCAAGCGCCGCGACTGCGACCGGGATGGCAATGTTGAGGGCACTGCCAAGGTGCTTTGGGCCGAGACCCGTGACGCCGACGCGCCGGGGGAGGGTGAGAGACTGCATGTGAAGCTCCGGTTGGAGGGGTGGTCACAGCGTCCTTGCGTTCGCTGTGTGTTCCACATGCATCTAGGAAATGTTTGTAGGAAAGAGTGGTAATCTGGTCTCCGCTGGAGGCGGACAGATACGGACACATCTTTTCCCGCCCGACGCTCCAAGCCGACGATAATGGCGCTAAATCAGTCTTTCTATGTCGGTGAATACCGTCACGTCCGCCACGATTCGGCGACGAATCGGATAGAGGAACTGATTCGCCTTTAAACGAGATGTTCCGTCTATGTTCTTTTCATTTTCCTACATGACATGCTGCGCGATATGCCTGCGAGTCGCACCATTGCAGAAACGAGGAGACAGCCATGCACCATCCAACCGCCGCCGCCAGACCCGCCAATGAAAGCCTGGCTCGCGTGCTTGCCCATGCGATCGATGCCGCAGGAAAACCACGCCACAAGATTGCCAATGAAAGCGGGATGCATCGCGAGACCCTGCTTCGCGTTGCGCGTGGTGAGCGGCCCATCGGGCTCGACGAGGCAACGCGTGTGCTTGCCGCCTGTGGAGCTCACCCGCGAGCCAGCATGATCCTCGCTCTTGCCGGGCAGGAAGATCTCGCTTGCGAGTGGATGCATGGCGAGATGGGCGAATTTCTCGAAGAGTTCTTCACCAGCCTGCCTGTCCATCTGCAGCGGACTCTGGGACGTCGGATTGAGGATCTGCGGCCTCGGTGGGCGGGCGGAACGGCGCAGCTGGTGGCGCGAATGCTTGCCAAGCACATCGATGATTTCGCCAATCGCGACATCGCCATGTCGCTCTCACGGTAGGCCTAGGAGTTCGGAGGGGACCGAACTTTACAATCGAGATCAGCAATGTCGCATTCAGCTCAAGATGAAACGCCCTGCCTGCCGTCGGCGGAAACTGTGTCGCCGGCCCGACTTCTTCGACTGCCGGAAGTGATGGCCCGCGTCGGGCTGCGTCGTTCGGCCATCTATCAGCGGATGAGCGAAGGGCGTTTCCCCAAGTCACGATCGCTGGGGCCCAAATGCGCAGTTTGGGTTGAAGCGGAAATTGATGAGTGGATCCGCGCCGTATCGCGAATTCCAAACTGATCACGCCGTGGTCTATTCCGTCAGAATTCCTCGCGCTAGGCTGCGCGCATGGTTTATCGATATCCGCTGGGCAATACTCCTCATCCCGAAGCTCTGAAGGAGAAGCAGCGTTCGCCGCGGGACGGCTTCCAGAAGCCTTTGGGGCTTCGCGTGCACCGTGCGCTATCTTGGCTTCGACAAGCCGAAGCTGAGGATGAAGACCATGATGTCCGCCTCGTCCTTCTCTGGATTGGATTTTAAGCGGCCTATGCCGGTGATGTCGAGGCATCGGCCAGCAGCTCCGCGCCGGAAGGCGAACGCGGTCTCATTCAGGCATTTTTTTTCGGCCTTGGTGAAGTTCGACGCCCGCCACCAGACTGGAAGCGTACGGTGCCTACGTCTACCCCGTGCTCGACCTTCGCCGTCTCCTTCGAGTCGCGACCGACTTCGAACGGGATATTCTGCCGGTGCTTCTTGCTCTGCAGGACAGGCGCGACGATCATGGATGCCGATGCACGATTGATCGCACAATGGAGAACGGGGTGGTTCTTGCTGTGATCGATGTAAGCGTGACATTCCCGGACGGCGGTCGGATCAGCATGCAGGCGGTGCAAGGCGACACGTACTGCGCGCAGCTGGATAAGAACTTGTCCGGTCGCATCGTGGCCTCGCCACAATCCCTGCGTGACGGGAGCTTTGTTGCCAGTCTGCAAGCGTTGTTGGCGGTAAGAGGGACCGGCAAGGCGGATGAACCGCGCAAGTAGCATGGGAGGAGGCAGAGGCGTGGGCACTAAGGGGAAGGCCGCTCCCGCCGCCCTGACGGGATGGAATGATCATCCTCGCGGCGCCGGTCTCCCACTCGCATTGATCTGCGCACAGAAATAACACCACAGGTTCTTGAAACCTGATCCATCGAACTCCGTTTGAGTAAGCGAGCAAAGTCTGCGGTTTGAAACGGAGATCAGAATGCCGCATCGCGCTGCCGTTATCGAACAACCGGCAAGTCCTTACCTGATGACACTGCGTAAAGAGCTGAAAGGTGGATTGCATTCAATTGGCGTAATGCCGCTCGGCGATCTCACAGCAGATATATGCTGCGGGGGTGATTCCTTATGGGCGATTGTGCGCCGTCCGCGACGCGGCGGTCTCGCGATCCGTCTGGCCTACGCACCAGGCATGGAACTCAAGTATGGCTCCTTGAAAAGGAGCAAACGAGGGTTTTCGCTCACGGCCGAGACCGCGCTCGGTACATATGCGATCGCGGCCCGCCTTGACGGCACCGATTTGCACCGGTTGCGCCTGACCATTACACTGGTCCCATCGGCTGAACTGCTCCTCCCTTTCGTGCCGAGAGATCTTTATCCGCTCGATGAAAATGATGACCCGCTGGGCGCCTCAGGCACTATAGAAGCCGGCCAGCGGGGTCTCAACAGCGGGCTGCTCTATTTCAGCATAGACAAGCCTGCGTTCGGAAGCGTGCTCTATTTCCAGAACCTCACCGCGCTTAATGACTACTTCACCCTCACCGGAACCAAACCCGATGGTGTGGTGGGCGGCGAGTGGCCCGAAATCGGGTATTTCCTTCCCACTTCGATCCAGAGCGGGACACCGCCGATCAATCCCCTGCCCGCCGGCCGCAAAGTGACCCTGTCCGACGCCATCATCGTCTTCCGGGACGCGCCCGCGCAGAACGAGTGTGAAAGTGCCCGTCTCTTTGTGCAAATGCTCGGTGCCGTTTACACGGCGCTGGAGCTGCCCGAACGTGACTTTCGCGACTGGGTGGATCGCGCAGAACAGACCTTGCGAGATCTGTCCCAATCGCCCAAGGCAACTATCCGGCATTATGGCAAGCGCTATGCTCATCCCTATACCGCTAGCGAATATCCCGACAGCATGGTCCAGTTGTCTCTTCTTGCCTCGATGCGGGATTATGCCGCCTGGCGGGGCAGGCCCGGCGAGTTGGAAAAAGAGTTCTCCGACGGCCTGAAAAAATTCTTTGACTCTGAACTTCAGACAATTCGCCGGTATCTTCCTAACGTAGGAAGTGACAAGGATGCGGACGCCGTCGACTCGTGGTATCTTTATCATCCGTTGCTCAATCTTGCCCGACTCGCTATTGCCGGGGACGAAAAGGCGCGAGATCTGTTCCTCCGGTCCGTCGATTATGGCATTAAAGCGGCTCATCATTTCCAGTATAAGTGGCCGATACAATACAAGGTCACCGACTTTTCCGTCATTACTGCAGTAGCAGGCGCAGACGGGCGCGGTCAGACAGATGTCGGCGGCCTCTATGCGTGGGTCATGCTGCAAGCCTACGAGCTTACCCGCAAAGAGCGGTTTCTCCGCGAAGCCGAGGCAGCAATCGACGCGGCTTGCGGGATGAGGTTCAACCTCAACTATCAGGCAAACCTTACCGCATGGGGCGCGGCGGCTTGTCTGCGGCTATGGCGGGTCACCAACGTCAGGCGCTATCTGGAGCAGAGTTACGTTTACCTCGCCAGTTTCTTTCACAACTGCGCCATATGGGAGTCAGAGATCGGCGGTGCGGCACAATACCGGAACTTCTTTGGGGTCACGTGCCTGCAGGATGCGCCCTACATGGCCATTTACGAGTGTTTTGACAGCTTTTCGGCCTTTGAATGTTACCTGCGGGACAGCGGCCCGGAACTCGAACCTGCCGCCAGGATGCTCATCAGCGAATACTGTAAATATGCGCTTGACCGCGCATGGTTTTACTATCCCGACGCGCTCCCGCCAGAACTCCTCGCGACCGAGGTTCGCAATGGGCACATCGATCGTGCGCTGTCCTTCCCACTCGAGGATCTTTACGTCGATGGGCAGCCGGCCGGCCAGGTTGGCCAGGAAATTTATGGTGCAGGCGCGGCTTTCGTGTTTGCCAGCCGGACGTTCCATCAGGTGAGTGAGGCGCCGTTTCGTCTGTTTTGCGACCATTTCATCATGGCGAGCGAACGAACCGGAGAACGCGCGATCAGTGTCACCCTGGACGGGGGTGAAACGTGCCACGCGGCGCTCAGCATCGTGCGGTGCGGCAAAGAAGGTCTGCCGGCGTGCAGACTTGTCAGTGCGAGCGGAAGTACTGTCCGAGGCCGAAAGCAGGGCCGCCAGCGGATTGATTTTAGTGTCCCAGCAAGTGGGCGATACATTTTGAGCTGGGACTACTGAGTATCATCCGTGACAAGGGGTCCTGCAGGACACGCACGCAGGTCGCGTTCGCCCAAAAACCGAGTGGGACCGAATGGTATGGTACATTTAAAACGAAAGGGAAGAGCCCGACGATTGCACTATTCGTGCCCGTTCCTCAGGGCCGTATGCGCCGCTACCGAGACCGGTGGTTGCCACGGCGGAGGCACGACCACCTTTGCCCTAATGTTGTGGGCGCGCTTCGGAACAGCAATGTGCCAGGCAAGGCCGCAGCGAGCCCGGCCCCGGACAGTTTGTGCTTACCGTGCCAGCAGGGCGCCGGCCCTCATGCAGCGAACCGCAGGACAATCCATCTCGGCAGACAATTACGGGAATGGCGCCCAATCGCTGCGCCTCGTCGCGCACCGCTCGAGAAAAATTGGTCGCGGCGAGCCGCCGCGCATTGCCCAGGCCGGGTCGAAAGACTTTGTAGGTCGTTACCGCTCGCGTCAGGCAGGTGGGTCAGATTGGTCGATGACCGAGCCATGCAGCGCTTGAGACCCGGTGTTCGTGGCATTTGAAGCGGCCGTGACTGAAGCGGCCGGACTGCTCTGACCGCCAGGCCCAGACAGATATCGGTCAAACTCTTCCGCGTAGCGCCGCGCGATCGTCTCGTGATCGGAATCGACAGCGCCCTCGGCAAGATCGATAAACCAGGTCCCTTCTTCCTGGTAGACATGGTGTTTCACCGCGCCTTCGAGATGACCCAGCTTGTCCTCGAAATCGGCGCTCATCAGATCGAGCCTGTCCAGCAGGCCTAGCTGCATCTTTGCAGCGGACTGTTCTGTGTACGCCATGGTGGCATGACCCGTGTCCCCGGTGTCGGACAAAGCGGGATAGATCACGCCCTCCTCGGCGACGGCGTGCGCGGTCAGCAAACCGGCCAGTGTTTTCAATCGAGCCTTGCGATTAGCGGGGTCCGCCGCCGCTTTTACGGCAGCAAACGCATCGTCGATCTGGCGGTGATGATCAATCACCATGCCCAGCCAAGGGGCGCGGTCGGTGTATTCGAGCGCGCGGCTGCGTGCCTGGGCGCGGTCGGCTTCGGATTCCGGCGGCGTTACAGCGGCTATGATCTTGTCGAGAATAGACACTTTCATCTCCATGTCTTGCAGGCAGGCCGACCCTCGCCCTTGCGGCGCTGCTTGTTGAACACGTCTGAGGGGCAACAGTTCCGCAGCCAAAACGCCGTCTTCGACCTGCCATATCGTGCCTTGTGCGAAGAGCGGCAGGTCAGTGCACAGCGCCTGGGAACAGTTTGCTGAACCGCTGCATTACGCATGATGACAAGGAAGCGGCCAAGCACGCTCACACCCATCGAAGCCTGCTACAGGATCCTGCTATGACCCGACCACTCGCCCTCGTGACGGGCGCATCAACCGGAATTGGATACGAGCTCGCGCGCCTTGCCGCAAAGCAGGGGTATGATCTTGTCGTGGTCGCCGACGAGCCAGCCATTCAGGCGGCGGCAGAGGACTTTCGCAGATACGGCGGAGCGGTTGAAGCCGTGCAAGCAGATCTGTCTCAGCTTGAGGGCGTTGACGAGGCGCTGGCGGCTGCAGCGGACCGTCCTGTCGATCTGCTTTTTGCAAATGCCGGGCGCGGCCACGGAGGCGCATTTCTAGACCAGACGACAGCCGACTGGCGCCGCACGATCGACACCAATGTCACCGGAACGCTCTATCTCCTGCAGCTGGTGCTGATGCAAATGACCGCGCGCGGCGGCGGCAAGGTCCTTATCACCGGCTCCATTGCCGGCTACGTTCCAGGTGCCTTCAATGCTGTCTACAACGCAACAAAAGCATTTATCGACAACTTCAGCGAAGCACTTCGCAATGAATTGAATGAGCAGGCGGGCGTTACCCTGACGACGCTGATGCCCGGCGCTACCGACACCGAATTTTTTGCGCGTGCGGGCATGCTCGACACACGGGTGGGCGCCGCCAAAAAGGCGGACCCTGCGAAAGTTGCGCGTGACGGTTGGGAGGCGTTGATGGCAGGCAAGAGCCACGTCGTCAGCGGGGTGCTCAACAAAGCGCAAGTCCTGGCCGCCGGACTCGTTCCGCAATCGTTCCTTGCAGACCAGCACCGCAAGTTGGCCGAACCTGGTTCTGCCGGCTCGCCGAGCCCTGACTGACGGGCGCAGCAGCAATTCGTCCCGGCGGGCTGCGACGACGCCGGAGGAGCTGGTCCATTGCTTTGCGGCTGCGACGCACCCGAAAACATTGTCGTCTTGCGCAGACAGTCTGATCATTCGTATCCGATGGCAGGAACCTAATGGGGCGAGCAACTGGCCCTTATCGCGTGCTGGCAACCTCTCGCCCCGGTTTGAGCACGATCTTGGTATAATTGTCCTGATCGTCGTGGAACTTCCTGTACCCGGTTGGCCCCTCCTCGAGCGCCATTGTGTGGCTGATCAGAAAGGTCGTGTCCAGCTTGTCCTCAGCAATGGCAGTGTAGAGCGGGCGCAGATACTTCTGGACATGCGTCTGGCCAGTTTTGAGCGTCAGGCCTTTTTCCATGAACTGACCAAGCGGAAACTTGTCGACGAAACCGCCGTAAACGCCTGGCATCGAAACACGTCCTCCGCGACGCGCCGCCAGGATTACCTGGCGGATGACATGGGCCCGGTCCGTGCCCATGAAGCTAGAGGCTTTGATCTGGTCCCAGATGTTGTCGGCGAATGCTCCGTGCGCTTCCAACCCGACGCAATCGATGCAGGCGTCCGGCCCGATTCCACCCGTCATGTCCTGCAAGGCCTCGTAGACCTTGCTTTGCTCGAAGTTGACAGTCTCTGCACCGAATTGTTTTGCCAGCTCCAGGCGATTCGGGAAATGGTCGATGGCAATGACGCGCTCTGCGCCCATGAGGAAGGCCGACTGCACCGCGAAGAGGCCTACTGGTCCGCATCCCCAAACCGCAACCGTGTCGCCCGGTTCAATGCCCGCATTTTCCGCAGCCATCCATCCTGTTGGCAGGATATCGGTCAAGAACAGGACTTTTTCATCGGCGATACTATCGTCCGGGATCACCAGCGGACCGATGTCCGAGAACGGTACGCGAACGTATTCGGCCTGGCCGCCTGAGTAGCCGCCAGTGAGGTGACTGTATCCAAACACCCCACTCATTGGCTGACCCATCATTTCGCGGCCGATGTCCTGGGTGTCGGCCGGATTGCTGTTCTCACAGCCTGAATACTGCTGTTTTGCACATTGATAGCAGGCACCGCAGCTGATGGTGAACGGGACGACGACGCGTTGGCCCTTTTTCAGAGTGCTTTTTGCGCCCGTTTCGACAACCTCGCCCATGAATTCATGGCCGAGAATGTCGCCTGTCTGCATGCTCGGAATGAAGCCGTCGTACAGATGAAGGTCCGAGCCGCAAATCGCTGTGGATGTAACTTTGATGATGGCGTCGCGTGGATTGATGATTTCCGGATCATCGACCGTGTCGCAGCGGACATCGTGCTTCCCGTGCCAGGCGATCGCTTTCATAGGGACACTCCTGCGGCGGGACCATTAGGCCCGTAGCGCTGTTCATGGATCTTGTGATTCCGGGCGCTTGTGGCGACCTCGCCAGTTTCCATCAGTTGCTTGAAACGATGGAGGTCACGGCGCGCTTGCACTCTGGGTTCGCGGCCAAACAGCTTGGCGAGCATCTGGCCAATAAAACCGGCAGGGGGCTCATAGGCGATGGTCGCGCGCACAACCGTTCCACGGCGACCGGCATCGGCGAATTCGATCTTGCCGCTGTTGTCCACATCTGCCCCGTCAGCGGATTGCCACGTAATCGAACGTCCCGGTACCTCATGGGTGACCACGGATTCCCAGCTGACTGCCTTGCCCATCGGAGCCTTGACGGTCCAACGCGAACGCAAATCGTCGAGCGCTTCGATCAAAATGACGTTGTCCATGAATTGGACAAGATTCGCGGGATTGCGCCAGAATGCGTACAGTTCGGAGGCTGGCCGGGCGATCGTGACTGCCTCGCTGACGAGCGCGCGATCTGGCTTCGCCGTCTTGGAGGCTGTGGGCGGCGCATCGTCTCGTGTGTTTGCATCGCTATCGGTCATTGCCAAGGCATCCCATGTTTCGCACAAATAATTGCCGACTCCTCGCAAGGTTCCGGCAATAGGGAAATGCAAGGGGCGTCCGGATTGCCGCCCCGATTTCACGATTGAGGCCAGCTATTGCGTCGAATCGGGTGCGAAAGCGTTGGCGTGGTATGAATGCCCAGAGCGCTCAATGCCGATCAGGACCGCAGCTCGGGTCTCTGGCATCGACGAGCTTGCTGCGCTAAGTTGAAGTCGCAATCAGCACGGATGACCGTGAACACAGCGGATGGCGAGATAATGTCGTCATAGAGCGGCTGTGATGCTCGGCGACGTACGAGGAGATCTACCTCCAGACCTGCGCCGCAGCCAGCGAGGCACAGGTTCGCGTAGATGGACCTCGGCCTTATGCAAGTTCAGAAGCCTTGTTACCGTCTTGGCGCAAGACACCGGTGCAGGCCATTTCGACAATCTGCCACTGGCAAACGCAGCATGAACCCAGCTGCCGATGAGGGCATGCCCTCCGGTGGGGTGCGCCCTCGCTGCACGACAGCCGATATAGACGATACACGTAGCCGTCTCCCGACCCTGTGCAGACGGACTTGGCCTCATCTCCGTCGTCAGAGGCCCTTGGCCATATTGAGGTGCGCCGTCACAACCGGCACCAATTGCGCCGCGAAATCTTTGAGTGAGGGCACGTCGCCGGTTGATGCGTAGCTTTTCAGCGCATCGAGCGTTGCCTGGTGGGCGCTGCGCTGGGCATCGACATAGGCGCGATCGAAATCCGCTCCGGATTTTGTCGCCAGTGTGTCGAGAGTTTGCTGCTGGCTTGGCGTGAGAGCCGCGGCGGGGGTGATGGCCGGGGTAGCTGCCGCAGCGGCTGTCTGCAACTTGGCGGTGGAATCGGTGTGCGCCTTTATCATCTCTTCAGCAAAATGCTTGACCTTGGCAGACTGCGCTTGCGTCACGGCAAGCTTTGAGGTCTCGATCTCGAATTTGTCGCTCGCCGCTGCCGTATCTGCAAATGCCTGGCCAGCACTGGCCGACGTGGTCGCGACGGACGGAGAGTGGCTCATATCGCTGGCGGCGGCCGAGCTGTCGGCGGCCGGCGTCGCCGCTTTCTTATGGCAACCGGCAAGACTCAGCGCGGCAATCGAAATGGCGAACAGAACGGAATGTTTCATTGTAGCAACTCCCGGGGGGAACCAATGCGAATCCAGGCTGATTAACTGCTCGAACCCGCAACGCGTTCCTGACGGCCAAAATTCGTTATGTACGCCGACGTCCGATTCAACGGCAGGAGAGAGCAATGAGTATTTTCGGAAGCATCCTGGGCAAAATCTTCCATCACGACAGCGCGGCGGCAGCGCCGTTTCCCTCCTCCGCCCCTGTCGCCGCGTCGCAGGCGTCCGCCCCGGCTGCGCAGTCTGCTCCCGAGGCCACGCCCGCGCCCGCAACCGCTCCGCAATCGCCCAAAGTCGATGTCGGACAGGTGCTCGAGGCCATGGCATCGATGAAGGACGACCATGGCGGTAACTACAAAAGCTCGATCGTGGACCTTTTGAAGCTGCTTGATCTCGAGTCCAGTGTATCAGCGCGCAAGGAGCTGGGCCAGGAGCTGGGGGTGCACGCCGGCGAAGACGGCTCGGCCGAGCAGAATATCGCTCTGCACCGCGCTGTGATGGACAAGCTTGCGGAGAACGGCGGCGTCGTTCCAGACAGTCTGCGGCAGTAATTTCCTACCAGCTTCAGCGCGCGTAACCGGCGCGCTGAAGCACCTTTCCGACGGCGACGAACAATACGTTTTGTCACTGTCGGCACCAAAGCGCAGCGATCCGCCATTCACAACATTCGTCGAGAGGAGGACACTGCTGGCGCACTTTGCCTCATCAGTAACGCGTACGACGAAGAGATCGTTACCGCGTTCGAGCGTTTTCGAGCAGTCCAGAACGGGCGGTCGCCCCGAACTGCCATGCCTGCCGGCGCATAAGGGCGAGCAATTCCTTTCCGGGAATGCTGCCGGGATAGCCGGCATGGTTGTGGGTGCGCGGAATGAGAGTGGCCCGGCTCTCGCCAACCTCGACGAGCTCGGCGCCATGGCGGAAGCGCGCGAGATAGATTTCCGCAGGGAGGAGCGCTTGGCGCGGCCCGACGATGAGACAATTGGGCTGGCTTGCGCATCCGACATGCATCAGCCTCCCATTGCCACCAGGGTCTCGAGAAGGTCCGCTACGCGAGCCAGTCGTTCAGCTTCAGCGGTTTGCTCTTTCAGCAGCCATCGTCCCTCCTTCTCGGCGAGTTCGATCCCTTGGGGAACCTGCAAAGAACGATCGCGCGGGGTCAGCGCGATCGCGGCGGGACCGGCGTCCACGCGCTCGATTCCCGCGGCGCGTGCTAGGATGCCGATGCGCGCTGCCGCCAGGAGCCGCTGGGCCGCGCCTGGTTGCGGGCCAAACCTATCGGCGAGTTCTGCGTCGAACGCGTCAAGCTCGGCCTCGTCGCACAGCCGTGCTAGTCGCACGTAAAGGCCAAGGCGGATATCGGGGTCGGGAATCCATTCTGCTGGCAGGCCGCCGGCATCACCGAGGTTGACGTCCGGCACCCACAAACCCGGGTCCTGTCCTCGCGCTTGCCGTAGCGCGGCTTCGAACAGGTGCTGATAGAGGTCGACGCCGACGAGCTTCATGTGACCCGCCTGCGTATCGGCGAGCGGGTCGCCGGCGCCGCGCTGGTCGAGATCGGCAGCACTGATCGCGAACCCTGCGCCGAGCCGGTCAAAGGTGGCTAGCGTGCGCAACCGTTTGAGGGTGCGCTCGGCGATCTCGCCATCCTCGGTCAGGAGGATGACCTGTCCGCGGCGGTTGCCTCGACCGACCCGCCCCCGGAGCTGGTGAAGCTGAGCGAGCCCGAAGCGATCGGCGCGCCAGACGACCATCGTGTTGGCGCGCGGCACATCGAGCCCCGCCTCGATGATATTGGTAGCCAGGAGGACATCGCCTTCGCCATCGCCGAAGCGGACCATGGCCTTGTCGATGTCGGCAGCCGGCATCTTGCCGTGCGCTTCGATGAGTGTGAGGTCCGGCACGATACGGGCTAACCGACCCGCTAGCGGCGCGATATCCTCGATCCGGGGCACGACGACAAAGCTTTGTCCGCCCCGCGAGCGCTCGCGCAGAAGTGCAGTTCGGATCATCGCATCGTCGGGATGGGCGAGACTGGTGCGGATCGGCTGGCGCCGGGCCGGGGGGGTCGCTATGATCGAGACCTCCTGGAGACCAATCATCGCGCGGTGGAGCGTGCGCGGAATCGGCGTCGCGCTCATCGCCAGCAAGTGAGCTGCGGCCCGGTCCCGCAGCTTGGCCTTGTCAGCCGTTCCAAAGCGCTGTTCCTCGTCGATGACGACGAGCCCGAGCCGCGCGTAACTGACATCCTTTGCCAGGACCGCGGCCGTACCGACGACGATCCCGACCGATCCATCCGAAAGACCTGCTTTTACCGTCTTCTTCTCGGCTTTGCTTGACAGTCGCGAAAGGCTGGCGATCTGCACACCCGTACCCGCAAAGCGGCGCTCGAATGTCTGCAGGTGTTGGCGAACCAGCACCGTAGTCGGCGCCGCCAGGATGACCTGGTATCCGGCGATGGCGGCCAGGGCTGCCGCGCGCAGCGCGACCTCGGTCTTGCCGTAGCCAACGTCGCCGATGATCAGGCGGTCCATCGGCCGGCCCGAGGCGAGATCATCGCGCACGGACTGGATAGCGCGCATCTGATCGGCGGTTTCGTTGAAGGGAAAAGCCGCGACGAATTGCTCATATTTGGCTGGGTCGGGCTCGATGACCGGCGCTTCGAGCCGGCTTCGCTCTTCTGCCAAAAGCAGCAGTTCGCGGGCGCTCTCGGCGACGGCTTCGTCGATCGGCCCGCGCCGCTTCTCCCAACTCGAGCCGTCGAGCTTGTCGAGCGTCACCGCGTCGCCGTCAGAGCCGTAACGCCACAGTCGCCCCGCATCGTGGACGGCAACGAGACGCCGGTTGCCGCCGGCATATTCGAGCGCGATCAGTTCTTCGCCTCTATCGCCCGGTGCAGCCTCGAGGCCGACAACTCGCCCGACGCCATGATCCTCGTGGATGACGAGATCGCCGGAGCGAATGTCGCCGGTGGACAGCTGCATCCCGGACGCGCTCGGCTGGACCTGGCCCACGATCGCGCGGCTGCCAAGAAGATCGGCCGCAGCGACCATCACGAAGTCTTTGGCACGGGCACCCCGGTCGATTGGCGCGACAAGCGTCGCCACACCGCCGGCGGGCAGACGCGCCAGATCAAAAAGGGTTGTGAGCGTTTCAACCTCGACTTTGAAGATCTTGGCAAGCCTTGGTCTCAGGAAGCGAATGTCGCGCTCGCTGCCGACCAGCAGAAGGCGTTGCCCAGCCTGTAGCAGCGGCGAAGCAAACTGCCTCAGCGCGGCCAAGGGCGCTTTTTGCTCGGCAAAGCGCGGCACGGGCGACGGTTCGGTCTGAGGCTCGCCGCGAGCCCAGGAGGCTAATGCCTGTGTCCATGCTTCTTCGGATACTGCATCGATCACCGCGCCCGCCTTGTCGGCTGCAGAGGCGGCAAGGCGAACGAACCGTTGTCGCCGCTGGTCGGCCTTGGGCGACATGTAGATATGGCCCGGCGGCAAATGGGCCAAGATAGACACCCTGGAGTCCGACTCGGGTTCGGCAGCGCGGCCGATTTCGAGGACCTCGCATGGCTCTTCGGTGAGCTGCGTCACGGGATCATAGCGGCGGATCCCGGCGATCCGACCTTCCGCGACATCGATCCGCGCCGGGAGGCCGGCGTCGGCAGGAAAGATGTCGACGACATCGCCGCGCACGGCGACTTCGCCAGGTTCGTCGACACGGTCGTCCGCAATGTAGCCGAGCGCTTCCATTTGCGCAGCGAAACGGGTCATGTCGATTGCGTCTCCTGACCTCAGGCTCGGAGGAGCGGTTTCGAAGGCCGCAGCATCCGCATAGAGCCGGGCGGACGCCTCGCCGCTCATGATCGTTGCCAGGCGTTCGCGTTTGTCGCTCGTTGCAAGTCGCCGCAGGGCCCGCAAGGCAGCGACCCGTCGCCCGATATTGGCGGGAGAAGCGGGAGCACGGTCGCCGGGCAGGGTGTCGCTCGAAGGAAGGAAGACGACGTGAGCGGCAGGGACGAGGGCAGCGAGTGCTCCAGCCACTGCCTCGGCCTCCTGCTCGTCGTCGGCAAGATAGAGGAGGTCTCCCGCGCGAAGGAATTCGGCGAGCACGAGAGCGGTTGCCCCGAGACCGTGTGAGGCGTTCATCGACGCTGGCTCCGGATCATCTCCGCCGGGTTAGCAGGCCTGTCATACGCACGCTGCTTGGCCGGCCAACGCCCAACCCCGATCAGGTTAACTGACAGCAGAAAGCCGTTGGTGACGATGAGATTGATCTGACCGGACGACAGTCTGATGACCGACCATGCCATTGACCAAAAAGCAAAGATGACCAAGCCCGAGCCTGTCACCTGCGCGCCGAGATCGGCCGCGGTCATCGTTGCAGCGATCATCTTGGCGGTGGGGGCCATCCAACTTGCAAGGTCTTCCAAGCAGCCAACTTCCAATAAGTGAGACCCGAGGAACGCCAAGCGCCGCAATTGGTGCCGGAGCGACGAGATTTCCACAGGACCAAGGCAAATTGTGGGTTCGGAACACCGGCCCTTGGGCCGCGTTGCTGCACCATCGATAGCGGTGAACACCCGGTGTTCTACAGCCGATTTGATCCAGGAGCGTGGCGGGAATACGATGTGAAGGGGGAAAGCCTGATTAACCAAGGTTTCATGGGGGGTGATGCACCCAAACCCGTGGATGAGACGCCATCGGACGTTAGGTCGCCCTGGCGACTGCCGCGGACTGCTTGGAAAGAGGTGTTCGTCAGGACGTGGAGGGAGACGAGCGAGGACAACATGAGCCTCGTCGCCGCTGGCGTCGCATTCTATGGTTTCCTGGCGCTGGTGCCGCTGATGGGTGCCACGATTTTGTCCTACGGGTTCATTGCCGATCCGCAGGACATCAGTCGCCATGTGACCAGCCTGAGTGAGATCCTTCCCCGGGAGGCCGCTTCTCTGATCGGGGATCAGTTGATCAACATCGAGCAAACCTCAGGCGAGAAAAAGGGCGTCGGGCTGCTTGTCGCGCTTACCCTCGCCTTGTTCGGCGCGCGTAACGGTGCGGCGAGCATTATCACCGCGCTCAACATTGCCTATGGGGAAGAGGAGCAGCGAGGCTTCATTTGGGTCAACGTGCTTGCGCTGCTCATCACCGTCGGCGCGGTCGCGATCGGTATCCTCGCCGTGATCGCGATCGCCGGCCTCGGTCACCTCGAGGATCTGCTGCCTTGGCTGCCGGGTCCCGCGCTCTTCATGGGTAAGCTCCTGTCCTTTGTCGTTCTCGTTTTTGCTGGTGCTGGCGGCGCGGCGACCCTTTATCGGTTTGCGCCGTCGCGGCACACGGCAAAGTGGGTATGGCTGACCCCTGGCTCGGTTGTGGCCGGCATACTGTGGCTGGCGATGACACTTGGCTTTGGGATCTATGTCGCAAATTTCACGGACTACGGCGCCACTTACGGCTCGCTTGCCGCCGTAATCGTCCTGCTGACGTGGCTATATCTCTCATCCTATGTGCTGATGCTCGGAGCAGAGCTCAATTCTGAACTCGAACGCCACACGGCCGCTACCAAAACGCAAGCGCCTACGAAAATCGAGGCAGGTCCGTGAGCCATAACCGGCTTTCAGCTGTCGGCTAGAACGGGCTGCGAGGTACGTGTCCGGCAGGCTCTGCCTTGTCGGGCCAATGAGTGAGCACTGGTAGGCGCATTTGTGCGTGCTCGTGGGAATGGCTAATGAGCCGGATCACGGTGTTCTCGCAACCAGAACGGCGCTGAAGGTGGAGCGAGGAGGAACGGCTGCGGGTGACCGACGCGTTCGCGCCGAAGGCCCGCCTGGCCGATGGCTACCAGCGCTATGATGCGACCTCGCTGATCTTCACAGGCGCAGCAAGCGGCGCAAGCCCGTGCCGAAGCAGAGCCCAGCGAGCCGGGAACGTGCCTGCATTTGCCGTCGCCGCTGGTCGTCGACGAGGAAGCGGAGAGGCGCGGCGTGGCGGCTCCGGCAGTGGTCATCGACCTGGCCCGGGGCAAGCCTGTGAGTGTAGACCATCGCCGTCGCCGGCCCACGCATTGGCCGCACTGAAGACGCTGCAGTGATCCCCGCCGGCGCGCAGGTGTGGATCGCGATAGGTCACGCCCAGCTGAGGAAAGGCATGCGCGGCCTTACACAGATGGTGGAACAGGGCTTGAAGCGTGACCGGTATGGCGACGACCCGTTCGTCTTCCGCGGCCGTGCCGGATCGTTGTGAAGATCATTTGCATGACCCATCGTGATGTGGCTTTACACCAAGGGCCCTCACGCAAGCCATTCCCCGATATACTGCCGCGGGAGTCTATGGTCAGACCGGCGTCGTGGGCGCGCTTTGCCTGGCAAGCTGGTCGGGCGAGCGCCTTGCCGTCCGCAATGAACTCAGCGCGCAGGTTCTGGCTGAGCTTCAAGCCTCGCTCATCAGCCAGCTCGCCCGGCTGTCGCAATCATGATCAGGGAAAGGTTATCTACTGCATGTTGCGGCGCTGGAATGCCTTCACCTGTTTCCTCGATGAGTACAGGCTATGGTTACCCAAAACCATTTCGAGCGCGCGCCGCTGTATGCCGCTGGGCGTAAGGCGTGCTTGTTCTGCATCTCAGAACGTGGTGATCACGGAGCAGCAGTGCTTCACCCAATGATTCAGACGGAGTGCCTGATTGACGTCGGTCCGGATGCGTTGCTCGCCGCTGTGCTGTCTCGGATCGCTGACCGCCCGCTCAGCAAGCTCCCCGGCGGGCTGCCCGGGAACTGGTGCTCGCCGCAGGCGTGGTGTCCGTTTTTTAAACGTCTGCATATCCAGACGCGATTGTGAAGCTGCGATCGAAAAGGCAGCAATCGCGCAATTGCAACCCCTTGCTTGACCTGCCATTGCCCTGAACCTGAGTGAATCAGGAGCGGGTGACATGAGGGATCGCGTGGACGATGCCGTGAGCAAGGTTCCGGCCGTGACGCTTACGTTTTGGATGATCAAGATCCTGGCGACAACCCTGGGTGAGACGGGTGGTGACGCGGTAAGCATGAGCTGGCTAGGGGAAACCACCCCGGGCGCCGGAGCCAGCGGCCTCAACGGGTATCTTGTCGGCACGGTCATCTTTGGCCTGCTGCTGCTCGGATTGGTTTGGCCGCAAATTCGCGCGCGACGCTTCAGTCCGTGGTTATACTGGGCGACCATCATCGCGTCGACGACCGCCGGGACCACACTCGCCGATGTTTGCCACGCGCTCAATCGGCCTAGGCTACCCCGGCGGATCGCTGCTTCTATTTAGCCTGGTGCTGATGTCCTTGTTCAGTTGGCATCGAGCCCTCGGCACCGTGGATGTGAACAGGATCGAAACTGCGCGGGCCGAGACATTCTACTGGATCACAATTACATTCAGTCAGACCTTGGGCACGGCACTCGGTGATTGGGTAGCGGACAGCGCGCTTGGCTATTCTGGCGCTGCCTTGCTCTTTGGTGCAACGCTTGCTGTTCTCGCCACACTTTACTGGTTCACCACGCTCTCCCGCGTGTTGCTGTTCTGGGCGGCGTTCATCTTTACCCGCCCCCTGGGAGCCACTGTTGGCGACTTCCTCGACAAGCCGGTGGCGAAGGGTGGTCTCGACTTCAGTCGACCTTTGGCCACAGCTGTCCTTGCGGGCGCGGTGATCCTGCTCATCCTCGTTGCTCCGCAACGAGCAGGGACGCATCCCCGAGACCCGGGTGAAGTTCGGTAATATTGACCGATTCTACAGATCATCCCGTTTGCGGCTCTCACAGCGCCGCTACTTTGCGGGTGGCATGCGACGGGTTTGTTCCATGACACTTCTCATTAACGTATTTTGTGCTACCTACTCGATACGGCTGGTGTTCCCGCACCCATAGCCTAGCTCGGCGGGGCTCCCTCTTTGCGACCCGGGGGAGCCCCACCAGTTCATGCATCCGGACGGATGCCCCACCACGTAGATGTTGAACACGCGGTCACCTATCTGAAAACAGCGATCTCAGGGCGGCAGCCAAGGCCTGTTCCTCGAACGGCTTGCTGAGCACTTTAGCATCGTTGATTTCTGCGGCTTCGGCATACCCGGTCATGAAAAGCGCCGGCACGGGCTCGCGGCTGTGGACCTGTCTGACGAACGATGGACCATCCATCCGCGGCATCCTTACATCCGTCAGGATGGCATCGATCGGTAGTCCTCTGGCACGCTGGCGGTCGAACAGATCGAGCGCCTGCGACCCGTCTTCTGCCTCTACCACGTGAAAACCAATGTCCTGCAGCTGATAGGCAACCAGCGAACGGACGCTGCTGTCGTCATCGACCAACAGGATCGTCTTGCGGCCACCGATGTCTTCTGGTTCTGGCGCGAGGCAGTTGGTCTGTTTCGCCTGGGGCAGGTCGATCGATATCACCGTCCCCTTTCCCACTTCGCTTTCGATCCGTAAAGTGCCGTGACACTGCTTCGCAAAGCCATGAACCATGGCAAGGCCAAGCCCGGTGCCATGGCCTTGCGCCTTGGTCGTAAAAAAAGGATCGCGCGCCCGTGCGACAACCTCCGGCGACATGCCCGACCCATTGTCCTCGACCGCGATGGTGACATGGCTGGCGCCCGTATCTGACACCGCGCGCGACACACGCACCGATATGCAACCGTGGTCGCAGATTGCATCGCGCGCATTGACCACAAGATTGATGAGCGCCGCTTCCAGGAGACCCGGATCGGTCTCGACTGTGCCGATATCATCCGGGCAATCGAGGGTGAATTTGGCCTTCGCGCCAGCGGAGCGTTCGAGCAATGGCTTTGCCTCGTTCAGCAACGCACACAGGTCGATGCGCGATATCTCAAGAGGGCGTTGCCGAGCAAAAGACAGGAGCTGTTTGACAATCGAGCTTCCGCGCTCCGCTGCCCTGACGCTGTGTTCTGCGATGTGGATGATCTGAGGATCGCTGGTCCGCTTCATTATCAACGCAAATCCAGCAGAGATCGCCTGGATCACATTGTTAAAATCGTGCGCAATGCCCGAGGTGAGTTGTCCGAGAGCTTCGAGTTTCTGCGCCTGAAGCAGCGCCTGCTGCGCGGCTTCCCGGCGCGATGCCTCTTCTCGCACGCGGCTCTCGAGGGTTTCGTTGAGCGCTCTCAGCTCCGCCTCGGCTGCAATGCGGTCGTCGATGACCACGCCGGAGGCGATGAGGTGGGTGATATTACCGCCATCGTCGCGGAGCGGCGCGAGCTGGAAGTCGATCGTGACCCGGCTGTCGGCAGCCATGGCGACGGGGACATCGTAGCGAATGGTGGCGCCGGCAGCGGCGGCGGCGATGTCCTCGCGCAGTCGGGCTTGCACCTGTGCATCATAAGACCACCACGGCGCATCGGCGAAGGGTTTGCCGATGACATCCTCTCGCGAGATCCCGCCGGCCTCGATGGGTGCCTGGTTGGCTTCCGTGAGCACGCCATCGGGCGTGAGCGTGCCCACGAATGCAAACAACTGGTCGATGACGCGGCGCAGATGCGCTTCGCTTTCGCGAAGTCGCCGCTCCAGGGCGCGGCGTTCGGTGACTTCGTCACAAACGATCCCGACCCCGATCACCTCGCCAGACGTATTTTTCAATGGATAGAACTGCTCCCGCCATTCCCGCACCACGCCGGGCTTCGCCGCCGTCGCTCCTGTCACCACAACGTCAAGAGCAGGCTCGCCGCTTGTGAGGACCTTTGTCAGAGCAGGCTCGGCAGAGGGTCGCAATTCCGGAACTATGTCCCAAGCCGTCCTGCCGATATGGGCTTCGACCGGCAGTCCGTTCATTTCGGCCAGAGCTTCGTTGATCCGGACAAATTTCAGCTCGCGGTCAAGCAGTGCGAGTCCCATGGGCGAGCGATCGTAGAGCTGTTCGAGTTCCGCCGCCTGCGAGCGCGCGCTGGCCGCCGTAGCCAACAACTCGGTCTCGGCGATTTGCATCGTCTCGATGACCGTTTCACCTTGCTGCAATTTTTTCCGGGTCGCGTCCGCCGCCTGACGCGCAAGCACTTGTTCCGTAACATCTTCTACGCTGTGTATTATCCAAGCGACTTCGCCTTCAGGCCCCAGAACGGGCGCGTTGATGGGATGCCACCAGCGCTCCTCGAACTCTCCGCCGGCAACGCGTAGCGGATATCGCTGCAAAGCCATGGTGTCGGCCATCTTGGTTCGAAGCACCTTGGCGAGGGATGCAGCCAGGTTGCGCGTACCGTCAGCGTGAGGATCGCCCGGATCATCCGGGAAAGCCTCGAAGAGCTTTTTCCCGATCAGCGCATCACGCGTCGTCCCGGTAACGGCCAGTCTGGCCTGATTTGCGGCAACAATGACCCAGTCCGGAGGTGATACAACCAGCAAGGGCGTAGGTGCGGCGTCGAACAGCGCGCCGAAGTCCGCCAACGGGCGGGTGACTTTTACCTCTGAGCCGTCCAGTTGCACCAGGCTTTCCTCCATCAAATGTCTGCAATGCAACGGCAAGCAGTCTTAGCAGGCCATTCGGGCGTTGTCTTGTAACTCATCGCGGCCGGGCAGCGCTGCCGCTGGATCACACCAGCAAGATCATGTACAGGACTTCGAGCGGCAAGCCGCCTGCTCGAAAGGAAGCCAGGCAAAGTGGCGGCAACCGCGGGCTGCGACGTTTTTATGTTGTGCTATCGCGCCGTTTTGTTGGCCAAACACGGGGTTTGTCGATGCAAGGAGAAAACAACATCGATCTGAATGGCTTGAAAGTCTTTGTCGCCGAAGATGATGCGCTTATCGCCATGTTGATAGAGGATATTCTGGCGGATTACGGCTGCATTGTTGTGAGTGTCTGCAGCCGCCTCGATGAGGCCATGGACACGCTTGGACAGGAAACGCTGGATTTCGATGTCGCTATCCTCGACGTTCACCTGGGCTCCGAAAAAAGCTTTCCAGCAGCGGACATTCTGCAGGGCCATGCAATACCCTTTGTGTTCGCGACCGGATCTGCCGCAGAGGATCTGCCCGCAGCCTGGAGAGGGCGTCCGACGCTGCAAAAGCCCTTTGTTCACAGCGATGTTGGCCGGGTGTTGCAAGAGTTGCGCGGACCGGCGAACAAGCCCGATTGCGGTTCGGCACGCTCGCGGGTCGAACCATGAGAAGGGCCTAGCCGGTTCTGCTTGCCGCCGCACAGCGCAGACCAAGATCGCGCAAGGCCTGGGCCAGCTTTGCTGCGGTGTAGGGCTTAGGCAGGACGCCCGTGCACCGGTCTGCTGCAAACTTGCGGGACATTTCAGCAACCCCGTCGGCGCAAGCAATCAGCATCGGCATGTCAGAATAGAGCGCGCGCAGCTCAGCCATCAAGGCATCGCCTCTCTTGTCCGAAAGATCAGCGTCGAGCACGATTACATCGTAGCGGCCTTGCGCGGCGCGCACCTTCATAAGCGCCTCAGCAGACGTGGCGGCTTCATCCGCCGCATAGCCAAACCCGACAACCGCTTCGGCAACAAAAGCCCGTACCGTGGGCTCGGCCTCGACGAGGAGTACGCGCTGCGTGCGTCCGCTTTCGAGCATGTCGCGCACTTTCATGGCGAGAGCCTGGAAGGTGAAAGGTTTCGGGAGCATCTCAACGCCCTCGTCAAGCCGGCCGCCATGAACGATGGCGTTTTTAGTGTATCCTGACGTGTAAAGCACCTTGAGGTCAGGCTGCCGCTTGCGCAGCTCATCCGCGAGTTCCCGTCCGGACATGTCAGGCATGACGACATCGGTGAAAAGCAGGTCGATCGGCTCACCCTGTCGGTCCATCAGGCGGACGGCGGACGGCCCGTCATGGGCCTCAAGAACGCGGTAGCCGAGCTCCCTCAGGCACTCGACCGTATAGGCGCGTACATCGTCATCATCTTCGACGGCCAGGACGGTTTCCTGTTGCCGGCTGACCTCGAGGCCGCCTGCCAGAGTCTCCTGCCCGGTGTCTACCTGGAGATCGGACATGAGGCGGGGCAGGTAGATCTTGACGGTCGTGCCGTGACCCTCTTCGGAATAAAGCTTGACATGGCCACCGGATTGCTTGGTGAAACCATAGACCTGCGACAGTCCCAGTCCGGTCCCCTTGCCGATATCCTTTGTGGTAAAAAAGGGCTCGAACACGCGGCTCAGCGTGTCGCGGTCCATACCCTTTCCGGTGTCGGTCACGGAAATTACCGTATAGTTCCCCGGTGCCACCTCGGCATGATTGGCAGCATAGGCATCGTCGAGCCGCGCATTGGCCGTCTCGATCGTCAGAGTGCCGCCATCAGGCATGGCGTCGCGTGCATTGACCGCAAGGTTGAGCAGCGCTGCCTCCAGCTGGTTGGGATCGGCCTCGACCCGCCACAAGCCCGGTGAGGTGACGATTTCGACCCTGATCGTCTCGCCAAGCGTGCGATTGAGCATGTCCGACATTCCGGCCACGAGCTTGTCGATATCGATGGGCTTGGGCGCCAACGGCTGTTTGCGCGAGAAAGCGAGAAGCCGCTGCGTGAGCGCGGCGGCGCGTTCTGCGCCTTTCATGGCAGCGCCGAGTGCCCGCTGGCAGCGCGGATCGCTCACTCCGGCTGCGTCGAGGGCCCGCCCGGCCATGTCGATGTTGCCAGTGACAATCGTAAGGAGATTGTTGAAATCGTGGGCGATGCCGCCAGTGAGCTGCCCCACAGCCTCCATTTTCTGGCTCTGGCGCAGGGCATCCTGGGCTTCTTCCCGCTCCGCCAGCGCTTCAGCGACACGGCGCTCCAAGGTCTCGGTGAGCTCGCGAAGCGCCGCCTCGTCCTTTTTGCGCCGTGTCACATCAATCGCCGTCCCGATAACCCTGATGCAGCGTCCGTCACGGTCGAACACACCGCGGCCCTTCGCTGCCACCCAGCGGACCCGCTGATCTTCCTTGCCAACAGTGCGGTACTCGACATCGTATAGGGCGCGCGTGTCCGGGTCGGTGGCCGCGGCGAACGCGTGCGTAGTGCGCGCTCGGTCATCCGGGTGCAGGCCCTGATAGAAATCGGCCATGCTGACCGGCTGATCTGCGGAAATTCCGAACATCGCTTTCACAATGGGGGGCCAGATCAAGACGTCATTCACCACGTCGACATCCCAGAAACCAACTTCCGCTGCTTCTGTTGCGAGGCGAAGACGCTCTTCAACTTCGCGCAAAGTCGCTTCAGAGGCTTTTCGGTCGGTTATATCGAACGCCGCTCCCGGGAAACGGAGGGGAGTGCCGTCCGCGTCGGTAACACATCGGCCGCGCGCCGTGACCCAGCGTACATCGTCGCCGGAGTGTGCAATCCGGTACTCCTCACGGTATTCCCCACCTGAGCGGATCGCGGCGTCGATCGATGCCGCGACGCGGGCCCGATCCTCGGGATGGATGGACGACACATAGTCGCTAAGCGGCAGTCCGGCCGCAGCACGGTCGGGATCGATGCCAAACATCTGCGCAAAATGCTGACCGCCGTAAACCCGGTCTTCGCGCATGTCCCAGTCCCAGGTGCCGATGCCGCCTGCCGCATCGAGCGCAAAGCGAAACCGCGCTTCGCTTTCTTCAAGTTGCCGTGTTGTCTCGCGCAAGGCCTGTTCGGCCTCTACGCGCTGGGAGACATCAACCGAAGTTCCGACTAAACCGATCACTTCACCGGATGGTGCGCGGAGCGGAGCCTTGGTCGACAACCATATGGCCCGGCGCCCATCCGGGAAACTCACGGCTTCTTCGAGCTGCTGCACCTGCCCCTGCGCCATGACACGTGCGTCGTTGGCCATGACGGCGGCGGCCTGTTCCTTGTCCTCGAGGAACTCGGCATCGGTCTTGCCCAGGAAACTCTCGATTGGCTTGCCGATCAGTTCGGCCGTGCCTCGGTTGGCGACCAGCATCCGGCCGCTTCTGTCCTTTGCATAGACGACGCCCGGCACCGCTTCGGTAAAGGTGCGCAGGAGCGCAAGCGCCTGATCACGCTCCTGCTCGACCGCGCGTCGGTTTTCGACATCGAGGAGCACGCCGGGAAACCTCACGAATTCTCCGTCGTCCCCCCGGTCGACCCTGCCGTTGGCTTCGATCCAGTAATATTGCCCATCGGCGCGGCGGACCCGGTACTGATGCGCATAGCGGCCTCCGCGGCTGATAACCTCCTCAATGGCCAATTTGAGGGCTGCACGGTCATCAGGATGGACGGTCGAAATGACTTGCTCAAGGCTGAGGCCCGCTCGCCCAAGCTTGGGATCCAGCCCGAATGCAATTGCAAACCGTTCATCGACGGCAAAGCTGTCGCGCTTGACGTCCCAATCCCAGGTCCCGATGATCGCGCCGGCTTCGAGGGCGAGCTGGACCCGTTCTGCTTCCCGCTTCAACGCCTGCTCGGCATCGTGGCGCTGCGTCACGTCGCGATAGAAGATCGCCAGGCCTTCCTCGACCGGAAACGCGCGCATTTCCAGCCAGGCGCGCCGCCCGTCTTCCCATTGGTACTGGTGATCGAGAGCGACCGGCACACGCTCGGTCATTGCCTGCTTGTACGCGCAGCCAAGTTCAGTCCCTTCACTGCCGGGGTACGCAGCCCAATGAGTCTTGCCCACTAGCTCATCGCGCGGCCGCTGTTCGAGCCGCAAGGCTTCAGCATTTACATCGATTATGCGGTAATCGTGATCAAGAAGCGCAAAGCCTTCGCCCATGCCGTCCAGCACGCGGCGGAGCCTTGCCTCCGCGCTGCGGGCCTCGCGTTCGGTCGCGACCAGATCGGACACCTCGCTGTTGACGCCGAACCAGCGTCGCACCTCGCCCCTGCCGTCCCGAACGGGGGCGGCGCGGGTCTTGAAAGGGCGGTAAACGCCATCAGCGCCGCGCAAGGGGAAGGTCATTTCGAATGGCTGTCCGGTCGCGATCGCGTCAATCCATCGCTTTTCGACGTCCGGCAAGAGAGCCGGGTCATGCACGGCACGCCAGCCCCAGCCTTCCATTTCCGTGGGGGTCGTGCCGCAATACTCGTGCCAGCAGCGATTATACCAGTAGATGTAGCCATCGCCCCTCGCGATCCAGCACAAGATCGGCAGGTTCTCGGCGAACAGGCGAAATTCTGCGTCACTTGGATCGTCGTGCGGATCGCTGGAGATGCCTTCCGCGCTAGTGGCATTATGCCAGTACATGGGACCCGGGTCGCCAACATCAGTCACATCGCTCAAGGTTTTACGCCTCTCTAGTAGGGCCCGGGTAGGTCGCCGGATTGATACCAGCGCAGCCCAGCACAGAAAAGGCGCAAAAGCAGCCGCCCCAGAAGGCAGTGCGGTTGATGGCAGATACGATGCGGCGCCGTGGCGGGCGCAGAATCCTGTCAGCCCGCCACGGCCCTGCGATATCGGGAGTGTCTTGGCAGAAGATGCGGCGGGCTCGAGAGCCAAAACAACCGCTCAGCTGCAGGAGCGCTGGCTGCTATTCGCTAGAGCTATTGCTACTGGACAGAGAGCTGAACCGGCGGGAACGGAGCCTTGACCGTGCGTTTACGATCGAAGGGCGGGGCGCAGGGAGCAATTTGCATGAAAAGTGTCGCATTGTGTCTTGAGGCTGCCACCAAAACCAAAGCCTGTGCCATGGTCGTACATGATCGGTACATCCGTGAGGACCTGATCACGAAAGCCGACCGCTTGCTGGATCGGCCCTGGTCCATGAACGAGGCGAGCCCATTGGCGCCGCCCCTGCCGGCAGACTGCTGCCGACCTTGCGATCGGATCTTTCGGCAAAGGTAACGCGGTCGCCCCGGCATCACCGGCGCTGGGCGAAGGCAATATCCTGCAAGGAAGGTGCAAATCTTGGCGCAGCGATGGCCGTGATGAACCGAAAAAACCGGATTTGCGCGAGAAGCATGGCGCGTACCGCGGTGCCTATCTTTGTCTAGAACGAGGACCAGTCGTCGTTGGGGACGATAGCGAGCCTGCGCGAGGACGCGCCTGTCAGTACGGGCGTCATGGTGTGTCTGGGAGACGCGATTCTTGAATCCATGACCCTGTCCGCGCCCCGCCGCGGTGCAGGCGAGGCTGCCGCGACGATGTGCCGCGCGGTGCTGTTCCGGCTGCCACGAAACTGATCGACAAGGCGGATCATTGCGTCAGCGCGCTCGGCGAGGCTGCGTGCAGCCGCCGTACTTTGCTCCGCCATGGCCGCATTCTGTTGGGTCATGCGGTCCATTTCGCCGATGGCCATGTTGACCTGCGCAAGGTTGCCCGCCTGGCATGCAGCTGTCGCCGCGATTGTTTCTACACTCATGCCAACCTCACCGATGCGGTCGACGATCTGGGTGAGGGCGCTGCCGGTTTCGCCCACAAGCTCGACGCCCTCGTCGACCTGGGCGTTGGATTTGCCGATCAGGTTCCTTATCTCGCGGGCGGCGTCGGCCGAACGCTGTGCAAGAGCGCGAACCTCGGTGGCGACCACGGCAAACCCCTTTCCCGCATCGCCCGCCCGTGCGGCCTCGACGCCCGCATTGAGGGCGAGCAGGTTCGTCTGAAAAGCGATACCGTCGATGACCCCGACAATGCTCGATATTTCCTGTGCCGAGGCGTGTATGGCCTGCATCGCGGCCACCGCCCGGGACACGACCAGGCCGCCTTCGCTGGCTTCGGCATGCACTTGGCTAACCGCCGCATTGACAGCGGCAGCCAACGCCGCGTTGGATTGGACCCCGCCGCTCACTTCGCCCATCGCGCGCGTTGTGCCCTCGATCGCCGCTGCATTCTGTTCTGTACGGGCTGATAGGTCATCGGATGCTTCGCGTAATTCCGCGACGCTGGTGTGGATATCGTGAGCCGTTGTGCGAACCGCGGCGATCGTCTCTCGCAGGGCCGCCGTCGCCGCATTGAAGTCCTTGCGCAGCTGGTCGTATTCTGCGGGGAATAGATCGGTGATGACGTACTCGAGGTCTTTTTGCGACAGGCGGTGAAGTCCCTCGCGTACCGCGGCGACAATCGCCTCCAGGGCAATCTCGTTGTCGCGAACGGCGACGATGTTCCGGCTGAAAACAGCCATCGCCCGGGTCATACGGCCTACGCAATCCAGATGTTGGGTGTGGTGTACGGGGCTGCTGACATCGCCATTGGCCAGAGCTTCCATGCGAACCACCGTGTCGACGTAGGGCTTGCATATCAGGTGGCTGAACAGCAGGCCGAGCAAAGCCGCGGCCAGGAGCGGGGCCGACGCTGCAGCAATAAGCCAGTATGAGTGTGTTGCCAGCGCCGTACAGACAAGGCCCATCGATGCCAGCATGCAATGGACGACCATCATCACGCGAAATTTGTGGCGGATAGAAAGATCTTCCCGGAACCAGCGCAGCATGTCGGCACCTTACTAATAGGCAATTCCGATGTGCATAATTTGAATGCATTGAAATGCATTGGGCGTAATTATAAGTATTGTCCCTAACGCAGTTGACACTCTGTGCATACCGTAAAGCGGCGATTCAATGACAAGTGCGGTAGCTGCCTGTCAGCGAACATTATCGCACGATCGCATGCCCGATCTGACCTTCCGCGGCCATCATCGACAAAATCAGACCGTACAGCCCTATCGGGCCGGATTGGTGTGTTATTGCACACATCGGCCCTCCGAGACGAACCCGACTGAAGCCAACACGGCGTCGCCGGTGCTGCGGCTGCCCCCTGGCTTCCCGCTATCAATATCCGTCACATCAGCGGCGTCTGCGGCAACTTTTAAGGGGCTCGCGGAACAGTGCTGCAAGTTGCGGGTTATGAAACGGCGGACGAACAGCACACCGGCTCGCGGTTGGTTTGGTGTGCCTGAATGACAGAAATGCACCAATTCAGCAAAAGGGCGGATCGATGGCACCGAAGACTTCACGGCGTGAAGATGGCAAGATTGCAGGGCAGTCGGCGGTCAAGGAGCCAGCGCTGCCCAAGGGGGCCCTGCTGCCCGCGACGTTTGAGGAGCCCGTCGGCAACGGCGGCGAAACGCACCAGCAGGCGCAAAGCGCGGGCCAAACCATGACCACTCAGCAAGGCATGCCCGTCGCTGATGATCAGAACAGCCTTCGCGCGGGGCCGCGCGGGCCTACCCTGCTGGAAGATTTCATCCTGCGCGAAAAAATCTTCCATTTTGACCACGAACGTATTCCCGAGCGCGTGGTTCACGCCCGCGGCTTCGGAGCGCACGGGGTGTTCGAGCTGACGGAAAGTCTCGCAGAGTTCACCACAGCCGAGGTGCTGGCCAACGTCGGACAGCAGACCGAGGTCTTCGTGCGCTTCTCGACTGTCGCAGGGCGGGCGGGCTCGATGGATCTGGCCAGAGACGTGCGCGGGTTCGCCGTCAAGCTCTACACCCCACAAGGGAACTGGGATATCGTCGGCAACAATATCCCGGTCTTTTTCATTCAGGACGCGATCAAGTTTCCCGATCTGGTCCATGCCGTAAAGGAAGAGCCCGATCGCGGCTTTCCCCAGGCTCAGTCAGCGCATGACAACTTCTGGGATTTCGCCAGTCTCATGCCTGAGGCCTGGCATATGATCATGTGGCAGATGTCGGACCGAACCATTCCACGGTCGTTTCGCACCATGGAAGGGTTCGGTGTTCACAGCTTCCGGCTTGTCAACGCGTCGGGCGAATCCACCTTCGTCAAATTTCACTGGAAGCCGCGCCAAGGTCTGCAATCGGTGCTCTGGAACGAAGCGGTCAAGATCAATGGGGCAGATCCCGATTTCCATCGGCGAGACTTGTGGGACGCGATCGAAAGCGGAGATTATCCCCAGTGGGATTTGGGCGTGCAGCTATTTACCGAAGAACAGGCTGAAACGTTCGAGTTCGATCATCTCGATGCGACCAAACTGATTCCCGAGGAGGTGGTTCCGGTCCGGATCATCGGGACAATGACGCTCAACCGGACCGTGGACAACTTCTTTGCAGAGACCGAGCAGGTCGCGTTCTGCACGCAGAACATCGTGCCCGGCATCGACTTCAGCGACGACCCTCTGCTTCACGGCCGAAATTTTTCCTATCTCGACACGCAGCTCAAGCGCCTCGGAAGCCCGAACTTCACGCACCTGCCGATCAATGCGCCGCGATGCCCCGTCATGCATTTCCAGCAGGATGGCCACATGGCAATGGTCAATCCTAAGGGCCGGGCAAATTACGAGCCGAACAGTTGGGGCAAGCAGGCCGGTCCCCGCGAAGATCCGGCCCGCGGCTTCCGATCCTTTGCGGCGCAAGCGGATGGCAGCAAGCAGCGCATTCGTTCGGAAACGTTTTCGGACCATTACAGCCAGGCGCGCCAGTTTTATATCAGCCAGACACCGATCGAACAGAAGCATCTGCGCGACGCTCTCATATTCGAGCTAAGCAAGTGCGAGAGGGTCGACATTCGGGCGCGCGCCGTGTCGCATCTCGTCAATATTGACGCGCAGATGGCGGCAATGGTCGCCGATGGTCTTGGTATGGAGCTGCCAGAGGCTGCCGTTGCTGCAAAGCCGACGCTTGATCTTGCCGCCTCGGCGGCCCTGAGCATCATTGCCAACGGACCGAACACGTTCAAGGGACGCAAACTCGGCATCCTTTTAACCGATGACTCGGATGCGGCACTCTTCAAGGCGCTGACCGCCGCAATCGACAGGGTGGGCGCAGTGTGGGAGGTCGTGGCGCCGAAGATCGGCGGCGTGACCCTTGATGACGGCACGACTGTCGCAGCACGTCACAAGATAGATGGCGGCCCATCCGTGCTGTTTGACGCCGTGGCGCTGCTCCCTTCGAACGATGGGGCCACGATGCTGTCGACCGATGCCCCATCCAAGGATTTCGTGTCTGATGCCTATGCTCACTGCAAGTTTATCGGCCATAGCGCGGCGGCCAGTTCCTTGTTCGCAGCGGCGCGCCTTCCGACCGAGCGGGACGAGGGATTCATTTCACTCGACGGCAAGGGCAGCGTCGACAGCTTCGTAGATATGCTGGGCCAGCTGCGCTTCTGGCCGCGGGAGCTGGCGGTGGACATTGACGCGAAGCCCCCCAAATCACCCCGCAAAGCCAAGTAACCGGCCGATGCCTCAAGCTTGGGAGACTATCGTCGTGGGGGCAGGGCCAGCAGGACTGACCGCCGCGCTTTACCTTGGCCGGTTCCGCCGCACCGTTCTCGTGCTCCACGACGGGACCGCACGCGCACTACGTATTCCCCTAACCCACAACGCGCCAGGATTCGGGTCGGGCATAACCGGTCCAGACCTGGTCGAGCGGATGACTGACCATGCCGTCCGTTACGGCGCGGTTATCGATGAGGCGCGGATCGTGGCCGCGCGCCGCGAACGCGGCACCTTCGTGCTGAGCTCGCAGGCAGGCGACACGTGGAGGGCTCGCACGCTTATCCTGGCAACCGGACTTCATCTGAACCAGATCCCGCTCGATGCGGCAACGCATCAAGCGGCAATTGAAGCTGGCGTTCTGCGCTATTGTCCCATCTGCGACGGATATGAACACATTGGGGCCCGCATCGGCGTTGTCGGCAGCGACACACAGGGCGCGGCCGAAGCCCTGTTTCTGCGGCGGTATTCAGATGACATCACGCTGATCCCGAAGTCTCACGCCGAACTGTCGCCCTCGGAACGAGGCGACCTCGATCGCGACGGGATCAAGGTCATTGCTTCTGCGGCCTGTGACTATTCACTGGCCGAGGATGCGATGTCGGTGACGCTCGAAGACGGGACCGTCATGTCTTTCGATGTCGTTTATCCAGCTTTAGGCAGCCGTCCGCGTACGCGGCTTGCCAAATGTCTTGGCATCAACTTTGAGACAAACGGCTGTTTGCCTGCCGACACACCGTTCGAAACGGCGGTGCCAGGACTTTATTCAGCAGGAGATGTCGTTGACGGTCTGGACCAGATCAGCGTGGCCATCGCACATGGCGCAATCGCAGCAACAAAAGCCCATAACTGGCTGCGTGAGGGCGACGGCGAAGGTTTGTCGGAAACGCCACAATGATCGCCGAGGTCGCCAGCTGGGCGGCGCCTGCCGCGACTATGATCGCTGCCATGATGACCGCGGCAAATATCGGCTCGCGCGTAACCGGCTGGGGGTTCGCGGTGTTCGTTGCCGGGTCGGTAGCATGGTCTGTAGTCGGGATTGCGACAGGTCAGACCAACCTTGTACTCACCAACGCTTTCCTGACCCTGGTCAACCTTTTCGGTGTGTGGCGGTGGCTCGGACGGCAGGCAAAATATGATGATGGCAGTGCCCGGGCCGCGCACCGTAGCGCGCGTGCCCGTGTGCCAACCCTGTTCGCACTGGGGGCCCTGCCCGGTACAAGGATCATTGGACCTCATGGGGAGGCAATCGGCACGATCGTCGACGCAATGGCGGGGTGTCACGATGCCAAGCTGAGCTATGTCGTCGTGTCCGTGGGCGGCTTGGGGGGGCTCGGCGAACAGCTGCATGCTATTGACCCAAATCTTCTGGCCTTTTCGCATGATGGTGTGACCACGACGTTGTCGGGGGCGGATCTCGCCGAGTTACCGACGATAGAACCCGAAGACTGGCCCGCTATGCTCCCTGCAGCGACCAGAACCCCCGAAAATCCCGCGGTGGCAGCGGAGAGATCATGGCGATGAAGAGCGATACAGTTTCCCCCGGATCAAGGCGGGCGGGACCGGCGCCGGAATCCTCATGATCTCCCGGAGCCAAAGTGAAATGAGCAACTAATCCTTGTAGAATGGAGACTGAAAATGGCAGCACAGACCAAATCACGCGCAAAGCCGAAAAAGGGCGCGCGCGCCACCCGCAAGGCGTCAATCGGAACCAAGCGACCCAGCGATGCAATTGCCTTGCTGAAAGCCGATCACAAGGAAGTGAAGGGCTGGTTCGAGCAATTCGACAAGGCCGAAGACGATGCGACCAAGCAGGAGCTTGCAGACCGCATCTGCCGCGCGCTGACGGTCCATGCCCAGATTGAAGAGGAAATTTTCTACCCGGCCGCCTATGATGCGCTGGATGACGACGGCGATGATCTCCTCGACGAGGCCGAGGTCGAACACGCCAGCGCCAAGGCGCTCATTGCGCAGATCGAGGCTAGCAAGGCCGGGGAGCCTTTGTTCGACGCTAAGGTGACGGTGCTGGGCGAATACATCAACCACCACGTCGAGGAAGAAGAAAGCGAACTGTTTCCGGAGTGCCGTGCCAGCGATATGGATTTGAAGGTGCTCGGCGAACAACTGGCGTCGCGAAAGGCCGAACTGATGGCTTCAGGGCAAGTTTGAGGAATGCATCCCGTTGGCCCAATCGGCCGCTACAGCCACTTGCGCCAACGGGCCAAAACCAATGTCAGCAGTGACAGGAAGGCCAGGAGAGAGATCACCTCGAAGAACCCTGTCGTGCCGGACTTGAAGAATGGCAGTTCGAAGTTCATTCCGAGTAAGCCGGCGACCAGTCCACAGAAGCCGATAATGGCTGTCAGCAGCGTCAAGGCCTTGACCAAAGCATTGGTCTGCTCGGTTGTCATCGACGTAAACAGATCGAAGCTGCCAACGACCACGTCTCTAGTGCGTTCCACTTCGTCGATCGCACGATCAAAACGGTCCGCCAGACGCGCATAGCACTGGACGGCGACGTCTGGCAGATTGAGCACAAAGTCTGGCCGGGTAAATCCGTAAAAGATAGGCCGCTGGGCCGCGAGCAAGGCGCGCAAGCGCGACACGCGCGTGCGAACGCTGACGATACGTCGTAGGATCTGTTTGTGCGTGCCCTCGTTCAGGATTTCGAGATCAAGCTTGTCCACATCAGCTTCGATGGCAGCAACTTCGCTCAGGTATTCGGTCAGGTGCCAGTCAAGCAGGGATGCAGCGAGCTCTCCGGGGCTTAGCCGCCCAATTGCTGTTTCGCCTTTGTCTTGTGCGGTAAATCCCTGGAGATACCGGATCGGGGTGTCATGGATTGTCAGCAACCAACGGGCGCCGACAATGAACCCGAGTTGCGCGCCGGGCGCCGTGGTGCCATCTTCCCGGCGCAAATCGGGCGCATCAACCGCAAACGAATAGCATGAAGGATAGTTGTCCAGATAAGGAGCCCGGTTGCGATCGATCACCCTGTCGAGCATCGGCTGCGTTATGGCGAGAAGAGCGCATAGAGCCTGCCGGTCGGCCTGATCAATCGCTTCGGCGTCAACCCAGAGCAGTTGGTCTTCGGCCAGATCGCCCAGCAGATCAGCGTGAATCGGCACTGTTCGGTCGTGGCCGTGCGCGTCATAGAGCTTGGCCGTCAGCGACACGTCAACGCCTCATGCGGCACGGTCACAGGCAATTGCAATGGACACTCACTGTGCGAGTCAAACGACACCCGAAAACAGGCCGCGAGTTGGGGCGTTAGCAAGCTGGACGGGGAGCGCGTCATCTCCACAGGTACTGGCGATATCGTTCGAAGCACCGCGCGCCGCAGGTGAGGCGTATCAAGGCGCCTTCAGCAATCGCGACCGCCAAAGTGGGGTCGGCTGCAACGATTGGACGCAGCGCTTCGCGGTTCCAGTCGGCACTGTGCTTCACATCCAGCACCGCGTGAAGTTCGAAGTAGCGCCGCTGGCTCTCGCTGAGGCCGATACGCCGAAGTCCTTTGGCCACCATGGCTGAGCGGCCGGGAGCAGTCAGCTCAATCACGCCCAGGGCGCCGACCGAGTGCCAAGCGTAATGGCGATTTGTAGCCATGGCGGTCATGGCGTTCGCCAAGGCGAGGCTTTCCCAGACGGTCGCTTCAATGGAAGGGTCAACGCCCAGTACGCCGACAAGACGCGCAAGCATTGGGCCATGCATCCCGTTTGCATTTCCGCGCCCCATCTCATCCCAGTAGTTTCTGGCGAGTTCGAGCTTGGCGGGACTTGGCAGTTTGACCTGAGTGTAGGCCACAAGATCGTCGAAACCCGCTTCTCCGGCCGCCTCCTGGCCGAAAAACCAGCGCAGCTCGTCGCGCGAAGCTTCTTCGGCCAACCAAGGGAACAACGGATCTCCCTGACCTGGACCGGATGATTTCAGGTCTTCAAACCAAGTCACGAATCCATCAGGATCGGTAGGGACACTCATGGCCCGCTGTCGAACCTCGCCGCGAAGATACTCGACAAAACCGATTTCGAGGCGCGCCATCTGAATGTCGCGGCGTTCGATTTCGCGCCAATCGTCGGGCGGAAGGGAGGGCGCCAGACGATCACGATTCCAACGGGCAAGACCTTGCTGAAAATCATCATTCAGGAACTGCGACTGGCAGCGCGGACTACTTGGGTTGGAAATTGCGGTCATGAGCATAAAACGCCATGGCAGTTTGGCTGTTCCCGCGGTGCTGACGGCCTATCGCCTGACATCCGCGCCAGACCCGGCGGTGCCACACGCCGCTGTTCTTCCGTTACGGAGCCGAGACGGTCCTGTAACGTCAGAGCCGAGCACAACCCCAACGCGAACTAGGCGAAATTGCCAAGTACAAGCCTGGCCCAGTCCGGGAGCAACCCTTAAGCTGCGACCCGAGGGATTCGCTTATGCAAGTCGAAGCCATCACCGCCGGCCACGACGTGCAGTTTGACACCGAATATGGAGAGGGGCTGGTCGTCCCGCGCTTCAGCGACATTCGAGTGCGTAACGTCGGTACCGTCGACAATGTAGACGGCGCCAGCGCCGATCACTTTGAAGATGTTGTTGTTGAGGATGATCGCCGTATCTTCGTCGATGCCAATGCCCAGGACCCGTGGATTTTGCGCGACCGCGCCCAGCAGACGCCCGATACGGCCGCGCTCTGCAAAATGCTGATCGATGATAACGTCGCGAATCAAGCCCAATCCCGGCGCCATGTTAAGGTTGCCGATCCGGTGTGATTCTCCGCTCGCACCGCGCACCAACATCGTTTCGCTCATGACCGAAGCGCCCGCAGACGTCCCCGCGATCACGCCGCCGCGCTGATGAATGACCCGCACCATGTCCTCGACCGGCGTGTCGCCGATCTGGCTCGAGATTCGCAGCTGATCGCCGCCGGTGAAAAAGACACCTTGTGCATCTGACAGCAGCGCGCGCACGCTGTCAGACCGCGTCTCTTCACGTTCGTTGACATAAAGTTCAACAAGATTTGTTACACCAAGATCGCTAAAAGCCGCTTTATAGGCGTCAAAGTATCCTTCGGGTTCGTGACTGGCGACTGTTGCGATCACCAGTTTACCGCCGTTGAGGTACTGTGCGATTTCCTTCAAGATCAGACGATCGCCCTGTTTGTCTTCGTGGCCACCGATCACGATCAACGGGCCTGGGGCGTCATGCGTCATGAGCGTATCCTTCAAGGTCAGTCCAGTGGATACCGGCTTGCGGGTAGTCCAACCAGCTCGCGGCAATCGCCATCGCGAAATGATCGCTGTTGTGCGCAAACCCGAAACGGCCGTCCCGGCCAACCGCGATGATCCCGGCTTCGCCGCCGATGCGATCAAGCGCGGCAAGGGCAGTCCTGGCGCTTTCCGTTGGCGGCTTCCCTTGCATCTGCAAGATGACCCGCGCAGCAAGAGATACACGTAGGATACTCTCGCCGTCCCCCGAAATTGCGACGCCGCCCACTTGATTGTCAGCGTAGAAACCGCACCCGGGTATGGGCGCGTCTCCGACCCGCCCCGGACGCTGTCCGGTCAGTCCGCCTGTCGAGGTTGCGACTGCGATGTTGCCATGAACGTCGCGAGCAACGCAGCCGACCGTGTCGCATTGCGGCTCCGCCGTCGAACATGACGCAGGAGAAGAAGAGGCAATGCCTTGTTCGGCAGCAAATGTCTGGGCCCCTTCGCCAACCAAGAGCACCGTCTTCTCCTTCAGCAAGAGCCTCGCCACCGCAACGGGGTTCGATATGCCGCGCAGGGCGGCGACCGCACCGATCTCCAGGCTGCGGCCATCCATGATCGCCGCATCCATCTCGATCTGCCCCGATGACGTCGGCACCGAACCGCTACCCGCATTGAAGGTTGGATCGTCTTCAAGCTCGCGCACGGCCTGTTCGGCCGCTTCGAGTGCTGTGCCACCTCTACGCAGGATTGCTGCGCCGCGCTCGGCGGCGGCAAGACATCCCCTGCGATTGGCCGCTTGGATATCTGGCGGTATGGTTCTGGCACCGCCGTGCACGATCAGCGACCAAGCACCATCAGACATAGGCGATACTTTCGGTCTGGAGCAGATGCGCAGTCGTTGGCTCAAAACGGGAAACGAGGTCCCAGACCATGTTGACCTGACTCGGGCTTAACACGACCACGTCTCCGGGCCTGGCAAGATTGAGGCTGAACACCGTGGCTTCTGCCTCTTCCACGATCCTGTGCACGTGCTCGGGAGCAAGGCCGCCGTCGATCGCGCCTCGCGACATCAAAGCGTTGATTTCGCCGCGTGGTCGGCCCCGGCCGTGGGGCGTTTCGCGGCAGACAAGTTCGTCAAAGATCGATGCTGCAAGCGTTCCCATTCCGATCAGATCCTCATCACGCCGGTCGCCGGGCACGCTGAATGTGCCGATAAACCTGCGCCCGGGTCGCCGCAGCGTCGCGAGGTAACGGCCAAGCGCAGTGACCGCCGCGGGATTGTGGGCATAATCCACAATGACCGTGACCCCGCCGCGATCGACTATGTTGAGCCTGCCGGGACTTTCTTCAAACGTGGTGGAAAAGCTGCAAAGCGCAGCAGCGATGGTGTCTGGAGCAATTCCGAGGGCGCTCGTCATTGCAGCCGCCGCCAGCGCATTTTCTGTGTTGAAATCCGCCGCGCCCCCAAGCGTGGCAGGAATGTCGGCCACGGCGATTATCGGCCAGTGTTGCCCCTTATCATAGAGTACCAGCCAATCGGTGCCATCCACCGGTTCGCGCACGGCTGCAAGACCCCCGCCAGCGATATGGTCAGCAAGAAAAGGATCGAGGCCTGCCGCCGAAAACCAACAAATCTTCCCCCGCGCGCGGCGCGCCATAGCGCGGGTCAGGGGGTCATGGGCGTTGAGCACGCTGTGGCCGCGGCGGCTAACGGCCTCCACCACGACAGACTTGACCTTTGCCAGGTCCTCGACGGTATTGATCCCCTTGATGCCGAGGTGGTCCTCGGTGACGTTGAGCACGCAGCCTACGTCGCACCAATCGAAACCAAGACTTCGCGCAGAATCCCGCCGCGCGCAGTCTCGAGCACGGCTGCGTCAACCGTAGGATTGGCCAGCACCATCCGCGCGCTTTTCGGACCGCTGGCATCGGCGGCCCGGATCAGACGGTCACCGACATACACTCCGCTCGTTGTGGTGAGACCGACCGTCATGCCAGCCTCGCCAAGGATGCGCGCCGCCATCCGCGCCGTCGTGGACTTGCCATTGGTGCCGGTGATGGCGAGGATCGGGATCCTGCTCGTGCCGGGCTTGGGAAACAGTTGACTTACAACAGGCGCGCCCACATCCTGCGGTGCTCCGGACGAGGGAGCTAGGTGCATCCGCAAACCAGGCGCCGCGTTGATTTCGACAATCCCCCCGCCGGTTTCGCTGACAGGTCGGGCGGCGTCCGGTAACAGGAAATCAATGCCGGCAACGTCCAGTCCGATCAGTGCAGCCGCCTGTTCGGCAATGAATCGGTTCTCAGGATGGACCTCGTCGGTGCAGTCTTCGGCAGTACCACCCGTCGACAGATTGGCAGTCTCGCGCAGAAAGACGATCTGCCCTGCCGGGGGAATGCTGCCCGGTTGCAAGCCCTGACTGGCGATAACGCGCTCAGCTGTTGAATCGAGCGCGAGCTGCGTCAGGACATTTTCATGTCCTGGGCCTCGGCGCGGGTCTCTGTTCTCCTGGTCCACCAGCATTGCGATGGTGCTGTGGCCGTCACCAGCAACCGCGGCGGGAAGGCGCTTTGCAACGGCGACGACCTTCCCGCCGACGACGAGGAACCGGTAATCTGAGCCTCGCATTTGCTGTTCGACGATCACCCGGGATGAATGCTTTTGAGCAGCCGCAAATGCAGTCTCAAGTTCCGCATCACATCCGATACCAAGGCTCACACCGCGCCCGTGATTGGCATCAACCGGCTTGACGACGACCGGCCAGCCGAGCCTGCCGGCCAATGTGCGCGCTTCGTCCACTGTGCGAACCATGCCGCCCTGCGGCGCGGGCAGACCGGCAGAACGTAACATGTCGCGAGTCACCTGTTTGTCGCCGGCGAGTTCAACTGCAATGTGGGACGTCTGGCCGGTGACGGTTGCCCTGATCCGGTGCTGACGCTTTCCAAAGCCAAGCTGAATGAGGCTGCGATTGTCGAGACGCATTACGGGTATGCCGCGACGCCGCGCCGCATCGACGATCGCCTGCGTACTGGGGCCGAGCGCAGTCTTACGCAGCGCGCTGCGAATTTCTGACAGTGCTGCGTCTAGGCTTTCGTAGCTCAGCACCCCGCTCGCCGGCAGTATCGTATCACCCGTCAGCTTCGAAAATTCAGCAGGCAACAGGCTGGATACGAGCCGCAAGGCATGGAGGCCTGCGACAAGCGCAGCCTGCTCGTCCCGATATTCAAACAGGATGTCATAAACGCCGCGTTTTCCCGCCACCGACCGGGTCTTGCCGCGCGTGACGGCCGCGCCGGCAAGGCATTGCAGCTCCAGGGCGACATGCTCGCAAACATGTCCAAGCCACGTGCCTTCGGCCATACGATCGACCAGCCCGCCAACGCGGCCAAGACTGCAATGGTGGCGCCCAAGGCCGGGTAGAATAGCCAGCAAATGGTCGGAGAAGCCGGGTAAAGTATTTGTGGGGCGCGCTTCGAGAGGGCCCAGATTGATCCGAATGCGGACCATCGTCCGGCGGCTGTAGATATTGGGGCCTCGGTAAATCGAGCGCTCGAGAACAATAATCCCGGTCGGCTGGTCAGCCGCCAGCTCTACCTGTTCTTCGCCTTCACAGAGGTCGCGGAAGCGGTCGATCGAAGCGTGTTCCAAATCTTCAGCCCTTCAATAAAGCAGCAACGGGAGACAAGATTGTCCGCGTCATGTGGACAATGCGGCCGCCGCCGGCTCGATCCGGTAATGGATTGGCTTGAATGTGCCGCCGTTGGAGTCGGGCGCCGAGCACGCCGTTAAACCAATGACAAGATCGCGTGCCGCAATGAAATCGACATGATCTCCAGCCCGGCTAATCGGCGGCAACACCTGCAGCTTGCCGGTTGCAGCGTCGATCGGCACATTCATAAAGCAGTTGAAGGCCACCGGGATATCGTCCGGTACGACTCCGAATGGCGCCAACGCTTCAGCAAGATTCCCGAAACATCCGCGATGGGGCGGCAAATCAGGATAGAAATGGTGGAATGTATCAGTAGAGCAGGGCGTCAGTAAAAAATCGTGTCGGCCAACGGTGTCTTCCACGATTTCTAGAAGAACCCGTGAGCGATTTGAATATAACCTGTCGCCGGTCGTCAGATAAATGCGTTCAGCATAATCGAGTGTGCGGCCCGAGGATAGCACCTCTCGCGTGTCGCCCGCATCAAACGCGAGAAGGTCGGCAACCTGCTCGCCGCAAGGATCGATCACCACCAGACGCTCGCCCTTGGCCAGCCGGAATGCCGTTCCGCTGCGCTCGGGTATGATCCGCAGCTCGCTCATGGCCGTCCTTTATACCGAAAGGGGCAACGCCAGTCGTCGCCGACTATCCGCCCCGAATATTGCCGTGCTTCGCTGATGGTCCCGTGCTCAGCGAGCATGGGATTGCGGGACCCGGCGACGGCTTCATCGCGGATCATGATCTTTTCGCGCATGCCGTCATATTTGCCTTGGGCACGTAGCAGCTCGAACTGAGCATGAAGGTTGAACACCATTGTTGGATGCGAAAAGCGTCGGGCCGGGCGAGCCGCGTTCGGATGCAAACCAACCACAAAGTATCCCTCGCCGCCGAAAGACAGGGAAAAATGCGGGTCTTCGGGATCAGGGCTCACTCTGGCGTCATAGGGTTGGCCGCGCCACGTATCCTTATCGGATAGCGATTGTATTCGCTGCCATAGGTGCTGCTCGAATTCGGATTCCGTTAAGTTGTGTGGCCCTTCGAATACCACTGCGAAACTGCGAAACAATGATGGGCTTTTCCGGAAGCGCTCCGCGAAAGCCAGAAGCGCATCATGAATGGGCAAGTCATTCCACGCGCTTGTCATATCGCGAGCGGCGAGTACGTCGAGTGTTCCTCTTTTCAGTGCGGCTTTGGCACCCACACAAGGGAATGCGTGGTCTGAGATATGTGCATGGAGGGACCGGGTAAGCATTTCGGTCTGGCCGGAGCGGCTTGCGCCGGAGGACAACGCACTCGAGCGGCGAGGTAAGCTCGACCATCTCGCTCTCCCAATTCCGAGCACATCACTGCTAGGGTTCATGAATTCCATCCGGCTTCTACGATGCTTTAAGGTCGGTAACCAGCGCGCGGGGGTCCGTGCGGACCGCGCATGCTCAGCAAAACCCCGTTACCCGGTGTTGGGTTCCAAACACTCGGCCTCAAATAAAAACGTCGACAGGCCTAGCCCATCGGATAAATAAAAGGGACGACTGATAGTGAACGTTGTGGTCTGAGCCCCGCAATTTCCGCCAGATTTGAGTAGAGTCCGGCCCACTTAGGGGGTCGGACGGAATGAAGCGGAGCAGGTTCAGCGAGGAACAGATCATGGCGATTTTGAAGTAGCAGGAGGCCGAGATGGCGACGGCGGATGTCTGTCGCCGGCACGGCCTCAGCAGTGCGACCTTCTACAAGTGGAAGGCCGAGTTCGGCGGCCTGAAGGTGTCCGAGGTCAAACGCCGGCGGCAGCTCGAGGACGAGAACAGCAACTGAAGAAGCTGCTGGCCGAAGCCATGCTAGACGATGCGATGCTCAAGGAGATCAAATCGCTACGCGCGGCGATGCCTTCTACCTCTCAATTCTTGGCGGCGATGCGCTGTTCGAGATCGCCAAATTCGCCGAATACCTCAGTCAGCATGCCACGCGTGAGCTCGTTGTTCATATTGGGAAGTACCCGAGGCATATCGGCCTTAAACTTGCCAGCGCCCTGATGGATCGCGATGCCGTATTCCAGGCAGAAAGCGCGCATCTGGCTGATCAGCCGCGTACAATGGGCGATCATCCTGTCACGGACGCGTTGCAGAGCCTGTAGGTCAATCTGTTCCGGAGACCCGATCTCCACAAAGCGCATCGTCGGCGTGGTCACCGCTTCTGCGATTGCCTCGGCGGCGATGATGTCGTTCTTGTTCGACTTCCCAAACGGCTTCACGAACTGTGCCGGCACGATCCGCACAGTGTGGCCCATCGCCTGAAGTTTGCGCGCCAGCCACTGCGATCCGGGACACGCCTCCATCCTGATCAGCACCGTCGATGCCCGCTCAAAGAACTGCAGCAACGTCTCCCGTCTGAAAGTGGCCTTCTGGATCGGGGCGTGAGCTGCATCGAGGCCGACGACGTGAAAGACCGTCTTGCCCATGTCGATGCCTAACACGGCTGCATCTCTCGGTTTGTTGCGTATGCTCATTGCATCCTCCTTCTTGATCACCCGACTTCGAGTGGAAGGACAGGGCGGGTCATACCGTAAATGGAAGCGCCCGCTGCCAAGCGCGAAGCGGTCGCTCACCTTGAGCGGGTGTTCGAGGTGAGCCAGTGGCGGGCGTGTGATGTGATGGGCGTGGACCGGACGATGGTGCGGTATCGAAGCCGGCGCGGTGATGACGGTGCGATCCGGAGCGGATGCGGGGCCTCGCAGCGGAGCGGCGCCGGTTCGGCTACCGCCGTCTGCACTGGCTTCTCGGGCGCGAGGGTGTTTGGATCAACCACAAGAAGTTCCCGCGGGTGTACCGCGAGGAGCGTCTGCAGGTGCGGCGCCGCGGCGGCCGCAAACGGGCGCTGGGCACTCGAGCACCCATGGCCATCCCGTAGGGCCGCAACCAGCGCTGGTCGCTGGACTTCGTGTCTGTGATTTGGATTGGAGCTCGGGTGGCTTAGCTGTCTTATTTCGCCGTGATGCTCGAGGCTGTTAACGGCCTTCCTAGCCGGTGATGCTGGTGCGGAGCAAGATGGGTTAGCAGTCGCGCGGATTGGGAGGTGAAACGAAGACTCGCTCAAGTGCAGTCCAACAATGCGCAGGCCATGAATCTTTTACCGTGGACGCTGATGTGTGGAGGCTGAGCAGCCGCAGCGCCAAACAAGCGCACTGCTACCTAGAGAGCTACCTAGCACAAAAACGCTCGCGGCCGCTCGCTCGGAAGCGCTTCGTATCCAATTGAAAGGTTAGGAGAAAGTGGTGGACGCACTAGGGCTCGAACCTAGGACCCGCTGATTAAGAGTCAGCTGCTCTACCAACTGAGCTATGCGTCCACACCGTACCGCTTCCGGTAACCGGGAGCCGCCCAATTAGCGATTTCTGCCGCCCTGCCAAGCCCCAAATTCGAAAAATTATCGCAAGGCTCCGCGCGGCATGCGCGACCAGCGGTCTACGGCCATCAAAGTGCCGATGCAGAGCATGTTGGTCATCATCGAGGAGCCGCCGTGGCTGACGAAGGGCAGGGGGATGCCCACCACCGGCGCAAGGCCCATGACCATCATCAGGTTGATGCACACGTAGAAAAAGATCGTCGTCACCATGCCCGCCGCAAGCAGGCGCGAGAAGCGGTCCGGCGCGCGCAGGGCTACGCCGAGGCCCCAGCGCAGCACCAGCGCGAAGACGATGAGGACGAAGAAGCCGCCGATCATGCCCCACTCCTCCGCCATCGTGGCGAAGACGAAGTCGGTGTGCGCTTCGGGCAGATAATCGAGGTGGCTTTGCGAGCCCTGGCCGAAGCCCTTGCCGAACAGGCCGCCCGAGCCGATCGCGATCTTTGACTGGGTGATGTGATAGCCCGAACCCAGCGGATCGCTTTCGGGATCGAGGAACACCAGCACGCGCTTCCGCTGATAATCGTGCAGCACCGTGAAGAACGCCAGCGGCGCGGCGACCGCGATCGCGGCCCCTCCGCTGATGAACAGCCACAAGGGCAGACCGGCGAGGAACATGATCACCACCGCGCCAAAGCTGATCGCAAGGCCGGTGCCGAGATCGGGCTGGAGCATGACGAGCCCCGCCGGCAGGCCAAGCAGCACCACCGCCGGCGCGATCGCCCGCCAGGTGCGGATTTCGGAAGGCGGGAGCACGCTGTAGAACCACGCGAGGACCAGCACGATGCACGGCTTCATCAGTTCCGAAGGCTGGAGCTGCATGAAACCCAGATTGAGCCACCGCTGGCTACCCCCGCTGACCCGGCCGAGCAGCTCGACCAGCACCAGCAGCACGCAGAGCAAGGCATAGGACGGCAGCGCCGCATTCTTGAACCACGCGGACGGAATGCGAGAGACGACCATCGCCATGCCAAGGAACACCACGAAGCGCACCACGTGGAGCAGCGCCCAGGGCATCAGGTGCCCGCCTGCCGCCGAATAGAGCACCGCGCCGCCGAAGGTGACGAGCGCGCAGAGCGGCAGAATCACGCCCCATGGCTGGCGGGCGATGAAGGCGGGGATATAGGCGCGCTGCATGCCCTAGGCTCCCGGTGCTGGCGCGGCGGGCGCGGCGGTGGCGGCAGGAGTAGGCGCGGCTGCGGGCACGGTGAGGTCGGCCGGGGCAGGGGAGGTTTCGGGTTCGGGCGCGGGCGGTGCCGCATCGGTTTGCGCGGCGGTCGGTTCGGCGATGGGGGTGTTGTCGGCTGCGACTGCCTCGGCCGCCTGCGCCTCGTCCGGCGCCGCTGGCGCGCTCGCACCGAACCGGGCGGCATAGGCGTTATACTTGGCGGCCATGCGCTGCTGCACGTTGCCGCCCCATTCCTTCTCGTAGCCTTCGAGCACTTCCATCGCCTTGGCGCGGTCGAACAGGAAGGTCATCACGTCGCGCGCGATGGGGTAGGCCGCGCCCGATCCGCCGCCATGCTCGATGGCGACAGCGCAAGCATAGCGCGGCTTGTCGAACGGCGCGAAGCAGATGAAGTGGCCGTGGTCGCGGTGCTTCCACAAGCCGCCCTTGCCGTTGCCGATGTTGAGCCCGACAACCTGCGCGGTGCCGGTCTTGCCGGCCATCTGCACGCCTTCCACAGGCAGCCGCGCCTTGCCCGCCGTGCCGCGCCCGTTGACCACTTCGTTCATGGCCGCGTGGATCAGATCGAGGTGGTCTTGCCGGATGCCGAGCGAGGGCGCCTGCGGGGCATGGTGGTCCATCAGGAGGCGCGGGGTGAGTTGCAGGCCGGAGGCAAGCCGTGAGGCCATCACCGCCTGCTGCAGCGGATTGACCAGCATGTAGCCCTGGCCGATCGTGGCGTTCACGGTGTCATAGATCGCCCATTCCTTGCCATACTTGCGCTGCTTCCACGCAGGATCGGGCACCGTGCCATAGGATTGGCCGGGATAGGGCATGGGGAATTCCTGCCCCAGCCCCAGCCGCCGCGCCATCGCGGCGATCTTGTCCATCCCGATTTGCTGGGCAAAGTGATAGAAGTAGACGTCACACGACTGGTAGATGCCCTTCGACATGTTGGTCGTGCCATGCCCCCGGTGGTTCCAGCAGTGGAACACGCGGTTCCCCACGCGCAGCCCCCCCGCGCAGCCGACGCTCGCTTCGGGATCGAGCCCGGCTTCAAGGAAGGAGAGTGCGACCATCGGCTTCACCGTCGAGCCCGGCGGATAGAGCCCGCGCAGCACCTTGTTGCGCAAGGGTACGTGATCGTCTTCGGCCAGCATCTTCCATTCGATGCGGCCGATGCCATCGGCAAAGCTGTTGGGGTCGAAGCTGGGCATCGAGACCATCGCGAGCACGTCGCCGCTCGCGCAGTCCATCACCACGACCGAGCCGGATTCAAGCCCGATCCGCCGCGCGGCATAGTCTTGAAGGCCCGCATCGATGGTGAGCTGGATCGGCTTTCCGGGCACGTCTTCGCGCGTGCCGAGATCGCGCACCACGCGCCCGCCTGCCGTCGCCTCCACCCGCCGCGCACCAGGAACGCCGCGCAGGCGCTCCTCGAAGTGCTTTTCCAGGCCATCCTTGCCGATCTTGAAGCCGGGCGTGATCAGCAGCGGGTTGCGCTCCTTCTCGTAGTCTTCCGCCGAAGCCGGGCCGACATAGCCGACAAGATGGCCCACCGCCGCGCCGGTGGGATAATAGCGCGAGAAGCCGCGCTGCGGGATCACGCCGGGGAGTTCGGGGAGGCGCACGCTGACCGCGGCGAATTTGTCCCAATCGAGGTTGGAGGCCACTTCGACTGGCTGGAAGCCGCGCGCCTTCTTCAGCTTGTCCTTGATATCGCTGACCCGGTCTGCAGTCAGGCCGAGAAGCTTTGACAGCGTGGCCATTGTCGCATCGGCATCGACGACACGATCGGGCACGAGATCGACGCGAAAGTCCGCGCGGTTGGCCGCAAGCGCCGCGCCGGTGCGATCGATCACCCAGCCGCGCCGGGGCGGGATCAGCGTGAGATTGACGCGGTTGCTTTCCGACGCCGCGCGGTACTTGGCGTTTTCCGCCACGGCGAGCCAGGTGAGCCGCCCGGCGAGCAGGAGGCCGACGCTTGCCTGCGCCATGCCCAGCACAAAGGTCCGCCGCTGAAAGGAATGGGTGAGCTGCGCTCCGGTGACCGGCAGAGGCTTTGTTTGCTTGGACCAGGGCCATGTCCATGTCTGGCGCATCGCATCAAACCGAGCGCAAGGGGAGCAGGCGGATGCGATCGAGCAGCGCGACGAGCCGGGTTACCAGCGGATAGAGCGCGAGCGTCACGAGCAGTTGCGGGCCGATCACCAGCGGCAGCGGATAGGCGGCGGCAAGGCCCGCAATGCCCGCGCAGAGCACGAGATAGGCGATCATCATCAGGCACGCGACCGCCCAATCCTGCACGAAGCTGCGCCACAGCAGGCGGTTGTCGATCGTGTCCATCACCAGCATCGCGGCGGACCATAGCACGATCGCGCAGCCGAAGGGCTGTCCGCTGTAAAGATCATCGAACGCGCCGAGCGGGAGGCCTGCCCAAAGCGGCAGGAGGCTGGGGCGGAGCATGCGCCAGGCGAGGAGCACCATGAACGCCAGCGGCGGCACCAGCGGCGCGGACGCGATGACCGGCGAGAACGCGGCCAGCGACGCCAGCATGACCGAAATCCACGGCAGGCCGGAGGCGAGAAGCGGGGAGGGCGCCCGGTTGATCCGCTGGGGGACGATGTCCTCCGGCCGCATCGGCAGGCTCGGCAGATCGGGCAGGCGCGGGAAAGGCATCAGGTGCCGCCTCCGGCTTCGCTGGGCTCGGGCGCAGGCCCGGCGGCCTGCTGGCTGGCCCCGAGCGCGGTGACGGCTGCGGGCTGGAACACCGGCAGGACAACCACGAAATCGGCATCGGCCGGATCGCTGGCGAGGTGGCCCACGCCGCCATCGTGCAGCACCTCGGTGACCACCGCGACAGGAATGCCCGGCGGATAGAGCCCGCCCGAGCCTGAGGTCACGAAGACATCGCCGAGCTTGAGCGGATTGACCCCCATGTTGAGCAGGCGAATCGCGATGCGCCCGTCGGACTTGCCTTCGACAAACGCGGGCAGGCCATCGCGCGCGCGGCGGACGGGGACAACGTTTTCGGGGTCGGTCACCAGTAGAACGCGCGCGGTGCCAGGCCCGGTCTCGATCACGCGGCCGATGAGACCGGCGGCCGAGCGCACCGGCTGGCCCGGGCGCACCCCTTGCGAGGAGCCTGCGGAAAGCACCGCAAAGCGGCGCGCGCTGGCCGATGTCGAGCCGATCAGGCGCGCGGCGGCCACCGGCTTGACCGCCGGATCGACAATGCCGAGCAGCGCCTTCAGCCGCCGGTTCTCGCCTTCCAGCGCCTGCATGGTGAGGGCATTGGCGCGCGCGGCGGCGACTTCACGGGTCAGTGCCGCGTTTTGGCGGCCAGCCTGGAAATAGGCGCCGATGGCCGCGATCACGCTCTGGCCCGCCGCCCGGGTCTCCGCGCCGGCCTCACCGGCGGGACGCGCGATCTCGCTTGCCGCGCCGCGCACCGAGCTGAACGCGGACGGGTTGACGATGCTCACGATCAGGAGCGCCGCGCCCGCAAGGAAACCGGCCACGGCGATGACGTAGCCGGTGAAGATCCCGTATTGCGCCCTGCGCGAAAAGCCCGGGCGCCGGTCCGCAGGCCGCGCCATCCAGCTACCTTTCCTTATGCGAACCCAAAGCGATGTGGCCGCATGCCATCGAGCGGCCTTACGCCGTCATCAGCACGCCGCGGTAGATCGGATCTTCCATGGCCCGGCCAGTGCCCAGCGCCACGCACGAAAGCGGGTCTTCGGCCACGCTGACCGGCAGGCCCGTTTCCTCGCGCAGGTGATCGTCGAGCCCGCGGATCAGCGCGCCGCCGCCCGTCAGCACGATGCCCTGGTCGACGATATCCGCAGCCAGCTCCGGCGCGGTGTTTTCAAGCGCGATGCGCACGCCTTCGACGATTGCGCCGATCGGTTCGGACAGCGCTTCGGCGACATTGGCCTGCGTGATGGTGATTTCCTTGGGCACGCCGTTCACAAGGTCGCGGCCCTTGATATGGATCGTCTCGCCCACGCCGTCCGCCGGCACGGTGGCGATGCCGAAGTCCTTCTTGATCCGCTCGGCGGTCGATTCGCCGATCAGCAGGTTGTGGTGGCGGCGCACGTAGGAGACGATGGCTTCGTCCATCTTGTCCCCGCCCACGCGCACCGAGGTGGTGTAGGCAAGACCGCGCAGCGAAAGCACCGCGACTTCGGTGGTGCCGCCGCCGATATCGACGACCATCGAGCCGACCGGTTCGGTCACGGGCATGTCTGCACCGATCGCGGCGGCCATCGGTTCGAGGATCAGGAACACCTGGCTTGCCCCGGCGTTGCTGGCGGCATCGCGGATCGCGCGGCGCTCGACCGAGGTGGAGCCCGAGGGCACGCAGATCACGATTTCCGGATAGCGCAGCAGGCTCTTCGAGCCGTTCACCTTGCGGATGAAATGCTTGATCATTTCTTCCGCGACTTCGATGTCGGCAATCACGCCATCGCGCAGGGGACGGATAGCTTCGATGTTGTCAGGGGTCTTGCCCATCATCATCTTGGCGTCGTCACCCACGGCCTTGACCCGCTTGATGCCGTTGATCGTCTCGATCGCCACGACCGAGGGTTCGTTGAGCACGATGCCGCGATCCTGAACATAGACCAGCGTGTTGGCGGTGCCGAGATCGATTGCGATGTTCTGGGAGCCGAACTTGAAGAATCGGGAAAGCATCGATGCCATCAGGAAATCCGTATAAAACTGCGGTTGGGCCCGCCCGCGCAAAGGGCGAGAGGGACTCTGGCGGGGCTTGCGAAGTGCGCGCATTAGCAGGGCCGCAGAGCAAAACCCAATATTTTGTGCAGGACTTTCCGGGATAAGTATGGGCGCTGGCCTCGAAAAAACGCGGCTTCGTCGCTAGGCTGCCCCGATCCATGTCCCAGCCTGCCCGCACCATCCGGCGTCTGCCCGAAAACCTCGTCAATCGCATCGCCGCCGGCGAGGTGGTCGAGCGTCCGGCCAGCGCGCTCAAGGAACTCGTCGAGAACGCCATCGACGCCGGTGCGAGCCAGATTGCGGTGCGTCTGGCCGAAGGCGGTCTCGCGCTCATTGAGGTGACGGACGACGGCTGCGGCATGCGCGCGGAGGAGATCGCGCTGGCGCTGGAGCGCCACGCCACCTCCAAGCTGCCCGATGAGGCGATCGAAATGGTCGCCACCCTCGGCTTCCGCGGCGAGGCGCTGCCCTCGATCGCCTCCGTTGCGCGGGTAACCATCGAAAGCCGCGCCGGAACGCATGGTGAAGCCTGGGCACGCATGGTCGATCACGGCATGGTCGTCTCCGATGGCCCCGCCGCGCTGCCGCCCGGTACACGCGTCCGGGTCGAGGACCTGTTCGGTAAAGTCCCCGCCCGCCGCAAGTTCCTGCGCAGCCCGCGCGCCGAATGGGCCGCCAGCCTCGATGTGGTGCGCCGCCTTGCCCTCGCGCGGCCCGATATCGGCTTCACGCTGGAGCATGATGGCCGCCGCGCGCTGCAGGTCCAGCCGGGCGATACGCTCGCGGCGCGCACCGCCCAGCTCGTCGCGCGCGAACTGCATGACAACGCCGTCGCGGTCGATCTGGTGCGCGGGCCGTTCCACCTCATGGGCGTTGCCGGGCTGCCGACCTACAACCGCGGCGTTGCCGATCACCAGTACCTCTTCGTCAATGGCCGCCCGGTGAAGGACAAGCTGCTGATCGGTGCGGTGCGCGGCGCCTATGCCGATATGCTCGCGCGGGATCGCCATGCCGTCCTCGCGCTGTTCCTTGAAGTCCCGCCCGAGGAAGTCGACGTCAACGTCCACCCCGCCAAGACCGAAGTGCGCTTCCGCGATCCGGCGCTGGTGCGCGGCATGATCGTCTCGGGCCTGAGGCAGGCGCTGATGACGGGGGACCGCCGCTCCGCGCAGGCGCCCGACGCTGCTGCCATGCGCGCCTGGCAGGCAGAGCCCATCGCGCCCGCCATTCCGCCCCAGTCCAATCTGTTCTTCTCCTCGCAACCCGCCCCCCGCGTTTCCGAGGCGGGACAGGCCTGGCGCGGCTACGAGGCGGCGATGATGGCACCCCCCGCCGCGCGCGCGGAGCCGGCGGTGGAGGCCGTCCCCAGCCATCCGCTCGGCGTCGCGCGCGGCCAGATCGCGGCGACCTATATCGTCGCCGAAGCGGAAGACGGCCTCGTCCTTGTCGATCAGCATGCCGCCCACGAGCGCCTCGTGCTCGAAAGGCTGCGCGCCGCAGGGGCAGGGGAGGGCACCGCGCCCGCGCAAGCGCTGCTTCTCCCCGAAGTGGTCGAACTCGATGAACCCTCGTGCGACCGGCTGGAGGAGGCCGCCACGGAACTCGCCGCTTATGGCCTTGCGCTCGAACGCTTCGGCCCCGCCGCGATGCTAGTGCGCGGCGTTCCCGCCGTGCTGAGGGGTGGTGATGTCCAGGCTCTGGTGCGCGATGTTGCCGATGATCTGGCGAAGAACGGCGCAGCGCTGCTGCTGGGTGAGAAGCGCGATCTCGTTTTGGCAACCATGGCCTGCCATGGTTCGGTAAGGGCCGGGCGCGTACTGAGCGTGGCGGAAATGAATGCCCTGCTGCGCGAAATGGAAGTGACGCCGCGTTCGGGACAGTGCAACCATGGCCGACCGACGTGGATCAAGCTGGCCCACGGCGATATCGAAAAGCTCTTCGGGAGGAAATGATGCGGGGAATTGCTCTGGGCCTGGTGCTGCTGCTGGCCGCGTGCGGCTCGCCGCCGCCGCCCCCGCCGCCCGCCAGCACGGTCCAGCCCGAGCCGATCACCTATCCCGATATCAAGGACAACGAACTCTATGGCGCCGGCTGCAACTTTGCCGCTGATGGCGGCGGCATGTCCGCGCTCGTGCTGGCACAGGAAAAGGAGGCGATCCTCAAGGTCAAGGGCAAGATCGTGCGCATCCCGGCCGACAAGAAGAGCCAGATCCTCCCCGAAACAGCTCGCACGCGCTACATCGGTCCCGGCAATATCGTGATCCTCGCCCCGCTGCCCGGCGCCGAGCCATCCGAGAACGGCGTGATCAGAAGCCTCGCCGCCAGCCTCACGATCATGGACCTGCAGGGCCGGATCCAGTTCTTCTCCAAGGGCCAGCTGCAGTGCAAGCCGATGTGAGGTCTGCGGTGTTTAGTCGATCATCGCTTCCACCGTATCGTGCGGATAGAGGATGAACTCGCGGTAGATCTTGAAATGCGCGGTGTCTTCGAGCGCGATTGGCCTCAGGCCGAAGCGCTCGATCTGCCACAGGTCTGCATCGGGCAGCGCCATCAGGATGGGCGAGTGCGTCGCCATGATGATCTGGCAGCTTTCCTCGCGCTGCAATTGCCGCAGCAGCTTGAGGAATTCGAACTGCTTGGCGGGTGACAGCGCAGATTCGGGCTCGTCAAGGATGTACAGGCCCTGCTCGGTCAGCCGCTCTTCAAAGAAGCTCAGGAATCCTTCGCCATGCGATGCGCGCAGGAAACCGGCGCGTGTGGAGCCTGCCTCGTCGAGGTAGCGCGCCACCGAAAAGAACGTCTCGGCGCGAAAGAACCAGCCCCGCCGCACTTGCGGCAGCCACGCCGCCTTGAGCAACTGCCCAAGCCGCGCGCCATCCTCGCCCGAAGCCGCCGATGGCCCGACCGCGCGCATGCCCGATGCGCCGCCGCCCTCGCTGAAACCTGCCATGGTGGCAATGGCCTCGAGCAATGTTGATTTGCCCGAACCGTTCTCACCCACGATGATCGTGACGGACTTGTCGAACGCGAGGTCAAACGCGCCGCGGTGCAGGAGCGGCAGCGAGAGCGGATAGTTGTCCCAGTCGAGCCCGTCGCCATCGGCCTCGCCTGGCAGCCATACGCGCTTGAGATAGGGCGGGGGCAGGCGGGTGGGGCGCGATTTTTGGCTCATCGGGTCCTCAGGCGGGCGACGCACCGAATGTCGCACGCCTTGCGCGGGGCGTCACGTCCTCTCCGCACCGATCCGGATTGTCTCGCCTGATGCGTTCAGAACCCGCATGGCTACCACTCCGGTTCCATTGATAGCCTCTGCTAAAGCAGGCGCCCCATGCTGATGTGCTCTTCTACGGTGAAGCCCAGCCCCTTGTAGAACGCGATCACCGCGGCGTTGGTGCTGCGCACTTGCAGGTTGATCTTGCAGCAGCCCAGCCGGCGCAAGGCCGCTTCGGCGGTCTGCACCAGCGCCGTGCCGATCCCGCGCCGCTTGGCATCCTGCCGCACGGCGACGGAATAGAGCCAGCCCCGGTGGCCATCGTATCCCGCCATGATCGAGCCGATGACACGGCCCTGATCCTCTGCGACGAACAGCAGGTCGTCGTTCATCGCGAGCTTGGCCGGGACGGAGACGTCGGCGCGGTTGCGCGGCGGATCGTTCGGGAAGGCTTCCCGCCAGAGCGCATCGAGTCCATCGAAATCCGCCGCCGCGTAGGGCCGGATTTCCACGGCCGCGCTCAATCCGTCCCCGCCGGGTCGCGCGTCGCCACCAGGCCCAGCGCCTTGAAGCTCATCACCAGTTCGTCGTTCTGGTTGAAGACGCGCGTCTCGCCCTTGATGATGCCCATTTCCGGCCGCGTCTTGCTGCGGCGCTTTTCGAGCAGCGTGTTCTCGCAGCGCAGCGTGTCGCCGGGGTAGACGGGCTTGATCCAGCGCAGTTCGTCGACGCCGGGGGAGCCGAGCCCCGCCTGCTTGTTGTTGAGCAGGTTCGCCACTGTCATCGACATCGTCATCGCAGCCGTGTGCCAGCCGCTGGCCGAAAGGCGGCCGAAGTGCGTCGCCGCTGCCGCATCGTCATCGAGGTGGAAGGCCTGCGGATCGTATTTCCGCGCAAACTCCATCACTTCCTCGCGGGTCACTTCGTAGTGGCCGAACTTGGTCACTTTGCCGACCACCAGATCTTCGTAGTATTGCATCAGATCAATACCTTATACATTGAACTTGAAGTGCATCACGTCGCCGTCGCGCACCACGTATTCCTTGCCTTCCTGCCGCAGCTTGCCCGCATCGCGCGCCGCCGCTTCACCGCCCAGCGTGACGAAATCCTCGTAGGCAATCGTCTCGGCGCGGATGAAGCCGCGCTGCATGTCGGAATGGATCTCGCCCGCCGCCTCGGGCGCCTTGGCCCCGGCATGGACCGTCCATGCCCGCGCTTCCTTGGGGCCGACGGTGAAGAAGGTGAGGAGATGGAGCAGCTCGTAGCCCGAGCGGATGATTTTCGCGAGTCCGGCTTCCTCCAGCCCCAGCGCGCTGAGGAATTCGGCGCGGTCCTCCACCGGCATTGTCACGATATCGGCCTCGATCGCGGCGGAGACGATCACGGCGTTGGCCCCTTCCGCCTTCGCCTTTGCGAACACGCGCGCGGAGAAATCGTTGCCGGTGCCGGCGGCTTCCTCCTCGACATTGCAGACGTAGAGCACCGGCTTGGCGGTGATCAGCTGCGCCTGCGCAAAGACGCGCGCTTCCTCGTCGTCCTTCGGCACCGTCAGGCGCGCGGGCTTGCCTTCGCGCAGCAGATCGAGCGCCTGGCCCAGCACCGACGCAGTGATCTTCGCTTCCTTGTCGCCCTGCGCGGCCTTCTTCTGCGCGGCTGGCACGCGCTTTTCCAGGCTTTCGAGGTCAGACAGCATGAGCTCGGTCTCTACCGTCTCGGCATCCGAGATCGGATCGATCTTGTTGTCGACGTGCTGGATATCGACGTTTTCGAAACACCGCAGCACATGGACGATCGCATCCACCTCGCGGATATTGCCGAGGAACTGGTTGCCCAGCCCTTCGCCCTTCGATGCCCCGCGCACGAGGCCGGCGATATCGACGAAGCCTAGCTGCGTCGGGATGATCTTCTGGCTGCCCGCGATCCGCGCCAGCTCGTCGAGCCGCGGATCGGGCACGCCGACATTGCCGATATTGGGCTCGATCGTGCAGAACGGATAGTTAGCCGCCTGCGCCGCCTGCGTCTCGGTCAGCGCATTGAACAACGTCGACTTGCCCACGTTCGGCAGCCCGACAATCCCGCAGCGAAAACCCATGACGTGTTCCTTGTCTGGTGCAGCAGGCGAATGGCTTGCCCGCTGCCGTGAAGCGCGCGATGGTATCGCGCGGCGACAAGGTCAAGGGGGCGCGGGCGATATGAAGCAGTGGATAGCATGGCTGATGCTTTTGCTGGCGGCCTTCACTAGCACCGCCGCGCACGCCGCCGACGGCGCGCCGCATCAGGCACAGGCGGTCAAAGTGACCACGCTCTCGACGATGCTGACCGACTACGGCACGCTGGGCGAGTGGGGCTTTGCCGCGCTCGTCGAGGTCGATGGACGGCGCATCCTGTTCGATACCGGCGCCAATCCGGATACCGTGCTGAAGAATGCCGAAGCGCTCAAGATCGATCTTTCGAGCGTGGAAGAGGTGGTCATCTCGCACTTCCACGATGATCATACCGGCGGCTTGCTGACCTTGCGCAAGGCGCTGATGCAGAAGAATCCGGCGGCGCTTTCCCACCTCTACGTGGGTGAGGGCATCTTTGCGCCGCGCTATGGCAAGGACGGGCAAAGCGGCACCGAGAACGACTTTCCCGCGCTCGCCAAGGCTTATCTCGATACCGGCGGGCGAATCCAGCAGCTCTCGGGACCGGCCGAGATCGCGAGCGGCATGTGGCTGACCGGTCCGGTGCCGCGCGGCCATGACGAGACCAACTGGAACCCCGGCCTCACCGTGAAGGCGGGCGGGCAACTCGTGCCCGATACGCTGCGCGAGGATACATCGCTGGTCATCGCGACGGCAAGCGGCGTGGTGATCGTCACCGGCTGCGGGCATGCCGGGATCATGAACATCGCTGATGCCGCGCAGACGATCACCGGCGATGCGCGGCTTCATGCCGTGATCGGCGGCATCCACCTGTTTGCCAAGCCCGATGCGGTGCTGATCGCCACCGCCGGCCGTCTCAAGGGCCTTGCCTATCTGCTCGGGGCGCATTGCACCGGTATCGAGGCCACAGTGCGGCTGCGTGAACTGCTCGGACTCGATCGGCGGACTGCGGTGATCGCGGCGGTCGGTTCCAGCTTCACGCTCGGAAAGGGCATTGCCGCCGGGCAGATCGCCGGTTGGACCGGATAGATTCACGCCTCCTTCACCAAAATTTCAAGGATTGGCGCTTAGGTCCGTTCTGAATGTATGGCCGCCTGCCTGACCCGCAGGCGCAGAAGGAACGCACCTGATGAACCGGATTGCCCCGCCGACGCTTGCCCCGTCGACGCTTGCACTGTCGGTGCTTGCGCTTGCCCTCGCAGCGGGAGGATGCAGTCCCGATCCCAAGGCGCTCGCGGACAAGGCGCGCGCCGAATTTGCCGCGCATCAGTATCTGGCGGCGCAGACCGACCTTGCCGCTGCGCTAGCGGCCAATCCGGGCGATGCGGGGCTGATCGAACTGCAGGCGCGCAACGCGTTGGCGATGGGCGATGGCATCGCGGCGGGGGCGAGCCTCGAAAGGCTGGGGAGCCTTCGCAAGCCCGCTGATTTCCATCGGCTGCTCGCCGAAGCTGCACTCCTGCGCGGGCAGGCGCAAGATGCGCTCGCCGCGCTGGGTGACGACAAGTCTGCCGCCGGGCTGCGGCTGCGCGGCCTCGCGCTGCTCACGCAGGGCGACAAGCCCGGTGCCCTCGCAGCCTTTCAGGCCGGTCTTGCGGCCGAACCGCGCAACGCTCCGCTGCTTGCCAGCCTTTCGCGCCTGAAGCTGCTGGAAGGCGATACGGCAGAGGCTCGCCGCCTTGCCGATTCTGCGCTGGCCGCGGATGGCAATCTGCTTGATGCCCTGCTCGTCGATGCTCAGGTCGCGACCGCCGAAGGTCGACTCGGCAATGCGCTGGCCTCCTATGCCAAGGCCGGCAAAGGCTATCCGGGCAATCTCCCCGCGCTTACCGGGCAGGCCGGCATTCTGGGCGATCTCGGGCGGACGGACGAATTGGCCGCGCTGCTGTCGGGCTTCCAGGGCCAGAGCATTGACGGCACGCTGGCCTATCTGAAGGCGCGTCTCGCCTCGGCGAAGGGCGACTGGAACGCTGCGCGCGACATTCTCCAGGCCAACGAGGACAAGCTCAAGGACCGCGACGACGCCAATGTGCTTTATGCGCAGGCGCTCACGCAGATCGGCCAGCCCGAACAGGCCCGCGCCCGCCTCGCGCCGATGCTCGCCCGCCACCCCGAAAGTGTCGTGCTGCGGCGCGAACTGGGCAAGGCGCAGCTTGCAGGCAACGATGCGGCCGGCGCGGTACAGACGCTGATGCCTTTCGCGCAGAGCAAGTCTGCCGCGCCCGATGACCTGCGCCTCCTTGCGAAGGCAGCCGAGGCGGCTGGCGATCCCAATGCGGCCTTCTTTGCAGCGCGGGCGCGCTATCCCTCGCCGCAATCGCTGGGGCAGGCGCTGAGTGCGGCCGATACGGCGATGAAAGCGAGCAACTGGGGCAATGCGATCCTCGCCTACGATCAGATCCTTGCGCTGACCGATGGGCGCAGCGCGCTGGTGCTCAACAACATGGCCTGGGCGCAGGCGCAGGTCGGCAATACCGACAAGGCGCTGCAGTTCGCCCAGCGCGCCATCCAGGTCGCGCCAGAAGATCCCTCGGTCATGGATACGCTCGGCTGGCTGCTGTTCCAGAGCGGCAGCAACAAGAACCGTGCGCTCGATCTGCTGCGCCGCGCCGCGCAGAAGGCGCCGCAGAACCAGACGATCGCCAAGCACCTCGCCGAAGCGCAGCGCGGCTGAACGGCACACGCAGAAAGGCCCCGACCGCGTGGTCAGGGCCCTTCCGCTTATGTGGGGCTCAGGAAATCGCGGGATCAGGCTGCGGCGAAGCGCACCTGCGCGACCTGACGGCGACGGCGTGCCAGCGCGAGGCCGATGATGCCCGCGCCGAACAGGCCAAGCATGCCCGGCTCCGGCACCGGCGTACCGCCTGTCGAGGTGCTGCCACCGCTGGTCGTGCTGCCGCCGCTGGTGCTGCTGGTGATCGTGCCCGCGCCGCTGGCCGAGGTGATGCCCTGCACGCCAGTGATCGACTGGTAGCGCACGTAGAAGTCGCTTAGCGTCAGCGCGGAAACCGGCGAGGCGAAGCTAAGCGTGAAGCTGCCGGTGCCGCTCTGGCCTGCGGTGAGGCCGCCGCTGCCGCCGCCCGCGCAGGCGCCCGTCGAAGCATCCTTGAAGCAGACGTCGACAGTGCCGATGCCGTTGGGATAGTTCGAGTTGAGCTGGGTGTAGCTGTAGGCACCGGTCGAAGCAGCGCCCGAGATCGTGGGATCGGTGTTGAACGCGAAGCTCGAGATGCGCGAGTCGGTCACCGGCGCGGAGGTGGTGTTCGCGACCGAATAGTCGAAGGTGTAGTCATTGCCCGAAACGCCGGTGAGCGTGAACGTGGTCGAACCGGTCAGGCCGTTGATCGACGCGCCGCCAGACCCCGAATAGCCGTTATAATCGAGCGTGATCGCCTTGCCGATGTCGGCCGCATTGAACAGCATCGAGTCTGCCAGCGCCGGGGACGCGACGGTCAGGGATGCCGCGATCGCGAGTGATGCGAACTTGAAATACTTAGTCATGGCCCTGCCCCTGAGTGGTTAAATTCTGATCCCACGCATCTTAAGCAAACACCATGCCAGTGGCGTAAATCCACCATTTCGGATGATTAACGATGCTCCGCTTGTAAACCATTCCGACGGTTTGCCGCGCGGCTAGGCGCGCGCGCTTTTTCACCGAAACTTCAGGGCTTAGGTAGTATTGGTGAGCGTGATGAAACGCGCTGTGCTCCTTGCTGTCCTCCTGCTGGCCTCGGCCTGTTCGCGCACCGATCCGGCGGCGCAATTCGCCGCAGCGCAAAAGGCCTTCGCGGCAGAGGATTATGCCGCCGCGCGGACTCAAGTGCTCGGCGCGCTCGATTCCGACGGCGCCAACCGCGACATGCTGCTGCTCTATGCGCGCACCCAGCTCAAACTGGGCGATGGCGACGGCGCGCAGGCCACGCTCACGCATCTTGAGGAAGCGGGCTTCACCAGTGCCGAACTCGTAAGGATGAAAGCAGAAGCGGCGATCCTGCGCGGTCAGCCGCAGGCGGCGCTGAACCTGCTCGGGCAGGACAGCGGCGCGGAGACGTGGCGCCTTCGCGCCGCCGCCCACAGCGCGCTCGACAACGCCCCCGCCGCGCTCGAAGCGCTGCGCCGGGGCCTTGCCGCCGATCCGCGCAACTATGCGCTGGTGCATGATTACGCGCAGTTCCTGATCGCCGCGCAGGACTATCCTGCCGCAGGCAAGGCGGTCGAAACCTTGCGCCAGCTCGCACCGGGACGGCTGGATACACTGATGATGGCCGGAACACTGGCTGCGCAGCAAGGGAAGCTCGAAGCGGCCAGGAAGAGCTACAGCGCAGCCGCCGATGCCTTTCCGGCGCGGGTGGAACCGCTGACGGCACTCGCCAGCCTTGCAGACATGGAAGGGCAGGTCGACGCAGCGCTGCTCATCGTGGCGCGGGCCGCGAAGATTGCCCCCAGCCATCCCGAAGTGATCGACCTTTCGGTGCAGCTCGCATCGGAAAAGGGTGACTGGGAAACGGTGCGCAAGACGCTCGCATCGCAGGAGGCCACGCTCGATCCGCGCTCGGCAAACGCAATGAGCTATGCCGAGGCGCTGCTGCGGCTGGGCCACCCGGAACAGGCGCGTGCGATGTTTGCGCAGGCGCTGCTGCTTTCGCCGCAGAACCCCTACGCGCGGATCATGCTGGCCGAGGCGCAGCTGGCGGTTGGCGACCCGCGATCAGCCCTGCGCACGGTGCAGCCGCTGTCAGACAGCGTTCTGGCCGGTGAGCGCGAGCTCGATCTGGCAGTGCGGGCAGCGCAGGCAGCGCGCGATCCGTCTGCCGGCGCGCTCCTCGCTCGGCTCAAGTCGCCGGCCCTGAAGGCCAGCCAGCAGCTCGCCAATGCGGGGCAGGCCGCGCTTGCCCGGCAGGACTGGCCTGCGGCACTGGCAGCCTTCGGGCAGATCCCGGGGCACGAGAACGATGGAGAGGTGCTGCGCCGCATGGCGCTCGCGGCGTCGCGCGCCGGGCAGGTGGATGTCGCGCTGGGTTATGCCGATCGCGCGCTCGAGCTTGCGCCGCGCAATGCCGATATGCTGCATACGGCCGCGCTGGTCCGGCTCGAAGCGGGCCGCGACCGTGATCAGATGCTTCGGCTGATGAAGGAAGCCAGTCGGCTCGATCCGGCGAACCACCTGTTTCGTGCCGACCTTGCGCGCGCGGTTGCTGGCGGCGGCTGATCAAACGAGGCACGCGGATCGCCCCGATGGCCTTGCGCTGATCTAACCCCGCAATAACTGCCCTGCCGGTCCTTCACGGGTCGCTTGGCGGCCCCGTGAAGGACTTGGTGGGGCAAGGGGTCGTTCAGGTTCAGCGGCGGCGGCGACGCGCCAGGGCAAGGCCGACGAAGCCGAGGCCCATCATGCCGAGCATGCCCGGTTCGGGAACCGGGGTGCCGCCCGAGGTCGAACCGCCCGAAGTGGTGGTGCCGCCGGTGGTCGTGGTGGTGCCGCCCGTGGTGGTGGTGCCGCCCGTCGTCGAAGTGGTGGTGCCGCCTGTCGTCGAAGTGGTCGTGCCGCCGGTCGTCGAAGTGGTGGTGGTGCCGCCGGTGGTGGTGGTTCCGCCCGTGGTCGTCGAGCTCGTGCTGGAGCTGCCGCACATGGTGCCGCCGGACGGGTGACCGCAGTTGCAATAGTGGGTGTGCTTCACCCAAGCCGAAGCCGGCTGCGAGATCATGGCTGTGCCGAGGAGGGCAGCCGAGGTAATCAGGATACGTTTCATGGTTCAGTCCCCTTGCCAGTAAACCGTGGTTAAACCCTGACAAAGCAAACTTGATGCCAAATACGCATTTCTGCCGATTCTGCTGGTTAACGCCTGTTCGTACGTTACGTCATTGTAAGCCAGCCCGACGCTTGGACTGGTTAATTCTGGCGTAGCGCCACGTCGTTCATGAAGCGCACACTGTCCCCGCTAGCGAGCCATTCCGCCTCTCCGGCCACAGCGCCGAGCATGGTGATGAGGTCGTCCTGCTCCGCCTTGGCGAAGTTGCCCAGGACATAGCCGGTCACCCGGTCCTTGTGTCCCGGATGCCCGATGCCGAGCCGCACGCGGCGGAATTCCGGGCCGATGTGCTGGTCGATCGAGCGCAGGCCGTTGTGCCCGGCATGGCCGCCGCCCTGCTTCACCTTGACCTTGAACGGCGCGAGATCGAGCTCGTCATGAAACACCGTCAGCGCGTCCGGCCCGAGCTTGTAGAAGCGCAGCGCCTCGCTCACCGCGCGGCCGCTTTCGTTCATGAAGGTGGCGGGCTTGAGGAGGATCAGGCGCTCGGAGCCAATGCGGCCGTCCTGCACCCAGCCCTGAAACTTCTTCTGGACCGGGCCGAAGGAATGCACCTCGGCAATGGTGTCGAGCGCCATGAAGCCGACGTTATGCCGGTGGAGGGCGTATTGGGGTCCGGGATTGCCGAGACCGACCCAGAGCTGCATGGCGAGGGTCTTCCTATACGGGGCTGGCGCCAGGAACGGTAAGCTTGATCGGGTTAGGCCAGTACCGGTCCCTCACGCTGGGCGGGAGGGACCGGACACATGGCTTTTCGCAGCGCTTGGCTGCGGGCATCAGGCCAGGTTGGCCTTAGATGCGCAGGAAGTCCGCGTGAAGCGGGCGTTCGGAAACCGGGTGGAACGCAACATCCTTGGGCTGGGTGCGCACGGTCACGCCGCCGACGGTGAGCTCGATGATCGAATCGAAGAACTTGCCGGTGCCAAGCTGGCGGCGCAGTTCCTTTTCTTCGATGTGGATCGCAACCGGATCCTGATTGCCGCCGTAGATCACGGCGGGTGTGCGGCCTTCGCGACGAAGTGCACGGGAGGCTCCCTTGCCAGCCCGTTCACGCGTCTCGGCCGGCAGATGCAGCGTATCGCTCATGTGTCCGTACCTTCACGTTTATGTGTCAAACCGATTTCCTTGCGCCACGCCTCCAGGGATGACCATGCACGCAGGAAGCGGCGGCCCTTAGCGTCTGTGGCGGAAAAAGCAAGCGGAAGCGGGTTTATTGGGTTCGCGCAGAGGCGCAGAGGCGCGGAGAAGAAGGCAGTTGGATTCGCGCAGAGTTCGCAGGGATCGCAGAGATGTCTAGCGGCGGCAAAGCCGCTATAATTCATTGCGCATGTGCAAGGGCGCAATCAATGCCTGCGGCGCGCAGCCTCTTTGCGATCTCCGCGAACTCTGCGCGAACCCTTTACCCTTTTCTTCTCCGCGCCTCCGCGCCTCTGCGCGAACCTTAATAGACCCGCTTCACCTGCCAGCCGCGCGCTTCGAGCAGGCGCGGGAGGCCGTCGATCCCCGCCACATGCGCCGCGCCCACTGCGATAAAGGGCTTCGCGCCCGCTTTCAGCATTGCGTTGATCTGATCCGCCCAGGCCAGATTGCGCCGGGTCAGCAGCGCGGTGCGCAGCTCGGGATCGGCGAGGAAGCCGGTCTGCGCTTCGCGCGCGATGCCCAGTTCGTCGCCGCGCAGCCACAGCGCCAGCATGTCCTTGTCGTCATCGCGGCTGTCCGCCGCCTCGTGCGCAACCTGCTCCAGCAGCACCGACTGCGCGCGCGACGGCAGCGTATCGAAAATGCCGAACTGGCTGTCGATCGTTTCGAGCCCCGTGACCGGCCTGGAGCCGATCACCTTGCGCAGCTCGGGCTCGACCCCGCTTTCGGGCTGCATGCCCTGCTTGAGCCCGCCGATGGCCGCGATCTGCAGCGCCACGGCCCAGCTTTCCTGATCCTTGAACTGCCCGTCGTTCAGCGAAAGGTCCTTGTAGACTTTGGCAAGATCGCTGCGGAACTTGGGCTCAACCCGCTCACTCGGCGGCGGCAGGCCGGGAGTGAACGCAAGCCGGCCCAGCGCTTCGCCCGCCACTTGCGGATTGAGTGCTTCGCCGATCTCCAGCACCAGCCGGTCCGCCCCGCTGATCGCGCTGTCGATGGCCGGGCGGCGCCAGTTGGTGCCCGGAGGCAGCGAGTGGACGGTGCCGAGCAGCCAGCCGTGCACCCCGGTGCTGTCCGATATCGCCCAGAGCGCAACCTTGGCGGGCTCTTCGGGCGGCGGTTTGGCCGCCCCGCAGGCCGCAAGGCTGATGAGCAGGCAGCCGGCCAGCAGCTGTAGGAGCCGGGTGAGGGGGGAGGGATGGCGCTTCATCGCCCCATCGGGATGGACCAAGCGCGCAGGCGAAGCAAGAACCGCGAGCCTCCACGGTTGATTTGCCCCGGTTGATTTGGGAGCGCCAATCCGCCAAAGCGCGCGGGCCATGGCTGATACTGCAAACCCCGCTTCCACCCCTCTCAGCGTGCAGGACATGATCCTCACGCTCCACGCCTATTGGGGCGCGCGGGGATGCCTGATCCTCCAGCCTTACGACATGCGCATGGGCGCAGGCACCTTCCACCCCGCCACGACCTTGCGCTCGCTTGGCCCGCAGCCGTGGAATGCCGCCTATGTCCAGCCCAGCCGCCGGCCCACCGATGGTCGCTATGGCGAGAACCCGAACCGGCTGCAGCACTACTACCAGTACCAGGTCATCATGAAGCCGAGCCCGGCGGACTTCCAGGAGCTTTATCTGGGCAGCCTGTTTGCCATCGGCATCGATCCGCTGCTCCATGATATTCGCTTTGTGGAAGACGACTGGGAATCGCCCACGCTCGGTGCCTGGGGGCTGGGCTGGGAAGTGTGGTGCGACGGCATGGAAGTCTCGCAGTTCACCTATTTCCAGCAGATGGGCGGCTTCGATTGCAAGCCGGTCGCGGGCGAACTGACTTACGGACTTGAGCGCCTCGCGATGTATATCCAGGGCGTCGACAACGTCTACGACCTCCGGTTCAACAATCACGGCGTCAGCTACGGCGAGGTCTTCCTCGAAAACGAGAAGCAGATGTCGAAGTGGAACTTCGAGGTAGCGGACACCGAAACCCTGTTCGAAGGCTTCCGCCGCGCCGAGGCCGAGTGCCGCAAGGCATTGGAAGCCAAGGTTCCTATCGCCGCTTACGAGCAGGCGATCGAGGCGAGCCACCTGTTCAACCTCTTGCAGGCGCGCGGCGTGATCTCGGTGCAGGAACGCGCGAGCTACATGGGCCGGGTGCGCGATCTCGCGCGTGGGTCTTGCGAGGGTTACATGGAGAAGTACCGCCCCGAATGGGAAGCGAAGTTCCCGGGGTGGACGGCATGAGCAATTCCCCAACCCCGTTCGTGTCGAGCGAAGTCGAGACACAAAGCGCAACCGCTGATTTCCTCCTTGAACTGCGCTCCGAAGAAATCCCCGCGCGGATGCAGGCTGGCGCACGCGCCGATCTCGAAAAGCTGTTCCGCCGCGAAATGCAGGCCGCTGGCCTCGCTGTCGGCGAGATCACCGTCTGGTCCACCCCGCGGCGCCTGACGCTCATCGCCAATGCCCTCCCGCTCGCAACGGAAGCGGTGCACGAGGAAACCAAGGGTCCGCGCACGTCCGCGCCCGAACAGGCGCTCGAAGGCTTCCTGCGCAAGACCGGCCTTTCCAAGGACCAGCTGACCGAGCGTGACGGCGTGTGGTTTGCCATCGTTGAAAAGCCCGGCCGCGCTGCTGCCGATGTGCTGGCTGAAGCGATACCCGCCATCATCCGCGCCTTCCCCTGGCCCAAGTCGCAGCGCTGGGGCGCGGCAAGCCTCGCACCGGACAGCCTGCGCTGGGTCCGCCCGCTCTCGGGCATCATTGCGCTGCTCGGCGGCGAAGTGGTGGAATGCGAGATCGGCGGCATCCGTTCAGGCCGCACCACCATGGGCCACCGCTTCCACCACAGCGGCGAAATCCAAATCGACAGCGCCGACGACTACGCTGCCAAGCTGCGAGCTGCCCACGTGATCGTCGATCACGCCGAGCGCGAAGGCATCGTCCGGGAAGGCGCCAAGAAGGCCGCTGCCGATGCCGGCCTCATGCTGGTCGAGGATGAAGGCCTCGTCATCGAGAACGCTGGCCTCACCGAATGGCCTGTGCCGCTGCTCGGCCACTTCGACGAAGCCTTCCTCGAAGTCCCGCCCGAAGTCATCCAGCTCACCGCGCGCGTGAACCAGAAGTACTTCATCTGCCGGGATAGCGCAGGAAAGCTCGCCAACGCCTTCGTCTGCACCGCCAATATCGCCGCGCACGATGGCGGCGCTGTGATCGTCGCGGGCAACCGCAAAGTCCTCGCCGCCCGCCTTTCGGACGCGCGCTTCTTCTGGGAGCAGGACCGCAAGACGCCGCTTTCCGCGCAGGCTGAAAAGCTGGCGCGGATCACCTTCCACGAGAAGCTGGGCACCGTCGCCGACAAGGTGGAACGGGTGGCCAAGCTGGCGCGTTGGCTCGTCGAAGAGGGCATCGTCACTGCTGCCCCCCTCCCCGTTGGGGAGGGGTCGGGGGAGGGGGCTCCCCCATCGCAGTCGCAGAGCACCCCCACCCAACCCTCCCCCGACCGGGGGAGGGCTTTGCTTGCGGATCAAGCCGAACTCGCAGCCCGCCTGTGCAAGGCCGATCTCGTCACCGAAATGGTCGGCGAATTCCCCGAACTGCAGGGCCTGATGGGCGGCTACTATGCCCGCGCCGAGGGTCTGCCCGATGCCGTCGCCCATGCGATCCGTGATCACTACAAGCCGGCCGGGCAGGGCGATGATGTGCCCACCGCGCCGGTAACAGTGGCCGTGGCGTTGGCGGACAAGCTGGATACGCTGGCGGGCTTTTTCGCGATCGACGAGAAGCCGACCGGCTCGAAAGACCCGTTTGCACTGCGCCGCGCGGCATTGGGCGTCATCCAGATCCTGCTGACCGCACAGGTCCGCTGCAGCCTGTCTGACGTGCTGAGCGGCGCCATTGCCAGCGTATTCCGTTCTGTTCTCGACCGTGCTGTTGCAGGCGATCCGAACTTTGCGATGTACATCGAGAAGGTCTGGAAGGTGCAACCGCACCCGTCGCTGCCTGCAGCGGAATTTGCCGCGCGGATGAAAGACTTCGCCGCCGAGCTTGGCGATTTCGAGATCAAGCTTGAGGCCTATTCCGAACTTGCGCTCGAATTCCTGCGTACCGCTCCGGCCGTGATGAGCAGCACGCCCGCTGCACTCGTTGCCTTCTTCGCCGACCGGCTCAAGGTTCAGCAACGCGAAGCCGGTGTCCGCCACGATCTGATCGACGCGGTTTTTGCCCTCGGCGGCGAGGACGATCTCGTCCGCCTGCTCGCGCGCGTCGATGCGCTGCAGGCCTTCGTTGGCACCGAGGACGGCGTGAACCTCCTCGCGGGCTACAAGCGCGCGGCGAATATCCTCAAGAAGGAAGACTACGCGCCGGTCGAGGGCACCTATACCCGCGAACCCGCCGAACAGGCCCTCGTCGATGCGCTCGATGCTGCCGAGCCGCGCGCCGAAGCTGCTGTTGCAGCGGAAGATTTTACAGCCGCAATGGCTGCGCTCGCCACTTTGCGCGCGCCGATCGATGCCTTCTTCGAGAGCGTTACCGTCAACGATGCCGACCCGGCCAAACGTGCAGGGCGCCTCGGACTGCTTGACCGCTTCCGTGCTGCAGTGCACAAAGTTGCGGACTTTGGCCGCATAGAGGGCTAAAGCGCCCCATCACTTTTCGGCGAATCCGGGAAAACCGGAAACAATTGAAGTTCGCAGGGAGCCTCTTGGTCTTATGAGCGCATACGTATTCCATTTCGGCGGCGGTGCTACCAACAACGACCCGCGCTCGCGCGACAAGACCATCACCGGCGGCAAGGGCGCGAACCTTGCCGAGATGGCCGGCATCGGCCTGCCGGTGCCTCCCGGCTTCACGATCAGCACCGAAGTCTGCACCGCCTACAACGCGGCGGGCAAGGCGTTTGACGACGACCTGCGCGCCGGCGTCGCCAATGGCGTCGCGCATATCGAGAAGGCGACGGGGCGCGTCTTCGGCGATCCGGCGAACCCGCTGCTCGTCTCGGTCCGCTCGGGCGCGCGCGTTTCGATGCCGGGCATGATGGATACTGTGCTCAATCTCGGCCTCAATGACGTGACCGTCGAAGGCCTCGCCGCCGGGTCTGGTGATGCCCGCTTCGCGTGGGACAGCTACCGCCGCTTCATCCAGATGTATTCGGACGTGGTGCTCGGCCTCGATCACCACCGCTTCGAAGATGCTCTGGAAATCGCCAAGGAAGACAACGGCTTCTACGCCGATGTCGAGATGAGCGCGGAACATTGGCAGGCGCTCGTGGCCCAGTACAAGGCCATCGTCGCCGAAGAACTCGGCCGCCCGTTCCCGCAGGACGTCCACGAACAGCTCTGGGGCGCGATCGGCGCCGTGTTCGATTCGTGGGAAAGCGACCGCGCCAAGGTCTACCGCCGCCTCAATGCCATCCCGCATGACTGGGGCACCGCGGTCAACGTGCAGGCCATGGTCTTCGGCAACATGGGCGAAACCTCCGCCACCGGAGTCGCCTTCACGCGCGATCCCGCGACCGGCGAGCGCGCCTACTACGGCGAATGGCTGGTCAACGCGCAGGGCGAGGATGTCGTCGCCGGCATCCGCACCCCGCAGTACCTGACCAGGGCCGCGCGCGAGCGGGCAGGGGCGAAGCCGCTCTCGATGGAAGAGGCGATGCCGGAGGCCTACACCGAGCTCGCCCGCGTGTTCGACCTGCTCGAGCTCCACTACAAGGACATGCAGGACATCGAGTTCACCGTCGAGCAGGGCAAGCTGTGGATGCTGCAGACCCGCTCGGGCAAGCGCACCGCCAAGGCCGCGCTCAAGATGGCGGTGGACATGGCGCGCGAAGGCCTGATCGACGAGGCCACCGCAGTGAAGCGCGTCGATCCCATGGCGCTCGACCAACTGCTGCACCCGACGCTCGATCCCAGCGCGCCGCGCGATGTGCTCACGCGCGGCTTGCCGGCCTCGCCGGGCGCCGCCACCGGCATCATCATGTTCGATGCCGATAGCGCCGAACACCGCGCGCAGATGGGCGAAGATGTCATCCTCGTCCGCGTCGAAACCAGCCCTGAGGACATTCACGGCATGCACGCCGCCAAGGGCGTGCTCACCGCACGCGGCGGCATGACCAGCCACGCCGCCGTGGTCGCGCGCGGAATGGGCCGCCCCTGCGTTTCCGGTGCTTCGGGCCTCTCGATCGACATGGCGACCCGCACCGCGCGCATGGGCACGCGTGAGGTCAAGGAAGGCGAGGTCATCACGCTCGACGGATCGAACGGCGATGTGATGCTCGGCGCGGTGCCGATGGTCGAACCCGAACTGGTCGGCGATTTCGCTGTCCTGATGGAATGGGCGGATAAGCACCGCCGCATGAAAGTGCGCGCCAATGCCGAAACCCCGCTCGATTGCCAGGTCGCGCGCCAGTTCGGCGCCGAAGGCGTGGGCCTTTGCCGCACTGAACACATGTTCTTCGATGCGGGCCGTATCTCGCTGGTCCGCCAGATGATTCTGGCCGAGGATGAAGCCACCCGCCGCCGCGCGCTGAACAGCCTGCTGCCCGAACAGCGTGCCGATTTCACCGCGATCTTCGAGGTCATGGCCGGGCTTCCCGTCACCATCCGCCTGCTCGATCCGCCGCTCCACGAATTTCTGCCCCATGGTGAGACGGAGTTCGAGGAGCTTTCCGAAGCGACCGGCCTCGGTGTAGATCACTTGAAGCGCCGCGCGGGCGAGCTCCACGAGTTCAACCCGATGCTCGGGCATCGGGGCTGCCGCCTGGGCATAACGTTCCCCGAAATCTACGAAATGCAGGCCCGCGCGATCTTCGAGGCTGCTTGCGACGTCGCGGAGAAGTCGGGCGAAGCGCCCGTCCCCGAAGTCATGATCCCGCTCGTCGCGACCCGCCGCGAGCTCCTCATCCTGCGCGCGCTCGTCGACCGCGCCGCCGAGGCCGTCTTCGCCGAGAAGGGCCGCACGCTCGAGTACCTCGTCGGCACGATGATCGAACTGCCGCGCGCCGCGCTCATGGCGGGCGAAATCGCCGAGGAAGCCAAGTTCTTCTCCTTCGGCACCAACGACCTCACGCAGACGACGCTCGGCGTCAGCCGCGACGATGCCGCGCGCTTCCTCGGGCCTTATGTCGAGCAGGGCATCTACCCGCGCGATCCCTTCGTCAGCCTCGATATCGAAGGCGTCGGCCAACTGGTCGAGATGGCCGCCGTGCGCGGGCGCGAGACCCGGCCCGACATCAAGCTCGGCATCTGCGGCGAACATGGCGGCGATCCGGCATCGATTGCGTTCTGCGAGAAGGTCGGTCTCGATTACGTCTCGGCCAGCCCCTACCGCGTGCCGATTGCGCGGCTGGCGGCGGCGCAGGCGGCTTTGGGGTAGGGGCCAAGCGGCCCCACCAAACATTCGTCATTCCCGCGAACGCGGGAAGATAGGTGCCGAAGAATAGGGACTGTCCCTATTTTCTTGGCCCTATTTTCTAGAACTTCGGCGCGCGCAGAGCTTTGGCCCAACCGCTCAGCGTCAGGATTGCAAAGCGCTCGGTCACACGCCCATCCGCGTCTGCCGCTGCCGCAAACGCATCTTGCGCACGCGCCCAGCCGGCCTTGCCCAGCACCGGGCCAGGCCGGGCAAGGCAGCTCGAGAGGCCTTGGGCCCGCAAATCCTCCAGCAGCCGGGCAAAGCTCGCATAGCGCACATCCAGCATGCGACTATCGCTCATCGGTTCGGCAAAGCCGCAGCGTTGGAGCAGGTCGCCGCCCGCCCGCACATCAACTTGCGGATGGATGCGCGCAGCTGGGCGCGCGCCATCGGCAGCGACCATCACGTCGCGCAAGGCGGGCACGCTGCCCGCGCCGCACCAGCTCATGATCGCGAGGCCATCCGGCGCCAGCGCGCGGCGAATATGCACGAAGGCGCCGGGTAAGTCGTTGACCGTGCCGAGCGTGCCGAGGTGCGCGATCAGATCGAAGCTCGCCTCACCTGGCCAGGGCTGTTCTTCGTCGAGCGGCAGTTCGCCGGCAAGCGGTGCAGGATCGGCTCGCACGATTGCGCATCCCCGTGCGGCCAGCGCTTTTGCCAGCATGCCACTGAAGTCGCCCACCAGCAGCGCTCGCTTCGGTTCGTGACGCAGGAAGTCGAGCCGGTCGAGCACATCCTCGGCCATGTCCTCTGCCAGATAGCGCGCGGCATCTGGTCGGCGCTGCAAGGCGCGCATCCGCTGACGCTGCGAGCGGCGACGGGTGGGCGAAAAGATCGTCGGCGGCTTTGGGGGGAGAGGGGGCGTGGCCATGGCATCCGCCCCTGCCGCGCCGCGTGCGCTCTGCCAAGCCCCTCTTGCCAATGGCGGCCTTCCGGGCGAGACTTTGGCCATGGCGAAACCCGCGCTTCTCGCTCCGCTGATCGATCTGGTGTTCCCCCCGCGTTGCCCCCTGTGCGGCGATGCGCTGGCGCAGCAGGGCGGGCTTTGCGCGGCGTGCTGGACGAAGTTGGCCGTGCCGGGCGAACCGGCCTGCTGCACCTGCCAGCGCCCGCTGGCTGACAGCGTGGTCCACTCCGGCGAGGTCCAGTGCGCGCCGTGCATGGCAAACCCGCCGCGCCACGCGGGGATCGCGGCGGCCACGCTCTACAACGATGCTTCGCGCGAACTCGTGCTGGCGTTCAAGCGCGGCAAGCGCATCGCGCTGGCTGACCTGCTCTCGCGCCTGATGGTGCGGCGCCTGCCGGATCTGCAGGGCGAATGGCTGGTGGTGCCGGTGCCGCTCCATCGCTGGCGGCTGTGGGAGCGCGGGTTCAATCAGTCTGCGCTGCTCGCGGAGCGGATTGCGCGGACGGTCAATCAGCCGCTGGTGGTCGATGCGCTGGAGCGCCGCAAGCGCACGCCCTCGCTCGGCGGCCTCGGCAAGCGCGCGCGGGCTGATGCGCTGCGCGGCGCGATCAGCGCGCACCCGCGCCGTGCCGAGCGGCTGAAAGGCGCCCGGGTACTACTGGTCGATGATGTGATGACGAGCGGCGCCACGACCGATGCCTGCCTTGCCGCGCTGCGCAAGGCGGGAGCGGCCGAAGTGCGCATCGCCTGCTTTGCGCGGGTGCTTGATGAGGCGCTCGATCAGGCTGGCCGCGAGGACGCACCGCTGGCGGCGTGAGATTTCCGGAGCCTGAAACACGAAACGCCCGGAGCGTTCACTCCGGGCGTTCCCGTGACGATACCTGATCGGTTCGGATCCATCCAGTCACGGCCTGCCCCTCGCGGCCCCAGCTTCTGCTGGTCTAGTGACGGATGACGGACCCTGCCGAAATCCCTGAGCGTTTTTTCCGAGAGCCTCGCTGCTCTGCCCGTTTCGGGGAGCGGCGCCGCTTTCGGACCCCATGTGATTCCAACCCTGAACTTTGGCCTGTATGCGTGCGCCCGGGCGGTTAACCCGGTTCGTATTTGCAGCTCCCTCAAGCCGCGACCCCTTCATCCGCCATTGCCGGGCGAGGTTAAAGCATGTTGTTCAAGGCCCATGGATTTTGGCCGGGGCATGTGGTTATCCTGCAACAAAATGACACCCGCGCTGCGAAAGGCCTGCCCATTTCCATCCAATCGCCCGAAACCGAGCTGCGTGAGCAGGGTGCGGTGTTCATGCCGCGCTTCGACTCAGCCGGACTCGTCACCGCCGTTGCGGTCGATCACGCCAGCGGACAGCTGCTCATGCTGGCGCACATGGATGCGGAGGCGATTGCCCGCACGCGCGAGACCGGCTTTGCCCACTTCCATTCGCGATCGCGCGGGCGGCTGTGGATGAAAGGCGAGAGCTCGGGCCACGTGCTCAAGGTGATCGAGATTCGCGTCGATTGCGATCAGGATGCGCTGGAGCTCCGGGTCGAGGCGGCGGGCCCGGCCTGCCACACCTTGGCGCCCTCGTGCTTCTACCGCAGGCTTGATGCGGACGGCGGGCTGGAGCGGATCGATAGTTGACGCTTACGTAAAGGGTAGTTAGGTCGTGCGGGCATGTCCTCGCGTCCCATCACCACGAGTCCGGCCAATACCGCGAACCAGGAACGGATGCCGGTCGCCCAGACCCGCCGGGCAGACTCGGCCCGTAGCAGTGATCACACCGGGCACTTGCACCAGCCCGATGCGCTCGCGCGCGAACAGTTCACCATCTCCGATCTTTCGAGCGAATTCGGCGTTACCGCGCGCGCGCTGCGCTTCTATGAGGACGAGGGCCTGATCGCGCCGACCCGCGTCGGCCTTGCCCGCATCTATTCGAAGCGCGACCGGGCGCGGCTGGCCTGGATCATGCGCGCCAAGAACGTGGGGTTCAGCCTCTCCGAAATCCGCGACATGATCGACTTGTACGATCTGGGCGACGGGCGCGCGAAGCAGCGCCGTGTGACGATCGACAAGTGCCGCGAGCGCATCGACAACCTCAAGCGCCAGCAGGCCGATATCAACGCGACGATTGCCGAACTCAACAGTTTCGTCGCGCTGCTGATCGAGCGGGAGAAGCTCGAGGGCCGCCCGGTCAACCTTGATGGCGATCCTGAATAACCTTTCGAGAGGACCTGAACCATGCCCGTTTTCCAGGCGCCGACCCGCGACACCCGTTTTGTCGTCAATGAAGTGCTGGGCCTTGAAGGCTACGGCCATCTGCCGGGCTTCGAGGCCGCGACCCGCGATCTGACCGACAGTGTGATCGAGGAAGCCGGGCGCTTCGTGAACGAAGTCGTCGCCCCGCTCAATCTCTCGGGCGATCAGGAAGGCTGCACCCGCCACCCGGACGGCAGCGTGACGACGCCGAAGGGCTTCAAGGAAGCCTATGCGCGCTACATCGAGGCGGGCTGGGGCACGCTCGCCGCGCCGGAGATCTACGGCGGGCAGGGCCTGCCGCATGTCATCGGCTTCGTGATGGAAGAATACCTTGCCAGCGCCAACCAGGCCTTCGCGATGTATCCGGGCCTTGCCAATGGTGCGATCTCGGCGATCTCGTCCAAGGGCTCGCCCGAGCAACAGGCGATGTACCTGCCCAGGATGGTGAGCGGCGAATGGCTCGGCACGATGAATCTGACCGAGCCGCACTGCGGCACCGACCTCGGGCTAATCCGCACCCGCGCAGAGCCGCAGGCGGACGGTTCCTATGCCATCACCGGCACCAAGATCTTCATCTCCGCGGGCGATCATGACCTGTGCGAGAACATCATCCACCTCGTGCTGGCCAAAACCCCGGGCGCGCCGGAATCGAGCAAGGGCATCTCGTTGTTCATCGTGCCCAAGTTCATCGTGAACGCCGATGGCTCTCTGGGGGACCGCAATGCCGTCTCGGTTGGATCGATCGAGCACAAGATGGGCATCCACGGCAACGCGACCTGCGTGATGAACTACGATGGCGCGAAAGGCTGGCTGATCGGCGAGGAGAACAAGGGCCTCGCGGCGATGTTCATCATGATGAACGCGGCGCGCCTCGGCGTCGGCATCCAGGGCCTCGCGCAGGCGGAAGCCTCGTACCAGAACGCGGTGCTCTATGCGCAGGAGCGGCGGCAGGGCCGCGCGCTGACCGGTCCGGCAGAGCCTCAGCAGAAGGCCGATCCGCTGCTCGTGCACCCTGACGTGCGCCGCATGTTGATGGACGCCAAGATGTTCATCGGCGGGATGCGCGCGCTGTGCCTTTGGGGCGCTCTGCAGGTCGATCTCTCGCACAAGGCCGCGACCGAGGAAGAGCGGCAGGCCGCCGACGACCTCATCAGCCTGCTGACCCCTGTGATCAAGGGCTATGGCACCGACATGGGCTACAAGACCGCGACCGACATGCAGCAGGTCTGGGGCGGGCACGGCTACATCGCCGAGAACGGCATGGACCAGTTCGTGCGCGATGCGCGCATCGCGATGATCTACGAAGGTGCCAACGGCGTGCAGGCGATGGACCTCGTAGGCCGCAAGCTCGCGCTCAACGGCGGCCGGGCGATCCAGCGCCTGTTCGCGGTGATCGATGCCGAATGCGCAGAGGAAAGTGCGGACGAGACGGTCAGGCTGGTGGCCGAGCGCCTCGCCAAGACCGTCGGCCACCTCAAGGCGGCCACGATGTGGTTCATGCAGCACGCCATGGCTGACCGCAACGCGATCGGCGCGGGCGCCTACGCCTATATGACGCTGACCGGCGTGGTCTCGCTCGGCCTGATGTGGCTGCGCATGGCCAAGGTTTCGGCTGCGGCGCTGAGCCAGGAAGGCGCGGACAAGCCCTTCTACGAGGCCAAGCTGCTCTGCGCCAAGCACTGGGCGCTGCGCTTCGCCCCGCAGGCGGGTTCGCTGCGCTATGAAGTGGAAGCGGGTGCCGAGACGGTGATGGGGCTGACGGCCGAGCAGTTCGCCGCCTAGAACACCTCGGCGAACAGCCCCGTCAGCGCTGCCCAGCTTTGGCGGTCGGCGCTGGCATCATAGCCGATGGCGGGAACGCCGCGCGCGTCGCTGCCGGGATCGGTGAAGCCGTGCCTCACGCCGCTGTAGGCGTGGAAGTGCCAGTTGGCTCCGGCAGCGTCCATTTCGTCCCAGAAGGCTGTCACTTGCGAACGCGGGACGAGCGGATCGGCATCGCCGTGGCAGACGAGGATGCGCGCCTTGACCGCGCCCGGGGCGGCGGATCTGGCCGTATCGAGCAGGCCATGAAAGCTGGCGGCGAGGACAATGTCGGCCCCGTCGCGCGCGAGTTCGAGCGCGGCCTGCCCGCCCATGCAATAGCCGATGGCAGCGGTCTTGAGGCCCTGCGCTTCCGGCAGTCCGGTCAACGCATCGAGCGCGGCGCGCAGGCGGGCGCGGTAGACATCAACCGAGGCCCTGAGTGCGCCAGCCAGCTGCATCGAATGCTCGAAATCGCGCACCGGCTGGCCATAGAAATCGGCGACCAGCGCGAGGAAGCCGGCATCAGCCAGCATCGCCGCACGCCGCTCCATCGGCGGGTTCGGGTTCATGATCGTCGGCAGGACAAGCACTGCGCCGCGCGCCGCGCCGATGGGGCGGGCGAGCCACCCCGTCAGCGCGGTATCACCATCGGAATAGGTCACCGGTTCGAGCGCCATCCCGCTCACTCCGGCAGGAAGTCCGGCACCGAGAGGTAGCGTTCGCCGGTATCGTAGTTGAAGCCGAGCACGCGGCTGCCGGCGGGCAGCTCCGGCAGCTTCTGGGCGATGGCGGCGAGCGTCGCGCCCGAACTGATGCCGACGAGCATGCCTTCCTCGCGCGCGGCGCGGCGGGCCCATTCCTTGGCATCGGCGGGATCGACCTGAATCGCGCCGTCGATTGCCTGGGTGTGGAGGTTGCCGGGGATGAATCCGGCGCCGATACCCTGAATCGGGTGCGGCGCGGGCTGGCCGCCCGAGATGACCGGCGAAAGCGTGGGCTCGACCGCCCAGGCTTTCATGGTCGGCCAATGGCCTTTGAGCATTTCGGCACAGCCCGTGAGGTGTCCGCCCGTGCCCACGCCGGTGATCAGCGCGTCGATCGGGGCATCGGCAAAGTCCGCCAGAATCTCCGCAGCGGTGGTCCGCACATGGACGGCAACGTTGGCCGGATTGTCGAACTGCGCGGGCATCCATGCGCCCGGAGTCTGCTCGACGATTTCGAGGGCGCGGGCGATGGCGCCCTTCATGCCCTTCTCGCGCGGGGTGAGGTCGAAGCTGGCGCCATAGGCCAGCATCAGCCGCCGCCGCTCGAGCGACATCGATTCGGGCATGACGAGCACGAGCTTGTAGCCCTTGACCGCCGCGACCATGGCAAGGCCGATGCCGGTGTTGCCCGAAGTCGGCTCAACGATGGTGCCGCCGGGCTTGAGGCTACCGTCAGCCTCCGCCGCCTCGATCATGGCAAGGGCGATGCGGTCCTTGATAGAACCGCCGGGATTGGTGCGTTCGCTCTTCACCCATACCTCGTGGTCGGGAAACAGGCGGGAGAGGCGAATGTGCGGAGTATTGCCGATAGTGGCGAGAATATTGGCCGCTTTCATGTCGCTTCCTTCTGGTGAAGTGTCTTGTCTGCAAACGTGCGTACGAGTCGGAGTTCAGGGAACCAGATCGCCCACGCCGCGGTAATGATTATCGCACCCACCCCGCCGAATACAACCGCGCCAGTTGCGCCGAGGAGGGCTGCGGCGACGCCAGATTGCATTTCACCCAGCTCGTTCGAAGCCGAGATGGCGAGGCCGGAAATCGCCGAAACCCGGCCGCGCACGGCATCCGGCGTATAAAGCTGGACCAGCGTGTTGCGGATGAACACCGAAACCATGTCAGCCGCGCCGAGTGCTGCCAGCATCGCCAGCGAAAACAGGTAGTCGCGGCTCAGGCCGAATCCGATGGTGGCTGCGCCATAGACGGCAACGGCGATCAGCATCTTTGCACCCACGCCACTGGCAATCGGTCGGCGTGCCAGCAGCAGCGCCACGATCACCGCGCCCACGCCCGGCGCTGCGCGCATCAGGCCAAGGCCGTTGGGGCCGACGGGATGGCCATCGATCATCAGGATATCGCGCGCGTAGACCGGCAGCAGCGCCGTCGCGCCGCCCAGCAGCACGGCAAAGAGATCGAGCGTCACGCAGCCGAACAGGAAGCGGTCGTGCCACACGAAGGTCAGCCCGCCGACGATTTGCGAGAGCGGATGCGCACGCTTGTTCTCGTCTGGCGGCGGCAGCGGGCGGATGCGCAGGACCAGCAGGGTGGCCGTGCCCAGCAGCAGAGCGGAAATGGCATAGGGCAGGGCGGGAACCTGCGCGAAGAGCAGACCGGCAATCGCCGGACCGCCCACCGAACCGGTCTGCCACGCCATGGAATTGATCGCGACAGCGCGGGGCATCAGCCGCACCGGCACGATATTGGGCGCGATCGAGGCCATTGCGGGCCCGATAAACACCCGCGCGATGCCATGCAGCGCGCCGAGCGCAAAGAGCAGCGGAAGGGTGAGGTGACCAATAAGGGTCGCCGCCATGAGCACCACCGCAACGATCATGTCGACCGCATTGGCAAAGCCGGCCACCAGTCGGCGGTCAAAGCGGTCTGCGACAAGACCGGCGACAGGCGTGAGCAGCAGGACCGGCAGGAACTGCGCCAGGCCAAGCAGGCCCAGCTGAAACGCGGCCGCGCCGATGCTCATGCCATATTGGCTGCGCGCCACATCGTAGAGCTGATAGCCCAGCACCACGACCATGCCGGTCGTGGCGAAGACCGACAGGAACCGGGCCAGCCAGAAACGGCGGTAGTCTGGAATATCCAGCGGCGAGCGAGGTTCGTCTGCAGGCAAGGTCACGCCGTCCGAATGGCAGTGCGGCGCGCCCTTGCCAAGCAAGCAAAACTCACCAGCGGTTTAATTCTTCCCCGCCGTTCAGATCTTCAGCGTCGCCGTCAGGCGGATGTCGCGCCCGGCGATCGGTACGAAGTCGCGCGTTTCCGAAGTGGCGAGGCGGCCGACCTTGTCGAGAAGGTTATCGCCCGAGAGGATGAGCGTGAGCGGCCCGTTCTTGCCCATCGGGCGCCACGTGACATTGGCGTTCAGCAGCGTGTAGCTGTCCACCGGGTTCTCGTAGGTGGTGACGCGGTCCTGCCGGGCGTGAACGATTGCCTCGATGTTCGCGCCGACGCGGTCGGATTCGTAGGTCACGCCGCCGCGCACCCGCAGCGGCGGAATGCGCGGAGCCGGGCCGGAACCGGTGAGGCTGGCGTGGACATAGTCGACCGCGCTTTCGAGCGAGAGCGAGCGGCCATTGTCCCAGGTCAGCGCCTTCCACGAACCTTCGGCTTCGAGGCCGCGGAACTTCGCGGGCAGCTGGATATACTGGTAGACCGGCGCGCCATCGATCCGCTCGCCAGTGGGGATCGGTGCGATGAAATTGCTGAAGTCCGTGGCATAGGCGGTGAACGCCCCGGCAAAGCGGTCGCTGTGATAGCGCAGGCCCGCTTCGACCGTGTTGCTGCGCTCGATCCGGAAGGTGGGATTGCCGCGCTCGTAGGATTGGGTCGCATCATGCAGGCCGTCGATGTAAAGCTCCTCCGCCGTCGGCGCGCGCTCACCATGTGTAGCGGAGAGGCTCAGCGTCACGCTTTCGAGCGGATGCCAGGCAATACCGGCGCCGGCAGCGAAGAGATCGAAGCTGCGGCCGGAATCATTGGGGCCGAGGCCCTTGGGCTTCACTGAGACGTGCTCGCCGCGCAGGCTGCCTTCCAGATCGACAGACCCGAGCGAAAGCTGTTGGCGGGTAAATCCGGCGATGCGTTCGGTCACCGAATTGGGCAGCAGCGGCTCACCCTCGATGCGGAAGTTGCGCGTGCCATACTGAATGCCGCTTTCGCCGCGCCAGCCGCCGTGGCGGGCCTGGGTCAGCACGAAGCGCGATTCGATCGACTTGTTGAAGAAGCGGGTGCCCGCGACGCCGTCCTCGATCTCGGCATGGGTGTAGTCACCGTAGGCGACGCGTGCTTCCAACCGGTCGAAGAACCCGCCAAGATTGACGCTGCCGCGCAGGTCATAGCGCGTCTGGCGCAGCGACAGCGAGACCGGATCGGGTGCTGCAGCCGAAGGACGCGGCGGAATGCCGTAGTCGCTGTTGAGGCGCTGGACCGAAACACCGAGCGTGCCGCCGGCGTCGATGAAGGCAAGGCCGGCACCGAAGGCGGAGCCGCGCGCCCACGAATTGGCAAGGCGCCCGCGCGCATCGATCCCGGCGGTCAGGTTCGCCGCGCCTTCGGGATCGCCGGCGGCCGTGAGGTCATCAGCTTCGGCGCGCAACCGGGCGCGCAGCGGATCGGATACGACATCGCCGCCGATGCGCACGTCGCCCGCGCGGTTGTACGAAGCGTCGAAATGTGCGGCAAGCCGGGGTGCGATCGCCACATCGACCGCACCGCCCAGGTTGACCGAATCTGCTGCCGAACCATAGGCACCGAGCGCGTTCACCGTGATCGGCTTGTCCGGCATGCGGCGCGGGATGCGCCGGTCGAGCGCGTTGACGGCGCCGCCTGCCGGGTCTGCCGCGTAGAGCAACACTTCCGGCCCATGGAGCACGTCGATCTGTGCGACATTGAGCGTATCGATGGCAACGCCGTGGTCCGCCGAGACCGAGCTTGCGTCGAGCGCGCCGAGGCCGTCGGTCAGCACTTGCACGCGCGGGCCGTCAAAGCCGCGCAGGACAGGGCGGGATGCGCCGGGAGCAAAGCCGCTGGTCGAAACGCCGGGGAGATGCGCGAGCACGCTGCCGATCTGCGCGGCGGCGCGGCGGGCAAGGTCTTCGCCATTGATCACCACCGGCGCCACGATCGCGTCACGGTCGCCCGAGATCAGGCGCCCGGTCACCACGATCGGGGCGTGGCCTGCGTCATCGGTCTGGGTCGTGCTGATCTGCCCGGGCGATGCCGCCTGCGACCCACCGGTTGCTGCGGGAGCCGGGCTGGCCGGATCCTCCGCGGCGGCGAAGGCAGGATTGGAGAATGCGAGAAGAACGGCGCTGAGCGCAGTGCTGGCGGCAAGCGTGGATTTATGCATTGGCGACACCCGAAGCGTTGTTTCGGGTGTCGCTTTAGCGTGATGATATAATATATCAAGTGACAATCGGCAGTCTGAACCACTTCCATGCGCAGCCGATGCTGCGCTGCATCAACGGCTGCGCTGAAGCCTTGGATTGGGCTGCAAGGACTTGATCATCATCAGAAAATCGTCGCCTCTGATAATGCGTTCGAACTGGAACCCGGCGCGGGTGCCGTCGCTCCAGACAAGGAAGGCCTCGATTCGCCCGATGTGCTGCAGGCGGATGGTGATACGCTCACCGCGCTGGAGGGCGACTTCGCCCTTCACCATGAAGCCGGTGGTGGAGATGTTGATGACATGCAGCATCACATCTCCCAGCCGGCGATGTTCGCCGATCAGGGGCAAGTCTACCGGATGGCGGGTTGTGAGCCGCTGATCGGTGACGGAAAGCTGTGCGCCGCTGGCCATGGTCGCTCCTCGTGATGGTCAAGCACACGAGTATCTGAAGCCAATAGGCTGATAATTCGTAAAGGCCCGGCACCGTTTTGCCGGTTTGCGGTAAAGGCTTGCCGGTTAACGGCAAGCTGATGCCGGTCAGGCCGGGCGCAGGACGCCGTGCTTCTTTTTGCCCGAGGAAACGCGGATTTCAGCGCCTTGAAAGGCGATGACGTGCGCTTCGTCGGTCACCGACTGACCTTCGACCCGCGCGCCGCCGCCCGCGATCAGGCGCTTGGCCTCGCCGCGGCTCGCCGCAAAGCCCAGCCCGATCAGCGCATCTATCAGCGCGATGCTGCCATCGGGGCAAGCGAGCGAGGGCAGGTCTGCGCCGACACCGCCGCCGGCGAAGGTCGCTGCCGCGGTCGCTTCTGCCGCCGCCGCCGCTTCCGCGCCGCGCACCAGCTTGGTGACTTCGTTCGCCAGGACGACTTTGGCCGCATTGATCTCGCTGCCGCCAAGCGCCTCGAGCCGCGCGATCTCGTCGAGCGGAAGATCGGTGAACAGGCGCAGGAACCGGCCTACGTCGCGATCGTCCACGTTGCGCCAGTATTGCCAGAAGTCCCAAGCGGGGAGCGCATCCTCGTTGAGCCAGACTGCGCCCGCCGCCGTCTTGCCCATCTTGGCGCCGTCAGCCGTCGTGAGCAGCGGGGTGGTGAGGCCGTAGACCTCCACACTTTCCATACGCCGCGTCAATTCGATGCCGTTGACGATATTGCCCCACTGGTCCGAGCCGCCCATCTGCAACCGGCACCCGGCAGTGAGCGCGAGTTCGCGGAAATCGTAGGCCTGAAGGATCATGTAGTTGAATTCGAGGAAGGTCAGCGGCTGCTCGCGCTCGAGCCGGAGCTTGACCGAATCGAAGGTCATCATCCGGTTGATCGTGAAGTGCGGGCCGACGGTGCGCAGCAGTTCGACATAGCCGAGCGCGCTGAGCCAGGTGTCGTTGTCGACCATCACCGCGTCGGTTGGGCCGTCGCCGAAGGTGAGCAGCTTTTCGAACACGGTGCGGATCGAGGCGATGTTGGCGGCGATGTCTGCGCTCGTCAGCATCTTGCGGCTTTCGTCCTTGCCCGAAGGATCGCCGACCTTGGTCGTGCCGCCACCCATCAGAACGATGGGCTTGTGGCCGGCCTGCTGGAGCCGGCGCAGCATCATGATCTGCACCAGGCTGCCGACATGGAGCGATGGCGCGGTCGCATCGAAGCCGATATAGCCCGGCACGATCTGCTTCGCCGCAAGCGCATCGAGGCCGTGGGCATCGGTGACCTGGTGGACATAGCCGCGCTCGCTGAGCAGGCGGAGGAGCGAAGAGGTGTACGGAGAGGCGTTCTGGGTCATGACGCGGCGCGCCTAGCACGAAAGAGCAAGGCTTGGAAACGTTCGACCTGACCGCGCATCCGGCACATCCGGCCAAAGTTGTGTCCGGTATAGCAGCGCGCATTCTCTCGTTCGATGCGAATTGGCTTACACTGCGCTGGAAGGTGGACGGGGCGGGTGCGCTCGTGTTGCCGCCGTTTGCCGGCCGCGCGCGGACGGATGGGTTGTGGCAGACCACTTGCTTCGAGCTCTTCGTGACGGCGCCGGGCGGGGAAGGGTATGCCGAGTTCAACCTTTCGCCCTCCGAGCGCTGGGCGGCCTATGATTTCAGCGGGTACCGTGCAGGAATGGCCGAGCGGGCGGTGGAGCGGCCGCCGGTGTGCACGCCGCGCCGGGGCGGTTCGGTGCTGATCTTCGATGCGGCGATCCCGGCAAGCGCGCTGCCGCCGCTGCCGTGGGCTTTTGGGCTGACCGCGGTGATCGAGGAGGAAGGCGGGATCAAGTCCTACTGGGCAATGGCGCACCCGCCCGAGAAGCCCGACTTCCACGATCCGGCTTGCATGGCCGGGCGGCTTGCGGCACCGGCCAAACCATGAAATCTGGCTCCATGAAGTTCGGTATCGATCGCCTGCTCGCCGACCCGGCGCTGCGCGCGCCGCTTGAGGGCAAACGCGTCGCGCTCGTCGCTCATCCTGCCTCGGTGACGGAGGGTCTCACGCATTCGCTCGATGCGCTGGCCGCCTGCCCGGGGATCACATTGTCCGCGGCGTTCGGGCCGCAGCACGGGCTGCGCGGGGACAAGCAGGACAACATGGTCGAGACCGAGGACTTCATTGATCCTGCACTCGGCATCCCGGTGTTCAGCCTCTACGGCGAAGTGCGGCGGCCGACGGCGCGGATGATGGACAGCGCCGATGTGTTCCTGTTCGACCTGCAGGACCTGGGCTGCCGGATCTACACCTTCGTGACGACGCTGCTTTATCTGCTTGAGGCCGCAAGCGGGACCGACAAGGCCGTGTGGGTGCTCGATCGGCCCAATCCGGCGGGCCGACCGGTGGAAGGCACCACGCTGCTGCCCGGCTGGGAAAGCTTCGTCGGCGCAGGGCCGATGCCGATGCGGCATGGGATGACCTTGGGAGAAATGGGCCGCTGGTTCGTGGATCACTTCAAGCTCGATGTGGATTTCCGCGTGGTGGCGATGGAGGGCTGGGAGCCGGAAGGGCCGGGGTTCGGCTGGCCGCAGGACCGGATCTGGATCAATCCGAGCCCGAATGCGGCGAGCCTGAACATGGCGCGGGCTTATGCAGGCACGGTGATGATCGAGGGTGCGACGCTTTCGGAAGGGCGCGGGACGACGCGGCCGCTGGAAGTGCTGTTCGGTGCGCCCGACGTCGATGCCAAGGCGGTGCTGGCCGAAATGCAGGCCTACGCGCCGGAGTGGCTGGCGGGGTGCGCCATCCGGGAGTGCTGGTTCGAGCCGACTTTTCACAAGCATGTCGGCAAGCTCTGCAATGCGCTGATGATCCACGCCGAGGGCGCGTTCTACGATCACCACGCGTTCCGGCCGTGGCGGCTGCAGGCGCTGGCGTTCAAGGCGGTGCGGCGGCTCTATCCGGATTATCCGCTGTGGCGCGATTTTCCGTATGAATATGTCACCGACAAGCTGGCGATCGATGTGATCAACGGCGGGCCGGGCCTGCGGGAGTGGGTAGACGATCCGGCGAGCACGCCCGCCGATCTGGAAGCACTGGCGGGGCCGGACGAGGCTGCGTGGATCGAGACGCGGGCGCCGTTCCTTCTGTACTGAAGCGGGACAGAATCCCGGCAAGTTGACACAGTTGACACAGTCCTAAGAGGAAACTCCGAGGGCTTTTTTCAGACGTTTGACGCACCTGCGCAAGCCGAGCCTGATGCTTCGACAAGCTCAGCATGAGCGGGTTTGGGTCGGGTTCACGAGGTTCAAAGAGCAGGCCTCGATGATACGCGAACCGGTGGGTTGTAGGACAGCGGTTTGTGCTGTCCGGCAGGCAGCCCAACCCCGGGTCAAGCCCGGGGTGACGATGTGGAGGGGCGGCTGAGGTGAGGCGGGTGCCGTCTCAACTCGCATCATGAAAGATGATCCCCAGCGTCTGGCGTTCGCCGGAAAGCACGGTGCTGACGCCGTGGCGCATCGCCGATTTGGACCAGCCGGTCGAGGCAAGGCGGGGTTTGTCGCGGACCGGGATCAGCGCGATCTGGCCTTGCCGGATGGGCACGATTTCGACGCGGCTCTGCAGGCGGGGGCGGTTTTCGACCAAGGTCAGCGCGCCGCCGGTGTAGCTTTCGTCACCGCTTAGCATGACGATGGCTTGCAGGGGGAAGTGGATCGGCCCGTAGAGGTCCTGATGCAGGCAGTTGTAGTCGCCCGCGCGGTAGCGCAGCAGGAGCGGGGTGGGGCGCGGCTGGCCAAAGGCGTGGCAGCGCGCGAGAAGGGCCTCGTGTGTGGTGGGCCAGATGTCCGGCTGGCCGAGGCGCTCTGACCATGTGTTGGCGATGTGCGCAAGCGGGGGATAGAGCGCGGTGCGCAGGGCGGTTACCACATCGGGCAGCGGATAGGCGAAGTAGCGGTATTCGCCCTTGCCGAAGCCGTGGCGGGCCATGGTGACGGTCGAGCGGAAGAGGCTGTCGTCGTGGTAACTGGCGGCGAGGGCGGCGCAGGTTTCGGTGTCCAGCACGCGCGGGGTGAGGGCGTAGCCGAGGTCGTCGAGGCTTTGGGCGAGCGCGGGCCAATCGAGCGCGGCGATCCGGTTTTTCAGGTTTTGCATGGCGGACGACTTAGCCTGACCGACGGGGCGGCACACTCCGGCTATTGCGGTCGAACTCGCCGCGCCGCGCACCCCCACCCGGCCTCCCCCGAACGGGGGAGGGGAAGAAGAGGGGGCGGGGGGGATGAGCCTTCCTTAAGTTTTGTGCAGTAGGTGCCGAGGCTTGGACGACCATCGGGATGACCTGCGTGACCTGCAACAACTGTGGAACGGCCGGCGCGGCGCATCTGTTCCGGGCCAAGGGCTATGATCTGGTGCGCTGCTCCGGCTGCGGGCTGGCCTATATCGCCAACCCGCCAAGCGCGGAGGAACTGAAGGTGCTCTATTCGGCGGGGGCTTCCTATCACGCGGCGCTGTGCGATCCGGCGAGCGAGACCTTTGCGACACAGGACCGGATCGCGGTGCGGCACCTTGCCGAGACGCTGAGGGGCGTGAAGCGGGGGCGGCTGCTCGATGTGGGCTGCTCGATCGGACAGTTTGCCGCGCGGGCCAAGGCGGCGGGTTTTTCTGCAATGGGGCTTGAGATGAACGAGGCGAGCGCGGCATTTGCGCGCTCGCACTTCGGGCTCGAAGTGGCGGAAGGCACGATCCACGATGCACCGCAGGCGGCGGGCTCGCTCGACGTGCTGACGATGTTCGACGTGATCGAGCATGTGCCCGATCCGCTGGGCGATCTGCGCAAGGCGTTCGATCTGCTCGCGCCGGGGGGCACCATCGTGCTGTCTACGCCCAATATCGACGGCCTGTTTCCCAAGGCCTCGCTGCCGCTGGCCAAGAAACTGGACTACTGGCCGCATCCCGAGCCGCCTTATCACCTCTACCAGTTCTCGGTGAAGACGCTGGGGGCGATGCTGGAGAAGGCGGGCTTTGCGGTGGCGGAAACCCGGCATTTTGCCATCGATCTCGCCTATACTTTCGGCCAGATGCAGACCCTGCTCAAGATGCCGAAGCGGCTGGCCTATGCCGGGCTGTTTGCGCCGCTGGCGGCTCTGGGGCCGATGATCGGGCAGGGCGACTGGATCTATGTGACGGCGCGCAAGGCCCCGTGATTGCCCTGTAACCTGATTGCCCTGCTGGCTGGTTGACGGAAGGCAGCCGGAGCCCGACCTTGGCCAGCGAAGGAGATTGGCATGGTCGAGGCAAGGTGGAACGGCGCGGTGATTGCGCGCAGCGATGATACGGTGGTGGTTGAGGGCAACCACTATTTCCCGCTTGAGGCGGTGGACGCGGCGGTGCTGAAGCCCAGCGCGACGACGAGCATGTGCCCGTGGAAGGGGACGGCGCAGTATTATTCGCTGGTGGTGGACGGCGCGGAGAACCGCGACGCGGCGTGGTACTATGCAGAGCCCAAGGATGCCGCGAAACAGATCAAGGGGCGGGTGGCGTTCTGGAAGGGTGTGACGGTGGGGTAGGAGGAAGTACCCCTCCGACCCGCCTGCGGCGGGCCACCTCCCCATTTGTCCCTGCGGGAAAAATGGGGAGGACCTTTTCCGTTCCTCCCCATTTTTGCGAAGCACAAATGGGGAGGTGGCAGCCCGCAGGGCTGACGGAGGGGTTCTTCAGCGCCAGACCGGCGCGCGCTTCTCCAGAAACGCTTCGATCCCCTCCGCCGTGTTCTCGTCCATCATGTTCTGCGCCATGACTTCGGCGGCGAGCGCATAGGCTTCGGCGCGGTGGACTTCGCGCTGGGCGTAGAACAGGGCCTTGCCGCGGCGGATCGCATCGGGGCTCTTGGCGGCGATGGTCTGGGCGAGGGTGTCGATCTCGGCATCGAGCTTGTCAGCCGGGACGGCGTGATTGATGAGGCCCCAGCTTTCGGCGGTCTGTGCGCTGATGAATTCGCCGGTGACCAGCATTTCGAACGCGGGCTTGGCAGGGACATTGCGGGTGAGCGCGACCGCGGGGGTCGAGCAGAACAGGCCGACATTGATGCCCGAGACAGCAAAGCGCGCGTCCTGGCTGGCGATGGCAAGATCGCAGGCGCCGACGAGCTGGCAGCCGGCGGCGGTGGCAATGCCGTGGACGCGGGCGATGACGGGGACGGGCAGCGCGACGATGGCTTCCATCACTTCGGCACAGGCGGCGAACAGTGTGCGGTAATAGTCGAGGCGCCGCTGGCCGTGCATCTGGCGCAGGTCATGCCCGGCGCAAAACGCCTTGCCGGCGCCCGAAAGCACGACGCAGCTGATCGAGGTGTCGCTCGCGAGGCTGGTCAGCTCGGCTTTCAGGGCGGCGAGGAGGTCCTCGCTCAGCGCGTTGTACTGGTTCGGTCGGTTAAGGGTGAGATCGACGCGGGTGCCGGTGCGGGCGCTGGTAAGGATTTCGTTATCGGACATGGCGGCTGCCTCTCTTGTTTTTTCGCAGACTACGCCTGTGTGGGCGGAGATCAAGTCAGGCAGAATACCCCTCCGTCATCGGCTTCGCCGATGCCACCTCCCCATTTGTCCCTGCGGGAAAAATGGGGCGGACCTTCTTGATCCTCCCGATTTTTGCGAAGCACAAATGGGGAGGTGGCTCGCGAAGCGAGACGGAGGGGTTCTTCTTCAGTGCTTCTTGCGCGTCAATTCCCGCATCGCCCCATCGAGGCCCTCAAGGCTGAGGGGGAACATCGAGCCGCCGACGAGATCCTTGATCATCTTGGTCGACTGCGAATAGTTCCACTGCTTTTCGGGCACCGGGTTGAGCCAGACGGTGGCAGGGTAGGTCTGCGCGACGCGGTGGAGCCAGATGGCGCCGGCCTCCTCGTTGAAATGCTCTACCGAGCCGCCGGGGTGGCTGATCTCGTAAGGGCTCATCGCCGCATCGCCGACGAACACGATCTTGTAGTCGTGGCCGTACTTGTGGAGGATGTCCCAGGTGTTGGTGCGCTCGGACCAGCGGCGCTTGTTGTCCTTCCACACGCCTTCGTAGAGGCAGTTGTGGAAATAGAAGAACTCCATGTTCTTGAATTCGGCGGTGGCGGCGCTGAACAGTTCCTCCACCAGCTTGATAAACGGGTCCATCGAACCGCCGACATCGAGGAACAGGAGCAGTTTGACCGCATTGCGCCGTTCGGGGCGCATGCGGATATCGAGCCAGCCCTGCTTGGCGGTACCTTCGATCGTGCCGGGCAGATCAAGCTCGTCGGCATGGCCTTCGCGCGCGAAGCGGCGCAGGCGGCGCAGCGCGATCTTGATGTTGCGGGTGCCGAGTTCCTTGGTGTTATCAAGATTGGCAAACTCGCGCTTTTCCCAGACCTTGATCGCGCGTCCGTGCTTGCCTTCGCCGCCGATGCGCACGCCTTCGGGGTTGTAGCCGCCGTGGCCGAAGGGGCTGGTGCCGCCGGTGCCGATCCACTTGCTGCCGCCCTCGTGGCGCTCTTTCTGTTCTTCGAGCCGCTTCTTGAGCGTCTCCATGATCTCGTCCCACGAGCCGAGGGCCTTGATCTTCTCCATTTCCTCTTCGCTGAGGAACTTTTCGGCGACGGCGCGCAGCCAGTCTTCCGGAATGTCGACCGGGCGCTGGCCGTAGTCGGTGAGGAGGCCCTTGAAGACCTTGTTGAACACCTGATCGAACCGGTCGAGCAGGCCCTCATCCTTCACGAAGGTGGCGCGGGAGAGGTAGTAGAACGCCTCGGGCGTCTGCTCGATCACATCCTTGTCGAGCGCTTCGAGAAGGACGAGGTGTTCCTTGAAACTGGCCTTGATGCCTGCTGCGCGCAGCTCGTCGATGAAGTTGAAGAACATGGTGGCCTCGCTCGCGTCTTAACCGGGTGATTAAGGCGAATGCGGGGCTTGGGCAAGCGCTACGAAGAGGTGGGCGGCGGGGGCGGTTGCTTCGCATGGCGTTCGACGCCCTCGGGGAACACGGCCCAGGCGGGGGCATCGTCGGTCCAGATCACCATCTGCGGGGTGAGATCGTGCGGCGGCTGGATGAAGCCGACGCGCATGGTGCGGAACTGCGGGCGGGCGGAGACTTGCGCCATCACCGGGGTGCCGCAGGCGGGGCAGAAGGATTGGGTGAGGGTGTTGCCGCTGGCGGCGGTGTAGGCGTGGGTGGCGAGCTGGCCGGTGATCGTTACGTCGGTGGTCAGGAACATGGCATTGGTGCTGTGCGATCCGCCGGCGAGCTGCTGGCACTGGCGGCACCAGCACTGGCGCACCGCGATGGGCGCTTCAGCGGCGATTGCGGCGGTGACGGCTCCGCAGGCGCAGGTTCCGGTGTAGGCCATGGCAAGTCCCTCACTTTTGGGCCAAGATTCAGGATTGTTAGTCTTACTTACAATTTGTAGGCTGCGGGCAACCGGAGAGGACGACCACAACCATGCTCAAGCTCTACAGTTTCGGACCTGCCGCCAACTCGCTGAAGCCGCTGCTCACCTTGTATGAGAAGGGTCTGGAGTTCGAGAAGAACCGGCTCGATCCGGCAAAGTTCGAACACCATACCGACTGGTTCAAGGCGATCAACCCGCGGGGCCAGGTGCCTGCGTTGGTCGATGGGGCGCATGTGATCACCGAGAGCACGGTCATCTGCGAGTATCTGGAGGACGAATATCCGACCGAGGTTTCGCTACGGCCCGCGACGTCGGCGGGCAAGGCCGCGATGCGGGTGTGGACCAAGTGGGTGGACGAGTACTTCTGCTGGTGCGTCTCGACCATCGGCTGGCACCGCTATGTGGGGAATATGGTGAAGGGCCTCTCGGACGCCGAGTTCGAGGAGAAGGTGGCCGCGATCCCGGTGGTGGAGCAGCAAGTGAAGTGGCGCCGCGCGCGCGAGGGCTTCCCGCAGGACATGCTGGATGAGGAAATGCGCAAGATCGGCTATTCAGTCGAACGGCTGGATGCGCATTTGCGGGAGCACGAGTGGCTGGTGCCGGGGCAGTATACGCTCGCCGATATCTGCAACTTCGCCATCGCGAACGGGATGCAGCACGGTTTTCCGGAATTCGTCAGCGCGGAGAAGACGCCGGGGCTGGTGCGCTGGATCGAGCAGATCAAGGCGCGCCCGGCGGTGCAGCGGATGTATGCCGAAGTGGAGCTGGAGCTACTCGGGCCTCGGGAGTGAGAGCGCGGGATTGATTGGTTCGCGCAGAGGCGCAGAGGCGCAGAGAGGTTTTGCTCTCGGCGCAGCCGCTGTTCTTTGCAGCCTTCCGCAGTTGAAGGGCCTACGGCCGGGCATGACATCTTCGCGCCTCTGAGCCTCTGCGCGAAAATTCCTCTCTGTCAGACCGGCGGCGGGCCCTTCGGGTGCCGGGTGAAGTGATCGGGGATGGGCGCCCAGCTGGGGGCGCTTTCCGTCCAGATCGCAGCCGTGGGCGCGCAGAGTTCCGGATCATCGAGCGTGCCCGCCCGTACGCGCATCGGCAGGCCCTTCGGCGTGACGGTGCGGCTGTAAATCTGCGCGCCGCAGACCTTGCAGAAGCCGCGCTCCACGGTGTTGCCGCTGTCCGCGATCATCGTGAACAGGCCAAGATCGCCGGTGATCGCAACCGCTTCCTCCGGAAACAGCACGTTGACCGTGGCCGAGCCGCTGGCAATGCGTTGGCAATCGCGGCACCAGCACATGCGCGCGCCGACGGGCTCTGCGGCGATGGTATAGCGCACCGCGCCGCAGAGGCATCCGCCGGGGTGTGACATCAGTTGCTCGGCCGCCGCGCCATGAACGCAAGCCGTTCGAACAGCATCACGTCCTGCTCGTTCTTGAGCAGCGCGCCGTGCAGCGGCGGGATCGCCTTGGTCGGATCGCGGTTCTGGAGGACGTCGAGCGGCATGTCCTCGTTGAGGAGGAGCTTGAGCCAGTCGAGCAGTTCGGACGTGCTCGGCTTCTTCTTGAGGCCGGGGACTTCGCGCACTTCATAGAAGATATCCATCGCCTTGCTGACGAGGGTCTTCTGGATGTTCGGGAAGTGGACGTCGATGATCGACTGCATCGTCGCCCGGTCGGGGAACTTGATGTAGTGGAAGAAGCAGCGGCGCAGGAACGCGTCGGGCAGTTCCTTCTCGTTGTTCGAGGTGATCACGACGATCGGGCGCTCCTTGGCGGCAATCGTCTCGTGCGTTTCGTAGACGTCGAAGCTCATCCGGTCGAGCTCCTGCAGGAGATCGTTCGGGAATTCGATATCCGCCTTGTCGATCTCGTCGATCAGGAGGACGGGGAGCTGCGGCGAGGTGAAGGCCTCCCACAGCTTGCCACGGCGGATGTAGTTCGAAATTTCGTGCACGCGCGGATCGCCGAGCTGGCCATCGCGCAGGCGGGCCACTGCGTCGTATTCATAGAGGCCCTGCTGCGCCTTGGTGGTGGACTTGATGTTCCACTCGATCAGCGGCGCGCCAACGGCCTTGGCGATTTCGTGCGCGAGGACGGTCTTGCCGGTGCCGGGCTCACCCTTCACCAGCAGCGGGCGGCGCAGCAGCACCGCGGCGTTGACTGCCACCTTGAGATCATCGGTGGCGACGTAATTGCTGGTGCCTTCGAAGCGCATGTCCTGTCCCTGTATGGCGTCAAGTTGTTGGGTACGGTCTTAACCGAGCGGTTAGATCGTAGGGGCCTCGCGCAGTGCAGGCAAGAGCTTCAATGGAGAGCGGGCGCGCCCCTCTCAATTCGGACTGCGGCACTTGCCCGTGGTAGTGCGTTCGATGGTGCCATCATCATCATAGCGGATCTGCATGGTAAGCCCGTCGCTCGCCAGCCAGCGTATCCTTGCGCCGTACCAATTCCCGTCCTTCCACTGGCATTCGATCGCGCTGCCCACACGCCAGTCGAACGCACGGACTTCGTCGCTGATCCGGGTTTCGCGGGTCCCATCGTCGAACTGGATTGTCAGCGAGGAGCCGCTTTTGCCCACGACCACACCGGGAAAGGTCTGCGTGCTGTCGCGCCAGGGGGCAAGCACCCAATCGCCGACATCGTGCGCCAGTACCGGCGCGGCAGGGGCGAGGGAGCAGAGGGCAAAGGCTAGGGCCGCTGGCAGCAGCCGGCGCAGTGGCACGTGATCAGACATCGGTTCCCCCCAAGTGAACCACGGGTGGCACCCTCGCACGGACTGCGATGCGCCCCACCAGTGAAACTACGTAAGGTTATGGCACTAGATGGCGCTACGCAACGGCCGTTGCTGATCGCACGTGGCGGTCTGACCGGCTTGTCGCGACATACTGATACAGTGCAGGGCGTTGCCGCACCGGCACCGCACGTGTAGGCGAAGCGCCATGCCGTCCGTTCCAGCTGCCAGCGCCGCGCGCTACGCTCCGTCGCGCCGCGACCGGGTCGTATCTTTCGTGCTGGCGGTGGTGACCGGGTGCTTCCTGATTGCCGTGCTGGTGTTGATGACCGGCGTTGTCGGTGGCGGCGGCCCGGAGGGCGGGCAACTGGTCGCGATCAATATTGCGCCGCCTTCTGCCGAAAAGGAAAAGCAGAAAGCCGCGCCCAAGCAGGACGTTAAGCAGGAGCAGGTGCAGACGGTGACGACCCCGCCGCCCAAGCTGCCGCCCCGCGTCGAAATCCCCAGCAAGAATCAGGTCGAATGGCCGCCGGGCTTCATCAAGCTGAGCCGTGAGGACCTTGCCAAGGCGGATATCAGCCGGATCAAGCCTGCTGGTGGCGGCGGTTCGACCGGAGCTTCGGCCGGCGGGGGCGGCAATGCCGAAGGCACCGGCGACGGCCCCGGCGGCGCGCGCGTCTACAATGCGGAATGGTATCGCGAGCCGACGCGGGCCGAAATGTCGCCCTACATGGGCGCGGCGCGCGGCGGCGGGGCTGGCGATTGGGCGATGATCATCTGCCGTACGGTCGAGCGGTTCCATGTCGAGGATTGCCGCGAGGTGGACGAAAGTCCGCGGGGATCGGGGCTTGCCCGCGCGCTGCGGCAGGCGGCTTGGCAGTTTCTGGTGCGGCCGCCGCGCGTTGACGGCAAACCGCAGCTGGGCACCTGGGTGCGCATCCGTTTCGATTTCAAGGCAGCCAAGGCACCGGATGGTGCGGCCGACCAAGACTGAACCTGGCCGGCCTGAGCCCACGCCTTCGCACAAGGCGTAGGCCCAATTTGGGACCCAATCGAGCAATCAGAATTCCGACCAGTTGTCCTCATGGAGTTCGAGCGCGAGATTGCCGTGCACCGGCGCGGGTGCCGCGGCCGCGATCAGACGCGGGGCTGAAGCCGGTGCCGGGTGGCGCGGGGGCGGCGGGGCCGCGAACGTGGCGGCTGAGGCGCTGATGCCTGCGCCCCGGAAGCGCGCGACGAGATTGGCGAGATTGGCCGCCTGGCCTGAGAGATTGCGCGAGGCGGCCGCGCTTTCCTCGACCATCGCGGCGTTCTGCTGAGTCATCCGGTCGAGCTCGCCCATGGTCACGTTGACCTTGGAAATGCTGGCCGCCTGATCGACGGCGGCGGTTGCGATGCCTTCGACCAACGTGCCGATCTCGGCCACCTGGGTGATGATCGCATCGAGCGCCTCGCCGGTTTCACCAACGAGGTGCACACCCAGCTCGACATGCTGCGCGCTGCCGCTGATCAGGCCCTTGATATCCCGCGCCGCCTCGGCGGAACGCTGGGCGAGGGCGCGCACTTCATTGGCGACGACCGCGAAGCCGCGGCCTGCCTCGCCGGCGCGTGCGGCTTCGACGCCTGCGTTCAGGGCAAGCAGATTGGTCTGGAAGGCGATGCCATCGATCAGGTCGATGATCTGGGTAATCTGCTTCGAGCTGTCGACGATCGAATCCATCGCGCCGACCGCTCGCTTGACCACATCGCCCCCGGCATTGGCGCGATCGGTGGCGCGCACGATGGTTTCGCGCACGGCGCCGGCGTTCTGGGCGCTCTGCTCGACCTTGGCGGTGACTTCGCGCATCGCGTTGGCGGCGGACTCAAGGCTGGCGGCCTGCTGTTCGGTGCGGCTGGCGAGATCGTCGGAGGCGGCGCGGATCTCGGTCGAGCCGGTCTGGACACCGCTGGCAGTGCCCGCGACCGAGCCGATGACTTGCTCCAGTTCGCTCGCCATGGCGTTGAAATCGGTCTTGAGGCGGACGAAGGGGCCTTCGAGTGCGGCGGTGACGCGTGCCGCGAGATCGCCTTCCTTGAGCCGGGCGAGCGCGGCACCCAGTGTGCTGACGATAAGCTCGACCTGTTCGGTCTTGCTCTTTTCTGCGCGGGCGAGCTGATCCTGCAGGGCGCGCATGGCGCGGCCGAGCGCGCCGATTTCGTCCTGCGTATCGGCCACATGGAGCGCGCTATCGAGGTGGCCATCGGCAAGGTCCTGGATGGCATGGGTGATCTGGCCGACGGGACGAGCAACGAGGCGCACCATCATCACATAGATTCCGCCAAGCGTGGCGAGCAGCGCCAGGGTTGTGAAGACGGCGGCCCACAGGGCAAGCGTGTAGCCCGATTGGGACTGCTGAACGGCCACCTCGATATGGTGTTTCTGGTATTCGGCAAGATCGACAAGGGATTTGGCGGTGGCTTCGACGGGTTCGGACGAGGTGGCCAGCCGCGCCAGTGCTTCGGCAGTGCGGCCCTCGCCAGAGAGCTGGAGAATCTGCGTGGTATCCTGGCTCATCTGCTGCCAGCCGGCCTTGAACGCCTTGAGATAGGCCCTTTCCTTGTCGTCGAGGTCGGTCGCCTCGAAAGCTGCGGTCTGGGTGCTGATGATCTTCTGGTTGGTGGCGATGATCTTCTCGGCTTCGGCGCGCTCGTATTCATCTGCCGCAAGCAGATGTTTTCGCAGCCCGTTCTCAAATTCAGCCATGGCAATGTTGATCTTGTCCGCCGAGAGCGCCTGGGGGACGTGATCTTCCGCCACTTCGATTTCGGCGGCGCGCATGGCGCCCATGCGCCAGACCATGGTGCCGATTGCCGCAACGATGACCAGCGAAAGCACGGCGAACATCACCGCGAGCTTGCGTCCGATCGGAGCGTTCCTGAGATAGTCCATGCCGATTGAGCCCGTAACTGCCGCCGCGCGGGACTGCGAAGCGAATGCTGGCCCGTTCTAGACACGCGGTGACTGCGATGGAGTTGGGCCGGGACTAGGGTGAAACCCGGGGGGCGCGGTTAAAATCCGGTGAAGGGCTCAGGCGGCGGGTGCGCCGATCGCATCGAGCGCGGCCATGTCATCGGCAGAGAGCGTGATGCTTGCTGCCGCCAGATTTTCGCGCAGGTGCCCGCGTGAGGACGTGCCGGGGATCAGCAGCACATTGGGCGCGCGGTGGAGCAGCCAGGCGAGCGCCAGCTGCATCGGATTGACACCGAGCCGCGCCGCATGGGCATCGAGCGTGGCGGATTGCAGCGGGGAGAAGCCGCCGAGCGGGAAGAACGGCACATAGGGTATGCCGTCTGCGCCAAGTGCGTCGATCAGGGCATCGTCGGTGCGCTGCACGAGGTTGTAGGCGTTTTGGACGCAGGCGACCTCGCCGATGGCGCGGGCCTCGGCGATCTGGGCGGCGGTGACGTTGCTGAGGCCGATGTGGCGGATCTTGCCTTGCTGCTTGAGGTCCATCAGCGCGCCGAAGCGTTCCGCCAGGCTGGTCTCGTCGGTGCTGAAGGCGTGGCCGATGCGCATGTTGACGACATCGAGCGCCTCCACGCCAAGGTTGCGCAAGTTGCCGTGGACCTGATCGACCAGCGCGGCGGGCTCCGGCGTCATGATCCACGCGGCATCGGGGCCGCGCCGGGCGCCGACCTTGGTGACGAGCACAAGATCAGCGGGATAGGGCGCCAGGGCCTCGCGGATCAGCTTGTTGGTGACTTCGGGGCCGTAGAAATCGCTGGTGTCGATATGATTGACCCCGCTTTCCACCGCCTCGCGCAGCACGGCGATGCACTCGGCCGGATCGCGCGGGGGGCCGAACACGCCGGGGCCGGCAAGCTGCATGGCGCCGTAGCCCATGCGGTTTACGGTGAACTGGCCGAGGGGGTGAGTGGCGGGGTGCATCACGCGTCGATCAGTTCCGGATCGAGTTCGCCCGCGCGGTTCTGGATGAACATGAAGCGCTGGGCGGGATCGCGGCCCATGAGGCGGTCGACGAGGTCCTTCACGGCGGCGCGGCCTTCGTATTCGGGGGGCAGGGTGATGCGGATCAGGCTGCGGGTGGCGGGGCTCATCGTCGTCTCGCGCAGCTGCTGCGGGTTCATTTCGCCGAGGCCTTTGAAGCGGCCGACTTCTACCTTCTTGCCCTTGAACTTCGTGGCCTCCAGCTCGGCCCGGTGCGCCTCGTCCTTGGCATAGACCGAGGTAGCACCGTTGGTGAGGCGGTAGAGCGGGGGCTGGGCGAGGTAGAGGTGCCCGCGCCGGACGATTTCCGGCATTTCCTGGAAGAAGAAGGTCATCAGCAGCGTAGCGATATGCGCGCCGTCGACATCGGCGTCGGTCATGATGATGATCCGGTCATAGCGCAGCGCATCTGCGTTGCAGTCCTTGCGCATGCCGCAGCCCAGGGCGAGCGCGAGGTCGGCGATTTCGGCATTGGCGCGAATCTTGTCGGCGCTGGCGCTGGCGACGTTGAGGATTTTACCACGGATCGGCAGGATCGCCTGCGTTTTCCGGTCGCGCGCGTGCTTCGCGCTGCCGCCGGCCGAATCGCCCTCGACGATGAACAGCTCGGTCTCACCGCTGCCTTCGCCGCTGCAATCGGTGAGCTTGCCGGGGAGGCGCAGCTTGCGCGCGTTGGTCGCGGTCTTGCGCTTGACCTCGCGCTCCGCCTTGCGGCGCAGGCGTTCGTCCATGCGTTCCATGACCGAACCGAGCAGCGCCTTGCCGCGCTCCATGTTGTCGGTGAGGAAGTGGTCGAAGTGATCGCGCATCGCGCTCTCGACCATGCGTGCGGCTTCGGGGCTGGTGAGGCGGTCCTTGGTCTGGCTCTGGAACTGGGGATCGCGGATGAAGATCGAGAGCATGATCTCGCTGCCCGTGAGCATGTCTTCGGGCGCGATGTCCTTGGCCTTCTTCTGGCCGACGAGTTCGCCAAAGGCGCGGATGCCCTTGGTAAGCGCAGCGCGCAGGCCCGCTTCGTGCGTGCCGCCATCGGGGGTGGGGATGGTGTTGCAGTACCAGCTGTACGATCCGTCGGACCACAGCGGCCAGGCGATCGCCCATTCGGCGCGGCCCATTTCCTCGCCGTTTGGCCCTGCCGGAAAGTCCTGGCTGCCAGTGAACGGCACCGTGGTCACGCATTCGCGGCCCGCGACTTGTTCGGCCAGGTGATCGGCAAGGCCGCCGGGGAACTGGAAAACGGCTTCGGCGGGAATGTCCGTCCCAGCGATCAGGGTGGGCGCGCACTTCCAGCGGATTTCTACGCCGGCGAAGAGATAGGCCTTCGAGCGGACGAGGCGGAACAGGCGCGCGGGTTTGAAGCGGGCTTCGGATCCGAAGATCTCGCCGTCGGGGATGAAGGTGACGGATGTGCCGCGCCGATTGGGGGCCGCGCCGACGCGCTGGAGCGCGGTGGTGGGCAGCCCGCGCGAGAATTCCTGCGCGTAGAGCTCCTTGTTCCGCGCCACTTCGACGCGGGTGAGCACCGAGAGCGCATTGACCACCGAAATGCCGACGCCGTGGAGGCCGCCAGAGGTGGCATAGGCCTTGCCGGAGAACTTCCCGCCCGAATGCAGCATGGTGAGGATCACTTCGAGCGCCGACTTGCCCGGATACTTCGGGTGCTCGTCTACCGGCATGCCGCGGCCGTTGTCAGTGATGGTGATCTTGCCCGCGGTGCCGTCCGGGCCTTCCTCGAGCGTGACCTCGATGCGGTTGGCGTGGCCCGCAACGGCCTCGTCCATCGCGTTGTCGAGCACTTCGGCGGCGAGGTGATGAAGCGCGCGCTCGTCGATCCCGCCGATGTACATGCCGGGGCGGCGGCGGACGGGTTCGAGCCCTTCGAGCACCTCGATGGCGCTGCCGTCGTAGCTTTCCTCGGTGCTGCGCGGCGGCAGCTTTTCAAACAGGTCGTCGGCCATGGGAACGGCTATAGAACACGCCGGAATCCGGGGGCAATGGGGGGATGGTGCTTATCCCGGGGTTTTGTGGGCGGACAGCGGGGCGTTCGCCGCAAGATGAAGATGGTTCGCGCAGAGGGCGCAGAGAGCGCAAAGAGGTCTGGAGTTGTGGCCAAGGCTGTGCCCAGCGACCATATCCACCTGCGGCTTCGCCGCCCTGTTCAGTCTTCTCTGCGGTCTCTGCGGCCTCTGCGCGAACCAACTCTTCTTCAGGGCGCAAACTTCGCCGGTGCCGGGCTCGCCGTCACGAAAGTCCCTGCGCCGACTTCGCGCACTTCCATCGCGCGTTCGGCGACGCCATTGGCTTCGAAGCGGAACACGCCGTCGAGCCCGATGAAGCCATCGCGCGTATAGAGCTTGGCGGTGGGGAACAGGGTGCCCGGCTTCCACCCGCGCGCGACATTGAGCGTGAGGAGCACGGAATCGTAGCCCAGCGTGGCAAGGCGCGAGGGCGAGGCGCCGAAGCGGGTGCGGTAGGACTGCTCAAACTGGCCGAAGCGCTTGTCGGAAACGGCGGCGAACCAGGCCCCGCGCATCGAGGGGCTCTTGGCGATCGAGGCATCGCCGTTCCACAGCTCGGTGCCGAGAAGCTGCGTGCCATTGGCAGCCGGCGCGGCCATCAGCGCGATGCGGCCGCTATCGCCGATCAGGAGGGCATCGACCGGCCCCTTGGCAAGCACGCGGCGCACCGCGCTCGAGACCGAAGTGTTGGAGCGGTCGTAGCTTTCGATCGCGGTAACGGTGAGCCCGCGCGAGCGTGCGGCGACCATGAGCGCGGAGGACACGCGCTGGCCGTAGGCGCCGGTGGGAATGATCGCGCCGACCGACTTCAGCCCCTTGTCCTGCGCGAAGCCGATCACGCGGGCGATGGCCTGTGCGGGCACCTGGCCGAGCACGAAGACATCGCGGTCGGCAACGGTCGCATCATTGGAATAGGTGATCATCGGCACCTTGGCGGGCCGCGCAACACTGGCGACCGCGACGACTTCATCGGCGAGCAGGGGGCCGAGGATCAGGCGATTGCCATCGAGGATCGCCTTGTTGGCGGCAAGCCCGGCGCCCAGCGCGGTATCGTAGGTCGTGATGCGCACGTTCTGCGCATTGGTATCGAGCAGCGCCATGGTGGTGGCATTGGCGATGGCCATGCCAACGGGTGCGTTAGGGCCGCTCATCGGCACGAGCAGCGCGACGCGGTGGCGATCGGCGTCTGTCGGCAGGACATTGGCATCGGGCGTCACTTCCACCGGCTTTGGCGGGGGCGGCGGCGCGGCGGGTTTGGGGATCACGGCGCAGCCGGCGAGCAGGGCAAGCGCCCCGCACATGATCCAGCGCCGCAGGTTCCCGCCTGCTGTCCGCCCGCTTCCGATCATCATTGGCTTGCCGCTCCCTGGTAGCCGGTCCATTGGACTGCGTATGGATACGCCCCTGCTCGAACCCGGTCTCTATATAGTCGCGACCCCGATTGGCAATCTCGGTGACGTCACCCGGCGGGCAATCGACGTACTTTCACGCTGCGCCGTTGTTGCCTGCGAGGATACGCGGGTGACAGGCAAGCTCTTGCATCATCTTGGAATCAAGCGGCCGCTGCGGCGCTATGACGATCACGCGAGCGATGCGGCCCGCGAGGCGCTGCTGGGGGAGATGACGCGCGGGGCCGTGGCGCTGGTCTCTGACGCGGGAACGCCGCTGATTTCCGATCCCGGCTACCGGCTGGTGCGCGAGGCGCGCATCCGCGGGATTGCGGTGACGACGATCCCCGGTGCGAGCGCGCTGGTGGCGGCGCTGACGCTGGCGGGGCTGCCGACCGACCGCTTCCTGTTTGCAGGCTTCCTGCCGAGCAAGGACAAGGCGCGCGGCGATGTGCTGGCGGAACTGGCCGCAGTACCGGCGACGCTTGTGTTCTATGAGACGGGGCCAAGGCTGGTTGCCTCGCTGGACGCGATGGCGCGGGTGCTGCCGGGGCGGGAGATCGCGGTCGCGCGCGAGCTGACCAAGCTGCACGAGGAATGCCGGACGGGCACGGCGGCGGAACTTGCCGCGCACTACACCGCGCATCCGCCGAAGGGCGAGATCGTGCTTCTTGCGGGGCCGCCGGGCGCGGCGGAGAAGCCGGGCGAGGCCGATGTGGATGCACTGTTGCTGGCGGCGCTGGCGGACTTGCCGGTTTCCAAGGCAGCGGCGCAGGTGGCCAAGGCGCATGGGCTGGACCGCAAGGCGCTCTATGCACGGGCGTTGGAATTGCGGGGGTGAGCCGCGAGGAGGCCGAGCGGCGTGGGCGGCGCGGGGAGAGCCTTGCAGCGTGGTACTTGTGGCTCTGCGGCTGGCGCATTCTCGCCAGGCGGCAGCGCGTGGGCGCGGGCGAGGTCGACCTTGTGGCGCGCAAGGGGCGCACGGTCGCGTTCATCGAGGTGAAATGGCGCAGCAGCCGGGCTGCGCTGGATCAGGCAATCGATGAAAGGCGGCTGCGGCGCGTGGCGCGTGCGGCGGAGGCGCTGGTGCCGCGCTTTGCTGGGCCGGGCGACGATATAAGGATCGACGTGATCCTCCTTGCGCCGAGGCACTGGCCGCGCCACATGGCCAACGTCTGGCAGCCTTAGGTCCCGATGTCTCGACTTCGCTCGACACGAACGGGAACTGAGAAGCCAATCCGTTCGTGTCGAGCGAAGTCGAGACACAGTGCACAGGAATAGCCGCATGACCCTTCGCGTTGCCGTCCAGATGGACCCGCTGCATTCGATCAATATCAACGGCGACAGCTCGTTCGCGCTGATGCTGGCGGCGCAGGCGCGGGGGCATGAGCTCTATCACTACGACGTCGGCGCGCTCTCGCTCGACGAGAATGACAGGCTGACGGCGCGCGCGGTGCCGGTGACGGTGCAGCACGTGGCGGGCGATCACTACAAGGCGGGCGAGGCGCGGCGGCTCGATCTGGGGCGTGATATCGATGTGGTGCTGATGCGGCAGGATCCGCCGTTCCACATGGGCTATATCACCGCGACGCATCTGCTCGAGCGGATCGAGAGCGAAACCTTGGTGGTGAACAACCCGCGCAGCGTGCGCAATGCGCCCGAGAAGGTGATGGTGCTCGACTACCGGCGCTTCATGCCGCCGACGCTGGTGACGCGTTCGGTGGAAGAAGTGCGCGCGTTCCAGAAGCGCCACGGCGCCATCGTGATCAAGCCGATCCACGGCAACGGCGGCAAGGCGATCTTCCGCGTTTCGGAAGAGGGCGAGAACCTCGGCGCGCTGCTCGAAGTGTTCAACCAGACCTGGCCCGAACCGCACATGGTGCAGGCCTTCCTTCCCGAAGTGACCGAGGGCGACAAGCGCATCGTGCTGGTGGATGGCGAAGTGGCGGGCGCGATCAACCGCAAACCTGGCGAGGGTGAGTTCCGCTCAAACCTTGCGGTGGGCGGCTATGCCGAGAAGACCGCGCTGACCCCGGAAGAGCAGGAAATCTGCGCCGCGCTGGGGCCGGAACTGAAGCGGCTGGGGCTGATCTTCGTCGGCATCGACGTGATTGGCGGCAAGTGGCTCACCGAAATCAACGTGACATCGCCGACGGGGATCGTGGCGATTGATCGGTTCAATGGGACCGATACGGCGGGGATGATCTGGGATGCGATCGAGGGGCGGGTTTGACGGGCGCCTTTATTCCTCACCTGGTTAGCCGTCCTGAAGTCGTAGACCTGCACGCATTGAGGACACGACATGACGGCAATCGGACCTGCGGGCGGCTCCTACGTCTATCCGTCCAACGTCATGCGGTTTAACGATGGTAGCGTAATCGCTACCGCCGAATTGAAGCTGGAAGATAGGAATGCTTGGGCACAGGCCGCAGCCGATTCCTACAATCGATCTGATGATGGCAAGATTCATCCCAAAACCGTCGAAGAGGTTCTGCGCCAGGATGATGAGTCCGAGCGAATGAAGTTGAAAATGGCTCTCGGCATGGAAGCCTTCCTTGCGGGCGAAGGCGTGCCAGTGAATGGCACCACGCAGGAGATGTACGCCCGCGCGATCGAAGAGGTCAGCGCGGCCAGGGGAAAGCCCTACAGGTATCATTCCGGCCCTGTCGTGATCGAAGCCTTGAATGTCAGTTCCGCTGTCAATGCGCAGAAGGCGCTTACTGGCGGTGACCTGAAACTCCTGACGAGGTATGGCCAGTACTTGCGAAACGAAGTGGCTGCTGCGACTAAAGTCCGTTCTGACGTTTCGTTCCGAGGTGTTTGGGGCAAGGACCGCGTCACCAGCGATGTGAACGAATACATCGGCTGGCTGATGCAGGTGATGAAGCAGAGTTCGACGGACGGAGCCGGGGCAAAGGTGGCCCAAGCGTAAGAACATCCTACCTTTTTTCACGAAGTGCAAACGGGGAGGTGGCAGCCCGTAGGGCTGACGGAGGGGTTCTTTGCTGGCGTATTTACCCCTCCGACCCGCCTGCGGCGGGCCACCTCCCCATTTGTGCCTGCGGCAAAAATGGGGAGGATTTTGCCATATCGGCTCTTTCTCCTTCTGGTCCTCCCCGTTTTTGCGCAGCACAAACGGGGAGGTGGCATTGGCGCAGCCAATGACGGAGGGGTTATTGCCAAGGTCGAAACAACCGCGCGATGTATCCTTGGCGCGCAAGCTGCGCGCGGAACTGAGCTTGCCCGAGACGCTGCTTTGGCGGCATTTGCGGCTTCAGCCGGATGGTGTGAAAATCCGGCGGCAGTATCCGATTGATGCTTGGGTGCTGGATTTTTACTGCGCTGCCGCCAAAGTCGCGTTCGAGATTGATGGCATTGCGCATGATATGGGCGACCGGCCGGTGCGGGATGAGCGCCGGGATGAAGCACTCAGGGCGCTGGGTATTGAGGTGGTGCGGATAGCGGCGGCGGATGTGTTGAGGTCGCCGGAGGATGTGGCGGAGGCGGTTGTTCGCTATTGCAAGCGTTGATGACCCCTCCGACCCGCTTCGCGGGCCACCTCCCCATTTGCACTTCGTGAAAATGGGGAGGATCTTAAGGGTTACGCCTGCTCGGAAAGCCACTGCTCCAGATACTTGATCGAGTAGTCCCCATCGAGGACCTTGGGGTCGGTCAGCAACTTCTGGTGGAGCGGGATCGAGGTCTTCACGCCGCCGATGACCATTTCTTCCAGCGCGCGCTTCAGGCGCATGATGCAGCCTTCGCGGGTGCGGCCATAGACGATGAGCTTGGCGATCATCGAATCGTAGTAAGGCGGGATGCGGTAGCCGGCGTAAAGCCCGCTATCGACGCGCACGTGCATCCCGCCTGCCGCGTGGTAGCTGGTGACGAGGCCGGGCGAGGGCGTGAAATTGAACGGGTCTTCCGCGTTGATGCGGCACTCGATGGCGTGGCCGCTGAAGACGATGTCTTCCTGTTTGACCGAGAGCGGCTTGCCATCGGCGATGCGGATCTGCTCGCGCACGAGATCGACGCCGGTGATCGCTTCGGTGACGGGATGCTCCACCTGCAGGCGGGTGTTCATTTCGATGAAGTAGAACTCGCCGTTTTCCCAGAGGAACTCGATCGTGCCCGCACCGCGATAACCCATGTCGGCCATCGCCTTGGAGACGATGCCGCCCATGCGGTCGCGCTCGGCTGCGGAGATGACGGGGGAGGGGGCTTCTTCGAGTACCTTCTGGTGGCGGCGCTGCAAGGAGCAGTCGCGTTCGCCGAGGTGGATGGCGTTGCCGTTGCCATCGCCGAAGATCTGGAATTCGATGTGGCGCGGGTTGCCGAGGTACTTCTCGATATAGACGGTGGCATCGCCGAACGCGGCCTTGGCTTCGCTGCCGGCCTGCTGGATCAGCGTTTCGAGCTCGTCGGGGCCGTTGCAGACCTTCATGCCGCGCCCGCCGCCGCCTGAAGCCGCCTTGATGATCACCGGATAGCCGGCTGCTTCCGCGATGGCCTTGGCTTCCTTGATATCGGAAACCGCGCCGTCCGAGCCCGGAACCAGCGGCAGACCGAGCTTGCCGGCGGTGCGCTTGGCCTCGATCTTGTCGCCCATCGTGCGGATATGTTCGGGCTTGGGGCCGATCCAGGTGATGCCGTGGGCTTCAACGATATCGGCGAACTGGGCGTTCTCCGAGAGGAAGCCGTAGCCGGGGTGGATCGCATCGGCATGGGTGATCTCGGCCGCGGAGATGATCGCGGCCATGTTGAGATAGCTGTCTTTCGCAGCCGGGGGCCCGATGCAGACGGCGTGGTCCGCGAGGCGCACGTGCATGGCATCGGCATCGGCGGTGGAATGCACCGCGACCGTTTCGATCCCCATTTCATGCGCGGCGCGGTGGATGCGCAGCGCAATTTCGCCGCGGTTGGCGATCAGCAGGCGGGAAATGGCCATGGGGCGCGCGGCCTCAGGCGATGACGACGAGCGGCTGGTCGAATTCGACCGGCTGCGCGTTTTCGACCAGGATCGCGGTGATCTTGCCGCCAGTGGGCGCAGTGATGGGGTTCATCACCTTCATCGCCTCAACGATCAGGAGCGTGTCACCGGCCTTGACCGTGGCGCCAACCGTGATGAACGGCGCGGCGCCGGGTTCGGGGGTGAGATAGACCGTGCCGACCATCGGCGAGCGCAGGGCGTTGGCGTGCGTTTCCGCAGCGGGTGCTTCGGCAACTGCCGCCGGAGCCGCCGCGGGGGCCGGTGCAGCGGCGGGCGCGGGCGCATAGTTCATCACCGGAGCGGCGGTGATCGTGCGGGCGACGCGGATCTTGCGCGTGCCGTCCTCGACTTCGATCTCGGTCAGGCCGGTATCGGAAAGCAGTTCGGCCAGTTCGCGCACCAGCGCGCTGTCGATTGCCATTTTGGCGCCCTCGTCGCCGCGGTCATGCCCCATTTTGTTGTCCTTGCGGGTGATCGTGTCGAAAGGCGGTTCCATGCCCGCCGCGCCGCTCCGAGGCAAGAAAAACCGGAATGGGCGGCGTGGAAAAGCCCCGAGTGCCCCTTGGGGCCTAAGCTTCAGAGGCGGCGCGCGCCTTCGAGAGCAAGGAGGTAGCTCAGCGGCCCGAAGCCCGCGATGGTGGCCTTGGCGGCCATGCCGACAAAGGACTTGTGGCGGAAGGCCTCACGCGTGTGCGGGTTCGAAAGGTGGACTTCGATCACCGGGGTGCGAATGGCCAGAATCGCATCGTGCAGCGCCACGCTGGTGTGGGTGAAGGCACCGGCATTGAGCAGCACGGCCTTGGCACCGACGGCCTGCGCTTCATGAAGCCAATCAACGAGATGGCCTTCATGGTTCGACTGGCGCAGATCGATTTCGAGGCCGAGTTCGCGCGCGCGATCTTCGAGCATCCCGGCGATATCGTCCAGCGTGGCGGAGCCATAGATCTCCGGCTCGCGCGTGCCGAGCAGGTTGAGATTGGGGCCGTTGAGGACGAAAACGGTCTCTGGCATGGCGGGCTCCGGCGAAGGCAATGGCAAGGCAAGCGGCTCTGATAGAGCGTGAAGCCAGCCGTGCAAGCCTTGCGCGTATCAGCGCCTGGCCCGATCAGCCCTTCCCATTATCCGCCATCGGCGGCGGTGCGCCCGGTTCGCCGCCATCGTCGATGGACGCGGCGGGGTCGTCACCGTCCGGATTGTCATCGCTTTGCACGACAGGGTCGGGCTGCGAGATGGCTTGCGGCTGGTTGGTTGCGGCCAGTGATTCGGCAGCCTTGGCCTTCTTTTCCGCCGCATCGGCCTTGGCCTCAACCGCCGTCATCCGCTCCTCGAGCGCGCTCACGCGGTCAACGTCGCAGCCGGCCAGCAGCAGCGAAAGCGCGGCCGCCGCGCCGGCGAGGGCGAGGCGGCGCGCGAGTGCCCGATTGGTGGGAAAGAAGCGGTGTGCGTCCATGCTGCCAAGCGTCATAGCAGGCAAAGATTACCCGAAACTAACCAAGCAGGTGCTTTCAGGCAGTAAACTTGCAGACTGCGCCGTCGAGGTTGGAGGCAAAACGGCTCAGTGCAAGGAGGCAGGGCGCAGGGATATGTCGATATCTCAAGGCCTGCCGACGCAGCAATGGGCCGTTTTGGTCCAATCCCTGCGGGACGCCCAAATGGCTTCCATCTCGAACCAACGCGCCCTTGGAAAGGCAACCAGCCTTTCAGGCGGACGCCTTGGCCCGATATGTTCGCCATTTGGGCGCCTCGATGGCGCAGTCTGCAAGTTTACTGCCTACTGATCCGTGCCGCGTGCCTTGCCCCACTGGCGGGCCGCCGTGTAGCCGAGGTAGGCCGCGCCGAAGAGCGCGTAGAGCGGCTCGGGCAGGCCGGCGAAGTAGGCGGTCATCGCCTCGGTCATCGCGCGGGCAGAGGCCGGGCGCACGGCGCCGAGCAGGCCGAGCGGGATCGCCCAGAGGATCATCGCGTACATCACATAGAGGAAGGTCGGGCGGGCGAGCGCCACATAGCGGCGGGAAACGGCGGTAAGGGGCCGGGTGGTCATGGTGGCTGCGTCCTTTCAGGGGGGATGGGGACGCCGGGCCAGATAGCGGCAAAAAGGTGTGTAGGAAAATGGTTTGGAGCAGCGGGCAGTTCCCACCCCCACCCGAATTATCGCTACCCTCTGTCCGGTTTATGGCAATGGACGTGCTGCACTGCGGTAGATAGGGCAGTGGCCTTGCTGTCATGCTGATGTAAACAGATGGTATCGCGCAGGTTCAGGGGCAGGCATTTGGTCGAGGCTTTGCGGCGGATTTCTTTCGGGCGGGGCCTGCTGGCGCTGAGCGCGCTGGTCTCGGGCTCGTGCCTCTATGCCGCGGCGGACGAGACTGCCGCGCCTGCGCCATCGCTGGACGAGCGGCGCGCCGCGCTGATTGAGCCGATGCTCGAGGACTACTGCTCGCGCTGCCACAACGATTTCGATCACGTCGCAGGTCTTTCGGTTGCCGACCTCAAGGCGAGCGACATCGCGGCGGGCCGCAATGCCGAGGCGTGGGAGAAGATCCTGCGGCGCGTGGCGGCGGGCGAGATGCCGCCACATAGCAAGAAGCAGCCCGATCCGGCGATGCGGGCGGACTTCGTATCGTGGCTGGATGAAGGCCGCGCGCAATACGTCGCGGCGCATCCCGATCCGGGCGCGGCCCCGGTGCGGCGGCTCAACCGGCGTGAATATGCCAATGCGGTGCGCGATCTGCTGGGCGTGGAGGGCGATTTCGCCGCCGCGCTGCCGCCCGACAATTCGGGCTTCGGCTTCGACAACATCGCCGATGTGCTCAGCGTCTCGCCCACCTTGATGGAGCGCTATGTCGCAGTCGCGGGCAAGGCGGCGCGGCTGGCGACGGGGCTGGTGCCCAAGCGCGATTTCGTGACGACATGGCAGGTCGCCAAGGATGGCTCGGTGATGAATTCCGGCATCCCCGCCTTCAACGAGCGCGCCGGGGCGGACCTTCCGCTGGGATCGCGCGGGGGGACCGCAGTGCGCTACACGGCGCGCTGGGACGGGGCTTATGACATTGCCGTCTGGCTCAATTCGAACACCAACAACGAAAGCGACCGGCTGCCGGAAGACCGCTTTGCGCTGCGCGTGCCGATGAAGGCGGGCGCGCACCGGATCGCGGTTTCGTTCCGGCGGCAGACCTGGCCGAACGAGGCGGTGCAGGTGCTGCGCAACTCGACCGACTATGTGCCGCTGCCGGTGGACAAGCCGGTCGATCTGCCGCTCGATGTATGGGTGGACGGCCAGCGCGCGGGTACGATGACGGTGCCTTCGTTTCGGGTGCACCCGCGCTATTCGCAAGCCAATTTTCCGCGCGACGTGCTGCAACTGGATGTGGCGGGGCCGTTCGATGCGGCGGGCAATGCCGATCTGCCCAGCCGCAAGGCGGTGTTTGTCTGCCAGCCAAAGCGGGCGGTGGAAGAGGCATCTTGCGCGCGTCGTATCCTTGGCGGCTTGGCAAAGCGCGCGTGGCGCGGGCCGGTGAGCGCGGCAGAGCTGGCACCACTCCTGAAGATCTACGAAGGCGAGCGTGCGGCGGGCGGTTTCGAAAACGGTGTCGAGGCGGGCATCGAGGCGCTGCTGGTTTCGCCGCGCTTCCTCTTCGCGGTGGAGACGCCGCCTCCGGCCGGCAAGGCTGGCAGCGTTATCCCGGTTTCCGACTACGATCTGGCGACCCGGCTTTCGCTGTTCCTGTGGAGCTCGATTCCGGACGAGCGGTTGCTCGCGCTGGCGGGGCAGGGCAAACTGCACCAGCCTGCCGTGCTCAGCGCCGAGACCGCGCGGATGCTGGCGGACCAGCGCGGCGAGGCGCTGACAGAGAATTTCGCCGGGCAGTGGCTCTACTTGCGCAATCTGGATCAGCAGCGGCCTGATATCACCGAATTCCCGCAGTTCGACGTGCCGCTGCGCGCCGCGATGGCGACCGAGACGCGGATGTTCTTCGGCCATGTGCTTTCCGCGAACCGGCCGGTGACGGACTTCATCCGCGCGGACTACACGTTCCTCAACGAGCGGCTGGCGCGGCATTACGGGATCGAGGGGGTGCGCGGTCCGGCGTTCCGCAAGGTCGCGCTGGGGGCGGACCTGCCGCGCGGCGGGCTGCTGGGGCAGGCGAGCATCCTGACCGTGACGAGCTATGGCAACCGCACCTCGGTGGTGAAGCGCGGCAAGTGGATCCTCGACAACATGCTCGCCTCACCGCCGCCGCCGCCGCCGGCGGATGTGCCGGCGCTAAAGGCCGAGCACGACGGCAAGAAGCTGACCGCGCGCGAGCAGCTGGAGCTGCACCGCGCCAATCCGGCCTGCGCATCGTGCCACCAGCGGATGGACCCGCTGGGCTTTGCATTGGAGAACTTCGACGCAGTGGGTGCATGGCGCGCGCAGGATGCGGGGCAAGTGATCGATGCGGGCGCGGTGCTGGCAGACGGGACGGCGTTCAAGGGTTTCAGCGGCTTGCAGCAGATTCTGCTGGATCGGCGCGAGGAATTTGCGCGGGCGTTCACCGAGCGGCTCATGACCTATGCCCTGGGGCGGGGTCTGGGGCCGCAGGACATGCCGGCGGTGCGGGCCATCGCGCGCGACGCGGCCAAGGATGACTGGCGGGTGCAGACGATCATCAAGGGCATCGTGATGAGCCCCGGCTTTACCTTGCGGCGGGTTCCGACGCAGCCGACCAACGTGGCGCTCGCCGCGAGCGGATGGAGACCGCATCGATGATCATCAAACGCGCGAGCCTCAGCCGCCGTACCGTGCTGCGCGGGCTTGGCACCACGCTGGCGCTGCCGTTCCTCGAAGCGATGATCCCGTCTGCCCGTGCGGCGGAGGCGGCGGCTCGGCCCAAGCGGCTTTCGGTGTTCTACACGCCCAACGGCATGACGATGGACGCCTATCGCCCGGTGGCGACGGGTGCGGACTATGCCTTGCCGCCCACGCTCGCGCCGCTGGAGCCCTTCCGCAGCGACGTGGTGGTGGTGAGCGGGTTGGGCCATCCGCAGGCGGCGGCATTCGGGGACCGACCGGCGGGACATGGCCGTTCGTGCCCAGCGTTCCTGACCGGTGCCCATGCGCGGCAGACCGAGGGGCCGGACATTCGCTGCGGCGTTTCGATGGATCAGGTCTTCGCGGCGCATCTGGGCGAGACGACCACGATCCCCAGCCTTGAACTCGGGATCGATCAGGCGAGCCTGCTGGGCAGCTGCGACATCAACTATTCCTGTGCCTATACCAACGGCATTTCGTGGCTGACGCCCACGGTGCCGCTGCCAGTCATGGCCAATCCGCGCGACGTGTTCGAACGCCTTTTCGGCGATGGCGAGGCTCTCGATCCCGCGAGCAGGCTGGCGCAGGCGCGGCGGCAGGCCTCGATCCTCGACTATGTGCGCGAGGATGCGGCGCGGCTTTCGCAGGCGCTGGGTGCGGAGGACAAGCGCAAGCTCGATGAATATCTCGATGCGACACGCAGCATCGAGAAGCGTATCCAGCGCGCCGCGAATGGCCCGCAGGCTGAGGCGGGAAGCTTTGCCGAGCCGGCGGGCATCCCGGCAGACTTTGCCGAGCATGTCCGGCTGATGATTGATCTGCAGGTGCTCGCCATGCAGGCAGACCTCACGCGCGTCTGCACCTTCATGCTGGGGCGCGAGATTTCGAACCGGACCTATCCTGAAATCGGCGTACCGGATTCGCACCATATGCTGAGCCACCATGGCAAGAACGCCGACAAGATGGCCAAGCTCGCGGTGATCAATCGCTATCACATGGAATTCTTCGCCTATGCGCTGAAGCGGCTGAAGGAGACGCGCGACGGGGCGGGATCGCTGCTCGAAACCACGCTTGTAATCCGGGGCTCGGCGTTCGGCGATTCCAACGATCATGACTTCATGGACCTGCCGGTGATCGTGGCGGGCGGGCTGGTGCAGGGTGGGCAGCATCTCGCCTTGGGCAAGGGGACGTCGATGTCGAACCTGCTGCTGACCGGGCTCCAGTTGCTCGATGTACCAGCCGCGAAGTTTGGCGACAGCAGCGGGCCGCTGGCGGGGCTGACGCGTGCGTAGGCTGGCGGCGTTCCTGCTGGCGATGACGCCGCTGCCCGCCATCGCGCATGGAGCGGACGATATCGCCCGCGCGATTGCGGATGATGATCCCGCGGCGCTGGCGGCGGCGCTGGCGCATGGGGCGGATGCCAATGCCGCGCTTGAATATGGCGAGACGCCGCTGGCGCGCGCGGTCGAGACGCAGGATCCGGCGCTGGTCGATGCGCTGCTCAAGGCCGGGGCAAAGACCGATCGCGCCGATGCGCTGGGCGTGACGCCGCTGCTGCTCGCCTGTGAGCGCGGCAATGGCGCAATCGTGGCGGCGCTGGTGGCGGCGGGCGCGCCGGTCGATCAATCCAATGCGGACGCGGTGACGCCGCTGGCGATGTGCGCGCGGTTTTCCGATGCGGAAGGTGTGCGGGCGCTGCTGGCGCGCGGCGCGGCGGCTGAAAGCGCGGATATGCGTGGGCAGACGCCGCTGATGTGGGCGGCTTCCGCAGGGCGGCTCGATGCGGTTTCGGCGCTGCTTGCGGCGGGCGCCCAAGTGAACCGGGAAACGCCGAACGGCTTCACCCCTCTGTTCTTTGCCTTGGCGAGCGGGAAGGCCAATCTGGCGTCCGCGCTGATCGCGGCTGGGGCGGATGTGATGCATCGCGGGCCGGAGAACACCAGCGCGCTGCAGATGGCGCTCTACCAGAAGAACTGGGCGGCGGCGGAGGAGCTGGTGCGGCTGGGCGGCGGCGATGTGTCCGAGCTTGACCGCGAGGGGCGGCGGCCGCTTCATGTGGCGGCGGCAGCGGGGCAAGCTTCGCTGGTGGCGGCGCTGCTCGAGCGCGGGGCCGAGCCTGATGCGCTGTCCGGCCCGTCGAAGATCACCTGGGTGACCGAGGCCAATTTCGGCATGCCGCCCCCGCCGGTGCAGCCGACAACCGCGCTGATGGCCGCGGCCAAGGCGGGACAGGCGGATGTGATGTGGCAGTTGGTGCGGGCGGGCGCGAACGAGCATTTCGTCGATGGCGCCGGGGTCAACCTCGTGCTGGCAGCGGCGCAGGGGCGCGATCCGACCGCACTGACGCTGGCGATCGAGCTGGCAGGGGATGCCAACGTGATGGACAAGGACAAGACAACCGCGCTCCATATGCTGGCAGGCGGACCGTTCTTCCCCACGCTTCCGGCGATGCTGCGCGTGTTGGCGGCGAAAGGCGCGCGGGCGGACCTTCCCAACGCCAAGGGCAAGACCGCGCTGCAAGTGCTCACCGATGGGCTTGCCACGGTGCAGGCCGCGTTTCATGAAGTCTATCCGGACAAGGCGGCTGTCTTGGCCCAGTCGCAATAAGTTGCCCCACTGATTTTCTCTGCAGAAGGACCACTGCCGATGACCCGAGCAAGACCGTTCCTGATCGCCGCCGCACTCACCGCCCTGGTGGCTGGCGGGGCCGCCTCCATCGCTGCCTCGCCTGCCGAGACCATTGCCGCGCGGCAAGCCAACTTCAAGAAGATGGGCGGCGCGATGAAGGCGCTGAAGGATGAGCTGGGCGGCGGGGCGGACAAGGCCAAGCTGCTCGCCGCCGCGCGCACGCTGGCGGCCACGGCGCGGACGCAATGGGTGCTGTTCACGCCGGGGACCGGGCCGTCCTCGGGCGTGAAGACCGATGCGCTGCCGGCGATCTGGACGCAAAAGGGCGCCTTCGATGCCGCCTCTGCCAAGCTGGTGGCCGAGGCAGACAAGCTGGTCGGGATTGCCGGATCGGGCGACACTGCGGCGGTGCTGGCGCAGTTCAAGGCCGTTGGCGGCACGTGCGCAGCCTGCCACAAGCAGTTCCGCGCCGAGGACTGAGGCGAAGAGGCCATTGGGGATGAGCACTGAAGACGAAACCGTGAAGGTGTGGGACCCGTTTGTGCGGGTCTTCCACTGGAGCCTGATCGCGCTGTTCGGCATTGCCTGGTGGAGCGGTGAGAACCACGACATGGAGCGCCACCGGCAGGCGGGCTACGCCATCTTCGCGCTGGTGGTGTTCCGCGTGTTCTGGGGCTTTGCCGGATCGCGCACGGCGCGCTTTGCGCAGTTCCTGAAAGGGCCTGGCGCGATTGCCGCCTATCTGAGGACGCACGACGGCGAGACGCCTTCCGACGGGCACAATCCCTTGGGCGGCTGGAGCGTGGCCGTGCTGCTGGCGGTGATCCTGACGATCACAGTGGCGGGGCTTTTCGCGGTCGATATCGACGGGATCGAATCCGGGCCGCTGGCGGACTGGGTGAGCTTTGATGCAGGCCGCACGGCCTCCGAATGGCACGAAGCCGTGTTCAAGGCGGCGCTAGCGGTGATTGGCCTGCACATCCTCGCTATCGGCTACTATCAGGTGCTCAATGCGCACAACCTGATCGGGCCGATGATCACCGGGCGGCGGGACCGGGCCAAGGGCGAAGCGGTCGAGGATGTGAAGTGGTCGCCGGTCATGGCACTGGTTGGGATTGCCGGGGTCGGCGCGTTGACCTGGCTGGTGATGAACGGGTTCAAGCTGGGCTGAAGCTGCCAAGCCAGGCACAGCCCCACTCCGCTCACCCTGAGCTTGTCGAAGGGTGCTGGCACTACGGCCGAGTGCGATGCTTCGACAAGCTCAGCATGAGCGGTTTTGCTTGAGTTCTGTGGAGCGATTTCAGCCGAGCCGCTCCGGCACGGCCTGGGCTTCTTCCGCCAGCGTTTCGGCGGTCATCACCGCTTCCCACGGGAAGACGAACCAGCGCTTGTCCTCGGCGCGGTCGATCACTTCGGCGGTGTAATCAACGCGGGCCTTGGAGCGGCAATTGTCCTTGAGCACCGCGAAGCGCAGGTTATCGGGGTTGCAGCCGTTTTCCGAAAGCAGGCCCCGGATGTAGGCAATCGTGCCGCCGCTGTCGTTGATATCGTCCACGAAGAGCAGGCGCGTGCCGGTGGTGGACTTGTCCGCCACCTTGCCGAGCAGTTCGTCGGCAAAGCCCGGGACTTTCGAGGAATGATCGATCGAGAGCATCGGCACTTGCAACTCGTGGCTGATGTAGACCGCAGGGACGAGGCCGCCTCTGCCGATGCCGATGATGAAGTCGGGCTTCCAGCTATCGGCTGCCAGCAGCCGCGACAGGCTGCGAACGCTGCGCAGGAAATCCTCGTAGGGGATGTAGTTCAGCACGGGAGCGGCAGCTTCGGTCATGTCCGTTGGGGTCCGTTTGTCGGGCAGCAAAGGAGAGCGGTTACCGATTCCCGCCGCGCGGGGCAATTGCGGCAAGGGCACCTTTTCAACCGGAATTGCGCGCGGTGCCCGCCGGCGGCCAAGCGAGTTCGGCAAACGCGGTCTGGATCTCGCCTAGCACGATATCTGCGGCATAGCTCGGCGGGCGGGCGGCGGCAGTGCACAGCGCGAGGGTCATCGGGCGCAGCACGGGATCGGAAATGCGGGTGAACGAGAGGAGGCCCTCGCGCACCTCCGTCACCACATCGAGCGAGGTGAGGATGCCGATGCCGATGCCCTGCAGCACGAGGCTGGTGATCATCTGGATGTTGTTGCTTGTCGCCTTCCGGTCGAGCGTGATGCGCGTGGTGCCCTCGAGCACGGCGATCTGCTGGTGGACCGCAAGCGGGCTGGAGGGCACGACGACGGGCGAGCCGACGCAGGATGAAAAGCGCGCCTCGGCCTGTTCGCCGAAGGGGTGGCCGGCGGGGGTGATGAAACCGAGGTGCACGTCGACGAAGGCGCGCACGGTGATGTCGCGGTAGGATTCGGGGCCGAAGAACACGCCGAAATCAACTTCTCCGGAGGCGATCATCCGCCGCACAGAATCGTTCGCGGCGACTTTCACTTCGATGGTGATGCCGGGATAGCGGCTCTGGAGCGACTGGATCGCGGCGGGGATCACGCCCTTGGCCAGCGCATCGATGATCGCGATTTCGACATGGCCGCGCTTCAGCCCGCGCAAGTCCTCGATCTGCGCGCGCACTTCGGCAAGGCTCTTCTGCCAGCGCCCGCCCGCCGCCATGAAAATCTCGCCGGCAGCGGTGAGGCGCAGGCCGGTCGGCAGGCGCTCGAACAGCGGCATGCCGATTTCGGCCTCGACATTGAGGATCTGGCGGTCGATCGCCGAGGCCGACACATTGAGCTCGTCCGCCGCCTTGCGGATCGAGCCGAGGCGGCCGACGGCGAGGAAATAGCGCAGGAAGCGGGAGAATGCCGGCACCGATTTTTACCCTACCTAATTTTCGCAACACCTTGCGCGATTCATTGCATTTGCGCGAAACAGGTCAAGGCCATAATCACGCCGCAACGCAACAAACGGGATCGAAACTTGGGTCGCAGGGCAGGGGGCAGTTGGATGATGGCACGGCGCGCGCTGGGCGCGGCGCTGCTCGCCGCTTCCGCCGCTCCGGTGATCGCCGAGCCCGTTTTGAACGATCCCGCGCGCGAGGCCGCGGTTGCCAAGTTGATCGAGGAGGCGCGTGAGAGCCCGCCGGCGCTGCGCGTGCTGCTGCGCGGCATGCCCAAGGGCGGGGACCTTCACAACCACCTTGCCGGCGCGATCTATGCCGAGGATTTCCTGAGTTGGGCCGGAGCCAAGGGCTTCTGTGTCGACGAGGCGGGGCTGAGCGTTGAGCCGCCACCGTGCCCGGCGGAGCGCGCGATCGATCGGTTCGCGGCGACCAACGAATTCGGCATGGACCGGCTGATCGACGCGATGTCGACGCGCGGTTTCCAGCGCGGGGTGGGGCAGAACGACGTTTCCGGCCATACCCAGTTCTTCCGCTCGTTCGACCGCTTCGGGAAAATGGGCGGCGAGACCGCGAAGATGCTCACCGCGACGCGGCGCATCGCGGCGGGGGACCATGTTTCCTATCTCGAGCTTGATCACAACACGAACACCCTCGTTTCGGTGGTGCGCGCAGCGGGCGATGCGCCCATCGCCGCAGCGGACCTTGCTGCCGTCTACGCAAGCGAGGCAAAGGATTTTGCGCCGCTGGTGCCCCGCGCGCGGGCCGAACTCGATGCGGACGAGGCGGCTTCGGCCAAGGCCATGTCCTGCGGCACGGCGGCGGCCGAGCCCGCCTGCAAGGTGGCGGTGCACTACCTGTTCCAGGCGCTGCGCGCGCTGCCGCCGCGGCAGGTTTACCGCTCGCTGATCCTCGGTTTCATGATGGCGGATGCGGATCCGCGCTTCGTTGGCGTCAATATCGTGATGCCCGAGGATGCCTGGCTGGCGCGCCGCGATTACGGCCTGCACATGGCGATGATCCGCTTCCTCGCCGCGAAATATCCGCGCGTTAAGCTGACACTGCATGCCGGCGAGGTAACGCTTGGGCAGGTGCCGCCAGCGGACCTCAAGGACCATATTGCGCAGGCCGTGGCGGTTGGCGCGAAGCGGATCGGGCATGGCACCGGGATCGCTTTCGAGGATCAGGCCGAGGATACCATGGCCCGCATGGCGCGTGAGGGGATTGCGGTCGAGATCAACCTCACCAGCAACGCTGTGATCCTTGGCGTCAAGGGCGCGGACCATCCCTTGCGGCTCTATCGTGCGCACGGCGTGCCGGTGGTGCTCTCGACCGATGACGAGGGTGTGCTGCGCTCCGACATGACGAATGAATATGTCCGTGCCGTGCGCGAGCAGGGGCTGACTTATCCTGAGCTCAAGCAGATCGCGCGGGCGGGCCTTGCTTATTCCTTCGTGCCCGGCGGGCCGCTGTGGAGCGATCCGGTCGCGCTGGTGCCGGTGGCGGCCTGTGCTGATTTTGCCACACCTTCTTGCCGCAAGTATCTGGCGGGCAACGAGAAGGCGCGGCTACAGGCAGATCTTGAACACCAATTTGCAGCATACGAGGGCGCACGTCTGGCGCGGGCCGGAAAGGTGCCTTAAGAGCGTAATACGATTTGCCAAGTCAGTGGCATTATAAAAAACGGGTGCACCCAGCCACGGGGATGCTGCGAAGAGCGGCATGGCGGCAGGGAAGATACCCGAGGGTTTGCGGGAGAGGCGCGGTTTCAACCACGCGCATTGCGGCCTTCACGGCGAGTGAGGGCGGTGCGCCTTTTGCGTCCCAGGGGGTTTCTCAATGCTCTACCCGAATAGTTCCGCGCAAGTTTTTGCGCCGCGCAGCCTTGTGAAAGGTCTTGTTGCGCTTCTTGGTTGCACCGCGCTGACCGCGCCCGCCTTCGCGCAGGAAGCCCCCGCCGATGAGCCGCCCGCCAAGGAAGAAATCGTCGTCGTAGGCTCGCTGAACGCGCTGCCGGTGAAGGACGTCGGCTCGATCTTCGGCTTCGACAAGAACCTGGTTGAAACCCCGCGTTCGGCCTCGACCGTCTCCAAGGAGCAGATCGAGCGTTTCGGCATCACCGAGATCTATGATCTCGTGTCGCAATCGCCGGGCGTGTTCACCAACTCGTTCTTCGGCGTCGGCGGCGCTCTCGACATTCGCGGCACCCCCGGCGAAGTCTATTTCCGCGGGATCCGCCGCCTCGACAACCCGGGCAACTACCCGACCCCGATCGGCGCTTCGGACCGCATCGACATCGTGCGCGGCCCCGCCTCGCCGATCTATGGCCCGTCGAAGACCGGCGGCTACATGAACTTCGTGCCGCTGACCTCGCGCGCGGCGGGCGGCAAGTTCCTCGACAATCCCGAAGGGCAGCTTTCGTACACGGGCGGCAGCTGGGCGCGCAACGTGCTGAGCGCGCAGGTGCGCGGTCCGGGCAAGATCGGCAGCCAGGAATTCGGCTACAGCCTCTATGGCCAGGTTGAGGATTCGGGCAGCTACTACCGCAACATGTCGACCCGGCAGACGATCCTGCAGGCCGCCTTCGATACCGACCTTGCGCCCAACCTGCGGCTCGAGTTCGGCGGCATGCACCACAACTTCAAAGGCCAGCAGAACGGCGGCTGGAACCGCCTGACGCAGGACCTCGTCGACAACGGCAATTACATCACCGGCGCGGCCAAGCCGCTGGACACCAACGGTGACGGCCAGATTTCCCATGCCGAAGCCAAGGTCGCCAACGGCGGTTTCGGGCTCAATCCGTTCGGCAGCGCGTTCTGCTCCAGCCCGCCGTTTGCCAACCCGTTTGGCGGCCTGAACAATGCGTGCCTTGCCACGCTGTATCCCGATTCCGGCCTGACCGGCGTGGGCACGGCCAAGCTGGACCGGCGCAACACGCTGACCGCGAAAGATGACAAGCTGAACAACGTGGCCAATACGGCCTATCTTGATCTCGCCTTCGATGCCGGCAACGACCTCGAGATCAAGAACCAGCTGTTCTACGATGGCTACAGGAACGAGAACGAGAACCAGTACGGCTTCTCGCAGTTCCACAAGTCGTACGTGATCGAAGACCGTATCGTCGTCTCGAAGGTGTTCAAGACCGATATCGGCAAGTTCTCGCTCGAAGTCTCGCCGTCGATCCGTTACACGAACTTCCGCCATGGCGACGACTTCAACTATGAGTACTTCAACCGCGTCGACCTGACCGTGGGGTATAACGCGCTTTCGGATCGTCTGCTTTCGACCGAATGCGACTGCAACTATACCAGCTACAACGTCGGTCACTACACCGACCTCGGCTTTGCCGGTCTGGCCAACCTCGATTTCAACTTCGGCCTCGATCTCACGCTGGGTGCCCGTTACGATCACGTCAAGGTGACGACGGCCGATCTGGCTTCGAAGCTGGAGGATCCCACCAGTGCCGGCTCGGCGAAGAACTCGAAGGGTGGCTGGTCGTGGTCGGCCAGCGCCAATTACAAGTTGCCCCTCGGGCTGATCCCCTATGTCACCATTTCGCGCCAATCGACGATCATCGCCGGGCAGGGCGCGGAAATTACGACGGCTGACGCACTTTCGGGCGCGTTCATCAGCGCCTCGAAGCTTTATGAAGGCGGCATCAAGGGCAGCTTCCTGAACAGCCGGCTCTATGCGGCGGTCTCGGTCTACAAGCAGACCCGCACGGATCGCAATTCGCAGGCGATCGTGACCAACCAGGCGGTGCAGACCAAGGGTATCGAAGCCGAACTGCGCTGGTCGGTCGACAAGCACTTCCTGCTTTCGGCCAACTACACCAAGACCAAGGTCGAGAACCTGACCGCGATCGGCGACGGCGTGCTGTTCAGCTTCTTCGGCATCGAGGATCTGAAGGGCCTGAACCCGGCGCTGTACCTTGGCGGCCAGCCGATCGGTCTCGTGCCGATCCCCAACCGCAATGCCTCGCGCCGCGCGGGCATTCCAGAAGATCTGTACTCGGCAACCGCGACCTACTCGTTCGACAATGGTCTGGCCTTCGCGGGCAGCATTTCGCACGTGCCGTCGGTGTTCTCGGGTCAGTCGCAGACGGTCCGGCTGCCGGCCTACACGCTGGTTGACGTGAGCGCTTCGTTCACCACCGGTCCGTGGCTGTTCCGCGCGGTGGTGAAGAACGCGACCAACGCCTCCTACTTCCGCGCCAACTTTACCGAACTGTTCGGCGCGACGATTGCACTGCCCGAGCGTCCGCGCAACTGGCAGGCTTCGGTCGTCTACAAGTTCTGACGAGCCCATGGGCGAGGGGCGGCAGTGCCGTCCCTCGCAACTTTTCTGAAATGATTTCAGGGTGATCAAACCCATGCGCTTGCTCGCGCGACTTGCGTTTCTTGCCGCCGCCTTGCTGGCACCGGCCGCTGTTTCTGCCGCGCCAGTGGCCGATGCCGCGACGCTGGCTGCGGTCAAGGCCTGCGCCCCGGCGCGGCCCTGCGCGGTCAAACTGCCGGTGCGGGTGGTGGTCGTCACCATGTTCGAGATCGGCGCGGATAGCGGCGACAAGCCGGGCGAGTTCCAGCTCTGGAAAGAGCGCCGCAACCTCACCGAAACGCTGCCGTTCCCGCAAGGGTGGCACGATCTCGCCTATGATCCCGAAACCGGCGTGCTGGCCATCGTAACCGGCATGGGTTCGATCAAATCGGCCACGGCGGCACTGGCGCTGGGGCTGGATGATCGGCTTGATCTGTCCAAGGCCTATTGGCTGGTGGCGGGGATCGCCGGGATCGATCCGGAGGATGCCTCGGTCGGTTCGGCCGCCTGGGCGCGCTATCTGATCGACGGCGATATCGCGCACGAGATCGATGCGCGCGAAATTCCGAAGGGCTGGTCGAGCGGCTACTTTGCGCTCCACAGCAAGGGGCCGATGGACAAGGCCCCGCTCGATCCGGTGAACGGCGAGATGTTCGAGCTTAATCCCGCGCTGCAGGACTGGGCTTATGCGCTTACGAAAGACACGGCGCTGCCCGATGATGCCCGGATTGCCGAGGCCCGCAAGGCGTTCAAGGGCTATCCCAATGCGCAGAAGCCGCCGTTCGTGCTGAAGGGCGATAACCTTGCGGCGATGACGTTCTGGCACGGCGCGAAGATGACGCTGTGGGCCAATGACTGGACGAAATTCTGGACGCGAGGGAAGGGCGAATTCGTCACTTCCGCGATGGAGGAAACGGGCACGTTCCAGTCTATCGAATATCTCACCAAGGTCGGCCGGGCGGACCGGGACCGCGTGCTGGTGCTGCGCGCAGGCAGCAATTTCACGATGCCGCCGCCGGGCCTGGATGCTGCGACCTATCTCCTCAGCGAGAACCAGGGCTATGCCGGGATGACTGCGGCGCTGGAGAGCTTGTACATAGTGGGCGGCAAGGTGGTCGACGAGATCGTGGGCCACTGGGACCGCTATGAAAAGAGCCCGCCGAAATGAGCGGAAGCTCATGACCCTGACGCTGATCCGCAATGCGGCCGTGGTGGCGGCGATGGATGACGCGGGGAGCGAGATTGCGGGCGGCGCGGTGGCCATGCGCGATGGTGTTATCCTCGCGGTGGGAACGACCGCCGAACTGGCGCCGTTGGCCGGGCATGCCGACGAGATTATCGAGGCGGCGGGCTGCGTGGTGACGCCGGGGCTGATCAACACCCACCACCATCTCTACCAGACGCTGACCCGCGCGGTGCCGGGCGCAACCGAGGCTTCGTTGTTCGGCTGGCTCAAGCGGCTCTACCCGATCTGGGCGCGCTATACGCCGGACGACGTGTATGCCGCGACGCAGCTGGGGCTGGCGGAGCTGGCGCTTTCGGGTTGCTCGCTCAGCTCGGATCATCTGTACCTGTTTCCCAATGGCGTGACGCTGGACGATACGATCCATGCCGCCGCCGGGATCGGCGTGCGCTTCCATGCGACGCGCGGCAGCATGAGCGTGGGGGAAAGCGCCGGTGGCCTGCCGCCGGACAGTCTTGTCGAGCGCGAAGATGCGATTCTGGCGGACTGCATCCGCGTGATCGACCGGTTCCACGATGCTTCGGACGGCGCGATGGTGCGTGTGGGCGTGGCGCCGTGTTCGCCCTTTTCGGTGAGCCGCGAGCTGATGCGCGATGCGGCGCTCTTGGCACGCGACAAGGGCGTGATGCTGCACACTCATCTGGCCGAAGATGCCGACGATGTGGCGTTCAGTCTCGAGCGGTTCGGCTGCCGGCCGGGGCAATATGCCGAGGAACTCGGCTGGACCGGGCCTGACGTATGGCATGCGCACTGCGTGCAGCTCGATGCGAAAGAGATCGACCTCTTTGCGCGCACACGGACCGGGGTGGCGCATTGTCCGGGCTCGAACTGCAGGCTGGGCTCGGGCGTCGCGCCGGTGCGGGCGATGGTCGATGCCGGGGTGCCGGTGGGGCTGGGAGTCGATGGCTCGGCCTCGAATGACACGGCGAACCTGCTGGGCGAGACGCGGCAGGCCATGCTGCTCCAGCGGGTGACGCACGGCGCGACAGCATTCGCCGCACGCGAGGCGCTGAAGCTGGCGACACGCGGCGGCGCGGCGGTACTCGGGCGGCCTGATCTGGGCCAGCTGAAACCGGGCATGCGCGGCGATGTGGCGGTGTGGGACATGGCCGAGGTAGCCTCGACCGGGGCGTGGGATCTGGTCGCCGGGCTCATCCTCGCGCCGCCTTCCGGTGTGCGGGACCTGTTTGTGGAAGGCCGCGCGGTCGTGCGCGGCGGCGACCTCGTCCGCACGCCCCGCGCGCACATCCTGGCGGCAGCCCGCCGTTCGCTCGACCGGCTTATCGCCACCGGCTAGGAGACTGCCCGCCGTGCCTCCCTCTGCTGGAAGATTGCCCAACTCGGTCAGCCGCGCGCAGGCCCGTGATCCGGATTTCTTTCCCGGCATGGCCCTCGCGCTTCCCCTGGGCATCCAGCACGTTCTGGCGATGTTTGTTTCGAACCTGACGCCGCCGATCATTGTCGCGGGGGCGGCGGGCTTCGGGTTCGGTTCGGTGGACCCCTCGCAGCTGATCTACATGATCCAGATGGCCATGTTGTTCGCCGGGATCGCGACCCTGATGCAGACTGTCGGCTTTGGCCCGGTGGGCGCGCGGCTGCCGCTGGTGCAGGGGACGAGCTTTGCGTTCATCCCGGTGATGATTCCGATCGTGGCGGGCCGCGGCGTGGGCGCGATGGCGGAGTTGACCACGGCGGCGCTGATCGGCGGGCTGGTGCATGGGGCCCTGAGCGTGTTCGTGGGCCGCGTGCGGTTTGCGCTTCCGCCGCTGATCACGGGGCTGGTGGTGCTGATGATCGGGCTCTCGCTGATGCGGATCGGGGTGCAGTATTCGGCGGGCGGCGTGCCGGCAGTGGGCACACCGGCGTTTGGCGCCGGGAGCAGCTGGCTGCTGGCGGGCGTTGTCGTTTTTGCGACACTCGGCCTCAAGTTCTTCGCGCGCGGGCTGTGGTCGACGGCATCGGTGCTGCTGGGGCTGCTTGCGGGCTATCTGGTGGCGCTGGCGATGGGGCGGATTTCGTTCGAAGCCGTGGGGGCAGCGCCGCTGGTGATGGTGCCACAGCCGTTCCATTTCGGCTTTGCGCTTTCGGCCTCGGCGGTGCTGGGCTTCGTGCTGACGGGGTTTGTTTCCTCCATCGAATCCATCGGCGATGTCGAGGCGATCTGCGAGGGGACGGCGGGGCGGCCCGCAACCGATGCCGAGCTCAAGGGTGCGGTGGCGGCGGATGGGGCGGGCACGGCGCTTGCGGCGATCTTCGGTGCGCTGCCCAACACGACCTTCAGCCAGAACGTCGGCCTGATCGCGATTACCGGCATGATGAGCCGCCATGTCGTGACCTTGGGCGCGCTGTTCCTGATCGTGTGCGGACTGGTGCCCAAGATCGGCGCTGTGATCACCACGATCCCCATCGAAGTGCTGGGCGGCGGGGTGATCGTGATGTTCGGGATGGTCGCCTCGGCCGCGCTTTCGATGCTGGCGGGGGTCGTGTGGAACCAGCGCAACATGCTGGTGTTCGGAGTTAGCCTGTCGCTTGCGCTCGGCTTACAACTGGAACCGACGGCGCTGGCGCATCTACCCGAGACGGCGCGGATGCTGCTCTCTTCCGGCGTGCTGCCGGCGGCGGTGCTGGCGATCCTGCTCAATCTGCTGCTGCCCGAAGAGACTGCCGATGACGAGGAGCCGCAAGGCGCAGTTCTTGCCGGGGATGGGGGGTGAGCACATGGTGACGAGCGCTCTCTTTTTTGCAACAAACCGTCCGGTTCATTGCGTTGGATCGGTAGGGGTCGGCGCGGCATAGGGGCGGCACCATGGCAGCGCGCATCAAACTTCCCACGGTCGATCCGTTCCTGATGTGGCTGGTGGGCTGCGTCGTGGCGGCGAGCGTGCTGCCGGCGCGCGGCGCGGTGCTGACGGGGTTCAACTGGGCTGCGAATGCCGCCATCGTGCTGCTGTTCTTCCTCCACGGCGCCAAGCTTTCGCGCGAGGCGGTGCTGGCGGGGGTCGGGCACTGGCGCCTGCACCTGATGACGCTGGCCTTCACGTTCGTGCTGTTTCCAGTGCTGGGTCTGGCGGCGCAGGCGGTGACGGGGCGGCTGATCGACCCGACTTTGGCGATGGGGCTGCTGTTCCTCGCGCTGCTGCCCTCGACCGTGCAGAGCTCGATCGCGATGACTGCGATGGCGGGCGGCAATGTGGCGGCGGCGGTGTGCAGCGCTTCGCTTTCCAATCTGATCGGGGTGGTGCTGACCCCGCTGCTGGTGACGGTGTTCATCCATTCGAATGGCGGCTCCGGCGGCAGTATGGACGGCCTCGGTTCGGCGCAAAAGATCGCCACGCAGCTGCTGCTGCCGTTTGTGGTGGGGCACTTGCTGCGGCCGGTGATCGGCAAGTGGGTGGATACGCACAAGAAGCTGCTGCAGCCGGTTGACCGGTCATCTGTGCTGCTGGTGGTCTATTCGGCGTTCAGCGCGGCGGTGGTGAATGGGGTGTGGCTGCGCGTCGGGCTGTTTGATCTGGCGGTGCTGCTGGCCGCCTCGGCGGCGATGCTGGCCATCGTGATCGCGGTGAACGGTGTGGTTGCGCGTGCGGTAGGCTTCAGCCGCGAGGATACTATCGTGCTGCTGTTTTGCGGTTCGAAGAAGAGCCTTGTTTCGGGCGTGCCGATGGCGGGGGCGCTGTTTGCCCCGGCGCAAGTCGGCATCGTGATTTTGCCACTGATGGTCTTCCACCAGTTGCAGCTTTTCGTCTGCGCCTGGCTGGCGGGGCGCTGGCGGCGTGAGGGCGAGGCGCTGGCCGCCGCCGCGGCGGCCGCCGTGCTGCCGCCGCAGGACGAGGCCGCGATGTTGGCGCGTGCAGGGGAGATCGGCCTGCCGGTGCCGGAGGAGTGCCGCGCGGGGGTTAGCAGCAACCTCGCCTTGCTGACGCAGCATGCGCGCGTTGCGCTGGGCGAGGGCGGAGCGTGAGGACGGCAAGCGACATTGCTGCCGCCGTGCGCGCGGCGCGCGAGAGCGCGGTATCGGTAACTTCGCTTGCGCTCGATGCCCTGAAAGCGGACCGGCATGTCGCAGTGACGCGGGTGCTGGCCGAACGTGCCATGGCCGAGGCGGCGGCGGTTGATGCCCGGATCGCGCGCGGCGGGGATCCGGGGCCGCTGGCCGGCGTGCCCTTTGCGGTGAAGGACTTGTTCGACGTGGCGGGCCTGCCGACGACGGCGGGCTCTGCGGCGCGCGCCAAAGGCCCTGCGGCGAGCGCGGATGCCGAGGCGATCCGCAGGCTGAACGCAGCAGGCGCGGTGCTGTGTGCGACGCTCAATATGGATGCCTTCGCCTATGGCTTTGCCACGGTGAACGCGGACTATGGCACCACGCGCAATCCGCATGATCCGGCGCGGCTGGCTGGCGGCTCCTCGGGCGGATCGGCGGCGGCGGTGGCGGCGGGGCTGGTTCCGCTGGCGCTGGGATCGGACACCAATGGATCGGTGCGCGTGCCCGCGAGCCTCTGCGGGCTCTATGGCCTGAGGCCCGCGCGGGGTGATCTGCCGCTTGAGGGGACGTTCCCGTTTGCCGAGAGCTTTGACGAGATCGGGCCATTTGCCGCGAGCCTTGAGGACTTGGCGCTAGTCTGGGCGGCGCTGCGGGGCAGTGCGGTTTCGCCGTCTGCCACGGTGCCGAGGATCGCGCGGCTGGGCGGGCGGTTTCGTGAGAATACCGATCCGGTGCAACTCGCCGCCATCGATGCGATTGCACCGGACGCGCCATTGATCGAACTTCCCGATGTGGCGCGGGCGCGCAGCGCGGCCTTTGTCATTACGGCTTTTGAGGGCGGGCGGCTGCACCGGGATGCGCTGGCCGCCGATCCTTTTACATACGATCCCGCGGTGCGCGACCGGCTGATCGCGGGAGCCTTGCTGCCGGATGCGCTTTACGAACGAGCGCTGGCGTTTCGCGCCGAATATGTCGCGCGGATCGAGGCGCTTGCTGCAAGCTACGATGTTCTGCTGGCGCCATCCGCGCCCTGCGCTGCGCCGCTGATTGATGATCCGGTGATCCTGATCGACGGCGAACCGAGCCCGGCGCGGGCTAACCTTGGCATCCATACGCAGCCGATCACCTTCACCGCGCTGCCGGTGCTGGCGGTGCCGATCAAGCGGCCGGGGATGCTGCCGCTGGGGCTGCAACTGATCGGCAAGCGGGGCGGCGAGGGCGCGCTGCTGCGGCTGGCGGCGGAGCTTGAAGACAGGGATTTGACCGGCGTGACCATGCCGGAAAGCGCATTTGCGGGGGAAATGACATGAGCGATGCAGTGGCAGCCGAGCAGGGGATGCTCGAGCGCCAGTTCCAGCTGAGTGCGCGCGGCACCGATGTGCGCACCGAAGTGCTGGCGGGCTTCACCACGTTTCTCACCATGGCCTATATCGTGCTCGTCAATCCGGCGATCCTGGGGCAGGCGGGGCTGCCGGTGGCTTCGGTGGCGGCGGCGACGTGCTTTGCCGCAGCCTTTGCCTCGATCCTGATGGGCATGGTGGCTAACACGCCGCTGGCGCTGGCGCCGGGCATGGGGCTCAACGCCTATTTCAGCTTTACCGTGGTGCAGCAGATGGGCGTGCCCTGGCCCATCGCGCTGGGCTGCGTGTTCATTTCGGGCGTGGCGTTCCTGATCCTGACGCTGACGGGGGTGCGGCAGCTGATCGTCTCGGTCATCCCGCAGCATCTGTTTGCGGCGGTGGCGGGGGGCATCGGCCTGTTTATCGGCTTTATCGGGCTGAAGGATGCGGGCATCGTTGTCGCCAATCCGGCGACCTTCGTGGCGCTGGGCAGCGTGACGCAGCCGGGGCCGGCGCTGGCGCTGTTCGGACTTGTGATCATCGGCACGCTGAGTGTGTGGAACGTGCGCGCCGCCATGCTTATCGGGATCGTGCTGACGACGCTGGCGGGCTGGGTCATGGGGCAGGTCCATGCGCCGACCGAACCCTATAGCCTTGCGGCGCTGACGGGCACCGCGTTCAAGCTCGACATTCCGGGCGTGTTCGGCCTTTCCGGCAAGGCAGGGCTGGGGCTGCTCGAGATCCTGTTCGTGTTCCTCTTCGTCGATCTGTTCGACAATATCGGCACCTTGGTGGCGGTGACCAAGCGCGCGGGGCTGATGGATGCGGCGGGCAAGATCCCGGGCCTCAACCGCATCCTGATGACCGATGCCGTGGCGACCATGGTGGGCGCGGTGGCGGGCACATCGACGGTAACGAGCTATGTCGAGAGCGCAGCGGGCGTGCAGGCGGGCGGGCGCACGGGGCTGACAGCGGTGGTCTGCGGGCTGCTGTTCTTCGCGACCATGTTCGTTGCGCCTTATGCGCAGCTCGTGCCGCTGGCGGCGACCGCGCCCGCGCTCGTCGTGGTCGGCGGGCTGATGCTGCTGCCGCTGACCGAGGTGGACTGGGAGGACCCGATGGCGGCGATCCCGGCTTTCCTGACGGTGGCGATGATCCCGCTGACGTTCTCGATCGCCAATGGCCTCGCCTTCGGCATCACCGCGCATGCCTTGCTCAAGCTGCTCAAAGGGCAGGCGAGCACGAAGGACTGGTTTCTCTACACGCTCGCCGCGCTGTTCGTGGCGCGCTTTGTCTGGATGGCTGCAGCATGATCCGTCTGATTCTTCTGGTTTTCGCCACGCTGTTGGCGGCGCCCGCTTTTGCCCAAAAGCTGGATGACACCCCGCGCACAGTGGTGATGACTGCGTTTTATCCCGAGTGGCATTCGCTCGTGCCCACGATCAAGGATGCCAAGGAGCACACGATTAACGGCAGCTCTTTCCTGACCGGCACGCTGGAAGGCAAGCCGGTCGTGCTGATGCAGAGCGGGGTCAGCGTGGTGAACGCGGCGATGAGCACGCAAATCGTGCTCGACCGGTTCAATGTGAAGCGGATCGTGTTTTCGGGGATAGCGGGCGGAGTCGATCCGGCGCTGTCCATCGGCGATGTGGTGGTGCCGGAGAACTGGGGGCAATATCTCGAAGGGTCTTTTGCGCGCAAGACCAAGAAGGGCTGGATGCCGCCCGATGAGGGCCACCCGGAATCGCCTGCAAACTGGAACTTCATCTTCCCGCGCGGGACGCTGATCACCAGCAAGGACGCGAAGATGCAGCGGGTCTATCGGATTCCGGTGGATGCCGAACTGCTCGCCCTAGCGAAGAAGGTGGTGCCCACGATCACGCTGGAGCGCTGCGTGCCGCCATCTGACAAGATGCGCCCCGGCTCGGCGCTGTGCCTGCCGCGCATGCCCAAGATTCAGGTCGGTGGGACGGGGGTGACGGCGGGCATCTATGCCGACAATGCCGCGTTCCGCATCTACCTCCAGCGCGCGTGGAAAGCGCGGGTGCTCGATATGGAAAGCGCCGCGGTGATGCAGGTGGCGATGAGCAATGGCGTGCCGGCGATCGTGTTCCGCAGCCTCTCCGACCTTGCGGGCGGGGACCAGCACAAGAACATGGAGTACACCTTCGAGCATCTCGCCTCGGCCAATTCGGCGCATGTCGTGCGCGCGTTTGTAGCGGCGCTGGCGGATTGATGGCGCTCACAACCGTCTCTGGTCGTCAGGGCATGATCACCGCGCCGCATTGGTTGGCGGCGGAGGCGGGGCTGTCCGTGCTGCAGGATGGCGGCAATGCGGTGGAAGCGACCGTTGCGGTCGCGGCGTGCCTGGCGGTGGTCTATCCGCATATGACCGGGATCGGCGGCGACGGGTTCTGGGTGATCCACGAGCCGGACGGCGCGGTGCATGGTATCCATGGCTGCGGCGGGGCGGCGGGGGCGGTTTCGCTCGAGATGTATGCCGGGCTGGACGCGGTGCCGTTTCGCGGGCCGCTGGCGGCGAACACGGTGGCGGGGACGATTTCCGGCTGGGCGGCGGCGCTGGGATCAGCGGGCGGTTCGCTTCCGCTGGAGCGGTTGCTGCGTGATGCGATCGGCCACGCCAAGGCAGGCGTGGCGGTGACGGCGGGGCACGCGGCGATTGCTGCTGCCAAGGGGCCGGAACTGCGCGCGCAGCCGGGGGCCTATGCGGCGACCTTCGAGCCGGAAGGGCGACCCTTGCAGGCAGGCGACGCGCTGCGCCAGCCGGTGCTGGCGGAAACCTTGCGGCGGCTATGCGAGGATGGGCTGGAAAGCTTCTACAGCGGTCCGTTGGCAGAGGACATCGCGGCGGATCTGGAGGCGCTGGGCAGCCCGGTTTCAGCAGCCGATCTGGCAGCCCATGCGGCGACGCGGACCGAGCCGCTGACGACGCGGATCAGGGATGCGCAGCTCTGGAACAGCGCGCCGCCGACGCAAGGCTTTGCCTCGCTCCTGATTCTGGCGCTGTTCGATCGTTTGGAAGCCAGCGCGGCGGACGGATTTGACCATGTCCATGGGCTGGTCGAGGCGACGAAGCAGGCATTCCTGCTGCGCGATCGGCACGTGGGCGATCCGGCCTTTACCGGGTTCGATTTTCAGGGGCTGCTCGATGATGCGGCGGCGCTCGATGCGCTGGCGGCGAAGATCGATCCGGCAGGGGCGCTGGCGTGGCCGCAGCCGCCGCAGTGGGGCGATACCTGTTGGTTCGGCGCGGCGGACGGCGAGGGACGCGTGGTCAGCGCGATCCAGTCGACCTATTTCGAGTTCGGTTCGGGCCTCGTGCTGCCGAAGACCGGGATTACCTGGCAGAACCGGGGGAGCAGCTTCCTGCTCGCGGAACATGGCTGGAATGCGCTGAAACCCTATCGCAAGCCGTTCCACACGCTCAATCCGGCGCTCGCGCGTTTCGATGACGGGCGGGTAATGGCCTATGGCACGATGGGCGGCGAGGGGCAGCCGCAGACGCAGGCGGCGCTGTTTACCCGCTACGCGCGGTTCGGGGCGGACTTGCAGGCGGCAATCAGCGCGCCGCGCTGGCTGCTCGGGCGGACCTGGGGGGATCAATCGACAACGCTCAAGCTGGAGGACGGCTTTGCGCCGGACCTCTACGCGGCGTTGGAAGCGGCGGGGCATGCGGTTGAGCGCGTTGGGCCGCTGACAGCGACGATGGGCCACGCCGGGGCAATTGTGCGCCATGCGGACGGGCGGCTCGATGGGGCGAGCGATCCGCGCAGCGATGGCGGGGTAAAGGCATGGTAACCGGCGGCTACAGAGCCGTCGCGCGCTGTGAGGCGCTGGCGCTGGCGCCCTATAGCGACAGCGCCGAGGGGTTGACGCGCACGTATCTTTCGCCCGCCTACGGCGCGACGCAGGAGCGGGTTGCCGGATGGATGGCTGAGGCCGGAATGACCGTCCGCCGCGATGCCGCCGCAAACCTGATCGGGCGCTACGAGGGCCGCGTGGCGGATGCTCCGGCGCTGGTGATCGGCAGCCATATCGACAGCGTACGCAATGCCGGGGCATATGACGGCCCGCTCGGGATCATGCTGGGAATTGAAGCGGTTGCGGCGCTTTCCTCAAGCGGTACGCAACTGCCCTTCGCGGTCGAAATCTACGCCTTTGGCGACGAGGAAGGCAGCCGCTTTCCCGCCGCGATGCTGACCAGCCGCGCGGTGGCGGGCACGCTCGATCCGGCGGCGCTGGATGTGACGGACCGCGAAGGCGTGCGGCTGGGCGATATCGTTAATCTGGCGGCTTATCCTTCGGCGGCGCGCGCGCCGGGTGAGGTGCTGGCCTATCTGGAAGCGCATATCGAGCAGGGGCCGGTGCTGGAGGCCGAAGGGCTGGCGCTGGGCACGGTGACCGGGATTGCGGCGCAGCTGCGCTTCGAGATCGGGCTTTCGGGGACTGCCGGCCATGCCGGGACGACCGCAATGGGCCTGCGCCGCGATGCGGTGGCGGGGATGGCCGAGATGGTGCTGGCCGCCGAAGCTGTGGCGACGGCCGGGCCGCCCGATCTTGTCGCTACGGTGGGCGTGGTCGAGGTGCCTTCGGGCGCGGCCAATGTGATTGCGGGGCGCAGCCGGTTCACGCTCGATGTGCGCGCTGGCGATGCGGGCGTGCGCGACCGGGCAGCCGATGAGGTTCTGCGCCGGTTCCGCGACATTGCCGAACGGCGCGACCTCGGCCTTTCAGTGCGGCAGGTGCATGACTTGCCAGCAAGCCCCTGTGATCCGGCGCTGATGGACCTGCTTGAAGAAGCCACCGTGGTGGCGGGGCAGAGGCCGTTCCGCCTCGTTTCTGGCGCAGGGCACGATGCCATGATCATGGCCGCGCTCTGCCCCACCGCCATGCTGTTTCTGCGCTGCCGCGGCGGCGTTAGCCACAACCCGGCCGAATATGTCGAGCCTGCGGACGCCGAAGCGGCGCTGAAGGTGATGTCCGGCTTTATCAAGAGATTGGGAGCGAAACTTGAACCCGCTTGATCCCACCTTGTTCGGCGAGATCGATCCGCCGCAGCGTCTGCTGATGGGGCCGGGGCCGGTCAATGCCCACCCGCGCGTGCTTCGCGCGATGGCGGCGGACCTGCTCGGCCAGTTCGATCCGGAAATGACCGGGTTCATGAATCAGGTCATGGCGCTTTATCGCCCGGTGTTCGGCACGCAGAACCAGTGGACCATGCTGATCGATGGCACCGCGAGGGCGGCAATCGAGGCTTCGCTGGTGAGCCTCGTGGAGCCGGGCGATACGGTGCTTGTGGTCAATTTCGGGCGCTTCGGGCTGCTGCTGACGGAGATCCTTGGGCGCATCGGCGCGAAGATCGAGACGGTGAGCGCGCCCTGGGGTGAAGTCGTGCCGATGGAGGCCATTGCGGAAGCCATCGAACGCTACGGCCCCAAGGTGGTGGCGACGGTGCACGGCGATACTTCGACGACGATGGCGCAGCCCCTCGAAGGGCTGGGGGCGCTGTGCAAAGCGGCAGGCGCGTATGCCTATGTCGATGCCTGCGCGACCTTGGGCGGGATGGAGATCGCGGCGGACCGGTGGGGTGTCGATGTGGTGACCGCGGGCCTGCAGAAGTGCCTCGGCGGGCCTTCGGGCAGCGCGCCGATCACAATTTCGGACCGGGCGGCGGAGCGCATCTTTGCGCGGAGGCATGTCGAGCAGGGCATCCGCCGCGCGGATATAAGCGATGGCGTGGGCCCGCGCATTCCCTCCAACTACTTCGATCTTGCGATGATCATGGACTACTGGTCGGAGAAGCGGCTCAACCACCATACCGAGGCGACCTCGATGCTCTATGCCGCGCGCGAATGTGCGCGGGTGGCGCTGGGTGAGGGGCTGGACATGCGCTTTGCCCGGCACCGCAAGGCAGGTGCGGCGATGACGGCGGGCGTGCGGGCGATGAGGCTCACGGTGTTTGGCGATGACGCGCACCGGATGACCAACGTGACGGGCGTGTACATCCCCGAAGGCGTGGACGGCGAGACGATCCGCACCGCGATGCGCGCGCACTTCGAGATCGAGATCGGCACCGCCTTTGGGCCGCTGCAAGGCAGGATCTGGCGGCTGGGCGCGATGGGTTACAATGCGATGAAACACAAGGTGCTGCTGACGCTGGGCGCGCTGGAGGCGTGTCTGACGGCGGCGGGACATGCGGTTCCGCTTGGCGCGGCGGTGCCGGCGGCGCTGGCAGCGTGGGAAGCGGCATGACCAGCCCGCGCGATCTGGTTGGCTATGGCGCATCGCCGCCCGAGGCCCGCTGGCCGGGTGGCGCGCGCGTGGCCGTGCAGTTCGTGATCAACTACGAGGAGGGCGCGGAGAACTCGGTCCTTAATGGCGACAAGGGTTCGGAAGCGTTCCTTTCGGACATGGTGGGCGCGGCGAGCCATCCGGCGCGGGCGATGGCGATGGAGAGCCTCTACGAATACGGGAGCCGCGCCGGGTTCTGGCGGCTGCACCGGCTATTCACTGAGCGGGGTGTGCCGGTGACGGTGTTCGGCGTGGCGGCGGCCATGGCGGCCAATCCGGCAGCAGTGGAGGCCATGCTCAAGGCCGAGTGGGAGATCGCAAGCCACGGCTATCGCTGGATCGATTACCAGTATGTGCCCGAAGCGGTTGAGCGCGAGCATATCGCCAAGGCGATTGCATTGCATACCGAGCTGACCGGGGCGCGGCCGCTCGGCTGGTATCAGGGGCGCACCTCTCCCAACACGGCGCGGCTCGTGGCTGAGGAAGGCGGCTTTCTCTATGACGCGGACAGCTATGCCGATGATCTGCCCTATTGGGACAGGCGGCATGGGAAGCCGCAGATGATCGTGCCTTACTCGCTCGATGCCAACGATATGAAGATCGTGTCGCTCAATGGCTTTACCGAGGGCGAGCAGTTTTTCAGGTACTTGCACGATACCTTTGAGCAGCTGCGCGAGGAAGGCGGGCGGATGATGTCCGTGGGCCTCCATGGCCGGATTGCTGGCCGTCCGGGGCGGGCGCGGGCGGTGGCGCGGTTTGTCGATCATGTGCTGGCGAGCGGGGACGCGTGGATCGCGCGGCGCGTGGAAATCGCGCGGCACTGGCTGACGGAGCATCCCGCATGAGGGTGAACGATCCCGCGCTGCTGGCCGAAGTGACGGCAGCCTTCGCCGAGTACGAACGCGCGCTGATGGCGGATGATCTGCCCGCGATGGATGCGCTGTTTCATGATGCGCCTACGACCAACCGCTTTGGCGTGGGTGAGGTGCTGTGGGGCATCGAGGCGATCCGCGAATTTCGCAAAGAGCGCGGCGGTTCGCCGCAGCGGCGGTTGGGGCACGTGGCGATCACCGTTTACGGCGACGGTTTCGCCACAGCGGATGCCGAGTTTTTCCGCGAAGGCAGCGAGCGGCGCGGGCGGCAGAGCCAGAGCTGGGTGAAGTTTGCCGCCGGGTGGAAGGTCGTTTCCGCGCATGTCAGCCTTGAGGGGGCGACCTCGTGACCGCGTTGTTCGAGCATAGCCCCTGGGTCGAGGCACGTGCAGATGCGGCGCCTTCGAGCGGGGATCGCCATGCGGACCTTATGGCGGTGGTCCATGCGGCGAGCCCTGAGGAGCAACTGGCGCTGATCCGTGCGCATCCGGAATTGGCGGGCAAGGCGGCGATTGACCGGACGCTGACCGAGGCATCGGCGGCGGAGCAGGCCAGCGCAGGGCTTGATCGGCTGAGTGCAGAAGAGTTTGCGCGGTTCCATGCGCTCAACGCGGCATACCGCGAGCGCTTCGGTTTTCCCTTCATCATCTGTGTGCGGCTGACCGACAAGGCCGGCATTCTCGCGGCGATGGAGGCGCGGCTGGCGCATGATCCGGATACCGAGATCGCCACGGCGATTGCGCAGATCGGCGAGATCGTGCGGCTCCGGCTGGAGGATGCACGATGAGCATCGACTGGGCCGAATGGCTGAACCTTGCGATCCGCTGGTTCCACCTGACCGCGGGCATCGCGTGGATCGGCTCCTCGTTCTATTTCGTGTGGCTCGACAACCATCTGGTGCCGCCGAAATCAGGCGAGGCTTCGGGCGAGGTCTGGTCGGTCCACGGCGGCGGGTTTTACCACAAGCAGAAGTATCAGGTCGCGCCGAGCCAGATGCCCGAGGACCTGCATTGGTTCAAATGGGAAGCCTATACCACCTGGGTGACGGGCTTCCTGCTGCTGGCGCTGATCTACTGGGTGGGGGCGGCGAGCTTTCTGATCGATCCGGCCAAGGCGGCGCTGACCCCGCTGCAGGCCTCTGGCATCGGGGCGGCGGCGCTGGTGGGCGGGTGGCTGGTCTATGATGGCTTGTGCCGTTCACCGCTGGGGCGCGATGATCGGATGCTGGGCGCGGCCTGGTATGCCGTGCTGGTCGCGGCGGCTTGGGGGCTCTGCCAGATCTTCAGCGCGCGCGGGGCCTATTTGCATGTGGGGGCGATCATCGGCACGGCGATGGTCGGCAACGTGTTCTTCGTGATCATCCCGAACCAGCGCAAGGTGGTGGCGGCGCTGGTAGCGGGGGAAGTGCCCGATCCGGCGCTGGGCAAGGCGGCGAAGAGCCGTTCGCTGCACAACAACTACATGACCTTGCCGGTGCTGTTCGTGATGATCAGCCACCACTACGCGATGACCTTCGGCGCCGCGCGGCCCTGGCTGGTGCTGGCGCTGCTGGGGCTGACGGGCGTGGCAGTGCGGCATGTGTTCAATTTGCGGCATCGGGGCCAGCCAATGGGCCGCGCGATGGCGGTGGCTGCTGTGCTGGCGCTGGTGAGCGTGACTTATGTTTCGGCGGAGAAGGCGACGCTCCCGGCACGCGCCGAGACGGCAGCTGCGGGGCCAGTTGAGTGGGCGAGCGTACAGCCGATCTTCGCGAAGCACTGCACGACCTGCCATGCCGAGAAACCGACCAGCGATCTCGTCACCGCGCCTCCGCTGGGCGTGATGCTCGATAATCATGCGCATGCGCGGATGTTCGCCGCGCGGGTGAAGAAGGTCGCGGTCGATGCCGAGATCATGCCGCTTGGCAACACGACCGGAATGACCCGCGCCGAGCGTGATGCGCTGGGCCGGTGGATCGATGCAGGAGCACCGCAATGACCACGCTTTCGACCCATGTGCTCGATACCATGCACGGCAAGCCCGCGGCGGGCATGCAGCTGTGGCTCGAGGATGCGGGCGGCGAGGCGTTGTTTGCGGGTGAGACGAATGCAGACGGGCGCTGTCCCGGCCTGCCTGAGCTGGTGCCTGGGCGTTACGCGCTGACCTTTGCGGTGGCGGAGTATTTCACGGCCGAGGGCGTGGCGCTGCCCGATCCGCCGTTCCTGGGCGATGTGCGGCTAGCCTTCGGCGTTTCTGAGGATGGGCACTACCATGTGCCGCTGCTCGTCTCGCCTTACGCCTATTCGACTTATCGGGGGAGCTGAGCAGTGGGGGTGCGCTTCCTCCTCGATGGCTCGGTGGTCGAACTGGCGGAGCCCGATCCTACGGCCACGCTGCTGGAGACCTTGCGCGGGCCGCTGCGGCGGACTGGGACCAAGGAAGGCTGCGCGGAAGGGGACTGCGGGGCCTGCACAGTGTTGGTGGGCGAGGCGGTTGGCGCTGCGGTGCAATGGCGCGCGGTGAATGCCTGCATCCTGTTTCTGCCAATGGTGCACGGCAAGGCGGTGATGACGGTGGAGAGCCTCGCGCCGGGGGGCAAGCTCAACCCGTTGCAGGCGTGCATGGCAGCCAATGGCAGCTCGCAATGCGGGTTCTGCACGCCGGGGTTCGTGATGTCGCTCCATGGGCGGGCCATCGGCGCGCTGGGCAGCGAACTGCCGGTGGCGGACGCGATTGCCGGGAACTTGTGTCGCTGCACCGGGTATGGGCCGATCCTTGAAGCCGGGGAGACGGTGCCAAGGCTGGCGCAGAACGACAGCGCGGTGCTGGCGGGGCTTTCCGAGCTTGCGGGCCATGCGATGGCGAGCGGGAGTTTCGAAGGACGGCAGTGGTTTGTGCCGCGTAGTTCGGACGAGCTGGTCGAAGTGCTGGCGGCGTATCCGCAGGCGCGGATCGTGGCCGGGGCGACCGATGTGGGTCTGTGGGTGACCAAGGGGCTGCGCGATCTGGATACGCTGGTGTTCATCGGCGATGTGGCAGACCTCAAGGCCATCGAGGAGACGGCGGAGGGCGTTCGGCTGGGCGCGGGCGTGCGTTATGCCGAGGCGCATGGGGCGCTGGCGCGGCTGCATCCGGATCTGGGCGAGCTGGTGCGGCGCATCGGGGGGCTGCAGGTGCGCTCCTCGGCAACGGTGTGCGGGAATATCGCCAATGGTTCGCCGATCGGGGATGGTCCGCCAGCGTTGATTGCGCTGGGGGCGGAGCTGACGCTGCGGTCAGCGGCGGGGCGGCGGACGATGCCGCTGGAGGCCTTTTTCCTCGATTATGGGAAGCAGGACCGGCGGCCGGGCGAATTTGTCGAGAGCGTCTTCGTCCCGCGTCTGGGGGCGGGAATTGTAGTACATGTTTCCAAGCTTTCGCGGCGGTTTGATAGTGATATCTCGGCGGTTTTGGGGGCCTTTGCGCTGACTGTGGAGGCGGGAACGATCACCGCCGCGCGGGTGGCCTATGGCGGCATGGCGGCGACACCGCGGCGAGCGGCGGGGTGCGAGGCGGCGCTAGTGGGCAAGCCGTTCAGCGAGGCAGCGATTGCGGCGGCGGCTGAGGCGCTCAAGGCTGATTTCAGCCCGCTTTCCGATGTGCGTGGCAGCGCGGCCTATCGGATCGAGGTGGCCTCCGCGCTGCTGTGGCGGTTGTGGCACCGCGAGCAGGGCGTGGCTGTTTCCGTGTTGGATGTGGAGGCCTGCTGATGGCGGACAGCAATCCGCTCTGGCCAGAAGCCGCGATGCCGGCGCTTCCGCACGATAGCGCGCATCTGCATGTGGCTGGGCTGGCGCGCTACGTTGATGATGAGCCGGAACTGCCGGGCACGCTCCATCTCGCCTTCGGGCTTTCGAGCGAGGCGCGGGCGCGGATCGTGGGCATGGAGCTCGATGCCGTGCGCGCGTTTCCGGGGGTGGTGGCGGTCTACACGGCGGCGGATATTCCCGGCGAAAACAATGTCGGCCCGATTGCGCATGACGACCGCGTGTTGGCCGATGGCGAAGTGGTGAGCCATGGCCAGCCGGTGTTTCTGGTGGCGGCGGAAACGCGCCTCGCGGCGCGCAAGGGGGCGCGGCAGGGCAAGGTGAGCTACGAGCCGCAGGAGCCTGCGATCACTGTGGAGCAGGCGCGCGCGGCGGGCTCGCGGATCGAGGCGGATCAGCGCATGGCGCGCGGCGATGCCGATGCGGCGCTGGCGGCGGCGGAGCATCGGCTTTCGGGTTCCTTGCGGATCGGGGCGCAGGATCATTTCTATCTCGAGGGACAGGTAGCCCACGCGCGGCCGGGGGAGGACGGGCAGATCCACGTCGTCTCCTCCAGCCAGCATCCCAGCGAGGTGCAGCATCTGGTGGCCCATCTGCTCGGCAAGGCCAGCGCTGACGTTACCGTGGAAGTGCGGCGTATGGGCGGGGCGTTTGGCGGCAAGGAAAGCCAGGCCGCGCTGTTTGCCGCCGCCGCCGCGCTGGTGGTGCACCACACCGGGCGGCCAGCAAAGTTCCGTTGCGACCGCGATGACGACATGATCGTGACTGGCAAGCGGCATGATTTCGAGGTGAACTATGACGTTGGCCACGATGGCGAGGGGCGGCTTTCTGCCGTGAAGCTGCGCTTTGGCGGGCGCTGCGGGGCGACGATGGATCTCTCACCGGGCATCAACGACCGGACGATGTTCCACGCCGACAACTGCTATTTCCTGCCCGAGGTGGAGATCGTTTCGGAGCGTTTGAAGACAAATACGGTTTCGGCCACGGCGTTCCGAGGCTTTGGCGGGCCGCAGGGGATGCTGGCGATCGAGCGGGTCTGCGATGCGGTCGCGGCGCGGCTGGGGCTTGATCCACTGGAGGTGCGCCAGCGCAATCTCTATGGGCCGGCGCGCGATGTGACGCCTTATGGCATGACAATCGAGGATAACATTGCACCGCAACTGGTTGCGCGGCTTCGGGAAACGTCGCGCTATGATGCGCGGCGTGAAGCGATTGCGGCGTTCAATGCGGCCAGCCCGGTGCTCAAGAAGGGGATTGCGCTCACGCCGGTGAAGTTCGGCATCAGTTTCACGACGACGCACCTCAACCAGGCCGGCGCGCTGGTCCATGTCTATTCTGATGGCTCGATCCAGGCGAACCATGGCGGGACCGAGATGGGGCAGGGCCTCCACATCAAGATCGCGCAGATCGTGGCGGATGTGTTCGGCGTGGGCGTGGACACAGTGCGGATCACTGCGACGCGGACGGACAAGGTGCCCAATACTTCGGCGACGGCGGCGTCCTCTGGCGCGGATCTCAACGGCATGGCGGCGTGGCGCGCGGCCATGGCGATCCGGGCGCGCATGGCGGACTTTCTGGCGCAGGTGTTTGGCTGCGCGGCGGAGGAAGTGCGGTTTACGGCAGAGGGCGTGGTGGCGGGCGAGGCAAGGCTCTCGTTTGCCGAGGCGGCGCGCAAGGCGTGGCTGGGGCGGATTTCGCTGTCCTCGACCGGGTTTTATGCGACGCCCGAGATCGAATACGACCGGGCGGCGCACCGGGGGCGTCCGTTCTACTACTTTGCCTATGGCGCCGCGGTTTCCGAAGTGGTGGTCGATACGCTGACGGGTGAGCACAAGGTGCTGGCCGTCGATATCCTGCACGATGTGGGGCGCTCGCTGAACCCGGCGATCGACCGGGGGCAGATCGAGGGCGGTTTCGTGCAGGGGCAGGGCTGGCTGACGACCGAAGTGGTGGAGTGGGACGCGAAGGGGCGGCTGCTGAATCATTCGCCCGCGACCTATAAGGTGCCCACGGCTTCTGATCGGCCCAAGCGGATGCAGATCGACTTGTGGGACGGGGACAACGTGAAGCCGACGATCCACCGCTCCAAGGCCGTCGGCGAGCCCCCGCTGATGCTGGCCAATTCGGTATTCTGCGCGATTTCGGCGGCGATTGCCGCGACGGCGCCCGAGGTGCGCGAACTGCCGAAGCTCAATGCGCCGGCGACGCCTGAGGCGGTGCTGCGCGCGATTGCCGGGATGCGTGCGTGATGGAGTGGCTGGGCGATCTGGCGCGGTTGGCGGCGGCGGGGCCGGTCGCGATGGTCAGCGTGCTCGCAACCGAAGGCTCTGCACCGCGCGGGGCAGGGACGCGGATGCTGGTGACGGCGGGCGGCCTCACCGGCACCATCGGCGGCGGGGCGCTGGAGTTTCGCGCGGTGGAGCAGGCGCGCGCCGTGCTGGAGCGTGCGCCGGGCACGTGGCGCGTGCAGGACTATCCGCTGGGGCCACTGCTGGGCCAATGCTGCGGTGGGCGGGTGCGGCTGCTGGTCGAGCATGTGGACCGCGATGCGCTTGGCTGGCTGGCCGGGGCGAGCGAGGGCCGCGTGCTGGTGAGTGTGCTGCGGGCCGGTGGAATCGAGCGGCACGTGAGCGATGGTCCGGCGGCGGTGCTTGCCGCGCGGGGCGACAAACCGCGCGAGGGTTCGCGCCTGGCCGAGGTGATCGGGGGCTATCGGCGGCCGCTTTATCTGTTTGGCGCGGGGCATGTGGGACAGGCGATTGCGCGGCATACAGCCGGGCTGCCGATCCGGCTGGCGTGGTTCGATACGCGGCCCGTGTTTGAGTCGATTTCCGGTGTGACGGTGGTGCCCGAGGCGGTGGCTGAGCAATGCGTGGCGGAGGCTCCTGGCGAGGCGGCGCTGGTGATCCTGACGCATGACCATGCGCTCGATTACAGGCTGACTTTGGCGGCGCTGCGCCGCGCGCCGCTGGCGTTTACGGGGCTGATCGGATCGCAGACCAAGCGGGCGCGGTTCCTTTCGCGGCTGGAGCGGGACGGGGTTCCGGCGGAAGCGCGGGGGCGGCTGACCTGCCCGATCGGCCTGCCCGGCGTGACGGGGAAGGAGCCCGACGTGATCGCGGTGGCACTGCTGGCGCAACTGCTCCAATTGCCGCAAGCGCAGGCCGTGCAGGCAGTGGCGGCATGAGTATCAAGGGTTTTCGGGGTGAACTTCTGAGCCTTTCGCACGATCCGGCGGAAGCGCCGGAGGCGGTGCGGTATGAGGCGGACGGGCTGCTGGTAGTCGAAGCCGGGCGCGTGGTGGCGCGCGGGGCCTTTGACGTCGTTAGCCCTCGCTTTCCGGGGCTTGCTGTGGAGCAACTGGACGGGCTGATCGTCCCCGGCCTCATTGACGCGCATGTCCATTATCCGCAGCTTGGCCGGATCGCGAGCCATGGGGCGCAGCTGCTCGACTGGCTTGAGCAGCATATCTTTCCGGCTGAAAAGGCCTTTGCCGATCCGGCCCACGCGGCGGGCGTGGCGGAAGAGTTCCTCGATGAGTTGCTGCGCCATGGGACGACCAGCGCGCTCGTGTTTGCCACTGTGCATGCCGCTTCGGTGGAAGCGTTTTTTGCAGCGGCGGAGGCGCGTGAGCTGCGCATGATCTGCGGCAAGGTGCTGATGGATCTGGGGCCGGAGGGCCTGCGCGATACAGTGGAGGAAGCGCGGGCCGAGAGCGCGGCGCTGATTGCCAAGTGGCATGGGCGTGGGCGGCTGGGCTATGCGGTAACGCCGCGCTATGCGCTGACGTCTAGCGATGCTCAGCTGGCGGTGGCGGGGGAATTGCTGGCCGCGCATCCGGGGGTGCTGCTGCACACGCATCTGGCCGAGAACCACGCGGAGATTGCTGAAGTGGCGGCGCGGTTCACCGAGGCGGTGGACTATCTCGATGCCTATGACCGGTTCGGACTGGTGACACAGCGTTCGGTGTTTGCGCATGGGGTGCATCTGCCGGACCGGTCTTGCGCAAGGCTGGCGGAGACGGGCGCGGGGATCGCGGTGTGCCCGAGTTCGAACTTCTTCCTGGGTTCGGGTATGTTCGATTTCGGGCAGGCCGAACGGAACGGGGTTCGGCTGGGGCTGGGATCGGATATCGGGGCGGGGACTTCGCTTTCGCTGCTCCACAATGGCGGGCTCGCCTATCAGGCGGGGCTACCGGGTGGGTATGTGCTCGATCCCTTCCGCGCCTTGTGGCTGGCAACGGGCGGATCGGCGCGGCTGCTCCATATCGAGGACGAAGTAGGCATGCTGGCCGAGGGGCAGGAGGCGGATTTCGTGGTGCTTGATGATGCCGCAACGCCGTTGATGGCGCGGCGGACGGCGGGGGCATCGCTGGCGGAGCGGTTGTTTGCGCTGCAGGTACTGGGCGATGATCGGGCCGTGCGGCAGACGTATGTGCTGGGGCGCTGCGTGTGGGACCGTGATGGAGGACACAAGTGAAGGATTTCATCGCCAGCCTGCCCAAGGCCGAGCTGCATCTCCACATCGAGGGGAGCCTTGAGCCCGAGCTGATGTTTGCTCTGGCGGAGCGCAACGGGATCGCCATTCCTTATGCCAGCGTGGATGAGGTGCGGGCGGCCTATGCCTTCTCCAACCTGCAGGACTTCCTCGACATCTATTATGCAGGCGCGGGTGTGCTGCAGACCGAGGCGGATTTTCGCGATCTCGCCATGGCCTACTTCGAGCGCGCGGCGGCGGACGGCGTGGTCCATGCCGAGATCATGTTCGATCCGCAGACGCACACCGACCGGGGAATCGCCTTTGCCACGGTGATCGAGGGGCTGCTGACAGGGATGGCAGAGGCGGAGGCGCGGCTGGGGATCACTTCGCTGCTGATCATGAGTTTCCTGCGGCACTTGAGCGAGGAGGCGGCGTTCGAGACACTTGCAATGGCGGAGCCTTGGCTCGACAGGATCACGGCGGTAGGGCTGGATTCGAGCGAGGTGGGGCATCCGCCGAGCAAGTTCGCGCGGGTGTTTGCGGCGGCGCGGGCCAAGGGCCTGCGGCTGACGGCGCATGCGGGCGAGGAGGGGCCTCCGCAATACGTCCATGAGGCGCTCGATGTGCTGGGGGTTGACCGGATCGACCATGGCAACCGGGCGCTGGAAGATGCGGCACTAATGGCGCGGCTCGCGGCTGAGGGGATGACGCTGACGGTTTGTCCGCTTTCCAACCTCAAGCTCTGCGTGGTGGACGATCTGGCAGCGCATCCGATCGACCGAATGCTGGCGGCGGGGCTGAAGGCCACGATCAATTCGGACGATCCCGCCTATTTCGGCGGCTATATTGCCGACAACTACCGCGCGGTCGCGGCTGCGCGAGGGCTTTCGCGCGGTGATCTGGTGCAGCTCGCCAAGAACAGCTTTACCGGCTCGTTCCTGCCGGCGGACGCAGTGGCGCGGCACCTTGCGGCTATCGACGCTGTTGCAGGCGCATAAAACACCTCTTGCGCGGGGGCGGGCGCGCAGGCCAAGGACGGTGCAACGTTCCATCACATGGGAATTTGCCATGCTTCGCCAGACGCTTGCCCTGCTTCTACTTTCGACATCAGTGTCTGCTGCTGCGCAGTCCGCACCAGCGGCGGCGACCGAACAGCCGTCACGCGTGTTCGCCGGGTCCGATCTGTTCGGCCTGGAAATGGCGGATGGCCCCCAGATCAGCCCGGACGGAACCCGCGTCGCCTATGTGCGCAAGTCGGGTGATGTAATGGCCGACAAGATGCGCTCCGCCATCTGGCTGGTCGATGCGAAGACGGGCGAGCAGGTGCCGCTGGCGGGCTCGGGCTCGCAGTTCTCGCCCGTCTGGTCGCCAGATGGCAAGCGGCTGGCCTATGTCGGGATGGAAGAGGGCGGCTCGCCGCAGCTCTACGTCCGCTGGATGGAGGGCGGGGCGACAGCGCGGATCACCGGGCTGCCGGATTCGCCTTCGAGCCTCGCGTGGTCGCCCGATGGCAAGCAGATCGCTTATGTGATGCACGTGCCGGGCGAGGCGACCAAGTTTGGTGAAGCGCCCGCCAAGCCCGAGGGCGCGAAGTGGGCCGAGCCGCTCGAAGTGATCGACCGCGTGACGTACCGCGCCGATGGCGGCGGATATATCAAGCCGGGGTACGATCAGGTGTTTGTCGTTTCTGCCGACGGCGGGGCACCGCGCCAGCTGACCTTCGGCAAATTCGATGTTTCGGGGCCGCTCTCGTTTGCGCCCGATGGCAAGACGCTGGTGCTCTCCTCCAATCGCCGCGCGGACTGGGAACGCGAGCCCAATGACAGCGAGGTCTTTGCGCTGGATGTGGCGGGCGGAGCGCTGACGCAGCTGACCAGGCGCTATGGGCCGGATCACGGCGCCGTGGTTTCGCCCGATGGCAGCCGGATCGCCTACCTCGGCTATGACGACACGCACCTGAGCTACCAGCCGGATGTGCTCTATGTGATGGACCGTGATGGTTCGAACGGACGCGCGCTGACGGCCGGTCTCGATCGCAGCATCGAGGATGTGCAGTGGGCCGCGGACGGACGCTCGGTCTATGTCGCCTATGACGACAAGGCTGTGCGCAAGGTGGCGCGGGTCGATCTGGCGGGCAAACTGACGGTGCTGGCCGAAGGGCTGGCCGGGGACGGCATCGACCGGCCCTATACCGGGGGCAGCTTCAGCGTTTCCAAGGGTGGGGTGATTGCCTGGACCGGCGATGCGAGTGGCGGCGCGCGTCCGGCCAATCTCTTCGTGGGCAAGCGGCAGGTAACGCAGCTGAACGAGACACAGCTCTCGGCCAAGACGCTCGGCAAGGTTGAGCCGCTTGACGTGACGGCGAGCGACGGGCGCAAGATCGGCGCTTGGCTCGTGCTGCCGCCGGGGTATCAGGCGGGCAAGCGCGTGCCCCTGATCCTTGAAATCCATGGCGGGCCGCACAGCGCCTATGGTCAGGTCTTCTCGACCGACGACCAGCTTTATGCGGCGCACGGCTATGCGGTGCTGTTCACCAATCCGCGTGGCTCCACCTCGTATGGCAGCGAGTTCGCCAACCTGATCGACAAGAATTACCCCAGCGATGACTATGGCGATCTGATGAGCGCGGTGGATGCGGCGATCGCGAAGGGCGTGGCCGATCCTGACAATCTGTTCGTGACGGGCGGTTCGGGTGGCGGCGTGCTGACCAGCTGGATCGTGGGCAAGACCGACCGGTTCAAGGCGGCGGCGGCGCAGAAGCCGGTGATCAACTGGATCAGCGAGGCGCTGACCATGGACGGCACCGGTTTTACCTCGCGCTACTGGTTCAAGAAGCAGCCTTGGGAAGACCCGATGAGCTACTGGAACCGCTCGCCGCTTTCGCTGGTCGGCAACGTGAAAACCCCGACGATGGTCGTGGTGGGGAGCGAGGACTTCCGCACGCCGGTGAGCGAATCCGAACAGTACTATGCCGCGCTGCAGATCCGGGGCGTGCCAACCGCGCTGGTCAAGGTGCCGGGGGCCAGCCACGGCGGATTTACCGCGCGGCCTTCGCAATCGGCGGCAAAGGCATCTGCGATCCTTGCGTGGTTCGACAAGTATCGGACCGATGCGGGCAAGGCGAAGTGAGGCGCTGATGCTGCGGCGGGCCCTTCTGGCGCTTCTGCTCTTGTTGGCGGCACCTGCGGAGGCCGCAGAGCCGAAGCGGCAGGTGATCATCGATGACGAGGGTTTTGCGATCCCGCATCTGATGCTGCTGGAGGACCCGCGCTTGGAAGTGCTGGGGATCACCACGGTTTCGGGCAACGTCTGGGCCAACCGCGCAACCGCGATGGTGCTGCGCGGGCTTGAGCTGCTCGGCCGCACCGAGGTTCCGGTGGCCGAGGGCGCGACCTTTCCGCTGCTCAACAGCGAGGCGCGCACCGAGCGGTGGGAAGCGCTTTACGGGAAGCTCGTGTGGAAGGGTGCGTTCATGAAGCAGTGGGCCGAGCCGACTGCGCAATCGGCTCCGCCCTATCACGGGCCGTTCGATCCGGTGGACCTGCCGTGGGGCAACCCCAAGCTCAAGGCGCTGGATGAGCCGGCGGCGCAGTTCCTGATCCGCACGGTGCGGGCGCATCCGCATGCCGTGACAATCTTTGCGACCGGGCCGCTTACCAATCTGGCGCTGGCGCAGCGGCTCGATCCCGAGTTCGCCTCGCTGGTCAAAGAGCTTGTGATCATGGGCGGGAGCCTTGCGCCCAGGCAGGTGCTGGAGGGCAAATCCGCCGCGGATTTCGCGCGCGAGTTTGTCAACACGCCGCGCCGCGAGTTCAATATCCGCTTTGATCCCGAAGCGGCAAGCATGGCGGCGCATGCGCCCTGGCCCAAGGTGACCATCGTGCCCGCCGATCCTTCGACTGCGACGCAGCTTTCGCCGGCGCTGCTGGAGCGGCTGGCGAAGGCCTCGCGCCCGCCAGTGGCGGCGTTCCTGCGGCGGATGGAACCCGGCTTTCCGATGTGGGACGAGATTGCGGTCGCGGTCTGGCTCGATCCCTCGATTGTCACGAAGGCGGAGCGGCTGTGGTATGATTTCGATGTGCAGTTCGGGCCGAGCTATGGCGACATGTTGACCTGGCACGATGCATACCGCCCCGGGCTCGACGAGGGGCAGGCGGATGTGGTGCTCTCGGTCGATGTGCCGCGGATGGAAGCGCTGATGGCGAAAGCGCTGGGGGAAAAGTAGGGATTTGTTCGCGCAGAGGCGCGGAGGCGCAGAGCATCTCTTCGCGCCGCAGGCCATCGCTGTTTCCAACGAGCAATCGGCCAGAAGCGGCTTCGCCGCGAGACGCATGATCTCCGCGCCTCTGCGCGAATCTTGTTGGGACGAGCGGGGTGACAGCAAGGCGGCGCGGGTTCTAAGGACGCGTGAGTCTCCGGGAGCCCTTGCCATGAATGCCAATCTCGTCGCCGTGTTCCTTGCCCGCCATGCGGGGCACGAGGCCAAGCCCGCGTGGTTGTGGCAGGGGGATACGGTCTGCACCTTCGGCGAACTGCCTGCCGCCATCGGCAGGTATCGTGCGGCAATGGCGCAGCTGGGCGTGACGCGCGGCGACCGGGTGATGATCAAGGCGGAAAACTCGTCGGCTTTCGCGCTGACCTATCTGTCGGTGCTTGCCTCCGGCGCGATCGCGGTGCCGGTTAACCCGGCCTATACTGCGAGCGAACTGGCGATGCTGATCGAGGATGCCGCGCCAGTGCTGCTGGTGCATGGCAGCGCGACAGCGGTGCCGGAAGGCGATACGCCGCAGCGCATGACGTTGGAGCCGGACGGTTCGGGCACGCTGCCCGCGCTGGCGGCGGGGTTGGAGCCGGATCTGGCCGTAGAAGTCATGGCCGAGACGGATCTGGCCGCGATTCTGTTTACTTCGGGCACCACCGGGCGGCCCAAGGGCGCGATGCTGATGCACCGCAACCTTTCGTCCAATGTGGCGGCGCTGTTCGGGACCTGGCAGTTTTCGGATGCGGACTCCATCCTGCACAGCCTGCCCTTGTTTCATGCGCACGGGCTGTTCGTGGCGCTGCATCTGGGGCTCTACAGCGCGGCGACGGTGCATCTGCTGGGCAAGTTCGATGCGGCGAAAGTCGTGGCTCTGCTGCCCACGGTCAGCGTGTTCATGGGGGTGCCGACCTTCTACACGCGGCTGCTGGAGCGCTCCGATTTCGGGCACGAGGCGGTGCGCACTATCCGGCTGATGATTTGCGGTTCGGCGCCGCTGCTGCCTTCGGTGTTCGCCGAGATCGAGGCGCGCACCGGGCACCGCATTCTGGAACGCTACGGCATGACCGAGGCGGCGATGATCACCTCGAACCCTTATGCGCCGGAGGGCCGGATTCCGGGGACTGTCGGCTATCCGCTGCCGGGCGTGGAGCTGCGCGTGGTCGGCGGGGAAGGGCGGAGCGAATTGCCGCCGGGCGAAGTTGGCGAGATCGAGATTAGGGGGCCGAACCTGTGCGCCGGGTATTGGCGCCGCCCCGAGGCGACGGCGGAAGCAATCGGGCCGGACGGGTTCTTCGTTACGGGAGACACCGGCTTCAAGGACGAGAACGGGCGCGTGACCATCGCTGGGCGTTCCAAGGACCTGATCATTTCGGGCGGCTTCAACATCTATCCGGCCGAGCTGGAAATGGTGCTCGCCGAAGTGGACGGGGTCAGCGACGTTGCCATCATCGGCGTGCCGCATCCCGATTTCGGCGAAGGCGTGGTTGCGGTGGTGATGGCGGCGCGGCCTGATCTGGAACTCGCTGCGATCGAGGCGGTTGCCCGCGAGAAGCTGGCGCGCTTCAAGCAGCCCAAGGCAATCCGCATCGTGCCGGAGTTTCCTCGCAACGCCATGGGCAAAGTGCTGAAAGCCGAGCTTCGGCGGCAGTTCGCCGGTCTCTTTTCAGAAGAAAACTAACGGCTTTGAACGGCATTGCCCGGAGCTGGGACACCGGAGAAATCGTCACCGCCTAGCGCGCGGTAGAGCGCGACGACGTTGCTTGTGCGCAGCAGCCGGGCGCTGATCAGCGAGCGCTGCGCGGCGTAGAGCGCGCGCTGCGCGTCGAGGCTTTCGAGGAACGAGGCAACGCCGCCACGATACCGCTCGGTGGTCAGAAAAGCGGTATCGCGGGCCGCCGCCTCCAGCGCGGACTGTGCGGCGATCTGATCGGCTATCGTCGCCCGGCGCGCGAGGGCATCGGAGACGTCGCGGAAGGCGACCTGGATCGCGCGCTGGTAAGTGGCCGTCGCCGCCTCGGTCTGTGCACGCGCGGCTGCAAGATTGCCGCTGTTGGCGCCCCCGGCGAAGATCGGGAGGCTGGCCGATGCTCCGGCGTTGTAAGCGAATGCACCGCCGGTGAAGAGCCCGGACAACGCCGAACTCGCAAGGCCGCCCGCGCCGGTGAGCGAGATGCGCGGGAAGAATGCGGCGCGCGCGGCGCCGATGCGGGCATTGGCGGCCCGCAGCTGGTATTCCGCTTCCATCACGTCCGGTCGGCGGAGCAGGATGCTTGAGGCGAGCCCGACCGGAACCGGCCCGACCTGACCGTCAATGCTCTCGATCGCGTCAGGCAGATCGGCATCGCGCACAGGTCCGCCGATGAGCAGTTCGAGCGCGTTGCGATCCTGTTCGACGATTGTCGTCAGGTTCGCCAGGTCCGAGCGCGCCGTTGCCTGAATGGTTTCGGCCTGCCGCAGATCGGTACGCGGCGCGATCCCGCCCGCGAGGCGTGCGCTGGTAAGGCCGACGCTGCGCTGGGCGCTGACCGCAGTCTGCCGTGCGATTGCCAGCAGGCTGCGGTCGGCCGCGAGGGTGAAGTAGACGTCGGCGATATCAGCGGCGAGGGTCAGCCGGGTCGCGCGGGCCGCCTGCTCGGTTGCGAAATAGGCGTTGAGCTGGGCATCGCTGAGGCTGCGCAGCCGCCCGAACAGATCGAGCTCGAACGCGGACGCGCCGATGTTGACACTGTAGTTTTCGCGCAGCCCGCCGCCCGCTGTTCCGTTGCCGACGTTGCCGCTGCCGATGTTGCCTGCGCCGCCATCGTTCAGGGTGGCAGCGGCCGCTGCGTTGATCGCGGGGAGCAGCGCGGCGCGCTGGACGCGGTAGAGCCCGCGTGCGGCGGCGACGTTGGCCACGGCTGCTTTGAGGTCCTGGCTATGTTCCAGCCCGCGCTCGATCAGGGCTTGCAGCCGGATATCGTGAAAGATCGCGCGATAGCCGAGCGCGGCGAGATCGGTCTCGCTCGCCAGTAGGGCCGGATCGGAGATCCGCCAGCCTGTCGGAACCGCCGGCGCGGGTCGCATGTACTTGGGCTGGAGGCTGCATGCACCCAGCAGGCCCGGCAGCGCCGCGATCAGCAGGAGGGACGCTGCGCGCTTCATGCCGGCTTGCTCCTGCGGCTGAACGCGCGGCGCACGAGCACGAAGAACAGCGGTACGAAGAAGATCGCAAGCGCCGTTGCCGTCAGCATGCCGCCGATCACGGCAGTGCCGATCTCGACGCGGCTCTTGGCCCCCGCGCCGGTCGAAAGCGCGAGCGGCAGGACGCCGAAGATGAAGGCAAGGCTGGTCATGACAATCGGGCGCAGCCGCAGCCGGGCTGCCTCCAGCGCGGCTTCCACGGCCGATTTACCCGCCTTTTCGGCCTGCTCGGCAAATTCGATGATAAGGATCGCGTTCTTCGCGGAAAGGCCCATCGTGGTGAGCAGCCCCACCTGGAAGAACACGTCATTGTCCAGCCCGCGCAGCCAGACGGCAAGGGCGGCGCCGAGAAGTCCGATGGGGATCACCAGCATGACCGCAAACGGCACGGACCAGCTTTCATAAAGCGCGGCGAGGCACAGGAACACGACGAGCAGCGAGATCGCGTAGAGAAACGGCGCCTGATTTCCGGACAGGCGTTCCTGAAAGGACAGATCCGACCACGCCACCGAGGTTCCCGGCTGCTTCGCCGCCAGCGCAGCGATTGCGTTCATCGCCTCGCCCGAACTGTGGCCCGGCGCGGCCTGGCCCTGGATCTGGTACGCCGGCGTCGCATTGAAGCGGGACAGGTTCGATGGTGCTTGCCCCCAGCTGACTTTGGCGAACGCTGAGAAGGGCGCCATTTCTCCCGTGTTGCCCCGGACGAACCAGTTCGCAAGATCCTCGGGCCGGCTGCGATAGGGTGCGTCACCCTGAACATAGACGCGCTTGACCCTGCCCCTGTCGATGAAATCGTTCACATACGTGCCGCCCCATGCCGTGGCGAGCGTCTGATCGACTTGCGTGGAAGTCAGCCCCAGCGCGCCGATCTTCTCGTCGTCGATTGTCACCGCAAGCGTGGGATTGTCCTCGAGCGTGCCGAGGCGGATGGCGGCGAGGGCGGGATCGCTTTGCGCATCCTGCAACAGGGCATCGCGCCGGGCCTTGAATTCGGCGCGGCTCAATCCCCCGGTGTTGAGGAATTGCATGGTGAAGCCGTTCGACTGGCCAAGGCCGCGCACGGCAGGCGGGGCCAGCGCGAAGAATTCCGCATCGCGCAGCAGCTTGCCTAGCTCGGCGGTCGCCTTCTTGGTGATCGAGTCCGAACTCAGCGCGCTTCCCGTACGCTCGTCCCACGGCTTCAGCAGGATGAAGCCGCGCCCCGCGTTCTGCCCGCCGCCACCGCCGCCGCCCTGACCCGATACGGTGTAGACCGCCTCGACACCGTCCTGCATCGATGTGCGGAAGTAGTCCTGAATGATCTTCGCGACCGCCTCCGTGCGAGGCTGGGTCGCCCCCGGGGGCAGCGTATACTGAAGCTGGGCGCGGCCCTGATCCTCCACCGGCAGGAAGCTAGAGGGGAGGAAAGTGAAGACGAGCACCAGCAAGCCGACAATCGCGGCATAGGCGGCCATTGCCCCCCTCGCGCCCGCTATCGTTTTCGCCACGCGTTCCCGGTAGCGATCCGATGTGCGGGCGAACCACGCATTGAAACGATCGCCCTGCAGCGCCGCCCATCCGCTCAGGCCCGCCTGCGGCTTTGCCGCGGCATCGGGACGCTTCAGCAAAGTCGAGGTGAGCGCAGGGGTCAGCACCAGCGCGACAATGACTGATAGTGCCATCGAGGCGACAATGGTGATCGAGAACTGCTTGTAGATCACGCCGACCGAGCCGCCGAAGAACGCCATCGGCAGAAACACGGCGGAAAGGACGAGGGCAATCGCGATGAGGGCCGTCTGGATCTCGCCCATCGACTTGATGGTGGCGTCATGGGCCGAGATATCGGGCTCCTCGTCCATCACCCGCTCGACATTCTCGACCACCACGATCGCATCGTCGACAAGCAGGCCGATGGAGAGCACCATGCCGAACAGGGTCAGTGTGTTGATGCTGAACCCGGCGATGGCAAGAACGCCGAAGGTGCCCAGCAGCACCACCGGCACCGCGATTGCGGGTATCAGCGTGGCGCGCCAGCTCTGCAGAAACACGAACATCACGATGACCACCAGAATGATGGCCTCGATCAGGGTCTTGACGACTTCTTCCACCGAGAGGCGGATGAACGTCGTGCTGTCGACCGGATAGGCAAACTTGAAGCCGTCCGGGAAGGTTGCCGATTGGGCCTGGACTTCGGCCTTGACCAGTTCGGCCGTCTTGAGCGCATCTGCACCCGGCGCGAGCTGCACGGCAAGCCCTGCGGCCGGGTGGCCGTTGAACCGGCTCACGATGCTGTAGTTTTCCGCGCCCAGCTCGATCCGCGCCACGTCCTGCAGCAGCACACGGGATCCGTCGCTCTGGGTCTTGAGCACGATCTTGCGGAATTCCTCGGGCGTGGTCAGCCGCGAGCGCGCCGTGACCGTGGCGGTGAGGCGCTGCTCGTCCGAGGAGGGCTGAGCGCCGATCTGGCCCGCTGCGACTTGCGTGTTCTGCGCCTGAATCGCGCTGGTCACGTCCGAGGGCATGAGCTTGACCGCGGCAAGCTTGAAGGGATCGAGCCAGATCCGCATCGCATATTGCGACCCGAACACGCTGACATCGCCCACGCCGTCGATCCGCCCGATCCGGTCCTGCAGGTTCGAGACGAGGAAGTCCGAGACGTCGTTGTTGGTCACCCGGTCGGTCGAATCATAGACCGAGACAATCATCAGGAAGTCGGAGCTGGCCTTGGTGACCGTGAGCCCCTGCTGCTGTACTTGCTGCGGCAACCGCGCCAGAGCCTGCTGAACCTTGTTCTGGACCTGCACTTGCGCGATGTCCGGATTGATCCCCTTGGCGAAGGTGGCGGTGATCGTGGCCGAGCCGGACGAACTGGATGACGCGGTGAAGTAGATCAGGCCGTCGATGCCGGTAAGCTGCTGCTCGATCACCTGCGTGACGCTGGATTCGAGCGTTTCGGCAGACGCGCCGGGATAGTTTGCGCGGATGTTGACCGAAGGGGGAGCGATATCGGGATATTGCTCGATCGGCAGAGTATAGACCGCGCCGAGCCCGCCCAGCATGATGACGATCGCGATGACCCACGCAAAGATCGGGCGATCGATGAAAATGCGGGAAATCATGCCCGGCTCAAGGCTTGCGCTGTTTCGGGCCGGCCGCCGGCTTCGATCCTGCAGGAACCGGGACGATCTTGCCATCCGGCTTGATCTTGCCCAACCCTTCAACGATCACCCGGTCGCCCGGCTTCAGTCCGCCGGTCACCAGCCACTTGTCGCCGATGGTCTGTTCGGCGGTGATGCTGGTGCGCTTCGCCGTGTTTCCCGGGCCGACGAGCATGACCGTGGCGACCCCGCGTGCATCGCGCGAAACGCCTGCTTGCGGCACGAGCATGCCGCGCGCCACGGTTGCCTGTGACAGCACCGCACGGACGTACATGCCGGGAAGCAGGAGGCCATCCGGATTGGGGAAGCGTGCGCGCAAGGTCACGGTTCCGGTGCTGGCATCGACCATCGGCTCGGTAAACTGCAAGGTCCCGGTATGGCTGTAGCGGCTGCCATCCTCGAGCGTGAGGCTGACCGGCGCCGAAGACGGCGAGGTCGAGCCAGACGCCAGCGAGCGGCGCAGCTTGAGCAGATCCACGCTGGATTGCTGGATATCGACGAAGATCGGGTCCAGCCGCTCGATCGTGGTGAGCGGTGCGGCCTGGTTGGCGGTCACCAGCGCTCCGGTGGTCGCGAGCGACCTGCCGATCCGCCCGCTGATGGGGGCAGGAACCCGCGTGAAGCGCAAGTTGATCCGCGCCGTATCGAGCTGCGCGCGCGTCTGGGCCACGCTCGCAGATGCCTGGCGCGATGCCGCAAGCGCGTCGGTATAGTCCTGCTTGCTGACCGCCTCGATCTCGGCCAGCGGACGCAGCCGTTCGGCCTTCTGGGCCACAGAGGCGCGCAGGGCGGTTGCGCTCGCGAGATTTGCCTCAGCCTCTGCGGCGGCTGCGCGGTAGAGGCTGGGATCGATCTGGTAGAGTGTCTGCCCGGCGCTGACCAGCGCGCCCTCGGTAAACTGCCTGGCCCGGATCACGCCTGAAACCTGCGGCCGGACTTCGGACACCTCATAAGCTGCCGTGCGGCCTGCCAGCACGGTGGGGAGCGCAACTTCCTCTTCGCGCATGACCACATACCCCGCCTCGGGCGTCGGCGGCACACGCTTTGCAGGCGCCCCCGAGCATCCGGAGAGGAGCGCGCCCAGACCGGCTGCGGCGCAAAGCGCATGGTGCATGACAGTGCTGCGGCGCGATGGATGGCTGGCCGAAACCCGGGTCCGCCAAAATTCGTGAATCACCTTGGAGGAGCGCCTTTCCTGCTTGCCAACGGACACAGCGCGCACTTCACAATTCGCAGCGGGTCTGCGCAAGCGAAAACCCACCGGCTGGCCCGGCGTTCCTGTTGTACTATCACCTTTTTTTGGCATTCATGCAATCAAGGAACGGGGTTGGTCCACACACACTGCCGACGTTTTCCTTCCGGTTAGCTTCTCACCGGGCGGAGCACATGCAACGCCCTGCTGATCCCGCCGCTTCCAGATCCCGTTCAACCGGCAATCAGCCGATACCCGATTGCCGGTTCGTTGCGGATACAGGAGGATTGCACCTCCTCGCCCAGCTTGCGCCGGATGGCACGGATCGTCACCCGCAAGTATTCCAGATCGGCTTCATGGGCCGGGCCCCAGATCTTGCGCAGGAGATGCGCATGCGTGACGACGCGGCCGGCGTTTCGCGCCAGTTCTGTCAGCACGGCGTACTCCTTCGGTGCGAGGTGTATTTCGGTGCCGCCCTTGGTTACCCGGCGAACGGCGAAGTCGATCTCCAGATCTCCCGTCCTCACGGTCTCCTCGTTGGCGTTCTCGCGGCGGGCCCGGTGGCGCAGGGCGGTGCGGACGCGCGCGGTGACTTCTTCGGTGTCGAATGGCTTGGTGATGTAATCATCGGCGCCGAGGTCGAGCGCGGCGACTTTCTCTTCCGTGGCATCGCGCGCGGATACGACGAGCAGGGCCGTGCCCGTGCGCTTGATGACCGGCACGAGCTCCAGGCCGTCCCGATCGGGGAGGCCAAGATCAAGCAGCACGACTTCGGGGTGATCGATGGCGAGCGCGGCCAATGTCTCGCGGGCGTTGCCGGCCTCGACCACGCGATAGTCCTGCCGCTCGAGCGCCCGCCTCAGCAGGCGGCGGATCGAGGCTTCGTCGTCCACGATAAGAACCACCGTTGTCCCGGTCATGCGAGGCCCTCTGCGGCAATCGGGCTGATGATCGCGGCCGGAAAGCCGATCACGAAGCGGGCGCCGGTGTGGTCTGGCCTGTTCTCTGCCCTGACCTTGAGGCCCATCGCTTCGGCAAAGCCCTTCACGATGGCCAGGCCAAGCCCGGTCCCGCCCTTGCGGTCAGACCCGTCGAGCCGGGTGAAGGAATCGAATATCCGCAGCTCCTCGCCCGCAGGAATGCCGGGGCCGGCATCGCAGATATCCATCTCGATGCCATCGGGCCTGCGCTGTGCGGCGATGCGGATCGGTGTGCCTGCCGGCCCATGCTTGGCCGCGTTGTCGATCAGGTTGATCAGGCAGTGGTGGAAGAGCCGGGGATCGATGCGCACAAGCGGCAGGCTCGGCGGAATGGCGATCTCGACCGGGTGCTCATCGAGCACGCGGCGCAGATCATGGGCGGCGGCCGAGACCGCCTCGGCAAGATCAACCGGCTCGAGCGATTGCTGGAGAGCGCCCGCTTCGATCCGCACCATGTCGAGGAGGTTGGCGACGAAGCGGTTGACCCGCTCGGCCTCACCGCGCGCCTGGGTGATCTGCTCGCGCTGCACGGCGCTTGCGGGTTCGATTTCGGCCAGCAGGCCCACAACGGCGGTAAGGGGCGTGCGCAGATCGTGGCCGACCGAGGAGAGCAAGGCTGCCCGCAGCCGATCACGCTCGCGCATCTGGGCGACGTCCGTCATCTGCTCTTCGAGAGCGATGCGTTCAAGGGTCTGGCCCGCCTGATCGAGGAGGGACAATAGCAGCGGCAACTGGTCTGGCCGGACCGGCCGCCCCGCATCGCGGCGGGCCAGACCGATCACTGCATGGACGCGTTCGCCCGATGCGATCGGATGGAAGCTCCATTCCGAGGCGGTCAGCGTATCGGAGCCGTTGCCGGCCGGGCGGCCCTGGGCGAACGCCCACTGCGCCGCTGCCATTTCGATCGGTGCGATCTGCACGTTACCCGGCAGGGACGCTTCGACCGCGAGCTCGCCCCCTGCCGGGCGCAGCAGCACGGTGTGGGCATCGAACACGCGGGCCGTTTCGCCGCAGAGAAGCATCCCGAGTTCGGTTCGCTGGCTCACCCCGGTCAACTGCCGCGCAAATCCGGCCAGCGTGGAGTTCTGCAGCGCGCTCGCGCGCGCAAGCTCCGCCTGATCGCGCGTCTGCGAGGCAATCTGGCTCGCCACCACGGCAACGCCCAGCAGCACCAGCACGGTAATCAGGTTCTGCGGGTCGGAAATGGTGAATGTGTAGAGCGGCGGAATGAAGAAGAAATTGTAGGCGAGCGAGGAAGCCACCGCGGTTGCCAGGGCCGGCCGCAAGCCGAACCGCGTGGCCGCCGCCATGACCGGCAGCAGATAGAGCAAGGCGACATTGGTGATCGAACCAAGGCTGGCGATGTAGGACCCCAAGGCCGTGACCACACCGGTCAGGGCCAAGGCGATGGCATAGTGGCGCGGCATGCCCCAGTGCGTCGCTGTTTCGGTGCCGGGCCTGCTCACCTCAGGCGTGATGCCAAGCGGGAGGACATGGACCGCAATTCCCGGCATTTCACGCACCAGCCTGTCGACCACGGAACCGTGGCGCAGCTCGAACCAGCGCGAGCGGGCGGTCTTCCCGACAAAGAGCTGCGTCGCCCGCGCTTCGGCGACTGCAAGCTTGAGCCCCTCCGTGACCGAAGCTGCGGGGATCGTCACCACCGCTGCACCAAGCTGGGTTGCGAGATGTAGGACGTCGGCCAGCGTCTTGCGCGCGCCGTCGCCCAGTTGCAGCGAGCGGGGTGTCTCGATGTGGACGGCGGTCCATGGCGCATGAAGCGCATCAGCCATCCGGCGCCCGGCGCGGACGAGTTCCGCCGCCGATTCCTGCTCGCTCAGGGCGACGAGGATGCGTTCACCCGAACCCCAGATCCCGCCAAGCGCCTGCGCGCGAACCAGTTCGAGGATCTGCGTATCGACCACTTGCGCGGCGCGGCGCAGCGCCAGTTCGCGCAAGGCGGAAAGATTGGATTTCGAGAAGAAATGGCCAAGCGCGCGGCTGGCCTCTTCGGGGACATAGACCTTGCCCTCGCGCAGCCGCTCGATCAGCTCATCGGGCGGGATGTCGACAACCTCGATCTCCGCAGAATCGAGCACGCGGTCGGGCACGGTTTCGCGCACGCGGACACGCGTGAAGGAGGCGACCAGATCGTTGAGGCTTTCCAGATGCTGGATATTGAGTGTGCTCCAGACATCGAGCCCGGCGGACCGCAATTCCTCGACATCCTGCCAGCGCTTGTCATGCCGGCTGCCCGGTGCGTTGGTATGCGCCAGTTCGTCGACCAGCACGAGCGCCGGCCGCCGCGCGAGGATGGCATCGATGTCCATTTCCTCAAGCGTCTGGCCGCGATGCTCGAACCGCGCGCGCGGCAGGACTTCGAACCCGCGCAGCCGGGCCGCCGTCTCCGCCCGCCCATGGGTCTCGACCACGCCGACCACCACATCGACGCCGCTGTCGCGCCGTTCGGCGGCGCGGCTCAGCATCTCGAACGTCTTGCCCACGCCGGGAGCCGCCCCGAGGAAAACCTTGAGGCGGCCGCGTCCCTCGCGCTGCGCGGCGCGCAGCAGGGCATCGGGATCCGGGCGCGCTTCGTTCACCGCTTCGATGATGCACCGCGCGCGGGCAGGGAGTCGAGCGCCAGATTGAGTTCCAGCACGTTGACTTCTGGCTCTCCGAACACGCCGAAAAGCGGTTGCTGGGTGTGCGCCGCGACCTGCGCCTCAACCTCCGCCAGGCTCAACTTCCGCGCTGTAGCGACGCGCGAGGCCTGGAACAAAGCCGCCTCGGGGCTGATATGGGGGTCGAGCCCCGAGGCGGAAGTGGTCACCAGATCGGCAGGAACGGGGGAATCTGGTGAGGTCCGGAGCGTGGCAAGATCGGTGCGGACGCGGTCAGCAAGGGCTGCGCTGGCAGGGCCGAGATTCGATCCCGACGACGCGGTGGGATCATACCCTTTGCCCGCTGCCGAGGGACGGCCATGGAAATAGCGATCGCTGGTGAAGGCCTGCCCGATCAGCGAAGAGCCGATCACGCGGTCGCCGCTGCGGATCAGGCTGCCATTGGCCTGCGCGGGGAACAGGGCCTGTCCGATGCCGGTGAGCACCAGCGGGTAGACGAGGCCCAGCAGCACCGCGAACAACGCCGTCATCATGAAGGCCGGCCGCAGGGTGGAAGCAATGTCCTTGAGCATGGAACCAGTACCTCTCAGACGAGATGGAAGGACACGACGGCGAGATCGATCAGCTTGATGCCCGCAAAGGGCGCGACGAGGCCGCCAAGGCCGTAGATGGAAAGGTTGCGCGCCAGCAGGGGGCCTGCGCCCATGGGTGTGTACTTCACGCCCTTGAGCGCCAGCGGCACCAGCGCCGGGATGATGAGCGCATTGAACATGATCGCCGAGAGGATCGCGCTTTGCGGGCTCGCCAGACCCATCACGTTGAGCACGCCGAGACCGGGGTAGAGCGCGACGAAGATGGCCGGGATGATCGCGAAATACTTGGCGACATCGTTGGCGACGGAGAACGTGGTGAGCGCACCGCGGGTCATCAGCAGCTGCTTGCCGAGCCCGACGATCTCGATCAGCTTGGTCGGGTCGCTATCGAGATCAACCATGTTGCCGGCCTCGCGCGCGGCCTGGGTGCCGGTGTTCATGGCTACGCCGACATCGGCCTGCGCAAGCGCGGGCGCATCGTTGGTGCCATCACCGCACATCGCGACCAGCCGTCCGCCCTGCTGCTCCTTGCGGATGAGCGCGAGCTTGTCCTCAGGGGTGGCCTCGGCCAGAAAGTCGTCGACACCGGCCTCCGCCGCGATGGCTGCGGCGGTCAAGGGATTGTCGCCGGTGATCATCACGGTGCGGATGCCCATGCGGCGCAATTCGCCGAACCGTTCGCGCACCCCGGCCTTGATCACGTCCTTCAGTGCAATGACGCCGAGCAGTTCACCGCTATCGGCCACCGCCAGCGGGGTCTGCCCCTGCCGCGCGATCATGTCGGACGCGCGGCGCAGGGCCTCTCCGGCGGGCGTTTCAGCCGCTGCCGGATTGGCGCTCAGCACGGCATCGACCGCGCCCTTCTGCACCAGCCGCGTACCGAGCCGAAGTCCGGACAGACGGGTCTGCGCGGTGAACGGGATGACCTCGGCGCCGGCGGGAAGGGCAATCTCGGCAAGACCGAAGGTATCGCGGGCCAAGCGGACGATCGAGCGGCCTTCGGGCGTCTCGTCGGCAAGGCTTGCGAGCAAAGCGGCTTGGGCGAGGGCATCCGAATGCACTCCGGGCAGCGGCGCGAACTCGCACGCCTGCCGGTCGCCGATGGTGATCGTGCCGGTCTTGTCGAGCAGCAGCACGTCGACATCGCCCGCCGCCTCCACCGCACGGCCCGACTTTGCGAGCACGTTGAAGCGCACCAGCCGGTCCATCCCGGCGATCCCGATCGCGGAGAGCAGCGCGGCAATCGTGGTGGGGATCAGGGTGATGAGCAGTGCCGCCAGCATCGCGACGGGTACGCGTCCCCCGGCAAAGGCGGCGAAGGCCGGAATGGTCGTGACCGCGATCAGGAAGATGATGGTGAGGCCCACCAACAGGATCGTCAGCGCGATCTCGTTGGGAGTCTTCTGCCGCTCCGCCCCTTCGACGAGCGCGATCATGCGGTCGAGGAACCCCTGACCCGGTTCCTGCGTCACCCGTACGACGATGCGGTCGGAAATGACGCGGGTGCCAGCGGTGACGGCCGAGCGGTCGCCGCCCGCCTCGCGGATCACCGGCGCACTTTCGCCGGTGATCGCGGCTTCGTTGACGCTGGCGACGCCTTCGATGACTTCGCCGTCGGCCGGGATGAGATCGCCGGTCTCGACCAGCACGGTGTCGCCGCGCTTGAGCCGGGCTGCAGGAACGCTGGTGCCATCGGGTAGCCGCGCGACGAGATCGGACTTGGTGGCCCGCAGCGAGGCCGCCTGCGCCCGGCCGCGTCCTTCGGCGAGCGCTTCGGCGAATGTGCCGAAAAGCACGGTCAGCCAAAGCCAGACGATCAGCTGGATCTGGAACGCCAGCGAAAGCCCGCTATCGCCGACGGCAAGCAGCACGGTGAGTAGCAGCGCGACCACGGCGGTGGTGAACAGCACCGGATTGCGCACAAGTTGCGCCGGGGCGAGCTTGCGGACGGAATCGCCGAGCGCCGGAGCTATAAGTTCAGCCGAAAACATCGATGTGGGATGGGACACGGGGGTTGGTCCTCAGTAGGTCGTGCCGGCAAGGCCGGTCACGTGATCGGCGACCGGGCCAAGCGCGAGGCTGGGCAGGAAGGTGAGACCGCCGACCAGCAGGATCGTGCCGATCAGCAGCGCGATCCACAGCGGGCCGGTGGTGGGGAATGAGCCAGCGCTGGCGGGCGTGTGCTTCTTGGCTGCGAGGCTGCCGGCAATCGCCAGCACCGGCACGATGACGAAGAAGCGGCCAAGCCACATCGCCGCACCGAGCAGGCCGTTGTAGAACGGCGTCCCCGCCGAGAGGCCCGCAAATGCCGAGCCATTGTTGCCCGTAGCCGAGGTGAAGGCGTAGAGGATCTCGGAGAAGCCGTGCGGCCCCTTGTTGAGCGGCCCGGCGAGGCCTGCGGGAAGCACCGCGGCAATCGCGGTGAAGCCGAGGATGCACAGCGGGAGCACGGCAATCGCCAGCACCGCCAGCTTTACCTCGCGCGCTTCGATCTTCTTGCCGACGTACTCGGGCGTGCGGCCCACCATCAGGCCCGCAATGAACACCGCGAGCAGGGCGAAGAGCAGGAAACCATAGATGCCCGAGCCAACGCCGCCGATGACGATTTCGCCAAGCTGGATGTTAAACAGCGGAACGAGGCCGCCGAGCGCGGTGAAACTGTCGTGCATGGCGTTGACCGCCCCGCAGGATGCCGCGGTGGTGACGGCTGCAAATAGCGCGCTGGCAGCGATGCCGAAGCGCACTTCCTTGCCTTCCATGTTGGCCCCGGCAACGCCGAGGTGGTGGAGCACCGGGCCGCCCACGGCTTCCTGCCAATAGGCGATCGATGCACCCGCAAGGAACAGCGCCAGCATCGCCGCGAGCACCGCCCAACCTTGGCGCGTGTTTCCCACCGCCTTGCCGAAGCACCAGGTGAGGCCCGCGCCCAGCACGAAGATCGACAGCATCTGGACAAGATTGGTCAGCGCACTCGGATTTTCGAAGGGATGCGCGGAGTTCGCATTGAAGAAGCCGCCGCCGTTGGTCCCGAGCATCTTGATGGCTTCCTGCGACGCGACCGGCCCCACGACGATAGTCTGCCGCGCGCCTTCGAGGGTCGCGGCGTCGACCGTGCTCGCCAGAGTCTGCGGCACGCCGCTGGCGATGAGGAACACCGCATAGAGGATGCACGCCGGCAGCAGGATGTAGAGCGTCACGCGCACGAGATCGGCCCAGAAGTTGCCGACAGTGCGGGTTTCAGTGCGCGCAAAGCCGCGGAACAGCGCAAAGGCCACGGCGATGCCGGTAGCTGCCGAAAGGAAGTTGTGTATCGTCAGCCCCAGCATCTGGCTGAGGTTCGAAAGCGCCGCCTCGCCGGAATACCATTGCCAGTTTGTGTTGGTGACGAAGGCAATCGCGGTGTTGAAAGCGCCGTCCGCGCCGAGCCCGGGCAAGGCGCGCGGATTTAGCGGAAGCACGCCCTGAAGGCGCAGCACGGCATATGTGAACAAGGCCGTCACCACCTGGAAGGCGAGCAGGTGGAGCGCGTAGGCGCGCCAACCCTGCTCGCGCTGCGGGTCTACGCCAGACAAGCGGTAGCACCCGTGCTCAAGCGGGCCGAGCACGGGATGCAACACGGTTCGCCGCCCTTCGTAAACGGCATGCAGCCACAGCCCGAAAGGCTTGGCGAGCAGTGCGACTAGCGCGGTGAAGCCGAAGATCAGGAGCCAGCCTGCAAACGTCGTCATGGCCGGTTCCTTCAGAAACGCTCGGGTCGCAGCAGCACGACCACGAGATAGACAAGCAGTCCCGCCGCGGTCAGCGCGGCGACGAGTTCGGGCAAAGGCATTGCGGCGATCCTCAGGCGCGTTCGCAGAGCGCGACAAATGCGGTGGTCAGCAGGGTGAGACCGGCAAGGACGCCGATCCAGAGAAGGTCGGTCATAGGTTCTTTGCTTTCCGAAGGGGGAAACAGGGGGCGCGGAGGCATCGCTTGGGGACGGAACCACTCCGCGCCGCCGACCAGCAGGGCGAGCCCGGTCCAGATCAGCAAGACCGCGAGCGTGGCGAACCCGAAACCGGCCGGGCTTGCCATCTGCTGCTCGGGCACGCGTCCCACGCGTGTCGCGACGAGCCCCAGTAGCGCCAGAACAAGGGCTCCCGCCGCGCGCAGTCCGCAATCCATCCAGCGCGACAAGGGATGATCCCGCGCGACAAGTGGCTGAAAGTTCATGGCATGCTCCGTTCGTTCGGTGCAGCGTTGCGGCGAACGGGCATTAAGTTTCCAGAGCAAGGTCGGATGCGCCGCGTAAAGAATCCATAAGGGCGACCATCGAGGACCCCAGCCGCGCTCTGCCACCCGGCCCGCATCAGGACGTGTTCGCGCTCATCGACCGCTATGCGCCTGTCATTGCGACATGGCCCGCCTACGACCGCTGGCAGGTGCGGCAGATCGCGGTGGATACGCTGCTCCAAGTCGTGCGCAACTGCCCCGAACCCGCCGTGCTCGCCAACGCCTACCTTCCGGCCCGCTACTTTACCGAGCACTTCACCAAGCTCTGGCCGAAGGTGTCAGATGAGACAAAAGACCGCTTCGAGGCTGCAATCAGTCATTTGAACAGCTTGTTGAAGTAGCCCGTTCGCTCATGATGCTCCCACGGGCGGCGCACATACGAAAACGGGCAGCCTTGGCTGCCCGTTTTAAGTGCCTGTATTCTCTGTAGTCCATTGGTCGGGACGAGAGGATTCGAACCTCCGACCCCCACACCCCCAGTTTGAAAATCGGGGCGTTAGTGCAAGCTAGCGCAAGTTGGGACAGGTGCATAAACCCTTGCAAATTAGCCATTTGTTGATGCTATGCAGCTAGTGTAAGTTAGCGCAAGTTTACGCTGCGCTCTTACACTGGTCTTACACGAGGTTTCAATGCCCAAGCTCCACCTTACGAAAGTGAATATCGACAAGGTCGCCAAACCCGGCACGGGGACAGTCATTTATGTCGATACGCGGATTAAGGGGTTCGGCCTCCGCGTCACCAAGTCGGGCGCTGCCAGCTTCATCGTGCAGGGTGTGGTGAGGGGACAGGGCAAGGAGCGGCGCGTCACCATCGGCACCTATGGGGCGTGGACTGTGGACGACGCGCGCCGCCGCGCTGACGAGATAAGGCACAAGCTGGAGGACGGAATAGACCCGGTTGAGGAGCGGAAGCAGAGTGAGGCGGCGAAGGTGACGCTGCGCCAGGTCGCGGACGCATATTTCGCACGGCCCGGTATGTTGAAGGAAAGCACGCGCACTGAAATGGATCGGCACGTGACGCATGTGTTCGCGGCATGGCAAGAGCGCGCTATCGCCAGCATCACTCCTGCGGAATGCCGGAAGCGTTATAGCGAAATGGCGACGAAGGGGTTGCGCGGAAAGGGGCCAGCGCCCGTGCAGGCGCAGGCGTCGATGATTACCTTGCGCACGCTCGTCAATTTCGCGCGGGACGAATATGTGCTGGCGAACGGCAAGCCCATCATCGAGGCTAATCCCACGGCAATCCTCAAGAAGGAGCTGGGCAAGGAACCGACGGAGCGCACCCGCCAGATTGACCGCCGCCAAATTGGTGCGGCTTGGAATGCGCTCACGCTGGCGCAGGAAAACGCCCGGAATGACGATGCGCGTGCCGGTGCTGATCTGGTCGTGTTCCTCCTGTTGACGGGCGCTCGCCGGAACGAGGGCGCGATGCTCACATGGGACCGAGTGAACCTGTCCGACGATCCGACCGACTGCTGGTGGTATCTGCCGAACCCGAAGAACAATAATCCCATCTGGCTCCCCCTCAGCAGTCAGACGGTGGCGCTGCTCCGGTCACGGAAGCCTGCCGACGATGACCACGATGCCAGCCCATATGTCTTCCCGACACGGAGTAAGCTGGGCCATGTAAGGGACACCCGCGCACCTCTCGATCAGGTAAGCACCGCCATCGGGATGGATCGGCTGTCAGCGCACGACCTTCGCCGGACCTTCGTCACCTTGGGCGTGAAAGCCTGCCGCCTCGACCTTGCCAAGCTGGAATTGCTGACGAACCATGTGCCGCAGGGCATCACCGCCAAGCATTATCTCGAAACGTCCGACCTCAAGGATTACTACGCCGAGGTGCAGGCGATCAGCGACTACATCGAGGGCGAAGCGCGGCTGGCGGTTGCCAAGGCGAGCGGCGAGAACGTGGTGGCGCTGCCCCAGCGCGCGTGACGCATGGCGGGGTGCCCAGCGCCGCCGCTACAGCGGTGATCGCGCTGCGCCGCCGGGTTAGGGAGGGCAGCGCGGCGATCGCGCCCCCAGCCGGCCTGTAGCCGAGAGGCGGTTTCGGTCAGTCGAATCGAACTTTTCGGGCAAAATCGGTCGAGAGGCCGACCCTATCAAAATCGCCCCCACCTCGGCTTAGAGATTGAAAAAAATCGACGCCGCTTTGCGACCCGATTGCGATCCCGGTTCGGGACAGCGGACCCAGCATTTTATCCAACATTGGCCTGTTAGCTTGTGCTAACAATGCTTTGCAGTGCCGGGGACAGGGCACTCAAATCTACTGTCCCCGCAGCCGTGGGAGTAAGGCGCAAGCCCCAGGACACGGACATTTTGCCGGAGGGTGTTCCTCTGGTGCTGATGACCACAGCTTAATCCACCCTGATCGACGGTCGAGTGCCGCGCGGGGAAGCTGTGGAGTTATCCGCCATGACCGCATCGGTCAAAGTCCTGAACAATGAAGCCGCCGCCGCGCTAATCGGCGTCACGCCCGGAACGCTTAAGTTCTGGCGCTGCAAGGGCAAAGGCCCGCGCTATATCAAGCTGGGCAGTTCGCCGCGTGCCGGTGTCGCATACGACCCCGCCGATATTGATGCGTGGAAGGCCGCGCGCAAGTTCGACAGCACCAGTGCCGCGACCGTCAGCCACCCCGGCGATGCGTAGTCGCGAAAAGCGGCCGGATGCCTCGTCACACCCGACCGCCTCATCCGAAAGTCCCCAATCCTCGTCCTCAAGGACCAGCCACCATGTGTATTAAACGACAGGCCGCCGGAGGTCCGCAAGCCAGTGCGTTTCCGGCAAATTCAGTGCCGCTTAAATTTTCGCCGAGTGCGGATGGCGGTGCGCGCAGATTGACTGGTAGCCCGACCGGCAGGGAGGCTCATCATGGCTGATCTGAATGAGTTGATCCCGGTTCCGGGTAGCGACCTGCCTATGTCGTCAGAAGAGTGGGCTAACGTCATATCTGGCATGGAGCGTATGCGCGGCGTTGATGATCTGCTCAAGCCGAAGCGCAAGAAGGCGGGCCGTAAGGATGACGAGGGGGAGTTCAGCGATTATGTGCTGAGCCGCCCTGAGTTGCATAACGTGGCCCTGTTCGGCGTCCTGCGCGATATGGTCGATGCGGCGTGCGCCAATTCGGAAGCTGTGCGGCCCACCGTCGCAATCCATATCCTAGCGCGCTTCGCCGCTACTATCGGTCGCAGCGCCTATATCCAGATCGGCGATCAACAACGGCATCTTCGCATGAACGCGCTGATCGTCGGTCCAACCGCTAAGGGCCGCAAAGGCACCAGCGCGGAAATGCCAAACGCGCTGTTCCGACTCACCGAAAACCTGCTCATCGGATGCTGGCCGCTTCGGAAACTGTCGGGATTGGCCACAGGCGAAGGATTGATTTATCTGGTTCGTGATCCGGTTTACGCCGACGATGGCAAGGAGCTTGACCCCGGTGTGCCAGATAAACGCCTGTTCTGCGACATCAGTGAATTTGCGGGGGTGCTGGCACAGGCACGAAAAGAGGGCGCGGTTATCAGCACCGTTCTGCGCGATGCCTTCGATGGTGTCATGCTGGTGACGCCAACTAAGACTTCATTCTGCCAAGCTACCGATACCCATATCGTTGTCGTTGGATCGGTTCCTGAAACGGAAATCGTAAAGACGCTTACCAGCACTGACATAACAAACGGCCTCGCGAACCGCTTCCCTATGTTCTATTCGACGCGCGATAAGATCGTGCCGATGCCGAAGGCAACCGACCCGAAACTGATGGACGGCTTCGCGGAGCATCTTTCATGGGCAATCTACGAGGCGTGCAAGCAGACGCAGATTTCGATGGATGCAGATGCGCTCGAATACTGGTCGGAGATTTACTACGCCCTTGAAGAGAAGGCGCACCCGCCAGCCGTAGCCTCACTCCTCGCCCGCCAGAGCACCTATACGCTGATCTTCTCGGCGCTGCTCGCGCTACTCAACCGGCAGACGGTGGTCGGTCGTGACCATCTCGACGCCGCGTTGGCATGGGTTCAGTATTGGGAGGACACGACGCTGTTCGTCTTCTCGAACGGGGAGCAAAATGAACAGGCTCTAAAACTGAAAGGACTCAAGGACGAGATTGTGCAGGCGATAGCCACGCTGGGCGGGTCGAAGGTGAAGCATAGCGAAGTGGCGGACAAGGTGACGAACAAATACCAAAAAGCATGGCCGCTCGCGAAGGACGTGAAGCTCGCGATGGAACTTCTGGAGCGAGAGTCCCCACCGCGTATCTATTCTGAAACCTTGGCCACAGGTGGACGACCGAGCAATCTCTATAGCTTGACGCCGCAGACCGACGAATAGTGGCACGGGGGATAAGTGGCTCGACCTGACGCCATGCGACGTCACTTATTCCCCCTTGCCCACGAACTTCACCCCCGGCGAGTTTGGCAGGCAAGCTATTGTAAAATAGCTTTTTACCCTTTTCCCCCTTTTCTTTTCTCTCTCCCTATTTCTTCACCTCTTTCACCCCTGTCCCGCACATATAGAGGGTGGCCGGGGGTAAAAGGGGAAATGGGGGTTAAGCGGCTCGCGTATCCGTTCAGGCGTGCCGCCGCGCATTCAACACCGTCGCCATCTGCTCCACCGACATAGCCTTTCCAAAGACCAGCGTCTTACGGATTGGCTCGAACGCGCGATACATCTTCCCGTAGCCTTCGAGCGTCGGGAAGTGTGAATTCATATCGCGATCTTTGAAGCGGCTGAAACGGTTGAGGTCGCGGATTAGGAACATCGCGATTCCCATATGCTCACTTTCGTTGTTCCCATCGAAGCCTGAGAAGGTCACGTGCTTGCCGAACGGCTCGGCCGCGATGGCGAGCCGTTCCTTATCTTCGTCGTTCAGCTTCTCATGCGCCTCTTCCAAGAAGTCCCACATATCGAGCACGTCCACGACGAACGACACGCGGCTGCGCTTATCCCTGTGGCTATGGAAGATACCCGGCATCTCCCAATCCAGCGCCCAGTAGTGCCCGCCGTAAATTACTTCTGCCACCAGATCGACATTCAGGTCCGATTTGATGTTCAGCCCCTTCATGACGTCCCTGAGCATCATAGCGATCAGTTTCTCGCCGTCGCTCAAATGCGTCGGTCGGTATTTGCTCTCCGATTCGAGAGCCATTTCCATCAAACGGCGAACTGCCTCAGCCCGGGATGGAGCATCGTCCTCGCTTATCCGCCATTGGTCCAATCGCTCCAGCAATTCGCTGTCGATCCTCATTTCAAATCGTTCCGTTGCCATATCCGTTATTCCGTATAGTTGTACGTAACATCGTATATGGCGCCGGTTGTTGGATTTGGCAAGCCCTTGTGCGTGGTCATGCTTAGCAGGGCTGGTAGCCGCCGCGCTGGTCGCTGAAACGGTGCTGGCCCGAACAGGGGTAGCGGCAACCCCGTGCCGTGCCCCAGCGCGCCCCACATCGGCCCGCCCGTGCGTGGTCAGCACGCCCAAATCGCCGGCAAGCAAACACCCTGTTTGAACGCCGATAACAACACATGCTGCGGAACTGTTTGTTTTTATTGAGCAACTATTGCGGAGCGAAAGCATGGCTCGCTACGGTGTAAGGGCAGTGTATCTCTTATCCGAAAGTAGGAGCCCCAAATGTCCGACGAAGTTGACACCCGTATTTCGCCAACTCTTCATCCCGGTATCGCGGGAGAGATTGCAGATTACGACGACGATACTCGTCCGCTGCTTGGCACGACCGAGACGGCGGTCAGTGAGGCCTTCAATGCGCTGAAAAGCATTCATGATGCCAAGGCGGCGGCAGCGACCAATCCAACTCTTAACGAGTTCGCCCAGCTCATCGCGGTGGACAATCATGCCACCAAGCTGATGGACAAGGTTTATGCGAAGTGGTCGCGCACCACTGACACGCTGAACGCCAACATCACGGCGATGGAGAAGGATCTCTACGCGCCGGTCGAGAGCAAAGCGTCCCGCACGATGGCGACGGAAATCCGGCAGCACTTCGCCAGCCTCGAAAACGATGGCAAACGGATGGGCGCGCTGCGCAAGGCAATCGAGGCGGGCGACGAAACAACCGCAACCGCCGTGCTGGGTGCGCCCAGCTACCTCTCAGGTCTGTCGGAAGAGCTTCACGCCGAATACCTCCGCGACTGGAACAACGCCCAGCAACCCGTCGAGGCGAAGAAGGTCCGCGCGATGCGCGCGGCGGCGGAGATACTCAACGAGCGGTATAACCTGCTCACGCAGGCGCACCGCGAGGCGGTCGGTGTCATCGAGCAGACCGAGGAAGGCCGACGCGGCGAGAAGATCGTCGTGCGGATTTGGACCCCTGCACAGGTGCGGGAGCGCGTGCGCGCTGCCAACGAACCCTTCGCCGTTCCGGTTTGACCTACTCGACCGAAATGATTTCGACCTGCTCCATCAAATGAGGCGAACGTGACCGAGCCAGAAATGCCGCCGTGGAAAGAGGGCTGGAAGCCGATGATCGGACCCGGCGGCCCCGTCGTCGCTGGCAACCCCAATTGGGTAAAAGGAATGAAAAGTCCAAACCCGGCTGGCCGCCCTCCCGGTCTCAGTCCTCAATCCAAGCTGGTCCAGAAGATGCTGGAGAACGCGGACGGGATTTTGGATGCCATCATTGCCAAGGCGATGGAGGGCGACAGTTCTAGCGCCTCGCTGATCCTCGCCCGCATCGTGCCCGCGCTCAAATCGCAGGCGCAGACCGTCCAGTTCGACTTTGACCACACCGCGTCCGCCAGCGATCAGGCCGCTTCCATTATATCGGCAATCGCTTCCGGCGCAGTGTCGCCCGACATCGGTCGGCAGATTTTGGAGGCGGTGAATGCCCTGAGTCAGATCAAGGCTGCCGAGACCCTCGAAGCCCGGATCGCCGCTCTCGAAGAGAAGCAGTCGTGATCGTGCGTTTGCGGCAAAAAGTGCGCCGCGTCCAAGAAGGCCGAGTGCGTCCGGCCTTCACGCAATTGACCCCATACCCCGACGGAGGCCGACATGGCGATCATTCAGACTGAACGAAACAGCGTCCATGCCCATGCGCGTGGTGATGACGATGTGTTCGTGCGCGTGTCATGGGTTGGATACGACGACGCGGGCGCACGCGTGCTGCGCCACCTGCGCTATGAACCCATCAGCGACTATCAGGCGGCGGTGGATTGGGCGGTCAGCATGGCCGACAAGATGGCGCACCCGCTCCATGTCGTTCCCTTCAATGGCGACGACATGCGCGAGCCGAGCCGCTTCAAGCCCATCTGCAATGCCGTCGCTGGTATGACGGATCAGGAGCGTGGAGCCATGCGCGCCGTTGTGGTCACAACCGCTGCGACCGTGATGCGGGACTGCGACGACTGGCAGGTCCGGGCCGACTGCTACGACATTCTCTCTCAACTGAAGGTGATCCACCATGACTGACAAGAGCGCAGAGTTGGACGGCTATGCTGACATTCCCGTTGCGGAGCGTCGGCGCATCGAGGCCCAGAACGCCGAGGACAACCGCAAGGGTCTGCTCCGCAATCACTTCAAGGTTCTGGACGAGCAGCACGCCATCGAGGGGGTGCAGATCGCGATGGACGTTCACAGCCCGGAGTTTCGGGCGATGGCGGACAAGCTGAAGGGCTGACCACAATGTCGCTCCGAACACTCCAGCGCCGCACGGCGAAGTTGGAGAAGGGTCGGAAGCCGCGACCATCGCCCATCGTGATATGGTTCGGTTCGTGGGATGCCTTTGTCGACGGGGCATATGCGGCGGTGGGCGTGGGCACGCTGGACGCAGAATTCCTCGACGTGGTGGATGCTCTGCGCGCTTGGGAGGCCAGCGGGGTGTGGGCGGTGGCATATGCTCGGTGACGGTGAGCCAGCGTGGCTCCTAGCGTGGCGGCACCAGCAGAGTCAGCCTCAACCCGCACCAGCGCCTCCGCTCGTCGTCGTGAAACCGGCCCCGCGTCCACCAGCCGCACCGCGCGACACCTTCGCTTTCCCGGCGCGGGAGGGGGTGGACTGGCAGGGCATGATTATACCGAAGCGATGGGACTATGACGGTTGCGTGCGCCGCGAGCCGGTGCTGGATGCCGATGCTAACCCGCCGCGCGTGGTCAGAAAGGTTGGCTGGCAGCGGTGCATGAAGTGCCGCCGCCCGTTCTTCTCAGAGGACGTGCTTCGCCTGCGCTTGTGCTGGGGCACGGACGGATGCAGGGGAGACGAAGACAGATTTCGATAGAGGTTGCGGGAGCTTCCAGTTTGACTCCCGCGATGAGGGTTAAGGCCACCGACCCCTCGCCTTCATAACATCGGGGCCACCAGCGGGGACGGGGATTCCTACCTGCCTGACGCTGTGCAACGCCTCGTGCCTTAGGGTGCGGGGCGTTGCTGTTAGGGTTCGAGGTTCTTAACAGCAGACGCCAGTTCAGCCATCTCTATGCCGATTTTCTCAAGCACGCCCGGTGGGGAAGTGGCTGTTTGCCCGAAGCACAGGTCGCCGCGAAGCTTCTCGTGCGTCTCAGCCATGCGGAGCAGAGCGTAGGCGATAGCGAACTGCCCGTCGCCAGCGCGTGCCTTATCCTCAAACTCGTCCAACAGATGCTTCGCCATGCCGTTTCTCCTCGCTCTCACCCTATAGGGCGATTCACCCGCAACTCTTACACGTCTCTTACACGACGCGCGCACAGCAAAACGGGCAGCTTTCGCTGCCCGCATAACCCATTGAAAATGCTTGGTATTTTTGGTCGGGACGAGAGGATTCGAACCTCCGACCCCCACACCCCCAGTGTGATGCGCTACCAGGCTGCGCTACGTCCCGACCGGAAGGCGGGCCTATAGGGAGGGTCTGGGTGGATGGCAAGGCTTCTTGATCACTGATCGTGGCCGCGCAAATTGATTGGGCGAAACGGCTTGGGCGCAAAGTTGCCTAAGCCAAGCCAAACTGCTAGCGCGCCAGCCCATACTGGCCTCACCGGGCTTGCGGCTTGCTGCTTGCCGGGTATCGCTGCGCCAGACCAGCCCTTGCGAAAGTTCCTGACCTGCCATGAACGGTCCTGCTCTTCTTGCCATCCTCGCCGCCGCCGCGCCGGCCGCCACTCCGGCCGAGCCGCCGGCGTACCTCCAGTTTCTGCCGCTCGTCGCGATGGCGGCGATCTTCTACTTCCTGATCCTGCGCCCCCAGATGCGCCGGCAGAAGGAGCAGCAGGTCAAGATCTCGGCGCTCAAGAAGGGCGATCAGGTGGTGACCGCAGGTGGCCTGATCGGCAAGGTGATCAAGGTCGAGGACCAGACGGTCGATCTTGAACTCGGCCCCAATGTCCGCGTTCGCGCGGTGCGGGCGACGATCGGCGACGTGCTTCCGCCCGCAGGGTCTGCTCCCGCCAACGATTGATGCTGCGGCCCGTGTCACCATATGGTGGCCAATGGCCCCATGTGCGCGCGGCCCCCTTCAGGAAGACTTCTCTCGATGCTTGAATTTCCGCGCTGGAAGGTGATCTGGCTCTGGGCGATCACGCTGCTGGCCGCGCTTGCCGCGGCCCCGTCGATCGCCACGGTCATGGGGTTCACGATCCCTGCGGGCATCTATGCGCCCAAGGTCAATCTGGGCCTCGATCTTGCCGGTGGCAGCCACATCCTGCTTGAGGCCGATCCCAGCCAGGTGCGCCAGCAGCGCATTGAGGGCATGGACGAATCGGTCCGCAACAAGCTGAAGCAGGCGAGCCCGGACATCCGCATCAGCGACATCTCCAACCGTGATGGCGCGCTGACGTTCCTCGTCGAGGATCCCGCCAAGGTCGATGCGGTGCGCGAGGCGATCCTGCCGCTGACCAATGGCGCGGGGCTGACCGGCGCGCGCGACTGGAAGATCGAGGTTATCGACGGCAACCGCTTCGTGCTGACGCCGACAGCGGAAGGCATCGATCTTGCGGTCGCGCAGGCGATGGAAACGGCGGTCGAGGTGGTGCGCAAGCGCATCGACGCACTGGGCACGCGCGAGCCGACGATCATCCGTTCGGGTGCCAACCGCATCGTGGTTCAAGTGCCCGGCCTGCAGGATCCGCAGGCGCTCAAGAACCTCCTTGGCCAGACCGCCAAGCTCGAGTTCAAGCTGGTCGATACGACCGCGCTACAGAGCGATATCCAGCGCGGCATCGCGCCTCCGGGCAGCGAGATCGTGCCCTATGCGCCGGGCAAGGACGGCGGGCCGGTCGGCTCGATTGCGGTCAAGCGCCTTGGCGGCATTCGCGGTGATCAGCTGACCAATGCACAAGTCACCAACAACCAGCAGACCAACGAGCCGCAAGTCGCGATCACCTTCAACACCGAAGGCGGCGCGCGGTTTGCCAAGCTGACGACGCAGAACGTCAACAAGCCCTTCGCGATCATCCTCGATGGCAAGGTGCTTTCCGCGCCCAATATCAACGAGCCGATCCTTGGCGGCAGCGCGGTGATTTCGGGCAGCTTCACCACGCAAGCGGCAAGCAACCTCGCGATCTCGCTGCGTTCGGGCGCATTGCCGGTCGACCTCAAGGTGGTGGAAGAGCGCACCGTTGGGCCAGACCTCGGCGCGGACTCGATCCGCAAGGGCATGATCGCTATGGCGGTCGGCACGCTGGCGCTGGTGGCCTTCATCCTCGCCGTCTATGGCCGCTTCGGCATGTATGCCTGCATTGCGCTGGTGTTCAACGTGCTGATGATCCTGGGCATAATGGCGCTGATCGGCACGACGCTGACCCTGCCGGGCATCGCCGGTTTCGTGCTCACGATTGGTGCGGCGGTGGACGCCAACGTGCTGATCAACGAGCGCATCCGCGAGGAGCGGCACCGTGGCCGCCGCGTGTTCCAGGCGGTCGAGACGGGCTACAAGGAAGCCAGCCGCGCGATCTTCGACGCCAATATCACCAACGTGATCGCAGCGATGTCGATGGCCGCGTTCGGCACCGGCCCGGTGCGCGGGTTCGCCATCGTGCTGCTGATAGGCATCGCGACCTCGGTGTTCACCGCGGTGACCATGACCCGCATGTGGGTCGCGCAGTGGCTGCGCAAGGCGCGGCCCACCGAAATCGCGCTTTGAGGGACTGGCAACCATGAAACTTCTCAAGCTCGTTCCCGACAACACGAACATCAAGTTCCTGCGCTGGCGCGTGCCGTTCTACGTGATCAGCCTGCTGCTGATGGCGGCGAGCCTCGGCCTCGTGTTCACCAAGGGGCTCAACCTCGGCGTCGATTTCATTGGCGGGCAGATGATCCGCGTGACCTTCACCGAGAGCGCGGAGGCACCGGTCGGGCCGCTGCGCGGCGAGATCGAGGCGCTGGGCTATGGCGAGCCGATCATCCAGCGCTATGGCAAGCCCAACGAGATCTCGATCCGCATGAAGCTGCCCGAGGGCGCGGACCACGACAGCGGCCTATCGGACAAGATGGCGCGCACGATTACCGCCGATATCAAGGCCAAGCACGCCGATGCGCGCGTCGACGGCGTGGATTCGGTTTCGGGCAAGGTTTCGGGCGAGTTGTGGCACAGCGCGGTGCTGTCGCTCGGCCTCGCGGCGCTGGCGGTGGCGGCCTATATCTGGCTGCGGTTCGAATGGCAGTTCGGTGTGGGCGCGCTGTTCAGCCTTGTCCACGACGTGACGCTGACTTTGGGCCTGTTCGCGGTGACGCAGCTGGAGTTCGATCTGACGATCGTGGCGGCGCTGCTGACGCTGATCGGCTACTCGCTCAACGATACGATCGTGGTCTACGACCGCATCCGCGAGAATCTCAAGAAATACCGCAAGATGCCGATGCCAGAGCTGCTCGATCTCTCGGTGAACGAGACGCTTCATCGCACGCTGGCGACCTCACTTTCGATGCTGATTACGCTGACCGCGCTGCTGCTGCTGGGTCCGGGGGTGATCTTCGGCTTTACCGCCGCGATCACGCTGGGCATCTTCGTCGGCACCTACAGTTCGATCTACATGGCTGCGCCTATCCTGATCTGGCTCAAGGTCACCTCGAAGAGCTTCGTGCCGACCGAGAGCCAGCTCGACAAGCAGGAACGGATGGCGCGCGAGAGGGCTTGAACGCAGGCGAGGCGTAAGCATCCTTCGACAGGCTCAGGATGAGCGGTGTTGACGGTTGCACCGGGCGCAACCTTAGCGGCCTGATACGGCCCTTTCGTAGATTCCCGCAAGCGCTGCCGCATTCGCATCCCAGCTGAACCGGGCGGCGCTCTCGGCGACGTCTGTTTGCGCTGGCGGTGCGGCGAGGATTTCCGAGATGGCGGTGGCGATTGCGGCGGGCGTGCGCTCGGCGAGGCGGCCAGCGGCGGGGCGGTCCAGCACTTCGGGCGCGCCGCCAATCGGCGGGATGACGAGCGGCGTGCCGCAGGCGAGCGCCTCGATCCAGGCATTGGCAAGGCCCTCGCGCTCCGAAGGCAGGACCATGACATCGGCGGCGCTGAGCAGCACGGGCAGCGTATCGTGGCTGACGGCGCCGAGGAAATGCACCCGGCTGGAAACGCCATGCGCGGCGGCGCGGGCGCGCAGCGCGGCCTCGTCTGCGCCGGTGCCGGCGAGCGCGAGTTGGATATCACCAGGCAGGCTGGTGAGCGCTTCGATCGCGAGGGCCTGGCCCTTGATCGCGATCAGCGCGCCGACGCAGACGGCGAGGCGGTCTGTGGAACGCAGCGTTAGGGTGGGGAGGCTGGCCGCAAGCTGCGCGCGCGCCTCGCTGCGGGGCAGCGGCTGGAAGCGTACGCGGTCCAGGCCGGTGTAATGCACCGTGATACCGCCGGGCGGGGCGAGATGCAGCGCGTCCATATCATGCGCGAGAGCGCCGGACACGGCCAGCACGGCCGCAGCGCTGTGGGCGGCGCGGCGCATCTGGAGGAGCGCGGCGGGGCGGTCCCCCCAGAGATGGATATCCGAACCGCGCGCCTTGATCGCGTGGGGGAGGCCAAGCGCGGCAGCGACATCGGCGGCTGCGGGGCCATCGGGGTAGAAGAACTGTGCATCGACAAGGTCGAACGGCGCTTCTCGGTGGAGCTTTCGCGCCAGCGGCAGGACCGCGCGGGTGATGGCCCAGGGATTGAAACGGCCGGAAAGCCCGGGGACCAGCAGGAACCGCGGATAGTGGACGGTGACGCGCCCGCCGGATTCAGCCGGGGGGATCGCCGCGAGCGGCTTGTAGCGGCCCAGCGCGCTGAACGGCGACGGGGGCAGGCCGATCGGGTTAATCACGGTGACATCCCAATCCCCTCGCGCGGCGAGCGCCTCCATCTGGCGCGCGACGAAGCGGCCGAAGCCCGGGCGGGTCGGGGCAGGATACAGCGTCGAAATCGACAGCAGGCGGCGCTTCACCGGCAAATCGCGGAATGTCAGAGCGAGCGGACGAGCAGTTCGGCAACGCCGATCCAGGCGGGATGATCGATCACCACCTGCCGCTGGCCAACACCGGGCGGGAGCAACGCGACACGATCACCATCGCGATCGATCATGCGGCCGAATGCGAAACGGCCGCCGGGGCGGGGGGCGAGCACATCGCGGTTGAGCGCGCGGCCGAATTCATCGGGTACCACTTGCCGCAGCCAGACCTGATCGCCTGCGCGGTATTCGCCGGCGCTCGCTTCCACGGTCATCACGACAAGCTGGGCGGAGCCGGGACCGACCGGGAAAACCGCCGACATGGGCTTGGTCAGCGCCTCAGCACCGGTCGCTGCGAGGCGGGCGATGATCTGAGGTTCGCTCTCCACCTCGGCCTTGACCAGCAACTGCGGATCGACATCGAGCGCGGCGGCGATGCGGTTCATCCAGCCGAGCGACAGCGAGCGCATGCCCGTTTCCAGCCTGCCGATGGTTTGCGCAGTTGTCGGCGGCGCACAGCGCGCGGCGACATCGGCCAAGGTGAGGCCCTTTTGACGGCGGATATCGCGGATGCGGTTGATCATTATCGGGGCACTTTCAGCGGCCTCATGCATGCTTTTACAGCTTTTGTGCGCTGCGGCAAGTTTTGTGCTTTCCTACAGGCATCACTCTCCGGCAAGACAGCGCATGTTCCTATTTTGTTCAAAGGGAGAGGTGGCATGGCGCAGGTTCTGGTCGAGCGTGAACTGACCGAGGAAGGGCCGCGGCGCGTGGACGGGGTGCGGCCCGGTTCCGGGCGCGCGGCGGTGCGCAGTGTGAAGGTCAATCTCGCCGAATCGCCGCTGACCTGGCTTCATGCGCGGGGCCATCTCAATGACCGGCAATTTGCGGCAGGCGAGCGGCTGCGCGCCGACTGGGAGCGCGCCGAACTCGCGCCCTCGGTGACGATGCGCTGGGACCCGGTGCGCATTGCGGGGGGCGAGCCGGGCTTGACCCAGAGCGAGCGGCAGCTCGCCGCACGCCGCCGCTTTGATGGCGCGATCGCGGCAGCGGGACCGGGGCTCTCGGACATTCTCTGGCGCGTGGTCTGCGCGGGCGAGGGCGTGCCTGCTGCGGAAAAGGCGCTGGCCTGGCCTGCGCGCAGCGGCAAGCTGGTTCTGGAGCTGGCGCTCGACCGGGTGGCGGGATTTTACGGTGGGTCGTGAGGATTTCCCCCGCTCGCCCTGGGGGGTGTCTTGCTTCCCTGCGAGGGAATGTGCGAGCGGACAGGCTTTCCGATCTGCGGGAGCCTAGTCCATGGAAAGACGTGAATTTCTCGCCGGTGCAGCGACCGCTGCGTTGACGGCTTGGCTGCCAGCGCAGGCCTTCGCTGCCGCGGGTGCCGCGCCCGGCGATGCCGCCTTTGCGGCGCTGGCTGACCGCCTGTTCTACAACAACCTGCTGCTGACGCCGAACCATGCGACCGGGCTCGGCCTCGATACCGGCGTGCGCGCGGCACTGCGTTCGCGGCTGGATGACAAGAGCGAGGCGGGCCGGGCGGCGACGCAGGCGTTCGACCGCGCCGGGCTTGCCGCGATGCGCGGCGTCGATCCCGCCAGCCTCAGCCCCGCCGTGCAGCGGCAGCGCGATATCCTGGCCTATATGTTCGAGCGGCGGCTGGCCGGTGTGCCCTTCGGGATCGAGAGCGTGCAGCAGCCCTATCCGATCACGCAGCAGCAGGGCATCTACTTCGAAGTGCCGGACATGCTCGACAGCCAGCATCCGGTGGAAACCGCCGCCGATGCCGAGGCCTATCTCGCGCGGCTGCGGGCGTTTGCCTTTGCGCTGGATGAGGACACGCTGGGCCAGAAGCGGCTGGCGGGGCGCGGGGTGATCGCGCCGCGCTGGTCGCTCGATCTGGCGCTGGGCCAGCTCGCCAAGCTGCGCAGCGCTGCGCCGGAGGCGAGCTCGCTGGTGCTTTCCTTGTCGCGCCGTACCACCTCCAAGGCCATGCCCGGCGATTGGGCGGCGCAGGCGGCGAAGATTGTCGGCGGCGACGTTTATCCCGCGCTCGACCGGCAGATTGCGCTGATCAAGGCGCTGCGCCTCAGGACCCCGGCGGGCGACGGCGCGTGGCGCGTGCGCGGCGGCGATGCAATCTATGCGGCGGCGCTGGCGGAGGCGACGACGACCAAGCTGAGCCCGGAGGAAGTCCACAAGATCGGGCTCGAGCAGGTGGCCGATATTACCGGTAAGCTCGATGCGATCCTGAAGGCGGCGGGCTATACCAAGGGCACGGTGGGCGAGCGGCTGACGGCGCTGAACCATGCGCCGGACCAGCTCTATCCCGATAGCGATGCGGGGCGCAGCGACCTGATTGCCTCGCTCAACGCCGGGATTGCGGCAATGGCGAAGAAGCTGCCGCAGGCCTTTGCGAACTATCCTAGCGAGCCGCTCGAAATCCGCCGCGTGCCGGTGGAGATTCAGGACGGGGCTTCGAACGGCTATTACTACAGCGCCAGCCTCGATGGCTCGCGACCGGCGATCTACTGGATCAACCTCAAGTCCGTGGGCGACTGGCCGCGCTATTCGCTGCCTTCGCTGACCTATCACGAGGGCATTCCGGGGCACCACCTGCAGGGCGGCTATGCGCAGAAGGGCGGCGCGCTGCCTTTGTATCTCAAGGACTATTTCCTTTCGGCGCACGGCGAGGGCTGGGCGCTCTATGCCGAGCAGCTGGCGGATGAACTGGGCGGGTATTCGGCGCTGGAGCGCGCCGGGTATCTCCAATCGTTCCTGTTTCGCGCGGCGCGGCTGGTGGTCGATACCGGTATTCACCACTACCGCTGGAGCCGCGAGAAGGCGACCGCCTATATGGTCGCGACCACCGGCTTCGCGCAGGCGCGCAGCCAGCGCGAGGTGGAGCGCTATTGCGTGCTGATCGGGCAGGCGTGCAGCTACAAGATCGGCCATACCGCGTGGGTCGCGGCGCGCACGAAGGCGCAGGCGGCGCTGGGGGACAAGTTCAGCCTGCCGTGGTTCCATGGGATTTTGGAAGAGGGCACGATGCCGCTGTTCATGCTTGAGAAGCGGATTGAGGAGCGGACTGCGGAGCGATTGGCGGCGGGGTGAGGGGGCCTTCAGAAGACGTCATGATCTTCAGGTTGCCGCAGCAGTGAGCGTCCCCATTTGTAAAGGCCGAAGCCTATGGCGAAGGGGACGCCGCCCACTATGAGTGGAAGATAGAGTGCGACGAGGACGGTCGGGTCTCTCGCCACCTCGGACGCACCGATGCCAATCACCACGAGTGTGCACAGCCCGCTGGTGAGCATGATCATGATACCGGCCGCGAGCAGCAGGCCGCCGAACAGGCGCTTCATGATGTCCTCCGGGCGCGGGCAAGCACCGGCGCGCCCTCGGCGCCGGGGCGGTAGAACGTGTTGTAGGTATCGAAGGGGATGATCTGCCGATCGGGCGTGACGAAGTGGACGCAGCTGCGCTTCACCGTTGCCAGATCGAAGTTGTAGCGATCAAGGAACTGCAGGATCACGACGCGGAAGCTGTTGGCATAGCCGAGGTCTTCCGGCACCAGCGCCTGCGGAAGGCAGCATAGCACGCCCGCAAGCTTTTCCTCGGTGTTGCACTGCGTGGTGGCGAGGCTGAACAGGTTCAGCATCGCCTCGCGCAGCGCAGGGTAGGCTTCGTAGCTGATCGTGTTCGGCCCGTTCAGCAGCACTTCGCGCGGCAGCAGCGAGGTGATCGGGGTGACCGAGCGACCGTCGCGCAGGCCGTAGCCGATGCAGATCTGATCGGGATTGCACGGCAGCGGGATCATGTCCTCCGCCGCGAAGACGCCGGCCTTCACCACTTCGCGCCGGATCTGGGTGATCAGCATGCGGTTGGCCTTGCCATCGAAGCCTTCATTGCGCCCGGCATCCTGCACCGGCTGGAACGTGACGCCGCGCACGCATTTCCATTCGAGCGCGTGGTTGACGATGGCCGCGATCTCGCCGTCATTCACCCCGCGCTTCACGACCGCGACGAGCGTGGTCGAAAGGCCGACGCGCTCCAGTGCTTCGAGCGCGGCCTGGCGGACGCGCGAGAGGCGGGCGCCGCGCAAGTTGACCAGCGCCTCGTCGTTCAGGCTGTCGAACTGGAGATAGACTTCGAGGCGGGGCGCGTAGCTGGCGAGGCGTTCCACGAACGCCGGGTCCTGCGCGATGCGCACGCCGTTGGTGTTGATCATCACGTGGCGGATCGGGCGGCGCTTCACCGCATCGAGCACTTCGAAGAACTGCGGGTGGATCGTGGGTTCGCCGCCCGAAAGCTGGACGAGATCGGGCTCGCCCTCGCTTTCGACAAGTGCATCGAGCATGCCCTCGATCACGCTCAGCGGCAGATGCGCGCCATGGACATTCTCGGCATCGGCGAAGCAGACCGGGCAGGCGAGATTGCAGGCCGAATTGATCTCGACGATGGCGAGGCAGCTGTGCTGTTCATGATCGGGGCAGAGGCCGCAATCGAAGGGGCAGCCGGCCTCGGTGCGGGTCTGTGCGGTGAGCGGGCGGTCGCCGGGCTTGAGCCAGTCCTTCTGGCCGCGCCAGTAGGCGAGTTCGTCGCTGATCAGCGTTTTCTGGACGCCATGGGCCGCGCAGCGCTTGAGGTAGTAGACGCGGCCTTCCTCGATAATCACCTTGGCGGGGACGAGTTCGAGGCAGGTCTCGCACAGGCTCGTGGTCTGGCTGTGGAAGATATAGAGTGCCGCCTTGCGCTCAGGCGGTGGCAGGACGGTCGTTTCCACGTGCGATCCAGACGAGGGCATAAAGGATCAGTCCGATCATGGCGAAGTTGAACACGTTCAGCGGGCCGAGCACCTTGGGATAGGGCTTCAGGAACTCCCACGCAAATCGCTGCACGGCATAGAACAGAACAAAGGCGTGGAAGCCGTGCCGCGTTGCCCACACGCGTTCGCGGACGAGGGCGTGCCAGAAGACGATGAGGAAGCCGAGCATCGCCAGCGATTCGTAGACCTGCACTGGATGGCGCGGGATGCCGTCACCCAGATCGACGCCCCAGGGCAGGCTGGTGGGGATGCCATAGGTGTGATCGGCAAGGCCCGCGAACAGGCAGCCGAGGCGCCCGACCATGATGCCGAGCGTGAGCGGAATGACGAAAGGCCCGCCGGTCGATCCGCGCACACCGCGCACCCATTTCCACAACTCGACAGCAATGATGGCCCCCGCGAGCGCTCCGGCGACCGAGTGCGAAAGCGTGGGCCGCGCCTGTTGCAGCGTGTTGATCGAGCCCAGCAGCCACGCTCCTGCCGTCGCGCCAAGTGCGAGGCTGATGAAATAGTCCGGCGCGGTCTGCCGGGCGAGGGTTTCGACACTGGCGCGGCGCCGCCGATAGACCCACCGCGCGCCGAGGAAGGCTATGAGCCAGGCGGATAGATCGCCGAGATAGTGGAACCAGGGGGAGGTGGGGATGTGGATCACATGGGGGGAGGTAACATGGTTTCAGGAGGGGGTGGAGGGCGAGCTTTGGGCGCTCGTTCCGGAGCGACGGGCGCATTGTTGACTTGTTTCTCCGTGCGGCCAATCATCTCGGAATGAGCGAAAAACTCCCCAGTCTGGGCCTTGGCGCTGACGGCGATGAGATTGGCGCGATCACCCACGTCGAGCAGACCTTTGGCGTGAAGCTCGACTATTCGGATGCGGGCAACTGGAACACAGTTGGCGATGTATATGCGGCGCTTCTGCGAGAACTTCCGGCCGAGGAGGCTGCAAGGCCTGATGTTTGGGATCGATTTGCCAAGGCCATTTCCCGTGAGATCGGGGTAAATCCCGCCAACGTTGGGTTTGAAACCGGTATGGTCGCAGAAGACGGGATCTGGATCCACACCGTTAAGTTTACAGCCTTGCACTGGATGGTCGCGGCGCTGTTCGGTTTCGCCATCCTGCATTGGGCGTTTGGCTAACCCTCCACCATCTCCGCCAGTTCGAGCCAGCGCACTTCCGCAGCGTCCTTTTCGGCGCGCGCCTTGTCCAGCGCGGCGGTGAGGGCGGCGAAGCGGGTGGGGTTCTTCGTGTAGAGGTCTGGATCGGCCAGCGTGGCTTCGTCGCGGGCGATGGCCTTTTCCAGTTCGGCGATGCGATCCGGCAGAATTTCGTAGTCGCGCTGGTCCTTGTAGGTGAGCTTGGCCTTTTTGGGCGGCGGGGGGGGCGGCGGCGCAGCGGCGGGTTTGTCGGCCGTTTCGCGCGCCACGGGCTTGCCGGCGAGGCGCTGTTTGCGCTGCTTTTCCCAATCGGCATAGCCGCCCGCGACGACATCGACTTTGCCTGAGCCATCCATGCCAAGCGTGATCGTGACCGTGCGATCAAGGAAATCGCGGTCGTGGCTGACGATGAGGACGGTGCCGTCGTAGTCCGAAATCACTTCCTGCAGGAGGTCGAGCGTTTCGAGATCGAGGTCGTTGGTCGGCTCGTCGAGCACGAGGAGGTTCGAGGGGCGGGCAAATTCGCGCGCGAGGAGGAGCCGCGAGCGTTCGCCGCCCGAGAGCGTGCCGACGCGCGCTTCGACCATGCCGGGATCGAACAGGAAGTCCTTGAGATAGCCGTGGATGTGCTTGCGCACCCCCTGCACTTCGATCCAGTCGCTGCCTTCGGCCACCACATCGCGGATGCGCTTTTCGGGCGACATCAGGCTGCGCTGCTGGTCGATCACGACGGGGGTGAGCGTTTTCGCAAGCGTGACGGTGCCGCTATCGGGCTCCAGTTCGCCGGTGAGGAGCTTCAGGAGCGTGGTTTTCCCTGCGCCGTTCGCGCCGACCAGGCCGATGCGGTCCTTGCGGGTGATCCGCAGGGAGAAGTCCTTGACGATCACCCGGTCGCCAAAGCGCTTGGTGATCTTGTCCGCGACGATGACTGCTTTGCTCTTGGCATCGTCGCTGGCGAGGGTGAGCTTGGCCGCGCCTTGCGGGCTGAGCATCGCGGCGCGGGTGGCCCGCATTTCCCAGAGCTTTTCAAGGCGGCCCATGTTGCGCTTGCGACGCGCGGTGACGCCGCGTTCGAGCCAGTGGGCTTCGATCTTGAGCTTGGCGTCGAGCTTGTCCGCAGCGCGGGCCTCTTCGGCGTAGACGGCTTCCATCCACGCTTCATAGCCGCCGAAGCCGATTTCGCGGCGGCGGAGCGAACCGCGATCGAGCCACAGCGTGGCCTTGGTCAGGCGCTCAAGGAACGTGCGGTCGTGGCTGATGACGACGAAGGCGCCGTTGTAGCGCTGGAGCCAGGATTCGAGCCATTCGATGGCGGCGAGATCGAGGTGGTTGGTCGGCTCGTCCAGCAGCAGCAGATCGGGCTCACTGGCGAGCGCGCGGGCCAGCGCGGCGCGGCGGCGTTCACCGCCCGAGGCGCTGTCGGCCTTGCGGCTGAGATCAATGCCGAGCTGCCCGGCGATGGATTCGACTTCGTGGCGCGGCGGGGCGTCCTTGCCCGAAAGCGCGAAGTCCATGAGGGTTTCATAGCCGGTGAAGAACGGGTCCTGCTCCAGCGTGACGACGCGGGTGCCCGGCTGGACCGAGCGGGTGCCCTTGTCGCCTTCCACTTCGCCCGAAAGCAGCTTGAGCAGCGTGGTTTTCCCCGCGCCGTTGCGGCCGATGAGGGCAAGCCGGTCGCGCGGGCCGATCTGAATATCGAGATCGCGGAACAGCCAGCTTGTGCCCTGGTTGAGACCGAGGCCTTCCCAGCTGAGGATTGGTGCTGCTGCCATGATGGGCCGCGCTTAGCGGCGCGGCGCGGCGCGGTCCAGTATCAGCTTGGCACTCGCTCGCCTGATCTGCCATAGTGACCCTACAGGGAAGCGGTTTGCGGGGTGGGGACCCCGCCCGCGCGTTCACAAGCTATTCAAAGGCCGCAGGTTATGGCGCTTCGCATCATGCGCGCAACTTCAGCAATCTTCGCCCTTGGCCTCCTCGTTTCGCTCGCCCCTGCGGCCGATGCGCAGCAGCGCCGCGCTGACGAACAGCGCGAGGCGCGGCTCGATCTGCGCAACGGCAACGTGCGTTCGCTGCGCGAGATCGAGGCGCGGGTGCTGCCGACCAAGCGGGGCATGCAGTACCTCGGCCCCGAGTACGATCCGACCGCGATGGCCTATCGGCTCAAGTTCATTCAGGACGGGCGGGTCGTGTTTGTGGATGTCGACGCGCGCACGGGGCAGATCCTGGGCGAATCGCACTGATTCCCCCAGCCTTGCGATTCCCCCAGCCTTGCGGCAGGCAAAACGCCCCGTTCCTTGACCGTTCAGGTTTGTCGCTCCATCACATCGGACCAATAGAGGTCCCGCCCGCAGCGGGTACAGCAAGGGGCAAACGATGCGCATTCTGATCGTCGAGGATGAACCGACCCTCGGCAAGCAGCTCAAGTCCACGCTCGAAGCCAACGGCTATGCAGTCGATCTTTCGGTCGATGGCGAGGACGGCCATTTCATGGGCTCGACCGAGGACTATGACGCGGTAATTCTCGATCTGGGCCTGCCGGAGATCGACGGGCTGACGGTGCTGGGCATGTGGCGCAAGGAGGGGCGCAAGTTCCCCGTGCTGGTGCTGACCGCGCGCGACAGCTGGTCCGACAAGGTGGCGGGTCTCGATGCCGGAGCAGACGACTATCTCGCCAAGCCGTTCCAGAGCGAGGAACTGATCGCCCGCCTGCGCGCGCTGATCCGCCGCGCTTCGGGCAATTCCTCGTCGGAACTGATCGCTGGCGGCGTGCGGCTCGATACGCGTTCGGGCCGGGTGACGCTGGATGGCGAGCCGGTGAAGCTGACGGCGCAGGAATACAAGCTGCTCTCCTACCTGCTCCACCACAAGGGCAAGGTGGTAAGCCGCACCGAGCTGATCGAACATATCTACGATCAGGATTTCGACCGCGATTCCAACACGATCGAAGTGTTCGTGACGCGCATCCGCAAGAAGCTGGGGCCTGATGTGATCACCACCATCCGCGGGCTTGGCTACAGCCTCGACGATCCGGCGCACGGCGGGCGCGGCTGAAAGACCAAGGGGCGCACGGCGTGGAACACAGCGTGATTGCCCCCGGGGAAACTGCTGCTGCGGCGCCTGAGGTGCAGACTGCCACGGCGCCCCACACGGGATCGCTTTCGCGGCGCATGCTGCTGATCGCGGTCGCGTGGATTTCGGTGCTGCTGCTTGGCGGCGGTCTGGCGCTCGACCGGACGATGACCGGGCTTGCCACCCGCAATTTCGACGACCAGCTGGGCTATATGCTCACTGCCATGGTGGGCTCGGCGGAGATCGGGCCGGACGGCGAAGTGTTTTTCAACCGGGCACTGGGTGACCAGCGCTTCCTCGAGCCCAACAGCGGCCTTTACTGGCAGATCAGCGGCAAGGGGCACGAGGATTTCCCCTCGCGCTCGCTGTGGGACCGCACGCTCAAGCTCAAGGGCGATCACTTCGACGGCAATCCGCATGTCTATGATAGTGAGCAGTTCGGCGAGGAACGGCTGCGCATCATCGAACGCTCGGTCATCCTGCCGGGTAGCCAGATCAACTGGCAGTTTGCCGTGGCGGCCAGCCGCAGCGATCTCGACGCGCAGATTCGGCGGATCAGGGCGATCCTGATCTGGTCGTTCGTGGTGCTGGGGCTGGGGCTGATCGCCATGGCGGCGCTGCAGACCTATTACGGCCTTGGCCCGCTGCGCCGGGTTCGCCGTGCGATTGCCGACATGCGCGAGGGACAGGCGCGGCGGGTGGATGAGCCGTTGCCGCTGGAAGTCCAGCCGCTGGTGGAGGAAATCAACGCGCTGCTCGCGCATTCCGAGCGTCAGGCGGAAGAGGCACGCACCCATGCCGGCAACCTCGCGCATGCACTCAAGACCCCGCTGACGGTGGTGATGAACGCGGCGACGGCGAAGGCGGATGACCTTTCGGACACGGTGATCCGCGAGGCGGCGGTGATGCGCCGGCAGGTCGATCACCACCTCGCCCGCGCTCGTGCCGTGGGCCGCCGCGCGACGGGGCTTTCGCGCGCCAGCGTGGGTGAGAGTGCCGAAGCGGTGGAGCGCGCGGTCGTGCGGCTCTATCCGCAGGTGCGCTTCGATATGGACGGCAACCGCGAGGCCAGCGTCGCGATCGAGCGGCAGGACCTCGACGAAATCCTCGGCAACCTGATCGAGAACGCGGCCAAGTATGGCGGCGGCTCGGTCTTCGTGACGATCGATGCGGTGCCGGATGATCCCAAGACTTGCGAGATCTGGATCGAGGACGACGGGATGGGCATCCCGGATGAGGCCAAGGACAAGCTGTTTGCGCGCGGCGCGCGGCTCGATACCGGCAAGCCCGGCACCGGGCTCGGCCTTGCGATCGTGCGCGATGTGGCCGAGCTTTATGGCGGATCGATCACGCTGGGCGAGAGCGAGGATCTCGGCGGGTTGATGGCGGTGCTGCGGCTGCCAAGATCGGGTGGGAAGTAGGCGGCAGGCTCAGGCCCGCGGATGCGCATTTCGGTAGACGTCGAGTAGCGTTGCCGCATCGACCTTGGTGTAGATCTGCGTCGAGGACAGGCTGGCGTGGCCGAGGAGTTCCTGCAGGCTTCTGAGGTCCGCGCCCGCGCCAAGGAGATGCGTCGCGAAGCTGTGGCGCAGGGCATGAGGGGTGGCCGTGGCGGGCAGGCCTAGCACGGTGCGTGCGCGGGCGACGGCGCGCTGGATCATGGCCTGGGCGAGCGGGCCGCCCTTGGCACCCCGGAACAGCGGCTCGCTACGCGCGAGCGGGAAGGGGACCTTGGCCGCATAGTCCTCCACCGCCGCTTTCACGATGGGCAGGATGGGGACGACGCGCTGGCGGCCGCCCTTGCCCGTCACGGTCAGTACATCGGCCAGCGGCAGCGCGGCGGCGGTGAGCGACAGCGCTTCCGCAATGCGCAGGCCTGCGCCGTAGAGCAGGAGGAGAACCGCGCGGTCGCGCGCGCCGATCCACGGTTCGCTGCCTTCGCCTTCGACCATCGCGGCGAGATTCACTGCGTCATCCGGGGTGACGGGGCGGGGCAGGCCCTTCTTGATCCGGGGGCCGCGCAGGCGTGGCGGCGGGGCATCCGCGCCGCCGACTTGCGTCCGGGCGAAGGCGAGGAAGGCCTTGAGGGCGGATAGCTCGCGTGCGGCAGACACGTTGCCGATGCCATCGGCGCGGCGGGCCGCCAGTTGTGTGCGCACATCGCCGACTTCGAGCCTTGCCAGCGTTGGCCAGTCATGCGGCGTGGGCAATGTGGCAAGCAAGCGCGCGGCGGTCGCGACATAGGCGCGCACGGTGTGCGGCGAGCGGCGGCGGGCGAGCGCGAGGTGATCGCGCCAGGCTTCGAGCAGATCGGGGGCGCTCATGCTGCCACGAGTCCGGCGGGGACAAGTTCCGCCAGCAGGCCATCGAGCAGCGGCATGCCCGCATCGGTCACGATCAGGCGGTCGGCCCGTTCGTTGAGCAGGCCTTGCGCGGTGTAGAATGCGCGCTTGGCAGGATCGATCAGATCGGTTTCGGGAAGGCCGAAGCGCTGGGCCAGCGCGGCTGGCGCGATGCCTTCGTCGAGGCGCAGGCCCATAAGGAGCGCTTCGGCGGCCTGCTCGCGGATGCCAAGTTCGCGAATTTCGGAGATGCCGTGGTGCTGGGCGCTGACGGCCTTGAGGAAGTTTTCAGGCTTACGGTGGCGCACCGTGGCGAAGCCGCCGCGCCGGCCATGTGCGCCGGGGCCGATCCCCGCATAGTCCTGATAGCGCCAGTAGACGAGGTTATGGCGGCTTTCCTCACCCGGGCGGGCGTGGTTGCTGATCTCGTAGGCCGGAAGGCCGGCGGCCAGCGTGCGCTCGCGGGTCAGGGCGAAGAGATCGCCCGCCATGTCATCATCCAGCGGGGTGAAGCGCCCCTCGCGCACCAGCGTGGCGAAGCGCGTGCCGGGCTCGATCGTGAGCTGGTAGAGCGAGAGATGACCCGTGCCGAAGGACAGCGCGCGGGCAAGTTCGGCCTCCCACAGCGCGGGCGTGTGATCGGGCCGGGCATAGATCAGATCGAAGCTCACGCGGCGGAAATGGCGCTGCGCCACATCGAGAGCGGCGAGGCCTTCGGCGGCATTGTGGAGCCGGCCGAGGAACACCAGCGCGGCATCGTCCAGCGCCTGCAGGCCGAGCGAGACGCGGTTGATCCCGGCCTCGGCCAGCCCGGCGAACCTGGCCGCCTCGACCGAGGAGGGATTGGCCTCCAGCGTGATCTCGATGTCCTCGGCAAAGCGCCAGTGGCGGCCTGCGGCCTCGATCAGTGTGGCCACCAGCGCAGGGGGCATGAGCGACGGGGTGCCGCCGCCGAAGAAGATCGAGGTAAGATCGCGGCCACCCGTCAGCGCCGCCTCATGGGCCATGTCGGCAAGCAACGCGCGCTGCCATTCCTCGACGTCGATGCCCTCTCGTACATGGCTATTGAAGTCGCAGTATGGGCACTTGGCGAGGCAGAATGGCCAGTGGATATAAAGGGCGAAGGCCATGCATCTTTCCAGCCTGAGTCGGGCGGGTAAAGTCAAGGGCCAAAGCCTTGGGGAAAGCGCATATGTGGGGCAGTCGAGCACTTGCGATCACTATTCTTGCTGCCGTGATGGCCGTGCAGCCGGCAGCGGCGCAGGTGACCGTGACGCCTGTCGAGACGGTGGGGCCGCGGCTGCTTGCTGTGCAGAATGCCGAGCGACTGCGGCTGCGGGTGAAGCCGCTCGTCTGGAGCGCCAAGCTGGCAGAGCATGCGAAAAAGTGGGCGCAGACGCTCGCCGTGTCCGACATGTTCGAGCACGCGCCGGTCGGTGCCGATGGCGGGGAGGGGGAAAACCTCTGGACCGGCACGAAGGATGATTACACCCCGGAAGAAATGATCGGCTTCTTCATCGACGAGGGAAAGCTCTTCAAGCGGCGCAAGTTTCCCGATGTCTCGACCACAGGACGCTGGGAAGATGTGGGGCACTATACGCAGATCGTGTGGAAGGATACGCGCGAAGTGGGCTGTGCGATCGCCAGCAACCGGCAGAACGACTATCTGGTGTGCCGCTATTTCCCTGCTGGGAATGTCATTGGGCAGCAAGCCTATGACTACAAGGCTGCTGCTGCCCCCGCTACCGCTCCCGTCACTGCCGCGCCGGTCGCTCCGGCGGCCGTCAGTCCGTCAAAGCCGACGAAACCAGCTTCGAAAAAGCGTCGGCGCGGTGGCTGATACGGTGCTTTTCGGCCGGATCGAGCTCGGCGAAAGTGCGCGTATCGCCAGTGGGCACGAACACCGGATCGTAGCCGAAGCCCATCGTGCCGCGCGGAGGCCAGGTGAGCGTGCCTGTGGCGCGGCCTTCGAACACCGCCTCGCGGCCATCGGGCCAGGCGAGCGCGAGGACGCAGGCAAACCAGCAATCGCGCGGGGTATCGGGGCCGAGCTCTGCAAGTTTGCCCTCGACCTTGCCCATCGCCATGTACCAATCGCGGCCCGGACCGCCTTCGTAGGGCGCGGCTTCGGCCCAATCGGCGGTGTAGACGCCGGGAGCGCCGCCGAGCGCAGCGACGCAGAGGCCGGAATCATCGGCCAATGCAGGCAGGCCCGAGGCGCTGGCAGAGGCGTGGGCCTTGATCAGCGCGTTTTCGGCGAAGGTGGTGCCGGTTTCGGCGGGTTCGGGCAGGCCGAGTTCGCCCGCCGAGAGGCAGTCCATGCCATAGGGTTCCAGCAGCGCCCGGATCTCGCGCAGCTTGCCCGCGTTGTGGGTGGCGATGACGAGTTTTCCGGGCGCTAGCAGGCGGGTCATGGTCTTGCCCCCAACTTTTCGTCATTCCCGCGCAGGCGGGAATCCAGAGCGGCTGACGCTGCGCCTTGGGCTCTGGATCCCCGCCTGCGCGGGGATGACGAGGGTAGGTGGGGGTAGAATGTCATTGGCCGACGGCGCGGGCCTGGGCGGCGAAGATTTCCGTGCAGCCGATGCGGGCGAGGCGCAGGAGGCGCAGCAGGCCTTCCTCGTCATAGGTCGCGCCTTCGGCAGTGGCCTGGACTTCGGCGATATGGCCGCCCTCGATCAGCACGAAGTTGGCGTCGGCATCGGCAGAGCTGTCCTCGATATAATCGAGATCGAGCACCGGTGTGCCCTGATGGATGCCGCAGGAGATCGCGGCGACCTTGCGGGTCAGCGGGTCTTCCTTGATCGCGCCGCTGTCCATCAGCCCCTGCACGGCAAGGCGCAGCGCGATCCACGCGCCGGAGATCGAGGCTGTGCGGGTGCCGCCATCGGCCTGGATCACGTCGCAATCCAAGGTGATCTGGCGTTCGCCCAGCTTCTTCATATCGGTGACGGCGCGCAAGGAACGCCCGATCAGGCGCTGGATTTCCTGCGTGCGGCCCGATTGCTTGCCCTTCGCTGCCTCGCGGCTGCCGCGGGTGTGGGTGGCGCGGGGGAGCATCGAGTATTCCGCCGTGACCCAGCCTTCGCCCTTGCCGCGCATGAACGGCGGCACGCGTTCTTCGACCGAGGCGGTGACCAGCACCTTGGTATCGCCGAAGCCGATCAGCACCGAACCTTCGGCGTGCTTGGTGAAACCGGTTTCGATCGTGATGGCGCGCATTTCGTCTGCGGCGCGGCCTGAGGGACGCATGGGAATTCCTTTGGTTGAAGTTTGCGCTGCCTTTAGCCCGCGCGCGGCGGAATGAAAGGCCCCGCGGCACGAAAAGACGGGGGATGCGATGCCTTTCACGGTGGGATGAACTGTCCTAGATAGGGGCCATGGCAGGACCCGGACTTTCTGAACTCTCGCTCCGCGCCCGTGAAATCTTCCGGCTGGTGGTCGAGGGCTATATCGCCAGCGGGCTTCCCGTCGGCTCGCGCACCCTCGCGGGGAGCGGAGCGGTGGGGCTTTCTTCTGCCTCGATCCGATCGGTTCTGCAGGAATTGCAGGATGCAGGGCTCCTCGCGGCGCCGCACACCAGCGCGGGGCGGATGCCGACCGAGGTGGGCCTCAGGCTCTTCGTTGATGGCATCATGCAGGCGGCTGAGCCTTCGGCGGCGGAGCGCGCGCAGATCGAGCGGGGGCTGGCCGAGGGCGGCACGATCGAGGCGGCGCTGGCGGCGGCGAGCTTGGCCTTGTCCGATCTCTCGGCCGGGGCAGGCGTGGTGATGGTGCCGCACCGGGAAATGCGGCTGGCGCAGATTTCCTTCGTGCCGCTGGGGCCGGCGCGGGCGCTGGTGGTGCTGGTGGGGGATGACGGCGCTGTCGAGAACCGGGTGATCGATCTGCCGGGGATGACGAGTGCCTCGACGCTGGAGCAGGCGGGCAATTACCTGACGGCGCGCATGGCCGGGCGGACGCTGGCCGATGCCTTGAACGCGATCCGCGCGGAAATCGCGGGTGGGCGCTCGGCGCTCGATGCGGCGAGCGCGGCGCTAGTTGAGCGGGGGCTGGCGGTGTGGAGCCGCGATGCGGCGCAGCGGCCTGTGCTGGTGGTGCGCGGGCAGGCCAATCTGCTCGACGAAGCGGCACTGGGCGATATCGAGCGGGTGCGGCAACTCCTCGATGAATTGGAAAGCGCGGAGGCGATTGCGGGCGTGCTCGATGCCGCGCGCGAGGCGGACAGTGCACGCATTTTCATCGGCAGCGAGAACCGGCTGTTCTCGCTTTCGGGCTCTTCGGTGATTGCCGCGCCATGGCGTGACGGGGAGGGGCGCGTCGTCGGTGTGGTGGGAGTTATCGGGCCGACGCGGTTGAATTATGCGCGGGTTGTCCCCATGGTTGATTTCACGGCTCAATCTCTGAGCAGGATCATCACGCAGGACGGATTTACGCGAAAATGACTGACAACGACACGCGCCCGACGGATGCAGAAGTGGCAGCTGAACTTGAAGGCGTGCCTTCCGAACTGACCGAAGGCGGCGATGGCCTGGGCGAACTCGTGGAAGCGCTGAAGGGCGATCTCGAGGCGGCGAAGCAGGACGTGCTCTATGCCAAGGCCGAGACGCAGAACGTGCGCCGCCGCATGGAAAAGGAAATGGCTGACGCGCGCGCCTATGCTGCAACGGCCTTTGCGCGCGACATCCTTTCGGTGGCGGACAACCTTTCGCGCGCGCTCGAATCGATCCCTGCAGAACTGCGCGCGGACGACAAGATGAAGAACCTTGTCGCCGGGCTCGAGGCCACGGGGCGCGAGATCGAGAAGGTCTTTGCCAGCCACGGGATCAGCCGCATCGCCGCCAAGGGCCTGCCGCTCGATCCGCACCAGCATCAGGCCATGCTGGAAATCCCCTCTGCTGATGTGGAGCCGGGCACCGTGCTGCAGGAACTGCAGGCCGGCTACATGATCAAGGACCGCCTGCTGCGCGCGGCGATGGTTGCGGTGGCGAAGAAGCCGGATTGAGGGGTTTCGCATCCGACAATGCCGCCCACATCCGCTCACCCTGAGCTTGTCGAAGGGTACTTGCGCAGCCGTCGTGCATGATGCTTCGACAAGCTCAGCATGAGCGGGTTTGGGTGCAGGGATAGGGGGCAAATTCAGCCCAGCAGCGCCACCACCTCATCCGTATCGTAAAGATCGGCGAACACGAACGCCATGCTGTGGAGCGTGGCGGCGTGTTCGGTGTCGGTCAGCGCGGCGTTGGCATCGCCAGCGAACAGCACGCGGTAGTTGAACTGCATGGCATCGCGCGCGGTGCTTTCGCAGCAGCAGTTGGTGAGCGTGCCGGTAATCAGCACGGTATCGATGCCGCGCGCCTTGAGCACGGCGTCCAGATCGCTGGTGCCGGGGGTGAAGCCACTGAAGCGGTGCTTGTCGACCACGGCGTCACCGGGCTCAACATCGAGCGTGGGCCAGAAATCGTGATAGTGCGCGCCCGGCGTGAAGGCGGCGCGGTGGGCCGCTGCGCCTGAACCCAGACGGCGGACGAAGACCGACCAGCTCGCTGCATCGGGCGTGGTGAAGCGCAGGAACACGTTGAGCCCGCCGCCCGCGCGGACGGCGGCGCTGATCCGGTTCACGTTGCCGACGATCTCTCGGGCCATCGGCACTTCGACCGGTGAACCTTCTTCCAGAAAGCCGTTCTGCATATCGACGCAGATGTGGGCGAGGCGCTTCGGGTCGATATCATCGAACACATTGCGCACGCCACCGCGCGCAGCGGCGACGGCATCGAGGATGGCGTGGGTGTCTACGGCATGCGGCATCGGCGCGGTCCTTTTTCTGCTCGGCAAACGTGCCATGGCGGCGCGGGTTTGCGCCAGAGCGGGGCAGCGGACCTTTCGCGTGGCGGAACCCGGCGGCGGGATGCGCGTTTGTGCCTGAGCAGGGACAAGCATCCGGGGGCCACAAGGAGTCTGGACGATGAAACGCAAGATCATGCTTCCCATAGTGGCCGTGGCGGCACTCTCGCTTGTCGGCTGTGCAAGGAATTACGGCGCCGAAGGGGCGCTGCTGGGCGCTGCGGGCGGTGCTGTTATCGGCGGCGCAACAGGCGGCGATGTCGGCACCGGCGCGGCGATCGGTGCGGCGGCTGGCGCGGTAGGCGGTTCGCTGATCAAGAAGCACGGCCGCTGCTATCGCCGCGATCGCGATGGCTATGAATACCAGGTTCGCTGCTGACGGGCTGCTGCCGTTCCCGGTCAGGCAGACCTGACCGCGAACGGCAGCACGGTTTGCAGCGCGGCAAGCGAAGGGGCCGCTGCATGGGGCGCGCCCCTCGCTGCGAGGAAGGCGTGGGCGACAAGCTCGGCCTGCTGCTCGATGCCGTAGGCTGTGAAGGGCCGCGCCGGATCGAAGCGGTAGCCATAGCGGCAGAACGGGTGGCGCATCAGCGGCAGGTAGAACCGGCCGCGCTGCTGCGTCTGCCAGACATGCACGAGTTCGTGGATGAAGAGGCCCTGCAGACCGAGCGGGGCCTGCGCGAAATCGTCGCGGTAGTGCGGGCTTGCCGGGTGGAAATGGACGTGCCCCATCGGTGCCATCACGGTGCCGCGCGGCTGGAACGGGAAAAACCGGCGGCGCCGGATCCGCACGGGTGCGAGATCCAAGGCGCTGCCGAAAACGCTTTCCGCCATGGCCCGTTCGCCCGGCGTGAGCGGACGTTCGCCGCCGGGAGGAACCCTGTGCGGCAGGGTCACATGTGATCCATCATGCCTTCCATCGCGCCGGTTTCCTCAACTTTCGCGAAAGTGCTCACCTTGTCGCCATTGGCGAGCGTGAAGGTGACTTCCACGTCCTTGCCCGCCTTCACGGTGCTGGCGAGATCGAACAGCATCACATGATAGCCGCCAGCCTTGAATTCGGCGGGCTGCTTTTCGCTGAAGCTGACCGAGCTGACAGGGGCCATCGACGATACGCCGTTCTCGGTCTTGCTTTCGTGCATTTCGGCGCGCCCGGCACCGTCGACATGGACGGCCACGAGCGTGTTGGCCTTGCCCGCAGTTTGCTGGATCGTGAAATAAAGCACCCCGGGATTGCCGGGCACGGCGGGCAGCTTGATGACCGGTTCGATCACGCTGACGTTTGGCGCATTGTCGGGCGCCAAGGGGTCCGGCGCGGAGCCGGGAGCGGCGCTAGCCGAAGCCGTTGCGGCAGCATCGGGCGCATTGCCGCTGCAGGCTGCCAGCGCTAGCAGGCTCGCGGCGGCGGCAGCGGCAAGGGCGGCGGAACGGATAGGGGGCATCGAAGCTCTCTCCAGTCTTGAAACGAGATGGTACATAGGCGCGCTGCTGGGCCTTGTCCCGGGACGAAGGCGACCTATATCGCCCTCTGTCAGAGCTGCATAGACGAAGGCTCGCCCGGTTCGGGGGGCGCTTCAAGCGCGGCGTCTAGTGGGCAAGGAAACAGGAACACCATGGCTAAAGTTATCGGTATCGACCTCGGCACGACCAACAGCTGCGTTGCGGTGATGGACGGCGGCACATCGAAGGTGATCGAGAATTCGGAAGGCGCGCGCACGACGCCCTCGATCGTTGCTTTCACCAAGGATGGTGAGCGCCTGATCGGGCAGCCGGCCAAGCGCCAGGCCGTGACCAATCCTGACAACACCATTTTCGCGGTGAAGCGCCTGATCGGCCGCCGCTTCGAAGATCCCATGACCCAGAAGGACATGGCGCTGGTTCCCTATGGCATCGTCAAGGGCAAGAACGGCGACGCGTGGGTCAAGGCGGGCGGTGAGGACTACAGCCCCTCGCAGATTTCGGCCTTCATCCTGCAGAAGATGAAGGAAACTGCCGAGAGCTATCTTGGCGAGACCGTGACGCAGGCAGTCATCACCGTGCCGGCCTACTTCAACGACGCGCAGCGCCAGGCGACCAAGGACGCCGGCCAGATTGCGGGCCTTGAAGTGCTGCGCATCATCAACGAGCCGACTGCGGCCGCGCTGGCCTATGGCCTCGACAAGCAGGACGGCAAGACCATCGCGGTCTACGACCTTGGCGGCGGCACGTTCGACATCTCCGTGCTGGAAATCGGCGACGGCGTGTTCGAGGTGAAGTCCACCAACGGTGACACGTTCCTCGGCGGTGAAGACTTCGACAACGTGCTGGTCGAGTACCTTGCGGATAAGTTCAAGGCCAAGGAGAACATGGATCTCCGCACCGACAAGCTTGCGCTGCAGCGGCTCAAGGAAGCGGCCGAAAAGGCCAAGATCGAGCTTTCGAGCGCGCAGACGACCGAGATCAACCTGCCCTTCATCACCGCGCGCATGGAAGGTGGCAGCACCACCCCGCTGCATCTGGTGGAAAACGTCACGCGGTCTGACCTTGAAAAGCTTGTCTCGGGCCTGATCCAGCGCACGCTGGAGCCGTGCCGCAAGGCGATTGCCGATGCCGGCCTCACCGCCAAGGACATCGACGATGTCGTGCTCGTCGGCGGCATGACCCGCATGCCGCGCGTGCGTGAAATCGTGAAGGAGTTCTTCGGCAAGGATCCGCACACCGGCGTGAACCCGGACGAAGTCGTCGCCATGGGCGCGGCGATCCAGGCCGGCGTGCTGCAGGGCGATGTGAAGGACGTGCTGCTGCTCGACGTGACCCCGCTTTCGTTGGGGATCGAAACGCTGGGCGGCATCATGACCAAGATGATCGACCGCAACACCACGATCCCGACCAAGAAGAGCCAGGTCTACTCGACTGCCGAGGACAACCAGCAGGCGGTGACGATCCGCGTGTTCCAGGGCGAGCGCGAGATGGCGCAGGACAACAAGCTGCTCGGCCAGTTCGACCTCGTCGGCATTCCGCCGGCGCGGCGCGGTGTGCCGCAGATCGAGGTGACGTTCGACATCGACGCCAACGGTATCGTGAACGTCAGCGCCAAGGACAAGGGCACCGGCAAGGAACAGCAGATCCGCATCCAGGCCTCGGGCGGGCTTTCGGACAACGACATCGAGCAGATGGTGCGCGATGCCGAAAAGTTTGCCGAAGAGGACAAGAAGCGCCGCGAGGCGGCCGAGGCGCGCAACAACGCTGACAGCCTTGTCCACGCGACCGAGCGGCAGCTTGAGGAGAATGGCGACAAGATCGACGCGGCGCTGAAGGCCGAGATCGAGGCCGCGATTGCGGAAACCAAGACGGCGATCGAAGGCGGCGATCCGGCCGACATGAACGCCAAGACCCAGGCGCTCACCGATAAGGCGATGAAGATGGGCCAGGCGATCTACGAGAAGGAGCAGGCCGCTGCTTCTTCGCCTTCGGCCGAGGCTCCGAAGGACGCTGAGGACGTGGTGGACGCCGAGTTCTCGGAAGTCGACGACACCAAGTGATGTTGCGTTAAGTCGGCCCGCCGCCTGCCTTTCGGGTGCAGGC
>NZ_JBMDKN010000006.1:0-295318 GCF_057809735.1 Novosphingobium sp. FG137 | reverse complement strand
AACAGCCCCGGTCCAAAAGGACGCGGGGCTTTTTGTTGTCTGCGGATGCCCGCACGGCACCCATCGCCGTGCAGGGCTGAAGGCTATGGGTTATCCGAGAAACTGATGGGGCAGAACACCGACAGCGCCCGCTTCGATCTCGAATAGCGTGCCGGCCAGCGGATCGTCCGGACGGCCGTCTCCCGCAGAGGTGACGAACATCCGCGAGAGATCGGCGCCGGCAAAGCAGACATTAGTGATCTGCGGCGTGGGCAGTGCGATCTCGCGGTCGAGTTGACCGTCGGGATGGAAGCGGGCGACCTTTGCGCCGTTGTAGAAGGCGATCCACAGACCCCCTTCGCGATCGCAGGTCATGCCATCCGGCGCACCCTTGCTGGTGTCGAACTGCAGGTGCGGTTCACGCGGGCCGAGGGTGCCGTCTGCCTGCAGGGCGAATTTCCAGACCTGCCCGATGCGGCTGTCGGTATGATACATCACCGTGCCATCGGGACTGAATGCCGGGCCGTTGGCAATGGTGATGCCATCGTCGTGCCGGGTGATCTCGCCCGAAGGATCGAGGCAATAGAGCGCGCCGCTGGCCGGCCAGTTGGTAGACGGCTGATCGGCAAATGGCATCGATCCGGCCCAGATCCGACCGCGCGCATCCGCCTTGGCGTCATTGAGGCGGTTGCCTGGTCGCTCGGGTTGCGGGTTGCCAATCAGCTCGAGCCGGAACGGTTCGAGATCAAGGTGATAGAAGCCCGATTGCAGGCCGACGACAAAGCCCCCCCTCGCGCGTTCGATGATCCAGCCGATTGCCTCGGGCATGTTCCAGTGGCTGATCCGCTTGTCCGCAAGGCTCATCCGCCACAGTTTGCGGCCAAGGATGTCGGTCCAGAACAATGCATTCTCGCGCGCGCTCCACAGGAGGCCCTCGCCGAGGACATCGCGGGTATCGCGCAGGATCGGGCGGACAGCTGTCATGGCTCAGTGACTGTCGCGCGGAAGGCCGCGGGTCTGGGCGATGCGCTGGTACTTGACCGCGGATTCGATCACAGCGCCGCCGGGGTACTGGCCGGTCATTTCGCGATGGAGTTCCTGCCAGGGCGTTTGCGCTGCAGGAACCTCGGTCTGGCCGGAGCCGCCAAGCGCTTCGCGGCGGCGCTGCAGTTCTTCATCCGGCACCAGCATTTCCGCAGTGCGGCGCTTGAGGTCGATGCGGATGCGGTCACCGGTCTGGAGCAGGGCAAGGCCGCCGCCCACAGCCGCTTCTGGCGCGGCATTGAGGATCGACGGGCTTCCCGAAGTGCCGGACTGGCGACCATCGCCGATGCAGGGGAGCGCGTCGATGCCGGCGCGGATCAGAGCTGCGGGCGCGCGCATGTTGACGACTTCGGCGCCGCCCGGATAGCCGATCGGGCCAACGCCGCGAATGACGAGCAGGCAGTGCTCGTCGATGCCGAGGGCGGGATCGTCGATGCGGGCGTGGTAGTCTTCGGGCCCCTCGAACACGATGGCCCGGCCTTCGAAGGCTTCGGGATCATCGGGGTTAGAGAGGTAGCGGGCACGAAACGAGTCCGAGATCACGCTGGCCTTCATCACTGCGGATTCGAAGAGGTTGCCGGTCAGGACCGTCAGACCCGCATTCGCGAGCATCGGCTCCGCCAGCGGCTTGATCACGCGGGCATCTTCGATCTGCGCGTCGGCGTAGTTTTCGGTGACCGTACGGCCATTGCAGGTGAGGGCGCTGCCATCAAGCAGGCCGCCGCGTAGCAGTTCACCCACGACGGCGGGTACGCCGCCTGCGCGGTAGTAGTCTTCGCCAAGGTACTCGCCCGCGGGCTGCAGGTTCACCAGCAGCGGGATGCCGGCGCCGTGGTCCTGCCAGTCGTCGAGCGAGAGTTCGACGCCCATGTGCCGTGCAATGGCGTTGAGATGGATCGGCGCATTGGTCGAACCGCCGATCGCGCTGTTGACGCGGATGGCATTGAGGAAGGCGGCCCGGGTCATGATGTCCGAAGGCTTGCGATCTGCGCGGACCATCTCGACGATGGCGAGGCCGCTTTCGTAGGCGGCTTGCTGGCGATCACGATAGGGCGCGGGGATCGCTGCCGAGCCGGGCAGCGACATGCCGAGGGCTTCGGTCAGCGAGTTCATCGTCGTCGCCGTGCCCATCGTGTTGCAATAGCCAGTCGATGGCGCGGAGGAGGCGATGAGTTCGATAAAGCCGCGATAGTCGATTTCGCCGGCAGCGAGCATTTCGCGCGCTTTCCAGACGATGGTCCCCGAACCGGTGCGCTCGCCCTTGAACCAGCCGTTGAGCATCGGGCCGACCGAAAGCGCGATGGCTGGAATGTTCACGGTGGCTGCAGCCATGAGGCAAGCCGGCGTGGTCTTGTCGCAGCCGATGGTGAGCACCGTGCCATCGATGGGGTAGCCGTAGAGCACTTCGACGAGGCTGAGGTAGGACAAGTTGCGATCAAGCGCCGCTGTCGGCCGCTTGCCGGTTTCCTGGATCGGATGGATCGGAAATTCGATGGGGATGCCGCCCGCATCGCGGATGCCATCGCGTACGCGTTCGGCAAGCACGAGGTGATGGCGGTTGCAGGGGGCAAGATCGCTGCCAGTCTGCGCGATGCCGATAATCGGGCGATCCGATTGCAGTTCGGCGACCGAGAGGCCGAAATTGAGATAGCGTTCGAGATAGAGCGCGGTCATATCCGGGTTGCCGGGATTATCGAACCAGGCGCGCGACCGCAGGCGAGGGGGAAGGGACTCTTTGTTCTGTTCTGTCATGCGAATTCTACCCCAAGTCATCACGCGCACCGCGCAAGTTTCGGCAGGCCATCGATGAGCCTTCGCCGAGCTAGCGCCAGGAATGCCACCTGCCGGCGACCCTGTTCATTGTCCCACACCACACGGCTGCCATCGGTTCCGGCAAGGGGCGGTCTGCTGCCGCCATCTGCCGGGATCGAGCCTCCACCGCTCCAGCAATGATGATGCATCATCATCGGCTGTGCGATAGCCAATTTTCGTCTTATAGCATATATATCTGATAAAATTATCCAGCCCGGAGTTCCCCAATGGCCCAACCCCTCAAACTGGCGCTCGTCGGTATCGGCAAGATCGCGCGCGACCAGCATCTGCCGGCAATTGCCGCCGAGGCGGGCTTCGAGCTGGCGGCAGCGGTGAGCCGCAACGGACGTGTCGAGGGCGTGCCGAACTTTACCGATATCGCGGCGCTGATTGAAAGCGGGCTGGCCATCGATGCGGTGTCGCTTTGCACACCGCCGGTGGGGCGGCACAGAATCGCGGCGGAGGCTCTGGCAGCGGGCCTGCATGTAATGCTGGAAAAGCCGCCGGGTGCGACTTTGGCGGAAGTGCATCAGTTGCGGGCCCAAGCGGCTGCTGCGGGGCGGAGCCTGTTCGCAACTTGGCACTCGCGCCATGCCGATGGTGTGGCAGCTGCGGCGGCGTGGCTGGCGGACAAGCAGATCGCGCGGGCCAGCATCGTCTGGCGCGAGGATATTCGCGTCTGGCATCCGGGGCAGGAATGGATCCTGGCGGCGGGTGGGCTCGGCGTGTTCGATCCGGGGATAAACGCGCTGTCGATTGTCACGGCAATCCTGCCCGGCCCTCTGCGTCTGGACGGAGCGCGGCTTGTTTTTCCGGCGGGGCGCGGGGCGCCGATCGCGGCGGCGCTGGACCTGGTGCATGATGAATCCGCGCCGGTGAGCGCGGATTTCGATTTCCGGCAGACGGGCCCGCAGAGCTGGGATATTACCATCGAGACCGACGCAGGCACCCTTATGCTGACCGAAGGCGGGGCGCGGCTCTGGATCGACGGGGTGGAGCAGGCTGCGCAAGGGATCGGCGAGTACCCTGCGCTTTACCGGCAGTTTGCGGAATTGGTTGCCGCCGGAGAAAGCGACTGCGATCTGCGTCCGCTGACACTGGTGGCCGATGCGTTCCTGCTCGGCGAACGGACCGAGACCGATCCGTTCGCCTTCTGAGCAGTTTCAGCCCGCACGCCAGATGGAAAGGTCGCGCGGGGCCACGGTGCGGCTGCCGAGCAGGAAGACCGCATGGTCCGGCGCGGGGGCTTCGGCTGCTTCGGCGCCGTAGTTGATCGCAAACGTGAGATCGCCGCGGCGGCGGATGCGCAGCATGCCGTCAAGCGGCGTGGTCTCGAGGCCTGCTTCGGTGGCCATTGCCTGCACGATGGCATCGAGCGCCGCGTCTTCGAGGAGGGTGGCGAGGTAGTGGACCTTGCCGTGGCGGACCATGGCGGGCGCGCCGTCCTCGTAGCGGCCGAGTACCTCGCAATTGCCGGCCTCTATCGTCTCGCGCCAGAGGCCGCTGGCGAAGGATGTGTTGCCGATGGTGATCGAACCCGGGCAATCGGGGCGTAGCGTTTCAACCGCCAGCACGCGGATGGGGACGAGCGGACGCAGACGACCGGGCGCAAGGCCTTCGGGGATAGTGACGTCGTGCGTCTTGGCGCCCGAGCGCGGGCCGATGAGGACAAGGCCGTTGGCGGCCTGCAGGCGCGCAGCGGCTTCAGCGGTCGGCAGGGCGAGCGCGGGGACGAGCACCATGGCGTAGCCGGAAAGGTCCGCGCCGGGTGCGACGAAATCGACATCAAGGCCGAGGCGGCGGGTTGCGCCGTACCACGCGGTCAGGATCTTCTGATAGTCGTAGCCGCGGCCCTGCTGCTCGATCTGGCCGAGCCAATCGGATTCGTGATCGATGATGATCGCGACGGGCGCCTTGGTCGGGGCGGGCAGATCGATCGCGCCGAGTTCTGCGGCGAGCTGTTCAACTTCGGGCCATGCCTCGGCCTCGGTGCAATCGGGGCGCAGCAGCCCTGCGTGCATCTGTTCCTGCGCATAGGGTGCCTGCCGCCATCGGAAGAAGCTGACGACCGCTGCGCCGTGCGCGAAGGCTTCCCACGACCATAGACGCACCATGCCGGGGGCGGGGCGGGGATTGTGATTGGCCCAGTTCACCGGCCCCGGCTGCTGCTCCATTACCCAGAATGGCCGTCCGGTGAGGCCGCGCGTCTGATCGAAAAGGATGGCCTGGAAATCGGGGTGGCCGGTGCGCATCAGCGGGGCGAAATCGGAAGCAGGGGCCTTCGCCAGCGCGAGATCCGCGCGGCCGAGAGGGTAGTTGTCATAGGCCGCGAAATCGAGATCGGCGGCGAGCGCGTGGTTGTCGACGCCGGTTTCGGGCATCGGGATGAAGTTGTGCGTCACCCAGCGGCCGGGCGAATGGGCGCGGATGATGGCGATCATTTCGGCATGGAAGCGCACCACCATGTCGGACGAATAGCGGCGCCAGGCCATGCGGTGGGCGGGGCTGGTTTCGGTGACCGCGCCGACGGGCATCTCGACCTCGTCAAAACTGCGGTATTCCATCGACCAGAAGACATTACCCCATGCGGCGTTGAGCGCGGCGATATCGCCATACTGCTCGCGGCACCAGATGCGGAAACCCTGCAGCGCCGCGGGTGAGGCGCTGATCGCAGTGTTGTGGCAGCACAGTTCGTTATCGGTCTGCCAGCCGGCAACATGGGGATTTTCGCCATAGCGCTCGGCCACGGCGGTGCTGATGCGCATCGCTTCACGGTGCCAGATGGGGCTGGAGAAATCGGTGTGGCGGCGCGAGCCGAAGCCGCGCGTGCGGCCGGTTTCGGGATCGACGGGGAGGATCTCGGGATAAAGGTCGATCAGCCACTTGGGCGGGGTGGCGGTGGGCGTGCACATGACGACCTTGAGGCCCGCCTTGCCCAGCGTTTCGATAGCCCGGTCCAGCCAGTCCCATTCGAACCGGCCGGGATCGGGCTCGATCCGGCTCCACGCAAACTCGGCGATGCGCACGTAAGTGAGGCCGAGTGCGGCCATCCGCTTTGCGTCCTCTTCCCACCACGCTTCGGGCCAGTGTTCGGGATAGTAGCAGACGCCAAGCATAGGGGGCCGATCCTTCGGTTTATTCAGAGTTTCAGAAATGAGTTGCAGGCCAACGCTGGTCAGCGGTAACCGGGCAAGATCATTTATCATACAAATGCCGTTTGGCTACCGAAAGCTCTCCATGACCGCATCCTTTTCCGCTGCTTATCGTCTCGATGGCGCGAACGTCACGTTGGTGGTGGAGGTTATCGCTGGCACGCCAGCGGTGCGGTACTGGGGGCCGCGGTTGCCGGATGATCTGGTGCTGGAAGAGCTTTCGGCTCTGGCGGCACGGGCGGAAGCCAATGCTTCGCCCGCCATCGAAGCGCCGCTCGCGCTGACGCCGCAGGCGGGGCAGGGCTTTCCCGGCAGGCCCGGCCTCGCCGCGCATCGCGGCGGTCTGAACTGGGCGAGCTATGCCGTGCTGGCCGATGTGGATCAAAGCGCGAAGCGGTTGGTCTTCACCAGCCGGGATGAAGCGCATGGCATCGAACTCGTCCACGAACTGCGGCTTCTGGGCGATGTGCTGGCTGCGACAACCGCGCTGATCAATCGCAACGCAGAGCCGCTGCAGGTCGATCATCTGGCGGCACCGGTCATCCCGCTACCCGGCTTTGTGCGCGAGATCATCGGGTTCGAGGGGCGCTGGTCAGGCGAGTTCCAGCTGCAGCGGCACCAACTTTCGATGGGCACCTGGCTGCGCGAGAATCGGCGTGGGCGCACCAGCCACGATGCTTTTCCGGGGCTGATTGCCACCGAGCGCGATACGAACGAGACGCGCGGGCTGGCCTATGGTTTTCATCTCGGATGGAGCGGCAACCACCGCCTTTCGGTCGAGTCACTGGCAGACGGGCGGCGTTCGGTGGCGATGGAGGCGCTTTATCTTCCCGGCGAGATCGTGCTGGGACCGGGCGCGGGCCTGGAAACGCCGACGATCTACGCGACCGTATCGGATGCCGGTCTGGGGGCGGTTTCGCGCCAGTTCCATACATATCTGCGCGCCCGGCACGAGCATCGGCGCCTGCGCGCAAAGCCGCGACCGGTGCATTACAACAGCTGGGAAGCGGTCTATTTCGACCACGATACCGCGAAGCTGATGGCGCTGGCAGAGCGCGCGGCGGCAGTGGGGGTGGAGCGCTTCGTGCTTGATGACGGCTGGTTCGGCAGCCGCCGCAGCGACCGCGCCGGGCTGGGGGACTGGCAGGTCAGCCGTGACGTCTATCCGCAAGGGCTGGGACCGCTGATCGAGAAAGTCCGCTCGCTCGGCATGGAATTCGGCCTGTGGGTCGAGCCTGAAATGGTCAATCCGGACAGCGACCTGTTCCGCGCGCATCCCGAATGGGTGCTGGGGACGCCGCCTGCTCCGCAGATCCCGTTCCGCCATCAGCTGGTCCTCGATTTCGGGCGGGCGGAGGTGCGCGAGCGGATGTTCCGCGATGTGGCGGCTTTGCTGGAGGAATATCCGATCGCCTACCTCAAGTGGGATATGAACCGCGATCTCAGCCAGCCGGGCGGTGCGGACGGGCGCCCGGGGGCTACGGCGCATGTCGTGGGGCTTTACGAGGTGCTTGACCGGCTGCGGGCGGAGTTCCCGGCGGTGGAGATCGAGAGCTGCGCATCAGGCGGTGGGCGCGCGGACTTTGGCGTGCTGGCGCGGACCGACCGGGTGTGGACGAGCGATTCCAACGATGCGCTCGACCGGCTTTCGATCCAGCGCGGCTTTTCGCATTTCTTCCCGGCCGAGCTGATGGGCGCGCATGTCGGGCCGACGCGCTGCCACATCACCGGGCGGCAGCTTTCGATGCCGCTGCGGGTGGCAACCGCGCTGTTTGGCCATATGGGCATCGAGGCGGACCTTGGCGAGCTCGATGCGCAGGAAACCGCCGATCTTGCCGCCGGGGTGGCGCTGCACAAGGCGCACCGCGCGCTGATTCATTCGGGCGCGCTGCACCGGATCGACGCGGCAGAAGGCGTGAATGCCTTTGCAATCGTGGCTGAGGACGGCAGCGAGGCGCTCGTTTCCTACACAATGGTAGAAGAGCAGCGCGGCTATTTCGCCGAGCCGTTGCGGCTGGCGGGGCTTGATCCGGCGGCGGATTATGAACTGAAAGTCGTCTGGCCGCCGCGCCTCAAGGCGGAATGGCCGCTGAGGGACGGCGGGCGGTTTCGCGGCGCGGCGCTGATGCAGGCCGGGTTTCAGCCGCCGCGCCTGCATCCCGGCACAGCGCTGATCTTCCATCTGAAGCGCTAGAGTGCCTTGTAGGCGGCGATAAAGGCGGCGGCGCGTCCGGCCAATTCCTCGGGGGTAACGCCGGGGCTGTAGAGCGCGGAGCCGATGCCAAATCCAGCGGCTCCCGCGGCGTGCCAGGGGGCCAGGTTCGTGGGCGAATTCCCGCCGACAGGGAGAACGGCCGTGCCAGCGGGCAGCACGGTGCGGATCGCCTTGAGCACGGCGGGGCTGGCGGCTTCGGCGGGGAACAGCTTGAGCGCGCGCGCGCCGGCTTCGAGCGCGGCGAAGGCTTCGCTCGGCGTCTGGAAGCCGGGCACGGGGATGAGCCCGCGCGCGGCGGCGGCGGAAATCACGGACGTGTTGGTGTTGGGCGAGACGATCAGCGTGCCGCCCGCCTCCGCCACGGCCTCGACCGCAGCGACATCGAGCACCGTCCCGGCGCCGACCAGCGCGCGGCCTGCGAGGCGCTTCGCCAGCCGCGCGATGCTTTCGAGCGGGCGCGGGGAATTCAATGGCACTTCGATCAGCGTGAAGCCCGCGTCGGCCAGCACGTCACCGACGTCATCTGCCGTTTCGGGGGTGAGCCCGCGCAGGATGGCGACAAGCGGCATCGCGGCGAATGCGGTGTCGAAGGATTGGGCAGTGTTCATTGCAGCAGGCTCCAGATCTGGGTGATCCCGGCGAGGAAGGCGGCGTGGCTATCGACCAGCCGGGCCTTGCAGCCGAGTTCATCGAGCGCGGCGAGGTAGAGGCCACCCAGTGCGGGGGAGGCGAGGACGTCCACCCCGTCGGCACGGGCGGGGGCGAAATCGTTGGCGAGACGGGCGTCGCAATCGCTGCCGATGAGCAGACCGCTGACATACGAGGCCTGATCCTCGCGGGCGCGCTTGCCGAGCACCATGGCGGCGCGGGCGCCGAACAGGCGGGCAAGGAGATCGCCGCCGCGTGCGGCCTGCACGCCTTCTCGGAATGCGGCGCCATCGCGCACTTCGCCGTCGAGCCCATCGGCGAGCAGACCGCCGCGACCAAGCTGGGCGAAGATCTCGCCGGTCATCGCGGTGGTGAAATCGACCAGATTGCCGCCTTGCAGCCGGGCCCATTTGGCGTGGGTGCCTGGCTGGCACAGCCATGCATCGGCGGCAACGAGACCGGCGGCGGCAGCACCGAGGAGTTGGACTTCCTCCCCGCGCATGATGTCGGCCCGGCCATCGCCATCGGCGCCGCGCGAGACGCCGGGGACAATGGCGGTGCGACCAGGTTCCACCCAGTGAACTTTGGCCGCAATTTCCGCAAGGCTGGCGGGCGCGGCGACGTAACCTGCGTCGATCCAGCCGCGATTTGAGCCGACCATCCCCGCGCAGAGCATTGGCAAATCACCCCAGCGCGCGCGCATGGCGGCGGCTTCGGCGGCAAAGCCGCTGCCGCCCATTGCGAGGATTCCTCGGTCATCCTGCGCGGTTTCCAGGGCGGTTCCATCCGCCGCGAGCACGAAGACGCGGCGATTGGTCGAGCCCCAATCGACCGCAAGGGTGGCAGCTTGCAAGGTCCGTTCCGGTTCCATGTTCATCTAATTATCATATCTATCTGACTTTGATATCAGGAGGAATTGAATTATGCGCTCCAGTTGCGTAATCCTTACCCCGCTTGGTGAACAGGAAAGTCAGCGCCATCACGACCGACACCTTCCCCTCTGAAATGCGCACCAGCCTTGGCCGGAACCTGACGTACGGCATGCTCGACGTGATCGGCCGCGCTATCGTCATTGGCGAGTACGACAATGTCGCTTTTCCGACCGAAGCCGAACTGGCCCGCAAGCATGGTGTAAGCCGCGCGGTGACGCGCGAAGCGGTCAAGATGCTGACGGCCAAGGGCCTGCTCAGCGCCCGGCCGCGACAGGGGACGATTGTCCAACCGCAGTCCTCGTGGAACCTGTTTGACAGCGATGTTCTGCACTGGCTGCTGGAGCGCAAGTTTTCGGTCGAGTTGCTGCGCCATTTCAACCAGCTGCGCGTTGCGATCGAGCCTGAGGCAGCGGCGCTGGCGGCAATGCAGGCCACCGATGCGGAGCGCGCGGCGATCGGGGCGGGGCTTGCCCGGATGGTTGCGGCGGAAGCCGGAGCTGACAACACGCTGGCCGCCGATATTGCCTTTCACGTTGCCGTGCTCGAAGGTTCGCGCAACCCGTTCTACAAGCAATTCCGCGACATGGTGGCGAGCGCGCTGGCCACCTCGATCCATTTCACCAACCGGATCAAGGGCCGCTCGGCCAGCATCGAGGATCACCGTGCGGTCTATGATGCGATCCTCAAGCGTGACAGCGATGGCGCGCGCTGCGCCATGCGCCGGCTGATCGGCGATGTGCTTATCCTGATCGGCGAGGCCGAAGTCACCGCCAAATCCTGAGCTGCGGGCCGCGCCGGATCAGATGTTGGTAGCGTCCGGCGCCCCCGCATTGTTGCGCTGCCAGAAGCGGACGAGGCTCGCCCGGTTGCCGAAGATGAACCGGTTCACCGCCAGCGAGAATGCGATCGAGGACCACAGCGTCACGAACATCAGGTGGATGTAGTGCAGGCCGAACGGCGCGTGGACGAACGTGAAGTACGCATAGAGCGCAATGCCGAACACGACCGCGCCGATGGCCGCGCGGGCATCGACATCGCGGAACAGCAGGCCGACGATGAAGGCCGAGAGGATCGGCATCGAGAACAGGCCGTTCAGTTGCTGCAAGAGGTTAATGATGCTGACGGCGTTCGCGTAGACCGGGATCAGCACCACCGCGATCAGGATCATGACCGCCGAAGCCGCAATGTTGAGCGTGCGCACGCTGGCCTTCGGGTTCACGTACTTCTGGTGGATGTCGCAGATGTAGAGCGCGGCCGAGGAATTGAGGATCGCCACGAAGTGGGTGGCGACACTGGTGACGAGGATCGCGGCGAAAGTGCCCGCGAGCCAGCCCGGAAGAATATTGCCGACGAGCTTGCCGAAGGCGGCATCGTGGACATTGCCGTAGAGTTTGTAGGCGACGATGCCGGGCAGCACGACGATAGCCGGCACGATCATCAGCCGGATCGCTGCGGCGGCCAGCACGCCCTTCTGGGCCTCGCGCACCGAAGGAGAGGCCATGGCGCGCTGGGTGATCGCCTGGTTGGTCGACCAGTAGAAGATCTGGATGAACAGCATGCCGGTCAGCAGCGTGTGCCAGGGAATGGGCGAATTGCTATCGCCGATAAGTGTCAGTCGCTCCGCCGGAATGCCGGAGAAATCGAAGCCGATGGCCTGCAATGACAGGAACACGAGCAGCAGGCAGATAAACAGCAGGCTTGCCCCGCTGAAGGTTTCGGAAATGGCGACGGCACGCAGACCGCCGAGCACGCCGTAGCCCGCGCCGAGCGCCGCGATGCAGAAGCCGACCATGACCAGCGGCAAATCGATCCCGAACACGCTGCGCAGGAACAGCGCGCCGGTATAGAGCGCGCTAGGCATCGAGATGAACAGGTTGCCGAAGAGGAACAGCGTCGAGATCATCGTGCGGATGCGATCGTCGTTGTAGCGGCGCTCGAGCAACTCGGTCGTCGTGACGCACTGGTAGCGGTAGTAGATCGGCACAAACACGAAGGCGAGGATGAGCAAGCCGAACACGGCCGCGAGTTCCCACCAGGCGAGGAGCAGCATCTGGTTGCCGTTGGCGCCGACGAGCTGCTCGGTGCCGAGATTGGTGATGGTGATCGAACCGGCGACATAGACCCAGGTGAGGCTGCCGCCGGCGAGGAAGAATTCGCGGTCCTCGTTGTCGCTATGGGCGTGGCCGACGCGGGTGCGCCACCAGGTGAGGCTGCCGACGAGCACGATGACCAGCGCAAACGCGAGCAGCTGCGCGCTGCTGCCGATGGAAACCGGCACGACCGGGGCGGCGGCGCTCATGCCCGATGCTCCGGATGTGCGCCGAAAGGCACCAGCGCAAATGCATTGAAGGTCGCTACGGGTGATCGTCCTGCCATGGCATCTCTCGCTGTGCGGCTGGTCTCATGACCTATTGTCGCATTTATAATATCACAGGCTGCTACGCGCACGACGCGGCAAGAGCAAGTGCGTGTGTGGCGGGTGGCCGCATCACAGATGGAGTTGCACCGCGCTGCGCGTGATCAGGCGCTCGCCCCGCGCATTGTGGAGCTGTTCGAGCCGGCCAAGCTGGCCGAGGCTGTGCATGACGGCGTAGATCGCGCCGAGGTGACCATCGCGGTGGAGCGCCAGCAGCGCCGCGCCATCCAGCGTTTCCAGCGCGAGCGGATCGATGGTGTAGGCACTGGCGATGTCCTGCTGGTGCTGGTCCGCGTGGTGGAGCGTGATCGTCATCGGAGTGATCAGGCGCGCCGCAGTGATGGCATTGACGAACCGCGCAGTTGCCTCGGCATCGGCAAGCATGTCGTCCAGCAGCTTGCGGCGGCTGGTGAGAAAGCCGGTTTCGGTGCCATCCGCATCGAACAGGGCATGGCCAGGTGTGCGGCCGATGAGGCTGCTGGCTTCGTCAAGGCAGACCGCCAGCGCGCCGCCGTCCGCTGCGCCGAGGTAGAACGGCAGGCGCAGGACGTTGAGCGGCAGGTAGGTCGCCGCCCAGTTCTCGCCGATCACGAAGAGATTGCGGTTCGCCTCGAAGCCCAGCAGGGCGACGAGCCGGAAGCCGCCGGTGGTGCCGTCCTTGATCAGCACGACCGGATAGTCGCAGACCGCGAGCGGGATTTCGCTGAAGCCGAGGGGGACGTGGCCGAGCCCTGCGGCGGCCGCAAGATCGGTGCCGATGCCGATGGTGAGCTGGCCGTGGCGCTCGGGGCGCACGGCGGCGAGGCTGGCCGGGCCGCTCATACCGCCTGGAATCCGTGGACGCGCACCGCATCGAGCAGCGCGCGGTGCGAGGGCAGTGCGGCGAGCGCCTGTTCCTGCTGGCGCTGGGTCGCCATGAAGCAGCGCTGGGCGAGTGCAGCTTCGGCGGTAACCTGGCTGCCTTCGGCGAGATTGCATTCGAAGCCCATGCCATGGAGCACGTACTGGTAGCTCGGCCACGAGAACACTTCGGGCTGGTGCGGGAAATCCTGCGGGCCGGGCGGCAGATGCCGCCAGAGTTCCAGCTGTTCGCGCAGCCGTTCGGGTACTGTGGCCGGATCGCGATTGTCGCGCCAGAAGGCGGTGTCCTCGCGCTTTGTCAGCACGTAGTGCAGCTTGAGGAAATCGATGATCCGCGCCCAGTGATGCTCGAACGCGGCGTTGAACTGGCGGGCCAGCGGGGCCATCACCGCGCGGCTCTGTGGCAGGCGATCGACGATGAAATCGACCGCGGTCTCGATCAGCATCAGCGCGGAGGCTTCGAGCGGTTCGAGGAAGCCGTTGGCGAGGCCGACCGCGACGCAGTTCTTTTCCCAGAAGCGCTGGCGGTGGCCCGACTTGATCGGAATGCGCCGCGTATTGAGGCCATCGGCGATGGGGCCGAGATAGGCGCGCAGGGTGGCTTCCGCCTCGTCGTGGCTGGTGTGGCGGCTGGAGTAGACATAGCCGGTGCCGCGCCGGGTGGGCAGGCCGATATCCCAGATCCAGCCGGCGGCCTGCGCTGTCGAATTGGTCTGGCTGGCGACGGGATCGTCCTCGTGCTCGTAGGGCACCTGCAAGGCAACCGCGTGATCGGCGAGCAGCACATCGCTGCATTCGACGAAGGGTACGCCATAGGTCTGGCCGATCAGCAAGGCGGCGAAACCGGTGCAATCGACGAAGAAATCGCCCGCGATCAGGCCCGTCGCCTTTGCTTCTACGCCGGTGACGAAACCGGCTTCGTCGAGCTTCACGCCGGTCACGTCATCAATGATGTGGCGCACGCCGAGCTTTTCGATGCAATGCTTCTTGAGCAGCGCGGCAAACTTCACCGCATCGAGGTGGTAGGCGTAGTTGGCGAGGCCGACATATTCGGCGGTGCTGATCGATTTGGGCGCAAGGCCCGCATCACACAATGCCGACTGGAAATCGACCGCATGGGCGAAATCGGTGCCCGCGCCGTCCTGCCGGCGCAGCCAGTGGGCCGAAAGATTGATCTGCGTGGCGGCCTGCGGCGGATTGAGCGGGTGATAATAGCTGTCACCCGGCTCACCCGTGACCCAGCCGGTGAAGCGCGCGCCCTGCTTGAAGGCGGCATCGCACGAACGGAAGAATTCGGTTTCCGAGATGCCGATCTTGCGCAGCGTATTGCGCATGGTGGGCCAGGTGCCTTCACCTACCCCAATCGTGCCGATGGTGACGGATTCGACGAGGGTGACCGAGACCCCGTTCTCGCCTTCCGGGCGGTGTGCTGCGGCAATGCGGGCAGCAGCGATCCAACCGGCCGAGCCGCCGCCCACGATCACCACTTGCCGAACCCTGTCGTTCATGTCCTGCTCCCTGCGCCCTTATTGCCGCTGCCTTGCTGGGCTTGGCAAGGCTTGTCCAAAGGGTACTCGCCGCATCGCCGGGTGCAGCAATTTCGCACCAGTCGAGCATCAATGCGATGGCCCAAAAAACTTTCATTTGATTTATCTGATAAAACATATCAGTCAAACCCCCAACGGCGTGGGCAACCCGCGTCGAAGCACTTGGCACGTCTGACCGGACACGGTTGACGGCAACAAGGGGAGAGCCAGATTATGTCAAAATTCAATAGTTTATCTGCTATGTCGCGTATGCGTGCGCAAGCTCTTGCCTGCTGCAGCGCGCTGGCGATTGTCGGCGGCGCAGCCCCCGCATTCGCGCAGGAAACGCCCGCCGGCGCGTCTTCGGAGCCCGAAGCGATCATCGTCACCGGCATCCGCAGCAGCTTGCGCAGCGCCGCCAGCATCAAGAAGAACTCGCTCAGCATCGTCGATGCGATCAGCTCGGAAGACCTCGGTAAGTTCCCCGATACCAACGTGGCGGAATCGCTGCAGCGCATTCCCGGCGTGGCGATCGATCGCAGCAACGGTGAAGGCCGCTTCGTCACGGTTCGCGGTTTCGGCCCGGCGTTCAACACGGTGCTGGTCAACGGCCGCACCTTCGCCAGCGACAACCAGGGCCGCGAGTTCAGCTTCGACCTGCTGGCAGCCGAACTGATCAGCGGCGCCGAAGTCTACAAGAGCTCGCAGGCGCGCTTGCAGGATGGCGGCATCGGCGCGACGCTCAACGTCAAGACGCCGCGCCCGCTCGATCTGGGCGGCTTCAAGGCGGTCGTTTCGGCCAAGGGCCAGTACGAGCGCAACAGCGACAAGGTGACGCCGCAGGCGTTCGGCCTGATCAGCGACACGTTCGCTGATGGCAAGCTGGGCCTGCTGGCTTCGGTTTCGTACCAGAAGCGCGATGCCCAGACCCGCTACACGCAGAACCGCGGCTATATCCCCGGCACCACGGTCGGCCCGGCTGCGAACCCGCTGTTCACCAACGTGTTTGCCCCGCGCAACCAGGATGTGGGCCAGGACGACCAGTCGCGCGAGCGCATCGGGTTTACCGCCACCGGCCAGTACCGCCCGAACGACCAGCTGACCTTCACGGTCGACGGCCTCTACAACCAGTTCAACGTCGATTCGCGCGTCCAGGCACTCGGCAGCTGGTTCGAGCCTTCGAGCTACACGGCAGCCGCCATCGATTCGAACCGCACGATCACCTCGCTGACGACGAACGGCAACGCCGACCTTATCCAGACGTCGAACAACCGCTTTGTGAAGACCTACGCGCTGGGCGGCAATGTCGAATGGAAGCCCAACAGCCAGTTGACCGTGAAGGCCGACGTTTCGTGGTCGCGCGCCAAGGATGCGGCCGGCGGACGCAACTACTTCACCGTGATCGGCGTCCCCAGCACCTACAGCTTCAAGGAAGCGACCGGCAACGGCTTCCCCTCGACGGTGGGCTATACGGCAGACCTGACCAACGCGGCGCTGGGCCGTTCGCACATCGCGCTGCGCCAGGGCAACACCGAGGCCGAGCGCGTGCTTGAGTACAAGCTCGATACCGAGTGGAAGTCTGACGGCGGTGTGCTCGATGCAGTCCGCTTCGGCCTCATCAACACCAACCGCAGCAAGAACAGCCAGTCGATCGCGAGCGATCCCAACACGCTGTGCCTCTATTGCGGCTACAACGAGCCCGCTTCGGCTGCGCTTCTCAGCCCTCTCACGCTGCGCGCGCCGGGCGGATCGGGCAGCGTGCCGACGAAGATCCTCGGCTATGATGCCAATGCCTACTTCAAGTTCCTCGAAAGCCCCGCGCAGGCGGCGGCGCGCGATCAGGCACGCGGTCTTGCTCCCGGAACCACGGCTGCGCAGCTGGCGGCAACCAACGGCTTTGCCGCTGCCGTCCAGCCGAACTCGTTCGCGGTTTCGGAGAAGGTCTTCGCCGGTTACCTCGAGACCGATCTCAAGGGCGACCTCGGCGCGTTGCCTTGGGTGGTCAACATCGGCGCGCGCTATGTGCACACCGAGCTGATCGCGAGCGGCCGCCAGCTGGCGCTGACCGACCTGCTTTCGGTGCCGAACGATCCGACGATCTATCAGGCCGTGTTCGCCAACGGCGGCGCGCCGGTCGCGACAGCGAAGCGGTCGAGCTACGACTACTTCCTGCCGAACATCAACGTGAAGGTGAACCTGTCGGACAAGGTGATCGCGCGCTTCTCCGCGTCGCGCACGCTTACCCGCCCGCAGATCCGCGACCTCGCGCCGCGCACCAACTTCGACGTGACGCGTCCGGCCAGCCTCGATGCCAGCGGCGGCAATCCCGACCTCAAGCCCTACACGTCGAACAACTTCGACATCTCGTTGGAGTGGTACCCGACGTCGACCACGACGCTTTCGGTGGCCGGCTACTACAAGAGCATCGATGACTTCATCGTGCAGACCCGTTCGGCCGAAAACTTCGCCATTGCCAATGCCAGCAATCTGCCGGTGGGCGGCGGGATCACGGGTCCGAACACCGCGACGTTCAACGTGCGTCGTCCGCGCAACGCCGAGAACGCAACGGTGCGCGGTGTCGAGCTCAACGTCGTGCACACGTTCGACTACTTGCCCGCGCCGCTTGACGGCCTCGGCTTGGCGGCCAACGCAACGTTCGTGGACAGCAGCGCTGCCTTCGACGTGACCAGCACGACGACCTCGTTCGCGCTCGAAGGCCTCGGCAACAGCTACAACCTGACCGGCTTCTACGAAAAGGACGGCTTTGCTGCCCGCGTCGCCTACAACCGTCGCGGCCGGTTCCTCGAATACCTCGTCACCCCCGGCCAGGGCGGTGACCCGGTGTTCCGCCGTCCGTTCAGCCAGGTCGACGTGCGCGTGAGCTACGACATCAAGAAGTTCGCGCAGATCTTTGCTGAGGGGACGAACGTCACCAATGCGAAGAACATCACCACTGGCCGCTTCGACAATCAGGTGCTCGACTATGTCGATACCGGTGCGCGCTATGCCGCCGGCGTCCGCCTGAACTTCTGATCGTCCACCCCCTCCGGACGTGAAGGCGCACCCATGCAGATTTTCTGCGTGGGTGCGTTTTCGTTTGGGGCCATCCTTCCTGCCATGAAGAATCGGATATGCGCGCGATGAAGAAACTCCGCCGCTTGCTTGCCTCTGGCCTGCTGCTGGCCACGGCGGCACAGCCTGCCGTCCATGCGCAAGCGCTGCCTTCGGTCCCGCCGACGCGGCAGTCCTATGCGGTGCCGCCGCCCGATGCGCCGGAACTGGCGGCGCTGGGCACCTTTGCGATCGGTACGCAGACGCTGACTGTGGAGGCGCCGGGCAGCGTGGTGCTTTCGGCCACTGGCCTTGCCCGCACCACGCGCACGATCAAGGCGCGGATCTGGTATCCCGCCGAGGTGGCCGCGGGCACCGCGCGCGCATCGTTCACGCATGTACTGCCAAAGCCCGATGGCACTGGCGGCCAGTTCAGCATTCCCAGCCTGGCAGCCGATGGTGCGGCACCGATCAAGGGAAAGCGTTTCCCGCTGGTGGTCGTCTCGCACGGCTACAACGGCTGGGACACCTTCATGACCTGGCTCACCGAAAACCTTGCCAGCAAAGGCTATATCGTCGTCGCGATCGATCATGCCGATCAGCGGGTGGTGAACCCGGCTGAGTTCCCGGTCTCGTTCGGCAATGTTCTGGTTCACCGCGCGCGGGATATCCGCTTCGTGATCGATGACCTGACACGGCGCGCCAGCAAGCCGGGCGATGCGCTGGGGCAGGCCATCGATGCGGGGCAGATCGGCCTCGTCGGCTATTCGATGGGCGGGTTCGGCGTGCTCGGCGCTGCCGGGCTTGATTATGCGCCGACCAGCCCGGTGCTCGCCCAGTTGCCGCCGCTCGCGCGGGACCAACTGCTCGAAAGCCAGACGGCGGGCAAACCGCTCGCCGCGCGGATCAAGGCCGTGGTGGCGCTCGCCCCGTTCGGCGGGAGCCCCACAGTGCGGGTGTGGTCAGAGGCCGCGCTCGCAGCCTTTGCAAAGCCGGTGCTGATGATCGACGGCGATCATGACGACATCGTCGATGCGGCGAACGGCGTCAGCTGGATATTCGACCACATGGCGAGCAACCAGCGCCATTTCCTGCTCTACCAGAACGCCCGGCACAACGTGGGCGGCAATCCGCCTCCGCCTGAGGCCGATGCGGATTTCTCGACCCGCGAATACTTCGCCGAGCCTGTGTGGCGCACCGAGCGGATCAACGCGATCAACCAGCACTTCATCACCGCGTTCCTCGATCTCCACCTCAAGGGTGATGCCGCGAAGCAAGCCTATCTCGATGTGACGCCGCCACAGGCGGGGGACGGGCAATGGCCGCTGGCACCGTTCCAGAACGTGGGCGGCAAGCCCGCATCGGCGGACCAGCCGGGCTTCTGGCGCGGCTTCCAGCGGCGCTGGGCGCTGGGGCTGGAAATGCGGCAGGGCAAGCCCGCCGCGCGCTGACAGGGTTGATCAGGCGGGGAAGGCCACTTCCCCCGTCATGCCTGAAAACAGCGTCGCCGTGGCACCGCCGACCCAGATCGGCCCACCGGCTTCGTGTTCGATGCGGATGCGGCCCGAGCGGCCGAGGCGGGTGCCTTGCGTGGCAGTGTAGGGTGCGGAGACGTGGCCGGCGCGGAGCATCCATTCGGCGGCGGAGGCATTGAGGCTGCCGGTGACCGGATCCTCGATCAGCCCCCCATAGGGATCGCTGAAGATCGCGCGCACTTCATAGGCGAAGGGACTGCCGGCGGGATGCAGGCCGACCAGGCCGATATCGATGCGCGAGGCGTGCGAACGCGCCGGTTCGACTGCGATGACCGACGCCGCATCCTTGAGCTGGATGCCGAGCCAGCCGGGGCCGTTGTCGATCCACTCGGCAGCGACGACATCGTCCGGTGCGATCCCGAGAACACCGCAGGCCTCCGCCAGCTTGTCTGCATCGACGGCGCCCGCGCGCAGCAGCGGCGGCGCCGCAAAGGCAAGGCCATCGGCGCCTCGGCGCACATCGATGAGGCCCGCGCCGCATTCCTGCACGACCTTGCCGCCATGGCGCGGCGTGCCGCCGAGCGCGAGCCATGCATGGGCCGAGCCGAGCGTGGGGTGGCCGGCGAAGGGCAGTTCGCGGTCCAGCGTGAAGATGCGCACACGGTAATCCGCTGCGTCGGTGGTCGGCGGCAGGAGGAAGGCGGTTTCCGACAAGTTGAGCCAGCGCGTGACGGCCTGAAGTTCTGCGGTATCCCGATCGGCATCGAGCGCGATCACGGCCAGCGGATTGCCCGAGAACGGGGTTTCACCGAAAACGTCGACGAGCTGGAACGGGTACTGCGGCATGATTCTGACAACCTCCGCACCGGGGATGGCGCTGGGCTGACGTTCAGCGCCGCATGGCCCTGTTTGCAAGAATGAAAAGCCATCGCGCAGAGGAGTATCGCTATCTGCGCTGCGGCCTCAGCTTTCCGGGATCGCCATGCTGAAGCGCAGGCCGAACACGAGCGAGCTGCGGGCAGTCTGATCCCAGCCCGGATGGATCACGTATTGCAGATCGGGCTGGATATTGAGCCAGGGGGCGAGCGGGCGCTGCGCAGTGAGTTCCAACACGGTTTCGGCGCGGCGCGCTCGGTTTGGTGCAAACAGGGTCTGCCGTGCGGCTTCGCCGAGACGGGCGTGGGCGGCTGCAAGGCCGAGGCGCCAATTGCCGAGAATGGCGACCGCACCGCCGCCGACATAGGTCGCCACCGGATTGGCGCGGGAATCAGCGATGCCAAGGCGGATCCACGCGCTGAGTTTGCGCGTCACCGCGCCCTCCAACATGCCGTAAACCCCGCGCGACATGGCGGGCGGCCGGGCGGGATCGAGCGCATCGAAGCGCGTTGTATACTGCCAGCCACCGGCTTGCAGCAGCCAGGTGCCGACCGGCAGGCGCGTCTCGGCGATGAGGAGAGCGCCGGTCGTGCCCGGAAAGCGCAGCGCAGCCTTGCGCGGATCGTTGCGGGAACCGGCGAGCGCATCGAACAAGCCAAGCGCGAGCGCCTTGCGGCCATGCTGCAGCCGCACGACCAGCGCCGAACTGGTCATGGGGAAGATCGATGGCCCGGCGAGGCCGCTTTGCGAGATATCGGGGCCGATGCCGAACGCACTGTTGACGAAGAGCGCGCCGGTGTTCTGGATATCGAATTCGGCATTGAGATCGATGAGACCGGCCTTGGCGGAGAGGTAGGGGTTGGGTTTCCACTGCGCCCAAGCTTCGTAGACGTGGGGAAGGGTGTCGGCCTCAAGGCTGCTCACCGTCTGGTATGCGCCGATGCGGTGGCCCGAGAAATCGGGGCCGTGAACCGCGATCAGATCGAGATGCGCGGACAGCGCATCAAGCCCGATGACAGGGCCTTTGAAATCGACCCAGGCATCGGCGCGGCCGACGAAGTCGGTGCCACGATCGGCACTGTGCGCGGCGGCGGAGAGCAGATCGGCGGTGTAGGACGCGCCGAATTCCACCGCCGATTGTGCCGCAGCCGGGGCAGGCGCAGCAAGGCAGGGCGCAGCAAGTGCGAGTGCGGCAAGGGCAAGGCGGGTGGATCGGCGCATCGCCATGCGGGATAGGACCGATGCGGATAAGATCGTCCTTCGCGGGGATCAGGGAAAGGACGCAGCATGATTGCAGCATTCGCGAAGGGTTTGGCATCAGGCCCACTTTGGGCGCGCGGCATTATTTCGTGCGCAAAGTCTGGCCGGGGCGCAATTTCCTGATGACTCTGCTTATCCTATGCGGTAAATCCCCTAGCACATAACAAGTCGTTCACCCGGCGCGACCTTGGGAGAGGATGCGTAAAATTGCACCGCGCCGGGTGTCCAGATTTGTTTTTCCCCTGAAATCGCCGATCCGTCCGCTGCCTGCACGGTGCGCGTTTCCATGCGTTTTGTTGCTGGATGATCGAGAAGGTCGATCATTGTAAGCGGACAAATGCACTGGCCGCTGGAGGGGGCTTTGCGCCAGAAGATGAGGGCACGGCGGCCTCCCCGCGGCCCCGGGCAATCCGATCCTGAAACCCGAGCGGTATCCGGCAGGGATGCGCGCGCCTATCCGCCTTGCGGGCGGCTGCGCGCCCGTGTCCGGCTTCCGCCAAAAGAGAGGACCTTACCTATGCGCGCTTCGCTTACGACCCTCGCCATTGCGCTGCTTGCCGCAATGCCGGTGGCCGGGCACGCCGCCGATGCGGCCATGACGCCGCCATCTGCAGCCACCGCCGAAAAACCGACCACCAACAAGGACTGGTGGCCCGACCAGCTTGATCTGACGCCGCTGCGCCAGAACGAGAATACGCTCGCGAGCCCTTATGGTTCTGATTTCAACTACACCAAGGCCTTCCTCAGCCTCGATCTCAAGGCGGTGAAGGCGGATATCGCCAAGGTCCTGACGACCTCGCAGCCGTGGTGGCCTGCGGACTATGGCAACTACGGCCCGTTCTTCATCCGCATGGCCTGGCACAGCACCGGCACTTATCGCACGATGGACGGGCGCGGCGGCGGCGCGGGCGGTGAACAGCGCTTCGAGCCGCTGAATTCGTGGCCGGACAACGCCAACCTCGACAAGGCGCGGCGGCTGCTGTGGCCGATCAAGCAGAAGTATGGCCGCAAGCTCTCGTGGGGCGACCTGATGGTCCTCACCGGCAATGTCTCGCTCGAACAGATGGGCTTCAAGACGCTGGGCTTCGGCGGCGGCCGCGCGGATACGTGGCAGCCGGATGCGGTTTATTGGGGCACAGAGAAGAAGTGGCTGGAAGCCAATGGCGACCGCTGGAACGAGAAGCGCCAGCTCAAGGGCCCGCTCGCGGCAGTGCAGATGGGGCTGATCTATGTGAACCCCGAAGGCCCGAACGCGAACGGCGATCCGATCTCGGCGGCACATGATATCCGCCAGTCGTTCGGCCGCATGGCGATGAACGACGAGGAAATCGTCGCGCTGATCGCGGGCGGGCACACCTTCGGCAAGGCGCATGGTGCGCATGCCGCAACGTGCGTTGGTGCGGCGCCTGCAGGTGCCGGGATCGAAGCGCAGGGCACAGGCTGGAAGAACAGCTGCGGGACCGGCGTGGGCAAGGATTCGGTGACGAGCGGCCTCGAAGGCGCTTGGTCGGCGAGCCCAGTGCAGTGGACGAGCCAGTACCTCGACAACCTGTTCGCGTTCGAATGGGTCAAGGTGAAGAGCCCGGCGGGCGCAACGCAGTGGCAGCCGGCGAACGCGGCGGACGTGCAGATCGTGCCGGACGCGCACGAGGCGGGCAAGACCCACGCGCCGATCATGTTCACCACCGACATGGCGATCAAGCAGGACCCGGCGTTCCGCGCCATCGCGCTGCGTTTCAAGGACAAGCCCGAGCTTTATGCCGATGCCTTCGCCCGCGCGTGGTTCAAGCTGACCCACCGCGATATGGGGCCGAAGACGCACTATATCGGCATGGATGTGCCGGCACAGACCTTCACCTGGCAGGACCCGCTGCCGGCTGATGGCCACCCGCTGATCGGCGCGGCGGAAATCGCGATGCTCAAGAGCAAGGTTCTGGGCGCAGGCGTGACCCCGGCGCAACTGGTGCGCACGGCGTGGGCTTCGGCCTCCACGTGGCGCGGATCGGACCTTCGCGGCGGCGCCAATGGTGCGCGCATCCGCCTTGCGCCGCAGAAGGACTGGGCGGTGAACGATCCGGCGGAACTAGCCAAGGTGCTTGCCGCGCTGGAAAAGATGCGGGCGGACTACAACCGCACCGCGCCCGGTGGCCGCACCGTCAGCATGGCGGATCTGATCGTGCTGGCAGGCAATGCCGCAGTCGAGCAGGCGGCGGGCAAGGCCGGTGTTGCGCTTGAGCTGCCGTTCACGCCGGGCCGGGTCGATGCCACGCAGGAGCAGACCGATCCTGCCGCCTTTGCGCCGATGGAGCCGAAGTCTGACGGCTTCCGCAATTTCCAGAGCGCAGATGCGTGGCAGTCTCCGGCTGAGGCGCTGGTCGACAAGGCCAGCCTGCTGGGGCTGACCGTGCCGGAAATGACCGTGCTAATAGGCGGGCTGCGCGTGCTCGATGCCAATGCAGGCGGTTCGAACGCGGGCGAGTTTACGGGCCGTCTCGGCACGCTCTCGAACGATTTCTTCGTCAACCTGCTGAGCATGGACACCGTGTGGAGCAAGGCGGGCACTGCCTATGAAGGCCGCGACCGGACGAGCGGCGCGCTGAAGTGGACCGCGACGCCGGTGGACCTGATCTTCGGTTCGAACTCCGAACTGCGCGCGGTGGCCGAAGCCTATGCCAGCGAAGATGCGCGCGAGCAGTTCGTGCGTGATTTCGCCAAGGCCTGGACCAAGGTGATAAATGCCGACCGTTCGTAAGTTTGTGATGTGAAGGAAAGGGCCGGGGCGCAGGCAGCGCCTCGGCCCTTTCTTGTTTCAGGCGTTCGGGCGGTTGGCGAGGAGGTTGTCCACCACCGACGGGTCCGCCAGCGTCGAGGTATCGCCAAGATTGCCGACGTCGTTCTCGCCGATCTTGCGCAAGATTCGGCGCATGATCTTGCCGGAGCGGGTCTTGGGCAGGCCGGGGGCGAACTGGATCACATCGGGCGTCGCGATGGGGCCGATTTCGTGGCGGACCCACTGGACCAGCTCCTTGCGCAGCGCCTCATCCGGCTCGACATCGGCGTTGGTCGTGACGAAGGCGTAGATGCCCTGGCCCTTGATCTCGTGCGGCATGCCGACCACGGCTGCCTCGGCCACCTTGGGGTGCGCCACCAGCGCGCTTTCGATTTCGGCGGTGCCCATGCGGTGGCCCGAGACGTTGATCACGTCATCGATGCGGCCAGTGATCCAGTAGTAGCCATCCTCGTCGCGGCGGCAGCCGTCGCCGGTGAAGTAGTATCCCGGGAAGGTGGTGAAGTAGGTCTGGAAGAAGCGCTCGTGATCACCCCAGACGGTGCGCATCTGGCCGGGCCAGCTCTGCTCGATGACGAGGCAGCCGTCCGCTGCGCCTTCGAGAAGCTGCCCCTCGCTGGTAAGGAGCGCAGGTTTGACGCCGAAGAACGGACGGCTGGCCGATCCGGGCTTCAAGGCCGTGGCGCCGGGCAGCGGGGTGATCATCGCGCCGCCGGTTTCGGTCTGCCACCAGGTGTCGACGATCGGGCAGCGGCCTTCGCCGACGACCTTGTGATACCACTCCCACGCCTCGGGATTGATCGGCTCGCCCACCGAGCCCAGGAGGCGCAGGGACTGGCGGCTGGTCTTCTTCACCCACTCGTCGCCTTCGCGCATCAGGGCGCGCAGCGCGGTGGGGGCGCCGTAGAAAATCTCGACGCCGAACTTGTCGACCACCTGCCAGAAGCGGCTGGGGTCGGGGAAATTGGGCACGCCTTCGAACATCACGGTCGTCGCGCCGTTGAGGAGGGGGCCGTAGACGACGTAGCTGTGGCCGGTGACCCAGCCCACGTCGGCCGCGCACCAGTAGATCTGGACAGAACCATCAGACTTGGGCCGATAATCGAAGACGTACTCGTGCGTCATCGAGGCCCAGACCGAGTAGCCGCCGGTGGTGTGCAGCACGCCCTTGGGCTTGCCGGTCGAGCCCGAGGTATAGAGGATGAACAGCGGGTCTTCGGCGCTCATTTCTTCGGGCGGGCAGTCCACGGATTGCTGCGCGGCGGCGCTAGCCCAGTCCACATCGCGGCCTTCGACCACTGGCACATCGGCGCCGGTGTGCTTGAGGACGATCACGGTATCGACGCCGGGGCAATGCCCCAGCGCTTCGTCGACATTGGCCTTGAGCGGCACGCGCTTGCCACCGCGCAGGCCTTCGTCCGCCGTGATGACAAGGCGGCTGTCGCAATCGCTGATGCGGCCGGCGAGGGCATCGGGCGAGAAGCCCGCGAAGACGATCGAGTGGATCGCCCCGATCCGCGCGCAGGCGAGCATGGCGACGGCGGCTTCGGGGACCATCGGCAGGTAGATGGTGACGCGCGATCCGCGCACGACGCCGCGGGATTTGAGCAGATTGGCGAAGCGGCAGACGCTCTCGTGCAGTTCGCGGTAGGTGATGCGGCGGTCGGGGGTGTCCGGCGAATCCGGCTCCCACAGAATGGCGATCTGATCGCCGCGCTCCGCGAGGTGACGATCGAGGCAATTGGCGGCGAGGTTGAGCGTGCCGTCCTCGAACCACTTGATGCCGAAATCAGCCTCGTGAAAGCTGGTGGTGCTGACCGTGGTGAAGGGCTTGATCCAGTCGAGCCGCTTGGCTTCCTCGCGCCAGAACTCTTCAGGATTGTCCAGCGAGCGCGCGTACATCTCGGCGTAGCGCACCTCGTCGATAAGGGCGCTCTTGGACCAATTCTCGGGGACCGGGTAAATGGCCTGGCTCATGGGGGGCGTCCTCTCGCAGCGTGTTTGATTTTGGCCGCTATAAGACGGATTGGGCCGCGTTTGCCAAGCCTTGAATCAGGCTTTTGGCGTCGCTCTCCATGCGAGCAGGAAGCCGAGGCCGAGCAGCAGGTCGATCGTGGCAAAGCCGGCATCGAGGGGGCCGACGCGCTGTTGGGCGAAGAGCAGCACTGTGGGCACCCCGAAGACGAGCTTCTCGAACACTGATGCGGCCATCAGCGGACGATAGCGGACCGGGTCTGAAGCGATGATCCAAAAGATTGCCTGGAAAACGAGCGCGAGGCCTATGAAGCCGAGGTAGATATGCGGCTGTTCAGCCGGCCACGGCCCGAGATAGGCAGGCAAAAGGACAACCGCGCCGTAGATGGCGGCGGTGCGGTAGAAGCGGGAAATCCAGTTTGGCATAGGGCGCCACCCTAATTCGTGATTACCCCTCCGTCAGCCCTGCGGGCTGCCACCTCCCCATTTGTGCTTCGCAAAAATGGGGAGGATCCTGCGATCAATGCGCACCGGCCATCGCGCTAAGGAACATCAGCACTACGGGGTGCGGCTCGATTGTCGCCAACTGGGCCTTCACCGATGCGAAGGCTTCGTCTGCGGCGCTGAGGGCGAACTCGATATCGGCCTCGGTCATCGCGGCGCAGAAGAACATGTTGTGCCAGGGGTGCACGTAGACCCCGCGCTTAAGCATCGCCTCGCCCCACGCGAAGCCGATGCGGTAGTCGGGGTCGCCCTCGAACAGGATCTGCGGCATCTGGACGGGGCCGGTCTGGCGCAGGGCAAAGCCGTGCTTCGCGGCGAGCGCATCGAGGCCTTCGCGCCATAGCGCGCCGAGGCGGATCGAGTTTTCGAGGTAATCGGTCTCGCGCAGGATCTTGAGCGTCTCGACCCCGGCAGCCATGGGCACGGCGGCGAACCAGAACGAGCCGGTGACGTAGATCTGGCCCGCACCCTCGCGGCAGCGGTCGTTGCCGAGCAGGGCGGAAATCGGGTGTCCGTTGGCGAAGGACTTGCCCCAGCAGCTCATGTCCGGCCGGACGCCGACGAGCTCCCAGCTGCAATCGCGGATCAGGCGGAAGCCCGCGCGCACATCATCGACGATGAGCATCGCGCCGGTTTCGTCGCACAGCTCACGCGCACGCTTGGCATATGCCGGATCGGGAAGCGCCTGATCGATGAAGGCATCGTGCTTGAAGGGCGAGGCGAAAATGGCGGCGAGATCGTCGCCTGCTTCGGCGACGGCGGCTTCGAGGCTGGTGACATCGTTGTACTGGTACTTGGAAATGAACGCGCGTTCTTCCGGCACGATCCCGGCAGGCATCGGCGTGCACCACGGGGCCGCGCCGTGATAGGCGCCGTCCGCGACAAGGATGCGGCGCTTGCCGGTTTGCGCGCGGGCGGTGGTCATCGCCATGGTGGTCGCGTCGGTGCCGTTCTTGCAGAACATCGCCCAATCGGCGTGGCTGACCATGCCGACCAACGCTTCGGCGAGCTCGACGAAGTGTGCGCTCGGGCCGGTCATCGTATCCCCAAGCGCGAGCTGGGCGACAGCTACGTCGTTCACGCGCCTGTTGTTGTAGCCCAGCAGGTTGGGGCCATAGGCGCACATGAAATCGAGGTAGCGGTTGCCATCGACGTCCCAGATATAGGCGCCTTCACCCTTGCTGAAAAACTGCGGGTAGCTTTCGGGCATGAGCGTGGTCGCCTCGTGGCCGTACATGCCGTTCGGCACGACTTTCAGGGCGCGTTCGCGCAGAGCTTTGTCGGCGGCGTTCGTGGTCATCGGGCTCTCCCTCGTATGGTTCAGGCGGCTTGGTGCGCAGACGTGCGCAGCGGCAGGTATTCGGGCAGGAATGTGCGGGCATAGGCCTCGCGCGCGCGGCGGGCCTGCTCCTCGTACGCGTCGGTGATCGTGCCGTGGCGGTGGACCGAAAGGGTCCAGATCGCATCGTTGATCACGAGCAGTTCGGTGAAACGCTCGATCAGATCGAGGCTGGGGGCGATCTCGAACAGCTGGCTGAGTTCGGCCATCGAGCGCTGCGCAAGCACGCGGTCGTTTTCGAGATCGCGCGCGCGAATCGTGGCGGAAAGGCCCGAACCGAGCAGGAGGCGGCGCGCGGCGGCGTGGGCGTTGTAGTGATCGCGGCCATGGCCATAGCGCGCGGCGACATAGTGCTGCCAGGTCTGGATGCCGGGGGGCAGCGGCTTGTCGAGCAGATCGACGAATTCGCGCACGTAGCGTTCGGCCAGCGCCACGAAGACTTGCCCAGCATCGGGAAAGAAATGGTAGATCGAGGGGGCAGAAAGGCCCGCTTCCTCGGCGAGGGTGTAGATGCTGATCTGCGCGGGCTCGAGCGTTTCGAGCAGGCGATCGGCGGAATCGAGGATCGCCTCGAACCGCTGCTGGCTGCGCTTCTGGCGCGGGCGGCGGATCGCTTCGGCGGAACCGGGCGCCCCCGGCCTGGGGAGGATTGTGACCATGCAGCGAAGCCTAGCGCCGAATTTGCGCGGTTCAACCCAAATTCAAATAAAAATCCGAATTTAAGTCAAATTCGGCTTGACGCTGCTGCGGAATGGGGGAAGCTTTGCGTCATGGGGATCAGGGCTCGCGCCTGTGCGCTGCGGAGCCGAAGCGGGGGGAATGATTATGCGTCGGGCCAAAGTTAAGCAGTGCCTTGGGATCATTCTGGCGGGAAGCGCGCTGACGCTGGCCATGCCGGCCTTTGCGGAGGAAGCCGCGCCGCCTGCAAAGGATGCGGGAATTGCCGAGATCGTGGTCACCGCGCAGCGCCGCGCGCAGAACGTGCAGGATGTGCCGATCGCCATCGCGGCGATCAGCGGCGATGCACTGAGCGAGACCGGCATCCGCGATCCGCGCGACCTCACGCTGCTGGTGCCGAGCCTTTCGATGCAGGCGGGGACGGCGGCCTCGACCACATCGCTGTTCATCCGCGGCGTGGGTATCGGCGATTTCAATTCCAACACCACGGGCGCGGTTGGCGTCTATGTCGATGACGTGTTCCTTGGCGCGAACGCGGGCAAGCTGTTCAACGTGTTCGATTCGGATGGGATCGAAGTGCTCAAGGGGCCGCAGGGCACGCTCTATGGCCGCAACACCACGGCGGGCGCGATCCGCTTTGCGAGCCGCAAGCCGACCGACGAACTGAGCGGCGATTTCTCCGCGCTCTATGGCCGGTTCAACGAAGTGCAGTTGGAAGGCGGGATCGGCGGGCCGATTGCCAAGGACCTCCTCAAGGTGCGCGTGGCGGGGTTCCTGAACCGGCGCGACGGAACGACGCTGAACCGCGTGACCGGCAACAAGGTCAACAACATCAACCTCTGGGCGCTGCGCGGGATTGCCGATTTCACGCCCGCGCCCAATGTGCTGCTGCGTCTTTCGGTCCACGGCGGCAACAACACTGGCGGCGCGCGGCAGTTCCAGCATCGCGGGCAGGGGGTCGATTTCTTTGGCAACCCATCATTCCTGCCCGATGGCACGCCGACCGACGCGTTCGGCTACGCGGACACCGACAAGAACGTCTATGCCGGTGACTACAATGTCGAAGGCAAGGAGCGCATCGGCGTATTCGGCGCCTCGCTGCTGGGGCAGGTGGATTTCGGCGGGGTCCAGCTGACCTCGATCACCGCCTACGAGCAGGTGAACCGCGCGACGCTGGAAGATACCGACGCCAGCCCCAACGACTTCGTGGTCGCCTACTACGAAGACCGCCCGCGCCAGTGGAGCGAGGAGCTGCGTCTGCAATCGACCGGCGAGCGCAAGCTCAACTGGATCGTCGGCGCGTACTATTTCCACGACACGCTGGCGACCGACAGCAGCTTCGATCTGCTGCGCAGCTTGCGCGATCCCGGCGATCTGCTCGGCACGTTCGATCCGGTCAATTCGCTGGGGCTGCTGCGTTATCCCTATACGCAGCGGACGCGGAGCTTCGCGCTGTTCGGCCAGGCGGATTACAAGCTGACCGACAAGCTGACCGCCACAGTTGGCCTGCGCTGGTCGAATGACCGGATCAACATGGATTACCACAGCCTGTTCGATGCGGTGGGCGGGGTGGTGCCAGTGAAGGCCTACTCGGACGTGACCCTGCCGCTGCTCGATTTCAACGGCACCAAGACCTTCCGCGATCTCTCCTGGCGCGCGGCGCTCAACTACAAGACCGGCGATACGCTGGTCTATGCCTCATTCTCCAAGGGCTACAACAGCGGCGGGTTCGCGGGCGGGGCCTCGACCGATGCGCTGCAGCTTACGCCGTTCAATTCGGAGAAGCTCTATGCCTATGAAGTGGGGCTGAAGACCGAATTCCTCGACCGGAAGGTCCGCTTCAACACCTCGGCATTCTACTACGACTACCGCGATCTGCAGGTTTTCGTGTTCGATCTGACCGGACCCATCCCGGTGCAGCGCAAGCTCAATGCGGGCAATGCGGAGATCTACGGGCTGGAGGCGGAACTCACCGTGCGGCCGACGCGCAATCTGGATCTGTTCGGTGCGGCAACCTTCATGCACAGCGAATACAAGAAGTTCGCCGCGCTGGGCGGGGTGAGCTATTCGGGCAACCGGCTGGTCAACGCCCCCCGGTTCGCATTTTCGGGCGGGATCAACCTGACAGTGCCGCTGGCCGGAGGGTCGGCGATCAAGGCGCGGGTGGACGGTACATACGTGTCCTCGATCGCGCTGTTCCCGGACAATGCGGCGAGCACCGAAGTGAAGGGCAACGGCAGGATCAACGCGCGGCTGGCGTGGCAATCGCCGTCCAAGGCCTATGAGGCGGCGCTTTGGGTGAAGAACCTCAATTCGGCGCGGGTGATATCCTCAATTGCGCCAGTGATCACGCAGGACCAGATCAACTACAACGATCCGCGAACCTTCGGGATCCAATTGATCGCGCACTTCTGATCTGCGCGGCGAGCTTAGAAAAAGGCGGCAATTCCTGATGCTTGACGTACATGGCTGGCTTGAGAAGTTCGGCGCGGCGCTGGCCGCCGTGGATGGCGCGGCGGTGGCGGGCCTGTTCCTGCCCGATGGCTTGTGGCGCGATTACCTGGCGCTCGGCTGGACGCTGGCGACGCATGAGGGGACGGCGGCGATCACCGCCTTCGCAAGCGCACGGGCACAGGATTCCGGCATCGGCGGCTTTGCCAGCGATGCGGCCGCCGGGGCGAGCGAAGGCTTCATCAGCTTCGAGACGGCGCTGGGCCGGGGCGAAGGCTATGTGCGGCTGGTGGGCGAGCAGTGCTTCACGCTGCTGACGGCGCTCAAGGAACTCAAGGGCTTCGAGGAACCGCTGCGCGGGCGCCGCCATTCGGGCGTGGTGGACGAGACCGGCCAGCGCACCTGGGAAGACGTGCGCCATGACGATGTCGAGCAGTGGAACGAGAGCAATCCGCCCTATGTGCTGGTGATCGGCGCGGGGCAGGGCGGCCTTGCGCTGGGCGCGCGGCTCAAGATGCTGGGCGTGCCGTGCCTGCTGGTCGACAAGTACCCGCGCGTGGGCGACCAGTGGCGTTCGCGCTACAAGTCGCTGCTGCTGCATGATCCGGTGTGGTACGACCACATGCCCTACGTGCCGTTTCCGGATCACTGGCCGGTCTACACGCCCAAGCAGAAGATGGGCGACTGGCTGGAATATTACGCCGGGATCATGGAACTGGGAATCTGGACCAGCACCGAGTGCAAGGGAATTTCCCGCGATCCGGCGACGGGCAAGTGGCGGGTGGAGATGCTGCGCGACGGGAAGCCGGTGACGCTTGTGCCTGAACATCTGGTGATGGCGGTGGGTAATGCGGGCTTTGCGGTCACGCCGGAATTTCCGGGGCGGGACAGCTTCAAGGGCCACCAATGCCATTCGAGCGAGCATCCGGGCGGCGAAGGGCTTGAGGGCCAGCGCGTGGTCGTCATCGGCGCCAACAACTCCGCGCATGATATATGCGCCGATCTGGTGAGCCATGGCGCCGAGCCGGTGATGATCCAGCGTTCCTCCACGCTGATCGTGCGGCAATCGAACATGGAGACGCTGCTGGCCGGTGCTTATTCGCAGCAGGCGTTCGATTCCGGACTCGTTACCGACAAGGCGGACCTGATCAGTGCGTCAGTGCCGCTGCGGCTTGCCGAGAAGGTCAACAGGGCGACGTGGGATGCGCTGCGGGTTTCGGAAGCGCCGTTCTACCAGCGGCTCACCGATGCAGGATTCCAGGTCGATTTCGGGCCAGACGGCACGGGCATCGCGATGAAGTTCCAGCGTACTTCGTCAGGCTATTATGTCGATGTCGGCGCTTCGGAAATGGTGGCTGACGGGCGGATCAAAGTGCGTTCCGGCGTCACCATTGAGCGCATCGATGAAGACGGGCTGGTGCTCTCTGACGGCAGCCATGAACGTGCCGACCGCATCATCTACGCAACCGGCTTCGGCGACATGAAGCAGTGGGTGGCGCGCCTCATCAATCCCGAGGTTGCCGAGCGCATCGGCAAGACCTGGGGCTATGGCTCGGGCTTCCCGGGCGACGAAGGCCCGTGGGAAGGCGAGATGAAGAACCTGTGGAAGCCGACGCCCGAACCGGGGCTTTGGTTCATGGCCGGAAATCTCGCGATGGCGCGCAGTTACTCGCAGTACCTCGGACTGCAGCTGAAGGCGCGGTATGAGGAGCTGCCGGTCGAGCCTTACGTCCCTGCCTGAAGCCGGGGGCGGGCCACGAGCGCCCCTCCGATCATCACGAGGCCGAGAACGACCGCGGCTGAACACGCGAGCAGCACGGTATCGATACCCTGCACCTCGATCATCATGCCCGCTGCCGTGGGCAGGATCGCTGCGCCCATCAGCTGCGCCGAGGCGGCGAAGGGCAGGCTGCGGCGGGTGGGATCGGCCTCAAGCAGGAAGCCGGTGAGCGCGGGGGAGAGGAGCATCCACACGAAGCCGTAGCCGACGATGAGGCTCCAGCCTGCGGCACCGTCTGCGCCGCGCAGGAACAGCAGGGCGACGATGAGGATCAGGGCGAGGCCGGTGCCGACCGCCTTCGCCCCGGCATGCCCGCGCTCGCCCACGGCAATGGCGACCAGCGCGCCCGCCATCTGCCCGACCATCGAGGCGGTGAGCATCGGCGCGATGCGTTCGGGCGCGATGCCGCGCGCTTCGAGCCAGAGGCCCATGTAGGCCCAGATCCCGATGACCGCGCCGACCAGCAATGCTGAGGCGCCGAGGCCGATCCAGCCGGAAAGCGGGATGGCACCCTTGCTGGCGGCACTCTCGGCATGGGCGGCGGGGGCGAGCCGCGACGGCACGAGCGGCAGTGCAAGCGCGGTGAGCGCGGCGATCACGGCGAGCGCGTGTTGGACATCAGCCGCCGAACCGGGGGAGGCGGCGCTCGCGAACCATTGCAGGATGGCGTACTGGCTGGCGGACTGAAGGAACAGGAACGCGGCCGCTGCGGCGTTGAGGCCCCTGGACTTCGCGATGGCACCGGCCGCGACGCCGACCAGCAGGCCGCCGCCCGCTCCCGACACTGCGCGGACTAGCAGCAGCGGGATCGCGTCCGGGAGCAGGTTTGCCGCGATAGTGATGGCGATGCCGATCAGCGCGACCATGCGCGCCGGCGTCCGCCCCAGTAACGCGATCCCGCCTGCACTGCCCAGCGCGATGGCGGCGATCTCTATGGCCGCGAGGAGGCCCAGGCTGGCCTCGCCGATCCGGCCTTCGTGGACATAGCTGCCATAGAGCAGTGGTTGGACGCCAAGCACGAGGAGCCCTGCTGCACCGATCAGGAGGCAGGCGCCGAGGGAGATGCGGGTGGGTGCGGGGCCGGTAGTTTCCTTGTGCGCCGCCATTCCACGCCCTCGATGATCCAATAATTATCCGGTTTATTGGGCAGGGTGCAGCCCGAGTCAAGCGCGGGGGGCGCCGCGACCGAAGCGGCTCCTCGTCATGGAACTGGAGGCGCTGAGGGCGAACCCTTCCGCAGACACTCAGGCATCACTCGCTTGGCGGTGGCCCGCTCAAGCCTCTTGTAATCGGTTGCGCAACCACGCAGACCGTATTCGTCATCTGGTGCGGTCGCTGCACCGCCTCGGCAGGAGTTTTCATTGACCCTCAGTCGCCGCGATCTGCACCGCATCCTTCTCGGCACCGGAGCGGCGGCGCTTGTGCCGGGGCTTGCGCGCAGCAGCCTTGTCCAGGCGGCCGAGGCAGCCGGTTCCGATCCGCTTGCGCTGGTCGACCCCGAACTGCGGGCGGCGGCGCGCGCGATGCTCGCGCAGAAATTTCCGCCGATGACGCGTGAGGCTCTGCCGGCAATGCGCGCCGCTTGGGCGCCGCCGCCGCTGCTGGCCGCGCCCGAGGTCAAGCTCCAGACGATTCCCGGACCGGCGGGCGCGCCGCCCGTCGCGATCGAACTGGTTGTCCCGGAGGCATCGGGCACGCCAAGGCCTGCGATCGTGCATATCCACGGCGGCGGGATGATCTCCGGCCGCGCCCGCAATATGACGGCGTTCTGCCAATCGCTTGCGGCGGAATTCGGCGCGGTCGTGGTCAACGTCGATTATCGCCTGTCGCCGGAAACGCCTTTCCCGGGCCCGGTGCTCGACAACTACGCCGCGCTCGAATGGCTTGCGGACAATGCGCAGAGTTTGGGTGTCGATCCGGCGCGTATTGCGGTGATGGGTGAAAGCGCCGGTGGCGGGCTGGCCGCGATGGTCGCGCTGATGGCGCGCGATCGCGGCAAGGTGGCGCTGTGTCAGGCCGTTCTGATCTATCCCATGCTCGATGACCGTACCGGTTCGACCCGCAAGGTGCCGCCGCATATCGGAACGATTGGTTGGTCGGCAGAGGCCAACCGGTTCGGCTGGTCGGCGTTTCTGGGCGTACCGGCGGGATCGGATGCGGTGCCCGCTGGCAGCGTTCCCGCACGGGAGAGCAATCTGGCAGGCCTTGCTCCCACCTTCATCGGCGTCGGCGCGCTCGATCTGTTTGTCGACGAGGATATCGCGTTTGGCGGGCGCCTTATCGCGGCAGGGGTGAAAACGCGGATCCATGTCACGCCCGGCGCATGGCATGCCTTCGATTTCGTCGTGCCCGAAGCGCGCGTGGCGCGGGAATTCACTGCGGCGTGGAAAGCGGAATTGCGCGCTGCCTTCGCGACTTAGCGCGCGAGATTCCGGTCGAAGAATTTCAGGATGACGGCGTAGGCCTCGCGCGATTCGGGCATGTCCGGCTTGTAGAAGAAGCCGTGGAACAGGCCTTCCCACACATGCAATTCCGCCGGAACGCCGAGCGCGACGAGGCGGGTGTGGGTCTTGACCGCCGAACTCAGTTCGAACCCGCGCGTTGCGGTGAGGATCAGCGTCGGCGGGAACAGGCGCAGCACGGCATCGGATGAGCCGGGCGAGACGAGCGGGTCCTTGGGGTCCGCGTCCTTGAAATAGGGAAGGGCGGTCCATGTTGGCGGGGTGGTGGTGGGCCATGCCGGGGCAGGGCGCGCCTCGCCCACGGCGGCAGTCATGTAATCGGCATCGCCGCCGAAGCCGTTGGACGAGCTGGTGAGGCCTGCGCAAAAGATGCCAGCCGCACCGGGGCGGGGCAGGCCGTGCTTCTGAAACCATGCCAGGGACATGCCGGTGAGCATCCCGCCGGCCGAGCAGCCATAGATGCCGATCTGCTCCGGGCGGTGGGACTTGAGCAGTTCGCGATAGACCAGCGCCACGTCCTCACTCGCGGCGGGGAACGTGTGCTCGGGGCCCTGCCTGTAATCGACCGAGACGACCCGCACTTTGCCGAGCGCGGCAACGGGAATGGCTTCGAGCTCTGCGCAGCCGGGGAAGCAGCCCATGAAGCCGCCGCCGTGCAGGTTGATCAGCACGCGGCGGGCATTGCGTGGGGCGATCCCGGCCTTGGGAGCATAGTCGAACACACGCACCCCGCCGATGCGGTGCTCGCGCATGGTGGTGGCGAACGCGGCCTTCGCTTCGGCGAGGTAGGGTTCCATGAACACCGGCACACCGCCCACCTGCTTCACTTTCTCGGGGTTCTGCATGTCGTGCAGATGGTCGGCCATGTACTGCTTTGCCTCGGGGCTGAGCATCGACGAGACCGGCACGGCCATTGCGGGTACGTGAACCGTGCCGTCTGCATCCACGGTAACCTTGGGCGGCGCATCCGCTGCGATAGCCGCCTGCGGGACGGTCAGTGCCGCGACGGCCAGCAAGAGCGCGCCAGCCAACCGCATCGCGCGGGCGCAGATGGGAAAAATCGGGCTGATCATGGCGCGGGTTCTCTCCTGATGATCTGCGGCGAGGACTTCGCGCCTGCCGTCCCGATCCTGGAGCTTGCGTAATCGATTGCAATTGTGACCGCAAGGTGTAAGAAGGTAATCGATTGCGCGCGAGTGTGCGCGCCAATGACCGCGCCAGAGATTGCGGCAAAGGTAGAGGGATTGAGGGTGACGTTCACACGCAGATCGTTCGGCCTTGCTGCTGCTAGCGCCGCCGCGCTGACAGCCATGCCGCTGCGGGCCCTTGCGGCTTCGGCCGCGCCGGTGGACGATCCGCTGGCGATGGTCGATCCTGAACTGCGCGAAGGCGCAAGGATGATCCTGGCCCGGCCGCTGCCCGATCCGCTCGATCCTGCCGCGATCCGGGCAATGCGGCTGAAGGCCCCGCCACCACCGCCGCCGCTCGCATTCCCGGCCATCGATCTGCGCCGCATTCCCGGGGCGCCGGGGCATCCCGAGGTGCCGATCGCGGTGATCGATGCGCGCCCTGGCGAAGCGCCACGTCCGGCGGTGCTGCATATCCACGGCGGCGGATTCATTGTTGGCCGGATGACGGACACGTTCCCGGCTTCCCAGCGCCTTGCAGAGGAAATGGGCTGCGTGGTGGTGGAGGTCGATTACCGGCTTTCGCCCGAAACCGCATTCCCCGGACCACTCGAGGATTGCCATGCTGCGCTGGCTTGGCTTCACGCAAATGCAGCCGCGCTGGGCGTGGATCCGGCGCGAATTGCGATCATGGGTGAGAGCGCGGGCGGCGGCCTTGCGGCCATGGTGGCCATCGCCGCGCGCGACCGCCGCAGCGTGCCGCTGTGCTATCAAGTGCTGATCTATCCGATGCTCGATGATCGCACCGGCAGCACGCGCCGGGTGCCGCCATTCATCGGCACGATCGGCTGGAACGAGGCGGGCAACCGAGTCGGCTGGGCCAGTCTGCTCGGCCAGCCCGCCGGTGGTGCATCGGTGCCGCCGGGCTCGGTTCCCGCACGGATCGGCAGCTTTGCCGGTCTGCCCCCGGCGTTCATCGGCGTGGGTGCGGTCGATCTCTTTGCCCAGGAAGACGTGGCTTATGCGCAGGCGCTGATCGCGGCCGGTGTGCCGACGCAGCTGCTGGTCATTCCCGGCGCCTACCATGGCTTCGATTTCATCGCGCCCGCCTCGCGCGCCGCGCGCACCTTCACTGCATCATGGAAAGCGGCGCTGGCCGCTGCCTTCCAGCCCGCGTCCGTCAGAACCTGAAGCAAACACTCGCCCCAAAGTGCGAGCAGGCAACGGTTTGACACTCGTTGCACAATCGATTACGCAAATAACCAAGAACGAGGGAGGATACCATGAAGCCCAATCACCATCGCAACCAACTGCGCGCGTGCCTCACCGGTGCCGCCGCCACCATCGCCATGATGTCCGCTGTGTCTGTCCATGCGCAGGAGGCGGCCCCGCAGGCCAGTGAAGCGGCCGGCTCTGACGAAATCATCGTCACCGCGCTCAAGTCCGGCTCGCTCAAGCTCGATCAGGTGCCGATCGCGATCCAGGCATTCGGCGGCGACACGCTCAAGCAGCGCAACGTGCGCGATGGGTCGGACCTGATCCAGCTCATCCCCGGTGCCTCGCAGGCGCAGGAAATCGGCGCGGGCTACCGCATCTTTTCGTTCCGTGGCTCGGGCGCGGGCGGCCCCATCGGCGATGGCCTGATCGGCTACTACCTCGATGATACCCCGTTCGGCGTGCCCAACAACCAGGCCGCGCCGCCGGTGCAGTACTTCGATATCGACCGGATCGAGGTGCTGCGCGGACCGCAGGGCACGCTTTATGGCCTCGGCTCATCGGCGGGCACGATCATCTATCGGACCAAGAACCCCGATCTCGAAAAGATCACCGTTGCGGGCGAGGCGGAGCTTTCCAAGACGGGCGATGCCGGTGATCCCAACTACCGCGGTGCCGCCGCTATCTCGGTCCCGCTGATCGAGGGCAAGCTCGGCCTGCGCGTCAGCGGTGGCTACGATCGCCGCGCGGGCTATGCCGATATCTATTCCGGCGCGCCGACCGGCACCCCGCGCGAGAAGGACGCCAACGACGTCACCTCGAAGGACATTCAGGCGGTTCTGCTGTGGAAACCCGATGCGCTCACCACCGTGCGCCTGCGCGGCTGGTACTTCAGCACCGATCAGAACTACCTCAACGTCATCAACTCGGTGAAGCCGCCCTTCGCCTCGTTCCAGGGCGACGTGGTGGGCTATGATCGCCGCCGCGCCTGGTATCTTTCCAACACGATCACCCGCGATATCGGTGATCTCACGCTCACCAACGCGACCTCGTATCAGAAGTCGCTGCCCGGCGGTTTCCAGGTCGGCCTCAATCTCGGCGCGCCGCTCGGCATTGGCACGCTGATCAACGGGGGCGATGCGCGCAACTTCGTCAATGAACTGCGCCTTGCCACCAACAAGGGCGGGCCGTTCAAGGGCGTGGCTGGCGTGTTCTATCAGAACGCACGGAGCCTCTATACTTTCAACCTCAACTTCCCCGCCTTCGCGCTGAGCGGCCAGACCGTGACCAAGACCGAGAACGCAGCGCTGTTTTCCGAGGCCAGCTACGAGCTGTTTGGCGGCAAGCTCGTCCCGCTGGTCGGCCTGCGCTATTTCAAGGACAAGCGCACCGCGGATTCGATTTCCAACGGCGTTCCCGTATCGATCAAGGCAACGCCCGATGCAGTGACCTGGCGCGCCAACCTGGCGTACTATCCGGTGCCGAACTGGACGGTGTTCTTCAACGCCGGAACCGGTTTCCGCAGCGGCATCCTGCAATCGCAGGCCCAGGCCGATGCGGTGATCGCGGACGGCGTGCCCAGCGGGCTCTCGCTCACGCCCGACAAGCTGCGCAACCTCGAGATCGGCACCAAGGGCACGCTGTTCGATGGCGCGCTCCGCCTCGCGGTCAGCCTCTATGATATCAAGTACACGAACATCCAGAGCGCCTTCAACACGTCGATCGGCCTTGCCGCCTTCGCCAATCTGGGTGACGGCAAGGCAAAGGGCATCGATCTCGAAGCGACCTGGCGCACGCCGCTCAAGGGGCTGACGCTCAACATGATCGGCAACATCAACGATTCCAAGTTCACCAAGGTGATCCCCGCCTTCAACGGCGCGGATCCCCGGATTGCCAATGGCAAGCGCCTGCTCAACACGCCGACCCATAACTTCCGGCTCGATGCGACCTACGAGACGAACGTCGGCAAGTACGAAATGTTCGTCACCGGATCGGCGACCACGGTCGGCCGCTTCCGGCTGGGCGATGCCACGGTGAACGAGATCAACCCCTATCAGCTGTTCCAGGCGAGCATCGGCCTGCGCCGCGATCGCTACGAGCTGCGCCTTTTTGCGGATAACCTTTCCGACGAGCGCGGGCCGACCTCGGCCAATGGTCCCACGCTGCTGGCTGGGCCGCGCCCGCGCACCATCGGGGTCACGTTCCGCCTCAACACCAACTGATCTGGCGGTGGCTGCGCCCGGTTTCCCTTGTGGAGCCGGGCGCTGTCCTGCCAAATGTTCACAAGGCGCAGAAACCATGGCCCAAGGCACTGCAGGGGCAGGGGGGCTTGATCGCCGCAGCCTGATCAAGGGCGCGGGGCTAGCGGCGGGGTTATCGCTGGCCCCGGGCACTTCCGCCGCTGCAGCGGCCATGCCTCAAGAGGACGCGGCCTTGTCCACCGATCCCGCCGCCGTCACCGCGCGCACCACTCCGGGCCTGATCCGCGGCTATCGCCAGGGCGGCGTTCATATGTTCAAGGGCGTGCCTTATGGCGCGCCGACCGGCGGGGCCAACCGCTTCCGCCCACCCCGGCCACCTGCGCCATGGCAGGGTGTAAGGTCTGCGTTGCACTACGGCCCGATCGCGCCGCAGGACAAGGGCATGGGCCGCTTCCACGATGAGGAAGCCTTCATCTTCCGCTGGAACGATGCCGTGGCAGACGAGGACTGCTTGCGGCTCAACGTCTGGACGCCTGCGCTTGATGCGGCCCGGCGACCGGTGCTCGTCTGGCTTCATGGGGGTGGTTTCGCGGCGGGGTCGGGCCACGATATCCCGGCCTTCGACGGCGAGAACCTTGCCCGAACCGGCGATGCCGTTGTCGTCACGCTCAATCACCGGCTCAATCTGCTCGGCTTCCTCGATCTCTCCGCATGGGGCCAGGATTTTGCCGAGAGTGGCAATCTTGGCATGCTCGATATCGTAGCCGCGCTGCGCTGGGTGAAGGACAACATCGGCGCGTTCGGCGGCGATCCGGACCGGGTGACGATCTTCGGCCAATCGGGCGGCGGAGCCAAGGTTTCGGCGCTTATGGCGATGCCGGCGGCGCGCGGCCTCTATCACCGCGCTGCGATCCTCAGCGGATCGTTCGCCGGGTTCAATACGCCCGCACGCAGCGCCCGGCTCAGCGCGCTGCTGCTGGCGGAACTGGGGGTAGGGAGCGGCGAGATCGCCAAGCTACAGGCGCTGCCCTATGCCGACTTGCGCGCGGCGGCAGATCGCGTTGCCGCGCGGATCAACCCGCCCTTCGACGGCTTCGTCGATGTGCGCCGGATTCCGCAGATCCTCGATTATGCGCCGGTGATCGATGGCCGCACGATCCTTGCCGATCCGGCTGGTCCGGCTTTGCCCGCCACCGATCCGGCGGTTCCGCTCATCATCGGCTCCACACTCAACGAATTCGTGACCGGCATCAACCAGCCGGACAGCGACGCCATGGACGAGGCAGCGCTGCGGGCCCGGGTCGACCGGTTCCTGCCCGGCCGCGCCGTTGCCGTGATCCGCGCCTTCCGCGCCGCGACACCCGCAGCAAAACCGTTCGACCTGTGGTCGCGCATCGCCACCGCGCCGATCCGGCAGGCGGTGATCGATCAGGCTGCGCGCCGCCTTGCCGCCGGAGCGCAGCGCACGCACGTGTTCTGGTTTGCATGGCAGACTCCCGTGCTCGATGGCCGTCCGCGTGCATTCCACTGCCTCGATATTCCGTTCTGGTTCGACAACGCAGCGCGCTGCGCTTCGATGACGGGCGGCGGGCCTGAAGCGCAGGACCTGGCAGCGCGGATGTCGCGTACGCTGGTTGCCTTTGCCGCGGGCGGCGTGCCCGATGGCGCGGGCCTCCCGCCATGGCGTCCGGTTGCGCCCGGCGATTTCCCCTCGCTCCGGCTGGACGCCAGCCCCGCGCTCATTGGCGAGATCGATGCGGCCGAACGCGCCAGCCTGCGCTGAGCGCCCCCATTGGCCGCCCGCAGCGGTCTGTGTAAGCTGCGCCGCGTGCGGCTCGCAGGGTTTTGCCCGGTAGGCGATGTCCGGATACAAAGGGTCACATGGTCAGCGTCAAGAATATCAAGGAGTTTGCCGAACTCGCCGGGGTCTCCACCGCCACCGCTTCGCGCGCGCTGACGGGATCGGGCCGGGTGAGCGAGGAAACGCGCAAGCGCATCGCCGCGCTTGCCGAAAAGCTCGGCTACCAGCCCAATGTCGCCGCGCGCAACTTGCGCACGCAGCGCACCATGACGATCGGCGTGCTGGTGCCGCTCGGGCACGAAGCGCTGCAGCACTTGTCCGATCCGTTCTTCAACACGATGACCGGGTTTCTCGCCGATGCCTTTGCCGAGCGGGGATATGACCTGCTGCTCTCGCGCGTGCTCCCGCGCAACGACCGCTGGATCGATCGGTTCATCGGCAGCGGGCGTGTCGATGGCATTGTCGTGGTCGGCCAATCGGATCAGGTTCATGTGATCGAGACGGTCTCGCGCCGCTATATGCCGATGGTCGTCTGGGGTGGCCATGCGCCGGGCCAGCATCATTGCTCGATCGGTTCGGACAACCGGCTCGGCGGGCGCATGGCGGCGCTGCACCTGATCGAGCGGGGCTGCCGGCGGATCGCCTATGCCGGGCCGGTCGAGGGGAGCGAGTTCGGAGACCGCGTCGAGGGTGCGCGCGGTGCGGTGCAGGAAGCCGGGCTCGAAGGCCTGACCGCGATCCCCACGCATTTCGAACCCGATGCAGCCTACGCTGATTTGCGCCAGAAGCTCGGCGCGCTGCCTGAAATGCCCGACGGGATCGTTGCCGGGTCTGACGTGACCGCGATCAGCGTGATCCGTGCGCTGCGCGATCTGGGCCGCAGTGTGCCCGATGATGTGCGCGTGATCGGGTATGACGGCCTGCCGATCGGGGAGCACATGGCGCCGCCGCTTTCGACGATCGACCAGCAGTTGAGGCACGGTGCGGACTTGATCACCCAGACCCTGCTGCGCCGGATTGCCGGCGAGGAGACGGCCTCCCAGCAGATCGAGCCGCAACTGATCGTGCGCGGTTCGACCTAGCGTTCAACTCGCGCCGATGCGCCGTCGAGTGCGATCCTGAAGAACGGCGCCGGGTATCCCGCAAAGTGGGCGCGGCGCTGGGTGGCATCCTCCAGAATTGCCGGATCGGCGAGGCCGGGATAGTCGGCAAATCCAATGACCGAGAGGTCGTCCAGCACCCACCAGCTGTATTCCTGCGCAGGCGCTTCGGCGGGGGTCGCCGCGACGAGGCCCGATCCATTGAGCAGGGTGAACGGCCCGAGCGGCGAGGGTGCCACCGCGCCGTAAAGACCGCTCGGCGCAGGCGGGGCGTCGTCTGCAAAGACTTTGGCCTGCGTGGACCAGAACAGGTAGTAGCGGCCCGCCACGCAGCGCATGTGCGGACGCTCCAGCTCGTTGTTGAGGCCTGAGGCGTCGATCACCGGCCGGCGCAGCCGCCAGTTGCCCGCCGGATCAGCCTCAGCCACGCCGATGACCCCTGTCCAGCGCGAGGCGGCGCGGGCGGAAGACCCGGTGAAGAACAGATAGGCCTGCCCCGTTGCCGGATCGCGGAACCAGGCGGGGTCGCGAAAGCCCAGGATCTCCCCTGCGCGCCCCTCGGTCTGGTTAGCGGGGAGGTAGTGCTGGCCATCTGCGACAATCGATTCCGCAAGTGCGCTCCAGTGGGACAAGTTGAACGCACCATCCGCGTGGGCAAAGCGGCAGCTGGCCTGAAACAGGCGCTGTTCGAAGCTGGGGCTGGAAAGCCCTCGGCGCCCTGCTGCAGTGAAAAAGACCGTGAGCGACGAACCTGCCGCATCCAGGACGGCCGAGCCGGACCATTCGCGACTTCCCGGGGTGAAGCCTTCGGGAAAGACCGGACCGTGCAGGGTCCAGACACCGTCCTTCCCGGACAGGAGATGGATGCGTGCGACGGCATGACGCTCGTCCGGATCTGCACCGGCCGGCGCGGTCAGCACCATCCATAGCGATGCGCCGTCAAAGCGCGGCAAACGGCCATCTGGATACTCAACCGGCCACATGTCCCAAAGGTCATGGCCGGTGATCCGCGCAGCCCCTTCGCGCGTGAAAGTCGGGATCGTGTTCTCCGGACCCTGTTCAAGCAGGGCAAGATCGGCCGAGGTCCAGCGCCGGTCGAAAACGCTGGATCGCGAGGCGGGCTCAGCAGCAGGGTCCTTGACCTTCGGTGCCGTCATCAAATGTCCCTCATGCTGCCGACCCGCAAGCCATCCCGCCCGCAAATCCTTGCAAACAGGCGCTTCCCCGAAAATGCCGACCAGAAACGTGCTGGCCATGCCGTAGCGGGCAGTGTATGAAAGAGCAATCGATTACGCAATGATCAGTTTGCCGTGCCCAACCATTCTCCCCAAGTCGCGCGCTGCGCAATGTGCCGGTGGCACAGCGGGCAGCTTCGCTTCATGATGATTGCGCTAGGCACCGGCTCCTGCACGCCGGAGAGCGGGCACGCAACAAGGATTGGGAGAGTGCCATGGATGGGCCAATCAACCGCAGGCAGGTGCTGCTCGGGAGCGGTGCGCTGCTGATGCCCGCGCCCGCCTTGGCTGCACGCGCCGCACTCCGGATCCCGGCCGGCGGCGGTCAGCTCCCGCCCGAATGGACCGCAGCAGAGACCATCGCCTTGTGGGCTGCCGCGCCGCCCGGTGCGCCCGCCACGCCCCCGGTCCGCTCCGCCACGCTTGACCCCGCCTTCATCACCGGCGTCGCCCGGCCTGAACTCAGGGTGTTCCGCCCGGCGCAAAGCAACGGCCGCGCGCTGCTGGTGATCCCGGGCGGGGCCTACACCTTCATCTCGATCCGCAACGAAGGAACCGATGTCGCCCGCGTGATGACCGCGCGCGGCTACACGGTGTTCGTGCTTGTCTATCGTCTACCGGGCGAAGGCTGGGCGAACCGTTCCGACGTGCCGTTGCAAGATGCGCAGCGGGCCATGCGCGTGATCCGCTTTGGCGCTGCGGGTTTCGGAATTGATCCCGCGACAGTCGCGGTTCTTGGCTTTTCCGCAGGGGGGCACCTTGCGGCTTCGCTGATCACCGCCGCCGCCGAACCGGTCTATGCCCCTCGTGATGCAGCCGATGCGATCGATGCGCGCCCCTGCTGTGCGGGCCTGATCTATCCGGTGATCGCGGCAACGCCGCCGCACACCCATCTGCTTTCGGCACAGCGCCTGCTGGGGCCTCAGCCCACGGAAGAGGCGATTGTCCGCCGATCGCCCGCACGCCATGTCGATATGGCGACACCGCCGACATTCCTTGTCCACGCGATTGATGACGAGGCCGTACCTTACGAGAACACGATGCTGTTCATCGACGCGCTGCGGGCTGCAAGGTGCCCGGCGGAACTGCATCTTTTCGAGGAAGGCGGGCATGGCTTCGGCATCGGTCCTGCGAATGCCCCGGCCGGTCAATGGCCAGCCCTTTTCGCGGCATTTCTTGATCGCCATGGCTAACAGCTTGCGGCCTGATTGCGCGGTGTGGCGCACAGCAATGCGCGTATCTCACCGGGCTCAGGGTTGCAGCAAAGGTATCCGGCTGTCGCGCGTGAGGGATTGCGAAGCCTGTCAATCTTATGCGTCACGCAAGAAACTGGAATATATAGATATTTAAGTTCGCCACGGTTGGCTTCGTACTCAAATCCCTGACTGTGGGGCGCAGCTACCAATCGCAGGAAAGCTGACGTCAGTCTGTTCGCGCTCGATCGGCCAGAATTGGGACGATGCTGACGCCCCCCTCTTCACCCAATAGCGCAAAACGAGCAAATCGCACTTCAGGTCGCATCCCACTCAAACACCTCACACGTGGAGCAACCCGCCACGTGTAAAGGATCACTGAGCGCTAGCAGTCTAGCTTGGTCAAAACCAGCCGCGGACAGCACGTAGGCTCCCCCCGAACGGTCCATAAATGGCCCCGCGCACTCAAGCAGGCCAGCCCCGCGCAGACCTTCCAGAAAGGCGTAATGTTCGGGCAGAATGTCACTTCGGAAAGCCGGGGTGCGGCGCGTGATCACGAGGTATTTCATGGCTGCACCGCCTTTGCAGCAAACGACGAGCCATCCCTGCGCAGAAATTGACGGGTGCCGTCCTCATCCATGGCAGAGACCAGATCCTCATCTGGATATCGGACCAAGTCGCCTTTGCTACGGTCACCGATCTCGAGCACGAGAACCGGTTCGGCGGTTTCGTTCACCAGGTGATGTGCTGGGCCGCCAGCGGCGAAGCCGGCGCACATACCAGGCTGCAGGACCATCTCGGCCTGCTCCGTCCGCAGGGTTGGTGTTCCTTGCAGGACATAGACAAATTCGTCCTGTTGCGAATGTGCGTGCAGGAAGGCAGAGGCCGCACCCGGACCGAGCAGCGTGAGGTTCACGCCGAACCGGGTGAGACCGAACAGGTCACCCAACGGCCGCTTTTCGCGCGCGCCCAATCTTGCGACAAGATCGATCGGAAAGTTTGCCGCAGGTCCCTTGGGCTCCACATCCCAGGCGGAAACAGCGATAACAGGTGCAATCATGATGGGTTTTCCTGTGACTGGATCAGAACGTCAGCAACACCGAACCGGTGGTCTGGCCCGCTTCAAGCGCGGCATGTGCTATGGCGACATCAGCAAGTGCGAAGGTCGCACCAATTTCGACGTGGAGGCCTAGCGCCATCTGAGCAAAGAGCGCAGCGGCCGCGTCACGGTAAAGGTCTGAATCGGCGGCATAAGCGAGCACGCTCGGCCGGGCCAGCGCGAGCGATCTGCGAGGGCCGAGATCAGGGAGCTCGATGATCGGAAGCGATCCGCCGGCCTGACCGACGCTCACGACGAGGCCAAAACGCCGAACACAATCAAGGGTACGCAGCAGGGTCGCGCCGCCAATGCCGTCGAACGCGGTATCAACGCCCCGACCGTCGGTCAGTTCGAGAACTTCGCTTACGAAGTCGGCCTCCCGGTAAAGAATGGCGTGCTGAAGACCATAGCGCTGCGCAAGTTCAGCCTTTTCCGCCGATCCAACCGTGCCGATTACCGTAGCGCCGAGGCGGCGCGCCCACTGGGTCAGAAGCAGTCCCAGTCCTCCTGCTGCGGCATGGACCAGCACCACATCGCCGGGCTTCGTCCGGGCAACATGGTTCAAGAGCATGTGGACGGTGATACCCCGCAGCATGGCCGCCGCTGCGGTCCGCTCGGAAACGTTGGTTGGCAAGCGTATGGCCCGCTCTGCCGGAAGCAAGCGCGCCTCGGCATATCCGCCTATCGGCAGACCCGCCCAGGCCACCCGATCACCGGGCTTGAAATCGATAACTTCATCACCGACCGCCTCGACAATTCCCGCGCCCTCAGCGCCAAGGACCGCCGGAAGCTCCGGTAGGGGATAGAGGCCAGTCCGGTGATAGATATCGACATAATTCACACCGGCAGCAGATTGCCGGATGCGGATTTCACCGGGACCGGGATCGCCGACATGCACGTCCTCGATTTCCAGGGCGCTGGCATCGCCTGCGGACTTCATCCAAGCAATTTTCGCCATATCGACCTCCTGCCTTCAGGGCAGGCGCCGGATTAGCTGCCGGATAATCGCACAGGAATTCCTTGTCTCCGCACAACACGTGTGCAAATTTGCACAAGTGAACTGGGATGATCTGAAATACTTCCTCGCTCTGCTACGCGCCGGAACACTCTCGGCTGCGGCACGCAATCTCGGAACCGAACACACCACGATCTCCCGGCGGATCGCATCATTGGAAGAAAGTCTTGGCTTTCGGCTGTTCGAGCGGACTTCAACCGGCTTTGCGCTGACAGCTGAAGCCGAGCCCATCGCTGATTTAGCCGCCCGCATCGAGGAGGACACATTCAATATAGAACGCCTGGCCCAAGGCCGGCAGTCCAGCCTCACTGGCGTGGTGCGGATCACCGCCCCGCCGACCTTCGCCAGCAAGTTTCTTGCCGCGCGCCTTGGTGCGTTGCGATCATCGCATCCCGGCATAGAGCTTGAACTGGTCGCGGACAGTCGCACCGTAAGCCTGTCCCGCCGGGAAGCCGATGTAGCGATCCGGCTGAGCAGGCCAAAGGCAGCCTCGATCCTGGCTCGGCGTCTTGGGTCACTGGCTTATGGCCTTTATGGCGAGCGTCGATATGTGGCGCAAACCAGCGAACCGGAGCGGGCTCTTGTTGGGTATGACGAAACGCTCGAACACGTGCCGCAGCAGCAGTGGTTGCACTCATTGAGCCATGCCTCTGGGCTGGTCTTTCGCAGCAATGAACTTGCTACGTTGCTTGAAGCTGCCGCAGCGGGAATTGGTCTGGCGGTGCTGCCGAGGTTTCTTGGCGATCCAGATACACGCCTCGTGCTGGTCGAGACTTGCCCGCCACCACCAGCGCGCGATTTATGGCTGCTCCTTCATCCGGATCTGCGCCGCTCGCCGCGCATCAGGGCGGTCGTCGATCATCTTGTGGCAATTGTTCAAGACGGGAAATCCATACTTGATCCTTGAGCCCTCGCTAGAGGCTGAGTGACTGCAGCGTTCGCGAAGAATTGTGCTGAGATCTTCGCCATTTGGTCGCCTCGATGGCGCTGTTTATGAGCATACGGCCCAGTCGGATGGCGCTTATCGACCGGTTGAAACCACCGCTACTATCCGACATTACCAACTGAGCGGTTATATGTTTTAGCGGCATCGGCGGTTCAAAAGCCTGCCGGAGGTGCGGCGCAAGCTGGCCTTACGGCTCCAAGACCAAAACATTGTCCCCCCACACTCGTCACTTGGCGATCGCATGCCGCTTCAAGCGCGTCAGGCGTTTGCGCTGGATGAGAGCCGTCAAGCCCGACGCGATCGGACTGGCGACACAGTCCCCATGTCAAATTCGCAGACTCATGGCAAAAATGCGGAACCCTCCATGGGCAGTTCAAGGTCTATCGCGCGCGCTGCAAGGGCAGTTTGGTACTTTCTCATTTTCGGCGTATTGTTCGCTATGGACGTAGCTGGCGAAACAGAACTTGCGATGGTTCAGCGGCACGTTCAGGAGAGTGAGCGCCATGTTCGACAACAGCGTGTGCGTATTGCCCTGCTTCGGAAGAGCGGTTTGGTCACGGATGATGCCGATAACTTTCTTGAAGAGATTTTGAGGGTTCTTGGCATGCATCAGGCGCATCTAAATCGACTGAAGGCCCAAGATTCAATTAAAGGCACTAACTAAAAATCTGCGCAATGGACTGCAATTAAGCCATGTTTAGAACGTTTTGGCATGATAATCGAGCTGGTTAGATGTTGATCTACTGTGATGCTCGCAGTCAACCCGCAAATATCGTCCGCGTTATATCTCGGATTTTTTCACCGATGGCTTCGGGCACAAGCACATAGTCGATGCAACCTGATGCAATTGCACTGTTCGGCATGTCCGGTTCCTTGGCGCTTGCGGGTTGCTGGGCGATGGTGATGCCGCCCACATCCCTGATCCGGCACAAGGCGTCGGCGCCGTCACCGTCATAGCCAGAAACGATGACGGCGATGATCTTGCCTTGCCAATTCTGCGCCAGCGACTGGAGAAAAACGGTAATGACGTCGGGCCATCCGCGCGGCTTGGATATCGGTTCAAGGCGAAACGCACCGTCGCACACATGCAGATCGCGCCGCGAAGGAATGATGAAAACGCGATTTGGCTGGATATCCAAACTCTCGGTGATCAATGCAACCGGCATCGCTGTAAAGCGCGGAAGAATTTCGTGGAGCCGTGTCGCGACGACCCGCAAATGGTTGACGATGACGATTGCGACGCCGAGATCGCTGGGAAAATGCTGCAACAGGCGCACATAGGCGTCGAGACCGCCGGCGGATCCGCCTATGCAGACCACTGGAAATTCGTTGCTGATCTGTTTTTCTCCGAGTTTGCGGCGGATTGGGCAGAGTGCACTGTCGATAGGACAAGGGCACGGCTACCGCTTCGTTGGTCGAGATCGGCAACCGGAAAGGCAATCTCGTTTCCTTTGTCATCAGGTCCGGTTGACGAGCGCAGCTCCCCGACAACCAGTCTATTTGATGTGATAATCGCAGTGGATGGCAGAGACGGAATCTACGCAGTCTGACTAACATCGCTAGCGCGGGGAAACACCGCTATCTCGGCGACACCGGCCTGAGCGTTGCGCGCTGATGAAAGTCACCAATACTATGGTCGTGCTCTGGAACTACCGGACCGCAGTCGGTCAATCTCACCCTTGCAGGGAAAACGATGCCGACCGTGCCTCATCGATCGGTGTCGGGCGGAACCCAACGTCCACCGGGCGCTTCGTGGATGACCGCAAATTTCTAATGCCGGCCATTCTCTATAGATTGCTTGCTCCTCGCGGGAATGGCTGTTTCCGGATAACCTCTCGACGCAGTTATCAGTCGTAGCTGGGGCGCATTTCAGGCATCCCGGATTCAAGAGGCGCGTGCTATAGTCTTGTCGATTATGCCGCAGCCGCTGGCTCCCGAACCGCCAACTGAAGGCGACTTGCCCTCTGACAGTGGCTACCGACCGGCTGTGGGTAAGACCGAAGATGCTATCGCCACGCTGGGCTTTCATCTGGTCGAACGGATCCTGCTCTTGCTCGTCGCGCTGATGACAGTCGGTGGCGCGATTGCGGAGATCGTCGACATTTACCAGACGCGGTCCATCACGCTGGCTGATATCTTGCTGATGTTTCTCTACACCGAAGTGATTGGCATGGTCAGCGTGTTTTACACCGGCAAGGGCGCAACGTTCATCTATCCCATTTTCATCGCCATCACCGCGCTGGCACGCCTTATTGTTCTGCAAAGCAAGAACATGGCCCCCGAGAACATCGTGTTCGAAGCAAGTGCCATCCTGCTGCTTGCGCTGGCCGCGGTCGTGATCGCACGGGTCAATCAGCGGGGGGATGGCTGAGGCGCTCTAGCGTTTGGCGTTCCCGCAACCGGGCGCAAGATGCAGCGGTGCGGTTTGAATGCCAAACGCGAGAGTGCCGCCTGCAGCAACCGCTGCAATCTGCTTCCAACCAAGCATGGGCAATCAAGATGCGAGAGGTCGTCCAGAGCCTGTCGGTTTCAACGACCACCATTTGCGTGCGCCGGCGAGCCCTGTTCAGGCTGCGGCCCCCAACTCCATGAGATCGAAGAGTTTCCGGGCCATCAAAACTGCGGCAGGCGCGTTGGCGGCTCGGCGTATCAAGTGGGTCGAATTCGTGTGCGGGTCATGGCTTGTCAGGGCTGTCTCACCCTCGCTCTCATCTATGTGAGTTTCATCTCAGGTTCACGGTCTGCGGGGCCAATATGGAGAAAGGCGTTGTTAGATGCGGTGAATGCGGAAAAGCGTCTTGCCCATTGCGCGGCCGTGTCGCGCTGACGAAGGAAGGCCAATTGCTGCCCGCTTGCAGGACCTGACGGGAGGCCTGGCAGCGGCGCCGTTACCCTTGGAGCGCTCGTCGATGAGACGGCGTGAATGAGGAGGCAACGATGCCGTTTGTGAACGTGAAGCTTGTCGAAGGCGTATTGAGTACCGAAGAGAATCACGCGATGGCCGCAACCTTGACTGGTGTGATGGTGCAGTTCGAAGGCTCAGAGTTCCCCTTCATCCTTCCACCGGTCACCTTGTCAGACCGAACTGAGGCCGAAATGTTCAAGATCGATCACGATGTTTGCACCCAGCTTGTTTGCGCCATCGCCGACGAAATCGCCGCCAGTAGCCCTCTTGTCACACGCGCAGGCTCCGTCGCCGATGCGATTGCGCATGTGCGCGCTGTCAGTGATGCAGCGGCGATGAAGCTGCGTACCGCTTTGGCCGATCATTATCCCGGGATCGGTTGGACGCATGAGACAAGTCACCCGACCGATGAGGTGTACTGGCTCTATGATCCGATCGACGGTGCCTACCACTGGCTTCAGGGGCTGCCGCTCTGGTCGAGTTCGCTCGTCCTCGTTTGTCGCGGCGAGCCTGTCTTTGCGATTGTTTACGACGCAACCATGCAGGAGGTGTTCGTCGCTGCAAAAGGGGAGGGGGCGACCTGCAACGGTGCCACGGTCAGGGCGGCGGCAAAGTCCGAGTTGGCTGCATGTGTCGCCGGTACAGCGATCCCGCCCCTGGCGCAGGTTGGCGCAGTTGAGCACGATGACGCTCTGGACTTGTTGCGGACTGTCGCGCGCGCCGTCTTCGTCGTTCGGCCGATGGCCGCGACTTCGCTTCAGCTAGCCTATGTCGCGGCGGGCCGGCTCGATGCCTATTTCGAGATTGGTCACGATGTCGCCGACTGGCTCGCTGGCGCGCTATTGGTCCGTGAAGCCAAAGGTATCGTCACCGACCTTTCAGGCAGGCCGTTCGGTTGGTTGGGCGACGGTATCCTTGCCGGCAGCGCCAACCTCCATGCTGCCATGGTGACCGCCATCAAGCGCTGAGCGGGGGGCATTTGGCAGCAGACCGCAGGATATCACCGCGTCTGGCTCGTTCCGGTCTCGGGCCGTGCGAACCGCTCGCGCACATAAACCGGATATGCGAACTTCGCATCTTCCGCAGCCTGTCGGTCAATGACTACCGCCAACTGAGGCTGTGCCGGTCCGGTTTCGCCGATCGCATTCGCCGCCGGGTCAAACGCAAAACCAACCCCACCGAAAACTGGAGAGGTGCCATCTGCTGAGCCGACGCGATTTGAGCTGATGACATAAGCGCCGCTGACGATGGCGGCCATGGCGCCAGCCGTTCGCCAAGTGGCCATGCTCCGTCCCGAAGCGCGCGGCACCACAATTACATGTGCGCCTTGCCTGCCCAGCGCGCGGGCATGTTCGGGAAACATCAGTTCCGTGCAGAGAAGCACGCCAATCGTGAGGCCGGCAATCACATGTGTATCAAAACCCGCTTTCGCCGGTGCGAACCAGCCATCCTCCTGCCAACCTTCCTCGGCGGGAAAGATGTGCTTGTGATGCAGCACCTTGTAGACACCATGCTCGAGGACAAACGCCTCGTTGGCGAGATGGCTCCTCTCCCAGACCGGGCGCGATGAAATCACGGCCGTGGCAAGTCCGGATAGCGCCGGGAGCGCTTCGGCATGAAGCTGCGCCCAAGCCTTCGCCTTTCCGGAATCATAAGGCAAAGCCTTGGGTAGCCAGCTGCCAAACGGCATCTCGTTAGTGACCAGGATATCAGGCGCGAGATTGCGGACGGCTTCAGCGCAGGCCCGCCATTCGGGGTTGTCGACTTCCAGGCCATCTGGCCATTCAACCATGCATACTTTCGTCATTGCAGCCTCTTCAATGACCCGATCCGTCATTCCCGCCTCGTCACTGCCAACGCTGAGTTGCCCCCCCGCGAAGGCTGGGCAACTCAGCATGCAGGTGTCAACTCACCACGACGCGAGGCTCGAGGAAAGCGGTCAAGCCGTATACACCGAATTCACGCCCGATGCCCGACTGCTTGAACCCGCCGAACGGAGCCCTCGGCTCATGCGCGGCGCCGTTGATGGCGGTGCGGCCGCTCTCCAGCTGGCGGGCAATGCGGAGCGTGCTGCCCTCGTCGCCGCCAAAGACGTAATTCTGCAGGCCGTACGTCGTGTCGTTGGCGATCCGCAGTGCATCCGCCTCGTCCTCGTAGGCCAGGATACTCAGCACCGGCCCGAATATCTCTTCCCGCGCAATCCGCATGTCGTTGTGCACATCGGTGAACAGCGTTGGCCTCACGAACCAGCCGCGTTCAAAGTCCGCCGGTCGGCCAGGGCCGCCAGCCAGCAGGCGCGCGCCTTCAACTGATCCCAGCGCGATATAGGCCTGCACGCGGTCCCACTGGCGCTGACTGACCATGGGCCCGATCCTTGCCTCCGGATCAGTTGCAGGGCCTACCGGGAAAGCGCGCAGTGCGGCAACGAGCATTTCCTCAAGGTCCTTCTTTCGCCGCCGGGAAACCAGGATGCGCGTGCCCGCGATGCATGCCTGACCGCTGTTGATGAAGCCGTTCGCCAGGACCATGGCAACCGCACGGTCCAGATCGGCATCGTCGAGGATGATCTGGGCACCTTTGCCGCCAAGCTCCAGCGTGATGCGCTTCATGGTCTCGGCACCGGCACGAAGGATCGCGCGGCCGGTCGCGGTCGAACCTGTAAAGCTGACCTTGGCCACATCCGGGTGCGCGGCCAGCAAAGCTCCTGCCTCCGCGCCATCGCCGTTCACGATGTTAAGCACACCTGCGGGCAATTCGGCCTGGTGCAGAACCTCGATGAGCGTTTCGGTCTGGATGGCACTCATTTCCGAAGGTTTGATCACGATGGGCGAGCCTGCCGCGACCGCGGTCGCAAGCTTGGCGCAGATGAAGCCGATGTTGCTGTTCCACGGCGTGATGGCGGCCGCGATACCGAGCGGCCGCATCTCGACCTCCGCTCGCCCTATGGCCTGGCGCCAGGGATATTCCGTGACTGTCTGAGCCATGTCGAGAAAGACAGAGTTTGCATGGCGCACGGCCATGGCGGTGAATTGCGCAGGCGCGCCGTATTCCTCGCGCATTGCCGCGATCAGTTGACCCTCGCCGTTGGCAACTGCCGCCGCGAGGCGCTGCAGGCTGAGCACACGCTCTTCGGGCGGGGTAACCGAAAAGGCAGGCCAGGCGGCTTTGGCCGCAGCCACGGCAAGGTTCACATCATCGGCGTTCGAGAGGCGTACCGTGCCGATCTGCTCCTCGGTCGCGGGGTTGTGCAAGGGCAGCGAGCGGTCAGATGAAGCGGGCCGGAATTGGCCGGCGATGTAGTTGTTGGTTATGGTGCGCATGATGTCCTCCAAGCGAGGGCTCGCAAATGGACACGATCCTGTGGCAAGATAAGCAGGACAATCCTGGACAGCCTGATGAGGTGGATCGATCAATGCGTGTCACGCTCGCCGAGTTGGAGGCCGTGCTGGCCGTCGCCCGGAACGGTGGTTTCCGGGCTGGCGCGAGGGCGCTCGGCGTATCGCCTTCCGCACTCAGCCATGCGATTCTCGCACTGGAGGAGCGACTGTCGGTCCGCCTTTTTCACCGCACGACCCGCAGCGTTGCGCTGACTTCGGCCGGTACTGATCTCATCGCAAGGATCGAGCCTGCCATGGGCGCCATCGAGGCGGCGATCGAAGGCATCGGCGCTCATGCCACCGAGCTGACCGGGTCGTTGCGGATCAACACCTCACGCGGCGCAGCGCGCCTGATGCTTGAGCCGGTGCTGCTAGCCTATCACCAGCGCTACCCCAGGGTGTGTCTGGAAGTGGTGACGCAGGACGCGTTGATCGACCTGACGGCCGGTGGGTTCGATGCCGGCGCGCGGCTGCAGGAAGCCATCCCGCCGGACATGGTTGCCGTCCCGATCTTTCCCCGCCTGCGCATGGTGGTGGTAGCAGCACCGGGCTATCTGGAGGGACGTGCACACCCCCGCATGCCCAGGGATCTGCTTGCGCACGACTGCATCCAGATGCGTCTCTCAGGCGGCCGGCTCTATCGCTGGGAGTTCGAACGCCATGGCGAATCCATGGCGCTGGAAGTGACCGGAAACCTGATCCTTGACGGTACGGACCTTATCCTTGCCGCAGCGCTTGCCGGTGCCGGCATCGCCTATGTCGAGGAACGCAGTGCCATGTCCCACATCGCCGAAGGGAGCCTTGTGGAACTTCTGCCGGACTGGACTCCACCCTTCGAAGGCCTCGCGCTCTATTTTGCCGGACGGCGCCACTTGCCGCCCAACCTGCGCGCGCTGGTCGACCTGATCCGGGAAATGAGGCTCGGGGACGACGGTTAGCGTATAGCAAAAACGCAAACAGAGAGATGTGAACCCTGCGCTGCAGCAAACCGGCAGTCGCCCGCTCTTCATTCCCAACAATTGTGAATGACAATCATGCAGTATCGTTGATTTTCATTCAAGAACGAGGGAGCCATCATCACGGCATCGAACAGGAGATGCCCGATGAACTCCATACCGACCACGCTCGCTGCCGTTGCCGACATCGTCAATGGCCCCTTCAACCTCCGCACGGTCGCCCGCCCTCAAGCAGGCGCAGGCGAGGTCCTGATCCGCGTCCACGCCAGCGGCACCAATCCGCTCGATACCAAGATCCACGCCGGTGAGGCAGCCCATGCCCGTCGGCCGCTGCCCGCGGTGCTGGGCATGGATGTGGCCGGGGTCGTCGAAGAAGTTGGTCCCAGCGTTACGGCCTTTGCCGCGGGCGACGAAGTCTACGGCCTGATCGGCGGCGTGGGCTCCTTGCCCGGCACGCAGGCGCAGCATGTCGTCGCGGATGCCCGCCTGTTGGCGCACAAGCCCGCCAACCTGACGATGCGCGAGGCAGCGGTCCTGCCGTTGGTCACGATCACCGCTTGGGAAGGGCTGATCGACCGCGCAGCCATCCGCCCCGGCGACAAGGTGCTGGTCCAAGGCGGCGCCGGGGGCGTTGGCCACGTTGCGGTGCAGATCGCGCTGGCCAGAGGCGCCCGCGTCTTCGCCACCGCGTTTGTCGCTGACCATGATTATCTGCGAGGCCTGGGTGCCGTTCCGATCGACGCCACGCGGGATGTCGCCGACTATGTTGCCGAGCACACCGAAGGGCGCGGGTTTGACGTGGTGTATGACACCGGCGGCGGGGCGATGCTCGATGCCTCGTTCCAGGCGGTGCGTCGCTTTGGCCATGTTGTCAGCTGCCTTGGCTGGGGTGCGCATGCACTCGCCCCGCTGTCGTTCAAGCAGGCAACCTATTCCGGCGTGTTCACGCTGCACAGCCTGCTGGCCGACGAAGGGCGTGCCCATTACGGCGAGATCCTGCAGGCGGCTTCCAACATGGCCGAACGCGGCAACCTGCTGCCCCGGCTTGATCCGCGCCAATTCAAGATGGACGAGATCGGTGCGGCCTATGACGCCGTGACCGGCCGCAACGGCGCCCAGCGCGCTCAGGGCAAGATCGCAATCACCATTGCCTGAACCACACCTCTAGGAGACACATCATGGCCGATTTCTCTGGTAAAGTCTGGCTGATCACGGGCTGCTCGTCCGGCTTTGGCCGCATTCTGGCCGAAATGGCGCTGGCACGCGGCGACCGCGTGATTGCTACCGCGCGCAAGGTCGAGCAACTCTCCGACCTGACCGCCGGGCGCCCTGGTCACTTGTTGACACTGGCGCTCGATGTCACCGACCCGGCGTCCATCAACGACGCCATGGCGCAGGCCGAGGCCACATTTGGCCGCGTGGATGTACTCGTCAACAATGCCGGTTTCGGGCTGGTGGGCGCGGTGGAGGAACTGGAGCCTCACGAATATCGCCCGATGTTCGACACCAACCTGTTCGGCTTGATTGAGGTTACGCGTGCTGCGCTGCCCCTCATGCGGCGTGGTGGCGGCGGGCGGATCGTCAACTTCTCATCAGTCGGTGGCTTCACCGGGCGGCAGGGCTTCGGCCTTTACAACGCCAGCAAGTTTGCAGTTGAGGGGCTGTCCGAAGCCTTGGCCGAAGAGGTCGCTCCGTTTGGTATCAAGGTCATCATCGTCGAACCGGGCGCCTTCCGCACCGCTTTCCTCGGCCGCTCGATTGCAATGGGGGCCACCCGGCTTGCCGCCTATGAGGCCACGAGCGGCGCGACACGCGACTTCAGCGCGGCGAATGATGGCGCCCAGCTCGGCGACCCACGCAAAGGTATGTCGGTCCTGATGACGGCCATTCTGGCCGAACAGCCACCACTGCGCCTGCCGCTGGGCCGGGATGCGTTTGCGCGAATTGACGGCAAGCTGGCAGCTGTGGCCGCAGACTTGGTAGCTTGGCGTGCGTTGGCTGAGCAAACTTCGCACGACGGACTTACGCTACCGTAAAGCTTAGCATAGCCCGAAAACAAGTTGTCTGATCGGAACACGAGAGCGGGCGTTTTTTATGCTCACCAGGTCCAGTTCGAAGGCGAGACCATGAGCGCAACAGTCGCGGCTTTGGCCGTGGTGGGTCAAATGGGGTATGACTGGAAGACTGTCAGCGGAATGGAATACTGGGCTTACAAGGGCGTGAAGCTCTCCAGCCTCGACGACGGACATTCGGCCATTGAATTGAACGATGAGCAAGGCATGGCCGTCGCAACTCCAATCGAAGTAGCCGGCCCGCTCATCAACTCCTGAAGGCTTTGCAATGTCTCATTGAGTCGGTTCCGTGAAATTTGAGTCACGGCTTATGCAATCCGACATCCTGTGGGATTTTTGGTCGGGGAGACAAGATTCGAACTTGCGACCCTCTGCTCCCAAAGCAGATGCGCTACCAGGCTGCGCTACTCCCCGACCGGGACCCCCTAGAACATGCGGTGGCGGTGCGGCAAGGCGCAATCGAGTTTTCCGCTACCGTTCGGGAATAGGGAGCCTTGGTATTTCATCTTAGTACTGGCATATTCTATAACAGTTCCGCCGCGGGGCGAAGTGGCGGACGAGCGGGAGCAGGTCGGTCTATGGCGGAGTTTTTCAAGCGACTGCGGTGTCTGGTTGGCAAGCATTCGCCGTCGCGGCGTTCTGTGCGGTATGAAGGGCATCTCAAGATCGGACCATGCAAGTATTGCGGCCGGCAGCTCGAGAAGGGCGGGAATGGGCGCTGGGTCACCCGTCACCTCACCAGCAGCGCTGGCAAGCCCAAGGTCATCGAGGAGGATTGAGCCGGGTGGTTGACCTTCAGAGGGCGCGCGCCCAATTGGCTAGCGGGTAATACCGACCCCTGAGCCAAGAGGAGCGATCATGACCACCTGGACTTCCACCGACCCCATGACCGGCGATGTGCTGTGGCAGGGTGAGGATGCGGACGTCGATGCTGCGGTCTGGGCAGCCCGCGCGGCGCAGGGCGGCTGGGCACTGCGCCCGCTGGCGGAACGCATCGCTATTGCAGAGCGCTATGCCGAAGTGGTGAAGGCGAATGCCGAAGATTTTGCCCGGGTCATTGCGCGCGAGACGGGCAAGCCCCTGTGGGAAGCCCGCACCGAAGTCGGCACGGTGGCGGCCAAGGTTGCCATCTCGATCACCGCGCAGGCCGAGCGGGCCGGTGAGCGGTTCGGCGAGGCAGCCGGCGTGCCGCAGGCGCTGCGGCACAAGCCGCATGGCGTGCTGGCGGTGCTGGGCCCCTACAATTTCCCCGCGCACTTGCCCAACGGCCATATCGTGCCGGCGCTGCTGGCGGGCAACGCCGTGGTGTTCAAGCCATCCGAACTGACCCCGGCCTCGGGCGCCTATATGGCAGGGCTGTGGGCTGAAGCAGGTCTGCCCGAAGGCGTGCTGGTGGTGACGCAGGGCCGCGCCGATACCGGCCGCGCGCTGGCCGCCCATCCGGAGCTCGACGGGCTGTTGTTCACAGGGTCCTCGAACACCGGCCTCGCGCTGCATCAGGCATTTGCCGCGCGGCCTGACCGCATCCTGGCGATCGAGACCGGCGGCAATAATCCGCTGATTGCATGGGACATTGCGGAAAGCGACGTGGATGCGGCGGCCTCGCTGGTGCTGCAATCGGCGTTCCTTTCGGCGGGCCAGCGCTGCACGTGCGCGCGGCGGCTGATCGTGGGGCCGGACGGCGATACGCTGATCGCTGTGGTTGCTGCCATGGCTGACCGGATTATCGCGGGCGGGCCGTTCGACGAACCGGCGCCGTTCATGGGCCCGGTGGTCGATATGAACGCTGCGGCCCGAGTCGAGCAGGCGTGGGACGCGCTGGTTGCGATGGGCGGAAAAGTGATCCGGCCGCTGCAGCGTCTGCGCGAAGGCACGCCGCTGCTTTCGCCCGCGATGATCGACGTGACTGGCCTTGCCGTGCCCGACGAGGAAATCTTCGGTCCGGTGCTGCAGATCATCCGCGTGGCCGATTTCGATGCCGCGATGGCGGCGGCCAACGCGACGCGCTTCGGCCTTGCCGCCAGCCTGATCGGCGGCGACGAGGCGCTCTACCGCAGGTTCTGGGCCGCTTCGCGCGCTGGGGTCGTCAACTGGAACCGGCCAACCAACGGCGCGGCGTCCTCCGCTCCGTTCGGCGGCGTGGGGATTTCGGGCAACCACCGCCCGAGCGCCTATTACGCGGCGGATTACTGCGCGTGGCCAGTGGCAAGTCTGGAAAGCCCAGCGATCGCCGCGGCAGCGCTGACGGGGCTGCGCGGGTAGCGCCACAATCCGGCGTGAGAAGGACGCTGCCAGCACACCTCAAGCGTACTTCAGGTTGGTGGGCCCGGCAGGATTCGAACCCGCGACCTAGCCGTTATGAGCGGCCAGCTCTAACCGCTGAGCTACAGGCCCACCTTGATCGTCCGGTTAATGCGCTGCCGGGCGAATGGCAAGCGCGGCTCAGACCTCTACGCCGGCGATGATATCGGCCACGCCGGCAGGACGGATCTGGCGCTGCTTGAGATAGGTGAAGACCGCGCGCCACCAGTCGTAGAGCTGATCGAGGCCGTCCGCATCGCGCACATAGGGCGTGAGGCCGGGGCGCAGCGAGGGGCTGTGGAAGGAAAATACGAGAACCGGCAGGCCATCATCGAGTGCGATGTCGATACCTTTGATCGCTTCCTCGATGCTCACGCCTTCCGGGGTCAGCGGGATGCGTTCGAGCATCGCCATGCGTGCAAGCAGGCCGCGCAGCTTGGGCATGCGCCATAGCATGGGATAGAGCATTGGGCCCTGCTGGCGCAGCATGCCCCAGAACACGGTGGTGAGCGGCAACTCCATCAGGCCGCCGGGCTTGTCGACCCACCAAGGCACGACCGGGTGCTCGGTGAAGTTGGGGCCGCCGGTGGAGCTGTAGTCGAAACGGGCGCGAACCGAGGTATCGATCGCGAGCCCGGCTTTCGAGAGGATCCCGGCGCTGGCAGGCCCGACGCCATACCGGCCGGCGCGGTAGATCAACGGGGCCTTGCCGAAGGCGCGCTCGATCGTGTCGTTCAACGTGTTGAACTTCGCCGCTTCCAGCTCCGGCGCAAGATTGCCCGCGTAGCTGTTGAAGACGTTCACTTCCTCGTCGTGCGGCGGGCTTACCCAGGGATGGAGCTGGACGCCGATTTCGGCACGCCCGGCAGCAACAGCCTCACCCAGCGCCTCGACCGCGGCGGGATCGGTCGCGATCGGGTAGTCGATCAGGTAGATCGGGGCGACGCCCACGCCTTCGCAGAACTGCTGGAAGCGAGCGAGGCGCGGAACGTGGCTGAGCCCGTGGCCGGTGCGTCCGAGCGGCTGCGTCCAGTCGAACTCTTCCTCGGTATCGACGGTGACGATGAAGCGCTGGCCGAAAGCGGGCGCGAAGCGCACGTGCTGCCTCGCACCCGGCACGTCGAGAATGTTCGGCTGAGCCACGCCTGCCACGGTTCCCTTAGCCGGTCTGGTTACCGACGACACCCTTGTGGCTAGGTGTATGACGTGCGGTGGTCAAGAGTGGGAGAGTTACATCCACACTTGCCTCTTCGCGCACCATGAGGCCGCCGGCCGCGCGCAGCTCCGCCCCGCACAGGCGCAGCGCAAAGCTGCTGCCGAGCATGCCGCCGGGGCTGGCGAGACTATCTGCGACGAGCGGCGCGCTTTCGCTCGCGGCGGCGAGCGAGGCGGGAAACGGAAGCCGCAGGCGCACCGCATAGCCCTGCGGGCCGGCGCCGACGCTGAGCGACAGGGCCATGCGCTCACCCGGTGCCGCAGCGCTCGCGATCAGGGACAGCAGGCGCCAGAGCGTGCGCTCAAGCTCGTCAGGCTGCACAGCGACGGGCAGCGGACCATCGGGGAGATCGTGCGACAGCACCACTTCGCGCGGGGCGAGCAGGGGATCGAGCTGGGCGATCAGCCGGGTGAGCAGCGCGGTGAGATCGGTCTCGCCCTCGGCTGGTTCGCCGGCGGGAGCGGGGGCGGTTTCGAGCAGGGCGAGCCGCTCCACATCCTCGAACCCCGCCAGCATGCGGGCGGCATCCGAAGCGATGCCGGCGGCGAGGCTGCGGTACTGGTGCGGCGTGGGGCCGAGCAGTTGCTGCTGGATCAGTTCGGCAAAGCCCTGGATCGCATTGATGGGCGTGCGCAGTTCATGCAGCATTTGCCGCAGCCGATCCGTACTGCGCTGCGCCGCATCGTCGGCAGCGGTGGACAGGGCGGCGACAGGGGGCGCGGGCGGGCGGCGCAGACGGGCATTCCAGCCGAGGAAATGCCCGCTATCGGGAGCGAAGCCTGGAACGGCATCGATGCGCCATGGCCCTGCGACCGGGGCGGGACCTTCGAGTTCCAGCCGACCGCCGATGACCGGCAGGCGCGCCCGCGCCGCGCCGAGCGTGCCGGGATCGCAAGTGACCGGCGCATCGGGATCGGCCGCGAAGGGTCGCAGCCCGACGAGTGCAGCGGCGAAGGGCGCAGCGGCGGGGGGTGTGCTGGCGGCGATCACCGTGCCGTCGGTATCGAGCGCGATGTCGATCGCGGTAATGGCAGGCGGCGCCGGGGGCGGCTCGTCCGTGAAGGGCAGGCGGCTCTGCATTGCGGCCTGCAGGGCACCGCATTCGATCGGGGCACCGGCCGGAAGATCGCGCGCGCGGCGGAAGGCTTCGATGCGGGCGATGATCGCACCGATGCCCTCACCCGCCTGAGGGGATGCTGCCTCACTGATCGGCGGGACGGCCGCGATCTGCGGGAGCGGCACGAGGCGCACCGCAGGCTCCTGCTGCTGTGCGAAACCGGGCGGCAGGGGCAGCGCGAAATCGGTCACGCCCAGCCGGGCCAGTAACCTTTCCACCTCGGGCCCCAGATCGCGGCGATGGCGCAGGAACCCGCGCGCCTGCACCGGAAGATCGGGAATAAGCCGGAGCCAATCCCGTTCCGTGAGGCGGGCCGAGATGATCGCGGCCAGTGCCACTTTGGGACCAGCTTCGGCAAAATGTTCGACCAGGATTGGTGAACGAAGGCCTGCAGCGGCAATAAGGGATGCACTCGCAGGTTCGCCCAGCATCGCGGTGATCGAATCAAGCCGGGTGAGCGCGGCGACATGCTGCTCGGTCCAGCGCTCGGCCGGGGTGCGGCCGAGGATGTCCAGCAACTGGCGCATTTGCGTGGCGACCGCACCCGGCCCGGCCGCGACAGTGCGCAGCACGGTTTCGAGGCGATCGTCGACAATCATGCGTTCTCCAAGCAGAGGGCAATGCGCGCAGGCGCGCCCGTGGTGGTTACCGGGACCCTAACAAAATGCGGGTGGGCTGGAAGGGGTCTGTTGATTGCGTTGCATTGTGGGACGATTGCGATATTAAACAACAAAATTATCGACAGCAGCCGCACAAGGTGTGGAAAGTTACCAAGATTGGCCGGACAGCCCTCTGCATGCAGCCTAATGTGCGGGTGTGGCAAGGGGCGGAGTTAACCAATTGATCCGAACACGATGCATCCGAGCGCACGCAGGATAAACAGAGAACCATGGCAACTCTCGACGGGATCGATCGGCGTTTGCTCGCCGAACTGCAGGATGAAGGGCGAGTGACCAATGTCGAGCTGGCGCAGCGCGTCGGCCTGACTGCGCCGCCCTGCCTGCGGCGGGTGCGCGCGCTTGAGGAAGCGGGCGTGATCCGCGGCTATCATGCCGAGCTCGACCCTTCGAAGCTGGGCTTTGCGATCACCGTTTTCGCGCTGGTGAGCCTGAAGAGCCAGGCCGAGGAATCGCTGCGCCAGTTCGAGGAGCACATGCGCACCCTGCCCGAAGTGCGCGAGTGCCACATGCTCAACGGCGAGATCGATTTCATCCTCAAGATCGTGAGCCGCGATCTGCAGAGCTTCCAGGAATTCCTCACCAGCAAGCTGACGCCCGCGCCCAACGTGGCGAGCGTGAAGACCTCGCTGACGATCCGCACGGCCAAGCAGCTGCCAGGCGTGCCGCTGGACGACTGAGCAGCGCGGGGGCCTCCCCACGCAGCCTACAGTTGGTGATCAGGGATTAGGCAAACCCGATTTGGCACGTTAGCATTCCGGTTTCGTGAGATCATGACCGGAGAATGCCCCACATGCGCCGTGCCCTGCTTGCAACCACAGCACTGCTAGCCGCCCTGATGACCGCAAATGCAGTGCAAGGGCGGGAACCGCCGCGCCTGCTGCAGCATCCGAGCCTTTCGGCGACCGACATTGCCTTCGATTATGCGGGCGCGATCTGGACCGTGCCCCGGACCGGCGGGGCCGCGCGTGTGCTGGTGACGGGGCAGGGCGACAACAGCCGTCCGGTGTTTTCGCCCGATGGCACGATGATCGCGTTTACTGGCCGGTTTGATGGCAATCGCGATGTCTATGTGGTGCCGGCCGCAGGCGGCGTGCCGCGCCGGTTGACCTGGCACCCGGGGCCCGATGTCGCGCTCGGCTGGTCGGCCGATGGCAAGAGCATCCTGTTTCGCTCCGTGCGCGAGACGGCGCGCGATCTGCAGCGCTTCTACCTCGTGCCGGTGGGTGGCGGTGATCCCCGCCCGGTGCCGCTGCCTTCTGGCGACGACGGCGCGTTGAGCGCGGATGGCAGCCATATCGCCTATACCCCGTTCAGCCAGTGGCAGCCGGCATGGAAGCAGTATCGCGGCGGGCAGACTGACCGCATCTGGATCGCGGACCTCAAGGACAGTTCGGTCGTCACGATCCCGCGCGAGAATTCGAACGATCGCAATCCGATGTTCGTGGGCGATGACGTCTATTTCCTGTCCGATCGTGACGGGCCGCGCACGCTTTATCGCTATGCCGGCAAGGGCGGCACGGTCACCCAGGTGATCCGCAACGACCGGGGGTTCGACATGGCCTCGGCCTCGGCGGGGCCGGGCGGGATCGTGATCGACCATTTCGGCAAGATCGAGGTCTATGACCTTGCCACTGGCGCCGTTTCGCGGCCCGCGATCACGATCGGGGCGGAGGCGCCTTCGCTGCGGCCCCATGTCAAGGATCTCGATGCGGGCGACATCGCGGCAGCGGTGCTGACGCCTTCGGGCAAGCGCATGGTGGTCGAGGCGCATGGCGAGATCATCTCGGTTCCTGCCGAGAAGGGCGATGCGCGCAATCTGACCCAGACGCCAGGCGTTGCCGAACGCGATCCGGCGGCCTCTCCCGATGGCAAGTCGGTGGCCTATTTCAGCGACGAGAGCGGCGAATACGCGCTGCATATCCGCGCTGCGGACGGCACCGGCACGGTGCGCAAGATCGATCTCGGCACGCCGGCTTCGTATTTCTATGCGCCGCTGTGGTCGCCGGATTCGAAGCGCATCGTGTTCCATGACAAGCGGCTCAATCTGTGGCTGGTCGATCTGACGGCGGCTGCGCCCAAACCGGCGAAGATTGCGACCGACCGCTACGACAGCCCCGAGCACAATTTCGATCCGGCCTGGTCGCCGGACAGCCGCTATCTGGCCTATGCGGTGCAAGGCACCAACCACCTCCACACGATCATGATCCACACGCTTGCCACCGGCACCGCGCAGGCGCTGACGGACGGTATGAGCGATGCGGTTTCGCCCCGGTTCGACGCGGGCGGCGAGGTGCTCTACTTCATCGCCAACACCAGCCGCGGGCTGGGCGCGGGCTGGCTCGACATGTCGAGCCTGGGGCGCGCGAGCGACGGTGCGGTCTATGCGTCGGTGCTGAAGAAGGATGGGGCCGCGCCTACGGCTCCGCAGAGTGACGAGGAAAGCGGGGCGGATGCCAAGGCTGGCGACAAGCCGGCCAAGGCAGACGATGCGAAGGCCGGCAAGGACAGCAAGGACGCCAAGACTGCTGCCGCGCCAAAGCTGGTGCAGATCGATTTCGCCGGGCTCGACCAGCGCATCGTCGCGCTTGATCTTCCTGTGGCGCATTATGTCGGGCTGTTTGCGGCCGAGGCCGGGACGGTGCTGGCCCTCACTGCGCCGGTTGTTTTCACCGATCACGACCTGATCGACGAAAGCGATGCGCCGGTTCCGGTCTCGGTTGTCCGCTACGACACCAAGGCGCGCAAGCCCGCGACCATCGTCGACGGAGCCGATTCCGGTTCGCTGTCTGTCTCGGCAGATGGCAAGAAGCTGCTCTTCGCGCGGCGGGGGCAGCGCTTCCTTGCGTCGACCGGCGCGCCATCGGAGGGCGACAAGCCGGCAGCGGTGAAGTTTGCAGCCTCGATCTCGGTCGATCCGATGGCCGAATGGCGCCAGATGTACCACGAGGTGTGGCGGATCGAGCGGGATTTCCTCTACGATCCCAAGGCGCACGGCCTCGATCTTGCGCGGGCGGAGAAGCTCTATGCGCCGTTCCTGGCGGGGCTGGGCAGCCGCGCCGAACTGAACGCTCTGTTCGAGGAGATGACGGGGCACATCGGCGTTGGCCATACGTTCGTGAACGGCGGCGAAGGGCCGAAGCAGAGTGCGGTGAGCACCGGCCTGCTCGGGGCCGATTTCGAACAGGTGGCCGGGCATTACCGCTTCCGCACGGTGCTGAAGGGCGAAAGCTGGAACCCGGGATTGCAGGCGCCGCTGGCGCAGCCCGGTGCCGAGGTGAAGGCGGGCGAGTATCTGCTGGCGATCAACGGCCGTCCGGTCGATCCGGCAAACGAAGTCTACAAGGGCTTTGAGGGGCTGGCCGGCAGGCAGACCGTGCTGACGGTGGGGCCGAACCCGGACGGGACCGGTTCCCGGACGGTCAAGGTCGTGCCGATCGCGCGCGATATTCCGCTGCGCCTGCACAGCTGGATGGAAGCCAACCGGCAGCTGGTCGACAAGCTTTCAGGCGGCAAGCTGGGCTATGTCTATCTGCCCGATACGGCGGGCGGCGGTTTCACGAACTTCAACCGCTACTACTTCGCACAAGTCGGCAAGCAGGGAATGATCATCGACGAGCGCTTCAATCACGGCGGGGATATTGCCGACTACATCGTCGATCAGTTGAAGCGCACCCCGCAGATGGTCAATTCGACCCGCGAGGGCGAGCCGATGGTGGAGCCTGCGCAGGCGATCTTTGGGCCCAAGGTCATGCTCATCAACGAGATGTCGGGTTCGGGCGGCGATGCTCTGCCGTGGCTGTTCCGCAAGGCGGGCGTGGGGACGCTGGTCGGCACGCGCACCTGGGGCGGGCTGGTCGGCATCGGCGGTTATCCGGCGCTGATGGACGGCGGCATGGTCACCGCGCCGCGCTGGGCGATCTATGGCACGGGCGGGCAGTGGGAAGTCGAGAACATCGGCATCCCGCCGGATGTTGAAGTCGTGCAGGATCCGGCGCAACAGCGGCTGGGTCATGATCCGCAGCTTGAAGCCGGTGTTCGCATCGCGCTCGACGCCCTCGCCAAATCGCCACCGCCGACGTTTGTCCAGCCTGCCGCGCCGGACAAGAAGCCGGTTCTGCCGGACAGTCTGGACTAACAATCTACGTAGAATGCCGGATTTACCGGGAAAGCATGACCGCCGGGCTGTTTCATGGCCCGGCGGCCGCCGGATTGGCGCAATTGCGCGCGTTGCATAGCCCTGCCCGGGCTACGCCGCTGCCTTGCCGCTGCAAGGAAATTTAACCCTTATCCGCTAACCCGCCTCGCAACGGATTGGACTGCACCCGCCGTACCTCGCGCTCAGAATTGCTGGCGAGAGGCGGTCGGCGGGGTGCACGCGGGGAACCAGAATGGTTGAAATCGTCAAGGTCGGCGGCGAATTGCTGGTCAATACCCAGGTTGCGGGCTTTCAGGAAATGGCCTCGATCATCGGGCTTTCGGGCGGCGGCTTCGTGGCGACCTGGACCGACTATTCGGGCGTGAGCGGCCTCGGCGTGGCCAAGGCGCAGCTCTACAGCGCGGCGGGCACCAAAGTGGGCGGCGAGTTTGCGGTGGCCAGCGGCGCGGCGATCGATCAGTCGTTCCCCACGGTATCGAGCCTTGCAGGCGGCGGGTTCGTGGTGACCTGGACCGAAGCGGGCATCCAGTCGGACTACAAGATCAAGGCGCAGGTCTACAATGCGAGCGGAGCGGTGGTGACGCCGGCCTTCCTCGTCAACAGCACGACCTGGACGCAGCAGGGCGGCAATAACCTGCCCGGCAACCACAACCCCACCATCACCGGCCTCTCTGGAGGCGGCTTCGTGGTGACCTGGCAGGACTATGCGGGGTCCGCAGGCGATGCGAGCGGTGCGGGGATCCTCTCGCAGCTCTACAGCGCAGCGGGCGTGCCGGTGGGCAGCGCAGCTCGGGTCAACACCCAGACCACCGGCGACCAGACCCAGCCGACGGTGACCAGCCTTGCGGGCGGCGGTTATGTCGTGACGTGGATGGACGGCACTGCGTCTGGCACGGCGATGAAGGCGCAGCTCTTCAGCGCGGCGGGGGCTATGATCGGCGGCGAAATCGCGGTCGATGCCAAACTGCTCAATGATCAGTCGTTGCCGGTGGTCACGGGGCTGGCGACCGGCGGCTTCGTCGTCGCGTGGCAGGATTCGAACCCGGCAAGCGGCGAGCCCGATACGCTGATCCGTGCGCAGGTGTTCAGCGCGGCGGGGGCCAAGGTGGGCGGTTCGCTCGTCGTAAGCGATACGACCGCAGGCGAGCGCGACTTCCCGGCGATCGCGGGCCTGCCCAATGGCGGCTTCGTGGTGACCTGGCAGCACTTTGTCAGCCCGACGAACAGCGACATCAAGGCGCAGGTCTTCGATGGCGATGGTACCAGGCTGGGCAGCGAAATGCTGATCAACACGGTGACGGCGGGCTATCAGGAGCGGCCGGTGATCACCAGCGTGACCGGGGATGGCTTCGTCATCGCGTGGGGCGATGGCAGCGGCCTGGGTGGCGACGCCGATGGCACCAGCATCAAGGCGCAGCTCTACACCTACGGCATCTACAACGTGATCACCGGCACCGACGGGATCGACGCGCTGACCGGCACGACCAGCGACGACCACCTGATCGGCCTTGCGAGCAACGACACGCTGACGGGCCTTGGCGGCAACGACCTGCTCGATGGCGGCACGGGCAGCGACACGATGATCGGCGGGCTCGGCGATGATATCTACGTCGTCGACGTCGCCGGCGATGTGGCGACCGAGCTCGCCGGGCAGGGCACCGACACGGTGCAGACGAAGCTGGCGAGCTATCTGCTGGGCAACAATGTCGAGAACCTGACCTTTACCGACAATGCCGCGCATACCGGCGTCGGCAATGCGCTGAACAATGTGCTCACGGGCGGCGGCGGCGCGGACAATCTCAATGGCGGGGCGGGTGCGGACCGCATGGTCGGCGGGCTGGGCAACGATACCTACACCGTCGACAATAGCGGTGACACGACGATCGAGGCTGCGGGCGGGGGGACCGATACGGTATCTGCCTCGATCAGCTGGACGCTGGCGGCCAATGTCGAGAACCTGGTGCTTTCGGGCACGGCCGCGATCAACGGCACCGGCAATGACGATGCAAACTCGCTGAACGGCAACAGCGGCGCCAACGTGTTGACGGGGCTTGGCGGGAACGACACGCTCAACGGCGGTGCGGGTGCCGATACCATGATCGGCGGCCTGGGCAACGATACCTACGTTGTCGACAACGTAGGCGACGTGACCACCGAGGCGGCGGGCGAGGGGACTGATGGGGTCTCGTCCTCGATCAGCTGGACGCTGGCGGCCAATGTCGAGAACCTGACGCTGTCCGGCTCGGCGGCGATCAATGGCACGGGCAATACCGATGCCAACGTGATCAACGGCAACAGCGCGGCCAACGTGCTCACCGGGCTGGGCGGCAACGATACGCTGAATGGCGGCGCAGGCGCGGATACGATGGTCGGCGGGCTGGGCGATGACAGCTACGTCGTCGACAACGCGGGTGATGTGGTGACCGAACTCGCGGGGCTGGGCACCGACATCGTCATGTCCTCGATCACCTGGACGCTGGGCGCCAATCTCGAGAACCTGACGCTTTCGGGCAGCGCGGCGATCAATGCCACGGGCAACACCGATGCCAACGTGCTCGTCGGCAATTCGGGCGCGAACACGCTGACGGGCCTTGGCGGCAACGATACGCTGAATGGCGGATCGGGCAGCGACACGATGGTCGGCGGGCTCGGCGATGATGCCTATACCGTCGATTCGACCGGCGATGTGGTGACCGAGCTGGTCGGCGAGGGCACCGATGTCGTGCAGACGACGCTTTCGAGCTATACGCTGGCGGCGAATGTCGAGAACCTGACCTTCACCAATTCCTCGGCACATAGCGGCACCGGCAATGCGCTGGCCAACGTGATCACCGGCAATGCGGGCAACGATACGCTGAACGGCGGCGCGGGGGCGGATACGCTGCTGGGCGGCTTCGGCAACGACAGCTATGTGGTTGACGATGCAGGCGACGCGGTGACCGAATTCGCCGCGCAGGGCACCGACCTGGTCACGGCCTCGGTCAGCTATACGATCTCCGCCAATGTCGAGAACCTGACGCTTTCGGGCACAGCGGCGATCAATGGTACGGGCAATACCGATGCCAACGTGCTGACCGGCAACAGCGGCGCGAACATGCTCACCGGCCTCGGCGGCAACGATACGCTGAATGGCGGGGCGGGCAACGACACCATGATCGGCGGGCTGGGCGATGACATCTATGTCGTCGACGCGGCGGGCGATGTGGTGACCGAACTTGCTGGCGAGGACACGGATACGGTGCAGACCACGCTGGCGAGCCATACCCTGGCGGCGAACGTCGAGCGACTGACATTTACCAACGGCTCCTCGCACACCGGCATCGGCAACGCGCTGGCCAACGTGATCACCGGCAATACCGGCAACGACGTACTCGATGGCGGCGCGGGCGCGGATACGCTGATCGGCGGCGCGGGGAACGACAGCTATGTCGTCGACAATGCGGGCGATGTGACCACCGAGCTGGCGGCGCAGGGGACCGATCTTGTCACCGCCTCGATCAGCTGGACGCTGGCCGCCAATATCGAAAACCTGACGCTTTCGGGCACGGCGGCCTTGAGCGGCACCGGCACCAACGAGGCCAACGTGCTGACGGGCAACAGCGGCAACAACGTGCTGACGGGGCTGGGCGGCAACGACACGCTGAACGGCGGGGCCGGCAGCGACACCATGTTCGGCGGGCTGGGCGACGACATCTATGTTGTCGACGTGGCGGGCGATGTCGTCACCGAACTCGCTGGCGAGGGCACGGATACCGTGCAGACCGTGCTGGCCTCCTACACGCTGGGCGCGAATGTCGAGCGGCTGACCTTCACCAACTCCTCAGCCCACACCGGCATCGGCAATGCGCTGGCCAACGTGATCACCGGCAACAGTGGTGCCGATGTGCTCGATGGCGGCGCGGGCGCTGATACCCTGATCGGCGGCAGCGGCAACGACAGCTATGTGGTGGACAACGCGCTCGACGTGACGACCGAGGCGGCGGGCGGTGGGACCGACCTTGTGACGGCATCGCTCAGCTGGACGCTTGCGCTCAATGTCGAAAATCTCACGCTTTCGGGCAGCGCGGCGATCGATGGGACCGGCAATGCGCTCGGCAACGTGCTGACCGGCAATACCGGGAACAACGTGCTTTCGGGGCTCGACGGCAATGACACCCTGACGGGCGGGCTGGGGGCTGACACGCTGCTGGGCGGGATCGGCAATGACCGGCTCGTCGGCGGTCTGGGCAACGACACGTTGAACGGCGGGACGGGGACGGACACCTTCGTGTTCGATACCGCGCCCAATGCTGCGACGAATTTCGATACGCTGCAGGACTTTACTTCGGGCACCGACAAGCTCTCGTTCAGCCGCGCCGTCTACACCGGCTTTGCGGCGACGGGGGCAATGAGCGTCGATGCGTTCTGGTCGGGCACAGGGGTGAATACGGCGCACGATGCGACTGACCGGTTCATCTACAACACCGCAACCGGGGTGTTGTGGTATGACGCGGATGGAACGGGGGCGAGCGCTGCGGTGCAAGTGGCCCAGCTGACAGGGGCACCGGCGCTGGCGTTTAGCGACTTCCTGATTGCGGTCTGATCGCCTGAATCTCGCTCATCCTTCCGCAGCGATCATCCGCGCCAGCGTCTGACGGAAGCGGAATGAGGCGAGGTCGTTCTTGAGGTCGATGGTCGGTGTGGGGCTGGTGTCCATGCCGATCTGCACGGCGTTGAGGATCACGCGGTCTTCCTCGAAGGCGTGCTTCACGTCGGCCGTGAATTCCTCGGACACGGCCGCATCATCGGGCGCGAAGTTCCTCAGCTGGAACCAGAAATAGCGCGTCTGGCCGGCGTTGACGGGCGTCAGGAAATTGAAGCTGTCCATGCAGAATGCGTCTGGATGCAGCGGCCTGTCATGACCGCCGGAGCCGGCCGGCACGAACACCGCCTTGATCACAGCGTTTGATGGGTAGCGCATCTCGTAGTGCTGGTAGCGATCGGCTGGCCCCACGAACTTCAGGAACTTGGCGTAGAACGGCGCGGGCGCGGTATCCATGAGCCAGCGCGCGGCAGTGACGCCGCCGGGCGCCGAGAGGGTCTCGATCGGCACGGCGGCGCAGGACGCATCGCCGAACGAGCCGGGATGGACCCAGGTGACGTGGGTGGGGTCGAGGAGGTTGTCCACGACATAGAGGTAGTGGCAATCGACCTGCATCATGGGCCCGCGATTGTAGCCCCAATCGGGCGAGCCCCACTGCGGAATGTCGACGATCTTCGCCGGGTCTGCCCCGGCCGAATCGCCCATCCAGATCCACACGAGGCCGTAGCGTTCGGCGAGCGGAAAGCTGCGCACGCAGGCCTTGGGCAGCGCTGATTGAGTCGGGGCCGCGATGCAGGTGCCGGCGGTATCGAAGGCGAGGCCGTGATAGCCGCAGACGAGGCGGTCGCCCTCGCGCCGACCCATCGAAAGCGGCAGCTTGCGGTGCGGGCAGGCATCTTCGAGCGCGACGGGCTGGCCGTCCTCGGCGCGGAACAGCACCACCCGTTCGCCCAGAATTTCCAGCGAGGTCAGCGCATCGGTGATCGCATCGGCCCAATCCGCGACATACCACGCGTTCCTGAGCCAGCCTTCGGCGCCGAGGCCGCTGCTGCCCCCTCGGCTCACCCTTTGGCTTCCGCCGCCTGTTCGTGGTGGCGGATCACTTCCTGGATGATGAAGCGCAGGAACTTCTCGCTGAATTCGGGATCGAGCTTGGCATCGACCGCCAGCGCGCGCAGACGGGCAATCTGGCGCTCCTCGCGCGCGATGTCGCTGGCCGGGAGCTGATGCGCCGCCTTGTAAGCGCCGACCGCCTGGGTGATGCGGAATCGCTCGGCCAGAATATGGATCATCGCCGCGTCGATATTGTCGATGCTCTGGCGGTAGCCGGCCAGAACCGGGTCTTCGCTCATCCCAAATCTCCGTTCACCTGCCCCGCCTCGTGGGGGATGATGCCCACTGTGGCACAAGTTGCATCTTGCCAAGCGCCGGTGGGCAGGCCAAGCGAACGGGCGATGACTGCATCCATCCACTCGCTCCCCCGTCGCGCCGAGCCATCGCTGCAGCCGCTTATGGCGCTCGTGGCCGAAGGCATGAACAGTGTCAACGAAGTGATCCTCGGCCGGATGCAATCGCGCATCCCGCTGATCCCGGCACTCGCTGGCCATCTCATCGCCGGCGGCGGCAAGCGCATGCGCCCGATGCTGACTCTCGCGAGCGCATCACTGCTGGGATACGGCGGCAGCCGCCACTACAAGCTGGCCGCAACGGTCGAATTCATCCACACTGCCACCCTGCTGCATGATGATGTGGTCGATGGGTCGGACATGCGGCGCGGCAAGAAGGCCGCCAACATCATTTATGGCAACCCGGCCACGGTGCTTGTCGGCGATTTCCTGTTCAGCCGCAGTTTCGAACTGATGGTCGAGGATGGCAGTCTCAAGGTTCTGAAAATCCTCTCGAATGCCTCCGCCGTTATCGCCGAGGGCGAGGTCGACCAACTCGTCGCGCAGCGGCAGGTGGAGACGAGCGAGGAACGCTACCTCGCGATCATCAACGCCAAGACCGCCGCGCTGTTTGCCGCAGCCTGCCGGATCGCCGCGGTGGTGGCGGAGCGCAACGAGGCCGACGAGCTGGCGCTCGATTCGTATGGCCGCAATCTCGGCATCGCGTTCCAGCTGGCGGATGATGCGATCGACTACGATTCGGACGCCTCCGAAATGGGCAAGGACCAGGGCGACGACTTCCGCGAGGGCAAGATGACCCTGCCGGTGATCCTCGCCTATGCACGCGGCTCAGCCGAGGAGCGCACCTTCTGGCAGGAAGCGATTGCCGGAGACCGCAACAGCGATGCCGATCTGGCCCACGCCATTGCGCTGATCCGCAAACACGAGGCGGTGAACGCAACGCGAGAACGCGCGCGGCACTATGCGCAGCGGGCGATCGACGCGATTGCCAAGTTCCCGGCCGGGGCGGCCAAGGCGGCGATGACCGAAGCGGCGGAGTTTGCGGTCGCGCGGCGATATTGAGGGACCTGGGCCTTACCCTGTTCCGCTCCAACCCATATAGCAGTCGCTATCAATCCGGGCTTCGAGCGTGCGGTGGCTGTTGCCTCTGAAAACCACGCGCGCGCCACCCATACCATCTCGCACCACGCCTTCCACTTTGTCGGACGCGAAATCTTCCTGTTCGAATCTCCGCGACCGGCCGAGCATCTCGCGCTTTTGCTCGCGGGCCATTGCAATGGCCCTTTCGTCTGAAATGGAAGCGCAATCCTGTCGCTGCGCTGCCGCTTTCTCCTCGATTATCATGCCTGCGAAAAGAGCGACTTCAGCAATGACAATCGCCGTTGTCAGATAACCGAACCAATGCAGCAGTTTCAGCCACTTCGGTCGAGCGCCGGCTTCGTCAGGCATATTGTCCATGTCGATCAGGATCCCAATCTTCACCCCATCGGGTACATGATCTCGCGGCTCACCGCGTTGACCGCCTTCATCGCTTCCTCCGGCAGCACCAAGTCCGCAGCCGCGAAGATCGGGGCGCATTGTTCCTCGGTCGTCACGCCGACGATGGTCGAGGCGACGAAATCGTGCTGCTTTGACCAGGCGACCGCGAAAGTCACCGGATCAAGGCCATGTTCCGCCGCGATGGCTGCGAAGCGCTCGGCGGATTCGATCGACTTCTCGTTCACGAAGCGGCGGGCCATGCTGGCCTGACGGCCACCCATTTCGAGGTACTTCGAGAAGCGCGCGCCGTCGGGCCGGGCGCCGCCGCTGTACTTGCAGGCGAGCACGCCGCCGCCGATGGGCGAATAGGGGATGAGGCTCACGCCTTCCTTGCGGCAAACCTGCGCCAGTTCATCTTCGAAGCGGCGGTTGTTGAGGCTGAAATTGTTCTGGATCGTGTGATAGCGCGCCGCGCCGACGGCTTTCGCCGCCTCGATCGACTTCATCAGGCCCCACGAGGTTTCGTTCGAGCAACCGAGCACGCGCACCTTGCCCGCGCGGACGAGTTCGTCGAGCACTTCCATCGTCTCTTCATAAGGCGTGTCGTGATCGGGCCAGTGGGTCTGGTAGAGGTCGATGTAGTCGGTGCCGAGCTTGGTGAGGCTGTCCTCCACCGCCTTGATGATGTTGTGCCGGTCGAGCGCGGTCATGCCATTGCGCTTGGGGCTCTTGAACCAGACGTGGCTGGGGCCGGAGACCTTGGTGGCCATGATGATCGCATCGCGCGGCTTGGTTTTCATCCACTTGCCGACGATTTCCTCGGTGCGGCCGACCCACTTCGCATCGGGCGGCACGGGATAACCTTCCGCCGTATCGTAGAAGTTGATGCCGGCGTCGTAGCTCATGTCGAGGATGCGAAGGGCGGTGGCCTCATCGGCCTGGCTGCCGAAGGTCATCGTGCCCATGCAGATATCGGAAACAACGATGGCGGATGTGCCGAGGCGGCGGTGTTGCATGTTTGGCGTGCTCCAGAAGTTTGGGTGAAGGTGGCGCTGGGCTGCGGGCCGGTCAAGCCGCGCGGGTGCTAGCGAAAGTGTGAATGGGTCAGTGCGGGCGCTTGCCGATCAGCCACCACACGGCGCTGGCGGCGAGCAGAGCAGCGGCGGCAATGAGGGCGGCGATCACCGTGCCGCCGGCGAGTATGCTCGTGAGGAGCGCGACGAGAATTTCGATGCTGGTCCTCATGGGCAGCGCCCTAGCATGGATTGCAGGGGCCGAAGAGGGTGCTTAGGGCAAAGCGTGTGAGTGACCTTCCGATCCATGCCGTTTTGCCACAGTTGCTGGATGCCTTGCGCGCCAGCCCATCGGCCGTGCTGATTGCGCCGCCGGGGGCGGGCAAGACGACGGCAGTGGCGCCCGCGCTGATCCGCGAGCCGTGGTGCAGTGGGCAGGTGATCGTGCTGAGCCCACGGCGCGTGGCAGCGCGGGCGGCAGCGGAGCGCATGGCCGAACTGATGGGGGAGCAGGCGGGCGAGACGGTCGGCTATGTCACCCGGCTTGATGCCAAGCGATCGGCAAAGACGCGGATCGTTGTAATGACCGAAGCGATCTTCGTTTCCGCCTTGCTGGGTGATCCGGAGTTGGCGGGCGTTTCGGCGGTGCTGTTCGACGAGGCGCACGAGCGCGGACTGGGCAGCGATCTTGCGCTGGCGCTGGCGGTCGAGGCGCAGGTCGTGCTGCGCGATGATCTGCGGCTGGTGGTGATGTCCGCCACATTGGACGGTGCGCGGTTTGCGCGGTTGTTGGGCAATTGCCCGGTGGTGGAAAGCGAGGGCAAGGCGCATCCGCTGGCGATCCGCTGGCTGGGTTCACGACCGGACCTGAAACCGGAGCAGGCGGCGGCCAGCGCGGTGGTGCAGGCGTGGGGCGAGGAAGACGGCGATGTGCTCGCGTTTCTGCCCGGGGTAGCGCAGATCGAACGGTGCGCGGACTTGCTGGCGGAGCGGCTGCCGCAGGCGCTGGTGCTGCCGCTGCATGGGCAGGTGGAGCCGGCAGGGCAGCGCGCGGCGATCCGGCGTGATCCGCAAGGGCGGCGGCGGGTGGTGCTGGCAACGAGCATTGCCGAAACCTCGCTGACCTTGGACGGCGTGCGGATCGTCGTCGATGCAGGGCTTTCGCGGCGGTCGGAGTTCGACAAGGCGGCGGGCGTCTCGCGGCTGGTGACAGTGCGGGCGAGTCAGGCTTCGGCAGCGCAGCGGGCGGGGCGCGCGGCGCGGCAGGGCCCGGGCGTGGCCTATCGTTTGTGGGAAGAAGCAGGCCATGCGGGGCGCGAGGCGTTCGATCCGCCGGAAATCTTGACCAGCGACCTGACGCCCTTGGCGCTGACTTTGGCGCAATGGGGCGCGGGTGATCCGGCGGCGATGGCGTGGATCGATCCGCCGCCGGTGGCCGCAATGGCAGCGGCGCGTGGCGCACTGGCGGCGCTGGGGGCGCTGGACGAAGAGGGCCGAATCACGGCGCATGGGCGCGCGATGGCGTCGCTGCCAATGGAGCCGGCGCTGGCGCATATGCTGCTCTATGCGGCGGCGCGCGGGCAGGCGGAGGACGCAGCGCGGTTGGCGCTGCTGCTGCAGGAGCGCGGGCTGGGCGGGCGCGGCGAGGACCTTGCTGCGCGGCTGGAGCGCTGGGGGCGCGAGCGTGGGGGCCGGGCAGAAGCGTCGCGCAAGTTGGCGGCGCGCTGGGCAAGCCTTGCGCTAGGCGCCCTTCGACAGGCTCAGGACGAGCGGACCTTGAATGCCAGATCGACACCACCCGCTCATGCTGAGCTCATCCTGAGCCCGACGAAGGACGAAGCATCGGGCGCCGCCTTGCCGCTGGGCGTGCTGCTGGCAGAAGCCTTCCCGGACCGGATCGCGCGGGCGCGCGGCGGGAGCGGGGAGGAGTGGCTGGCTTCGGGCGGGCGCGGCTACCGGCTCGATCCGGCGAGTTCGCTGGTCCGCGCGGCGTGGCTGGTGATCGGTGATGCGCAGGGCGAGGCAAAGGGCGCGCGGATCACCGCGGCGCTGGCATTGGAGGAGTCCGACGTGACCCGCCATCTCGCGCACCGGATCGAGGCGCGGCATGCGCTGGCGTGGAATGCCGCCGAGGCTCGTATCGAGGCACGGCTGGAGCGGCGACTGGGGGCCGTCGTGCTGGCGCGGGTGCCCGATCCTTCGCCGCCAGCGCAGGCGGTGCTTGCCTTGCTGCTGGAGCGGCTGCGAGCCGAGGGGCTGGGGCTACTGCCGCTGGGCGAGAAGGCCTTGGCGCTCATCGAGCGGGCGCGCTACGCGGGGCTGGTGGAATTGGCTCAAGAGGCGCTGCTGGCCGAGGCTGAGGACTGGCTGGGGCCGCTGCTGGCGGGGCGGCGCGATTTCCAGATCGGTGCGGGCAAGCTCCACGAAGCGCTGCTGGGCCGGCTCGACTGGAACGCGCGGAGCACGCTCGACCGGCTGGCACCGGCGGAGTTCACCTCGCCCGCCGGGACGAGCCACGCGATCGATTATGCGCACGAGGGCGGGCCGGCGGTGGAGCTCAGGGTGCAGGCGCTGTTCGGGCTCGACCGGCATCCGATGATCGGCGATCCGCCAAGGCCGCTGCTGCTTTCGCTTACCTCGCCGGGGCAGAAGCCGATCCAGACGACGGCGGACCTGCCGGGCTTCTGGCGCGGTTCGTGGCGCGATGTGGTGAAGGATATGAAGGGGCGTTACCCCAAGCACCGCTGGCCCGAAGCGCCGTGGGAGGAGGAGGCGAGTCTCAGGACGAAGAACGCGTTTCAGGCGGGGAAGCGGTGAGGCAGGGCTCCAGGGCTGCACAGTCTGCATTGCGGGCATCGCGCACTTGATTTCAAAGCCGATTCGTGGCCAAGGGAACGCCATGACTGCTCGCATCTATCAGCGCCCGAAGAATGCCATGCAATCGGGCAGGTCGCGCACCGACCAGTGGGTTCTCGAATTCGCGCCGGCTGAGGCGCGCAAGCCTGATCCGCTGATGGGCTGGGCCGGCTCCGGCGATACGCAGGTGCAAGTGGTGCTGACGTTCGGCTCTGCTGACGAGGCCAAGGCCTATGCCGACAAGTACGGCATTGCCGCGCATGTCAGCCCGGTGCCGCCGAAGCGGCTCAAGCTGCAGAGCTACGCGGACAACTTCCGCTAGGTTCTTGGTTGCCTGCGCGGGATTGCATTTTCCGGCGAGCCCCGCCATATGCGCGGCGGGAGTCGGGCGGACGTTTGCTGTCGCCAACTTGGTCAGGTCCGGAAGGAAGCAGCCACAACGATGTGCGGCGGGTCGCCCGGCTCCTTCAATCCAATCTGCAGTCTCGTCAAAACTTCGCTCACCCTGAGCCTGTCGAAGGGTGTTGGTGCGACAGTTGTGCTTGATGCTTCGACAAGCTCAGCATGAGCGGGTTGGGGATAGGATCTAGCTTATTCCCCCTCCGAAATACCCCGCATCCGTGAACGCGCCGCGTTGCGTGAGCCTGTGGCGGGCACCGTGCCGCTGACCTGGCCAAGGCCGAAGGGCACCATGTTGGCGTAGATCGTCTCGCTGCCGTGTTCGGGCACCACGTAGGTTTCGTGGAAGATGCCGACGGTGCCGTCGCCCCCGATCGCCTTGTTGAAGGCCGTCCAGGCCGGCCAATGTTTCTGATCACGCGCGCGGGCATAGGCTTCGAGGCTGTCGAAATCGCGCCAGTATTGCAGCAGGACGATCGTGCGCAGGCTGCGCAGCATCGTTTCGGTGCCGAGAAAGCCGCTGGCAGGATTGCGGTAAAGCTCCTCCAGCATCGGGCCCATCGAACGGATCACTGGTAGCCACTTGCCGACCTTGTGGAAGTGATTGATCCGCATGCCGATCACGAAGACCACGAGGGGGCCGTGATGGGCGGCAGTCATCCTGCCGGGCGTGATGGTGCTCATGCGGGCAGGCTTCCCATTTGCAACCTGTCTGTCAATCCCCGGAGAGTTGGGGCAGGGGGCTTCGACAATCGCGGCAAGAGGGCCTAATCAGAGGTCATGGTCGATTCCACCGACATGTTTGGCGCGCCGATGGCCGATGAGCCCGAGGACGAAGGTCCCTCGGCGGCGGAGCTTGAGGCGGCGGGGCAGGCCTCGATGTTCGGCGATCCGGTGGCTGCACCTGCCGCGCCTGTGGTGCGCGAGGAGCGCGCCGCGCCGCCGGTTGCGCCGCCAGCACCCGCGCCTTCCGGCCAGCCCTACCGCGTGCTGGCGCGCAAGTATCGCCCGCAGACCTTTGCCGAGCTGATCGGGCAGGACGCGATGGTCCAGACGCTGGGCAATGCGATCCGGCGCGGGCGGCTGGCGCATGCCTTCCTGATGACCGGCGTGCGCGGGGTGGGCAAGACATCGACCGCGCGCCTCATCGCCAAGGCGCTCAACTGCATCGGGCCGGACGGGCAGGGCGGGCCGACGATCGATCCTTGCGGGGTTTGTGAGCCCTGCGTTGCGATTGCCGAAGGGCGGCATATCGACGTGATCGAGATGGACGCGGCGAGCCACACCGGCGTCGACGACGTGCGAGAGATCATCGAGGCGGTGCGCTATGCGGCGGTTTCGGCGCGCTACAAGATCTACATCATCGACGAAGTGCACATGCTTTCGCGCAATGCCTTCAACGCGCTGCTCAAGACGCTGGAGGAGCCGCCTGCGCATGTGAAGTTCCTCTTCGCGACGACCGAGGTGGACAAGCTGCCGGTTACGGTTCTCTCGCGCTGCCAGCGGTTTGATTTGCGCCGCATCCAGACGCCGGTGCTTGCGGCGCACTTCGGCAAGGTGTGCGAGGCGGAAAGCGTTTCGGCCGAGGAAGAGGCGCTGGCGATGATCGCGGCGGCGGCGGAAGGCTCGGTGCGCGACGGGCTCTCGATCCTCGATCAGGCGATCAGCCATGCCGATATGGCAGGCGGCGGTGAAGTTACGGCTGCGCAAGTGCGCGAGATGCTGGGCCTGGCCGACAAGACCATGCAGCGCCGCCTGTTCAGCGCCATGATCGGCGGCAAGGGCGATGGCGTGCTCGAGGAAGTGGCGAGCCAGTTTGCACTGGGGATCGAGCCCACCGCGATGATGCGCGCGCAGCTCGATCTCGTCCACAAGGTGACGGTGACGCAGATTTCGGGCGCGGCCGATGCGCGCTCTTCTGAAGAGCGCGAGGCGCTGGAAGGCTGGGCCAAGCGGCTCGGCGCGGGGGCGCTGCACCGGCTGTGGCAATTGCTGCTCAAGGGTTATGAGGAAGTGCGCGGCGCGCCCGATCCGCTGGTGGCGGCGCAGATGGCGCTGCTGCGCGTGATGCACGCGGCTGACCTTCCCGATCCGGGCGGGTTGATCAAGCAACTGGAGGCCTTTGCGGCCAATCCGCCGGCCATGCAGACGGCGGCGTCTGCGGCTGGTTCGTCCGCGCCGGTTGCCGCTGCACCGCCGAGTGCAGAGGCGATTGCCGCCCGGATTTCAGGGCAATGGGCCCATCTGGTCGAGCAGGTCGAGCAGATCTCGCCGCTGATCGGCTCTGCCATGCGGCTTTCGGTGCGGGTGGTTTCGCTCACCCCGGGCCACCTTGTCTATGCGCTCGCACCGGGGATTGCGGGCGATCCGACGACCGATATGCGGCGCGGGCTGGAAGGCGCAACCGGCGGGTCTTGGCGGGTGGAGCGCAGTGCCGATCTGGCTGGCGCGATGCCGAGCCTTGAGGAAGCGCGGGCCGCCGCAGCAGCGCTTGAAGAGGCGGCTTTGCGCGAAGACCCTCTGGTGCGCGCCGCATTCGCTGCTTTTCCGGGGGCTGAAATGATCGATGAAAGCGCTATATCGGCGCAAACACGGAAACCTTGGAGCAAACGCGCATGAAGTCGATGGAAGAGATGATCCAGGCCGCGCAGGCAGCCGCCCAGACCATCCAGAAGCAGATGGAAGATGCGCAAGGCAAGCTCGACCAGATCGAGGTTGAGGGCGTGTCCGGCGGCGGGCTCGTGAGGATCAAGGCTTCGGCCAAGGGCCGCGTGATCGGCGTGGCGATCGACGACAGCCTGATGGACAAGGCTGAGAAAGGCATTCTCGAAGACCTGATCGCGGCCGCCTTCAATGATTGCCGCCAGCGGGCCGATGCCGCCGCCGCGGAGGAAATGCAGAAGGTGCAGATGGCGGCGGGCATCCCGCCGGGCTTCAAGCTGCCGTTCTGAGCGGGCGCTCTGCCGCGCGCGGTGCGCGCGGTGGTCTGGCGCCCGGGGGACACAGGCGCTATGTCGAATGTTCATAATATTGGAACGGGCCGCCGGTTCTGGCCGGTGTGCCCCATAAAGGTCGTTTCCCCCTGAGCGCATTTGTTCTGCTTGCTGCCGCCGTGATGGCGAGCGCCCCGCCTGCCGATGCCCAACCGGCCGCTGCTGCTGTGGCTGCGGCGCCAAGCCAACCCGCTGCGCCGCCGGCTACCAGGCCTGCCACCACCACGCCTGACGAGCTTCCCCCGCTGCCGGGCGAGATCGTCGTGTCCGGTTCGATCAAGGCACCGTCGGAAGACCCGCTCGCGAAGGTCAACGAGAAGAGCTACGATGTGTTGCAATCGGTGGACGATGCGTTCGTCGGGCCGGTGGCAAAAGGCTATGAAACTGCGGTGCCTCGGCCCGCGCGCATGGCCTTGCGCAATTTCATCCGCAACTTGCGTGAGCCGGTCGTCGCAGTGGCATACCTGCTCGAATTCAAGCCCGGCAAGGCGATCGAAACCGTGGGCCGGTTCGGCATCAATTCGACGATCGGTCTTGGCGGCACGATCGACGTGGCGCGCAGCAAGCCGTTCAACCTGCCCTATCGCCAGAACGGCCTTGCCAATGTGCTGGGCTATTACGGCGTGGGGCCGGGGCCCTATCTCTTCCTCCCGCTGGTCGGGCCGACGACGGTGCGCGACCTGTTCGGACTTGTAGTGGACAGGCTGGCGCTGCCGCTGGCGGTGGGCGCGCCGTTCAACAAGGCCTGGTATGCGATCCCGATCAACATCGTGGACTCGCTCGATTATCGCAACGAAGCGGATGCGGACTTCACGCGGCTGCGCAAGGCGGCCGATCCCTATTCGACTTATCGACGGGTCTACCTGCAATCGCGCTTCGATCAGATCGAAGCCTTGCACGGGCGCGGGCCGCTCGCGAAGGGCCAGACCCGCTATGGCCCGTTCGCGCGGCCAGTAGGCGCGGCGGCTGCCCCGGTGTCGGCGGCAGAGCAGCGGGTGATCGAGCAGGATGACGCGGCGGCGGACGCGGCCGTGACAGAAGCGCAACCGGCGGCGCCAGCTGCCGAGCCAGCACCGTCTGCGCCGCCCGCCGCGCCGGCGCCACCTCCGCCGCCCGTGTTCATCTCGCAGCCGGTGGTGCAGCCACTTCCCTGAGCGGGCGGTGGTGCATCTGCTTTGTGCGGACGTGATCACAGCGTTTCGGGAATGGAGACGAGGCGGCCTCACGCCCCCTCATCCACAACCCCGGCACAACGGGCCATTGCGGGCAGGGGGGCGGGCTCCCATATTCACTTTCAAGAGAACCTGCCGTTCTCTCTCCCAGCGGCAGGGCGAATGGAATTGAAGCTATGACACAGTATCCCTTGCTTCCCCTGCGCGACATTGTCGTGTTTCCCGGCATGGTCGTGCCGCTGTTCGTCGGCCGCGAGAAGTCGGTCTCCGCGCTCGAGGTGGCTATGGCGGGCTCGAAGGAAATCTTCCTGCTCGCCCAGCTCGATCCGGGCTGCGACGATCCGGACCGCGATGACTTGTATGACACCGGCGTGATCGCCACGGTGCTCCAGTTGCTTAAGCTGCCCGATGGCACGGTGCGCGTGCTCGTCGAAGGGCAGCAGCGCGCCGAACTGAAAGCGCTGACCGTCCAGACCGCCAACGAAGGCGAACTGGTACTGGCCGAAGTCGAGCTGGTTGAGCCTGCCGAAGTCTCCGGCCCCGAAATTGCCGGCACGATGCGCTCGGTGGTTGAGCAATTCGGCGAATATGCCAAGCTTTCCAAGAAGCTGCCGCAGGATGCCGGTTCGCAGCTCGGCGATATCGAGGACGCCGGGAAGCTGGCCGATGCGGTCGCCGCGAACCTGGCCGCGCGCGTGGCGGAAAAGCAGGCCGTGCTGGCCGAGGGCGATCCCTTGAAGCGGCTCGAGATGGTGCTGTCCTTCATGGAGGGCGAACTGGGCGTGCTGCAGGTGGAGCGCAAGATCCGTGGCCGCGTGAAGCGCCAGATGGAAAAGACGCAGCGCGAGTATTACCTCAACGAACAGCTCAAGGCGATCCAGTCGGAGCTGGGCGGCGGCGATGACGGCGAAGGCAACGAGATTGCCGAGCTGGCCGAAAAGATCGAGACGATGAAGCTCTCGAAGGAAGCGCGGGCCAAGGCCACGGCGGAGCTCAAGAAGCTCAAGACCATGCAGCCGATGAGCGCGGAAGCGACCGTCATCCGCAACTACCTTGATGTGCTGCTCGGCCTGCCCTGGGGCAAGAAGTCGAAGCTCAAGAAGGACATCGCGGCTGCGCAGGCGGTGCTTGATGCCGATCACTATGCGCTCGACAAGGTCAAGGACCGCATCATCGAGTATCTTGCGGTGCAGGCGCGCACCAACAAGCTGAAGGGGCCGATCCTGTGCCTCGTCGGCCCGCCGGGCGTGGGCAAGACCTCGCTGGGCAAGTCCATCGCCAAGGCGACCGGGCGCCAGTTCGTGCGCCAGTCGCTGGGCGGCGTGCGCGACGAGGCGGAGATTCGCGGCCACCGGCGCACCTACATCGGCTCGCTGCCGGGCAAGATCGTGACCAATCTCAAGAAGACCGGCACGTCGAACCCGCTGTTCCTGCTCGACGAAATCGACAAGCTGGGCCAGGATTTCCGCGGCGATCCCGCCTCGGCGCTGCTCGAGGTGCTTGACCCGGAGCAGAACGCAAAGTTCCAGGATCATTACCTTGAGCTCGATATCGACCTCTCGGACGTGATGTTTGTGTGCACTGCAAACAGCCTCAACCTGCCGCAGGCGCTGCTCGACCGGATGGAGATCATCCGGCTTGAGGGTTATACCGAGGACGAGAAGGTCGAGATCGCGGAGCGGCACCTGATCGCCAAGCAGATCGAGGCGCATGGGCTCAAGAAGGGCGAGTTCACGTTGGAGCCGGCGGCGCTGCGCGACCTTATCCGCTACTACACCCGCGAGGCGGGCGTGCGCACGCTGGAGCGCGAGATCGCGCGGCTGGCGCGGAAGGCGCTGCGGCGGATCCTTGAGAAGAAGGACACGGCGGTCACCGTCACGCCTGAAAACCTTGCCGACTTCGCCGGGGTGCGCAAGTTCCGCCATGGCATGTCGGACGATGAGAACCAGGTCGGTGCGGTGACAGGTCTGGCCTGGACCGAAGTGGGCGGCGAACTGCTGACGATCGAAAGCGTGACGGTGCCCGGCAAGGGTGCGGTCAAGACCACCGGCAAGCTCGGCGAAGTGATGAGCGAGAGCGTCCAGATGGCGTTCAGCTTCGTCAAGGCGCGCGGGCCGCAATACGGGATCAAGCCTTCGATCTTCAATCGCAAGGACCTCCACATCCACTTGCCCGAGGGCGCAGTGCCCAAGGACGGGCCAAGTGCGGGCGTGGGCATGGTGACGGCGATGGTCTCCACCCTCACCGGCATCCCGGTCCGCGCCGATGTGGCGATGACCGGCGAGGTCACCCTGCGCGGCCGGGTATTGGCAATCGGCGGACTCAAGGAAAAGCTGCTGGCCGCAATGCGCGGCGGCATCACTACGGTGCTGATCCCCGAAGAGAACCGCAAGGACCTCGTCGAGATCCCGGCCAATATCCGCGAAGGGCTGGAGATCATCCCCGTAAGCCATGTCGACGAGGTGCTGGCGCGTGCGCTGGTGGAGCCGACCGAGGCGATCGAATGGACCGAAGCCGACGAAGTGGCGGCGGGGCCGGCACCTGCCCTTACCGGTGGGGCGGCGGTGCCAACCGCGCACTGATCACGCGATTATTGCGGTGCAGCATGAATTTTCATGCTGCACCCTCGCGTTGCAGCATTAACCTTTGAGGAAGCCGCCCCTATCTTCCAATCAGAGGGGGCGGCCTCACTCATCCTGAATGGGCCAGATTCCGGCGCTTTTTCGGCGATTCCGGGCGCTTTTGGCTTTGACAGCCGATTCTTTCTCGGCTCTCTTCGCGCAACCAGAATTTCGATTCAGGCATTCGGTGTTTGCATAAAAACCAATGGGGGTTTCGCAATGAACAAGAACGATCTGATCAGCGCTGTGGCCGATGCGAGCGGTCTTTCGAAGGGTGACGCAACGAAGGCGGTTGAAGCCGTTTTCGAAAGCGTGACCTCTGCGCTGGCCAAGGGTGATGAAGTACGTCTCGTCGGTTTCGGCACGTTCTCGGTCGCCAAGCGCAAGGCCTCCACGGGCCGCAATCCGCGCACGGGCGAACCAATGTCGATCAAGGCTTCGGCCCAGCCGAAGTTCAAGGCCGGCAAGGGCCTGAAGGACGCCGTCAACTAAGCCGGACATCGGCATTTGCGCAGGGCCCCGCAGGCCTCGCGCACAACCCACCAAAAACGCCGCGCCGGGATGCTGGAGCGGCGTTTTTGGTTTTGCGTCTACTTCGCGAGCTTGATCAGCGCGGTGGGCGCGGTTGCGGTGCGCGCATCGACCTTCCAGTCGAGCCGCGAGAGGCCGCCCGCGCTTTCGGCCTGCGGCCCCTCATCGGTGTTGTTGGCGAGAATCTGGCCATCGGTGCGCACGGTGAACGTGCCATCGGCGATCGGAGGGCCTGCGGCACCCGCCTTCGCTCCGGGCTTTGCGCCCACTTTCATTTCGCCCGTTTCCCCGGCCCCCATTGCCCCTGCCATCGCGCCAAGCCCCGGCATCACCGGATTGGCCGCCGCTGTGCTGAAGGCCGGCGCATCGACCCGCACGCTGCCATCGGCGCGGCGGATCAGCGAGACGAACGGCATGACCATCGGCAGACGCTCGATCGTGGGGAAGGTGAAATCGTGGTCGAGCCGCCCGCTGGCGGTATAGTCCACCTCGAACTTGCCGCCGCCCTTGCTGACCACCGAAGCATAGCCCTCCTGCCGCGCGAGGCGCTCAGCAAAGGCTGCGGCGGCCTTGGGGTCATCAGGATCGATGCCGCCCATGAGCGCCTGCATCATCTTGCGGTTCTGCGCGTCCTCGTTCGCCTTGGCCGTCTTGCGTTCCTTTTGCTCGTCGTTCCACTTCGCGCGTTGCTGCTCGATCTCGGCCGCGGTGCAGTCATGCGTCTCGTCGGTTCTCGGATCGGTGCAGGGCTGCTGCTCGAAGGGTTCGGCTGGAATTGCTTCCGCTTTGGCACTTTTGCTGCCCTGCGCCAGCGCCGCCAGAATGATCTCACCCTTGTAGTGGAACGTGAAGGTCCCGTCGCGGCGCAGCAAAAGATCGCTGGCGAACTTGCCGGGCAGCACCATGCACCCGGCAAGGAGCAGAAGTACGGTGGCGGCGCCGAACACAGCGGCGATCCTGCGATTGGATTTCATGGCTCATCCCCCTTTGCGCGAAGGGTGAGGGCCGGCTGGGTCAGTCGGTCTCGCCCCGAGTCGCGACAGCATAGAGCGCAATCGCTGCCGCATTCGATACATTCAGGCTTTCTATCGCGGAAACAATCGGCAGCCGTGCGATGGCATCGCAGTGCTGCGCGACATTCTGGCGTAGCCCTTCGCCTTCTGCGCCGAGGACCAGCGCGACCGGGCCGGCAGGGACCGCAGAGGGAAACACCGCGCTGCCATCGCCATCAAGCCCGATGCGCCAGTAGCCCGCTTCGGCAATCTGTTCGAGCGCGCGGGCGAGATTGACGACGCGCACCCAGGGCACGATTTCAAGCGCGCCCGAGGCGGACTTGGCGATCGTGCCGGATTCGGGCGGTGCATGGCGATCCTGCGTGATCAGCGCGGCGGCACCGAAGGCAGCGCAGCTCCTGAGGATCGCGCCGACGTTGTGCGGATCGGTAACCGAATCGAGCAGGACGAGGGTGCGGCCCTCCGCCTCGTCGAGCACATCGACCAGCGCGACATCGTCGAGCGCGAGGCAATCGAGCACCAGGCCCTGGTGCGGCGCATCGCGCGCGACAAGGCGGGCAAGATCGGCGGCCTGCGCGTATTCGACCGGGAGCGAGGGTGGCAGTTCGGCATCGTTGTCATCGAGCAGCGACTGGATCGCCTCACGCGTGCCCCACAGCTTCTTGGCGCTTCGCAGCGGGTTCGTCAGCGCCGCCTCGACCGCATGGCGGCCCCACAGCCGCACGGCGCCTGTCGAGGCCCGGCCGGAGCCGCGCCCACCCTGCATCCGCCCGGCGCGCCCACGCATCGGCTTGCTGCGGTTCGTGTTTTCATCGCGCTTGGCCATTGCTCGGCTTTCCATGCTTGCAAGATATCGCACGGCCCATGCCAGCCGCCCGATTGACAGGCAAGGCTATTGACAGTTGGGCCATTGACAGGCGCGCGGCGCTTCGCCAAAGGGGCGCCTCACTCGGCCGGAGCCGCCCTTTTTCACGAAGGGGCAGCGCACAATCGGAAGCTCGCTTCCGGACCGGCAACACTGGTGTGGACAGGTGGCCGAGTGGTTAAAGGCAGCAGACTGTAAATCTGCCCGCGCAAGCGTACGCTAGTTCGAATCTAGCCCTGTCCACCACCAGCCGTTCCATGTCGAAACGCAGAACCCCGCGAAATTCTGGGTTTCCGGGCATGTTTTTCGCCTCCGCAGCCCACAAGACACCGCACAGCTTTGCAAGCAGCAGGCCATCGGGCTGGCCAGTGCGAAGCTTCCGACAGCCAGACTTTCGCGCATCGCCACGATCGCCGGGAACCCCGACAAGATGTCTGCGTTGCTGAAGTGGCGCTTCCCCTTGCGCCGCGCACAAGGAGAATGTTCATGTCTATTCTTGATAAGGCAATAGCAGCGATCACACCGCCTGAGAGCGAGGAAGACCGGCTTGCCGCCCGCGCCAAAGCCGAAAACATGGCCGAACCGGGGGACTGGCTTTTCCAGATCCTCGATCATCACCGCGAGATCGAAGCTCAGTTCGCCGCGCTCAAAACAGCAACGTCGGCGGATGCTCGGCGAGCTGGGCAGGAAAAGCTGGCTGAGCTGCTAACCGCCCATTCGATCGCGGAAGAAGCTGCAGTTTATCCCGCCATGGCGGCCCATGCGCAAGTCGGACATGCCGAACTTGCCTATCAGGAACAATCCGCCGCCAAGATGGAGTTGGGCCTCCTCGAACGGCTCGATCCGATGAGCGAGGACTACCGGGACAAGCTCGAGCACATCGAAGGGGCTGTGGCGCACCACGTCTATTCCGAGGAAGGCACGTGGTTCATCGATCTCGCGCAGAGCGCGCCTGACGACGAGCAGGACAAGATCAGCGAGCAATATCATCAGCAGTATGATCGTTATATGAGCGGCGCGATCAACTGACAGCTTTCATACGTACATCGGCGGCCGGCATTGCAGCGCTGTGCAGGCCGCCGATGCGTAGTTGAGGTGCCCAGCAAGTCGTACCGATCGTGCTGGCCCCCGTACTTCAATCGAGCGCGACAGTGGCGACATTGCCGGCATAGTCCTGCTTCGGATCATGCCCGAGCAAGACCTTGATGCTCGCGATCAGGCTCGACCCGTCCAGCCAGATATCGGCCTCGTCGGCATCCAGCCGCAGCAACGCAAGCTTTGGGTCGTCCTTGCCTTCGTACCAGGCGGCAACGTGTGCGTTCCACAGCCGGTCTATCGCCGCAGGGTCGCTGTCGAGAATCAAGGTGCCGCGAACGGCTGCGAAGAGATCGTGGCCCTTGGCGGTAAACGTTGCGACCACAGCTTTGCGGCTGCTGTCGAGAAGCTGCACCAGATCACTGTCCTTCGCCCCGAAAAACCATATCGGGCTGCGATCGCCTTCGAACTGCGCCGTCATCGGGCGAGCATGGCCTCCTTCGGCGCCATCAAGTCCGACCATCATCGTGCGATCGCTCGCGAGTGCGCTCCAGAATTTGGCTTTGAGGTCATCGGGCTTCGCCATGGGGGTGCTCCAGTGTTGTTCTCTGGCCAAACGTGCCAAGTCACCCGGCGGTTCCACCAAAATCATTCCGTAACCAATGCAGGCCTGATCGGCTGAGCGAGCGCGGCATGCCATGCACATCTCCATTTTCCGATTTACATGGCTAAGGTCATCACGCGAAACCAACGGCTCTGGCTCGCTGCCGAGTGACTGTTTCTTCTCGGGCCCGTCGATGTGCGAAATTTGAACTTCCAGAGTCGCCCGCGCGAACCGGCCTGCAAAAGCTGGGCGTACGCTTCGAAGTCACCGAGGCAGTGCTTAATCACGTTTCGGGCGCACGCTCCGGCGTTGCTGGCATCTATCAGCACCATGACTGGCGCGAGGAAAAACAAGCAGCGCTGGAAGCATGGGCGCGCCATGTGGCTGCAATCATCGCGCCAGCCGAGAGGACCAACGTGGTCCCAATCGGCGCTGGGAAGCAATCAGATCAAGCAGTGAAAGTTGGAGCTGAATGACCGACATGTTCAACACTCCGGACTGGCAGGTTATGGGACAAAGCCGTCATTCCTTCGCGCCGTGTTGAACGGCAGATTAAGTGTCAAAACACAACTGCATGTTGTCAGCCGCTTGGTCTCACACCGTCACTGCAATTGGGCGACCTGCCGAAAGTTGTGTCTTGGCGAGAAAGGTCAAAAAGCCGCGCATCTGTTTTCGTGCGCGTTGATCCTCCATCAGCCTCTCACCTGAAGCGCCGAAACAATCGATTCCAATCTGCGGTCGGTCGCCATGTGCTGCGGATATGCGGCGAACACTGGCCAAAGGTCGATCACAGTGCCGCACAGGATTTCCACGAGCGCTCCGTTCTGGACGGATTGGGCGGCGACATAGTCTGGCAGAGCCGCGATCCCTGCGCCGCCAAGCGCCAGATCATGAAGTGCGGAGAAGTCTGAAATGATCGCCACCGGCGCGATCTCAAGAACGCTCTCCTTGTCCTGCCATTTCAGCCTCCATGTGGTTCGAGGAGTATAGGTCCTGGCAGCGAGCAGCCGATGCGACTGCAATTCGTGCGGAGATCGCGGTTCCGGATGCTGGCGCAGATAGGACGGCGCAGCATAGAGCCCGCCCCCGACTGAACCGAGCCGAACTACTTTCCAACCTGACGGCGCCTCGTCCGTGAGTCTTATCGCAACATCATGGGGATCGGCTGACAGGTCGACGTAGCGGTCGGAGAGGTTCAGATGGAACTGCAGGCGAGGGTGCTGTTCCATCAGTCTTGCGATCACGGGAATTACGACCAGGCGCCCGTAGGCGGTCGGCATCGTCATGCGGATCAACCCCGAAAGAACGGCATCCTCACCCTTGATGCGATGCTCGGCCCTGCGCAGGCCCACAAGCGCAGCCCGGGCTTCTTCTGCAAAGATCATGCCTGCTTCTGTCAGGCTGACGTGGCGGGTTGACCGCGCCAGCAAGCGGCAACCGAGATGCTCTTCAAGCTGAGCGATACGCCGGCTCACGGTGGATTGGCTCAGCCCGAGCTCGCGTGCGGCATCGCCGAAGCCGCCCGCGTCGATCACCGTAAGGAACGCTTCGATGGTGCCAAGTTGCGCGCCACTCATTCAGAATTTGCATTAGTCATATCGATCCTATCCAGTTTGCAATCCGCATTATGCATCGACCACTGATCCGATCAAGGAGCGACTTACATGGTTGGTGTTTCACAGGCGGTCCAATCCCGCCGTTCGGTAAGAGCATTCCTGCCCGACCCTGTCCCCGCGGGCACCTTGCATGAAATACTCGAACTCGCGCAGCTTGCGCCGTCGAGCAGCAATTTGCAGCCGTGGCGCGTCTTCGCCGTCACCGGAGCGCCGCTTGCCGATCTGCTGCAACGCGTGCGGGAAACGGCAGCAGCCAATCCGCGTGGCGAGCCGCCCGAATATCCGATCTATGCGCCCGAACTCAAAGACCCTTACAATGCGCGCCGCATAGCCTGCGCGGAGGATCTCTATGGCCATATCGGTGTGGCGCGTGAGAACAAGCTCGGCCGACTGATGCACTTCGCCCGCAATTTCGCCTTCTACGGCGCACCGGTGGGCCTGATCGTGACCATCGACCGCACGATGGAGCGCGGACAATGGGCCGATGTCGGCATCTGGCTTTCGACCTTCATGCTGCTGGCGCAGGAACGCGGTCTTTCGACCTGTGCTCAGGCAGCGTGGGCCGGAATGAACCGGACCGTCCGCAGCGCGCTCGCGATCCCCGACGAAAACCTGATCTATTGCGGCATCGCGCTGGGATATGCTGATCCAGAGGCGCAGATTAACGCGCTGCGCATCGGTCGAGAGCCGGTCGAAGCCGCGGTCACGATGATCGGCTTCGACGAGGCGGGAGAGGCCCGATGACGACACCTCCTCTCGCGCTCGCGCCCGCACCATTCAAGAGCCGCGAGGATATTGCGGCTTTCGTTGAAAGGCCGATTGAAGAGCGCATTGCGGTCTCCTCGACCTATGTGCTGATCGAACGGGCGGCGGCGGAATGGCCCGATGCGCCTGCCATTACCTTCCTGCCACATGGACTTGCGAGCGATGTGCCCGAGAGCCTGTCCTTCGCCGCACTCGCCCGGCGCGTTACAGCCATAGCCAATCTGTTCGTGGAGCTCGGCGTGGGGCGCGGCGACGGAGTGGCGGTGCTGCTGCCGACCATGCCCGATGCCTTTACCACGATCTGGGCGGCCTCAGCCGTTGGGGTGGCAGTTCCGGTCAACCCGCTGCTCCGCCCGGACCACATGGTCGAGATCATGCGCGCAGCCGGGGTCAAGGTGGTGGTCAGCGTAGGCCCGGAGATCGACGCGGATCTTGCTGAAGGCGCGATGAAGGTAGCTGAAGCAGTGGGAGCGAGGCTCGTTATTACGGCAGGCGGCGCACGGTCCGGTGCCCTCGATCTCGAAGCAGCCATCGCTGAACAGCCGGACAATGCGCTGTCTGTTGTGCACCCCACGCTCGATGACATCGCCAGCATCTTCCACACTGGTGGCACCACGGCGCGCCCCAAGCTTGTCGCGCACACGCATCGTAACCAGCTCGTCTGCGCAGTGCAGGTCGCGAGCGGCAGCGACCTTGCTCCGGGCGACGTTCTGCTGAGCGCGCTGCCGACCAACCATGTCATCGCCGGCATCGCAACCGGTCTCACAGTCCTCGCCACTGGCGCGCATATGTTGATCCCGGGGCTGGCGGGCTTCCGCAACCCTTACCTGTTGCAGGACTTCTGGAAGATCGTCGCGCGCCATCGTGTGTCCGGCTTCTCGGCGGTCCCCACTGTGCTGACTGCGCTGATGGGCGTGCCGGTCGACGCCGATATCGCGAGCTTGCGCTATGTCTCGTGTGGGGCAGCGCCGATGCCCTCGGCACTGATCGACGCTTTTGAGGCGAAAACTGGCGCGCGGGTATTCGAATCCTACGGCATGACCGAGGCGACGACGATGGTGTCCAGCAATCCGCGCGGCGCGGCGGGAAGGATCAGTCGGCCTGGCCGCCCCTTACCTCGAATTGCGCATCAGCGACGCGGGCGAGATCCTCATCCGCGGCCCAGCCGTCGTCTCTGGCTACTTCGGGCAGGCGGCTGTCACGGATGCCGAGGGGTGGTTTCCGACCGGTGATCTCGGCCGGCTCGACGAGGACGGCTACCTGTTCCTCACCGGCCGGGCCAAGGATCTCATCATCCGGTCAGGGCACAATATCGACCCTCGGATGATCGAGGACGCGCTTCAGTCGCATCCGGCCGTTGCGCTGGCAGCGGCGGTCGGCCGTCCGGATGGCTATGCCGGCGAGGTGCCCGTCGCTTTCGTGACGCTGCGGGACGGGGCCGAGATTACCGAGGCCGAGCTTGAACGCCACGCCCGCGACCATGTTGCCGAACGTCCGGCAGCTCCGGCCACTGTCACCATTCTGCCCGCTATGCCGCTGACCCTGCTGGGCAAGATCTTCAAGCCCCGGCTCCGCCTGCTCGCTTCGGTCGTAACTCTGCAATCCGCGCTCGACGGCTTGCCGTGCCTGACCAGCGGGACCGCCAAGGTTAGAGCGCCGGACGACGCCGAAGCGAACATCGTGGTCGAACTTCCGAACACCGTCGCACCTGACGCCGAAGCCACCATTCTCGCCGCGGCGCGGGCCCTCCAAATCGCCGTCACCATCGCGCGCGTACCGTACGAAGGAAAAACAACATGACCGCACATGCATCGGCATTTTTTGCGCCAGAGCTGTTTAAGGGGCGCGTCGTCGCCGTCACCGGCGGTGGCAGCGGCATCAATCTCGGGATCGCCGACACGAAGCTTCGGCAACTGTCCTGAAGGATGAGAAACGCTCGAGATCGGCTGGCTTGGACGGGGATTCACAAGGCACTCGTGGTGTCTATGTGATGCTTGCTCGCACCATTCGGAGTGCCGAGTCCATCTAAGTCTCTGAAAAATGGTGCCGCTTAGGTGATTCGAACACCTGACCCCATCATTACGAATGATGTGCTCTACCGACTGAGCTAAAGCGGCGTGCCTCTTGGGCAGGCGCGCGCTTTAGCCAGAGGCTGGGCTCTAGGCAATGGCATTTCGTGGGATTGGCGCCGAGTTCGTGCGATCGCGGTCAAATTGCGCATTTCGGTCGCAAGCGAGAGCCGGGCGGCGTGAGGTGCTGGCTCATGTGCCCAGGGGCCAGCAGGGCAGGATCAGCAGGAAGCGGGTGCCGTCGCTCGTGTCCTCCAGCGTGAGCGAACCACCGTTTCCTTCGATCAGTGCGCGGGCGATGGGCAGGCCGAGGCCGGTGCCGCCCTGGGCGCGCTTGCTGGTGAAGAAGGGTTCGAAGATGCGGGGCCGGTCGTTCGGCGCGATGCCGCTGCCGTTGTCGCTGACCGTGAGCTGCAAGTGGTCGTCGATCAGGGCGGCGGCGAGGGTGACCTGGCCGGCGCCGGCCGCGCGGGCATTGTCGATCAGGGTGGTGAGGGCGGTTTCGAGTGCCGATCCATCGATCCGCAGCCGGGCCGGAATACGCGCAGCGGCGGTGTCGATGGTGAAGTCCGTTGTGCCGAGCCCGTCCGCGATGCGGGCGAGCACGTCGGCGAGATCGCACGAGGCGCCTTCGTGAGGGCGCTGCATGTCGGCCTTGGCGAGATCGAGCAGGCGCGAAATCAGCCGGTTGAGGCGCTGGGTATCGGCGGCCATGTTGGCGAGGAAGCCCGCGTATTCCTCATCCGACATCGCCGAGCCGTGGTCCTGCAGCAGCTCGATTCCGCCGGAAAGGCCGGTGAGCGGGGTCTTGAATTCGTGCGCCAGCGCGGTGGCGAAATCGCGCAGGTAGTGCGAGCGCACTTCGATTGCAGCGGCCATCGTGGCGAAATCCCGGATCAGGCTGTCGATCTCCTGCACGCGCAGCGTGGGCTGGGGCGGGGCCGCGCGCCGGCCTTCGGCGAGCGCGCGCGTCGCGCGGCTGAGCGCTTCGAGCGGGCGCACGATCGTGCGGCCAAGGGCTGCAGTGATCGCCACGAGGAACAGGAAGATCGCCGCCGTACCCGCCGCGATCTTGCCCCGGTCTTCGTACATGCCGCGAAACAACGCGCGCGGCGATCGGGACAGCAGGATGACCCCGACGACGTGACCGTTCGCGATGATCGGGCGGGCATGATGCAGCCGGATGTCGGTCGCGCGGCTGATCCATTCGAGCGCGGAGGACCGGGTATACGACCCGTTATGGCGAAGCGTGGTCACGGGGCTGCCGGCCAGCGCCGTGCGCACTTCGGGGAGCGCGGCCAGCGACTTTCCCGCATCGCGGCCGTTGAGCACCACGCCGTGCCGATCGAGCAGCATGATCGAGGCGAGCGTGATCTGCCGGGTCTGATCGATCACGGGTGACCAGACTTTTGCCATGTCTGCGGCGGCGGGATCAGGCTTCAGCGCGGTCGGCACCGGATCAGGGCGTTCGCCGAGCACGGAACTCGTGCGCAGGTCGATGCTGGTCGAGATGGTGCGGTCATCGTAGTCACGCGGGTCTGCGGCGCGGCTGATCGGCGCAGATGCCGCGTCCCCGGCAAAGCCGAGCGCGGTGCTTGCCGCCAGTGCGCTGCCCTGCGCGATCAGTTCCGCTTCGGTGCGGCGGACCAGCGCGTTCTCGTAGACCCTGAGCCCGATGGCCGCGACGCCCGGCAGTGCGGCCACGACAAGCAGGAGAATGAACATGATCGAGCGCAGCCGCAGCACCGGCCAGAAGCGCGCGATCAGCCGCTTCATTTCCCCAGGCATGGTCCGAGCCGATATCCGATGCCGGCGCGGGTTTCGATCACGTCCGGCGCGCCGCATTGGGCGAACTTGCGGCGCAGGTTGCGGATGTGGCTATCGATCGTGCGATCGGTGACGGCAAAGCCCGGGCCGTGGAGCCGGTCGATCAGCGCATCGCGCGACAGGATGCGGTTGCCGGCCGCCGCCAGCGCCGCCAGCAGCGAGAACTCGGTGACGGTGAGCGCGACTTCCTGATCCTGCCAGAAGGCCTGCCAGCCGGCGGTGTCGATCCGCAACTGGCCGTGCGCCATGTCCGTGCCCGCTGCCTTAGGGGGCGCAGGCGCGGCGCGGCGGAGGATAGCGCCGGCCCGCGCGACCACTTCGCGGGGCGAGAAGGGTTTGACGATATAATCATCGGCGCCCAGTTCGATCCCCAGCACGCGGTCGATCTCCTCATCGCGCGAGGAGAGGAACAGGATCGGCACGGCGCAGTCCATCGCGCGCAGCCGGCGGCAGACTTCGAGCCCGTCCATGCGCGGCATGTTGATATCGAGCACGACCAGATCGGGCAGGGCGGCGGCCACGCTGGCGAGCGCCGCCTCGCCGTCGATCGCTTCCTCGGTGCTCATGCCCGCCTTGGCGAAGGCGAAGGCCAGCACCTGGCGGATATGCGGATCATCATCGACAAGGAGAACCTTGCGGGGGGCGGTACCGGTCATCGGCTGATCTTTCATGGCTTCGCGGGCCGGGTCAATGCGGGTGCGGCTGGTGCGGGGATTACAGGCTCGAGCCCGAGGGCACTGCGCAGTTCGGTGACATCGCGGTGCGTGCAATCGATCCAGCCGTGATCTGCGGGGTTGAGCGCATCCTTGCGCAAAGCCGCGCGCACTTCGGCGAGGCGCAGGGCGCCCAGCACGCTCCAGCGGTACTCGGCGAGATCGCGGGTCAGCTGGGCCTGGGCATTTTCGCGCAGCAGCCGTGCCCACAGGTGGATGGGCTCCGGCGCTGGGCGCTGCTCCAGCTGCGCCAGCGCGGTGAGGGCGGAGACGCCCATGCCCTGCAGATGGCAGATATCGAGCGCGCCGCCGCCGCCGCCGAGTTCGCGGGCATGGGCAAGGTTGTAGCGCGCGGCCACGGAGTTGAGATCGACGAAGCTGCAGCCCAGCAGCAAGGCGAGCGCCGCCGCTGCGTTGGTGTTGATCAGCCAGGCGGCACTCTTGCCGCGCAGCAGGCGCCACATCACGAGCATAAGGCCCAGAGCCACGAGCGCCATCCAGAGCAGCGCGGCGATGCGCAGCTCCGTCAGCGAGTAGACGGCGATATAGTCCATCGTGCGCAGGGCGGCATTGCCTACGAGCAGCACGTTCTGCGCGATCCACACGATAACGAGACGGCGCACCAGCGGCATGGCAGCAGTGGTGGAGCCGGGGCGCAGCGCCACGAGCACGAAACCCGCCGCAAGCAGCGCGGTGACGACCAGCGGATAGGCACCGCGGTGGGCGTATTCCGCCAGCGTCATGCCCTTGGGCAGGGGAGCAAGGCCCCACAGCCACAGCAGGTCCATCGCGTTTTGCAGGGCGAACAGCGCGTTGAACGCGATCAGCGAGAGCTGGACCGAGACGGGCGTGACTCCGGGCAGGGCCAGGTCGCCCCGGCCATCGAAGGTGCCCAGCACGCGCCGGCTCATGCGCGGGCGCAGCAGGCTCCAGGCCATGGTGAACCATGCCGCGCCGAGCAGGAAGCGGACGAACCAGTCATCCGGCGGGGTCAGCGCCAGGGCCTGATCGAACCAGTTCTCGATCACTGGATTGGCCGAGGCGAACAGGCCGAGGATCACGCCGCTGCCGAGAACCGGGAGCACAAGCTGGGGCAGTGCGCGGCGAATCTGTCCCCGCCCGCGTCGGGGGCTGACGCGGATCAGGCGGCGCAGATCGAGCAAGGGGGCGATCCCGGCGCGGAGCGCGTGCAGGATCAGCCGCTGGCTCCAGCCCCAGGCATCGCCGAAGCGCGCCGCAGCCGGCATCAGCGTGCCCATGCCGGCGAATAGCCAGAACAGGCACCAGGCGAGCAGACCCGGATCGATGATCATGGCCAGCGCGGCGATCCCGGCAAGGGCGAAGCTGGTCCGGGCCGCCGCGCGGCGCAGAATGGCAGGGCGCGCCGCAGCCGTGAACCCGAGCAGCAGGAGTTGCAGCGCCCCGAATGCCGGCCAGCCCACCTCCCAGCTGAACATCGCGGCATCCACGACAGCGGCAACGCCGAACGCTCCGCCGAGTTTGAACAGGAAACTTCCCCTGCGTTGCAAGCTAACCATGCTGTGCTCCATTCCATCGATATCCGGGGAATGGGCCGGGGGCGCGGAGGGCTGCCTGCGCGCGGCGTGCAATCCCGATCAGGTTCGCTTGCAGAAAATATGCAGACGTCCTGCCGCGCGAAGCGCAGGCGGCGAATTGCGGCGGGCGGCCAAGCAAGATCGCTTGACGGCAGGCCGCTCCGTGCGAAGAATATCGCCGACCCGTCGGACGCTGCCAAACTTCCGGATTGGTTGGATTATTGCACGGTGCCCGCCCGTTTCAGGCGCCGTGCACAAGGGGCGGGAGGAAGCCGTGGCGTTGGGGATCTGGGACCGGTTCAAGACTTCGCTTGGTCTTGTCTACAAGGCGACGGGAGAGGGCGTCGGGCAGGCTCCCATTTTCAAGCTCGAGAAGTTTTTCGCGGATCTTGCCAAGCGGGAGCGAAGCATTCCGCAGCAAATCGCGGCTTATGTCTGCGTCGGGGAGCAGACCTCGATCGTACTGAAACTGCAAGGCAGCGTGCTGCAACAGGCCTGGCGGTCGCGCCACAGGATCTATCCGATCCGGGATGAGGGCGGCCTCTTCACCAAGCTGGCGGATTGGCGCGTGGACCAGATGATGCGGCTGGGCGAGGTTCTGGCCGCGCTTGATCCCATCACTTACGAATGGGGCTACTTCGGCACGAAGAAATCGCCGGACTGGCTGCGGCATGTCGTGACCCAGTGGCTCGGGCAAGGGCGCAAGAATCAGCCGGTCGAAACGCTCGAGGAACTCGTCAAGGCCGGGGAGCTCGGGTTCGGGGCCGTGCTCGATATCGTGTTCTGCCGCGATGCGGCGCAGTATGGCTCCAACAGTTCGGTGGACCGGTTCGCCGGGGTCGAGCAGATGTTGAGGGACAAGACTGCCGAAGTCGGTGCCGCGCTGGTGGACGCGGGTGCGGATGTGCGGGCCGAAGTGATCGCCACCATCGGCCGCCTGGGTCTGCAAGGGATCTATCTGCCCGTGCTGGTGGAAGCGGCAATCGGCACATCGAAGAAGGTGCGCACCGCGGCGCGGCAGGCGTTGACCGGAAGCCACGGTGGAGCACTCGCCGCCTGCATCACCGAACGCTTTGCCGCTGCAGCGCCGGGTGCGCGGGCCGAACTGGTCGAAGTCGCCGCCCTGACGCTGGGCGATCACGCCGCACCGACACTGGCCCGCCTGCGTGAGGGTGAGACATCGGCCAAGGTGATCGCAGCGTTCGAACGGACTGCCGGGGCGCCGCCCGCGACGGGTGCCACAGACGAGGCGGTCCCGCTCCAGCCGGACGGCGCGCAGGGCTATACCGCCGTCGATGGCACCTGGGTTGCGCTGCCGCCCGCCGAGCCTGGCCCGGGGACGACGCCGTTCGATCGCAGCGCGCTGGCCGTGCTGGCGCCCGCAGCGGATGAGTTCAACCGCTTGCTGGCCAAGGGCAAGGAGGAAGCCGAAAACAACAAGTGGCACTGGTCCAAGCAGTATTCCCCGGTCGATCGCAGCGCGCTGGAACGGATCGCGAAGCTGGCGGAAAGCACGCATCCCATCAGCACCAACCAGAGCCAATTGGGCTGGCTGAACTTTCATCAGCTCCGCCATCCGGCCATCGATCTGTTCCTTGATGATCCGCGCGTGTCGCTGCACCATCTGGTGCGCCTCGTGCTCGGCTCGTCCAATCGGCATTTCTACAGCCTGTTCAATGGCTGGGCCGGCCAGGCGGGTGCTGCGATCCAGCGGCGGATGGCGGCAGGGCTCGATATCCGCACGTTCTATGATGTGTGGCTGGCGAACGGGGGGCAGGACTTCATTGCCGACCATCTGACGCAGCGCTGGTATTGGCCGCAGCCGGACATCGAGGTGTCACTCTGGCCCTTGCTGGCCGAACGGCTGGCGATGCTCGACGAGGCGTTGGGTATGGTCCCGCAATCTGGCGGCAGCCCGATGCGGCTCACCGTCGGGCTCGAACTGCTCGGCCATTTCCCCAAGCTGCCCGCGCGCTACCGATCACGTCTGCTGATCCTTGCCAGCGACACCTCCAGCCATGTGCGCACCCCGGCGCGGGCGCTGCTGGCGGGGACGCCGGGGCTGGGCGAGGCCATCGCGCGGCAGTTGGAGGACGGGCGGCAGGACGTGCGCGCGCAGGCGGCAGACTGGCTCGCCCGGCGCGGCGAGCACGGGGAAGTGCAGGCGATCCGCCGCGCCCTTGCCAAGGACAAGAGCGATCTCGCCCGCGCCGCGATGATTTCCGCGCTGGAGCGGCTGGGTGAGGACGTTTCCGAGTTCTTCGCGCAGGACGCGATGCTCAAGGAGGCGCGGGCCGGCATCGCCAAGCTCAAGATCAAGGCGCTCGATTGGTTCCCGTTCGACCGGTTGCCGCAGCTGCGATGGGACAGTGGGGAGCCGGTCGATCCCCTGCTGCCGCGCTGGTGGGTGCTCCTCGCGGGCAAGCTCAAGCAGCCCGGCGGGAATGCGCTGATGTCGCTGTGGCTCGACCGGCTTGCCCCCGGCGATGCGCACAAGCTGGGCTGGATGGTGCTGACCACGTGGATCGACGAGGACACCCGCACGCCGAGCGACGAGGAGGCCAATGCCCATGCCGCCGCGAATGTCGATGCGGTGCTCAAGCAGAACATCGCCAATGCCAAGCGCTGGCCGCAGAGCGCCGACTACTTCCCCACCGATCGCGCCGTGGTCTTCGCGCGGCTCAAGGCGGGGATGGCATCGACCTATCTGGGCAGCGCGGCGGACAGCAAGGGCATACTCGCGCTCTGCGCGCGGGTGAACGGCGCCGATGCGGCGCAGCGCGTGCGCGCCTTCCTCAAGGACCATGGCGCGCGCGTCTCGCAGGCCAAGGCGCTGCTCGAAGCGCTTGCCGCCAACGGCAGCAGCGCGGCGCTGCAGGTGGTGCTCGCGGCGTCCAACCGTTCGAAGCAGAAGAGCGTGCAGGCCCATGCCGCCGCGCTGATCGATGCGATTGCCGATCGGAACGGCTGGTCGGCGGCGCAGCTGGCCGATCGCACCGTGCCCACCGCCGGCTTCGATGCGGACGGCGTGCTGGAGCTCGATTGCGGCGAGGGGCGGACCTACACCGCGCGGCTTGACGAGCAGGATGCGCTGGTGCTGTTCAACGCCGATGGGCGCGAGGTGAAAGCGCTGCCCGGCCCCCGCATCGACGAGGAACGCCCGGCGGTGGAAGCGGCCAAGAAGCTGCTTTCCAACGCGCGCAAGGAAACCAAACAGGTCATCGCCGCGCAGACCGAGCGGATGAAGGAAGCCATGTGCCTGCAGCGCAGCTGGCCGCGCGAGGATTGGGAGAGCTTCATCGCCGGTCATCCCATCGTCGGGCGCATCGCCGCGCGGCTCATCTGGCAGGGCCTTGATCACGAAGCACAACCGGCGGCGCTGTTCCGCCCGCTGGGCGATGGCAGCTATACCGATCCGGAAGATGGCGATGTCGATCTTGCCGCCTTTGCCGAGATCCGGCTTGCGCATTCCTCGCTGCTCGATGCCGCAGCCATCGCCGCATGGCGCGGGCACCTGGCGGACTATGCGGTGCAATCGCCGTTCGACCAGCTGGGCCGCGATCTGCCGCAGCTGGACCCCGAGCAGGCGAGTGCCCGCGAAATCACAGACCGCGAGGGCTGGATGATCGAGACGTTCAAGCTGCGCGGCGCGGCGGGCAAGCTCGGCTGGCAGCGCGGCCAAGCACAGGATGGCGGCTGGTTCCTAACTTACGAGAAGACCTACCGCGAAGCCGGCCTGCAGGTGGAAATCGAGTTCACCGGCAGCCCCTTGCCCGAAGAAAACCGCCCCGCCGCGCTGCAATCGCTGGCTTTTCGCAAGCTGCGCGGGTCAGGCGCGGGCGGCAATGCCGTGGCGCTGGGCGATGTGCCGCCGGTCCTGCTCGCCGAATGCTGGCGCGACTATCATGATATTGCCGCCAAAGGCACCGGCTTCGATGTGCTGTGGAAGAAGAAGGCCTACGCATGACCGAGCAGACCGAGGCGATCCGCAGACCGGCCGAGCAGCGCTATGCCGCCGAATTGGCCCAGCTTGCGGCGGACGATGCGAAGAATCCGCGCCCGGCCGGCTGGCGGCTTTCGCCGCGTGCGGTGCGCAAGTTCCTGCTCGGGGATTCCCGGCTGGGCATCGCGCGCAAGTTCTATGGCGATGATCCGCTGGCCGACCGCGCCATCGTCAGTCTGATGAGCCAGCAGGGGCTGATGCTGGTGGGGGAGCCGGGCACCGCCAAATCGCTGCTCTCCGAACTGCTCGCCGCCGCCGTTTCCGGCACGTCGGCGCTGGTGGTACAGGGATCGGCGGGGACGACCGAGGATCACATCCGCTACGGCTGGAACTATGCGCTGCTGCTGGCCGAGGGGCCAAGCGAGCGCGCGCTGGTGCCATCGCCCGTGCTCAACGCCATGCGCACCGGCCGGATCGTGCGCTTCGAGGAAATCACCCGCTGCCCGCCCGAAGTGCAGGATGCGCTGATTTCGATCCTATCGGAAAAGGCGCTGGCCCTGCCCGAACTCGGCCCCGATGCGGTGAGCATGGCCGCGCCCGGCTTCAACGTGATCGCCACCGCCAACTTGCGCGATCGCGGCGTCCACGAAATCTCCAGCGCGCTCAAGCGCCGCTTCAATTTCGAGACGGTGCACCCGATCAGCGACCCTGATTTCGAGCGCGAACTCGTGCTGAAGCAGCTGGCCGAGCGGCTGGAACCGGCGGGCATCGTCGTGCGCGGCGAACGGGAAGTGGCCGATCTGCTGGTGCGCACCTTCCAGGACTTGCGCACCGGGCGCACGGCTGAAGGCGTGAACCTCAACCGGCCCGATGCGGTCATGTCCACCGCCGAGGCGGTCAACGTGCTCCATGCCGCCGCGCTGGAGGCGGTCTATCTCGATGATGGGCGGCTTTCGGGCATGCATGTCGCGCGGCAGATCCAGGGCGTGGTGCTCAAGGATTCGCCGGAGGATGGGAAGCGCCTGCGCGCCTATGTCGATCATATCGTGAAGGAGCGCGCCGGGCGTTCTGGCGTTTGGAAGGAATTCTATCAGGCGGCGCGGTCGCTCAAGCTGGGGTGAGCCCGCCGGTGGAAGCGCCCCCACTCCATGATCCCGCGCGCGATCTGTGGATCGTGCCGATCCGGCACCACAGCCCGGCCTGCGCCGCGCATCTCGAGCGGCTGCTGGCGGCGGTCGGGCCGAGGGCCGTGCTGATCGAGGGTCCCCTCGATTTCGAGCCGCTGATCGAGCAGGTCTGCGATCCTCGCACCCGCGCGCCGGTGGCCATTGTCGCGCTGCGCGATGCGGCGAAGGATAGCGGCAACCGCCGCGTGGTCAGCTATTTCCCGTTCTGCAGCCACAGCCCCGAACTCATCGCCCTGCAGACCGCTGCGGCCAGCGGCATTCCCGCGCGCCTGATCGATCTCCCGTCGACCGACCCGGCGATGATGCCGGGCGGCGACGAGGACACCGGTGCCCGCTCGCTGATCGGCGACGAGACACCGTTCGACGTAGGCGACTATGTCACTGCGCTCGCTCGCGAACTCGGCTGCCGCGATGGCAACGAGGTGTGGGACCAACTGTTCGAAAGCCGCATTGCCGAACCTGACTGGGCGCGCTTTTTCGCCGATGTCGGGCAATACTGCGCCTGCATCCGAGGTGCCGTCTCGTCCGATGCGATGACGCGCGATGGCACTCTGGCGCGTGAGGCGCAGATGCGGGCGCTGATCGCGCGGCACCGGGCCGCAACCGAGGGGCCTATCGTGGTCCTTGTGGGCGGCTTCCATGCCGCCGCGCTGATCGATCCCGGCCGCGACAAGGTGGTCGAGCCGAAGCCGGGGGCGGGGCGTTCCTACCTTGTCCGCTTTGGCATGCGGCAGCTCGATGCGCTGGCGGGATACGGCGCCGGCCTTGCGCTGCCGGGTTTCTACGAACGGCTGTGGCAGGCGCGCGAGACGGGCGGCAAGGCGCTGGCGCTGGATATCATCACCGGCTTTGCGGCGCATCTGCGCGGCACGGACCTTGCGCCGCCCAGCTTGCCGGTCGTGCTCAACGCGGTCGAACAGGCCGAGCGCCTTGCCGCGCTGCGTGGGCGGCCGTTTCCCGCGCGCGACGATATCATCGACGCGGTGCGCTCCAGCTTCATCAAGGACGAAATACCGGTGGGCGAGGTGCCGCTCCTCGCGGAGCTCAGGGCCTGGCTGACCGGCAGCGCGATCGGCGATGTGCCACCATCGGCCGGATCGCCCCCGCTGGTCGAAGCGGTGCGCGAAAGGGCGCGGGCGCTGGGCTTCACGATTGCCGATGGCGAGCGGCGCACGCGCGAACTCGATATCTACCGCAAGCCGCGCCACCGCGAAGCGAGCCGTCTTTGCCACGCGATGGCGCTGATCGGTTCCGACTTTGCGCAGCGCACGGCCGGCCCCGATTTCCGCAACGATGCCGGGCTCGACCGACTGCACGAGATCTGGTCGGTGTGCTGGTCGCCGAATGTGGAGACCCGGCTGATCGAGCTCTCCGAAGTGGCGGACACGCTGACCGAAGCGCTGGCGGCGGTGCTGGCCGAGAAGCTGGCCAAGCTTTCGCAGCAGGGCCGCGGGCGCAGCGCGATTGCGGCAATCGATCTCTATGCGGCGGCGTGCCGGGCCGGGCTTGGCGAGGCGGCAGACGCGGTGCTCGATGCGGTCGAGCGCCATGTGCTTGATGATCCCGAACTGGCCTCCCTCATCGCCGCGCTGACCGATCTCGTGCTCCTGCGCCGCAGCCGCGAGGTGCTGGCGATTGCCGATACCACCACGCTCGACCGGATCATGGCCGCCGCCTGGCGCCGTATCCTCGTCCTGCTCCCTGAACTGGCCTATTGCGGGGAGGATCAACTGCGCCCGGCCATTGCCGCGCTGGCCGATCTGCGCGGACTGATCGAGCTTGCCCGTTCGTCTGGCGCACCGCTCGATCTTGCCCTGTTCGACGAGGCGCTGGCCCGGCTCGGTGAGGCTGAACTCGATCCCATGCTCGCCGGTGCGGTGACCGCCTTTGCCCTGACCGGCGGCCAGATCGCCCCCGCCGCGCTGGAGCAGCGGCTGCGCGGCGAACTGGCCAGCGGCTATGTCGAGCCTGCCGACCGGCTGGCGTTCCTTGGCGGCGTGGTCGCAATCGCGCGCGAGCTGCTGTGGACGACGCCGGTGATCATCTCCGCGCTCAACGATGTGGTGGCGGGGGCGAGCGAGGAGGCCTTCGTTGCGCTGCTGCCCCACTTGCGCCTCGCGCTCATGCCGCTTGACCCGCGCGAGACAGACCGGTTGGCGAGCGAAGTTGCCGATCTCATCGGTGCCGATCCGAACCGCCTTGCCGTGCTGGTCGCACTTCCCGAAGACGATTTCGCCGCCAACCTCGCGCTTGACCGCGAATTGCACGCCATTCTCGAACGCGATGGCCTCGCATGACCGACCCGCAGCTCCTGCGCCGCTGGCGCCTTGCGCTGGGCCGCTATGCCGAGCGCGCCCTGCCATCCTCCGAGCTTTCCGGCGCGGACCTGCGGGCGGACCGCGCGCTCGATTATCTCTACGCGCGCGAGATGGAGAAGCGCGGGCTCCGGCGCGGCAAGCAGGGCGGCGGCGCGGGTGGTTCGCTCGATCCGACCCGCCTGACGCCGCTCGGCTGGCTTGGCGAGCTGCGCGATCTGTTTCCGCAGTCGGTCTATGAAACCGTGCAGGCCCACGCGATCGACAATCTCGGGATGAGCGAACTGCTGTCCGATCCGGCAGTGCTCGATGCGCTTGAGCCGAACCGCGACCTGCTCAAAGCCCTGATCGCCTTCAAGGGTGCGGCCAATCCGGCGGCGCGCGAGAAGATCCGCGAGGTGACCCGCAAGGTGGTGGAGGAGATACTCCGGCAGCTCCGCCCCCGGGTCGAGGCCGCGCTGGCCGGCAAGCCGAACCGCTTCCGCCGCAGCCAGCTCAAGTCGATGAAGAACTTCGCCTGGCGCGAGACGATCCGCGATAACCTGAAGAACTGGGACAGCGAGCGCGGCCGGATCGTGGCGGATCGGCTGCGTTTTCATGGTCGCAGCCGGCGGCGCCTGCCCTGGACGATCATCCTCTGCGTCGATCAGTCGGGCTCGATGCTGTCCTCGACGATCTATGCCGCGGTCATGGCCTCGATCCTCACCGCGCTGCCATCGGTGGAGGTCAAGCTGGTGGTGTTCGATACCGCCATCGTCGATCTTTCGAGCGAGGCGCATGATCCGGTCGAAGTGCTGATGTCGGTCCAGCTGGGCGGGGGGACCAATATCGGCGCGGCGACGGAGTACTGCGAGGGTCTCGTCACCCAGCCGACGCGCACGATCTTCGTCCTCATCAGCGATTTCGAGGAAGGCGCGCCGGTCGGCCGGCTGCTTTCGGCGGTGCGCCGGATGGCCTCGGCGCGGATCACCATGCTCGGTCTCGGCGCGCTGAGCGACGATGCCGCGCCGGTCTATGATCGGCGGATGGCGGAACGGCTGGCGGGCTGCGGCATGGAGATCGCCGCGCTCACCCCGGACCGGTTCGCCGAATGGATCGGGGCGCGGATCGCATGATCGACCCGGCCTTGCGCCAGAGCCTTGCGGCCTATGATGATGCCGCGCTGGCGGCGCTCGCCAATCCGGGGCTGGTGCGCCGCGCGCATCGCGATCTGGACGAGGGTAAGGTGCGCCTGATCGCGGGATCGCCCGGCAAGGCTGAAGTAGAAGCCGACGGCCATCTGGTGGTGCTCGATGCGCGGGGGCCCGGCGCGGCGCCGTGTGCGTGCAAGTCGGCCGCGATGTGCCGCCACCGGATCGCGGCGGTGCTCTTTGTGCTGGCGCCGACCACAGAGGAACCCGCGGGCGAGGAAACGCCGCCACAAGCCGCCGATCCGCACGAACTGCTGGCAGCCTTCGATCCCCCCGCGCTTGAGCGCTGGGCCGGCAAGGCGAGCTGGCGTGCGGCGCTGGAAATGGCGGGCGAACCGGCCAAGGTCGATGTGCAGGCCAATGCAATCGCGGTCGAACTGGGCGGACTTGAAGGGGCCATCCTGATCCTGCGCGGCCAGAGTTTTGACGGTATCATCTCGAAAGCGCCCAAAGCCCAGCGCAAGGCGCTCCATGCCGCCGCCGTTCTTGCCGCGCGCCGCCAGTTCGGCCTTGCCGTGCCGGATACGGAGGCCGATGCGCTTGCAGCTGCGCCGTCCGCCTTCGTGCCCGAGCCTGCGTTCCTTGCGGGCATTGCCCGCGCGCTGGGCGAGGTGGCGGCGCTGGGCTTCAATCTGGCGCCGGTCCCGCTCGAGGAATCCCTGTTCGAGCTTTCCGTCTCCTCGCGCGCGGACGCCCTGCCGCGCCTTGCTGCCATGCTGCGCGCCATCGCCGCGCAGATCCGTTTGCGCCGTCAGCGGGCCCTGTCGTTCGATCCTGATACCCTGCTCGAACAGACTTCCACCGCCTTCGCCCTCACGCGCGCACTCACTGCCGGGGACGCGGACCGGCAGGCGGCGCTGGTCGGGCAGGTGCGGCGCAGCTTTGCGCCAACGGCCCCGCTCGATCTGATCGGCTGCGGCGGCGAGCGCTGGCGCACCCCTACTGGCGCGCGCGGGGTGACCGCGTGGTTCGTTGAAGCGGGCAGCGGCCGCTGGCTGAGCACGAGCCTTGCGCGCGGGCCCGGGCAGGATCCGCAATTCATGCCCGGTGATGCATGGCACCATCAGGCGATGTGGCAGGCGGGGCCGCTCGCCACGCTGGCCCATGCCCGGCTGGCGCTGGAAGGCGCGAACATCTCGCCCGATGGCCGCCTTTCCGCACCCGCTGCGGCGCGCGCCGCGATTGTCGAGGCGCGCGCCGCGCCGACCGCCGATCTGCCAGGCACGGTGCGCACATGGGCCGATTTGCGCGGGGTGCATCAGGCGCAATCCGGGCTGGGGCTCGATGCCGGGCGCGGTCCCGCCGCCTGCCTGCTGGCGCCAGCGCGGACAGCCGCGCCCTTTTTCGATGATTTCGCGCAGCAACTGGTCTGGCCGGTGATGGACGAGACCGGCGCATGGCTGGCCCTGACGCTGGATCACGATGAGCAGGCTGACACCGCGATTGAAGCGCTGGAGGCCACGGTCAGTCGCGGCTGGCAGGGGCTGGTGCTGGTGAAGATCAGCCGCGAGCGGCAGGGGCTGGCGCTCACCCCGATCACGTTGATCGGTGAGGGTCATCCGGTCGATCTCACGCTGTGGCGGAAGCCGGGTTGGACAGGCAGGATCGCAGAGCAAAGTTGGCTCGCGCGGTTGCGCCAGCGCCGGTCGGGGAGCCGAACCTTCACGCGCCTGCCGCGAGACGGCACGCAGAGCGCGCTCGATGCGGCGTGGCAGCACCTGATCGACCGCCTCGAAGCGGGCCCCGGCCTGCAGGCCATGCTGGAAAGTGCCCGCGCCGCGCATGCAGGTCGGCTCGATTCCTTCGGAATGCCGGTTCTGGCGGAATTGCTGCGCAAGGACAGCAGCGCCGAGGCGCTGCTGGCTGCCGCCTATGCTCTCTTGATCGCCCGCCAGCAGCGTTCGGCTATTCCGTTGCTGGCGTGACTTCGTCCGCTTCGCCGGGGGCGTGATGCCGCTTCCGATAGAGCTCCGCCGGGCGGAACGCCGATGCCGTTTCGCGTTGCCCGGTCGGCTCGATCCAGCCCGTATCGAGCATGCGCCTGCGGAAGGCGGGCTTCTTGAAGCGGGTGCCAATGATAGCTTCATGCACGGTCTGCAGATCGCGCAGGGCGAACCGTTCGGGCAGGAGTGCGAGGGCGACCGGCGAATAGCCCAGCTTGCCGCGCAGCCGCTCATGCGCGGTTTGCACGATCAGGGCATGATCGAACGCAAGCGGTGCGTCCGCCTCGCCGACCGGCGCAAGCGAAAGGTCCGTGCGCGCCGCCACTGCCTCGGCAAGCCGCGCGTGCGGGAGCAATGCGAAATAGGCGACGCTCACCGTGCGCATGCGCGGATCGCGCTGCGGATCGCCGAAGGTGTAAAGCTGCTCCAGCCACGCACCATCGCCCGCCGCAAAGCCCGCCTTTTCGATCAGGACCCGCCGCGCGGCATCATCCAGCTTTTCGTGCGGCTGGACGAAGCCACCGGGCAGGGCGGGGCAGCCGGCGAACGGTTCGCTGCTGCGCCGCTGGAGCAGGACGGCGAGCCGCCCGTCTGCCACGGTCATCAGTACGAGATCGACAGTTACGGCCACGGGGGCTTGGGTCATGAATCAAGGTTACACATTGACAGGATATATGTAAACTGCAAATAAGCTAACTTAGCGAGTCGGGGAGTCCGGCTTGCTCTTTATTTCGAGGGAGCCTCGAACATGCACAGTTTCGATTTCGGCGTCTTCATCGGGCGCTTTCAGCCCCTGCACATCGGCCACGAACATGTGATTGCCCGCGCGCTCGATCAAGTCGAGCGGCTGATCGTGCTGGTCGGATCGGCCGCACAGGCGCGCGATCCGCGCAACCCTTTCACTTATGCAGAGCGCGAGGCGATGTTGCGCTCCGCCTTCCGGCATGAAGTGGCGATGGGCCGTCTGATCATCGCGCCGATCGCCGATCATCTCTATTCGGATACCGCGTGGGTCACGCAGGTGCAGCGCAAGGTGCGCGAACTGGTGCTGGAACACGGCAACCGCCAGGGTTTCCAGAACCACGGACTCAAGGATTTCCGCGTGGCGCTGGCGGGCTATGGCAAGGATGCCTCGTCCTACTACCTCAAGCTTTTCCCCGAATGGGAGAACCTGCAGGTCGAGAGCCAGTACGGCACCTTCTCATCCAGCGACGTGCGGCAGCGCTATTTCCAGCGCCTTCCCGAAGTGCCGCAGACGATCCTTTCGGCAGGCGTGGCGGAGTTCCTGCGGGCGTTCATGCTGGGCGAGCCCTTCAAGGCCCTGCTGGAGGAAGCTGAATACCTCGCAGCCTATCCCGCGCAGTGGGGCAGGGGGCCTTTCGTCACCGCCGATGCGGTCGTGGTCCAGTCGGGCCATATCCTGCTCGTCGAACGGGGGCGCGCGCCGGGCAAGGGGCTGCTTGCGCTGCCGGGCGGCTTCGTCAATCCGGCCGAGCGCATCCGTGATGCCGCGATCCGCGAACTGCGCGAGGAAACCGCGATCAGCGACGGCAAGGGCCAGATCCCACCTGCCATGCTCGCCAGCTTCATCGAGGACGCGCGCACACGGGTGTTCGATGCGCCGGGCCGCAGTTTGCGGGGGCGCATCATCACCCATGCGTTCCTGTTCCGCCTGCCCGAACGGCGCAAGCTGTTCAGCGTGAAGGGCGGCGACGATGCCGCGCACGCGCAGTGGTACCGCCTCGGCGATCTCAGCCCGGACATGCTGTTCGAGGACCACTGGGCCATCATCGAGCAGATGGCCGACCTTTGAGGGCCTGACGAAAGAATATCTGCCCGCCGCGCAGGGGAGCCCTGCATCCGGCGCGACCATGTGAGGAGTTCACATCATGACCAACCTGATCCTGGCCACCGACAGCTACAAGCACAGCCATTACCTGCAATACCCGCCCGAAGCGCGCGCGATCAGCGCATATATCGAGGCGCGGCCCAACGACTTTGCTGATGACGTGGTGTTCTTCGGCCTGCAGCCGTTCCTCATGGACTATCTGGCGCGCCCGATCACGGCTGCGGATATTGACGAGGCCGAGGCGGTCTGCGCGGCGCATGGCGTGCCGTTCAACCGTGCGGGCTGGGAGATCGTGCTGGCGGAGCACGGCGGCTATCTGCCCATCGCGATCCGCGCGCTGCCCGAAGGCATGATCGTGCCGACCAGCGTGCCGCTGGTGCAGGTGGAGACGACCGACGCGCGGCTGCCGTGGCTCGCCACCTTCATCGAAACGGCGCTGCTGCGCGCGGTCTGGTATCCAACCACGGTCGCCACGCTCAGCCGCCAGTGCCGCCTGATCATTCGCGCGGGGCTGGAGCGCACGAGCGAGGATGTGGAGGGCCAATTGCCCTTCAAGCTCCACGATTTCGGCGCGCGCGGCACCAGCAGCGGCGAGAGCGCGGGCCTGGGCGGCATGGCGCATCTCGTGAACTTCATGGGCACCGATACGATGGAGGGGCTCATCGCGGCGCGGCGCTACTACGGTGCGGACATGGCGGGATTTTCCATCCCCGCCGCCGAGCACAGCACGATGACCAGTTGGGGCAAGGCGCGCGAAGAAGCGGCCTATGCCAACATGCTCGATGCCTTCGATGGCGAGGGCAAGCTGGTGGCCGTCGTCTCGGACAGCTACGATCTCGATGCCGCGCTCACCGGCATCTGGGGCGGTACGCTGCGCGGCAAGGTGCTCACCCGCAAGGGCACGCTGGTGGTGCGCCCCGATAGCGGCGATCCGGTGGAGACCCCGGTGCGCGCGATCAGGACGCTATGGGAGGCCTTCGGCGGCACCGTGAATGCCAAGGGCTATCGCGTGCTCGATCCGCATGTCCGCGTGATCCAGGGCGACGGGATGACCCCCGCCAGCATCGCCCGGTTGATCGACCGGCTGATCGCGGAAGGCTTTGCCATCGACAATATTGCCTTCGGCATGGGCGGCGGTCTGCTCCAGCAGGTCAACCGCGATACGCTGCGGTTTGCCATGAAAGCCAATGCCATGCGCGATGCGGACGGCGTGTGGAACGATGTGGCCAAAGCGCCCGCCACCGACCTTGCCAAGGCGAGCAAGGCGGGGCGGCAGGCGGTGGTGATGGAGCACGGCCGCCCCGCCGCACGCCGGATGGACGAGGTGGCGGAGGCGGACAACCTGCTCCGCCCCGTCTGGCGCGATGGGGCCATGCTTGTGCGGCACAGCTTTGACGAGGTGCGCGCGCGGGCGGTTTAGCGGGGCGGTGTGGCGGGACGCGGCTTCAGGTCGCCTAGCCGAAGGTGACCTGATGCTCCCCGCCCGGTGCCTGCTCGATGGTGATCCGGCGCCCGGTGAAGCGCTGCGCGATGTCGATCGCGGTCAGCAGGTGCTGGCTCGGCTTCACGGTCGAGAACGCACCGCCGCCTGCCAGCGCGAGGGGCAGGATCAACTGATCGGCAAGATACGGCCCCGCGAACGCAGAGGCTTCGAGATAGCCGTTTATCCGCGCGGCTGAAGTGCGGGCGAGGCGCTCGCCAGGCACGCCGAGCTGGCCGAAGCCGCTGACCAGTTCGGTCACCTCGCTGTGCTGCGCCTCCAGCATCAGGATCACGCCCGGCCCCTGATCGGCGGGCAGCTGGCGCAGCGTGAAGGCGCTTTCCGGCCAGTCCGGAAGATCGCGCCGGACCCGTGCCAGCATCCGCTCGGCAATCGCGAACGGCAGGCCGGAGACCACGACTTGCGCGGCCTCGCCGGTGCGCGGCCCGCGCGTGGTGCAGGTCAGCGGCAAGAGCGGGGCAGGGGCGATGTCCACCTCGATCCGCCCGCCGCCGCGCGGGTAGAACCCGTGGCGCACGAGGCGTGCCGAGACTTGCGGCCCCATCCGGTTGATGATCGGCAGGAACGCGCGCTCGATGAAATCGAACGGCGGCGCGAGCATGTTGTGCGTGCCGCCCTCAAGCACGAGGCGCGAGGGCGCGTTCGCCAGCACCAGCGGCATCAGCACCGTCTGCAGGACAAGCCCGGTCGACCCCGCTGTGCCGACAGCGAAGTGATACTCGCCCGGCACGACTTGCCCCGGACGGAACGTGAGCTCGCTCCCGCCGACCGCGAGGCCGGTGCATTCCGAACCCGAGATGACGGCGGCTGCCTCCACCGCGGTCACGTGCTGGCGCATGAGGCCGGGCTTGGAGCGCTTGGCGCGGATGTTTTCGATCCGGAAAGGTTCGCCGGTAACGAGCGAAAGCGCGCAGGAATTGCGCACCATCTGCCCCCCGCCTTCGCCTTCCGATCCATCGATGGTGATCATTGTTCGGTCATTCAGTTTGGGGCGATCCGCGTGAAGGGGATCACCCCTTCACGCAGACCACCTGCTTCAGTGTATGCACGATCTCCACCAGATCGGCCTGCGCGGCCATCACGGCTTCGATCGGCTTGTAGGCGCGGGGCGTTTCATCGATTACGCCCGCGTCCTTGCGGCACTCCACGCCCTCGGTATCGGCGATATGCTCATCGAGGCTCACCAGCTTCTTGGCCTGGGTCCGGCTCATCACCCGCCCCGCGCCGTGGCTGCAGCTGTCGAAGCTTTCCGGGTTGCCCAGCCCGCGCACGATGAAGCTTTTCGCCCCCATCGAGCCCGGGATGATCCCCAACACGCCCTTGGCCGCACGCACCGCGCCTTTGCGGGTCACGAGCACGTTCTCGCCGAAGTGGTTTTCGCGCGTCACGTAGTTGTGATGGCAGTTCACCGCTTCCATCTCCGCATCGAAGGGCTTGGCAATCTTCGCCCGCAGCGCCGCGATGACGTTTGCCATCATCATGCGCCGGTTGAGCGCGGCGAAGTCCTGAGCCCAGCCCACCGCCTCGACATAGTCGTCGAAGTGGTCGGTCCCTTCCGGGAAGTAGGCGAGGTCCTCGTCGGGCAGGTTGATATGCCACTTGCGGATGTCCTGCTTGGCCAGCTCGATGAAGAACGTGCCGATGGCATTGCCCACCCCGCGCGAGCCGGAATGGAGCATCACCCAGACGCGCCCTTCGGTATCAAGGCACAGCTCGATGAAGTGGTTGCCCGTGCCGAGAGTGCCGAGGTGCGTGAGGTTGTTGGTGTTCTTCAGCCGCGGGAACTTGGCACAAATCGCCTCGAACCGCTGCGCAAGCACCGCCCAGGCCTCGACGATCGCCGGCGGGGGCGAACCCCACGAACCATGATCGCGCTGCCCGCGCCCCACGCTGCGCCCATGCGGCACCGCCTGCTCGATGGCAGAGCGGATACCCTCCAGGCTGTCAGGCAAGTCATGCGCCATGAGCGAAGTGCGCGCGGCCATCATGCCGCAGCCAATGTCCACGCCCACCGCCGCCGGAATCACCGCACCCTTGGTCGGGATCACCGATCCCACAGTCGCGCCGATCCCCACATGCACATCGGGCATGGCCGCGACATGCTTGAACACGAACGGCATCTTCGCCGCCCGCGCCAGCTGCTCGCGCGCCTTGTCATCGACCGGCACGCCGCGCGTCCACATCTTGATCGGCACCCCGCCGGGCACATGCTGGAATTCAAAAGTCGTATCGGCCACGGTGGACCTCCTTTGCTTGCATCATGGTGCTGGCGACAAGGTTTGGCGAGACATCCCGGATCGCTCCGGGGCGGATTCGAACCGCTCGGCCTTTCGGCCTCCAACCATGTAGTCCCGCCGGCATTCGCCAGCGCTTGAAAAGGGTTCACGGCGACGAGGTGTGGGAAAGACATGCCCCCGAGGGGGCGCCGCTCTTCCGCTAAGCTACAGGCCCGCAGATAGTGGACCCGGCAGGATTCGAACCCGCGCCTGCATCGTTGAAGGATGTAGTCCTTGCCCGGCATTCGCCGTGAATTGCTGTTTGCCGTGGCGAAGAAGGATGGCGAGACGCGGTCCTTAAGCTACATTCCCATGGCGGGCTTCGAACCCGCATCTCCCTTGGCCATTGCTGGCTGCGGGCGCTTTACTCGTCGGACCTGGCAATGGGATGTAGTCCCACCGGCATTCGCCACGGCAATTCCTGAAACTTGCTAAGGGTCACGGCGACAAGGATTGGAAAGACGACCGCCTCGCGGCGTTTGTTGCTCTATCCGACTGAGCTACCGCCCCGAAAGGCAGGCGGGACTCGAACCCGCGACCCACAAATCCCATGTAGTCCTTCCGGCATTCGCCGTGACCCGCTTCTTCAAACCTCCGTATTCTGGACGATCCCGATCCAGTCGCGCGTCTCGCCTTTTGCAAAGCGCGCCACTGCATCGAACACCGCATCGGTGAAGCCACCGACATTCATGATATCCGCCCGGTCTTTTGCCTGCGTGGAGCCATAAGGCTGGATGTCGATGCAGATCAGCTTCGCGCCCGGATTGCGGGCTTTCAGCTTGTTCCACTCGCTCATCGTCGCCGTAGCGCCATGCCGCCTGGCATCGACCCAGGATTCGTTGTCCGAGACGATCACGACCGTATCGACCTGCGCCCGCTCCCGGTTGAGGAGCGCGAGCGGTGCCGAGACGTTGGTCCCGCCGCCACCCACCGCCGCCAGCTTCGCCGCATTCACGGCCACGCGGGCATGGGGATCGAGCTTCAGATCGACCACATCGCATTCGAACGGAATCACCCGGGCATTGCTGTTCCGGCGCAGCACGGCGGCGGCGACCAGCGCAGCAATGTCGATGCAGCGCACCTTGGATGTGGCACCCTTGCGGACACCCGTTGCCGGCGAGCGCATCGAACCCGAAACGTCCGGGCAGACAACGACCTGGCCTTCGAGCTTCGGCACCCCAGCCAGGGATGCCTCCAGCGCGCTTTCGAGCGCTGCCTGCACCGCCAGCGGCACACCGTCTCCCACCTGGTCCAAGGCCACCATCAACTGGTAAGGCATCGGACGCGCGCGGGCGATCGCTGCCGGATCGGACAGCCGGGTCGCTACCGCTTCGGTGACCCCCGTGACGCCGAACGCACCGTGGCGCGCCAGCGTGTTGAGGTTCATCCGCAGCGCCTGCCAGCCCATGCGAGCCGAAAGCGCGCCCCACTGCTCCGCGACAAGCGGGAAAGCGGTCAGCCATTCGAACGGCACCGGGGGCAGCTCGCCGTCCGGCGCCCGCTTCCAGGCCTCGAACGCCGCGATTTCCGCCGGCAGCGCGGCCACGTCGTAAGGCTTGCCGATCAGCCAGCCATAGAACGCGCGCCGCTCGGGCGTGGCCGGGGCCGGGTGGACCATCTTGACGATGTCCGCCAGGCTCGGATCGTTCCCCGTCGCCGCCTGCATCAGCTGCGCCGTCGATGCCGTCTCCAGCCATTCGCGCACCAGCCGCTTGGGCCGCGAACCGAGCGAGGCCCGCCCGACCTGACCCGAGCGCATGATCTGCACAAAGGTGCGCAGCATGCGGCCGTTATCGATCACGCGCCGGAAGACGCGCACCGCAAGATCGGGATCCGCGACGGTGAGATAGGCGGCCAGCAAGGCCGGCATATCCTTCATCGCGCCCGACTGGCGGGAATAGACCGCGCATTTGGCGACCCACTCGGGATCGACGTCCTTCGCGGCCAGCACGACATCAGCCAGCTGCGTTTCCGCGCTGCCATAGAAGCCGTCGGCCAGCGTGCCGGTCACGGCCAGCTGCGCGAGCTTCGCTTCAGAGCCGTAGGCATAGGCAGATCCGCCCGCCTGGTTGATCGTGTCGGCGCGCGGCAGAAACCGCGAGAGCGCCGAAGCAAAAAGGTTCTTGTTGGCCATCGTCCAACTCCGGAAAGTCCGGACCTTGGGGGCGGCCGGCCCATTCCGGCCGCCCCTCGGTTCCGCGTGCGCCGGGCTGTTCGACCGACCCGACACCAATGCTTCTGCAGAGGGCGTGCCAGTTTGATCGTTGAGATCGAAGAAAAGTGGTAAGATGCTGTTAATATTATAGTTATTCTGAAACCCGGCTTGGCAGCACGCGCGCCGCTTCCGCAAGGCGTGTGCCAATTTGTATATCGTGGTATAAGCAGTTATAGATTCAGCGCATGAAGCCAACCACCGTCATCGGATTCCTCGGCTCGACCCTCGATGCTGCCAAGTTCGGCCCTTCGCGCTGGATGAAGTGGCGGCCCTCGGTGGGGCTATGCATGCACGAGGACCTGCGGGTCGACCGCTTCCTCATGATCCACGGCTCGCTCCACCGCCGCCTCGCCGAACTGGTGAGCGAGGATATCGCCTCGGTCTCGCCTGAAACGCAGGTCGAGCGGCATGTGATCGACTTCACCGATGCTTGGGATTTCGAGGAAGTTTACGGCAAGCTGCTCGATTTCGCGCGCGCGCAGCCGTTCGATCCCGATACCGAGGACGTGCTTGTCCACATCACCACCGGCACCCACGTCGCGCAGATTTGCCTGTTCCTGCTGACTGAGGCTCACTATCTGCCGGGCCGCCTGCTGCAGACCCAGCCGCAGCGCGGCGGCCCCGATGCGGTGGGCAAGTGGAGCGTGATCGATCTCGATCTCTCGCGCTATGACAGCATCGCCACGCGCTTTGCCAGCGAAGCGCAGGCCAGCACTTCGTTCCTCAAGTCCGGCATAGAGACGCGCAATGCCGCGTTCAACACGATGATAGACGAGATCGAGCAGGTCGCCGGCCGCACCCGCGCGCCGATGCTGCTGATGGGTCCGACCGGCGCCGGCAAGAGCCAGCTCGCCCGCCGCATCTTCGAGCTGAAGAAGCTGAAGCGGCAGGTCAGCGGCCAGTTCGTCGAGGTCAACTGCGCGACCCTGCGCGGCGACAGCGCGATGTCGGCGCTGTTCGGCCACCGCAAGGGCGCCTTCACTGGCGCGGCGGCGGATCGGCCGGGCCTGCTGCGCACCGCCGATGGCGGCATGCTGTTCCTCGACGAGATCGGCGAACTCGGGCTTGACGAGCAGGCGATGATCCTGCGCGCGATCGAGGACAAACGCTTCCTCCCGGTGGGTGCCGACCGCGAGGCGCAAAGCGATTTCCAGCTGATCGCCGGTACCAATCGCGATCTGGCGCGCTGCGTGGCCGATGGCACGTTCCGCGAAGACCTGTTCGCCCGGCTCAACTTGTGGACTTTCGCGCTGCCGGGGCTTGCCGACCGGCGCGAGGACATTGCGCCGAACCTCGATTACGAACTCGATCGCCATGCCGAACGCGAGGGCGAGCGGGTGATGTTCAACAAGGAAGCCCGCGAACGCTACCTCGCCTTCGCGATGAGCCCGGCGGCGCGCTGGCCGGGCAATTTCCGCGATCTTGCCGCCAGCGTGACGCGCATGGCGACCTTCTCCCCCAAGGGCCGGATCGACAGCGATGTGGTGGCGACCGAGATCGCGCGGCTGCAACGCCTGTGGGGCAGCGGTGCTGGTGGGGACGATGGGCTTTGTGCCTTGCTCGATGCCGAAGCCCTTGCCGCAATCGATCCGTTTGACCGGGTGCAACTCGCGCATGTCGTGGCGGAATGCCGCGCCAGCCGCTCGCTTTCGGAAGCAGGCCGCCGGCTGTTTGCGGCCTCACGCACGCGCCGCGCCAGCACCAACGATGCCGACCGGCTGCGCAAATATCTGGTCCGCTTCGGGCTCGATTGGGATCAGGTCTCCGGCCATGCTTGATGTGCGCATCCTCGGCACTCCGCCGAATGACAACGCCCTGCTCGTCACTGCCGACGGCGGGCAGAGCCGCAGCCGCCTGTTGTTCGATTGCGGCGCGGATACCCTGGCGGCGCTATCGCCGGGCGAGATTCGCGCGATCGATCACCTCTTCCTCAGCCACCTCCACATGGACCACATCACCGGGTTCGATGCGTTCTTTCGCATGAACTTCCAGCGCGGCGAGGTGGAGAACCACATCTGGGGCCCGCCGGGGACCGCGCGCATTCTTCACCACCGCTTTCAGGGGTTCTGGTGGAACCATGCGAGCGAGCTTTCGGCGACGTGGCATGTCCACGATATCGGGGAAGCGGAAGTCCACACCTTCCGGTTCGAGGCGCACGAAGCCTTCGCGGTGATGCATGAGGGGCCGTGTCGCAAGCTGGAAGGACCGGTGCTGGCGACCCCCGAGGCCTCGGTCACCGCGCTTTCGCTGCGCCATCACGGCACGAGCCTGGGCTATGTGGTGCGCGAGCCGGATCGCACCGCTGTCGATATGGCGGCGGTGAAGGCGCTGGGGTTGGCGCCGGGGCCGTGGCTCGCCGCGCTCAAGGATCCGGGGGTGCGCACTGTCAAGATCGGCGGGGCCGAACGCGATGCCGCTACCTTGCGGGAGCAGGTCATCACCGCCATGCCCGGCGACTGCGCCGCCTACATGACCGATTTCCGCGCCGATGCGGGCGAGCGCGCGCGGCTCGCCCCGCTGCTTGCCGGGGTCGGCACGCTCTATGCCGAAGCGCAGTACACGCCCGAGGATATCGAACTTGCCCGCAGGTACGATCATTCAACCGTGACGGAGATTGCCGAGCTTGCCCGCATGGCAGGCGTGGGTTGTTACACCCTGCTGCACCTTTCGCGGCGCTATTCGCCGGCCCAGTGGCGCGCGATGCGCGATGCCGCGTGCGCGGTCTTTCCGCAATCGCGCTTCATTCCGGAATGGGGCCTCGATTGAGCCCCCGTCATCGACCCTGACACTTGGCACTTGTCCAGCAGGTCACTCGCGCCGCCGGGCAATCTCGGTTCACCGCACTGCGGCTCAGCCCTTCACGGTCATCCGCAGCCCGGTGCGCACAAGGAAGCCAAGCGCGAGCATGCCGAAGCTGATCAGGCAGCCCGACCAGCCGACATAGACCACGCTGCTGTAGAGCACGCCCGCGCAGGCTGCGGCAAAAATGAGGGGCAGGACCGGGTAGAGCGGCACTTTGTAGGGGCGCTCCACCTGCGGCTGGCGGCGGCGCAGGATCACCACGGCAAGCCCGCTCATGGTGAGGAACAGCCAGTAGATCGGCGAGAGGTAGTCGACCATCGTCGCAAAGCCCCGGCCTGACGCCGCGCCCCAGGCGATCAGCGCCAGTTCGACCGCGGTCTGCACCAGGATCGCCGCGCGCGGCACGCCCTTGCTCTGGTCCCACTGCGCGAGGGCGGCGAGCGCGGGTTCGTCTTCGGCGGCGGTGTAGAGCGTGCGGCCGCCGACGATGATCAGCGCATTGAGCACCGAGAAGGCGGCCACGGCGACGCAGACCACGATTACGGCTTCGCCCGCCGATCCGAAGGCACGCGCCATCAGCGCGGCGGCGGGGGCTTCGCTGCTGGCAAGGCCAGCCATGCCCAGCCCGCGCACATAGGCCCAGTTGGCGATCATGTAGAGCGCGGTGATCAGCACCATGCCGCCGAAAAGGGCGCGGGTCATGTCAGCGGGTGTGCGGACTTCGGCGGAAAGTGTCGAGGCATCGTTGAAGCCGCCATAGGCCAGCATGATGAACACCATCGATTGTCCGAAAGCCGCAAGCGTGACCGGGGCGGGCGCGGTCGCTGCAACCTGCTGCGGCGCTACGCCCCAATAGGCCAGCCACAGCGCCGCGCCGCCCAGTGCCAGCAGCGCCGCGACGTCCATCGCCACCATCGCGATCTGCGCGCGCGTACCCGTCTGCACCCCGCGCAGGTTGAGCGCGGTGAGCAGGATCACCATGCTGCCCGCCACCAGCGCGCGCGTGAAGGTGCCCATCGGCACCAGTTCGGCGAGGTAGTCGATCCCGACGAAGGAGAGCAGCGCGCCCGAGGCGGAAAAGATCACCGCAAAGCGCGACCACGCAAAGAGCCACGCGACGTCGCCGCCGAACGCCTCGCGCAGGAAGCGGTAATCGCCGCCGGTATCCGGGTAGGCGGCGGAAAGCTCGGCATAGCAAAGCGCGCCGATCAGCGCGAAGATCCCGCCCAGCGCCCAGGCCAGCATCAGCGCGCCTTCGCCGCCAAGGCTTTGCGCCACCAGTTGCGGCGTGCGGAAGATCCCCGCCCCGATGACCATGCCCATGACCACCGCAGCGGCGGCCGTGGTGCTCAGCACGCGCTTGGGCTGGTGGTGAGGCGGGAATTCAGGACCGGTGTGCATCAAGCGGAACGGTAGAGAAATTTACCGACTGGGGAAGGCTAGTTCGCCGATTTCACATAGATCGATTGGCGCAGCACGCTCGATTTGCCGCCAAGCGTGAGCATGACCGGGACTTCCAGCCTGATCTTGAGCGAGGCCGCCTGCTGCGGATCGAGTTCGAGGCGGTATTCGCCCGCAGGCAGGCGCTCGAACAGGAAGAAGCCATCGGATTCGCTGCGCGCCCTTGCGGCAAGGCTGCCATCCGGCCGGAGCAGCCGCAACTGGAGCCGCGAGACGGCGCGCGTGCCGGATTCGGCGCGGAAATAGGCCGTGCCCTCGATGTCGCTCAAGGTAACGATCGCGAAATCGCTGGTGTGGATGCGCCCCGGTCGCGGCACAAGTTCGATCCCTGCGCGCGAGGGGGCGAGCGCGATATCGGGCATGGAATCGCTGTCCACCCGGATCGAGGCGCGCGCGCCGTCGCCCAGTCCGGGGATGAAGGCGCGGCCTTGCGCATCGGTGCGGCTCTCGTTCGTGCCGGACAGGAAGGTGACGCCCTCGACCGGTCCTTCGCCGGGATCGCGCACGCCGTTGGCATTGGCGTCGGCAAAGGCAGTCAGCGCCGCCGCGCCGCCGCTGGTCAGGCCCGGGCGGGCGATGAAGCCGCGGCCCGAAAGCGGATTGCGCCCGAAGCTCAGGCCCACGCGCAGGGCGAGCGAGAAGTTGCGCTTGGGAAAGCCGTACGAGCCATCGAGCGCGACGTTCACCGGGCCTACACGGCGGATCGCCGAAAGCGCCAGCGTGGTCTGGTGGTCTGCCAGCGTATGCGTCACCCCGCCGCGCACCAGCGTGTTTTCGCCAAAGCGCCGGTCGGCCTCCAGCGTTACCGATTGCAGGTTGAGCGTGGGCACAAGGCCATAGCCGAGGCTGGCGCGATAGCGCATCTTCGAGCCGGATAGCGTGGCGAGATCGAAGTTGCCGATCAGGCGGCTGCTGCTCGGCGTGGTCGGCGCGCTGACCCGGTTGAAGTCGAAGGTATTGGACAGCAGCACGCCGCCCAGCGGCAGCGTGGTGCGCAGCGCCGCATCGGTCTGGCGGCGGCCATCAGCATATTCGATCCGCCGCACCTGGCTGGTGATCGGCATGACATGCGCATTGGTGCCCGATCCGAAATGGAGCGACGTGTTGAGATTTAGCTCGCTTGCGCGGCGCAGCGGATCGGCGGTGAAGGCGCGCACCTCGTCGATCGCGCCGCCGCCGTATTCAGCGTGGGTTGCGCTGTAGGCCAGACCGAAGAGCTTTCCGCCAAGGCCCACTTCGATCGTCGTGCCCCCGCCGTCCTGCACGCCGAGGTCGAGCCGCAAGGCCGTTGCGCCGATCCCGCTTCTGAGCCCGGCTGCTGCCAGCCAGCGCTGCTTGCTGCCGCTGTCCCATGTCGCTGCACCCATCGTGGCGGTGATCGCGCGCGAAATGCCGTACCCCAGTTCCGCCGTTGCGCGCCACGCGCCGAAATCGGGGGCCGGGCTGAAGCGGGGGCCGCGCACACCGAACAGGTTCACGTCCTTCTGCGCCGCGCCCACGCTGTAAATGAACTGCCCCGGTGCGAGGCGGCCATCGCCCACGCTGATCTTGCGCACCACTTCGCGGCGCTGGCCCTGCGGCCCGTAGAACACGAGGCGGAACACGTTGAGCCCGAAATCGACCGGCACTTGCAGGAAGGCGTACTGCCCGTTTACCGGCATGCGAGTCGATCCGATCAGCGCGTTGTTGCGATAGAGCTCCACTTCATAGCCATCGAGCAGATCGCCGCGCAGATCGACGGAATCGAAGATCGAGGCCTGCTCGAGCGGCGCGTTGGTCACGAAGGCGCCGCGCCCGCTCACCCCGCGCAGGCCGATGGGCAGCGCCCCGGTGGCGACATCGCCGAGCTGGAACTCGGTGGCCTTCAGCGGCCCCAGCAGATCGCCATCGGGATCGCGCCGCCCCAGTTCGAGGCGCGCTGCCGTCAGCCCGTCGCGCGTCGAAGCGCTGGCATAGGCGCGCGCGGTCATGAAGGCGAAGTCCCCGGCAAGGCGCAAGTCGGCTTCCAGCCGCGTGCCGAGATCATCGTCGGTCAGCGCGCGCAACTCGGTCTCTGCCACGGGCAGCGAGAGCGCCCGCCACGGTGTTTCCTCACGCGGGAAGCGCGCCGGGCCTTCGCGATTGGACCGCGAGGCAAGGCGCTCGCGGTCGGCCTCGCGCGCCAGGCGCTCCTCGAAGGGGAAGGGCTCGCGCGTCTTCACCGCGATCGTCTGGGCACGCAGATCGACCTTGAGATTGAGCGGGAAGAGATCGGAAAAGCGCTCGGCTTTCAGATAGAGCTCGCCTTCATAGGCAACCGCATCGCCCTTGCCGAGCGGCACCGGCTGGCCCGCAACCAGTAGCGTGCCATCGCGCAGGTTGAGCGTGACCGTGCGCTTTTCATTCAGGAACCAGCCGCTTGCGTAATGACCATCATCGCTGACGGCGACCGGCAGGTCGAGAAAGCGGGTCAGCGCACCAAGCGGCAGATAGACGCCCTGACGCAGGCCATAGGCGACAATCGTGTCGCTCATCTCGCCTTGCGCGGTCTCGATCTGGAGGATCAGTTCGTCGTCGTCGCTGATTACAGGCACCGTGGAAGCCGCGCCAAGCCCCGCCTGATTGGTGACATTGGCGCGCAGTGGGGACGCGGTGAGGGCGGGCTTCGGTGCCGCCGCCGGCGCGCCGAATGCAGGCTCCGGCAGGGCGCGGCGGCTTTCGGCAAAGCTGCGCGAGGCGGGCTTGGCGGGAGCCGTGGCAGCGGGCGCCGTGCCGGCCGCCACGGTCGTCAGCGGCAGCGAGGTTGGCGCATAAGCGAGGCGCGTTGGCGCGGGGGCTAGGTTGGGAAGCGGTGAGGGGGCAGAAGCTGCTGAAGAAGGCTCAGCTCCGCCAAATGCAGGGCGCGGCAACGCTTCTGTGAGCTTTATGGGCGGTGGAGGCGGGGCGGGCGGGGCCGGGAGCACGGCCTGCTCTGGCGCAGCCAGCTTTGCGGGCTGCGGCGCGGCGGTCGTCGCGACCTCCGGCGCCGGGATTGGCACAGTTTGGGCCGTGCGCGTCTCCGCCACAGGTTTGATCGGCTCAGGCGCAAGCGCAAGTTCTGGTTCCGGCTGAGGGGGCAGGGCTTTGCTGACAGGCTGCGCTTCCGGTGCCTGCGCGAGCACGGGTGCAGGAGACGCAACCAGCGCCGCAGGTTCGGCTACGGGATCAGCGGCGGCGGTTTCGGCAACCGGCGGCGCGGGCGCAGCAGCAGCCGGAGGACCGAAGGTTGGCGCAGGAAGCGGATCGGCAGCAACAAGCGCGGCAGCTGGCGGCGGTTCCGGCGGTGAGGCAGCGGCAGGTTCGGCTGCAGGCGGCACCGGCTCGGCAACCGGCGCGGGCGCGGCAGCGGGCGGCTTTGGCGCAAGCACCGGCTCTGGCACCGGCTCCGGTGCAATCGCGCGGCGAAACTCGGCCGAAAGCACGCCCGCGCTTTCGGGCTGCGGTGCAGGTTCGGCGAGGCTGGACGCAAGCGGAGCGGCCTCTGCCTGTGCCAACTCTACCGGCTTCCCACCCGCATGCTTCGGGCTGGCCTTCCGTCCCGGCCTGGCCTTGGGTGCCTGCGTTGTCGCTTCCGCAAAGCGCGGTTCGGGCAGCTTTTCCAAGCGCCGGGTCTTCTTAGCCTCGCGCGGGGGATCGGGGGCAGGGCCTTCCGGCGGCGTCAGCTCACGGCGCGCGGCATCTCCCGCGAGCGCGAGCGTTGCGCCCAGCACGACCCGCAGCGAACTGGAGGATCCGCGTTGCTGGCCCCCCCCGCGTGGTTTCACGGCACGATGAATTCCTGACGCGCGAGCACTTTGCCGGGTGACATGTCGTCATCGACATAGCTCACCGTCCAGCGCGTTCCCTTCGCCATGAAGCGCGGCTCGGTGGCGGGATCGATCAGCACCTGCACCGCGCGCTCGGCGATTTCGGTGTAGACGCCGATGCCCTTGATCTCGGCCACCGGCTTTTTCGCGCCCGGAGCGGTGATCGTGATGTCGCCGAAAGCGGACCGCGTGCCTTCGCGCGTGATGGTGAGCGAAAGCGCTGTGGGGCCGCCGGGCGGCGCCGAGAGCTTCAGGTCCTTCAAGCCGGCCGTCAGCGTCGTTTCCCCCACGCGCACGATCACCGGGATCGAGATGCCGAAGCGCGGCACGATGCGCACGCCGATGCCGTTGTTGGTCTCCGCGCCCGCCGCCTCGTCGATGCTGGTGCCCCCGGTTTCGGGCGGGACCGAGACGACGGTAAAGTGCGAGCGGTATTCGCCCGGTGGCAGATCGGGCGGTACGCGCGCCATGATCCGCACCATCTGTGCCTCGCTCGCCGGCAGCGCGACATGGCGCGGGGACCAGCGCAGGAAGCCGCTGGCGGTGTGGACCGCATCACGTGCCGCCGCGTCCTGCACCGCCGCCAGATCGACAAGCCGCCCGTCGCGCTGCATCGCCATGTCGCTCACGGTGATCTCGTACTCACCGGCAGCGGCCGCGCGGTTGTAGAGCCCGACGCTGGCGATGCGCGTGCGGTCGTCGATGACGACGCGTTTGGGGAACAGGTTAATGTCGCCCATACCGCCGACCGCGCCGGCAGGCAGCGCAGCGGGGGCGGGCGGCGCGTCTGCTGGTTCGTCGCCCTGGCTCGCCGCCTGTGCAAAGGCACTGGAAGGCAACGCAAAAACGAGACTGAGGCCCAGCGCGGCGGTCGTCAGCTTTGCCGCAAGGCCGCGGTGTCCGATGTATGGCAAGTGGTACGTCCCGGGTCAGCGAAATAGGTTAATGCCCTTATGGGGAATCCCTGATTCGCTGGCAATCGCAGACTACTGATAAGTCACAGTTACGACGTAAGTGCCCGTATAGGTGCCGGTGGTCTGGTTCGCCCCGACATTGAGCGTGGCGCCCACCGAAAGCGCATAAGTCCGCGTGGGGCTCAACACGTCGCCCGAGGTCCAGTTACTGCGGAATGCGCTGAGGCGCATGTTGCGCGTGCCCTGGCGCAGGATGGCGACCGTGGGCAGATTGACGCTGAAGGCGCGGCCCGCTTCACCGACGACGGCAAAGGTTCCGGGCCCCCGGCGCACGGTCTGCGCGATCGCCGTGCTGGTGATGACGCCGCCCGTGGTGGTGATCGTGCCCGAAGGTGAAAGGACCACGGTTCCCGCTGCTGTCGGACGCGTCAATTGCCCGAAGGAAAGGGCATCGATAGGCGCGATCGCCAGCGGCGTGAGGATGACCGCCTGCGCCGCGCCGCTCACGGTGGAGCTGCTCGGGGCTGCGAACGCAGTGCCGGAAAGGGCTGCCAAGGCGCAGGCCATGGCCGCCATTCCGGACAGGAATCGCGCGGGCGAAGACATCTAGGGGTTCCGAAAAGGGAGTGCACAAGCCGGGGGCCGCCGCTATCGGCAGCCCCCCGCGGATCTGTGCGATCAGTTGTAGGTGACGGTCGCCGAGTACGAACCGGCATAGGCGCCGGCCGGTTCGGTGCCGGCCAGAGTCAGCTGACCACCGACCGAGAAGCTGGCGGTGCCGCCGGCGCTCAGCGTGCCGGACGCTGCCGAAGCCGCAGTGGTGAAGCCGATGGAGTTGGTGCCATCGGTGACGGTGCCCGAACCGGTGCTGATCGAGAACGAACGGCTGGCATCACCCGTGACGGTGAAGGCGTCGGCCGAGTTGGTCGAACCCGGGACGAAGGCGACATCGCCGCCGACCGAGCCCACGCCCGCCGACGAAACGGTGATCGAACCGCCGGTGCCGGTGGTGAAGCGGCCGAAGCCGAGGGCTGCGCCCGAGGTGTGGGTGAGCACGATGGGTTCAACGACAGTGGCGGTGGCGCTGCCCGTGGCGCTCGAGGTGTTGCCCGAAGCCGCGAAAGCCGGGGTGGCCGAGATCAGGGCGATGGCCGAGGCGAGAATGATCTTCTTCACGTGTATGCTCCCGAATAGTGGCCGTGGCGCCTCCCCCCTGGGCTGCGACACGACAGCAAACTGCGGTACTGCGAATTCGGGCTGGATCGCCGTTATTCGGTACGTAGTCGTACGTATTCGGGGCGAGTTAATGGGTAGTTATTCGCATTTTTACTTAGAATATGTCCCAAAATGAGAATATACACCACTTGGTAATGTCTCTTTATTCGTAATTAACCAAGCAAGTAGCGGCTGCAAGTTGAATATCTGCATTTAGTCATGCATGCGCTGGCCAAGCCGAGGCACCTCGCTGGGGCGTCCAGGTGACGGAAAAATTGAGAAAATTTTTTTGCCGACAGCGATTTTTGCGTAACCTGACCGCCCGGCGCGGCCTTCTGGCGGCGCCGGGCACGCAAAAAAGCCCGCGGCCGATGCGGCGCGGGCGGTGGGAAGGCAGCGCGTTTCGCGCGGCGTCAGTTGTAGGAAGCGGTGATCTGGTAGGTGCCGTTGTAAGTGCCGACAGTCTGCGCCGCGCCCACGGCAAGCGTGCCGCCCACCGCGATGTCGAGTGTGCCAACCGGCGATCCGGTCAGCGCGCCAACGGTGAACAAGGTGATCGTCATCGATCCGCCGCTGCGCGTCACTGTCGCTGCCGCCGGCAGGGTCACGAAGAACTGGCGGCCAGGTTCGCCGGTCACGCGGAACTTGCCGGCCTGGGGCCCCGAACTGCCTTGGGCGATGGCGGTGTTGCCCACCATGCCGCCGCTGGTCGAGACCACTCCAGCCGTGCTCACGGTTACCGTGCCCGCCGCAGTGGGGCGGGCCATCACGCCAAAGCGCAGGGGCGCTGTGGCGACGATGCTGATCGGGGTGATCACCGTGGCGCTGGCCGTTCCGGTCATCGTCGCCGTTCCGCCAGGCGCCGCCAATGCCGGGTTCGCAGCCGGGAGCGGCGCGGCGAGCACGGTCAATACGGTCAGAAAGGGGCGGATGCGAAGGGTCATGAACTGGCCTGGACTGGACATTGTGCGACGAGAGCCCGGCTGCCGCCCTCAAGACGACAGCCGGCGCAATCCCGGGCTCAGTTGTAGGTGACGGTCGCGGAGTAGGTGCCGGTGTAGGCCCCTGCAGGCGCCGTGCCGGTCACGGTCAGCGTGCCGCCGACGGTGAAGCTGGCGGTGCCGGTGGTGCTGAGCGAAGCCGTCGCGGCCGAAGCCGTGGTGGTGAAGGCGAGGTTGGTGGCGCCCGAGGTCACGTTGCCGCCGGTGGTCGTGATCGAGAACGAGCGGCTGGCATCGCCCGCAACGGTGAACTGGTCGGCCGAATTGGTCGAGCCGGGCACGAAGGTCACGTCGCTGCCGACCGAGCCGACGCCCGCAGCGGTCACGGTCACGCTGCCGCCGGTGCCGGTGGTGAAGCGGCCGAAGTTCAGGCTGGCCGAAGCCGGGTGGGTCAGCACGATCGGCGAAACGATGGTCGCAGTCGCGGTACCGGTGGCGGTCGACTGGTTGCCCGAACCGGCGAAGGCGGGGGTCGCCGTGGCGAGGATGCCGATAGTGGCGAGAATGATCTTCTTCACGTCGTATGCTCCTGATTTCAGTTTCGCCCCGCAACGTCCCGGTCTTGGAGCTGGTAAACGCGGTTTCATCAGGGCTCTCGGTTTCCCGTGACCTGATAGGTAAATGTCCTAAGGAAAGATGGTTAACAAACCGTTTGCCTGCGAAACTTTTTGCAAAGATTCTGCGCTGCCGACTCGATTTCCGGTGCCGCGTGTCGCTGGCTATTAAACTGAAAACAAATATGATTTGGCCGATCGAGTGCCGACCCGCGATGCAAGTCAGGCGGCTCCGCCACCGCGTGCCGCCTGGTAAGAAATGCCGATTTCGCGTTAACCCTTTGCGCCCCGTGCAGCCTCTTTCGAGGCGGACTGCCGCGCGGGGATCAGTTGTAGGCGACGGTTGCCGAATAGGTGCCGGTATAGGCGCCGGTCGGGGCCGTACCCGTGACGGTGAGCGTACCGCCAACCGTGAAGCTGCCGGTACCGGTGCCGCTGAGCGTGCCGGTCACGGCCGAGGGCGTGGTGGTAAAGGCAAGGTTGGTTCCGGCCGAGCTCACGGTGCCGCCGGTCGTGGCGATCGAGTATGAACGGTTCGCATCCCCCGCAACGGTGAAGCTGTCGGCCGCGGTGGTCGAGCCGGGAACGAACGTCACGTCACTGCCGACCGAGCCGGTGCCGGTGGCCGTCACCGTCACAGTGCCGCCGGTGCCGCGCGTGAAGCGGCCGAAATTGAGGCTGGCCGAAGCCGGATGGTTCAGCACGATCGGCGCGACGATCGTCGCCGTCGCCGTGCCGGTTGCTGTCGACGTGTTGCCCGATCCGGCATAGGCCGGACACGCCGTGGCAAGCGTGATCAGCGCTGCGGGAAAAACTTTCTTCACCGGTTGAACTCCTGGTCCCTTTGCCCCGCACCGGAGATACGGCGAGGCGTGAGGGGCCGGGGTTTCCCGGCGGCCTCATACGTACAATTCCTAAGTATGTATGGTTAATGAAAGGTAAGTGCCACGAAAAGGGGCGCAAGCGGCCTCAACGGCGCGCGGTCAACCGTAGGTGACCATGATCGTCAGCGTGGCGCGGTAGTGCGCCGCTGCGGTGCCAGCGGGCACGTTGAGCCGGCCGCCGACGCCGATGCGATCCTCGCCCTTGTCATCAAGCTGGCCCATGCTGGTCACGCTGCCGGCATGGCTATCCAGATGCACGCTCAGCGAATCGATGGCGAGCGCAGGGGCGCTTCCGCCGCCCAGGAGCGTCCCGGTCGCCGTGATCGCGGCAGGCGCGCTCACGGTGTAGCTGCGGCCGGCCTCGCCGCTCACAAGAAAGCGGGCCGGCGCGATTCCGGCGCAGGCACCGCCGCCTGCGCAGGCCGGCGATGTGCCCCCGGCGTATGTGGCGCCTCCTTCGGCCCCCACGGTGACCGACCCACTGGCCGTGCGCGAGGACGTGAGCGAGCCGAAATCGAGGTCATTCAGCGGCACGGCGATGATCGGCATGACGATCACCGCCTGCGCTTGCCCGAGCGCCGTGGAGGTTTGCCCGGTGGCCGCCAGCGCCGGGGTTCCGATCACGGCGGCGAAAGCCGCTAGAAGGAGCCGGCCGCGCATCACAACTCGGCCAGCAGGGTCACGACGATCGGCACCGGAATCGCAAGCTGCGCGCCGCCCGAGGTGCGCGCGACCTGCAGCGTGCCGCCAACGCGGAACGTGCGGCTGCAGATCCGGCGCTGGCAGCCCGTCAGTGTCACTTGCGCCGTCTGGCCGGGGAGCAGGGCATTCACGCCCGGCAGGTCGGTATCGAAGCTGGCGATCGTGCCGGTTACCCCGCCGCTTACCTGGCTCGCCGTGCCGGGAACCAGCACCGCGATCAGCAGCGAATAGTTGGTGTTGGCATTGTTACCGCGATCGTAGGTGACGGTAAACTGCGCCGGGCCGGGTGAGGTTCCTGTAAGCGGAATGATGGCCGAACCTGTAACCGACCCGGTTGCAGAAACGGTGCGTGTGCCGGTCGTATCGGTAAAAAAACTGCCAAAGCGCAAAGCCTGGTCTGCGCTGACCGTGACCGAAGGCGCAGCGGCGAGAGCAGGGGCCGAGAAACCGGCAAGGCCCGCGCCCAGAACGGCCGCCGCCATCCAGCGGATCGTTCGGTTCAGGGGGGCGATGCGAACGCGGTGCAAGCGAGCCAATCCTGCGCAAAACGAGGAGCGAGGATATGGTTGATAAACTTGTACCGGCACGGCGGCAATACGCGGGAAGGCGCAGTCCCCGGTTGGAACATGCTAAGTTAGTTCGTTAACGGAGATGCTTACCGGCCGATCCCCAACGCGGCGAGGCTGTTCGAATCGAACTTCACCCGCATCGTCGCGAACAGGCCCTTGGAGGTGTTCCGCGCGGCGGCGAAATCGCGGTCGCGGAAGCCGGTCAGGTTGTAGCCGATCACAACCATCACGTTGTCCGCCGGAACGATGCCGATCTGCGGGCCGATCGCATAGGATGTCGTGCCATCGGAAAGGCTGCGGCGCACCGTGGCGCTGCCGCCAACCTCGATGCGCTTGCCGATGCCGATCCGCGCATCGACGCCGCCGAGCACGGTCGTGCCGGCAAGGTCAAAGCCCTGGTAGCGATCGAGATTGTGCCGCGCGGCGACGAACACGCTGAGCTCCGTGCGCTGGACCATCTGCCCATCGACCCGGCCATTGGGTGCCCAATCGCCCGAGAAGCTGGCAACGATCCGGCGCGAGCGGGCATTGCCATCGACGGTGAGTGCGGTGCCGTCCGTCGCCGCCCCGGTGCCATTGCCGTTTGCGGCGGTCACGCCCGAAATGCGGTCGCTGCGGAATTCGATCTTGCTGAGGAACGCGAAGGCCGAGGTCGCCGGGCGGTGCGCGATCGAGATCGCCGCGCTACCCACTTCGCTCGTCGCGCCGCTCGCATCGCGCATCGTGGAGAAGGTCACCGCGCCGCCCACCACGCTGCCTTCGCCCATCTGGCGGATCATGCCGAAGGTGAGCCCCTTGCGCTTCGAAATCTCGCCATCGCGCAGCTCGGCCCGCGCGGTCGCGCTCCAGCGGCCCGAGCGCCATGTCGCGCCAAGCGTGTAGGCGGTGAAGTCCTCCGCAATCGTGGTCTGGTTGCTCCCGCCGACCACCGCCGTGCCGCCATTGGTGGCGAGCGCGCTCTTGCCGCCGATCACCTTGTTGCCATCGATCGTCGCGTCGAGCGTCAGGGCCTTGCTGATCGGCAGCGACTGCGCGAGGCCGTAGGCAGCGAAGGCGCGCCGTCCTTGCTCGGTGATCGCCTGCTGCTCACCGGTCGCGGCCAGGCCCTTGGTTGCCTGCTGGCCGATCACCGTGGCGATCTTGGCGCCCGTCCACGGCTGCACTTCCAGCCCGCCGCGCAGCGTGCGCGTCTCGCCCTGGCTGCCGGCTCCGATTTCGTAATCGCTGATCAGGCGCACATCGGGCGTGATCGCATAGCGCACACCGATCCGGTAGCGCGGCGCCTGATACGAGGTCGCGTCGCGGCTGCCGATCGAGATCGAACCGGCTGCGTTCAGTTCCAGCTTGTTGTCGAACAGGCGCTTGGTGCTGCCTGCCTCGATCAGCGTGGTGCTGCCGCCCTTCGCGCCGGTGGGGCCGGCCGCGGCGCCCTCTGCCAGCGTTTCGCTGTAGCGCGCGATGCCGAGGCGCATTTCGGTGCCGGCCGAGTTCCACGTCGTGCCCAGCTGGATCGCGCTGCGGTGCGAACCGTCGATCAGCGACTGGTCGCGCCACGCCGCCATGCTCACCAGCCACTTCTGGGTCAGGCGGTAGCGGGTATCGACGCCGATCTTGCGGCGGCCGAGTTCACCGATGCTCACTTGCCCCACGCCGAAATTGGCATCGAGCGAGCGGATATAGGCCAGCACGTCGAGCCGCGCGTCATGGCGCTCGGCCTCGATCAGCCATGCAGCCTTGGTGCTGCCGCCGGTCGCATGGCTCATCGCCGCTTCGGCGTGCACCTCGGTCTTGGTGCCGATGTAGACCTTGGCATCCACCGCGCCGAGATTGGTGCGCATCACCGCCGCGCCCGTGTTGGCCGATGCATCGCTGATCGCGGTCGCGCCGAGGCGCACCTTCTCCGACTTGTTGCGCCATTCCGTCCGCGCACCCGCATTCCACGCCCCGCCGTTCAGCGTGTCGATTTCATAGTCGACCACGATCTGCTGCGGATTGAGGTTGGCATCGCGGCTCAGCACCGGCTGTTTGAAAGTGATCGTGCCTGCCAGCAGATCGATGTCGTAATCGAGGAAGCGCGTCATCACCTGGCTCGAAACCACGACTTCTGACCGGAAGCGGTCGCGCACTTCGATCGTCACCGTTTCGCTGTTGGGCACGATCGCGCGGCTGGAGAGGCGATAGGGCCCGCTGATGCCGCCGCCGGGGATCTGGTCGCGGCGGTGCGTGGTGGCGACCTTGGCGGCATAGGCTTCGGTGCGCATCTTGCCGAAGCGCGCCTCGGCCTTCACGCCGGTCATCGTGCGCTGATAGCGGCCAAGCTGGGTGTGATCGAAGCCGGTGTCGAAATCGCCGAACATCGCGCGCACTTTGGCGCTCTCGATGCGGACGTAGAGCTTGTTCACGCTGGCGGCATCGAAGCGGCGATCCGATCCATCGGCGAAGACGGTGTAGTAGGCCCGGGGGTCGAGCCCGCCGAGCAGGCGCTGCTCTGCGCGCTGCTTGGCGCTGTCATAGGCCACGGTTGCCAGCCATTTGCCCTTGATCCGGCCCTTGGCATAGAACGCCACGCGGGCGTGATTGCCCAGATCGCTGTCGAACTTGCCGCTCCGCTGCATGTGATCGGCAATCGTCTTCGCGCCCACTGCGCCTTCGGCAAGGCCGACGAGCGTCCATTTCGCTTCGCCCGGCACGACCCAGGTTTCGAGCACCTGCTGGCGCTTCACTTCGCGGTCGGTGAACTGGAAAGTGAGGTCGAGGCTGCCGCTGACCATGGTCGGCGCAAGCTCGATCAGCGCAACGCCGTCATCGCCCTTGACGATCCACGTCGGCGGCGCGCGGTCCAGGCCGGACAGCACGCGGCTCTGCATGGCATCGAGCGCCGCCGCGCTTTCGTAGGGCGCGGAGAGCGTGATCGGGCCGGAAATGCCCGCATGAACCGGGCGGCCGGTGCGATCGAGCACGCGCACCGCAACCACGGGCCGCGTTGCGCCGTCCGCAACAAGATGGGTGCGTTCGGGCACGAGTTCGACTTTCGCCGGCGTCGCACCGAAGTGCACCGTGCGCGTCAAGGTCTCCACCACCTTGCCGCTTGCATCGCGCACTTCGGCATCGAAGCGGGTGTCCTCGCCGGGCAGGGGCAAGCCGCGCCACACGCTCATCGCAAAGCCCTCGGGCGAGCTCTGCGCGCCGTCGAACGCCAGCTTGTCGACCGGCTTGCCGTCTATCTTCAGCGCCACCGTCTGCCCCTTGCGGTGGCGGATCACCACGCGCGTCGTCGGCGCGCGGGGGTTGTAGTCGGCTGTCGGGAAGACAAATTCGTTGGGGCCATCGCCCTTGGCAATCCAGTCGGTATCGCCGCCCGCTGCTGTGCGGTCGCTCTCCGCGACGGGCTTGGCAGCTGCTGCTGCCGCTGCCGCTGCCAGCGTTTCGGCAGGCACGGTGGCGGCGAAATTGGCCACGACGAGGCTGCCGCCCTGGCCGATCACAAAGCGGCTGGATGCGCTGCCGGCGCTGCGGGTGGAGCGCGTGCAGTCCACGAACTTGCCGCCCTTGGGCAGCGTAACCGCTTGTGCTTCAACGACATGCGTGCCGGGCATCAGCGCTTCGAAGTGATAGCGCCCTTCCGCATCGGTGACCGCGAAGCTGCCATCTTCGAGCACGAGGCGGACCCCGCCGATGCCGGGGCGCGGCGCGCTGCGCGTGTTCGGCACGTCGCAGCTGCCCAGCGTGATACGGCCGATCAGCGTCATCGTCGCAGCAAGGTTGTCGCGTTCGATACGGACAGCCGCGCTCGCCGTTGCGGTTAATCCACGAGCGTCAACCGCATCGATACGGTTAAGTGCATTGCCTGCGGATGCCTCGGAGCGCACGGTCATGGCATACGTCACGGTGCGGGTCGCGCCCGGCGCAATCGTGCCGATGGCGATTGTCATCGTGCGGCCGTCCGGCGCGACCGTCACGGCGTCCGTTGCGGCCTTCGCGCCATCAATCCGGATCGTGGCGACGCGCAGACGCAGGTTCGCGGAAGGCGTATCGCTCAGCACGACACCCCGCTTCGCCCGCCCCGTGTCGGTATTGCGCACGGTGATCGTGTAAAACACCGCATCGCCCGGTTGGGCGATCTGGCGCGAGGCGACTTTGCTGAGGCTGACCGCAACCGGTGGTCTGTCCACCGGTATGTCGACACGGACCGGCGCCGGGCTCGAAAGTGCCAGACTTTCACCATACGATGCTGGCAAAATAACCAAATCGCCCCCATCGGGGCGCCTCAGGCCGGCAAAATTCTTCGGCGTGAGCGACGATGGCGCGGTATAGGGTTCGGGCGGGATGACGACCAGCCGATAGGTCCCAAGCGGGGCGAGCGGGAAGCGGTATTCGCCCTCCGGCATCTGCCATGTGCGTCCGGCACCATCGGTGATCACCGATCCGGTGACGATGGTCGAAGGCCAGCTCGTCACACCATCGTCGGCGAAGACCCGCGCCGGCTGGCCGGTGGCGACATCGACCAGCGTGACCCGCGCGCCGTCGATCGGGGCGGCATCCTCGCTATCGAAAACAAGGCCATAGGGGTCGGCAAGCACGTCGACGTCGGTCTTGATGACCGAACCATCGCCGCTCGCGCCGTTGTAAGATACGGTGACCTTGTCACCGCCCGAGATGCTGAGGCGGCAATCGCCATCCCTCGGTTGCGGCGGGATCGCGCTGGTTGGAATGGCGCCATAAAACACGCCGCTGTCGGCGGCGGTTTCGCTGATGGTAACCTGCTCGCGGTCGCCGCTCGCCGAAGTGATGGTCACCTTGACCGTGTCGAGCTGCGCGGGATTGAGCGACGCGCGATCCAGTACGAGCCGGAAAACCACCGGCTGTCCCACGATGATGCTCGAGATTGTGACCGGATCGCCCGGATTGGCCCCGGCAACGTCAACCTTGACGTCGGGCAGCGTGTCTGTGCCGCAATGTCCGCTGTTGATGGTGAAAGTGTCGCCACCGCCGGGCAGGGGCAGGACCGAAATCTTGGGATTGTCCTTCACCACATCGAATGAAACCACGTTTGAGTCGGCGGTCAGTTCGGCGTCGCCCTGATTCCAGCGCGCATGGGCGGTGTTGGTGATGGTCTTCGCCGCGGCGGGAACGCTGGTCGCGATAAGCAGCGCTGCAATAAGCAGCGCGGCCATCGCCCAGATCCTGTTCCGCAATGCCGACATGGCGTTTGTTCTTTGTTTTCAAGACAAAAGGAGGGTGGGGCGGCGGCATACCCCCCAGGTCGCCCTGGGCTCTGCCGCCGCCTGAATGTCCTGCGTCCTCGATTTCTTGAGAGGTGCCTTCCTAGGGCCCGCTCAATTGATCGTGGCTTGGAACACCACCGTCTTGGTTTCGCCGCCGGCAACCGAGGCCAGCGTTCCGGCGACCGTGTTGGACGACATCGTCCCCGTGCCGGTCGTATCGGCAGCGCAGGTTGCCACGCCGCTGACGATCGTCGCGGTGCCGTTGGTCTTCACGCCGAATGCCGAATCAAACGTCAGGTTCGCCGGAATAGGGTCGTTCACGGTGATCGAAGTCGCCGTGGCGCTGCCCGAGGCGTTGCTGATCGCGATGCAGTACTGGATCGTCGCACCCGGGATCATTTTCGGGTTCGTCGTCAGGTTGATCGGATCGCTGATGATGCGCGAGGACTTGATCGCGCTGAGCGTTGCAGCCGAGACGGTGTAGTCGTCCTTTGCCGCGAACGAGGCGTCACGCAGCGAATCGCCCGCGCCTGCGCCATCGGCGAACACCGTATCCATGCCCGCCGTGTTGGCGCCGCTGGTCTGAACAAGCGCCGCACCCTGGCTCCCCGCACCGCCGGCTTCACGGCCAGTGGCGGTGAGCGTGACGGCAGCAACCGCACCATTGGCCTGGCCCAGCGGCACGTCGGAAACGACGAGCACCTGAACCGAACCATCGGCGGCCACTTCGTCGAGGTAGGTCACCGCAGTGTCGGTGCCGGCTTCGTAAGTGCCGTTGGTGTTCACGTCACGGAAGATGCGCACGTTGGTGACGTCGAATGTGTCGGTGTTCGTGTGCGCACCGGCGCCGCCCACCTGCTGGGCCGTGGTGAGCGCAAGGTCGAGCGGGGCGTTCGAGGTGTTGACCACGGTGAAGGCCGTCACCTGGTTGACCGCGCCGGGAGTTACCGTCGTCGTCGTCGTGCCCACTTCAGCAACGGTCATCTGGATACGGCGGTCGACAGTCAGGGTGTCGGAGGCTGTCGTGCCGGTCTGCGCGATGCTGTTGACATTGAAGGTCACTGACACCGTGTTGGTGATCGTCGAACCGGCGATCGTACCGGCCGCGTGGGCCGGATTTGCGCCGAGAACGGCCAAGGCAAGGATGCCCGCCGCACCCAGCAGTCTGCTGCGATACGTCATATTGTTATGCTCCACTGGGTTGCCTGCGAATATTCTGGTCGCTCACAGGCCTGGCGACCCCCCGTTCCGCCGATTTAGCGAACGATTCCATGATATTGGACTTCACCCGCAGCGCCCGGAGCGATCGACGGGATGGTCCAGCGAACGTGCGTCACATCGCCTGCGGTCGCGGCGCGTTCGCCGCCCTCCGTTGCAGCGACCTTGAGGCTGCCGAGCTGGCCCCACGTCTTGCCGCCATCGACCGAGACTTCCGTCCCCGGCGCTGCCTCGCTCGAAAGCGCAACGGCCGGAGGCAGCGGGTTGGTGACGACGAAATTGGTCACCGCCTGGGCGCCGTCGTTGTGATAGCGCGTCGTGAACAGCAGATGATCGCCAGGGATGACGACCTTGGGCTCGACCAACTGGACCTTGCTGACGCCGTTTTCAGTCACGGTCTTTTCGAGCATGACATCGCCCTTGAGCGAGACCGGAGACGGTGCCGATTGCGCCGCGGCGAGGGCCGGACCGGTCATGGCGACCATAGCCGCCGCACCTGCGAGAGACTTGACGAGGAATGAGAGCTTCATGGTTGGTCTTCCTGGCTAATCAGTTGATCTTGACGGAGAAGGCGACGGTGCGGGTGGTGCCGCCGGTGATCTTGCCGAGCGTGACGTCGATCCCGCTCGAACCCCCGACGCCGGCATCGCCATCGGCCCCATCGGTGAGCACGCTGGCATCGAGCTTGAGCGAACCCGGCACGTAGGTGGTTCCGTCGGGAATGGTGTCGACCACGTGCAGGCCGTCGAGCGTGCCGCTCCCGGTCACCTTGGCGGCGAGCGAGTAGGTGACGACAGCGCCCGGAACAGGCTTAGCGGTGCCGAAAGGATCGAGGATCGTTGCCGACTTCGTCAGCGTGATGTTGGCAAGACTGGCGATAAGGGCGGCGAGCGAATTGGCCGAAGCCGTGGTGAGGCCGACGACGGCATCGCCGCCGCCTTCGCCCTTGCCGGCAAAGCTGGTGCCGGGGGTGCCGCTGCCGGTCTGCGACGTTGCGGTGAGGCGGACCTGGCTGGTCTGCGCATCGCTCGCGCCCGCTGGCAGATCGACCAGGACGAACACCTTCACGCTCTTGTCGGGGCTGAGCACCGGTGTCGCCAGCGCGCCGGCGGTGAGCACTGTATCGACGCCGGGATCGTAAAAGCCGTTGCTGTTGCTATCGAGCACGACCGACTTGATCGTGCCGTCGAAGCCGTTGCCGGAAATCTTGGGGTCGGCGGCCAGGTTGAAGGCCTCGGGGCCGTTGCCGCTGTTGGTTACCGCGTAGATCAGCACTGCCGGTTCGCTGCTCGCGGTGGCGGGCGCGGTGCTCAGGGTCGCGACGGCGACGTCGAGCAACTCGTCGACCTTGACCGTCACCTTGTTCGACGTGACCGATCCGGTGGTCGAACCGGACTGGTAAGTTGCGGTGGCGGTGTTCTCGATCAGCGTGCCCGCGAGCACGCCGGTGGCATGCGCGGAGTTCGCGAAGGGAGCGGTCACGGAAAGGGCGACAAGCGAGCATCCAGCGATGCCTGCGGCCCGGCGAAGGGGGATGAGGTACGTATTCATACGTGGGCCTTTCCACCCACTGTGGTTAACATCAGGTAAGAGCGGATCAGCCTGGAGCGGCGGACGGCAGCCGGATGCGGCTTATTTCCTTTGCGCTGGCGTTAACCATCAACAGTTAGGATGTCGGCTGCGATATCAGAATAAATATCTAAAAATAAATGATAATTTTTAGACGAGGTCCTTGATGGGATGCAAGGTGTTACCGCCTCAGGCGCTAAGGGGAGGGCCGGATGCCTCTAAAAATATTTTTGAAGTGGTCCGAAACGGATTGGAAACCGGCTTTGTTGCGACGATTTTTACGACATCCACGTAGCCATCGGTTACCAAGATGGGCCGAAAGGTAAGTGCTTGGGGCGCTGGCTAGTCCGCGGCAGGTTGGCATGCCTGCTGGCCGCTCCTTCGCTCCTTCGCCGGGATAAGGTGGTTCGCCGATTCGGGATACCAGATCACCATGCTGGCGATTCTGGCTCCGGTGCGCGGGAGAAGGAGCGGGCCATGACGAAGCATGGCGACCGACAATTGACCCGGCCGCCTTGCCCACTGTTTCCTGCCCACGAGCGCGCTGACATGACGACGACGCTTCCACCCGAACCCAACACGCTCTAGAGGGACGGCATGCCGGGAGAAATTCTAGACAATCGCGGGCGAGGTTCCGCCGGGTTCACATGGCCCGCCATCCATCCGGAGGGCCGCAAGTTCGGGGCCATTGCCGCTGCGCTCTGCCTTGGCGGCGCGCTGCTGGGCGGATCGCTTTTGGGCTGGCCGCTGGCCGTGCTGACGTTTTGCGTGCTCGCGTTCTTCCGAGATCCCGAACGCGTGACGCCGCGCGATGACAGCATGATCGTTGCGCCTGCCGATGGCCTGGTCACGCTGATCTGCACGGTTGTCCCTCCGCGCGAGATGACCGCCGATGATGGCAGCGGCCAGCCGGCACTGGCCGAGGTGCCGGTGACGCGCGTGTCGATCTTCATGTCGGTGTTCGACGTCCACGTGAACCGTACCCCGATCGGCGGTACGATCCGGCGCGTGGTCTACATTCCGGGCAAGTTCCTCAACGCCGATCTCGACAAGGCGAGCGAAGAGAACGAGCGCCAGCACTTCGTGGTCGAGCGCAGCGACGGCGTGCGTGTGGGTTTCACCCAGATCGCGGGCCTTGTTGCACGGCGCATCGTGCCTTTCGTCAAGGCGGGGGACATTGTCGCGGGCGGCCAGCGCGTCGGCCTGATTCGTTTCGGCAGCCGCGTCGACGTCTATCTTCCCGCGGGCACCGAGCCGCGCGTCCTGATCGGACAGCGCATCGTCGCCGGGGAAACCGTGCTCGCCGTGCTGGGTCAGACCCCGATGATCGAGGGTGTGCGCCAGTGAACGAGGTGCCCCCGCCGGCCAAGCGCGGCACGGCAAGGGACGGGGCTGGGAATGCCTATTCTGGCGAGGATTTCGGCCGCCGCAGACTGCCGCGCGGCCTGACCCTGCGGGCATTGGTGCCCAATGCGATCACCTCGGCAGCGCTGTGCAGCGGGCTTACCGGCATCCGCTTCGCGATCGGCGGGGATTTCCATTCGGCGGTGCTGGCGGTCATGCTGGCAGGGTTGCTCGACGGCATCGATGGCCGCGTGGCGCGGCTGATGAAGGCGCAGTCGCGCTTCGGTGCGGAGCTTGACAGCCTATCAGATGCGATCGCCTTCGGGGTCGGCCCGGCGCTGATCCTGTACTTGTGGTCACTCAGTGCGGTGCCGCGCTACGGCTGGTTCGCGGCACTGGCGCTTGCGGTATCGTGTGCGCTGCGCCTTGCGCGCTTCAATGCGTCGATCGATCTGCCTGGCCAGCCTCACAAGTCTGCCGGGTTCATGACCGGAGTGCCCGCTCCCGTGGGCGCAGCCCTTGCGTTCCTGCCACTTTACCTGTGGTTTTCCAGCGGTCTGGATATCATGCGCGCGCCCGTCGTGGTCGGTCCCTGGGCGCTGCTCATCGCGTTCCTGATGATCTCGAATCTGCCGACGCTGGGCTGGGGAGCACTCCGTCCACGCCGTGCAATCCGGCTAGAGGTGATCGCGCTTGCCGGAATGCTCACCGTGGCGCTTTTGACCGAACCGTGGCTGACACTGGTGGGGCTCTGTGCGATCTACCTCGCGCTGATGCCGGTGGGCGTGTGGCGCTATCGCCGGATCATGCAGCAGCGCGCAGGCGCGGGCCAGCCGAAGCCGGAACAGGCCTGACGATCCGCACTGGTGCCCGGCGCGGCCGCGTTGCTGCGCGCGGTGCTGCCGGCGCCGAAGTGGCCGTGATCTGCACGAGGAATTCCCGATCCGCCGCGAGCGCGCGCGAATCCGCCAGCAGCCTGCGCACGGCGGGAAGTTGGGCGCGCACGGTGACAGCGATTGCCGCAAAGGCCAGGCAGCCAGCGCCGGCCATCACGAGCGAGGCGAGGAGGGAGACCATGGACATGGAAACGCTGCCTTTCGAACCTGGGCGAACCGCTTGACAGGCGGTGGATACCCTGTGGATAACATGGGGAGAGAATCGGATGTTCCAAGTCTGTCCCGTCGATGGCTTGATTGTTCTCTTTTTGTTCCAACCCGTCAAGCCGATTCGATGCAGGTGGTTCAAAATTTCAGCACCGGCCAAAATTCCAGCAATGGTGTAGCAGGGCATGCGGCCGCGATCGCTGCGCCGGTTGTCATTCGCCCAAGGGTTTGTTTGCGGTTACAAGCAGATTGCCGTGAGGCGGTCCCCGCGCGCGGGGGCGCGGGGACCGCTACGGCGGTCTGGGAGGGCGCCTGGTCCGGGCGCGACCGCCAAGGGCCGCTGGGTGTGCGGCCGGCATGGCCGCCTGGGTGTGCGGCCAATCTCGTTGAAATCAGGCAATCAAGCCGAGCTACGGACATGTAGCTGGAAGTAACGGCATGGGCATTCCCGGCTGGGAGCCGGTCGGCACTCCGCAAGATCCGCTTGTCGGAGTTGTTAGCCTGAGAAGCCGCGATTGACCCGATGCGCCTTGAAAACGCGGGATAATCTCGCGACTGGCGGAGTTGCCCGTCGCAACATCTTATGCCGGTGTCCATTTACTTTGACAAGTAGTATTCACTACGTATTGGACAGTTGTCAGCCATTCTTGACGTCCGGTTAGCCGCATTCCGGCTTGGCGGTCTCGCACTTGGCTGTAGACGGCGGGTCCTCGCGGCGCTAACGGCCCCAACGCTACGTCACGATTCGGACACGGTGTTCGCAATCCGGCGCGGCAATCCACATGGAATGCGCACATACCGGTGCCGCACTGGGGTTTCTCCCGCCAGCGGTTCCTGCATTCCAGAGGTTCAACCGGAAAGGAACGTATTATGGCGGCTCCCGTCGTCACCATGTCGCAGCTCATTGAAGCCGGCGCGCACTTCGGCCACCAGACACACCGCTGGAACCCGCGCATGAAGCCGTATATCTTCGGCGCCCGCAACGGCATTCACATCCTCGATCTCTCGCAGACCGTGCCGCTTTTCGCCCGCGCGCTCGAGTTCGTCTCGGCCACCGTGCAGGGCGGCGGCAAGGTCCTGTTCGTCGGCACCAAGCGCCAGGCGCAGGAGCCGATTGCCCAGGCCGCGCGCGCTTCGGGTCAGCACTATGTCAACCACCGCTGGCTGGGCGGCATGCTCACCAACTGGAAGACGATCTCGGGCTCGATCAAGCGCTTCAAGGCGCTCGAAGAGCAGCTCTCGGGCGACACCGCGGGCCTCACCAAGAAGGAAGTGCTCCAGCTCACGCGTGAGCGCGACAAGTTCGAGCTGTCGCTCGGCGGCATCCGCGACATGGGCGGCATTCCCGATGTGATGTTCGTGATCGACGCCAACAAGGAAGAGCTGGCGATCAAGGAAGCCAACGTGCTGGGTATCCCGGTCGTGGCGATCCTCGATTCGAACGTTTCGCCCGATGGCATCGCGTTCCCGGTCCCGGCGAACGACGACGCCAGCCGCGCCATCCGCCTCTACTGCGAAGCGATCGCAGCTGCCGCCACCCGTGGCGGCCGCGATGCTGCAATCGCTTCGGGCGCCGATCTCGGCGCGATGGCTGAGCCGCTTCCGGAAGAAGCTGCGGCTGAGCCGGCAGAAGCCTGATCCTGTCAGGTTCGGTGGCGGCGCTGAACAAGGCGCCGTCACCGAACTGACCCGGACACTCACTACGGGCCGCGCCGGGTAGATTTGACCGGGCTGCGGCCTAACCCATATTCACGAGACAAGAAGGATCACCGCGATGGCCTATACCGCCGCTGACGTGAAGAACCTGCGCGAGCGCACTGGCGCGGGCATGATGGATTGCAAGAGGGCGCTGGACGAAGCCGGCGGCGATATCGAGGTCGCGGTTGACGCGCTGCGTGCCAAGGGCCTTGCCGCCGTTGCCAAGAAGTCCAGCCGCACCGCAGCGGAAGGCCTTGTCGGCGTTGCCGTTTCGGGTACTCGCGGCGTTGCCGTCGAGGTCAACTCGGAAACCGACTTCGTGGCCAAGAACGAGCAGTTCCAGGATTTCGTGCGCAAGACCACTGCAGTCGCGCTCGACCTTTCGGCGGACGATGTCGAGGCGCTCAAGGCGGCGGCCTATCCCGATGGCGGCACGGTGGCTGACAAGCTGACCAACAACGTTGCCACTATCGGTGAGAACCAGCAGGTTCGCCGCATGAAGACCGTTGCGGTCTCGTCGGGCCTCGTCGTGCCCTACATGCACAATGCCGCTGCGCCGAGCCTCGGCAAGATCGGCGTGCTCGTCGCGCTGGAATCGGAAGCCGGTGCCGACGTGCTCGAGCCGCTGGGCAAGCAGATCGCGATGCACATCGCCGCCGCTTTCCCGCAGGCGCTGAACGCCGATGGCCTCGATCCCGAGATGATCGCGCGTGAGCGCAAGATCGCCGCGGAAAAGGCTGCCGAGAGCGGCAAGCCCGCCGAAGTGCAGGCGAAGATGGTCGATGGCGCGATCGCCAAGTTCGCCAAGGACAACGCGCTGCTTTCGCAGCTCTTCGTGATGGACAACAAGACCCCGGTCGCGCAGGTCGTCGAGGCGGCTGGCAAGGCTGCCGGCACCAAGATCACGCTGGTCGATTACGTCCGCTTCCAGCTCGGTGAAGGCATCGAGAAGGAAGCCACCGACTTCGCCGCCGAAGTCGCTGCGGCTGCCGGCATCAAGTAAGTCCGCTACGCGCAGCGCTCCCCGCAGGGCCGGGGGGCGCTGCGCCGTATCGGCGCACAAACCTGTGCCCCATGCCCTTGGCACGCGCCGCCCCGCGCGTATAAGGGCGGCGCTTCCCCTTATGATGAGTTCTTCCGGACGATGAGCCTTCCTCCCCTCAAGCGCGTGCTTCTCAAGCTTTCGGGCGAAGTGCTGATGGGAAGCCAGCCCTTCGGTATCGATACCGATTTCGTCGCGCAGATGGCCGAGGAACTGAAGGCTGCCAAGGAAACCGGGCTCGAACTGTGCCTCGTCATCGGCGGGGGCAATATTTTCCGCGGCATGGCGGGTGCGGCCAAGGGGATGGACCGCGCGCAGGCCGATTACATGGGCATGCTCGCCACGATCATGAATGCGCTCGCAATGCAGAGCGCGCTCGAAAAGATCGGCGTCGAAACCCGTGTGCAGTCCGCCATCCAGATGGACGAAGTGTGCGAGCCGGTGATCCGCCGCCGCGCCGAACGGCACCTCCAGAAGGGCCGCGTGGTGATCTTTGCCGCAGGCGTCGGCGCCCCCTATTTCACCACCGATTCCGGTGCCGCACTGCGCGCTGCCGAGATGAAGTGCGACGCCCTGTTCAAGGGCACCAGCGTCGACGGCGTCTATAACGACGATCCGAAGAAGAACGCCAACGCCAAGCGCTATGACGCGGTCGATTTCGACACGGTGCTGGCCGACAATCTCAAGGTGATGGACGCCTCTGCCGTGGCGCTGTGCCGCGACAATGCCATCCCCATCGTGGTGTTTTCCATCCGCGAACGCGGCAATCTTGCCCGCGTGCTGGCGGGTGAGGGGACCCAGACCATCGTTCAGAAGATGAGCGCTTAAGAAGGAAGACCGATCCATGGCCAAGTACGACAAGGCCGATCTCGAACGCCGGATGAAGGGCGCAGTCGAATCGCTCAAGAGCGATCTTTCGGGCTTGCGCACGGGCCGCGCCAACACTGCGCTGCTCGATCCGATCATGGTCACCGTCTACGGTGCGAACACCCCGCTCAACCAGGTGGCGACGGTTTCCGCGCCCGAGCCGCGCATGCTGACGGTGCAGGTGTGGGACAAGTCGAACATCGGCCCCGTCGAGAAGGCGATCCGTTCGGCCGGCCTTGGGCTCAACCCGATCAACGATGGCAACACGCTGCGCCTGCCGATCCCGGATCTCACCGAGGAGCGCCGCAAGGAACTGGCCAAGCTCGCCTCGCAGTATTCGGAGAAGGCCAAGATCGCCATCCGCAACGTCCGGCGCGACGGGATGGATGCGCTGAAGGCCGATGAAAACAAGAAGGAAATCTCCGAGGACGATCGCAAGCGGCTTGAGACCGAGCTGCAGAAGCTGACCGACGAGCAGATCAAGGCTGCCGACGAGGCCAGCGCGCACAAGGAAAAGGAAATCCTGGGCAAGTGAGCTCGGCTGCGGCGCCTCAGGGGGACGAAGCGGTCGCCGGCCAGATGGGCGGCGGCTACATCGGCCCCGCGCGCCATGTCGCGATCATCATGGACGGCAACGGGCGCTGGGCGAAGAAGCGCTTCATGCCCCGCGCTGTCGGCCACAAGCGCGGTGTCGATGCGGTGCGCGAAGTGGTGCGCGCGGCGCGCCACATGGGGCTCCAGGCGCTCACGCTCTATGCCTTTTCGTCCGAAAACTGGAAGCGGCCCGAGGACGAGATTTCGGACCTCATGGGCCTGCTGCGCGCCTTCATCCGCAGCGATATCGATGAATTCGCCGCCAACGATGTGCGGCTGAAGGTGATCGGCGACTACCGCATGCTGCCGGCGGATATCGTCAGCCTGATCGACGATGCGCTGGCCCGCACCGCGCACAATTCGCGCACCACGCTTGCGATTGCGCTGAACTACGGCTCGCAGCAGGAAATCGCCCGTGCGGCGGCTGCGGCAGCTGCCAAGGGCGAGATTACCGTCGCTGCGATCGAAGCCGAACTCGATACGGCAGACTTGCCGCCGCTCGATCTCATCATCCGCACTTCGGGCGAGGTCCGCCTCTCGAATTTCCTGCTGTGGCAGGCGGCCTATGCCGAAATGTGGTTCACCGACGTGCTCTGGCCCGATTTCACCCCCGGCCACTTGCGCGAGGCGCTGGACCACTACGCCACCCGCGAGCGCCGTTATGGAGGGCGTTGAGCCAGCGCCGCTTGAGGCCGTGAAACCGCGCAGTGATCTGCCGGTGCGGGTGGCTTCGGCGGTTGTCATGCTCGGGATCGCGGGTTTCGCGTTGTGGCAGGGCGGCCTCGTGCTCAAGGGCTTCATCGCGCTGGTCGGCTTTGGCGTCTTTGCCGAATATGTTGCGCTCGCCGCGAAGATCGCGCGCGATCCGGCGCGGATGGTGACGGCCGTGATGACCGGCGGGCTCTATATCGGTTGGGCGGCCTTTGCGCTCATCGTGATGCCTCCGGTCCTGCTGATCGCGGTGCTGGGCCTCGTCATCTGCACCGATACCGGTGCCTATTTCGTCGGACGCGCCATCGGCGGGCCGAAGATCGCGCCGAGCATCAGTCCCTCCAAGACCTGGGCCGGTCTTGCCGGCGGCATGGCGGCGGCAGCGCTCTGGTCCACGCTGTTCATCCTGTTTGCCGCCTATATTCTCTCAGGCATGAGCCCCAACGGCCCCAGCCTAGCCGAAGCGGTGCGCACCACGCGCATTGGCATGGCGGCGCTGGCCGGGGCAGGCCTTGCCGTTGCCGCGCAGGCCGGGGATTTCTACGAAAGCTGGCTGAAGCGACGCGCCGGGGTGAAGGACAGCGGCCGCCTCATTCCGGGCCATGGCGGCTTGTTTGACCGGGTTGACGGGCTGCTGCCGGTCGCCATCATAGCGGGTACGGCGTGGGCCGCCTCTGGGGCAGCAGGCGTGGGAGCAGGAGGCGCATGACGCGCACGATTACAATTCTGGGCGCAACGGGTTCGGTCGGCGCCTCTACGCTCGATCTGGTGCGGCGCAACCGCGAGATGTTCCGCGTTGTCGCGCTCACCGCCAATGGCAATGCCGGGCAGCTTGCCGCTCTCGCGCGGGAATTTGGTGCAGAAGTGGCCGTTGTCGCCGATGAGGACGCGCTCCCCGAACTGCGTGGGGCGCTTTCGGGCAGCGGGATCGAGGCGGCGGGCGGTGCGGCGGCGGTGATCGAGGCGGCGGCGCGCGGGGCGGATATCACGATGGCCGCGATTGTCGGCTGTGCCGGGCTCGCGCCCACCATGGCCGCGATCGAATGCGGCAAGGCCGTCGCGCTTGCCAACAAGGAAGCGCTGGTATCGGCGGGTGAAGTGATGACGGCGGCGGTAAAGCGCACCGGCGCGACGCTGCTTCCCGTTGATAGCGAGCACAACGCGATCTTCCAGTGCCTTGCGGGCAATGATCCCGCACACGTTCACGCGATCACGCTCACCGCCAGTGGCGGCCCGTTCCGCGAATGGGACATGGAGCGCATCCACCGCGCGACTCCGGCCGAAGCGGTCAAGCATCCCACCTGGTCGATGGGCGCCAAGATCAGCGTCGATTCGGCCACGATGATGAACAAGGGCCTCGAATTCATCGAGGCTTATCATCTGTTTCCGGTCGGCGTGGAACGCCTGCGCATTGTCATCCACCCGCAGTCGATCGTCCACTCGATGGTTGAATACCGCGATGGCTCGACACTGGCGCAGCTCGGGCCTTCCGATATGCGCGTGCCGATTGCCTCGGCGCTGGCCTGGCCTGCGCGGATGCAGACGCCCTGTGCGCCGCTGGATCTCGCCGCCATCGGCAACCTGAGCTTCTTCAAGCCCGATGAGCAGCGTTTTCCCGCCACCCGCGTCGCGCGCGAAGCGGTTATGGCGGGCGGCGCGGCACCGGCCGTGCTCAATGCGGCAAACGAGATTGCGGTCGCAGCATTCCTCGCTGGTCAGATCGCGTTCACCCGCATCGTGCAATGTGCCGAGGATGTGCTGGCAAGGGGCCTCCCCCGGGCACCCGCCAGCCTTGAAGAGGTCATTGCGGTAGACCGGGAAGCCCGCATCCGTGCTGCCGAAACGATGGAGACCGTGTCCTGAACGCTGCCGTGCAAAGCCCCGGGCTTCTGCTCACCGTGCTGGCCTTTGTGCTGGTGCTGGGGCCGCTTGTCTTCATCCATGAGCTTGGTCACTATCTCGTCGGCCGCTGGTTCGGCGTGAAGGCGGACAGTTTTTCGATCGGCTTCGGCAAGGAAGTGGCGGGCTGGACTGACAAGCGCGGCACCCGCTGGAAGCTCTCTGCGCTACCGCTGGGCGGCTATGTCCAGTTCGCGGGCGATATGAACCCCGCCAGCACGCCGAGTGCGGAATGGCTGTCGCTCCCCGCTGAAGAGCGTGAGCAGACATTTCAGGCCAAGCCGGTGTGGCAGCGCGCCCTCATCGTGCTGGCCGGTCCGCTGACGAATCTGCTGCTTGCCGTGGCGATCCTCGCCGGCTTTTCGCTTGCTTACGGCAAGGTTGTCGTGCCGCCCGTGGTGGGCATGGTGCAGGAAGGCTCGGCAGCGGCAAAGGCCGGTGTCCAGCTGGGCGACCGTATCGTCTCGCTGCAGGGTTCCCCGATCGACAGTTTCCTGCAGATCCGCCTCGCCGTTGCGCAGCATCCCGGCGAACCGCTCGATCTCGTGATCGAGCGCGGCGGGCGGCGCGTCGCGCTCCCGGCCGTCGCGGCGTGGAAGGAAGTGAGCGACCGTTTCGGCAACACGCAGAAGATCGGCTACCTCGGCATCGGCCCGGCGACGGCTGAACGCGTGGCTGTCGGGCCGGTGGAAGCCGTCGGCGATGCAGTCGTGCAGACGCGCGATATCATGGGCATGATGATCACTGGCATCGGCCAGATTGTCACCGGCAAGCGCGAGATCAAGGAGCTTGGCGGGCCGATCAAGATCGCCAAGTATTCGGGCGAACAGCTGGTCTCGGGCTGGGCGAACTACGTCTGGTTCATCGCGCTGATCTCGATTAACCTCGGGTTCATCAATCTCTTGCCAATTCCAGTACTCGATGGCGGCCACCTCGCGTTCTACGCGATCGAGGCGGTCAGCCGCCGGCCGGTCAGCCAGCGCGGGCAGGAATGGGCTTTCCGCACCGGCCTTGCCCTCGTTGCTGCACTAATGCTGTTCGTGACCTTCAATGACGTTGCATCGCTGCGCGTTTTCGGAGGGTGAGGAGACCTGCGTCGGCCCGGTTTGCTTCCCGCTTCATCGCGGGACAGTTGGGGAAGCCGGATTTTCCACAAAATGCGGGGCAATTACGGTCTGCTGCGGTGAGCTTGCTTGATTGGCGGGCCTGCATCGGGCAGGAGGCGGCATCGCGGGGCGTGACGGAGTATTGCCGTCGCGCGCCATGGTGCGGGGCGAGGCGGCGGATGCCGCTTCGCTGCACGAAGAAACGGGATGGCGCTTGGTGATGAATGCTTGCAACTTGCCCCGGACCGCTTGGCGCATGACCGGTCAACCTCGACTGGCTGCCACGCTTGCGGCACTCGCGGCAACGACTTGCCTTGCCGGCATGCCTGTGGTCGCCGCTGCGCAGACCGCGCCGGCTCCCGTCGCTCCTGCTGTCCCTGCTGCGGCGCCAGCTCCGGCGCCCGCCCCCGCTCCGGTCGAACTCGTCCGGTCGATCACCATTTCCGGCGCCCAGCGCCTCGAAGCGGATACGATCCGCTCGTACATCCGCCTCAAGGAAGGCGACAAATACACCCAGGCCGCGGCTGACCAGGTCCTCAAGGACCTCTACGCCACCGAGCTCTTCGCCGACGTTCAGGTCCGCGATAACGCCGGTGACGTGGTGATCGAGATCAAGGAAAACCCGGTCGTCAACCGGATCATCCTCGAAGGCAACAAGCGCCTGAAGGAGGACAAGATCCTGCCGGAGATCAAGCTCTCCGCGCGCCAGATCTTCACCCGGTCCAAGGTGCGTGCCGACGTTGCCCGCATCATCGAGCTCTACAAGCGCCAGGGCCGTTTCGCCGCCTCGATCGAGCCCAAGATGGTCATGCTCGATCAGAACCGCGTCGATATCGTGTTCGAGATCAGCGAAGGCCCGAAGTCGCGCGTTCGCCAGATCAACATCATCGGCAACGAGAAGTTCTCCGCCAGCCAGCTGCGCGGCGAGATGGTGACCAAGCAGGCGCGCGTGTTCCGCGTCTTCTCCAGCGGCACCAGCTACGATCCCGATCGCCTCGCCTTCGACCAGCAGAAGCTCCGCCAGTTCTATCTGACGAACGGCTATGCCGATTTCCGCGTCGTCTCGGCGGTCGCCGAACTCACGCCCGACAAGCGCGATTTCATCATCACCTACGTGGTCGAGGAAGGCCAGCGCTACAAGTTTGGCGACGTCAAGGTCGATAGCCAGCTGCGCGATTTCGATGGCGATGCGCTGGCCAAGCGCCTGCCACTCAAGCCCCAGCAGTGGTACAACGCCAAGCTGGTCGAGGACACCGTCGACAGCCTGACCGAGACCGCAGGCAGCTTCGGCTACGCCTTCGCCGATGTGCGGCCAGACTTCAATCGCAACAAGGACGACCTGACGATGTCGGTCACCTTCCGCATTGCGGAAGCGCCGCGCGTCTATGTCGAACGGGTCGATGTCAACGGCAACACGCTGACGCAGGACAAGGTCGTCCGCCGCGAGTTCCGCGTGGCCGAGGGCGATGCGTTCAACTCGTTCCAGATCAAGCGTTCGTCGAACCGCGTCAAATCCCTGGGCTACTTCCAGGAGAAGTTCGAGGTCGAGCAGAAGCCCGGCTCCGCGCAGGATCGCATCGTGCTCGAGGCCAACGTCGAGGAAAAGCCCACCGGGCAGCTCCAGCTTTCGGCCGGCTTCTCCAGCCTTGAAAGCTTCATCTTCCAGGCCTCGATCCAGCAGAACAACTTCCGCGGCCGGGGCCAGACGATCGGCACCAGTGTCGATTACTCGCGCTATTCGCGCTCCGTGCAGGTCAGCTTCACAGAACCCTATCTGTTCGATCGCAACGTCTCGCTCGGCGTCGACGTGTATCGCCGCGATTTCAACAGCTTCAACTTCTTCAACGCCAACCGCAACACGACCTACAAGCAGTCGACCACCGGCTTCCAGGTGCGCGCGGGCCTGCCACTGACCGAGTACATGTCGCTGATCGGGCGCTACACGCTCAATCTCGAGAACGTGACGCTCGACAGGGACACCTATTACCTGCCCGATGCCAACGGCAATCTTCAGTGTTCGATCTACCTCGCGGGTCGCTACCTGTGCGATGCGATCGGCAAGCGGACCAGTTCGATCATCGGCGCCAGCGTGGTCTATGATACGCTCGACAACCGCCTGCGCCCGACGAGCGGCTCGCAGTTCGTGGTCGGCGTCGATTTTGCCGGTCTGGGCGGTTCGGTGCGCTATGCCCGCATCAACGCCAATGCCTCGCGCTACTTTGCGCTGGGCAAGGGCTTCGTGTTCTCGCTGCGCGGCGAGGGCGGGGCGATCAAGGCGCTCAGCAACCGCACCAATGATCCCACGATCGACGATGTGCGCCTGACCGACCGCTTTTTCCTCGGCCAGCCGCAGCTTCGCGGCTTCGACATTCGCGGCGTCGGCCCGCGTGTTCTGCGCAAGTTCTACAGCGGGTTCGATCCCAAGGATGGCAGCGGCGGCGTGACCAGCACCGATCGCAACCAGTGGGTCGACGATGCGCTGGGCGGCAAGTTCTACTACCTCGGCCATGCCGAGCTCGAGATCCCGCTGGGCTCGGGTGCGCGCGAACTGGGCCTGCGGCCCTCGATCTTCGTGGATGCAGGCGCCGTGTTCAGCGTCGCCCGGCCTGCCGTGTTCGGCACCACCCTGCTGTACCAGGACAATGTCACCGGCCGCCTGACCACCTCGGCTGCCGACGCCACAGGCAAGTCCAACAATGTGGCCCAGAAGTTCGACGAGACCTTTGTTGGGGACAGCCCCAAGCCGCGAATTTCGATCGGCTTCGGTGTCAACTGGAACTCGCCGTTCGGACCGTTCCGCATCGACGTGGCGAAAGTCATCAGCAAGGTCGATGGCGACGATCCCCAGACAGTCAACTTCAACGTAGGAACCCAGTTCTGATGCAAAACCGAAATATCGCGGCGCCTGTCGCCGTACTGGCTGCCGCCCTCGCGCTTGGCGCGGCGCCCAATGCCATGGCGCAGGCTGCGGCTGCTCCGGCTTCGAGCACACCCGGCGGCATTGTCGCCCCCGGCATTGCCTATGCCAACGCTCAGGCCGTTGTCGGCGCTTCGGCTGCCTACAAGACCGCGATGGTCCAGCTGCCCGTCACCTACAAGGCGCAGATCGATGCGGTGAACACCCGCCGCAACCAGATCACCGCGCAGCTCAAGCCGCTCTACGACAAGTTCGAGGCGGACCAGAAGGCCGCGAAGCCCGATCAGGCCTCGCTCCGCACGCAGGCTGCCCAGATCCAGCAGATCGAGCAGTCCGCCGAGCGCGAGATCCAGCAGATGGCCGAGCCGCTCAACGTGGCGCAGCAGTACATCATCGAGCAGATCAGCGACAAGCTCACCGCCGCCACGCAGGCCGCGATGACCAAGCGCAAGATCACGCTCGTGCTCGATTCGCAGAGCGTGCTGAAGGCCGATGCGGTCTACAACCTCAACCAGGATATCCTGAACGAGCTCAACACGCTGGTCCCCAGCGTGCAGCTCGTGCCGCCCGCCGGCTGGCTCCCGCGCGCACAGCGTGAAGCTGCTGCCCAGCAGGCTGCCCAGGGTGGTGCTGCTCCCGCCGCGCCCGCGCCTGCGGGCAAGGCGCCCGAAGGCCGCTGAGGCAAACGGGAATGAGCGAGGTTTCCGGAGACGCCGGCGCAGAGGCAAATGTCTCTGCGCCGCTCAGTCTGGACATTCGGGGGGTGATGGCGGCGCTGCCGCACCGCTATCCCCTCCTGCTCGTCGACCGCGTGGTCGAACTGGTGGTGGGGGAGCGCATCCACGCCATCAAGGCGGTCTCAATGAACGAGCAGTTCTTCCAGGGCCACTTTCCGGGCCGTCCGATCATGCCGGGCGTTCTGCAGATCGAGGCGCTGGCGCAGGCCGCCGGCGTCCTCGCTGTGGAATCGCTTGGCCTCGCCGGCACCGGCAAGCTCGTCTATTTCATGGCGATCGAGGAAGCCAAGTTCCGCACGCCGGTGGAGCCGGGCTGCCTGCTCGATCTGCACGTGGAATTCACCCAGAAGCGTGCGCGTGTCTGCAAGTTTGCGGGCAAGGCGATGCTTGGGGACAAGATCGCTACGGAAGTCAGCTTCACTGCGATGATCGCGGATAGCTGAGCGGTTTGCGCAAGAGCGAAGAGAAGAAAACGTATTTCGCGCAGAGATCGCAGAGGGCGCAGAGACTGCGATATATGCGGCGAAGCCGCCCTAAGTTTCGCCAGGTTACTGACAGATATCGGCCTTCGGCCAATCGCATCATCTTTGCGATCTCTGCGGTCTCTGCGCGAACCCCAATTATCTTTCTTCTCCGCACCTCGGCGCGAACCAAATGCCCTTCACCCGTTGCCTTTTGCGCGCAAACCGCTTAAGGGCGCGCCTTTCCGAGATTCCCTGAGGCCGGTCGGAACCGGCTTCGCATTGTGGAGCGAGACCCATGAAGGCCAATATTCACCCCGATTACCACATGATCAAGGTGCAGATGACCGACGGCACCGTGTTCGAGACCCGCTCGACCTGGGGCAAGGAAGGCGACACCATGGCGCTCGAAATCGATCCGCTGTCGCACCCGGCGTGGACCGGTGGCACCCGCCAGCTCGATCAGGGCGGCCGCGTGGCGCAGTTCAACAAGCGCTTTGGCGGTCTCACGCTCAAGAAGTGATCTTGCGGACCCGCGTATTCAGGAAAAAGGGCGGCCTTGGTCGCCCTTTTTTCGTGAAACAAGCCTGCGCGGACCCTTGCCATCGCGGCGCTGCCGGATGAAGGAGCGCGCATGGCTGTTCTGACCAACGCCCTCGACAAGCTGCTTGGCTACCAGATGCGCCGCGCCACCGCGGTGCTCATGGCCGATTTCGTGCGCACCCTCTCGGATTTCGATATGCGGCCGGCCGAGGTGACCACGCTGCTGGTAATTGCCGAGAACCCGGATTGCTCGCAAAGCGAAGTGGGCGAGGCGATCGCGATCAAGCGCGCCAATATGGTGCCGATCATTGCCCGCCTGATCGAACGCGGCCTCGTTGCCCGCACCCGCGTCGATGGGCGCAGCCTCGCCCTGAGGGTCACCGACAAGGGCGCCGAGCACGCGGCCGAAGCCTGGCGCCGCATTGCCGAGCACGAAGCCCGCTTTCGCGACCGGCTTACCCCCGAAGACCTCGAGACGGTGCTTGCCGCGCTGCCGGTCCTCCGGGTGGATGTAGAAGACAGTAGTTCCGGCAACGGGCAATAGTTCGTTACATCTAGAATCCCGACTAACCATCGGTACTGTAACCTGAATACACAGGTACCTCGAATTCTGCCGAAAACTCTCATTTTTGTCGGTTTGTGGCTTTCAGGGCTGCTGCCACACCTTTCGCCGAAGCCGGGAACAAACACTGCGGATCCAAACTGCAGGCCCCGGCCGTCCACTGGATGAGAGGAGAATGCCATGCGGTATACGCGCGTTCTTGGCTGGTCGTCGCTCGCGGCGGTCGCTGTTTCCCTGGCGGTGCCTGCCCATGCGGCAGATGCAGCCGAAGCCGCTGATCAGGGTGGCGGCGCTGCCGAGGCAGCTGGCAAGGATGTGATCATCGTGACCGCCACGCGCCAGGCGGCCGACAAGCAGAAGGTCGGCGTCGCACTCACCGCGCTCACTGTCGAAGATCTGGCCTTGCTCGCCCCGCGTTCGCTGCTCGATATCCAGGGCTCGGCTCCCAACGTGTTCATCGGCAGCGGCACCGCCGCGCCCGGGCAGAGCGCCATCTTCATCCGCGGCCAGGGCTATGCCGACGTGGAAAAGACGCAGAGCCCGCCGGTCGGCGTGATCCAGGACGGCGTGTTCTTCGGCAACAACACCGGTCAGCTGCTCGATATGTTCAACATCTGCTCGGTCGAGGTCGATCGCGGCCCGCAGGGCATCTTCTACGGCAAGAACACGACCGCCGGCCTCATCAACCTCACCCGCTGCGCACCCACCCGCAAACTGGGCCTCAGCCTTGAGGCGGGCTACGGCTCGTTCAACGAATTCTACGGCCGCGGCGTGGTCAACGCACCGCTGGGTGACAAGGGCGGCATCGCGTTTTCGGGCCAGTACCGCCGGATCGACGGCATTCTCAACAACGTCTTCACCAACAAGCGGGCGGGCAATTCCGATTACCGCGCCTTCAACCTCAAGGTGAACTACGACCTCACTGACTGGCTCAATGCGGATCTCAGCTACGATCACATCCACCAGACCGGCGGCGGCACGCCGGTGCAGTTCGGCAATATCCTGACTGCCAATATCCTCTCCGGCGGCAACCCTTCGGCGATCTGGCCCAAGTACAATCCCGAAACCGGCAGCCCCGATGGCCTGAAGCCGCGCGAGATCGGCAACAACCTTGGCGCGGACAAGGACCGGCTCAACACCAATATCGTCAGCCTCGCGCTCAAGGCCAAGACGCCCATCGGCGATCTGGTCTCGCAGACTTCGTACATGTCGTCAGCAGATACGGTGAACCAGGACTTCGACGGCACCTGCAGGGGCGCGACGGGCTGCACCAGCGTCGGCAACCCGTTGCTTGCGGCTACCGGCAGTGCGCTCCTCACCAATCGCGACCAGACCTACAAGCAGTTCACGCAGGAAGTGCGGCTGCAGGGCAAGGCGGCGAACGGCATGGTCGATTACATCGTCGGGGCGTTCTACTACGATCACAAGATCACGCTGCACCAGAACACCAACGGAGCGATCGACCAGTTCTCTGCCGAAAAGGATCACAGCTGGTCGTTCTTCGGCAACGTGGACCTGAACCCCACCGACACGATCAAGATCTCGGGCGGTGTGCGCAACATCTTCGAGGCCAAGCGTTTCGATACGCGCTATATCCTGCTTGGCTCGATCCCGCTGGTCGGCCCGATCAACGATCGCCGGAGCTGGCAGAAGCTGATTACGCGCTTCAATATCCAGTGGCAGGCGACCCCCGACGTGCTGCTCTACGTGAACCGGTCGGAAGGCTTCCGCTCAGGCGGTTTCTCGATCCGCGGCACCCTTTCCGAGCAGCAGGCTGGCCAGACCAACTGCGGTGCGGCGCCATCCGGCGGTGAGGACCTGATCGCGGCGGCTGCAGCTACCGGCTGCCCGAACAACAACTTCCTCTCGTTCCTGCCCGAGACGAACACGACTTATGAAGGCGGCATCAAGACCCGTTTCCTCAACCGTGCGATCACTTTCAACGCGTCCGGCTTCATCAACGATATCACCAACTTCCAGCAATCGCAGGTCGTCGTGACGCCGGGCTACGGCCCCGGCACCAATACTTATGTCGTGAGCTTCCCCAAGGTCCAGATCAAGGGTCTCGAGTTCGAGCTCGACTTCGACTTCGGCAAGATGACCGAATCGATGAAGGGCCTCTCGCTCTCCGGTACGCTGGGCATTCAGGATGCCAACGTGAAGAACGGCAAGGTCAACGGCCAGACAGCCTCGATCGGCCCGGCCGCACAGGCGGGTGCCCCCGGCACTACGGCTGACTTCACCGGCGTCCTCCTCCAGCGCGTGCCTGCCAACAACTTCACCGTGCGTGGCAGCTATGTCCGGGATCTTACGGATGATGCGAAGCTTTCGCTCACCGCCGGGTATTCGTGGATCGACAGCTTCTCGCTCGGCACCTTCGGCACGCTCAATGATATCCAGCCCAGCTACGGCCTGCTCGATGCCTCGGCCGCGCTCAACTACAAGGGCTATTTCCTGCGCGTGGCGGGCAAGAACCTGACCAACAAGGCCTATCGCACGCAGTCGCTGCCCACCGTGTTCTTCCAGGGCTGGGCCGCTCCGGCGACAGTCACCATCTCGGTCGGCGCGAAGTTCTGATCTTCGCACTGCACTGAACGGAACAAGACCCCGGCGGATAACCTCCGCCGGGGTTTTCTTTTGGCGGCTTTCAGCCTGCCAGCGAGTCCGCGAAGCGCAGGAGGCTCTCGGCAAAGCGTTCCGGGTCCTCGAGGAACGGGCTGTGCCCGCCTGCGAATGTTTCGAGCGCACCCTGCCGCGCCGATGCGATGGCGGCCCTGCAGCCGGAGAGCGCCACGATGCGGTCACCCCGCGCCCAGGCGAACAGGATCGGGCAATCGAGCTGCGCCAGCTTTTCGCGCAGATCCTCGCGCGGGTTGGCAAAACTGCGCCATGCCTGCTCGATCACCGGCGCGGTTTCCCGCGCGGCAGCGATGATTCGGGCCCGCTGCTCTCGCTCGCGCGGCAGGACGATCCGGTAATAGGCGGCAAAGGCCGCTGCGAACCAGCGGGCCCCACGCCTGCCTGCACTGAAAAAGCGCACCATTAGCGCGATCGCTGCCCGCTCGGCCACGCCCAGCGGGGCCAGTCCACCTGGATCGCATAGCACCAGCCCGGCGACCCGTGCGGGGTGAGCCTGCGCGAAGTGGATCGCTGCCGCCCCGCCGATCGAATTGCCGAGGATCAGGATCCGCTCGCCCGCCGGAAACAGCTGGGGCACCGCTGCGGCGAGTAGCTCCGCGTAGCGGCTTGCGCTCGCAGGCTGGGCATCCGTTCCGCTTGCGCCCTGTCCCGGCCAGTCGATCAGGGTGAGGGCGATCCCCCGGTCCTTCACGCGCTCCGCCAGTGGCGCGAAATCCCGGCTGCCATGGCCTGTCGCATGCAGGCAGAGCACTGGGCGCCCCGATCCGATCCGCGTGACTGCCAACGGCACACCGTCAGCGCAAAGGCTCGCTTCACTGGCGAGGCTGGTGTGAAATCGCTTCATGGTGATATGTATATCACAATTGCGTGATATTGATATCACTAACTGTCAGCGCTACGGCTTCGGCGATGATTCCTCCTGCTGCGCCACGCCAGCCTTCCCAGACCCGTGCGCGGCTCGTCGCGGCGGCGATGGCCGCGTTCAACCGCGTCGGTTACGAGGGCACCAACACCAATGCCATCGCGCGCGAAGCAGGCTTCGCCCCGCAGACGTTCTACCGCCACTTCCCGGACAAGCTCGAGGTCTTCATAGCGTGCTACGAGCGATGGACAGCAGAGGAGGAGGCGGCGCTGGGCCCGGCATCGACGCCAGCCGAATTCACAGCTGCGCTCGTTGCGCATCACGCCGCGTTCCGCCTGTTTCGCCGTTCACTGCGCGCGCTTGCCGCCAGCGAACCACGGGTCGCAGCGGTGAGGGGACGGGCCCGCGCCGGCCAGATTGCCGCGCTCGCCCGGCGGAGCGCGGCCTTTGCCGTTCAGTCTCCGGCTGCGCAGCTTGCCCACCTGCTGGCGCTGGAACGGCTGTGCGACGCTCTTGCGGAAGGGGAGCACGAAGCGCTCGGTGTGGAGGAAGCTGCGCTCCGGGCCGAGATCGAAAGAATCATCACCACCCTTCAGCTTTGAGGCGGTGCGGCGGTTCGTGCGCCGCCACAATGCGTCCCCCGCAAGATTCCGCTTCCCAAATCGCGCTCATTCTGCAAAAGCGCGCGTCCGCGATGCCTGCACTGCAAGGCGGCGCGGTCGTGTGGCGATCATAGCTCAGTTGGTTAGAGCGCCGGTTTGTGGTACCGGAGGTCGTGGGTTCGAACCCCATTGGTCGCCCCATTTTCTCCCCATCTTGAACAGCTGCCCTGCCTGCACCTAGGTTCAGGCGCGCTAAGCTCTTGCTCCCTATGCGGGCAGGTGGCAGAGGTGGAGCGCGCGGACAGGTTCGACTGTACCGCCAAGTTACGGACGTACCTGCCCGCTCATGCACGGCTTTGCCAATCCTGCCCGTTTCCTGCGCATGGCGCGCTGGCTGATGCCGTTGATGCTGGTGCCGGGGCTCATCCTCGCGTTCGGCGCGCTGGCGTGGGGCCTGTTCATGGTGCCGCCGGATCGACTCATGGGCCAGACAGTGCGCATTCTCTTCATCCACGTACCTTCGGCGTGGCTCGGCATGGCTGGCTGGTCGACGATCGCGATCGCGAGCCTGGTCGAGCTCGTCTGGCGCCATCCGCTCGCCGGTATCGCGGCGCGCGCGGCCTCGGTGCCGGGCGCGGCCTTCACCGCGATCTGCCTTGCCACCGGCTCGATCTGGGCGCGGCCGACCTGGGGCACATGGTGGGTGTGGGACGGCCGGCTGACGAGCTTCCTGATCCTCCTCTTCCTCTACTTCGGTTATATCGCGCTGGCAGGCGCGGCACAGCGCGATGCCGCGGCGGGTGAGGGCGCTAGCCGGGTGACCGCGATCTTCGGCCTTGTCGGCGCGGTCAATATCCCCATCATCAACCGCTCGGTGGTGTGGTGGAACAGCTTGCATCAGCCCCCGTCGATCACTGCGGGCAAGTCGACCATCGATGCGGCGTTTCTCTACCCCCTGCTGATTGCCGCGCTGGGCTTCACCCTCATCTTCGGCGGAATAGTGCTGGCGCGCATGCGCATGCTGCTCGCCGATATCCAGACCGAGGCGCGCCTGCGCCGCAAGGCGATGGCATAAGCGACGCACAATGCACGAGAAGCTCGATCAGTGGCAATTCGTGATGGCGGCGCTCGCCATCGGCGTCATCGGCACCCTAGTCCTTGTGGGCTGGACCCTTTGGGCCATGAAGCGCTCCGAAAAGCGCCGCGATAAGGCGCGTGAGAAATGAACACCACGATCAAGCCCCCCGTGATCAAGGCCAAGCATCAGCGCCTCGTCCTGATCATTCTCGCGCTCGTCGCGCTGGTCGGCGCCGGGATGCTTGCCGCCTATGCATTGAGCAAGCAGGCGGCCTATTTCTACCTGCCGAGCGAGCTTGTTGCCAAACCGCCCGAAGCGGGCCGCGCCGTGCGCCTCGGCGGCATGGTCGAAAAGGGATCGATCAAGACCCTGCCCGATGGTGTAACGATCAACTTCATGGTCAAGGACGACAAGGCGCGCGTGCCTGTCCGCTTCTCCGGGATCACGCCGGACCTCTTCGTCGAGGGCTCGGGCGTCGTCGCCGAAGGGCGCATGGAGGGCACCACCTTCGTGGCCGACAATCTCCTCGCCAAGCATGACGAGAGATATGTGCCGCGTGAAATGAAGAACATGAGCACGGCTGAGGCCAAGGCCGTGATCGCGGAGACGAAATGATGGGGCGAAAAATAGGGACAGTCCCCATTTTCTGCACTCGCCGTCCTTTCGGATCGGAAATTGGGGACTGTCCCTATTTTTCGCGCGGGTGCTGCGCATGATTGCCGAACTTGGCCTTGCGGTGCTCTGGATGGCGGCGGCGCTGGCCGTTCTGCAGCTGGTTGCAGGCGCGCTCGCGCTGCGCCCCGCCACCGCGCATCTTGCCGGTGTTGTCCGCCCCGTGGCGATGCTGCAGGGCGTGCTGGTCGCCTTCGCCTTTGCCGCGCTGATCTGGCTGTTCCTCAGCACCGATCTTTCGGTCAAGCTGGTCGCGGAAAACAGCCACTCGGCCAAGCCCTTCATCTTCAAGCTCGCGGGCACTTGGGGCAACCACGAAGGCTCGATGCTGATGTGGGTGACGATCATGAGCCTTGGCGGCGGCTTCGTCGCGCTCATCGAAAAGCGCCTGCGCGAAGAAACGCTGATCGCCACGCTGGCGGGGCAGGCCTTCGTCAGCCTCGGCTTCTATGCCTTCCTCCTGCTCGCCTCGAACCCGTTCACGCGCCTGCCCGAACCTGCACCCGAAGGGGCCGGGCTCAATCCGCTGCTGCAGGACATCGGCCTCGCGTTCCATCCGCCCACGCTTTACGTCGGCTATGTCGGGCTCTCGATCGCGTTCAGCTTCGCGGTCGGCGCGCTTGTCACACGTGATGTCGGTCCCGCCTTTGCCCGTGCGATGCGCCCTTGGGTGCTCGGCGCGTGGATCTTCCTCACGCTCGGCATCACCGCCGGTTCCTACTGGGCTTACTACACGCTCGGCTGGGGCGGCTGGTGGTTCTGGGACCCGGTCGAGAACGCCTCGCTGATGCCCTGGCTCGCGGCCACCGCGCTGCTCCATTCGTGCAGCGTGCTCGCCGCGCGCAACGCGCTGCGCACCTGGACGGTGATGCTCGGCGTGATCGCCTTCTCGATGTCGATGGTCGGCACGTTCCTCGTGCGCTCGGGCATTCTCACGTCGGTCCACGCCTTCGCGGTCGATCCCACGCGCGGCACGTTCATCCTTGCGCTGCTCGCGATCTACATCGGCGGCGCGCTGCTGCTGTTCGCGCTGCGCGCCAGCACGGTGACCGAAGGCGCGCGGTTCGCCGTGCTCAGCCGCGAATCCGCGCTGGTGTTCAACAACGTGATGCTTTGCGGCATCCTCGGCATCGTCCTCGTCGGCACGCTCTATCCGCTGCTCACGGAGGCGATGGGCGTCAAGGTCTCGGTCGGCCCTCCGTATTTCAACCCGGTCTCGGCGGTCTTCGCGATCCCGATGATGCTCGTCATGGTGGTCGGTCCTGTCCTGCGCTGGCGTGAGGACAAGGGCGGACGGATCACCTGGCAGATCGCGGTGCCCGCAGTTGTCATGGCTGCTTCGCTGCTGATCGTCGAACTGCTGTTCGCGCCGATCAATCTGCTGCCCGCGCTGGGCCTCGCCATCGCGCCGGGGCTTGCGGTCGCCTCGCTCCAGCCGCTTGTCGGCCGCAATCTGCGCCGCACGCCGCTGGCCACTTATGGCATGGTCGTCGGCCACCTCGGCATTGCCGTGGCGCTGTTCGGCATGGCAAGCGAGGGCGCGTTCTCGACCGAGCGGCTCGCCGCGATGAACCCCGGTGACAGCCAGCAGGTCGGCCCGTTCAAGGTCACGCTCTCCAGCATCGGCCCGGTTGCCGGGCCGAACTGGACTGCGCTCGAGGCCACTGTTGCGGCAAGCTACGCAGGCGGCGAGCCGACCGTGCTCCACCCGCAGGCGCGCACTTTCGCCAATCCCCCCGGCAACCGCACCGAAAGCGCGCTGCTCACCCGCTGGAACGGCCAGCTCTACGCCGTGCTGGGCGAAGAGGGTGAAGATGGCCGCTGGCAGATGCGCTTCTGGTGGAAGCCCTTCGTGCCGATGATCTGGTATGGCGGCGCGCTCGTCGCACTGGGCGGCCTCCTCGCGCTGCTCGGCCGGGTGGCGCGCGATGTGAAGCGGCTGGTGGCTACCGACAAGATCGCCTGGCGCCGCGAAAGGCAGGGCCGATGAGCGAAGCAACCGCCCCCGGAAAGCGCCCCGGCCTCGCCGTATGGCTGCCGCTTGGCCTGTTTGCCGGCTTCCTGGCGCTTGTTTTTGTCGGCCTCTACTGGCCGGCCGATCGCGAGGTTTCGAGCGCTTTCATCGGCAAGCCGCTCCCCGCCTTCGACCTGCCTCCCGCCACCGATGAGCGTCCCGGCCTTGCCACCACTGTGTTCAAGCAAGCCGGCAAGCCGCGCCTCCTCAACGTCTTCGCCAGCTGGTGCGTGCCTTGCGCGGTGGAAGCCCCGCAGCTGGCCGCGCTTGCCAAGCAACGTGTCGAGATCGACGGTGTCGCCATCCGTGACCGCAAGGAGGATGTCGCCCGGTTCCTCGGCCAATACGGCAATCCCTTCGCGCGGATCGGCAAGGACGATCTCAGCCAGGTCCAGCTCGCCATCGGCTCATCTGGTGTGCCCGAGACGTTCGTGGTCGATGGCAAAGGGATCATCCGCTACCAGCATATCGGCGATATCCGCCCGGAGGACGTGCCGCTGATCATGCGCAAGCTGGCGGAAGCCGAAGGTGGGGCGCAGTGATCATTGCCCGCTCACTTTCACCTCGTCATTGCGAGCGTAGCGAAGCAATCCAGGGCGGATTGCGTGGTGCTCTGGATTGCTTCGCTGCGCTCGCAATGACGAGACTATGGGTGGGTGTCGTGGTCGCCCTCCTCGCCACCATCACTCTGTCTGCCCCGCTCGCCGCGCAGGACATGCTCCCGCCCGCGCCCTATGCCTATAAGCAGCTTGCCGATCCGAAGCAGGAGGCCAAGGCGCAGGCGTTGATGGAGACTCTGCGCTGCCTCAAGTGCCAGAGCCAGTCGATTGCCGATTCCGATGCGCCGATGGCGGGCGATATGCGCCATCAGGTGCGCACGCGCATCGCTGCGGGCGAGGATCCCGAGGCAATCCGCCAGTGGCTGATCGAGCGCTATGGCGATTACGTGAGCTACACGCCGCAAGTGAAGCCGCTCACCTGGCCGCTGTTTGCCGCGCCGCTCCTGTTCCTCGCGCTGGCGGCCTTTCTGCTGCGCGGACGTTTCCGCCGAGGTAAGCGCGCATGACCTGGGTATTCATCGTGGTGATCGCCGTTCTCGTGCTGGGCGTGATGGTCTTCGTGCTCAAGCTGCCGCGCACGGGCTGGGAAATCACCGCCGCCGCGCTGCTGTTCGGCATTTCGGGCTATGCGCTGCAGGGCCACCCCGGACAGGCTGGCGCGCCGCAGGCCCCGGTCGAGAACGCCAAGCTCGCGGACCAGACGCTGATCAAGGAACGCCAGCAGATGGGCGCGGCCTTCGGGCAGGGGCAGTTGTGGCTGATCCTTGCCGATGCGCTGACCCGGCAGGGCCAGTTCGGCGCCGCGACCGAAGTGCTGCGCAAGGCGATCGCGAAGTCGCCGCAGGATGCGGACTTGTGGGTTGCGCTCGGCAATGCGCTGGTCGGACACACCGATGGCGTGATCACGCCCGCTGCGCAGTTCGCGTTCCAGAAGGCGGCGAACATCGCGCCCGATCATCCCGGCCCGCCGTTCTTCATGGGGCTCGCGCTCGCGCAGTCGGGTCGTTTTGCCGAAGCGCGTGCCCTATGGGCCGATCTGCTGGCCCGCTCGCCCGCCGATGCACCCTACCGCGCCGACCTTCAGGCCCGGCTCGAACGGCTCGACTCGCTGATCGCCGAACAGGCCCAGATGCAGGCCGGCATGGCTGGCGCACCGTCTGCCGCACCGCCGGGTGCCAAGCCGGCACAGCAATGATCTGAAAATACAAGCTCTTATTGTCCATTTCCGGTACTACTGACACCCATGTGCATCCCATTGCGGGGGGCAGGGTGCGGTGCTAAAGCGCCGCGCCGTCCGGGGCATTTCTGCTATGTTTCCGGTGGATTGGGCGAAGGCCCGGGGGCACCCTAGCGATGAACGAAGCCGTGGTTGACGCTGCACCGGAAAGCGGAGGGCAGAGCGCCCCCAGCGCTGCCGCAGCTGCGCCCATGGCGCGGCAGGCCGGCGGGCTGAGCCTTGCGGTCGGCGCAATCGGTGTCGTCTTCGGCGATATCGGCACCAGCCCACTCTACGCGCTGCGCGATACCTTTGCCGGCCACCATCCGCTTCCGCTCGATCGGCTGCATGTCTACGGCATCGTCAGCCTGATGTTCTGGTCGATGATGCTGATCGTGACGCTGAAGTACGTCACCGTCATCATGCGTGCAGACAACAAGGGTTCGGGCGGCAGCCTCGCACTGCTTGCGCTGATCAACCAGCAGGCCTCGGGCCGGCGCTGGGGCAAGGGCATCATCCTTCTGGGCGTGCTCGCGACCGCGCTGTTCTACAGCGATTCGATGCTCACCCCGGCGGTCTCGCTCATGAGCGCGGTGGAGGGTATGTCGGTCTACAATCCGTCGCTGCACCGCTTTGTGGTCCCGCTGGTGGTCGCCATCGTGATTGGCCTGTTCGCGATCAAGAGCCAGACCACCGGCACGCGGCTCAACTGGGCCTCGCGCTGGGCGGGCCCCTTCATGCTGCTCTACTTCGCGACGATCTCGCTGCTCGGCCTGCGCAGCATCGCCGCCGATCCGCAGGTCATCTGGGCGCTTTCGCCGCAATGGGCGCTTGCGATGTTCATGGCCGATCCCTGGCACGGCTTCATCGCCATGGGCACCGCCGTGCTCGCGGTGACGGGGGCCGAGGCGCTCTATGCCGATATGGGCCAGTTCGGCCGCGTGCCGATCCGGGTATCGTGGCTGGTCTTCGTGCTGCCCGCGCTCGTGCTCAACTATCTCGGGCAGGCGGGTCTGCTGCTGCGCGACCCGCAGGCGATCCACAGCCCGTTCTTCCTGCTCGCCCCTCCGGGGTTCGAGTGGCCCTTGCTGGTGATCGCCACCACCGCCGCCGTGATCGCGGCCAAGGCGGTCATTTCGGGCGCGTTCCTCGTCACCCAGCAGGCGATCCAGTTGGGCTTCATCCCGCGCATGACGATCCGCCACACCTCGACGAGCCTCGGGCAGATCTACATCCCGGCGATCAACTGGGCGCTGATGATCGCGGTGATCCTGCTCGTGCTGGTGTTCGAACGCTCGCGCAATCTCACTGCAGCCTATGGCATCGCGGTGACGGGCGCGATGCTCATCGACAATATCCTGCTCGCGGTGGTGCTGTTCAAGCTGTGGCGCTGGAAGCCGGTCTTCGCGCTGCCGCTGCTCGCGCTGTTCTTCACGATCGACGCGACCTACCTCGGCGCCAACCTCGCCAAGATCCCCGATGGCGGCTGGGTGCCGCTTTTGATGGGGCTCGCGATCTTCACGCTGCTGACCACATGGTCACGCGGCCGCGCCCTGATGCGCCAGAACATGGCCGAAGGCGCGCTGCCGCTTGAGGTGTTCACCCGTTCCGCCCACACCAGCGCGGCGCGCGTGCCGGGCACGGCGGTGTTCATGGCCTCTGCCGCTGCCGGCGTGCCTTCAGCGTTGCTCCACAACATCAAGCACAACAAGGTGCTGCATGAACGCGTGGTGGTGCTCACCGTGCAGATTGCGGACGTGCCCTCGGTCGAGCCGGCGGACCGCGCGGTGGTCAAGGATTTCGGGCAGGGTTTCTACCGCCTGATCCTGCGCTTCGGCTTCATGGAGGAGACCGACGTGCCGGCCGCGCTGTGCGGCGTTTCGGTCTGCGGTGAGCCGTTCGACATGATGCGCACGAGTTTCTTCCTCTCGCGCCAGACGCTGATCCCGGCGGACGTGCCCGGCATGGCGCTTTGGCGCGAAATGCTCTTCGCATGGATGCTGCGCAATGCGGCGGACGCGATGGGCTTCTTCCGCCTGCCCACCAACCGCGTGGTCGAACTGGGCAGCCAGCTCAAGATCTAAAGGTGGGTTTGAGGGGGCACGATGGCCCCCTCCCGATCACTTCGGTGACGGTGTCGGCGAAGGAGTGGGCTTCAGGGCGTCCTTGGCCTCGCCTGCGCCCTGCTTGATGCGCTTGCCCAAGCGGTCTGCGGCTTCCTCGGCGCGGTCCATTGCGGCATCGGCCTTTGCGCCGATCTCTGCAGCGCCGGTGCTGGTGGCTTCGCGCGTATCGGAAGCGGCTGTCGACATGTCCTCACCGGCGGAGGTGGCGGTATCGGCCGCATTTTCCTTGGTCTTTTCCGAACAGGCGGAAAGCGCAAGGGCTGCGGCAAAGGCCGCGAGAGAAACTGTACGCATGGTTGGGGGATACCTTTCTGGCATGGACTTTCGTCCGGAGCGCGCGGTTCCCCCCCACAAACGCAAACGGCGCGGCGTCCACGTGGGACGCCGCGCCGCTGTGCGCGATTGGGCGCGGGTTATCAACCGAGATTCGCGCTCACCATGCAGTAAAGCATCGGCAGCGAGAGCAGCAGGTTGGTGCGGCTGGCGTAGAGCGCGCGGGGAGCGGCAGCAGCCTTCTCCTCGGCGGTCGCCTCGATGATGCCGAGGATCTTCTTCTGGGCCGGCCAGATGATGAACCACACGTTGAACGCCATGATGATGGCGAGCCACATGCCGACGCCGATCAGCTTCACGTTGCCTTCACCGCTGAAGGTCAGCGCTTCGTGGCCGTAACCGTCGACGATCGAGATCGCGAGGCCGGTGATAAGCGTGAGCAGCGCGCCATAGCGGAAGAAGAAGAACACCTTGGGCGCGATATGCCCGGTGATCGCGCCCTTCTGCTCGGCCGGGATCTTGGGCATGGTCGGCACCTGCACGAAGTTCAGGTAGTAGAGCAGTCCGATCCACAGGATGCCGAAGAAGGCGTGCGCCCAGCGGAACACCGAGTTGCCGTCAACCGGCGCGCTGGCATGGAAGGCGATCATCACGCCAATGGCGGCGGCGAGGCCAACCACCAGCACGAGATGCAGATTTCCAAAGAACTTTGCCATTTATGATTCCCCCGAAGAGATGGTTTTTGATGGCTTTCCGGCCACCCAGCCGGTCCGTAGCGTGTCATATGCGCGACAAGGCGTGCTTGTCATTGCATTTTAGGGCGATTCGTCAACCGGCGGGCGGGTTTTGCTCTACTTCCACTTCTGCTTCCTCGCCCAGCCCATGGCGCAGCAGCATGGGGATCTGCGCGAAGGTGAACAGGAACGAGAGCCCGCTCACGCCCCACAGCTTCACCAGCAGCCAGGTATCGAACGCAAGCGTGTGGCGCAGCACTTCGTTGAGCACGGCAAGGAACAGGAAGAACCACGCCCAGTTGCGCGAAAGCTTGAGCCAGCCTTCGTCCGAAAGCCCATCGAACGCGCTCTGCAGCAGCGTGCGCAGCATGGCCTTGCCGCGAAACAGCCCGCCGAACAGCACCCCGGCAAACAGCAAGTAGATCGCGGTCGGCTTGATCTGGATCCACACCGGATCGCCGAGGAACACGGTGAGCGAGCCGAAGCCGATGATGAGGATCGTCGAAAGCCACAGCATCGGGGAGATATGGCCAAGCCGCCATTTGGAAATCACCAGCGCCGCGACGGTGGCGATCATGAACACCACGGTCGATTTGGTAACGGCCACCACCGCGCCGAGGCTCTGGCCGTCCGCATCCTTCGGGCTGAACCAGCGGTAGGCCAGGAAGAACACGAGCAGCGGGCCGTAATCGACCGCGAGGTTCACCCAGGACGATTTGGGCTTGGCTGCAGGCTCGTTCACCGCACGACTCCCGCAATCACCCGCGCGACGAGATCAGGATCGAAGGGCCTGAGGTCATCGATCTTTTCGCCCACGCCGATGGCGTGGATGGGCAGGCCATATTGCTCCGCCGCCGCCACCAGCACGCCGCCGCGCGCGGTGCCGTCGAGCTTGGTCATAATCAGGCCCGAAACGCCCGCCACTTCCTTGAACGTCTCGATCTGCTGCAACGCGTTCTGCCCGTTGGTCGCATCGAGCACGAGCACTACGTCGTGCGGCGCTGCGGGATTGAGCCGGCCCAGCACGCGGCGCACTTTGGCGAGTTCGTCCATCAACTCGCGCTTGTTCTGGAGGCGCCCGGCGGTATCGACGATCAGCGCGTCGATGCCCTTGTCGGTCGCGGCCTTCACCGCGTCGAACACGATCGAGGCGGGATCGCCGCCTTCCGCGCCCGAGACGATTTCGATCCCCAGCCGGTCCGCCCAGACGCGCAGCTGGCCGATCGCGGCGGCGCGGAAGGTATCGCCCGCCGCCAGCATCACCGAATAGTCCTGCTCCTGAAACAAGTGCGCCAGCTTCGCGATCGTGGTCGTCTTGCCCGACCCATTGACCCCGATCACCAGAATCACCTGCGGGCGCGGGAAGGCCACGATTTCCAGCGGCTTTGCCACCGGGCGCAGGATGGCGGCGATTTCCTCAGCCACGGCTTCGGCAAGCGCGGTCTCGTCCACGCCCTTTTCGAAGCGGGCCGAGGCCAACTTTGCGCGGATCCGGGAGGCGGCACGCGGGCCGAGATCGGAGAGGATCAGCGCGTCTTCAAGGTCGTCAAGCTGCGCGTCGGTCAGGCGGGTGCCGCCAGCGAGGCCCGCAAGGTTCTCGGTCAGGCGTTCGGACGTCTTGCGCAGGCCGCCCATCAGGCGATCGGTCCAGCCGCCTGCCGCATCGGTGGTTGCGCTTGTCTCGGGGGTCATTCCAGCAGGCCTTCGCGAATTCGGGTCGGTGTCAGCATCACAATCTCCCCCGGCGCGGTGCCTTCCGGCAACCGGTAGGGGGCGAATTCGGGGGAATGGCCGGTTCCGTCGCGCTCGGCAAGCACTTCGCGCGGGCGCCCTATCAGGCCTTCCAGCCAGCGCGCACGGGCAACCGCGACGGCGGCGCGCACTTCGGCAGCGCGCTCGCGCACCACGGGCGGCGGTACTTGCGGCATGCGCGCAGCGGGTGTGCCGGGGCGGGGCGAGTAGGGAAACACGTGGCCGTGGACGATCCCGCAGTCTTCTACGATCGCCACGTTGGCTGCATGCATCGCGGCATCTTCGGTCGGGAACCCGGCGATGAGGTCTGCCCCGATGGCAATGTCTGGCCGCCTGGCGCGCAGCCGCTCGCTCAGCGCCACGGCTTCGGCGCGGGTATGGCGGCGCTTCATGCGCTTCAGGGTGAGGTCGTGCCCTGCCTGCAGCGAGAGATGGACGTGCGGCATGACCCTCGCCTCGCCGGTGATCAGCTCGAACAGCAGGCCGTCGATCTCCACCCCGTCGAGCGATGACAGGCGCAGGCGCGGGAGGGCCGGAAAGGCGCGCAGGATCGCCGCCACCAGATCGCCGAGGCGAGGGCTCTCGGGCAGATCCGCACCCCAGCCGGTCACGTCCACGCCCGTCAGCACCACCTCGTGCGCGCCTGCCGCAAGATGCCCCTCGACCACACCCAGCACTTCGGCGATGGGCTGCGACACGCTTTTCCCGCGCCCCGCAGGGATAATGCAGAAAGTGCAGGCATGATCGCACCCCGTCTGGACCGGCACGAAGGCACGGGTGTGGCGGGCTATTGGCGCCGGCAGGGATGCGTGCATCGGCTTTGGGCGCGCCTGCCACGATGCCAGATCGAGCTTCACGGTATTGGCCACCACGCCGTCCACTTCCGGCATGGCGGTGAAGTCCTCCGGCGCGATTGTCGCCGCGCAGCCGGTCACCAGCAGCCGTGCATCGGGATGTGCCGCACGCAGCCGCCGCACGGCGCGCCGCGATTGCCGCACCGCCTCTGCCGTCACGGCGCAGGAATTGACCACGACCGTGCGCTGCGGCGCCCCCGCCACCATCGCGCGGATCGCCTCGCTCTCGGCCAGATTGAGCCGGCAGCCGAGCGTGACCACCGCCTCGCTCACAGTCTGATGCTCACAGCGGGTAGGCTTCCTCGTCGAAAGTCCCGGCAAAGCTGAAGGAAGCCGGGCCGGACATCAGGATCCTGCCGCCCTCTGCCCAGGCAATCTCCAGTTGCCCGCCGGGCAAGTCCACCCGCACCGGGCCGGTTACCAATCGCCGCCGGATCGCCAGCACCGCCGCCGCGCATGCCCCGGTTCCGCAAGCCCGTGTCAGCCCCACGCCGCGTTCCCAAACGCGCAGCTTGATATGGCGCGGCCCCACGACAGAGGCGACGCCGACGTTGACCTTGACCGGAAACAGCGGGTCAGTCTCGATGATCGGCCCCAGCTGCGAGAGCATGACCGCATCGGCATCGGGCACGAAGAACACCACATGCGGATTGCCGACATTGACGGCCGCCGGGCTTTCCAGTTCCGCCCAGCCGACCGGCATGGACAGGGTATCCATCGCGTAGGCCAGCGGGATCTCGTCCCAACCGAACCGCGCTAGCCCCATGTCGACGCTGGCGCCGCTCATTGTCGCGGTCGAGGCGATCGTCCCGCCCAGCGTTTCGATCTTCTGCTCGCCGCCCAGCAGCAGCCCGACCGCGCGCGCGGCATTGCCGCAGGCTTCCACTTCGCTGCCATCGGCGTTGAAGATGCGCATGCGCACGTCGGCGGTGGCGGCAGGTTCCAGCACGATCAGCTGATCGCATCCGATCCCCGTGCGCCGTTCAGCGAGCGCGGCGGCGCGCGCTGCAGACATGGGGACGGGCACGTCACGCGCATCGATCACGATGAAATCGTTGCCGAGGCCGTGCATCTTGCGAAAAGCGACAGACATGCCGTCCGTCTAGGAGCCAGCGCCGCTCGGTGCAATCATTTCAGATTTCAGGCAGAAAGGGCACTCGGCGGTGTGGAAGGCGTTTCGTCCTTCGGCGTGGCGACCAGCAGGCCCTGCTCGGCCAGTTCGCGCTTCACATCTTCCGCAGAGGCCGGCTGTCCATAGAGATAGCCCTGGCCCTTGAAGTTGCCGAAGCGGCGCAGGGCGGAGAGGACTTCCGCGCTCTCGATCCCTTCCGCCGTGATCGGCAGCGCCATGCCGCGACCCAGCGAGGAGATGGCCTCCACGATCGAGGCGCTGTCCGCGCTGCGGGCGAGCGATGAAACGAAGCTGCGGTCGATCTTGATCCGGTCGAACGGCAGCGTGCGCAGCTGCGCAAGGCTCGAATAGCCGGTGCCGAAATCGTCGAGGCTGATGCGAATGCCCTGATTCTTGAGGCTGGTGATCAGCGATCGCACAACCGCGATGTTTTCATGCAGGCATGTCTCGGTGATCTCGATTTCCAGCCGGGTCGGCGGAAAGTTTGCGGCGACCAGCATCTTGAGCAGCCGCTGCGCAAACCACGGATCGCGCAGCTGCAGGGGCGAGATGTTGACCGACAGCGTGAGGCTGGAATCCCATGCCTTGGCGTCTTCCAGCGCCATCGTGATCAGCGCTTCGGAAAGTTCGGCAATAAGGCCGATTTCCTCGGCTACCGGGATGAACACTTCCGGGCTCACCATGCCGTGGCGCGGCGAAAGCCAGCGGGCCAGCATTTCGAAGCCGGTGATCTCGCCCGTCTCGAGGTCGATCTGCTTTTCGTAATAGGGCACGAATTCGCCGCGCTTCAGCCCGTCGCGAATGCCCTGTTCGAGCTCGCTGCGGAAGCGCAGTTCCTTTTCCATGGTCGGCTCGAACCATGCGAAGCGATTCCGTCCGCGCCGCTTGGCCTGATACATGGCAAGGTCGGCGCGGTGGAGCAGGTCCTGCGCGACCTGGTTCGCGCTGTGCAGCGCGCTGCTTGCACCCACGGCGATGCCGATCGAGGCGGTGACTTCCGCGCGCAGTCCGCCCGAGATGATCGGCTCGGCAAGGCCATCGTTGATCCGCACCGCCAGCCGCTCGACGGCGTTCTCGCCGCCCGGCGCGAAGATCACGGCACAGACGAATTCATCGCCGCCCAGCCGCGCAACCACGGAGCGTGTCGGCATGAGCGCCTCGATGCGCCGCGCGGTCTCCACCAACACCGCATCGCCCACTTTGTGGCCAAGCAGGTCGTTCGATCGCTTGAACTTGTCGAGGTCGATCATCATCACCGCGACCGCCTCACTGCTCTGTGCCGCCGCATTGACCAGTTGCGCGATGGCGTCGTCGAGGCTGCGGCGATTGAGGCAACCGGTCAGCGCATCGGTGCGCGCGAGCCGCGTGGCGCTTTCCTCGGCCTTGCGGCGCTCGGCGATCTCGGTCTGCAATTCGGCATAGCGGCGCCAGCCGAAGATCAGCAGCGCGATGTTGAGGATGAGGGCATTCGTCAGAAGCACGTCCGGGCTGCCGACTCCGTAGATCCAGCTGCGGGCAATGCCGGTGAGCACGGTCGATCCGGTGCCGACGAACAGGAAAATGGCCGCGACAAGGATGCCGAGCGCGACGAGATCACGCTCGGCGCGCTGGAGTGGCGGCTCGTGGCCCACCGCTTCGGTCCTGTCATGTTCAGCCTTCGCCATGATCGGCTTGCCCATTCCTTTCGGGTCCTATCCGGCAAATTAGCCACATGGGCTGAAGTTTTGGTTAAGGTCGACTTGCCGCTGCAGCTCGCCGCCGGGAAATGGGGCGCTCCGGCGTTGGGACTTGCGTTGCAGCCCCGTTTCGCGTAGGCGCGCGGCTCTGATTGGTAGCTGCGGCTGCCGGTTCAGGATAGTTTGATCCCGGTTTCCGTGTTGGACGCCATACGCTGGTCGGCGAGGTTTCGCCCACCGGCGTTTTTCGCGTTTCGCTGTGTTTCACCGGGAAAAAGGAGCGTAACGCGTGTTCGATAGTCTGTCAGACCGGCTTGGAGGCGTCTTCGATCGCCTGCGTGGTCGCGGCGCGCTGCGCGAGGAAGACGTCCAGGCCGCCATGCGCGAGGTGCGCATCGCGCTTCTCGAAGCCGACGTCGCGCTCCCCGTAGTCCGCCGCTTTATCGATTCGGTGACCGAGCAGGCCACCGGCCAGCAGGTCCTCAAATCGGTCACTCCCGGCCAGCAGGTCGTCAAGATCGTCAACGACGCGCTGGTCGAGATGCTGGGTTCGCAAACCGCCGAACTCGATCTCGCCGCCACGCCGCCCGTTGTCATCATGATGGTCGGCCTCCAGGGCTCGGGCAAGACGACGACGACCGCCAAGATCGGCAAGCTGCTCAAGGAAAAGCAGGGCAAGAAGGTCCTGATGGCCTCGCTGGACGTCAATCGTCCGGCGGCGCAAGAACAGCTTGCGGTGCTCGGTGAGCAGGCGGGCGTCGCCACGCTGCCGATCGTGCCCGGCCAGTCCCCGGTCGAGATCGCCCGCCGCGCGGTGAATGCCGCGAAGCTTCAGGCGGTTGACGTACTGATGCTCGATACCGCGGGCCGCCTCCACGTCGATCAGGCCCTGATGGACGAGATGAAGGCCGTCGCCGAAGTCTCGGCCCCGCGCGAAACGCTGCTGGTGGTCGATTCGCTGACCGGTCAGGACGCGGTCAACGTCGCGCAGAACTTTGCGGGCGAGGTCGATCTCACCGGCGTCGTGCTGACCCGCATGGACGGTGATGCACGCGGCGGTGCGGCGCTTTCGATGCGCGCGGTCACCGGCAAGCCGATCAAGTTCGCCGCCACCGGTGAAAAGCTTGATGCGATCGAGCAGTTCAATCCGGAGCGCGTGGCCGGTCGCATCCTCGGCATGGGCGATATCGTCTCGATCGTCGAGAAGGCGGCCGCCACGGTCAAGGCCGACGAGGCCGAAAAGCTCGCGCAGCGCATGGCCAAGGGCCAGTTCGACATGAACGACCTGCGCACCCAACTGCAGCAGATGCAGCGCATGGGCGGGCTTGGCGTGCTGGCGGGCCTCATGCCCGGCATGAAGAAGGCCAAGCAGGCCATGGCCAACTCTGGCATGGACGACCGCGTGCTGCTCCACATGGATGCGATCATCGGTTCGATGACCCCCAAGGAGCGCGAGCGCCCCGAACTGCTCAACGCCAAGCGCAAGATCCGCATCGCGAAGGGCTCCGGCACGCAGGTGCAGGACGTCAACAAGCTCATCAAGATGCACATGGAAATGGCGAAAGCCATGAAGCAGATCCGCAAGATGGGCGGGCTCAAGGGCCTCGCTGCCATGTTCGGTGGCGGCGGCATGGGCGGCGCGCTCGGCGGCGGCGATGGCGGTGCGGGCCCTGGTCAGCTCCCCGGCGGCGGTATGGGCGGCATGCCCGGCCTGCCCGGTTTGGGCGGCGGCAACATGCCCGCCAACCTCGGCGATCTGCTCAGGAAAAAGTGATTTCAGTTTCAGTTTCAGTTTTACTCGGAAAGGTTTGAAGTATGTCGGTTTCCCTTCGTCTCTCGCGCGGTGGCTCGAAGAAGCGCCCCTATTACAAGGTCGTGGTCGCCAACAGCCGTTCGCCCCGCGATGGCGCCTACCTTGAGCAGGTCGGCACCTACAACCCGCTCCTCGCCAAGGATGATGCCAACCGCGTCCGCCTGACCGAGGACCGCGTGCGCTACTGGCTCGGCGTCGGCGCCCAGCCGACCGACCGCGTTGCTCGCATGCTCGACAAGGCCGGCATCAAGGAACGCGCCGCCACTGTGAACCCTGCGAAGGGTGAGCCGGGCAAGAAGGCCAAGGAGCGCGCTGAAGACCGCGCCAAGAAGATCGCCGAGGCTGAAGAAGCCAAGCGTGAGGCCGAAGAAGCTGCCGCTGCTGCTGCCGCCGCTCCGGCCGTTGAAGAAGCCCCGGTTGCTGAAGAGGCGCCTGCTGAAGAAGCACCTGCTGAAGAAGCTGCTGCCGAGCAGGCCGAAGGCTAAGCCGGACAATGAACGCACGCCCCGTCACGCTCGCTGCGATCAGCGGCGCGCATGGCGTGGGCGGCGATGTGCGGCTGAAACTGTTCGGGGAAGGGGTGGAAAGCCTCAAGGCCCACGCCCGGTTCAACGATGGCGCTCTCACGCTCACCAAGCTGCGTGATGACGGCAAGGGCGGCGCCATCGCCCGCTTTGCTGAAGTGGCAGACCGCACTGCGGCTGAAAAGCTGCGCGGCGCCGTGCTCACGGTGCCGCGCGCCAGCCTCCCGCCGCTGGCGGAAGGCGAATACTACTACACCGATCTGATCGGCCTCCCCGCGGTCTCGACCGGGGGTGAGGTGCTCGGCACCTGCATCGCGGTCGAAAATTTCGGTGCGGGCGATGTGCTCGAAATCGAGCGGCCTGCCGAAGCGGGCAAGCCGCCCAAGCGCTTCATGGTCCCGATGCGCGCCGAGGCCGTGCCCGAATGGAACGGCGAACGGCTGGTGATCGAGGCCGCTTACGCGGCTGACTGACAGGTCGCGGGCTCGCCGCAAACGTCATCATCCTGCTTCCGCGCTTGCGGCTTAATCAGGTCGCGCACCAGCATGCGCAGTTCATCCCACAGCGTCGGCACCGGGCGGCCATCGCGGCCGCGGATCTCGCGCGCCTGCAAGGCTGCCTTGTGGGCTTCGGCCCAACCACGGCTCCAGAATTCGTCCATCATCGCTCGTCTCCTTGGCTGATGGGGGCATTGTGCCTTGTCGCTGCGCGTCCAGCCAACAAAAGCTCTGGCATATCCTATAAGGTCGCCTTATTTGTGAAGCGTGCCTGAGCTTCCCCCTTTGTCCGCCGTTCGCGTGTTCGAAGCTGCCGCAAGGCTGGAGAATTTCAGCCGAGCGGCGGAAGAGCTCGGGATGACGCAAGCGGCCGTCAGCTATCAAGTGCGCCAATTGGAAGACCGGGTCGGGCGCCCGTTGTTCCTGCGCGAAAAGGGGCGTGTACGCTTGTCCGAGGCGGGCCGCCGCCTTGCGCCCGCCGTGTCCACCGCGCTCGCCGATATCGCCGCCGCCTTCGCCAACCTCACGGCAGACGATAGCGGCGTCCTTGCGATCAGCACGATCCCCTCGTTCGGCGGCACCTGGCTCAGCACGCGCATCGGCCGGTTTCAGGTCGCCATGCCCGATCTCGCGCTGCGCCTCGCCACCACTGGCCGCATCACCGATTTCGCGCGTGACGGGATCGATGTCGCGATCCGTTCGGGCGTAGGGCCATGGCCGGGCCTCACCCGCGAATTCCTCATGCGCTACCATGTCACACCGATCTGCTCGCCCGGCTTTCTCGAGGCGAACGCCATTCGCGAACCGGCAGACCTCCTGGGCGTCCAGCGTCTCGCCCCCGAAGACCCGTGGTGGCCCAGTTGGTTTGCACTCGCCGGGGTCGCCATGCCCGATGCCGCGCCGCCCGCCGGCATCGCGTTCGATAGCCAGATGGAAGAGGCCCGGCTGGCAGGCGCAGGCTTCGGTGCCGCGCTGATGACGCCGGTGTTCTGGCGCGATGAACTTGCAGCAGGCACGCTCGTCCAGCCATTCCCGCAGGTCTTCATGCCCCCCGTCTCGCTGTGGCTGGTGCGCCCCGAAGGCCGCCACGGCGTGCGCAAGATTGAACGTTTCCGCGAATGGCTCCTCGCCGAAATGGCCGCCGAACGTGCGCGGGGGCTGGCCCCGCCCGAAGTCTGGGTACCACCCGCGGGCTAGCGCGCGCCGGGGGTGTTCAAGCGAGCAAGGCTGCGGCCATTCAAGCCTTCCGCGCACAGAGTTCGTCGATTGAGCGGCGCTGCCAGACCATCGTAACACTCCAGTAACAGCGCGGCGGTATAGACTGCCATAGATGAACGCGCCTTTCGCTTCGTCACTTTCGGCAACAGCAAGCCCGCTGTGGCAGGACCTGTCGGCCTACGAAGTCGGGCCGCTCGATGCCGATCTCCCCTTCACCCGGCGCCTCGCCCGCGAAAACGGCTGGACTGATCCGCACGCCGCCCGCGTGTTCGAGGAATATCGCCGCTTCCTCTACCTCGCCGCCACAGCCCCGCACCCGGTCACCCCGTCCGATGCGGTCGATCAGGCCTGGCATCTCCACCTCACCTACACGCGCGATTACTGGGAGCGGCTCTGCCCGCAAGTGCTCGGCCGCGCGCTGCACCATGGCCCGACCAAGGGCGGCCGCGCGGAAGGCGAGCGCTACTTCGAGCAATATGCGCTCACCTTGCGCAGCTACGAAGCCGCATTTGGCCCCGCGCCCGAGGATATCTGGCCCGATGCGCGCCGCCGCCTCCTGGTCGATCCGGAGGGCCGCCGCGTGCATCCGCGCGAGGTGCTGATCATTCCGCGCCGCCGCGCATGGCTGGCGCTCCTGCTTTTCTTCGTTGGTTTCCTGCTCTGGAGGCTTCTGTGACCGGTCTTGGCCCGCTCGATCTGCATGGCCCTGAATTCCTGCTGCTCTATCTTGAACTGGCGCTGATTGCGCTGGCCGCCGCCTTTATCATCCCGCGCTATCTGCGCCCCGAAGGCCAGTCGGGCCGCCGCCCGGATGAAGACGAACTCGCACTCCTCGCCGGCGGCCGCGAACGCCTTGCCGAGGCGGTGACGGTGCGGCTCCTCGCCGAAGGTGCGGCGATTGTGCAGAGTGGCGGCACGCTCGCCATCCGCGATCCGCAGGGCGGCCGCACACCAGCCGAACGCCGCGTCGCAAGGCTGACTTCGCCTGCGCAGTGGCGCGATGTTCACCGCGCTCTGTCGGACCACGCCGAAGCGATCGAGCGCCGGCTGGAAGACAAAGGCTTATGGATCGGCCGCGATGCCGCCCGCCAGCTCCGCCTGATCCAGACCGCGCCGCTTGCGCTGCTGTTCCTGTTCGGTCTCGCCAAGTGGATCGTCGGCGCGATGCGGGATCGCCCGGTTGGCCTGCTCACCGCCCTGCTGTTCGTCACCGCCGTCGTCGCGGTCCTGCGCTATGCCGCGCTCGATCGCCGCACCGGAGCCGGCAAGGCCGCGCTGGCGCAGGCGCGCTTCGAAGCCGCCCGCCTGCGCCGCGCCGCGCCGACCGACGAGGCTCCCCTCGCGGTCGCGCTGTTCGGCACGGCGGTGCTGACGGGCTCGTGGCTCTCAGACTTTCACCGCATGCGCAGCGCTGGCAGCGGGAGTGATGCCGGGGGCGGGAGCGGTTGCAGCGGCGGGGGAGGAGGTTGCGGCGGAGGAGGAGGCTGCGGCGGTTGCGGAAGCTGAGCCAGCACCCAAGTCCTCCTGCCCCCTTTCGCTAAGCTCGCAATGGCGAGAATTTGGTGCCACTCTCCCCGCTTCTGACTGGGAGGCATGGCATGCGGTTCAATGGTATCCTTCTTGCGTTTATGGCAAGCGCCATGCCGGTTCCGCTTCTCGCCCAAACTGCCGAGCCAGCCGCCGCCACCGATCCCGCCGCATTTGATACCGAGATAAATGCCATCCTCACCAAATGGATGGCCGAAAACCATATTCCCGGCATGGTCTTCGGCATGGTGAAGGACGGCCGCCTTGCCTACGTCCAAGGCGAAGGCGTGCAGGATAACACCGCCAAACGCCCGGTTACGCCGGACAGCCTGTTCCGCATCGCCTCGATGACCAAGGCCTTCACGGCGATGTCGATCCTCAAGCTGCGCGACGAGGGCCGTCTCGCGCTAGACGATCCGGCGGACCGCTATGTACCCGAACTGCGCGGCTGGACGTATCCCACCAGCGATTCGCCGCGCATTACGATCCGCGATCTGCTTACCCACAGCGCCGGCTTCGTGACGGACGATCCGTGGGGCGACCGCCAGCAAGTGCTCTCGCAAACGGCCTTCACCGCGATCCTCAAGGCGGGCGTCCCCTTCACCCGTGCGCCCGAGATGCGCCACGAATATGCCAACCTCGGCTACGCGATCCTCGGGCGGGTGATCGCCAACATCACGAAGGCCCCCTACCGCAGCTTCGTCGAACAGCGCCTGCTGACCCCGCTGGACATGACCGCCAGCGGGTTCGACGTCCTGGCTCACCCCAAGGACAAGCGCGCCATTGGCTACAGGTGGGAAAACGAGGCCTGGGCCGAGGAGCCCACAATGAAGGACGGCGCCTTCAATGCGATGGGCGGCCTCGAAGTCAGCGCCACGGACTATGCCAAATGGCTCGCCTTCATTGTTTCGGCATGGCCCACGCGCGACGGCGCGGATACCGGCCCGGCCAAGCGCGCCACAGTGCGGCAGGTCATGCGCGGCGTGAACAATGCCGCCGTGTTCCACCGCTATGCCACCGATGGCGACAAGCAGTGCCCCGGCACCGTCTCCTACGGCATGGGCTGGCGGATCATCGGCGATTGCGACTACGGCACCGTCCTCGCCCACGGCGGCGGCTATCCGGGCTACGGCAGCCATGTCATGGTTCTGCCCGAATACGGCGTCGCCTTCTTTGCGCTGACCAATCGCACCTATTCCGGCCCCAGCCAGCCGGTGTGGGACATCGCCGCCCTGCTGCGCACGAAGGGCGTGATCGCGCGGCGTGCCGAGCCGGTCTCCGAGGACCTCGCCAGCTTCTATACCGCCGCGCAGACAGTCTGGTCCGCAGGCACGGTGGACGCGCTGCAAGGCCGCGTTTCGATGAACTTCCCGATGGACCGCACCGCCGCCAACTGGGTCAAAGTGCTGGCGGAAACCAAGGCCAAGTCGGGCGCATGCGAGGCAACAGCGCCCATCACCGCAGAAGGGGCAATGAGCGGCACTTTCACGTGGAAGTGCGAGAAGGGCAGCATCGAGGGCACTGTCCTGCTTGCGCCGACGAAGCCGATCACGCTGCAGGCGCTGGGGTTTGCCTTCGAGGGGAAGGATTGATCTGCAGTCGCCCGCCTGCAAAGAGATTTTAACGCGCGCGGGCTAGCCCTGCGTGCATGTCCAGCGCCCCCGCCCGATCCATACTTGGCACTGTCTTTCGGTTGCTGACTTTGCGGCAAATCAGTCTGTGGCGGCTTCCGTGCGAACCCCGCGCGGTCTCCCTGCTCTGGCTCGGTGGCTACCTCATCCTCAAGCTTGCCAGCCCGAATCGCGAGATGTGGTACTACGATCTTGCTCAGCCGCTTGCGCAGCTAGGTCTTGCCGTGGTGGCCGGTCTTCTTGCAGCGTCAATTCTGGGCAAGGGCGGCGATGCCCTGCGCTTCGTGTTCGCGTTCCTTCTGATCGCTCTCGTTTGCCTTCTGCTCCAGACCGCCCTCGATCAGCTTGCATCAGATGGCGGGCCGGATAGCCCGTCGCAGACTTTGATCGTGCCGGCCTTCGGCGTGATCGCTGCCGTACGCTTCGTTTCCACGGCATCGGGCTGGAACCGGGTGAGCGACAAGCTGCGCGCCGCTGTGGCTGTCTCGCTGGTTCTTGCCGCGTCGCTGGCCTGGAACGAGGGGGAGAGAGCTTTGTTCCACTACGCTGCCGCGCACGAGGACCGGCCCAGGCTGCCCGATTTTGATGCCGAAGAGCTTTGGACGGCGCAGCCTGCACTTGTTTCAACTGCTCTGGCGCATCTCCCGGCCGCTGATGACCGCGCACCCCGCACCTTCATTGTGGGAGTCGCTGCCGGCGGTATGCAGCGGCTCTTCGGGCGCGAAGTTTCCAAGGCCAGTGGGGCTCTGGCAGGTAGGTTCGGCGCTGGCAGCGGCGCTGCCGTGCTTTCGAATAGTGAAGCCGATATCATGCGCTTGCCATTGGCCAATCGGACCAATCTTGGCGCTGTGCTGGACGAGATCGGCCGACGTGCCGATCCCAAGCGCGATCTTGTCGTACTCTACCTCGCCTCCCACGGCAGCCGGGATGGCGAGCTGTCGACCGGACTGCCGGACTACACCCGGCTGCAGCCCGTCAACGCGGATTTCCTCGCCGAAGCTTTGCACAAGGCGCGGGTCGGGCGCCGCATGATCGTGGTCTCAGCTTGTTATTCAGGCAGCTGGATCAAGCCACTTGCGTCGCCCGATACGATCCTGATGACGGCCAGCGCCGCCGATCGCACCTCATTTGGCTGCGAAGACAAGCGCGACACGACCCTGTTCGGCGAAGCTTTCATCCGCCACATGGGCGGGCGCGGCGTTTCGTTGCAGGATGCCTTCGCGCGGGTGCGGGCCGATATCGACAAGGATGAGACGGCAGGCGGGAACACGCATTCGTTGCCCCAAAGCTTTGTCGGCCCAAATATGCAGACGCTGTGGATCAAGCGGGATTGAAATTGACGCCCGGGCCCCTTTGAGGAAGGGGAAAGCATGACCTTCCTCGCCACCGTCCTCACGCTCTACCCGGAGATGTTCCCCGGCCCCCTCGGCATCAGCCTTGCAGGCCGCGCCATGGCGGAAGGCAAGTGGGCCATCGATACCGTTCAGATCCGCGATTTCGCGGCCGACAAGCACCGCACGGTTGACGATACCCCGGCAGGCGGCGGCGCTGGCATGGTGCTGCGGGTCGATGTGCTGGCCAAGGCCATCGACCATGCGCGCCAATTCCTCCCCGGAACGGGGAGGGGGACCACCGGAGGTGGTGGAGGGGCAGGTTCGGACGGGCATGACCTCGCCGGTTGGGAAGAACGGCATGTGCCCCTCCACCATCCTGCGGATGGTCCCCCTCCCCCGGTGGGGGAGGAACGCCCTGTCATCGCGCTCACCCCGCGCGGCAAGCCCCTCACGCAGGCCCGCGTGCGCGAGCTTGCAGGCGGCCCCGGCGTCATCCTGCTGTGCGGCCGGTTCGAAGGTTTCGACGAGCGCATCTTCGAAGGGCGGGGCGTCGAGGAAGTCTCTGTCGGCGATATCGTGCTTTCGGGCGGCGAACCGGCGGCGCTGATGCTTCTCGATGCTTGCATTCGGCTGCTTCCCGGCGTAATGGGCGCGCCTTCCAGTGGGTCAGAAGAGTCGTTCGAGAACGGCCTCCTCGAGTACCCACATTATACCCGACCCCAGGAATGGGAAGGGCGCACGATCCCTGAAGTGCTGCGATCGGGGGATCATGCGAAAATCGCTTCATGGCGGAAACGCCGGTCTGAAGACGATACCCGGTCACGCAGGCCGGACCTTTGGGAGCGCCACACCGGCGTTCGGGTCCAGTCTGCCTCTGGCGCGCAGCGTGAAGTGCAGGACGATTGAGTCATGAACATCATTCAGCAGCTTGAGGCTGAAGCCATCGCCGAATTCAAGGCGAAGAAGACCATCCCCGAATTCCGCGCTGGCGATACGCTGCGCGTGGGCGTGCGCGTCGTCGAAGGTGAGCGCACCCGCGTTCAGGCCTACGAAGGCGTGTGCATCGCGCGTTCGAACCGCGGCCTCGGCTCGAACTTCACCGTTCGCAAGATTTCGTTCGGCGAAGGCGTGGAGCGCGTGTTCCCGCTCTACTCGCCCAACATCGACAGCATCACCGTGGTCCGCCGCGGCGTCGTGCGTCGTGCCAAGCTCTATTACCTGCGTGGCCGCACCGGCAAGTCGGCGCGTATTGCCGAGCGCAAGACGATTAAAACCACCACGGAAAGCTGACCGGGGCGGGCTCCATAGCCCACCGCCTGGGGCACCGCAGCGTGCTTCAAGAGGCGCCCCGGCAACCAAGCCGGGGCGCCTCTTTTCGTTTTGCCATACCTTAGCCAAGGACCATCGCTCCCATGCGACTGCTGACCACTCTGCTCGCTGCGAGCATGCTCGCCGTTGCTGCGCCCGTTCTTGCCGCCGAGACGAAGGAAACCGCCGTGACTGCACCCCAGACCGCACCGGCGCTCACGCTCGAGCGCGTCTTCGCCAGCCCCAGCCTGGCGGGGCCGGTGCCGCGCGCGGTCAAGCTTTCGCCCGATGGCCGCTATGTCACCGTGCTGCGGGGCCGTCCGGATGACCGTGAGCGCTACGATCTGTGGGGGTTCGACCGGAAGGCCGGGCAGTGGCGCATGCTGGTCGATTCCAAAAAGCTCTCCTCGGGTCGCGAACTTTCCGAAGCCGAGAAGATGCAGCGCGAGCGCCAGCGCATCGGGGATCTGAAGGGCATCGTCAGCTACGAATGGACGGCGGACAGCACCGCGGTGCTCGTCCCCATCGATGGCGATCTGCTGCTCGCGGGCCTCGATGGCTCGGTGCGCAAGATCGCGGGCACGAAGGGCGGCGAGCTTGATCCCTCGCTCAGCCCCAAGGGCGGCCATATCGCCTTCGTGCGCGACCAGCGGCTCTTCGTGGGAGCTGTGGACGGCAAGACCGAACCACAGGCCGTGACACCCGCCGAAGCCGCCGCCACGGTCCACTGGGGCGAGGCCGAGTTCGTCGCACAGGAGGAAATGAACCGCTTCAAGGGCTACTGGTGGTCGCCCGATGGCGCGCACCTTGCCGTCGAGCGTTTCGATGAAGCAGGCGTCGGCACAGTGACCCGCGCAGCGATCGGCGCGGAGGGCACCAAGACCTTCGAGCAACGTTATCCGGTGGCCGGCAGCGCCAATGCCGAAGTCTCGCTCTGGGTGATCGGCGCCGATGGCCAGAGCCGGGTGCAGGTGGACCTTGGCGCTGACAAAGACATCTACCTCGCCCGCGTCGATTGGGCGCCCGATGGCAAGGCGCTCTACGTGCAGCGCGAAAACCGCGCGCAGTCGAAGCTCGACATGCTCAAGGTCGATCCGGCCACCGGCAAGGCCGAAGTTCTCTTCACCGAGACCGCCGCCAAGGACAGCTGGATCAACCTCTCGGACGCTTATCGCTTCCTCGCCGATGGGAGCCTGATCTGGCTCTCGGAGCGCGACGGCTTTGCGCACCTCTATCACTTCAAGGCTGGCGCCTGGACGCAGCTCACCAAGGGGGCCTGGGTCGTCACCGATCTGCTCGGCGTCGACCAGAAGACCGGGCGCGTCACCTTTGTTGGCACCAAGGACGATGTCCTCGCGCCGCAGGTCTATGCCTTCGATCTGAAGCACCCGGAAAAGCTCGACCGACTGACCGATCCTGCCTTCCAAAATAGCGCCGCGATGGACCGCAAGGGCCAGACCCTCGTCGTCACCCGCAGCGCCGATGCGCAGCCGCCGCAATCTTACCTCGCAGACGCATCGGGCAAGCGCCTTGCGTGGATCGAGGAAAACCGCATCGAGGGGCTTCACCCCTACGCGCCATACCTCGCCAGCCACCGCAAGGCCGTGTTCGGCACGATCCCGGCGGAAGACGGCACCCCGCTCCACTGGATGATGATCACCCCGCCGCTGGAGCCGGGCAAACGCTACCCGGTGTTCTCCTACCACTACGGCGGCCCGCATGCGCAAGTCGTCGGCAAGGGCTGGCAGGGGGCGCTGGCGCAGGCGATTGTCGACAAGGGCTATATCTACTTCGCCATCGACGGGCGCGGGTCCGACAATCGCGGCGTGGTCTTCGAAAGCGCGATCAATCGCGCGATGGGCACGGTCGAAGTGGCCGACCAGCTTGCAGGCGTGCGCTACCTGAAGTCGCTCGCCTTCGTCGATCCGGCGCGGGTCAGCACGTTCGGCTGGTCCTATGGCGGCTACATGACGCTCAAGATGCTGGAAGAGCATCCGGGCGAATGGGCTGCCGGCATCGCGGTTGCCCCCGTCACGCGCTGGGAGCTTTACGATACGCACTATACCGAGCGCTATCTTGGCGATCCGAACAAGGAGCCCAAGGTCTACGAAGCCTCGGGCGCGCTCGCCGATGCCGCGAAGATCCGCGATCCGCTGATGCTAATCCACGGTATGGCGGACGACAACGTCGTGTTCGAAAACTCGACCGCGCTCATCGCCAAGCTGCAAGGCGAGGCTGTGCCGTTCGAAATGATGCTCTACCCCGGCTACACCCACCGCATCGGCGGGCCCAAGGTCAGCAAGCATCTCTACGAAACCGTATTCCGCTTCCTCGACCGGCACGGCGTGGGTAGCGGGCAATAAGCCAATTGGGGCCGCAAGGCCGCCGCAAGGAGAGTATAATGGGTTACCGGGTAGTGGTCGCAGGCGCGACCGGCAATGTCGGGCGCGAGATGCTCAATATCCTCGCCGAGCGCGAGTTCCCGATTGACGAGATCGCGGCAGTTGCCTCGTCGCGCTCGCAGGGCTCCGAGATCGAGTTCGGTGAGACCGGGCGCATGATCAAGGTCCAGAACATCGATAACTTCGATTTCACGGGCTGGGATATCGCGCTGTTCGCCATCGGCTCGAGCGCGACCAAGGTCCACGCCCCGCGCGCGGCGGCAGCGGGCTGCGTGGTGATCGACAACTCCTCACTCTACCGCATGGACCCGGACGTGCCGCTGATCGTGCCCGAGGTGAACCCCGACGCGATCGACGGCTACAAGGTGCGCAACATCATCGCCAACCCCAACTGCTCGACCGCGCAGATGGTCGTGGCGCTCAAGCCCCTGCACGACAAGGCCACGATCCTGCGCGTCGTCGTTGCGACCTATCAGTCGGTTTCGGGCGCGGGTAAGGACGGCATGGACGAGCTGTTCGAGCAGAGCCGCGCGATCTTCGTCGGCGATTCAGTCGAACCGCGCAAGTTCACCAAGCAGATCGCCTTCAACGTGATCCCCCACATCGACAGCTTCCTGGATGACGGTTCGACCAAGGAAGAGTGGAAGATGGTCGCCGAGACCAAGAAGATCCTCGATTCCAAGATCAAGGTGACCGCCACCTGCGTGCGCGTCCCCGTATTCGTCGGCCACTCCGAAGCGATCAACCTCGAGTTCAAGGACGAGATTTCGGCCAAGGAAGCGCAGGATATCCTGCGCGAATCGCCCGGTGTCATGCTGATCGACAAGCGCGAGGACGGCGGATACGTCACCCCGATCGAATGCGTCGGCGATTACGCCACCTTCGTCAGCCGTGTGCGCGAAGACCCGACGGTCGACAGCGGCCTTTCGCTGTGGTGCGTCTCGGACAATCTGCGCAAGGGCGCCGCGCTCAACGCGGTGCAGATCGCCGAACTCCTCGGCCGCCGCCACCTCAAGAAGGGCTGATATGTCGCGGCCGGTCCCGGCCTTTCAACGCGCGATGCTGGTGGCGCTCGCCATCGCATCGCTGTTGAGCGGCTGGGCCGCCATCTATCCCCAGAACACTTGGCTTCAGGTCGGACCCGTGCTGCTTGGCCTGCCGCTCGGCGCATGGGCGCTGCGCCGCTGGCCGCTAAGCAATCTGGCAGCAGGGTTGCTTACGGCATTTATCCTGCTCCATCTGCTTGCCGCCTGCTGGTCCTACAGCCTCACGCCCTATGACCGTTGGAGCCGCGCGCTCCTAGGCGTGAGCGTCGATGCGACGTTCGGCTTCAAACGGAACATGTTCGACCGCATGGTCCACTTGTGCTTCGGCCTTTGGCTGGTCCTACCGTTCGCGGAAATCGCCGTGCGTCACGGTGGCCTCTCGCGCCAGGCCGCGCTCACCATGGCCGTGCTAGGGATTTTTGCCTTCAGCTCTGCCTACGAGATCTTCGAATGGCTGCTCACCCTTGGTCTCGCGCCCGATCAGGCCGGGGCTTACAATGGCGAGCAGGGTGACATGTACGACAGCCAGAAGGATATGGCCGTCGCCAATCTCGGCGCGCTGCTGGCGATTTGGCCTTCGCGCGCTCGATTGGCCCCTCCGCCTGGCGAAGGGGCCATCTAAGCCTACATCCCCGTATGTGTGACGGTCGTGGTGGTCGTCACCCTGCCGCGCGCGGTGTGGTGATGCGCCACGCGGCGGTGATGGACGACGCGGCGGTGATGCGTGACCGCGCGATGCGTGCGCGGGGCGGGAGCGCGGCGGACCACGGCTGGTTCCGCCTGCTCGGTGGACGTGGTCGTCTGCACCTGCATCGGCTGGGCCTGTGCCGCCATCGCCGCATTGCGCGAGAACGTGGCATCGCTGGCAGAAACCGCCGCTGCGTTCTCGGCGCGGTTCGCTCGGTCGTTGGCCATGTCGGTCTGCATATGCGCGGCATCGACGTTCATCTGCGCGCGGGCCATGCCATTGGCTTGGTCCTGCGCCTGTGCCTGTACCGCCTCATTGTGCTGGGCCGCGTTCTTCTGCATCTGCCCCAGCGCCATGTCGGCGAGTGCGGAGGCGTGGATCGCGTCCGCAATGGCCTCGGGCTTGTGTCCGGCGGCCAGGTTTTCCTTCGCGCGGGCCAGCGCCGCATTGGCTTCGGCGGTGCGGCCTGGCTGTGCGGTCGATGTGCCCAGGCTTTCGGCGGTATTGATCTTGGTCTGCGCTTCGGCAATGGCAGCGCGCGCCCTGTCGGCCTTGCCCTCGGCATAAGCGGGGGCGGCGAACGAGAGGCACAGCGCAGTGGCCATGAGCAGGCGGCCAAAGGCGTTGTGGCGGGTGGTGGGGCGATTCATGATCGGGAACTCCGTGCAGCGCCGCGGGAGCGCGGTTGCCGCATACTCCGCAAAATGTGCCGCAGCCCGTGATGTTCCGCCGCATCGGTTTGGCCGATAGAAACCCCAACCCGGCTGATAGAGTTTCTTGCATTGCCGCGCTGACATCGTGGCTCTACTCCGATGTCTTCCGCACGGGACCCGACCACGGGACCGGAAGGGGCACAGATGTTTGCGCATTTCGATCTGCTGCACGGCATTGCCGGGCTGCTCGTGGGTTTTCTGGTCGGCCTGACGGGCGTGGGTGGCGGGTCGCTGATGACGCCGATCCTCGTCCTGCTGTTCGGCGTCGCCCCGGGCACTGCGGTGGGCACCGATCTCCTGTTCGCCTCCGTCACCAAGATCGTCGGCTCCACGGTCCACGGCAAGCGCGAGACGGTGGACTGGCACATCATGCGCCGCCTCGCCATGGGCAGCGTCCCCGCGGCGACCGTCACGCTGATCCTGATGTCCGATTTCGGCAAGCTGAGCAAAGGCTCCAGCCACGTGGTGCTGCTCTGCCTTGGCGGCATGCTCATCGTCACGTCTATCGCCACGCTGTTCCAGAAGCAGCTGGCGGTGATGGCCAAGCAGCACGAGCGGCTGGACGACCGGCAGGCGCGCATCCCCACGGTGATGCTCGGCGCGCTGCTCGGCGTCGCCGTGACGATCACTTCTGTCGGCGCGGGCGCGATCGGCGTCACCGTTCTGCTGATGCTCTACCCTGCGCTGCGTGTTGCGAAGATCGTCGGCACCGATATCGCCCATGCGGTTCCGCTCACGCTCGTTGCGGGCTTCGGCCACTGGATGATCGGCGATGTTGATTTCGGCCTGCTGACGAGCCTGCTTGTCGGTTCGCTGCCCGGTGCGGTAGTGGGGAGCATGCTTTCGACCCGCTCGCCCGATCACGTGCTGCGCCCCGCGCTCGCCGCCGTCCTCATGGTCTCCGGCATCCGGCTGCTGAGCCAGTGAGCGAGACTTACCCCGGCTTCGATGGCGCGAGCCTCGCATTGCACCGCCTCGGCGCTGGCCGCCCGGTGATCCTGCTCCACGGGCTGTTCTCCAATGCCCATGTAAACTGGGTCAAGTTCGGCACCGCCGCGCAGCTCGTCGCCGCTGGTTTCGAGTGCCTGATGCCCGATCTGCGCGCCCACGGTGCCAGCGCTGCTTCCCATGATCCCGCCGCTTACCCACCCGATGTGCTGGTGCGCGATCTGGAAGCGCTCGTTACCCATCTCGGCCTTGCGGACTACGACCTCGTCGGCTTTTCGCTCGGATCGCGCACTTCAGCGCGCGCGGTCATCGCGGGCGCGCGGCCTCGGCGGCTCGTGCTCGGCGGTATGGGGCTCGATGGCCTTGCCGGCTGGACGGGGCGTCAGGCGTTCTTCCGCGATGTGCTCGACCGCTTCGGCACGATCCGTCCCGGCGACCGCGGCTATGCGGCGCAGCAGTTCCTCAAGACCATGGGCACCGATCCCGTCGCCGCAGGCCTCCTCCTCGGCACGATGGACGATACCGATCCGGCCACACTCGCCGCGATCACCATGCCCACGCTCGTCCTTTGCGGCGATCAGGACAACGACAACGGCAGCGCCGACCGCTTGGCCGAAGTCCTGCCCAATGCTCGCCACGCGGTCATTACCGGTACGCACATGAGCTCCGTCACCGAACCCGCGATGGGCGCAGAACTGGTTTCATTTCTGACCGCTTGACGCGGCGACCCGCACGGCTAACGGTGCGCACAAGGGTGGCCGCAAAGGCCGTCCATTTGCACCTTGCGGAGAGCCAGTTCCATGAAAAAGCTCGTTTCCCTCGCCGCGCTCGCGGCCGCCAGCGTGGCCGCGCCCGCGCTCGCCCAGCAGGCTGCGCCCGCTGCTGATGCCGCTTCTGCGCAGGCTTGGATCAAGGCTGCCGATCAGGCTTATGCCGATCAGACCGTCCGCTCGGGTCGCGTCCAGTGGGTCTATGAGACCAACATTACCGACGATACCGAAGCGCTCGTTGCGGCTTCGAACGCCGAATACAACACGCTGATGGTGAAGACCGCTGCTGAGGCGGCGCGCATGGCGAAGGTTCCCGGCCTCACTGCCGAAGACCAGCGAAAGCTCGTCATGATGCGCACGCAGATCACCAGCCCCGTGCCGACCACGCCGGGCGCAGCGGAAGAATTCGGCACCCGTCAGGCGCGCATTCAGGGCCTTTATGGCAAGGGCCATGGCACCTTGAAGGGCGAGCCGATCAACGGCAGCGATATCGAAGCCGCGATGGGCACCAGCCGTAATCCGGACGAGCTCAAGGAAATGTGGCTTTCGTGGCACGACAACGTCGGCAAGCCGATGAAGGCCGACTATGCCCGCATGGTCGAGCTTTCCAACGAAGGTGCGCGCGAACTGGGCTTTGCCGATACCGGCGCGCTGTGGCGTTCGAACTACGATATGGACCCCGCCGCTTTCGCTGCGCTAACCGAGAAGATCTGGAACGAGGTCCGCCCGCTTTACGTCCAGCTTCACTGCTATACCCGCGCGAAGCTGGGCGAGAAATATGGCGACGGCGTGCAGAAGAAGTCCGGGGCGATCCGCGCCGATCTCCTCGGCAACATGTGGGGCCAGTCCTGGGGCAATATCTACGACGTGGTGGCCCCCAAGGGCGCGGGCGATATCGGCTATGACATCGGTGATCTGCTCACCGCGAAGGGCTATGATCCAGTCAAGATGGTCAAGGCCGGAGAGGGCTTCTATTCCTCGCTAGGCTTCGCGCCCTTGCCCGAAACCTTCTGGGCCCGCTCGCAGATCGTGAAGCCGCGCGACCGCGAGGTCGTCTGCCATGCCTCGGCCTGGGATATCGACAACAAGGACGACCTGCGCATCAAGATGTGCACCAAGGTCAATGCCGACGATTTCGTGACGATCCACCACGAACTCGGCCACAATTACTACCAGCGCGCCTACAATACGCAGCCCTCGCGCTACTACATGGAAGGCGCCAACGACGGCTTCCACGAAGCCATCGGCGATACCATGGCGCTCTCGATCACGCCTGAATACCTCGTCCAGATCGGTCTCCTCAGCCGCGACAAGGTGCCCTCGCCAGACAAGGACACCGGCCTCCTGCTGCGCCAGGCGCTCGACAAGGTGGCGGCGATGCCGTGGACCTTGCTGGTCGATCGCTGGCGCTGGGGTGTGTTCGATGGCTCGATCAAGCGCGATGGCTATGAGGCGGCATGGAACCAGATGCGCCTCAAGTATCAGGGCCTCGTCCCGCCGGCAGAGCGCCCCGCCGATGCATTCGATCCCGGCGCCAAGTTCCACATCCCCGCGGTCGTGCCCTACACGCGCTACTTCCTCGCCCGCGTGCTGCAGTTCCAGTTCTATGAAGCCGCCTGCAAGGAAGCCGGCTGGCAAGGCCCGCTTCACCGCTGCAGCTTCTATGGCAACAAGGCCGTCGGCGCGAAGCTCAACGCCATGCTCTCGATGGGCGCAAGCAAGCCCTGGCCCGATGCGCTGGAAGCCTTCACCGGCACCCGCGAGATCAGCGGCAAGGCGATGATCCGCTACTTCGCCCCGCTGCAGACCTGGCTGGAAAAGCAGAACAAGGGTCAGAACTGCGGCTGGTAACCCCCAAGGTCCTCCCCATTTTGCGCAGCGCAAATGGGGGGGTGGCCTGCCGAAGGCAGGTCGGAGGGGTAAGTGGCTTCACGCATACGTAACTTTAACCCGCTCCCACACCCCACCCGCTTACCTGTAGAACCCTGCTATCGCAAGATCCTCCGCCTGCGGGGGCGGGGGATGGGGATGAACGCCAAAACACGAAGGGCTGCGCTCGCCCTGTCCGGAGCGTTCGTGGCTGCTTTGCCACTGGGCAACGCGCAGGCGCAGGAGCTCACACTCACCCCGCTCCTCGATCTGCGGCTGCATTCCGAACACATCGATCAGGCAAACATCGCCTTGCCGGCCGACGCGCTCACGCTGCGCACCCGCGCCGGCGCTCAGCTGGTGAAGGGACCGGTGTCGCTGCTCGTCGAGGGGGAGGCGGCCGCCGTCCTCATCGACCACTACAACGACGGCTTTAACGGCCTTGCGCGCCCGGTGGTGGGCGATCCCGGCAATGTCGAGCTCAACCGCGCGCAGCTGCGCTATGCGGGCAAGGCCCTCACGCTTGCCGTGGGGCGCCAGCGGCTGGAACTGGCTGACCAGCGCTTCGTCGGCCCGGCGGCATGGCGGCAAAACGAGCAGACCTTCGATGCGGTGCGCGTGCAGTGGACCGGCCTCAAGCGCCTCACTGTGGATGCGACTTATGCATGGTCGGTCCGCACGGTGAATGGCAACAAGGGCACGCCCAGCCGGCCGCAATCGGTCGATGGCGACAATGTCTTTGCTATCATCAGCTACGCCTCGCCGCTCGGTACGCTGTCGGGTTTTGCCTATCTGGTCGATCAGGATTCCGCCGCGCTTTCAGGCTACCGGCTCTCCAGCCAGACCTTTGGCCTGCGCTTCACCGGTTCGCAGTTGCTCGGGCGTGGCTGGAAGCTAGCTTACACGGCCAGCGCCGCGCGCCAGAGCGCCTATGCACGCAATCCGAACCGCTATGCCGCAACGTATGCGCTCGCGGAGGCAAGCCTGAACCGCAAGGTCATTACCGGCACCGCTGGCTATGAAGTGCTCGGCGCAGATCGCGGCGCACCGTACACGAGCGTGCAGACCCCGCTCGCCTCGTTCTTCCGCTTTCAGGGGTGGGCAACCAAGTTCACCACCACCCCGCCCGATGGCGTCCGAGATGCCTACGCGGCACTAGCCGCCAACTGGAAGAGCACCGGCCTCGTCAGCGGCATCGGCTTCGGCGCCACGTGGCACCACCTCACGAGCGACCGCCTGACCCGGCGCTACGGCGACGAACTCGACCTCATCGCTTCGGCCCGCATCAGGAACGCTACCCTCGCCGCCCGCCTCGCTCACTACACTGCCCGCACGTTCTCGGCCGATACCGACAAGGTTTTCGTCACGCTCGAATGGCACTTGTGAGGCGTTACCCCCGCAGGTTCGTCAGATCCCGTTGTACCAGGCCCAGCCACCCTTGATGTTGCCGAGGTCATTGAACCTGTCCGATACAACGATCCGCCGGACATATTTCAGGCTCTTGTAGCCGATCTGCCGCTCGATCCGCAGCCGCACCGGCGCGCCGTGGCCGATCGGCAGGTCGCGCCCATTCATCCCGTAGGCAAGGATCGTCTGCGGATGCAGCGCATCGATCATGTCGATGTTATCGGCCATCTTGTCGAAGGTATAGAACTCGACATAGCGCGCCGAGGCCCTCGCACCGACGGTTTCCAGCACCGTCCGCAGCGGTACGCCGGTCCACTCGGCAATCGCGGACCAGCCTTCCTCGCACGAATGGCGGGTCACCTGGGTGCGGCGTTGCATGCGCTGCAGATCGGCGAGCGAGAAGCTGGCAGGCCGGTCGACCAGCCCCTCCACCACCAGCCGCCAATCGGCAAAGCCGCCCTTGCGCAGGATCGCATAGTCGTGCCCGCCTTGCGGATCATGCAGGCCCAGTTCCGCGCGGGCCGGGTCATACGTCCCCGTCGCCGGCATCGAGGTGATCTCGGATCGGTCGTATTCGCGCACCAGCGCAGCGGACGACAGAAGCGTGCGCTGCATCGCATAAGTCAGGTTGTCGCCCATGCGCAGGATATTGCCGTAAGTCGGCGGCTGGCTTTCGCCGCAGCCGGTTAGCAGCAGCGCACTGGTCGAGCCGAGCCCCCCAATCAGGCCGCGCCGTGAAATCACCAATCCCTTGCCGCTCATGTCATTTCCCCAAGGTCATGGCGCGCAGCTGCCGCAGCGGTCCGGTGAGGACGATCATCACCAGATGAACCAGCAGGAACAGCGCGAGGAAGGAAAACGTGAAGAAATGGATCGTCCGCGCCGATTGCCCGCCGCCGAACACATCGAGCAGGACAGGATAGCTTGCCGTGATCGCGGGCGACATCGTGATGCCCGTGAGAAACATCAGCGGCAGGGCGATAAACGCGACCATGGCATAGGCCAGCTTCTGCAGGACCCCATAAGGCGGGCCGGGCTGCACCGCTGGCATTTGCAGCCGCAGATGCGCCTTGATGTCCTGCCCGAGGTTCCCGGCCGTAAGCTCATCGGGGCGTGGCAGCAGTGCGCGGCGGGCATGGCCGGTCAGCGCGCCAAGCCCGAGATAGACCGCCAGCCCCAGCAGGAATGCCCATGCGGCGAGGAAATGCATGCTGCGCGCCCAGCCGTTCCCGTTCCATGGCTCGGCCAGACGGTCCGCCGTCACAGGGCCATCGGGGTTGCCGAAGAAAGCCGTGGCCGGCGACCATTGCATCGCGTGGTAATTGGGGCCGACCGGCACTTCGAAGATTGGCTTCATCAGGTCGTTGCCGACAGTGCCCCAATAGAAGCGCGGATGAACCATCAGGATCGCGATGCCGGAATAGATCAGCACCAGCACCGCCAGCGCGATCAGCCAATGCGTAAGGCGAACCCATGGCTGGTGGCGGCGTGTTGGCACCATGTCAGAAGCTTCCAGCACTGCGGCCATGTCACGCCCTCCCACATGGCAAGGGTACCATTGCCCGGGGGCATGTCAAAGGGCACGCGACTTTGCGCAAGACTTGCCAGCGTCGCCGCCGAATCAGCGGAACGGCGGCTCGTTGAACGCGCGCAGCTTGCGGCTGTGGAGGCGGGCACCCTCGGCCCTGAGCAGAGCGCAGGCGGTCGTGCCGATGGCGAGGTGGCTGGAAATCGCCTCCTCGTAGAAGCGGTTGGCCTGCCCCGGCAGCTTGAGCTCGCCATGCAGCGGCTTGTCCGAAACGCACAGCAGTGTGCCGTAGGGCACGCGGAAGCGGTAGCCCTGCGCGGCGATGGTGGCAGACTCCATGTCGATCCCCACTGCGCGGCTGAGGCTCAGGCGGCGGGCCGAGTGCGAGTAGCGCAGCTCCCAGTTGCGGTCATCGGTGGTCACCACGGTGCCGGTACGCATCCGCCGCTTGAGGTCCGAGCCGCCCGCGCCACTGACGATCTCTGCCGCCCGCGCCAGCGCTACCTGCACTTCGGCGATTGCCGGGATCGGGATCTCGGGTGGCAGCACCGGATCGAGCACGTGATCGTCGCGCAAGTAGGCATGTGCCAGCACATAGTCGCCGATCTTCTGCGTGGGGCGCAGGCCGCCGCAGTGGCCGATCATCAGCCATGCTTCAGGTCGCAGCACGGCGAGGTGGTCGCAGATCGTCTTGGCGTTGGACGGGCCGACGCCGATATTGACGAGCGTGATCCCGCTGCGGTCCGGTGCGACGAGGTGGTAGGCCGGCATCTGGTGCCGCCGCCACGCGGTGTCCGACATGCGGGCGCGGGCGTTCTCGGTCGGCTCGGTCAGGTGAAGCCCGCCTGCGCCCGATAGCGCGACATACTCGCCGGTGCCGAGCTGTTTTCCCGCCCAGTCAACGAATTCATCGACATAGCGGTGATAGTTCGTGAACAGGATGTAGCGCTGGAAGTCCTCGGCCGGGGTGCCGGTGTAGTGGACGAGGCGGGCCAGGCTGAAATCGGTGCGGAGGCCATCAAACAGGGCGAGCGGCAAAGGCCCGTCGCCGACGTTGTACTCGCCGTCCGCGATCTCGTCACCGATGTGGGCCAGATCGGCATTCGGGAAGTGCCGGGCCAGTTCCTGCGGCCCGATGCTGCCCATCTGCGCGCCGAGGCTGCCATCGAGCACATAGGCGAACGGGATTTCCTGCCGCGAGACGGCGGCCTCCACCGTCACGTCGAAGCCCTGCAGGATGATCGCCAGTTGCTCGGCCAGATAGTCCGCAAACAGCGCCGGCCGCGTTACCGTGCAGCTGTAGATGCCCTTCTGGCTGAGCCGCCCGAACGAGTGCCCGGTCGGCTCGATGCTTGGCTCGCCGCCGAAGTGGATGCGCAGCTCCGGATAGCAGTAGCTGCCGTCATGCCGCCGCTCGTCCGGCGGGAGCCTGCCCGTGGCGGCAAAGGCCATCACGTCCTCGCGCAGCCGGGCGACCGAGGCAGTGTAGATGCGCGTAAGCTCGTCGAGCACGGAGGCGATATGATCCATGCCCGCAGGTGTACCTGCCTGTCGTGACCTTTGGAAGTCGGGGCTTCAGCGCATTCGTTTGAGTACTTTGGTCGAGACGACGTGCGGCTTGAGGTCTTCGGGATAAAACCACACCTCGCGCAGGTCTCCGCGCGCGTAGCGGCCCACCTGATCGCCGAAATGGGGTGAGGCGGGATCGGCGCTGGTGCCGCCGATACTCACCGCGCGGGCGCGGACTTTCGGGCCGAACTCGACTACCGCGACGAAGCTGTTGCCGCTGGTGCCGTACATTCGCTTCGTGCCGGGATAGCGGGCCGCACCGAACGAGGCGAGGCTGCCCCAGTTGCCGCTGGCAAACGGGATCGGCGTGCTGGGCTTCGCATCGTCGAATGTCTGCGTGATCGCCCCGTCGTTGCGCTGGTAGCGGTTGATCGCGCCCCACGGCACCTGCCACGACCCGAAATCGCTGACGAGGCGGTTCACTGCATCATCGAGCGCGGCGAGGCGCTGGGCATCGGTGATGCGATTGTTCATCCGTTCCCACAGGCTTTCTTCATCGCCGTCGCTATGCGCCGCGACGCGCGACCACAGGGCCTCGGCATAGCCGACCGCGAGGGCGGTCGCGGTGGAGTTCAGCGCCCACTTGTGGTCCCAGCCCTTGAGCAGCGCGACCGGCCCGTCACGCTTCGCATCGGGCGCGGCGGCATGCGCAGCGATGAGCGTGGGCAGCAGGCGATCAAACGCGGGGAGGGCCGGATCGTAGGCAGCGGCCATCAGCTTTTCGAGCGTGAAGTCGCGCCGATCGCCCAGCACCGCGAGGGCGTGGGCTTCACGCGCATTGGCGCCGACCTCGTCCATGTAGCGCGGGAAGGCATCCTTTTTCGGGCTATCCGCCCCAGCCGCAGTCCACGGCGCGTTGTTGACGTTGAAGACCCAACCGTTGGCGGGATTGAGCACGTTGGGCAGGCTGGAGACCGGGTGAAGGCCCTGCCAGCGCGCCGCGGGGTTGCTGCCATCGACGGGCTTGCGCCAATCGAGGCTGTTGTCGCGGATCGGCATGAACTGCGGGTGCAGATAGGCGATCTCGCCCTTGGTATCGGCGAACAAGGTGTTGTTGCTGGAATTGGCCTGCAGCCCCGCAACCTTGAGGAAGCTACCCAGATCGCGGGTCTTGGTGCGCAGGAAGCTTTGCTCGAGCGCCGGGATTGGCCGGTTCATCAGGCCATAGGCGATCCACTTGCCGCCTTCCTCGCGCACCACAGGACCATGCTCGCTCGCATAAGTGGTGAAGCTGCGCTGGCGCATTGTTCCGTCGCTCTGGCGCAGCGAAAGCGTGACGGTCTGGCTGGTGAAGGGCTTCACCGCATCGCCCACCTTGTAGGCGGGCGGCTGGCCGGGCTGCTGCACCACGGTTTCGGCAAACTCGTCGATCCGGTCTGCCCCGGTGGTGGTGTGCATCCACCCAGCGTTCTGGTTGAACCCCTGATAGATGAAAAACTGCCCCCAGGTCGCTGCGCCATAGGCGTTGAGGCCCTCGCCGCTGGTCACTTGCTGCTCGGCGCGGAAATAGAAGCTGGTGTGCGGGTTGATCAGCAGCAGGGCATGGCCATCGGCGGTGTGCGAGGGTGCGATGGCGATGCCGTTGGAGCCGGCCGGTTCCTTGAGGCGGCGGCCAAGCTCCTCGTCGGTCATGGCGACCTGGCGGCGGCCGTAGAACGCCTCAAGCTGCGAAAGCGGCACCCGTTCGATATCGCCGCCGATGCTGCCTTCGGTGAAGCTCAGCGCCATCCATGGCTCGAAATGCGTAAGGACTTTGGGCTTAACCTCCGGATGATCGGCGAGGTAGGCGTTGAGCCCTGCGGCCCAGGCATCCATCAGCTTGCGCAGCCACACCGGGCTCTTTGCGTAGTCCGCCTTCAACACTTCGGGATCGATCCAGAGGCGCTGGCGCAGATCCTGCCACACCGCACTTTCGCCTTCGGCCTCCGCAAGGCGGCCCAGGCTGACGAGGTAGTTGCGCTCGATTCGGGGGAAGTCATCCTCCGCCTGCGCATAGATCATGCCGTAGATCGCATCGGCATCGGTCTTGCCCGAAATGTGAGCGATACCCCACTCGTCCCGTTCGATCTTCGCTTCACCGATTATTTCGGAACTTTTCCCGATGGAGTTAACCGGGGTCAACCCGATGAGAAGTGCCGCAACTGCGACGGCATGCGTGCGTTTCATTCCCTGCTCCCGGTCAATCGTTGTCAGCATATGCCCGCAAGCTTTTGGGATACAATGCTGTTTTCAAGTTTGCTCAAAAATCCGGCCACTCAAATTCTAACGATAAAGGTTAATCCCTTAGGGACTTACCGCAGTCATTGTACTTAAAACGTCCTTCGGCATGCTCTGAGCATAAGGCGCAAAGCCAAGGAGATGCGCGATGGGGATCATGGGCACTACCGGCACGGGTCTCGACCGTGCCATCGACCTGATTGCGGGCGATTACGCCCTCAACATGGGGACATCCGGCGCCGCGATCCGTGAAGGGGCAGCGGCGGCCGATGCGATGAACGGGATGATCGTCAGCGCGATTCGGACACTTGGCCTTGCCAACGACGGCGAAATCACCGTTTCGGATATCTATTCGCTCAACTCCTATCTGCGCTCCAACGGCTATGGCAAGTTCACCAGTCTCTACGGCACCGAGAAGAATGGCGTCGAGAGTGGTTTCCAGCAAGTCTCGGGCGAAGGCGCGGTAACGCGGCTGTTCGGCGAGGCTGGTGTCGACCGGGTGCTCGATGGGATCTACGAGATCGCCTTCGAGATCAAGGACGGCCACCTGACTTCCCCGCGCAACTACTGGGGGCCGGGCGTCGACGACGTGGCGCACTGGCTCAACACGCTGCTGGCGCCTGAACTGGCGGCGGGTACGCTGAAGAACAGCAAGGCTGATCCGCAGGCGCATGGCACCACCGGCACGGGCCTTGATCTCATTACCGAGCGGCTGCTCGATGACATCGGCCTCAACCACCGCATCTCGCAAAAGCAGATCAACGATGCCGCCAAGGCCGCCGATGGCATGGCCAAGATCATGCTGCAGGCGATCAAGGAAACCGGCGTCGCCGACGACAACAAGCTTGATCCGATGGACATGGTCGATCTCAACCGCTGGATCATCGTCAACAAGCTGAGCGAATGGACCACGCTCCACGGCGATGACGAGGGCGCGTTCGAGAGCGGCCTGCACTACGCGCAAGGCGACGGCGGGCGCGACTACATCTACGGCGACCTTTCGGTCGATACCGTGGCCGACGGCATCTACCACATCGGGTTCAAGATCTCCGGCGACCGCTTCGAGAACGAGGACGGCAACGCCAATCAGCGGATCAGCGATACGTCCGACTGGATCAGCCTGCTGCTGGCCAAGGACCTTGCCACTGGCGCGCTGCATTCGAACCACGCTCCCGTCGATGCCGCGTCGCTCAAGCCCAACCTTGTGTTCAGCAGGGCCGGGCTGGTGACCGATGATGGCACCAAGGGCGCGGTCGATCTGGGCAAGGCCGATGCAACCGGCGTGGCGGAAGGCACGATCGCGCTGGATTTCGTGGCCAACCATGCAGATGATGGCCGCACCCACGTGGTGTTCTCGAAAGATGGCGCCTCGAATGCGGACGGCGATCTTACGGCCTTCGTGCGCGGCGGTGAGCTTTACGTGGTGCTGCAGGACGGAGCCCGCGACTGGTGGCTCAAGGCCGAGGGCGTGACGATCGAGAGTGGCCGCCAGTACTCGCTTGCGATCACCTTCGGCCAGGATGGCCTTGGGCTCTTCCTCGATGGCAAGCGCGTTGCCGCCGATGTCGATGCAACCAGCGGGCTCGGTCCCAACACGCGCAATCTTGTGCTGGGGGCGGGCACCTGGGGCCGCGACGCGAGCCATCCCAGCCAACTCGACAGCCACCTCGATGGCAAGGTCGGGAACCTTGCCGTCTACGACCGCATCCTCGATCCGTTCGAACTGCGTGCCATCAACTCGTCTGGCGCGTTGCCGCAGGAATGGAACGGCACGGCGGCGCTTGAAGGTGAACAGCCTGCGGTGCGCGCGGGCACCGGCCTCAAGGGCGAGGTGTTCGACCGGGGAACGAACTTCGATTCGATCGACGATCTCATCGCGCAGACCGCGACGAAGACCGCCAATTTCCACCTGAATGCGAAGACGGTGGACTTCGGCGGGTTCAAGGAAGTCGCCACGCTCAGCCAGTTCCTCGACGGGAAGGCGAGCCTGACCGATGGCGGCACCGATGTCGTGATGAACACGATCGGGCTGAGACTGCAGGGTTATATCTGGCTCGAGAAGGGCCAGCATCTTGTCAACGTGCGCTCCGACGATGGCTTCCTGCTCAAGCTTGGCGGCGACGAGCTATCGAGCTTTGCCGGCAATCGCGGCTTCACCGGCACCAGCGAGACGATCACCATCGACAAATCCGGGCTCTATGCGGTCGATCTCTACTACTTCGACAACACCGGCGCTGAAGGCCTGCGGCTGGAACTCGACGGCGATCCTGTGAGCGCCGACCGGCTCTATTCCTCGATCGACGACTACAAGGCGGCGCTTGCGGCAAACGGCGCGATGCCGGCGAGCGGGCTGCCTTATGCCTATGAAGGGCCGGTGGGTACCACCGGTACCGGGCTCGACAAGCTGATCCAGATCATCGGCGAAGACGTCGGCCTCAGGAACAACATTTCCGCCGCCCAGATCCGCGGAGGGGCCGCTGCGGCCGACAAGCTCAATCACATCATCGTCGATGCGATCACCGCGACGGGTGCGCTCGACGACGGGCATCTGACGGTTGCCGAAACCTATGACCTTTCGGCCTGGATCCGGGCCAACCGGCCAGCCGAATTCACCGCCGCGCACGGCAATGACGAGAACATGATCGAAACCGGCTTCCACCTGATCCAGGGCGATCACGGGGCAAGCTACCTGCTGGGCGACAGCGCGATCGATACCGTGATGGACGGCATCTATCACATCGGTTTCAACACCAGTTCCGACCGCTTCCTCAACGAGGACGGCAATGCCAATGCGCGGGTCGAAACGGTGACCTACTGGCTCAACGAACTGCTTGGCACCACGCCGCTGCCGGCGCCGGGGCCGGGCACATCACCGCTCGTCGGCAGCGCGTCCTCGCCGAACGTCACGGTCACCGAAGGGCTCAACAGCAAGCTGGCTCCCAGCGCCAAGTCGATCACGCTCAAGGGCATCGCCGTGAACGCGGCAGGCAACAGCGATGACAACACGCTGACCGGCAACGATCAGGCCAACATGCTGGAAGGCGGGGCTGGCAACGACACGCTGAATGGCGGCGGCGGGGCCGATGTGCTCATTGGCGGTCTCGGCAAGGACCTGATGATCGGCGGGACCGGTGACGACATCTACTGGGTGGACAGCACCGAGGATGTCGTGCGCGAAACAACGGCTGCCGGCGGGAACGATACGATCAAGATCACCTCCACCGCTGTCACGAGCTATGTGCTGCCGATCTACGTCGAGAACCTCACCGACGAGAGCGGCGGTGCCATGACGATCACCGGCAACACCTTCGACAACGGCATCTCGGGGGGCGCCGGGGCGGATACGATCTATGGCATGGAAGGCAATGACGCGCTGAGCGGCGACAACGGCGACGACTTCCTCTTCGGCGGCTCTGGCGCAGACGTGCTCGATGGCGGCACCGGCAGCAACACGATGACCGGCGGGACGGGCAACGACGTTTATGTCTCGGCCAGCAATGCCGACAAGATCATCGAGAATGCCGGCGAGGGCACCGATACCGTCCGCTCCTCCGCCGCAAACACGACACTGGGAGCCAATGTCGAAAATCTCGAGCTCATCGGCAATGCCGCGAACGGGTATGGCAACGAACTCGCCAACACGATGAACGGCAACGGCAACGGCAACTACCTCGACGGCAAGGCGGGCGCCGATACGATGCTGGGCAGGGGCGGCAACGATACGTACGTGGTCGACAATGCCGGCGACAAGGTCATCGAAGCAGTCAATCAGGGCATCGATACGGTCAATGCCTCGATCAGCTTCACGCTCGGCGCCAATGTCGAGAACCTGCAGCTGAAAGGTACGGGCGCCCTATCAGGCACCGGCAACGATGGCTTCAACTGGCTTGGCGGCAACGATGCGAACAATGTGCTCGACGGGCGAGCGGGCGACGATGCGCTGCTGGGCAAGGGCGGCAGCGACACGCTGCTGGGCGGGCTGGGGGCCGACAAGCTGACCGGCGGCACCGGCGCAGACACGTTCGTCTTTGCCAGCACGACGGAATCGACTGTCGATGCCAAGGGGCGCGACACGATCTTCGACTTCAGCCATGCGGAGGGCGATCGCATCGACCTGTCGAAGATCGATGCCAACGGCGCCGATGCAGGCGAGGGCGCGTTCAAGCTCGTCACCGCGTTCGATGGCTATCATGGGGCGCTGACGGTGGCGGCACAAGGCAACCAGTGGCTGGTGCAGGGCGATGTGAACGGCGACAAGGTGGCCGACTTCGCAATCCTCGTGACGAGCGCGAGCGCGCTTGTGGCGGCAGATTTCGTGATGTGAGGGGAGGGGCGGCGGGCTCCCGGGTCCGCCGCACTGCCGCGCAACAAAAAAGGGGCGCTTCCTGGCCGGAAGCGCCCCTTTTTTGTTGCCGTGTGGCCTTGCCTCAGGCGTCCGCGTCTGCGGCGCGATCCTCGAGGAGGTCAGCCGGGATTTCGCCCGGTTCGGCGTTCGGGTCGTAAGCTTCGGTGAAGCCGCCGACTTCGGTATCGAACATCGCGTCGATGACGTCGACGCCCTGCGACTGCAGCGCGGCTTCGTCGGGCGAACGGGCGACGTTGACCTTGACCGTCACGCTCACCTCGGGGTGGAGCGAAACCTTCACGGTCGAGATGCCGATGGCCTTGATCGGGCGTTCCAGCACGACCATCGACTTCGTCACCTTGGCGCCCTGTTCGACCAGCGCGTCGACGATGTCGCGCACCGAAACCGAACCGTAGAGCTGGCCGGAGTTGGACGAAGCGCGGATCAGCACCACTTCCTTGCCCTCGACGTTGCCGGCTTCGGCCTTGGCGTCTTCACGGCGAGCCGCGTTGTCCGCTTCGATGCGGGCGCGGTTGGATTCGAAGACCTTGCGGTTGGCTTCGTTGGCGCGAAGCGCCTTCTTGTTGGGCAGCAGGAAGTTGCGCGCGTAGCCATCCTTGACGGTTACGACGTCACCGATGGAGCCCAGCTTCTCGATGCGCTCGAGCAGGATGATCTGCATGGTCAGCGCTCCTTACTTGACGATGTAGGGAAGCAGGCCGATGTGCCGGGCGCGCTTGATCGCCTGGCCCAGCTCACGCTGCTTCTTTGCCGAAACGGCGGTAATGCGCGAAGGCACGATCTTGCCACGCTCGGACATGAAGCCCTGAAGCAGGCGCACGTCCTTGTAGTCGATGACAGGGGCGCCCTTGCCCGAGAACGGGCACGACTTGCGGCGGCGGAAAAACGGACGAGCCATGGCTTATTCCCCTTCGCGTTCGCGGCGGCGAGTCCGCTCGCGGTCGTTCTTGCGCATCATGACCGAGGGGCCGGCTTCATGGGCGTCGACACGCACGGTCATGAAACGGATCACGTCCTCGTTGATCGCGGTCTGGCGCTCAAGCTCGGCAACCACCCCGGCGGGGGCTTCGATGTCGAGCAGCACGAAGTGCGCCTTGCGGTTCTTCTGGATCTTGTAAGCCAGCGAACGGAGGCCCCAGGTCTCGGTCTTGATGACCTTGCCATTGTTGCTCTCGACGATTTCGGTGGCGGTGGCGGCAAGCGCGTCAACCTGAGCCTGGCTCAGATCCTGACGCGCGAGGAAGACATGCTCGTAAAGCGGCATGAGGCCTTCTCGTCCTTCATCAATCTAACCGATCGCTGGCTGATCCGCGGTATTGCGGGGCCCCTCCGGCTTTCTTCAGTTTCCGCCCATGGGCAGCGCCCTTTTCGCGGAAGCGCTGGTCCTTAGCGGGAATCGGCGAAGATGCAAGGCGAAACTGGGCCTGACGAGCCTGGGCCTGACGAGCTTGGGTATGCCGGTAACGGGCTTTCAGGCGGCATGCCGGGCTGGCGGCACCCCCGGCTTGGTTTGCGCTGTCGCATCAGCCTCGGGCCGGCCCAGTTCGAGCCGCTGCAGATGCCCGATCGCGAAATCGGCGACCAGGTTGGCAAACACGTTCTCGTGCAGCGGCAGTTCGAATTCGAGGCCGGATGTCTTGTCCTTCGACCACACCACAAAGGCGAGCTTGGGCGCGAGTTCGGGCAGGAACAGGGTGACGGTATCGCCGATGCGCTGGCGCGGAATGCCTTCGATCCGGGCGCCGTGCGTCGTCATGTCCTTAAGCATGACCGTTGACCGCGTCAGCCCGTGCTTGCAGCGCACGGGAAGCTCGAAACCCACGCGGCGCGTGCGCCGGTGGTTGATGTTTTCCACGCCTTCGAAGTCATCGAACATGGCCTGCTCCTGCCGCTGGCGTTTACCACATGCATTGAGAACGGCAGCGTTCGACCATCCTTCAGGCCCTACGCATTTACGCTAGGGCACGTAGCGCATCGCCACGTCGCAGCGGGCATAGCGCGTGCCGTAGTCGGCCATGATCCCGGCATCGTGGCGGAAGCCCAGCTTTTCGTAGAGGTGGATCGCCGCCTCGCAGGTCTTGTTGGTCAGGAGATAGAGCGGATCGGCCCCGAGACGCTGCGCCCGGGCGATGGTCGCTGACAGCAGGAAGGCCCCAGCGCCAAGCCCCCGTGCGCTTTCCAGCACGCCCATCTTGGTGAGTTCATAGCTGTTTCCGCCGGTGGGCTTGAGCGCGCAGGCGCCGACCACGCCGACGCCTTCCGCCTCGACGAACAGGATGGTGCCGCCGGGCGCGATGATCTTGTCTCGCGGGTTTTCGAGCACCTCGCGGTCAAGCGGTTCGAGCACGAACATCGCCTCGATCCACTCCTTGTTGATGTCGTGGAAGGCCGGCGCGAGGTCGTCGCTGAATTCGCGAAGGCGCAGCGGTGTCTTGCGCGCAGGGCCGACGCGGGCGAGCAGCGGCTGCGCGGCGAGGGCATCCTCAATGAGGCCCACTTCGCCGAGGAAGTCGCCGGGGGTGCTATCGAGCAGCGATCGCACCGCGCTGCCTATGCGCGGCCACACATCGGTCAACGCAGCCGCATGGGCTTCCTCGCCCGCCGGTGTGAGCGAGACGAGGCGCTGGCGCTGGTCGCGCCCGGTGGCCGTATCGACGAGGCCAAGCTTCGCGAGTTGACCCACGGCGCGGGTGACGCCGGGCTGGCTGGTGCCGATGGCGGCTACAAGCTGGGTAATGCTCTGCGGCCCCTTTGCCAACGCAGCGATCAGCGCCATGTGCCCCGGCTGGCACGGCAGGCCAGCCTCGGTGATCGCAATGGCCGCTTCGGCCTGCATTCGCTCAGCAAGCCGCTTCAAACGGCTGCCGAGAAAAACGGGTCCGGCTTCGCGCAAGATATCGGTCATGGTATCTCCACTCTCATAACGCGTTATATATCGCGTTATGAGAGTGAGGCTGTCAAGCCCTCAGCTGCTTCTCGACCAGCGCAATCGCTGCCGCAATGGCAGCTTCAATGGGGAGCGCGGAGGTATCGAGCAGTGCCGCGCCTTCGGCCTGACGCAGCGGCGCGGCGGCGCGGGTGCGGTCGCGTTCATCCCGCGCGGCGAGATCGGCCTCGATTGCCTCGCGCGTCACGTCCTCGCCGCGTTTCTGCATTTCGGCCCAGCGGCGCAGCGCGCGGGCGGCGACGCTGGCGGTGATGAAGAGCTTGGCCTCCGCCTCGGGCGCGATCACGGTGGCGATATCGCGGCCATCGAGCACCGCACCGCCGGGCTGGCGGGCAAAGGCCTGCTGGCGGGCGAGCAGCGCGGCGCGCACGGCGGGGTGGATCGAAACACGACTGGCCAGCGCGCCGGTGGCCTCGCTGCGCAGGTCCGGATCATCGAGCAGGGTTTCGGGGAAATCCGCAGCGGCGAGCGCCTCGTCCGGATCGTCCGGGTTCCCGCAGGTGAGGAAGACCTGCCGCCCCACCGCGCGGTAGAGCAGCCCGGTATCGAGATGCGGCAGGCCATAATGCACGGCGAGGGCCTTGGCGATGGTCCCCTTGCCCGAAGCGGTCGGGCCGTCGATGGCGATGATCATGTCGTCCCGCCTGCTTGCGCCAGCAGCGCCTCGAACACAGGGAAGCTGGTGGCGATGGGGCGGGTGTCGTCGATCTCGACGCCGCCTTTGCTGGCGAGCCCCGCTACCGCCATGGACATGGCGATGCGGTGGTCGAGGTGCGTGGCGACGGGCGCGTTGTTGGTGCCGCGAAGCGGATCGCCGCCGGTGCCGTCGATGATCAGGCCGTCCTCGGTCTCGGTCACCGCGGCCCCCGCTTGCTCCAGCGCCGCGCGCATCACGGCGATGCGATCGCTTTCCTTCACGCGCAGTTCTTCAAGGCCGGTGGTGATGGTGCGCCCGCTGGCGAGCGCGGCGGCGACGAAGAGGACCGGGAACTCGTCGACCATGCTTGGCACCACGGCCGGATCGACGGCGATGCCGGTGAGAGCCGAATGCCGCACGCGCAAGTCCGCGACCGGTTCACCGCCGACATCGCGGCGGTCGAGCTCCTCGATCTGGCCGCCCATGGCGCGCAGCACATCGAACAGCGCGGCGCGGGTGGGATTGAGCCCGACGTTCTCGACCACGAGGTCCGAGCCCGGCACCAGCAGCGCGGCAACGACGAAAAAGGCTGCGGACGAGGGGTCACCCGGCACTTCGATGGTCTGCGGCCTGAGCTCCGCCTCGCCGACAAGGTGGATGGTGCGGGTGCCGTCCGGGGCGACTTCGACTGTCAGCTCTGCGCCAAAGCCCCTCAACATGCGCTCGGAATGATCGCGGGTGGGCACCGGCTCGATCACCGTGGTGATCCCGGGCGTGTTGAGCCCCGCCAACAGCACCGCGCTCTTCACCTGGGCCGAGGCGACCGGGAGGCGGTAACTGATCGGCACCGCCGGCGAGATGCCGCGCAAGGTAAGTGGCAAGCGGCCACCGGGTGCAGCGGTGAAATCGGCGCCCATCTGCGAAAGCGGATCGATCACCCGGCCCATCGGGCGCTTGGAAAGGCTGGCATCGCCGATGAAGGTGGCGGTGATCGGGTGACTCGAAACGAGGCCCATGAGTAGACGTGTCGAGGTGCCAGAATTGCCCATGTCCAGCGCCTGCCTCGGCTGCAGCAACCCGCCGACGCCCACGCCGTCGATCACCCATTCCGGACCGCTGGCCCCGGTTTCGAGCCGGTCAATCGTTGCCCCCATCGCGCGCATTGCGGCGGCGGTAGCCATCACGTCCTCGCCCTCCAGCAGCCCGGTCACCCGCGTGCGCCCGACCGCCAGCGCACCGAGCATGATCGAACGGTGGCTGATCGATTTGTCGCCGGGGACGCGGATCCGCCCGGTCAACGGCCCGGCGGCGATGAAGCGGCGGGGGCGCGGGGCGGACGTTTCGGCTGAATGCACGGGGAGCGGTTCTTTCCGGGTTCAGGTGCGTGTTGAAGCGGGCGCGCTTTTGACAGCGCCCCGCGCCTATGGCAAGGCGCGCGCCGCGCTTGATTCCCGGACTGCCTGTCCCCATCAAGCAATGCCATTGAGCCGTCCGCATCTGCCGCGGGCGCCAGATTTAAGGAATTCGCATGGTCAAGCCTGAATGGGGCGCAAAGCATGGCTGCCCGAAGTGCGGCACCCGCTTCTATGACTTGGGCAAGGACGACCCGGTTACCTGCGTGGAATGCAAGTATTCCTGGACGCCCGAGCCGGTGCTCAAGTCCAAGCAGCCGATCCCCTACGAGGAGATCCAGAAGGAGAAGGTCGATGTCGTGCCTGACGTCGATCTGGCCGACGAGGATCTCGACATTGATGAAGACTCCGACTCGCCGGACAACGATGTCGATCTGGGCGGCGACGACGATCTCGGCGTTCCCGGCCACGATGGCGAGGACGAGGAAGTCTGAGTTCTTTTTTGCCGGAGCGTGCGCGGCCCAATGGTCCGGCGCTCCGGCAATGATTTCCCGTTGGCGCAAAAAAGCTGTTGCCAGCGAACGGGGCCTCGCATAAAGGCGCGGTCCTCCGGCGCGACGCTGCCGGTGCAGGGTGCCTCCAGCGGCACCTCTGTCAGGAATTGTGGGGCCTTAGCTCAGCTGGGAGAGCGCCTGCATGGCATGCAGGAGGTCAGCGGTTCGATCCCGCTAGGCTCCACCAATACCCTTCCTCTGTCCTAACATCTTCGGTGCTCGTAGCGGCTTGCTGATGTCGTGATGGCAGGCAGGCCATGCCTGGCGCACGTGACAGGACCGTGCTCCAGCGGCGCTTCTCGTGTCATTCGGCCAGTGCCGGTCAGCCAAAGGTTCTGGTTCCATGTCCGTCCTCGTTCCCCCTGCACCTGCCATCGGCATCGACTTTGGCACCACCAATTCGGTCGTGGCGCGCAGCGCGGGCAATGGCGCGGTCCGCCTTGCCGAATTTGCCGCGCCCGATGGGGCGAGCTCGGTGTTCCGCTCGGCGCTGTGCTTCTGGCAGGACGATGCCCTGCGCGGCGGGCTTGGGCATGAGGCTGGGCCATGGGCCATCGCCGAGTTTCTTGCCGATCCGCAAGGCTCGCGGTTTCTCCAGTCGTTCAAGTCGGTTGCCGCCAGCGCCACGTTCGAACATGCCCCGGTCTTCACCAAGCGGCTGGCGTTCGAGGACCTCGGCCGCACCTTTCTCGATCATCTGATCGCCCATGCCGGAGAGGCCTTGCGCGATCTGCCCGAGCGGATCGTGGTGGGCCGGCCGGTGCGGTATGTCGGAGCGCGGCCTGATCCGGCGCTTGCCTGTGCGCGCTATGCGGGGATGTTCGCCCGGCTCGGCAGCGAGGTTCACTATGTCTATGAGCCGCTTGGCGCGGCTTATGGTTTCGCGTCGCGGCTCAGCGATCCGGCGACGCTGCTGGTGGCCGATTTCGGCGGCGGCACGAGCGATTTCTCGATCGTCCGCGTAGAGGCGCCCGATGCCCCGCGGCGCTGCATCCCGCTCGCCTCGGCCGGTGTGGGCATTGCGGGGGATCGGTTCGACTTCCGGATCATGGACCAGCTCGTCCTGCCGCTGCTGGGCAAGGGCGGCACTTATCGCTCGTTTGACAAAGTGCTCGAAATCCCGCCCGGCCACTTCGCCGATTTCAGCGACTGGTCGCGCCTTGCGCTGATGCGCAACCGGCGCACGCTCGCACAGCTTGGCAAGTTGCAACACGCGGCGACCGATCCCGCCGCCATCGGGCGGATGATCGCGGTGGTCGAGAACGAGCTCGGCTACGGGCTCTACGAAGCGGTCGGCGCTGTGAAGCGCGACTTGTCGAGCCGGACCGAGGCAGTGTTCGCCTTCGAGGGGGAGGGCCTTTCCGTCAGTGCCGAAGTACGCCGCGCGGATTTCGAACGCTGGATCGCGCCCGATCTGGCCGAACTCGAAGCCGGAGTGGACCGGGTGCTGGCCCGGGCAAGGCTTGAACCGGCGCAGATCGACCATGTGTTCCTCACTGGCGGCTCCTCGCTCATTCCGGCGGTTCGCCAGATCTTCGCACGGCGCTTTGGCGAAATGCGCATTGCCAGCGGCGATGAATTGACGTCCATTGCCCACGGCCTAGCGTTGATCGGCAGCGCGCCCGATCTTGCCGAGTGGACGGTGGACGAAGTGGAGGAAGCATGAGCGTCGCATTCCGCCGCGAAAGCGATGACGAACATCTCGAACCAAAGTTCGAGCTGCCGATTCCGCCGGGGCCCAACCTTGTCACCGAGCGCGGCCTGGCGCTGATCGCGGCGCGCGTGGAGACGCTGGAGGCAGAGCTGGCAGGCCTATCTGACGAGACCCAGATCAAGCGCGTTAAGCGGGACTTGCGCTATTGGCGCACCCGTCAGGCGACCGCGCAAGTCATGCCGTCGCCGGTGGGCGCGGCGGTCGCGTTTGGCTCGACCGTGACGTTCCAACTGAACGGCAAGGAACGGACCGTGACGCTCGTCGGCGATGACGAGGCGGACCCTGCGGCGGGGCTGCTCTCCTTTACCGCACCGCTCAGCCGCGCGCTGCTGGGCGCTGAGGCGGGCGATGAGCTCGATTTCGGCGGGAAGGACAGCGCGATCGCGGTGATCGACGTGAAGGTTTAGGCCTTCAGCCCGATTTCACGCAGTCTTTCGTGCAGATATTCGTCCGCGAGAATCGGCACGGGATAGCGGTCCGGGTTTTCGGCGCTGACGCAGCCGGGCAGGGTGCGGATCGCGAAATCGCTGCGCAGGTGCAGGAAAAACGGCATCGAATAGCGGCTGTGCGCGGCGCGCGCGCCATCGGGGTTGCGCACGCGGTGCGTGGTCGAGGGTAGGACGTGGTTGGTCAGGCGCTGCAGCATGTCGCCGATATTGACCACCAGCGCGCCCGGCGGTGGCGAGGCGGGGATCCAGCGGCCCTCGCGGGTCAGAAGTTCCAGTCCGGCTTCCTCGGCCCCCAACAGCAGCGTGATGAGGTTGATGTCCTCATGCGCGCCCGCCCTGATTGCGCCGCCGGTATCGCCCGGGATTGGCGGATAGTGGAGCAAACGCAGGATCGAATTGCCGCCTGCGATGGCCGGATCGAACCAGTTAGGCGCAAGCCCCAGCCAGACCGCGATGTGCGAAAGGATGCGCGCGCCGATCCGGTCGAACTCGGCGAATAGGGCGGTGAATGTTTCGCGGAAGCCGTCTGGAGCATCGGGCCAGACATTGGCGGGCATCGTCGCTGCGAGAGAATCTTCCGCTGCTAGTTCGCGGCCTACGTGCCAGAATTCCTTGAGATCGTGGTGCGCTGCACCCTTGGCGATTTCCGTGCGGAACGGGGTATAGCCGCGCTGCCCGCCGCCGCCCGTGATGTGCCAGCGCCGCTTGGCGGCCTCGCCTTGTGCGAAGAACGCTGCGGTCAGTTCCCACCCGCGCGCCACCAGTGCCGGATCGAGCCCATGGTCAGAGACCAGCGCGAATCCGAAGCGCTGGAAGCTGCTGCCCAGATCCTTGGCCAGATCCTCGTCCAGATTGCCCGAAGGGGCGGCCAGCGACAGCACGGGAAGGGTATCGAGGTTCATGGCTTGCGTGCGTTCCATCAGCGATTATGAGCCTCCCCATATCCCGATCCCGGAAGGCATGCATGAGCAAAATCGAGGCGACCGAACAGGCCTGGCTGATGAAGTCGGAACCCGACGTCTATGGTTGGGATGACCTGATTGCTGAGGGCGAGGGCACCTGGGACGGCGTGCGCAATCACCTCGCCGCGCGCAACCTGCGCACCATGAAGGTGGGCGATCTGGCATTCTTCTACCACTCGAACATCGGGAAGGAAATCGTTGGAATCGCGCAGATCAGCGTTGCTGGCCTCACCGATCCGACCGACCCTGAAGGCAAGTGGGCGGCGGTAAAGGTGAAGCCGGTCGTGAAGCTGAAGACGCCTGTCACGCTCGCCGCGATCAAGGCCAATCCTGAGCTGGCCGAGATGGAGTTGCTGCGGCTTTCGCGCCTTTCGGTTTCGGCCGTCCGCGCATCCGAATGGGATATCGTGCTTGAGATGGCGGGCGGCACCATTTGATCGGTTGTCCGCGCCCGCTGTGCCGGATCGGAACAGTCCCGCTTTGATTGTGCGCGGGGGCGATTCGCAGCCTCCCCGTATGGTGAATAAAGCGTTACCACTGACGGTATGCTCAGACGGCGCGCCCCCAATCCCGAACTTGCCGGCCACCCCTTTCGTCGCACGCTGCCCGCGCATGTACTGCGCCCGCTTCCGATGTTCGAGCCTGAGGTGGAAGCGGCGATGAAGGCACTGCAGCTGCCCGAGGGCGTGCGTTCGCCGCCGGTCGATCCCAAACGGATCACGCGGCAGGATGTGATGGACTTTCTGCTGGCCTACTGCGCCTGCTTCCTGGCGGTTTCGGTCTTCATCTTCTGAAAGCGGATACCGCCGTTCAGAACGTGTGCTCGATCTCGCCCTCATGGGCCAGTTCGGCCTTGTGGAGCACACGGGCGAGCCACGCAGCGACAAGGCACATGGCAGCGCCAAGCAGCAACTGATCGGCCAGCGCCACGCCCCCGGCGCTCAGCCCGACCGCAATGAGCGATCCAACGACCATCGCGCCGGCATTGACGATGTTGTTCGCCGCGATTGTCCGCGCGGTTTCACCCTTGTCGACCACCGTTGTCAGGAAGGCGTAGAGGGGGACCACGAACATGCCGCCCGAAATGGCGATGCCCAGCAAGGTCAGCAGCAGCGGTACCGCCAGCGGCTCCATCACGAATTGCGGCACGCTGAGCAGCGCCGTGCCCGCCGCATGGGGCCAGGTCTTGCACACCACGTGGAAGGCCACGATGAACAGGCCCATCACGATCACCGACACCGGACCGAAGCGCGCCGAAACGGTACCCTTGAGCAATTGGTTGATCGAGACCGAGCCTATCGCGACGCCGATCGAGAAGACCACGAGGAACAGGCTGGCGACTTCCTTGCTCGCCGAAAGTACGTTCTTGGCAAGCGGCGGAAACTGGATGAACAGCACCGCGCCGATGGTCCAGAAGAAGCTGATCGCCGCAATGGCAAGGAACACGCGCGGGTGGCGCGTGGTCATGCGCACAAGCGTGATCGAGGAGCGGATCACGTTGAAGTCGAGCGGGACGGGCTCCATCTGCGGCGGTGCGGAGGGCACGAATTGCGCGGTGAAGAACCCGATGGCAGCGGTCACGATGCAGATGACTGCGGCCCATTCGACCGGGATCCAGCCTGCGAAGATCGTGCCCGCAAGGATGGAGATATAGGTGCCCGCCTCGACAAGGCCGGTGCCGGCCAGCACTTCATCGGGATGCAGGTGCTGCGGCAGGATTGCGTACTTGATCGGGCCGAAAAAGGTGGAATGCACGCCCATCGCGAGCAGCGCGGTAAGCATCAGCGGGATTGCCATGATCTGCACGGCCATGCCGCGCCAGGCCATGAACAGACCTGCCGCGCCCACCAGCATGATGGCGATTTCCGCCGCCTTCACGATGCGGATGATCCGCGCCTTGTCACGCATATCGGCAAGCTGGCCGGAAAGTGCGGAAAGCAGGAAGAAGGGAAGGATGAACACGGCCGAAGCGATGGCCGAGAAGCGCGCTTCGGCTGCCTCCGAGTGGTATACGGTGTACACCACATAGAGGATCATCGCGTTCTTGTAGAGGTTGTCGTTGAACGCGCCGAGCAACTGCGTGGCAAAAAGCGGCAGGAAGCGGCGTTTCCGGATGAGCAGCGCGGTTGTCGTCATTCGGGCGTTGTCATTCGGGTTTTGCCAGCCTTCGCGTGTTGCGTTCATCCCATAGCGCCCTCCACAGGGCGGGCAAGGGGGCACGTTGGGACCAACTTGCGGTTTCTTCGCGGCGTCTTCATGCCTATGGTGGCTCTACGATGCTGACCCTTCCCAATCTGCTAACGCTGTCCCGCATTGTCACCGTGCCGTTGCTGGCAGGCCTGCTATGGTGGCCTGAATGGCAGGCGGGCTATGCGATCGGCTTCGCTGTCTATGCCCTGATGGGGGTGACGGACTATTTCGACGGCTACCTGGCCCGCGCGCAGGGCACGGTTTCCAAGCTCGGGATTTTCCTCGATCCGATTGCGGACAAGATCATGGTGGCGGCGGTGATCCTCGTGCTCACCGCGCAAGGCGTGCTGACCGGACCCTATGTGGGCGATCTCCACGTGATCGCCGGGCTTATCATCCTGATCCGCGAGATTGCCGTTTCGGGCCTGCGCGAGTTTCTTGGGGGCATTCAGGTCTCGGTGCCCGTCTCCAAGCTCGCCAAGTGGAAGACGACCTTCCAGTTCATTGCACTCGGCGCGCTGATCCTGGGGCAGGGCGCGCCGGACTGGACGGTGATGGTGGCAGGGATCGACGCCAACCTGCCGCACACGGTGGGGCTCATCACGCTGTGGGCCGCAGCCGCGCTGACGGTGATTACCGGCTGGGATTATCTGCGGGTCGGCCTCAAGCACATGGACTGAGAGCCTTCAGCCCGCGCCGGTTTTCGAGAACAGGTTCAGCACCAGCACCCCGGCCATGATCAGGCCGATCCCCGCCAGCGCCGGCATATCGAGCCGCTGACCATGGACCACCCACGCCAGCGCGGCGATCAGCACGATGCCTACGCCCGACCATATCGCATAGGCGACGCCGGTCGGAATGCGCTCCAGCGTGAGCGAGAGGAAAAACAGCGCAATCGCATATCCGGCCATGCTCACCGCCAGCGGCAGAAGCTTGGTGAAACCCGCCGATTGCTTGAGCGCGGTGGTGGCGACCACTTCGGCGACAATCGCGATTGCGAGCGCGAGATAGGGCGGGAGGTTCATGGGGCGAGGAACCTCGCTTCATAATCGATGGCACCGTGGAGGATGCGCGCGACGGTCACGCGGTTCGGATAGACCCGATAGAAGATTAGGTAGCTGCCGTGCGTCATCTTGCGGACACCGGCGCCTGCAAGTCGCTCCACAAGCGGGAACCTTGCGGGCTGCTCAGACAGGGACAGGCACCGCCCGATCAACTCCTCGACAAAGGTTGCAGCCCGGGCTGGATTTTCTGCGGCAATAAAGTCGCTTATGTCTGTGAGATCGGACTGCGCACGCGGCGCAATGATCACCGGTAACATGGTCACATCATTGACCGGTACTTGTCTTTCAGCCGCTTGAGTACATCCTCTGCCGGCGCGCCGAGACCTGCGTCAGCCTCTCGCACGCCTTCCATGATCGCAGCATCAAACGCAGCCAGCCGCGCCTCGCGATCCTGAATCAGCCGCACCCCTTCGCGCAGTACTTCGCTCTTCGAGTTGTAGCGTCCGTTCGCGACGAGCGAGGACACGAATTCCTCAAGCTTGGTTCCGAGATCGGCGCTGATCATGATTGCCTCGCAGATGAAGGGACCGCTGACAATATCTCGCTTATCAACTATTATCAACCGGCGGCCAGTTCGCTCGCCAGCAGGCGGAATTCCTCGGCGCGGGGGGAGTTCTTGCGCCACACCAGTGCGATTTCGCGGCTGGCATGTTCGGATTCGAGCGGGCGGGCGACGATCTGGGTGCCCTGCAGGATGCCCGCCTTCACCGCCATTTCCGACAGCATGGTAAGGCCGAGGCCATTGTCGACCATCTGCACCAGCGTGTGCAGGCTGGTGCCGATCACGCTCGCGCTGGCGCGGAGTTCGGGGCGGTTGCAGGCGGCGAGGACGTGGTCCTTGAGGCAGTGACCGTCTTCCAGCAGGAGCAGGCGCGCCTCGTCGATCAGCGCGGGCGCGATGCTCAGCGGGGGATCGCGCGGGTCGTCCTTGGGGAAGGCTACGAGCAGGCGGTCGTGGAACAAGTGCGCCGCCTCGACCTCGCCCGTCGCGAAGGGGAGGGCGAGCAGCACGCAGTCCGCGCGGCCATGATGCAGCGATTCGACCGCCGCCGCGCTTGGTTCCTCACGCAGGAACAGCTTGAGCGAAGGCCGTTCACGGCGCAGGCGCGGGAGGATGCGTGGCAGCAGGAACGGCGCGATGGTGGGGATTACGCTCATCCTCAGTTCGCCTGAAAGCGGCGCGCCGTGCGCCTGGACGAGCGCCGAGAGTTCCTCGCCCTCGCGCAGCAGGCGGTGGGCCTTGGCAACGACCTGATCGCCCAGTGCGGTGAAGCGGACCACGCGCCGTGTGCGCTCGACCAACGTCACGCCGAGCAGCGTTTCCAGTTCGCGCAGCCCTGCCGACAGCGTCGATTGCGAGACAAAGCAGGCCTCCGCCGCGCGCCCGAAGTGGCCGTGTTCGTGGAGCGCGACGAGATATTGCAACTGCTTGAGCGTGGGGAGGTAGGTGGTCATGCCGTCAGGCTCTCAGTCAGCCTCGGGCTCGGCGGCCTGAACGTCGTCCCAATTGCGCCCGTCGCCCCCCAATTCGTCGCCCTCGGTCGCCAGCAGGATGGTGTCATCATCCGCCGCCGGCTCGACCTCGTCGTCATTGCCGCCGCCGATGGCATCGATATGTGCCATCTTGAGCTTGCCCTTCACCACAGCGAAGGCGAGCTTGCCTTCGACCAGTTCCAGCGCATCGCGCCCGAACTGCTCGAAGCGCCAGCCTTCGAGGATCGGCAGGCCCTTGCGTTGCCCGGCGGCGAGGGCCTCCAGATCATCGCTGCGGGCCAGCAATCTGGCTGCGATATCAATCTCGCGGCTGCGGATCTTGAGCAGCAGCTTGAGCAGATCGGCCACCAGCGCGCCTTCCTTGCCCAGCGGCGCGCCGCGTGGCGCACGCGGGGGCAGTTCGGCATCGCTCATCGGCGTTGCATCCGCGATCGCCTGCATCAGGCGGCGGCCAATGTCGTTGTCCTTCCACCCGGCGGAAAGCCCGCGCACTTTGGCGAGTTCGTGCTGCTCGCGCGGTGGGTGGCTGGCGATATCGGCCAGAGTCTCGTCGCGCATGATTCGCCCGCGCGGGATGTTCTTGTCCATCGCCTCGGTTTCGCGCCAGGCGGCGATGGCCTTGAGCCGCCCCAGCACCGCCGGGTTGCGACTGGGGGCGCGGATCTTCTGCCAAACCACTTGAGGATCGGAGCGGTAGTTCTCGGGATCGGCGAGCTTTTCCATCTCGGCATCGAGCCATTCGCCGCGCCCGGTCTTGATCAGCCGCTTGAGCATGCGCGGGAAAATCTTGGAAAGATGCGTCACGTCGCCGATGGCATATTCGATCTGCCGTTCGGTCAGCGGCCGGCGCGACCAGTCGGTGAAGCGCGCGCCCTTGTCGACCGTGAAGCCCAGCCAGCTTTCGACGAGGTTCGAATAGCCGATCTGTTCGGACTGGCTGATCGCCATCATCGCGATCTGGGTATCGAAGATGGGGTGCGGGGTCTTGCCCGAAAGGTTGTAGATGATCTCCACATCCTGGCCGCCGGCGTGGAAGACCTTGAGCACGTCCTCGTTGTCGACCAGCAGCTCAAGCAGCGGGGCAAGATCGAGGCCGGGCGCCAGTGGATCGATCGCGGCGGCTTCCTTGTCGTCGGCGATCTGCACCAGGCACAGTTCCGGCCAATAGGTGTTCTCGCGCATGAACTCGGTATCGACCGTGATGAAATCGGCCTTGGAGAGACGCTCGCACAGATCGGCAAGGGCCGGAGTCGTCGTGATCAGCGGGTGTATCTTCATCGTGCTTTTCTTATTGCGCACCGGGCCAGGCCCTCATGCCTGACCGGTGCTGGTGGTGACCCCGTCCGGGGCCTGCGGCTTGACAAATCCGCAGCCATCGCCTCTTGGCCGCTGGCCATCACTGCCCGAATGCTGGCCGGTTTGCCAGCCAAATTGGAACCTCGCCTCATGCATCCTTATCGTTCCCACACCTGCGGCGCGCTCGCGAAGACGGATGTCGGGCAGAACGTGCGCCTTTCGGGCTGGGTGCACCGCAAGCGCGACCACGGCGGCGTGCTGTTCGTAGACCTGCGCGACCACTACGGCATCACCCAGATCGTGGCGGACAGCGACAGTGCGGCGCTTGCCGTGCTCGAAAGCCTGCGCGTCGAAAGCGTCGTGACGATTGAGGGCGAGGTCAAGGCTCGCAGCGCAGGCACCGTGAACGCCGCGCTCGCGACGGGTGAGATCGAAGTTTATGCCCGCGCCGCCACGGTGCTTTCGGCGGCGGAAGAGCTGCCGATGCCAGTGGCCGGGGAGCAGGAGTATCCCGAGGATATCCGCCTGCGCTACCGCTTCCTCGATCTGCGCCGCGAGACGCTGCATGCCAACATCATGACGCGCACCAAGGTGATCCGCGACATGCGTGCCCGCATGGAAACCGCCGGCTTCACCGAATTCTCGACGCCGATCCTCACCGCCTCCAGCCCTGAAGGCGCGCGTGACTTCCTCGTGCCCAGCCGCATCCATGCCGGCAAGTTCTATGCGCTGCCGCAGGCGCCGCAGCAGTACAAGCAGCTGCTCATGGTGGCGGGCTTCGACCGCTATTTCCAGATCGCCCCCTGCTTCCGCGACGAGGACCCGCGTGCCGACCGTCTGCCGGGCGAATTCTACCAGCTCGATCTCGAGATGAGCTTTGTCACCCAGGAAGAAGTGTGGGAGACGATGGAGCCGGTGATCGGCGGCGTGTTCGAAACGTTCGCGAACGGCAAGCCGGTGACGCCTTCGGGCAGCTTCCCGCGTATCGCCTATGATGATGCCATGCTGAAGTACGGCTCGGACAAGCCGGACTTGCGCAACCCGCTGATCATCACTGATGTCGCCAGCCACTTCACCACCTCGGGCTTCGGCCTGTTCGAGAAGATCGTGGCGGGCGGCGGCACTGTTCGCGCGATCCCCGCGCCGGGCACCGCGGACAAGAGCCGCAAGTTCTTCGACGACATGAACGAGTGGGCACGCAGCGAAGGCCATGCCGGGCTTGGCTACGTCACGCGCAAGGGCGGCGAATTCGGCGGCCCGATTGCCAAGAACCACGGTGCCGAGGGCATGGAAGCGCTCTATGCTGCGCTCGGCCTTGGCCCGGACGACGGCTTGTTCTTTGCCGCCGGCAAGCCTGAGCAGGCTGCCAAGCTGGCAGGGGCCGCACGCACGCGCGTCGCCGAGCAGCTCGGCCTCATCGACAAGGACCGCTTCGAGTTGTGCTGGATCGTCGATTTCCCGTTCTACGAATGGGACGAGGACGCCAAGAAGGTCGAGTTCGCGCACAACCCGTTCTCGATGCCGCAGGGCGGCATGGGCGCGCTGGAAGGCCAGGACCCGCTGACGATCAAGGCTTTCCAGTACGACCTCGTTTGCAACGGCTACGAAATCGCCTCGGGCTCGATCCGCAACCAGTCGCCCGAACTGATGGTCAAGGCGTTCGAACTCGTCGGCCTGTCCAAGGCAGACGTCGAGCAGCGCTTCGGCGGGCTCTATCGCGCCTTCCAGTATGGCGCGCCGCCGCACGGCGGCATGGCGGCGGGCGTGGACCGCATTGTCATGCTGGTCTGCGGCGCGCAGAACCTTCGCGAGATTACGCTGTTCCCGATGAACCAGCGTGCCGAGGACTTGCTGATGGGTGCGCCTTCGCCGGCGATCAACACGCAGCTGCGCGAATTGCATCTGCGGACGGTGGAACCCTCGAAGGGGTGAGCGGATTAGGCAGGGAGGGCGCGCAAACCGCCGGTCAGGCCGCCCGTCTCGCCGCTTCTTTCACCGCTCGTCACGCCTCTCGCACAATTCGTCCACACCGCACCACTTGCCAGCCCGCAATCCGGACATTAGGGCGATGGCCAGATTTGAGTATACCAACCCAGTTCCTTGAAGGGGCAAAAGAATGAGCGATACTGCCGACCGCGTGAAGAAGATCGTTGTCGAGCACCTCGGGGTAGAGGCCGATAAGGCCACCGAAGACGCGAGCTTCATCGACGATCTCGGTGCCGACAGCCTCGATATCGTCGAGCTGGTCATGGCGTTCGAAGAAGAGTTTGGTGTCGAGATCCCCGATGACGCGGCCGAGAAGATCGCCACCGTGTCGGACGCGATCAAGTACATCGACGACAACAAGGGCTGATCCTTTCGGATTGCCAATCCGTCCGCACCTTTCCGTCTTGCCCCGCCTGCGGAGCGTGACGGGAGCGGCGGTCGTCCCCCGGCGCTGAACCGCCGGGGCTTCGACAGGCTCGGTCCCGTGAGGGGTCTGGGCCTGTTGTGCTTCAAGGTTCGTTCGCCGGTTGCGGGCGGACGTTTCGGAGACTGAAATGCGCCGTGTCGTCATCACCGGACTTGGCCTCGTCACCCCCTTGGGGGCCGATGTCGAAACCGTTTGGGCCAATCTCATTGCCGGCAAATCGGGTGCGGGGCGGATCACGCGCTTCGATACCACAGGCCAGAAGTGCCTGATCGCCTGCGAAGTGAAGCCGGCTGATCATCCTTATGGCTTCGACCCGAACAAGCGCGTCGATTTCAAGGTGCAGCGTCAGGTCGATCCGTTCATCGTCTACGGCATCGATGCGGCGGGCCAGGCGCTCGAGGATGCTGGCCTCACCGACATGGACGATGACCTCAAGATGCGCACCGGCTGCTCGATCGGTTCGGGCATCGGAGGCCTGCCGGGCATCGAGAGCGAATCGATCGTCCTGCATGAAAAGGGCCCGGGCCGCGTGAGCCCGCACTTCGTGCATGGCCGCCTGATCAACCTCATCTCGGGCCAGGTCTCGATCAAGTATGGCCTGATGGGCCCCAACCACGCCGTCGTCACCGCCTGCTCGACCGGCGCGCACTCGATCGGCGATGCCGCGCGCATGATCCGCGACGATGACGCTGACATCATGCTCGCGGGCGGTTCGGAAAGCACGATCAACCCGCTCGGCGTGGCCGGCTTTGCCCAGGCACGCGCGCTCAACTGCAGCTTCAACGACCGTCCCGAACAGGCGAGCCGTCCCTATGACAAGGGCCGCGACGGATTTGTGATGGGCGAGGGTGCCGGTGTCGTCGTGCTCGAGGAATACGAGCACGCCAAGGCGCGCGGCGCGAAGATCTATGCCGAAGTCGTCGGCTATGGCCTCTCGGGCGATGCCTACCACGTCACCGCGCCGCACCCCGAAGGCAAGGGCGCCGAACTCGCCATGCGCATGGCCTTGCGCAAGGCCGGGATGGAGCCGGGCGATATCGATTACGTCAACGCCCATGGCACTTCGACCATGGCCGACACGATCGAACTGGCGGCAGTCAAGCGGGTGCTCGGGCCCGATCTGTCGGGTGCTTCGATGAGCAGCACCAAGTCGGCCATCGGCCACCTGCTCGGCGGCGCTGGCGCGGTCGAGGCGATCTTCTGTGTGCTGGCGATCCGCGATCAGATCGTGCCGCCCACGCTCAATCTGGATGATCCGGATGAAGGCACCGAAGGCGTCGATCTCGTGCCCAAGGTCGCGAAGAAGCGTGTCGTGCGCGCTGCGCTCAACAACTCGTTCGGCTTTGGCGGCACCAACGCCAGCGTGATCGTGAAGGCGATCTGAGCCGGAGACGGGGGAGGCGGCGTTCGATGCCAAAGGCAGCAGCAGGCCGCCTCAGGATCATCGCGCTGGCCGTGCTGCTGGTGGTGGGCGCCTTTGGCGTCCATTTCCTCTACGGCTGGTATGGCAGCGGCCCGCTGGTCAAGGACGCGACCTTCTCCGTGCCAGAGGGAGCGACGCTCGCCGGCGTGGCGGAGAAGCTGGAAGCGGAAGGCATCGTCGCATCGGCGGATACCTTCCGTCTCCGCGCGCGCCTGCTGGGCGGTAGCGAGCCGCTCAAGGCGGGGGAGTATGCCATTCCGGCGCATGCCAGCGGCTCGGCCGTTCTGGCGATCCTCCAGGGTGTGGGCGGCGAAGTACGCCGCATGGTCACCATTCCCGAAGGCATGCCCTCGATCATGGTCGAAGAACGCCTCGCCAAGGTCACCCTGCTGACAGGGCCGGTGCCGACGCTTGCGGAAGGGTCTGTCCTGCCCGATACATACGCGTTCCAGCGCGGGGAGAGCCGCACGGCGGTGGTGACCCGGATGCAGCTGGCGATGGCCCGCACGCTGGCCAAGCTCTGGGCAGACCGCGCGCCCGATTCTGTCGCGCGCAGCCCTGAAGAAGCGGTTGTTCTGGCCTCGATCGTCGAGAAGGAAACCGGCAAGCCTTCGGAACGGCGCATGGTCGCCGGGCTTTACTCCAACCGGATCCGGCAGGGGATGATGCTCCAGGCCGATCCCACGATCATCTATCCGATCACGCGCGGCAAACCGCTCGGGCGGCGCATCCGCCAGTCCGAAATTCAGGCTGTCAATTCCTACAACACCTACACGATGGTTGGCCTGCCCAAGGCGCCGATCACCAATCCGGGCAAGGCCTCGATCGAAGCGGTGCTGCATCCGGCCAAGACCAACGCGCTGTTCATGGTCGCCGATGGCAAGGGCGGGCACGTCTTTGCCGCCACCCTGCAAGAGCACAACGCCAACGTCGCCCGCTGGTTCGCGATTCGCCGCGCGCGCGGGGAGCTCTAGGCGGCCGTGCAGGCCCCGCTGGTGGTGACGGCCGAGCTGCCGGTCGCGCTCCAGTCCCGCGCCGATGCCCTGCGCCGCGCGCACTATCCGGCGGACCGCAACCTGGTGCCGGCGCACGTAACCCTGCTGCGCGCATTGCCACCCTTCGTGGAGGACGAAGCGCGGCGCCTGCTGGCCGCGCTCGCCGCCGAGCTGCCACCGCCGCCCGCGCAGATGACCGGCCTGATGGATCTCGGCACCGGCACCGCGCTTGCGATCGAAAGCCGCTCGCTGCTCGATGTGCGGGCAATGATCGCCGAGCATTTCCACGGCATGCTCACGCTGCAGGACGAGGGTGTGCCGCGCCTCCACGTCACCATCCAGAACAAGGTGCTGCGGGCAGAGGCAAAGGCCCTGCAGACCGCGCTAGCCCCCGCTGTGCAGCCGGAGCGATTTGCCTTCGCCGGGCTTGCGCTCCACCGCTACCTCGGTGGCCCGTGGGAGCCGGCGGGCCGATGGCCCTTCCGTGGGCGCGTCCGGCGTTAAGCCATGTGCCGCAAGGCCGATTCCCCTGTTGACCCCGCAGGCAGCCTTGCCTAATAGGCCCGCCTGCCTTGCCGCCGGATGTGTCCGCAGCAAGGCCAGAACCCTTCGGGGCGGAGTAGCTCAGCCGGTTAGAGCAGCGGAATCATAATCCGCGTGTCGGGGGTTCGAGTCCCTCCTCCGCTACCATAAAAACAATAACTTAGGTCCATCACAGTCCCTCCAAAAATGGGCCGGTTTACAAACTCTGTAAACCGCTAGGCGCTGAGGCGCTCCACCATCGACACAATGACACGTGCTTCATCGACGTATCGGCTGCGAATTTCACTGATCCGTTTGGCCGTCCAGCCAATGGTCCGGGCGATCTCTTCGTCGGTCAGGCCCCGCACGGCTAGCCAGGTCGCATAGGTCCCGCGCAGGTCGTGCATGGTCCTGTCGAAGCCTGTTGGCTTGGCCTTCTGGAACACGCTTCCCAACCCGCTCTCGGTCCACGGTTCGCCCCGGCTGTTCCTCAGGATCGGGCCGGTTCCTGCACCAATCGAGTCGAGTAGCGCCCGAAGGTCGGGGAGGATCGGAATGATGGCTCGCCCTTTACGCTTGCGGGTGGTCAGGATGATGGCCTTATCGCCAACGTCCTCCCATGTGACACGAACCAAATCACCCAATCTCAGACCCGTAAGGCTGGCAAGGCGCAGCGCGCGATCCAAGTGATCGGAGTAGAGCGACCGACCATTTTTGTCCTTGCTGGACTTCATGGCATCCCAGTGCCTGTCCTCCCAGATTTGGTCGGCTTTGTTGACGTGATGGAGTTGCCTGATGCCAGTGGCGATATTGACGGGCAGAATGCCTTCGCCCTGAGCCCAACCAAGCACGGTCGCCATGGTGACGCTGGCTTTGTCTGCGGTTCGTGGTTGATCTGCCCAGGTGTTGCGCCAGTCGATGATCTCTGTGCGCATGCGTTGATCCTCAAAGGCCGCTATGGGTGCTGGACCGAATTTTTCGCTGATGCGATCCAGCCAAAGCCGGTAATCTCTCTTGGTGCTCTCGGCCAACTTCACAAATTCGGGACTTTGCCGATAGCGATCCAGAACATCGTCTAGGGTCTCAAGTGTCCCCTTGGATGGAGTGCGGGCCTTCTCGGCCTTCATGATGAGGGCCATGTCGACCACAGGCCGCTCACCAAATGCCTTGTGGATGCAAGGGCCGCCACGCCAAGCATAGACGTACCATATGCAGCCTTTGGCCGATCGCTTACCGACTATGTGCAGTCCGGTCACGACCCTGGTCTTTTGCCTTCCACGCATCGAATGCACTTCCAACTTGTTGTGTGGCAGGGGGAATGAAGGTGACGCCATCGGCTCGAATATCGACGCCGGCCGCTGTGTGGCCCAAGCTGGTCCACCAGTCATAGGCCTGCTGAATCTCTGCCAATGGCACCAATCTGCGGCGTGACGTCATTTCAGGGCTCCGTGTGAAGTCGTTGCGGCCCGCTTTTCAACACTCGATGAGTGCGCGGTTTCGCACCCAGTCCATCACCAAGCACACGCAAAAGCACTGTTTGCATGGGCGCGTCTCCTGTTGTATTTTACAGACGATCATCTGTAAAAAGTTTACATTAGTGTGTTAACTCACATATGTGAGATTCGTCAAGGCCCTTGGAAGGGGAATTTTGAATGAGCATCGGAGGCCGCATTCTGGAGATCCGGAAGGCTCTCGGCTTGAATCAAGCCGACGTTGCTTCGGAACTTGGGATCTCGCATGGCGCTCTGGTGAATTATGAAAAAGGCCTGCGCGAACCGCCTGCCAGCGTCATTCTGGGCTTTGCGGAGCGCTACAAGGTTAGCGCCGCTTGGGTTTTGACCGGTGAGGGTCGGCCGGATCAAACGGGCCTGGATGAGGCATACGCACGCTCTATTGAAACGGCTTGGACTTACCTGGGTCGCGGCGGTGACGAAGTGGATAAGGATGCATTGGTCAAGCTCGGCGGCGCTCTGTTTCAGTATCTGCTAGAGCATGGCGAAATTAGCCCAGCAATGAGTGAGAAGATTTTTGCATTGAGCGCATGAAATGACTGACGATCGATTGCCAAATATCACCGACAAGCGCTTGCTTGCTGCTCTAAAGGAAGTGAACCCGCCAATCGAGAAACTGATGGCAGATCGCTTTGAATTGCGGCAAGAAATGCGCCGTAAGGAGGCTGAGCTTGAAGCTGAGCGGCAACGTGTCGCGGAGATGGATCGCCTTAAGCTTGAGATCATCCCGCAAAGTTTGGCGTTCGCAAAAATAACGGTATTAACATTCGCCACCATTGCCTTGATCGCGCTAATCCTCGCCTTCTTTCAAAAAACTTTTGAAACCAAAACTATATCAATCATCCTTATCTCGCTCCTCTTGCCGCTATGGCTAATAGATCGAGCGGAGAATAAATTTGGCCGCATTAGCGTTCTACGCTTCTGGTCCAAAAAATAATATTCGTTGTTCGGCAAATTCAAATGGGTGTGAGCTTTGTATACTTCTCTTCAGGCGCATTACCAGGCTCACAAAATCACCCTTGCTGGTGTCGATGACAGCGCGTTCACGCGGTCGTTGACTTCAGCGCGAGTCCAAATGAACCCCCACCAAGTCGATGCCGCCCTGTTCGCCCTCAAGTCTCCGCTTTCCAAAGGGGTGCTGCTCGCAGACGAAGTAGGTTTGGGCAAAACCATCGAGGCCGGTCTGGTGTTATCACAGCGCTGGGCGGAGCATCGGCGGCGAATGATTTTGATTGTTCCTGCCTCGCTGCGAAAGCAGTGGCAGCAAGAACTCTACGAGAAATTTTCGCTTCGCAGCGAGATCATGGAAGCGGCCACCTATCGTGCCTTACGGCAGGCCGGAAATCGCCGCCCGTTCGAGGCTGTGGATGGTATCATCATCGTCTCCTATGAGTTTGCTGCCCGCAAAGCCGATGACTTGCGTCATGTCCGTTGGGATTTGGTGGTTTTCGATGAAGCTCACCGCCTTCGCAACGTATACCGCAAAGGCGGCTCAGCACGAGCTAAAGACCTAAAAGATGCCCTGCAGGATCACTTCAAGATCCTACTAACCGCGACGCCACTTCAGAACTCGCTGATGGAGCTATACGGTATCATCTCCATAATTGATGACGAGCACTTTGGCGGCGAAAATGCATTCCGAGCGCAATATGCAGGCAGTGGCGCTTCGTCGGCAGCTTTGGATGTGTTGCGCGACCGGCTGAAGCCAATTTGTCACCGGTCACTGCGCCGGCAAGTTCAAGAGGCCGGCCACATCAGCTTTACCAAGCGCAATGCGAAGACTTTTCATTTCGATCCGTCGCAGCCGGAACGAGATCTCTATGAGCAGTTATCTACTTTTTTGAAGCGCACAGATACCGTTTCGTATGGAGATCGTGCCAACCAGTTGGTAGTTCTGCAAGTACGCAAAATCTTGGGTTCCTCGAGCTTTGCAGTTGCCAAATATCTAGAGACGCTGATCGAGCGCTTGCAACGTCGGAAAGCAGCATCCCTTAACATGACGGATGACATTGAGGATTTTGGCACGACAGTTGAAGAAGCCGATCAGGACGTCGACGAGAACGATGATGTCCATATCACACCCGAGATGATCGAGGCAGAAATCCTAGAATTGCAGAGCTATCTTGCGCTTGCCCAATCCATTTCCAAAAACGCCAAAGGCGAGGAACTGCTCAAGCGCCTGCCGCAGGTTATGGACGAAATCCATGCGAAAGGTGGCACGCGCAAGGCGGTAATTTTTACAGAAAGCGTTCGGACCCAGCGTTACCTTCGGGATCTGCTGGATACACACGGCTATGCGGGCAAGGTCGTGCTCATGAATGGCTCAAATTCCGACGACGAAAGCCGTCGGATTTATGCTGAATGGCTCGCCCGCCATAAAGGGACGGACAAGGTTTCTGGTTCAAAGAGCGCCGATATGAAGGCGGCCATCGTCGAGGCATTCAAGAGCGACGAGAAGGCAATTCTGATTGCCACCGAGAGCGGTGCGGAAGGCATCAACCTTCAATTTTGCTCGCTGCTTGTGAATTTTGACCTGCCCTGGAATCCCCAGCGTGTTGAGCAGCGGATCGGCCGATGCCATCGGTATGGGCAAAAGATCGACGTCACCGTGGTCAACATGCTCGATCTTACCAACCAGACAGAGCAGCGCATCCATGAACTGTTGAGTGAGAAGTTCCATCTCTTTGAAGGCGTTTTTGGTGCCAGCGACGAGGTTCTCGGGACATTGATGAGCGGTGTTGACTTCGAGAAGGAAGTCTTGCGCATCGTCCAGGAGGGCAGGACGCCTGATCAAATTGAGCTTGAATTCAATGAGTTGAAATCTCGAATCCAAGATCATATCGATGCAGCATTTGAAGCGGCTCGCAACAAGCTGCTCGGCGAGATGGATGCTACCGTCGTTTCCAAGTTGCAGGATCGCGGTAAGGAATTGCAGAGGGTCGTGCCAGAGTACCGCCAGCGGTTGCTTATGGTGGCTCATGCCGAACTGCCCGAAGCGCAATTCGATGGCGCAGGTTCGGAGGTTTTTTCGGTCAACGGTCAGACTTACACAACCGAATGGCCGCAGGCAGACGAACGAGATTGGCAGTTTTTCCGCGTCAATGAGGGTTTGGGGGCCGAGTTGGTCGAAGCCGCGAAAAGCCGCGATCACACCGGCAAGGTTGGCAGCGTCCGGTTTGAGCCGGAAAGCTTTCCATATGGCGGCCAGCTTGGCGCTGCACGTGGTCTTGTAGGTCAGTCCGGTTGGATGCAGGTGTTCAAGGCAGTGATGCCGTCTGCCAATGCCCTGCGGGAAGAATTGCTGATCGCATGTGTTGATGACCAAGGGAATTCGATCAAGGCCGAAGTCGCCGATCAATTGCTCCTTGCGCCCGCAGATGATCTGGGTGTCGAAGCCCGGCAGCCGGATGAGGCAAGCCTTGCCGCCATACGAGATGGGCTGTTCGGCAGCTTTTCTGATCGCGTGTTCAAGGAGAACGAGGCTTGGCTTGAGGCCGAGAGTGATCGGCTCGATCGGTATGCTGCCGATGTTGAGGTCGAACTTGATGCGCAAATCGCTGCACTTGAAACCGAGATCAAAGACCTGAAAAAACAAAAGCGTGCGGCGGATGCCTCTATGCAGGACAAAATTGAAATTACGCGCAAGATTAAGCGGATGGAAAACGAGGTCGATGACATCAAGCTTTCAAAATTCCAGCGCCGCAAAGATGCGCGCCGGAAAGTTGAGGACATGCTCGATGAATTTGCCGACCAACTGAATCAGAAACCCACGATCCAGCAGCTTTTCACACTACGATGGACTGTGGTTGCCGGTTCAAGTCGCCCAGAAAGCGCGATGGCGGCATAACGCCATGTTGGTCGAGATTGGTCAGGTCCCGATCAGCCTCGAACTCGATTTCAGTTCCTATGAAGGCGACTGGAAGCATGTCGCTGCATTCCGTGGTCAGAGAGGATGGCTTCTTGCGGCCCAGGCAACGATTCAGAGCGAGCATGACATTTTGAGCAGCACACTGATCGTTGCTTGTGATGATCGCGACAACATTATCCCCTCGTGGCGGGCCTTGCACTTGACGCAGTGCTCGTGGAGCGGCCTCGACTATTGCTACGAAGAGCCGCCGATGGTGCTCGATGATCTTCTATGTGAGGAAGAAGGGGCGTTCTACGCGCGCTGGCAGCGATCCACCAATGCCGATCTGGCTGCCTTCTACGACCAATCTCAGCGGGAGGTCGAGGCCCTTGATCGTGCGGTCAAGTCCAGGTCAAGGCAGTTGGAGCACCAGATCGGCGTTCTGCGTCAACGGCGGCGCCGGCCGGACACAACCATCGAGGCTCAGATCGCGCTCAACTCCGTGATTGCCGACCTAGAGGCTGAGAATGATAGCCTCCTCGCTGATTATGTTGACCAGCGCAATTCGCTGCGTCGACGCGCTGAGGCCCATGAGGAAATGCTCTGGCGCCGCACGGATGTGCTTATTGAAGTTGAGCCGCTCTACCTGGTGCGTTGGCGTTCCGGTTGCCCGAGAGCAGAGTGTGAGATTGCCCCCAAATGGACTGAGGGTAGCTTCTATGCGCCGGCCGCGCCCGAGGCCGAGGCGCCAATCGAAAATGCAGAATCTGTCCTGGCAAAAGTAGGCGCCGCTCTTCGCGCCAACGCGGCGAAGGAAGCCGCGCAGCAGAATGAATCATCCCAAGATGTACAGGGCAATGGCTCGCCATCATCGGGCGCTGAGGCAGTCATCGTCGAGCCTGCCGAAGGCGACAGGGCTGTAGGGCCTCTTCCCAAATCGCAGATGGTCGATCAATCCAATGGAACATGGACACCGACGAGGCTGGCGACCCTGAAGCAGATGTGGGCAGATGGCATCTCTGCCGATGAAATCGCCCTCACGCTGGGTGGGGTCAAGCGCAACGCGGTGATCGGCAAGGCATATCGGCTCGGACTGCCAAAGCGGTTGGGGGCCGTCGAAGCGGCCGTCCCGCCCAAGCCGCCAGTCAAGATCGTGCAGCCTTTGCCCAAGCTCGCGATCAGCGATGACCTCGCCGTCAAGCGGGCCATGCTTGCGGCCGAGCTTGAAGACCTGACGGAGCATGGGCGGAAGTTTTTCCCGGGATCGCGCAAGTTTCTGGCCAATCAAGATGCACGAGCTGCGGTGAGCAAAGAGTTGGAACTGCTGGATCGCCGTATGGCTGCCGCCACGGCGGTGATTGGCAATGACTGGTCAGATGATTCTGACAGTGGCCAATGGTCTGGGAAGCGGGTTGAGATGCTCAGGCAGCTTTGGCTTTCGGGCCATTCGGCGGCCCAGATTGCCGAGGCGCTGGGAGGCACAAGCCGCAATGCCGTTATCAGCAAGGCCAAGCGATTGGGCTTGCCGTTCAAAACTCCCACCGCGGGCGAGACAATCGACTGAGAAGGCGCTATCGCATTGTTATGACCAAAAAGACCAAGCTTGAACTGACCTGGCCCGGCAAGGATGAACGCCCCAAGCTGGAGCCGCGTATCCTGATCGAAGATCCCTCGAAGAGCTATCACGCGCAAGTGCGGCGTGAAGGCGATATCTTTGATAATATGCTTATTAAGGGCGATAATTTGCTCGCATTAAAGGCGCTTGAGCAGGATTACGCGGGGAAAGTAAAGTGCGTTTTCATCGATCCGCCTTACAATACCGGATCGGCGTTCACCCATTATGACGATGGGCTGGAGCACTCGCTGTGGCTTAGCCTGATGCGGGATCGGTTGGAGATCATCAAACGGCTGCTATCCGACGATGGTTCGCTATGGGTGACTTTAGACGATAACGAAGCGCACTATTTCAAAGTAATGTGCGATGAAATTTTCGGAAGGCAGAACTTCATTTCAACTGCCATCTGGCAGAAAAAATACGCGCCAAAATCAGATTCAAAATACTTGTCTGCCTCTCATGATTTTATTCTGGCATATGCGAAATCTCTGGAAAATCTGAAGATCAACCGTCTTCCGAAATCTAATAAGCAGACCGATCGCTACACGAATAAGGACAACGATCCGCGTGGGCCATGGAAGGCTAGCGACGTACTCAGAAGTGAAGCGAGAGACTACGCTATCTTCCCTGTCCGCCTTCCGAGCGGGCGAGAAGTTATGCCTCCTGCGGGCACAAGCTGGCGCTATACAAAGGAAAAATTTGAGGATCTTATCGCTGACAACCGAATTTATTTCGGACAGGCGGGCGACTCTAGACCGGCCTATAAGCGTTTCCTTTCTGAAGTGAGCGAAACGATCCCGAGCACAACAATATGGCCATATGACGAGGTTGGCCACAACGACGAATCCAAAAAGGAGATGCGATACCTCTTTGTGAACGACTTATTCGGGACACCAAAACCCGAGAGGTTAATGCAGCGCATTGTCCACTTAGCGACTGACCCTGGCGACCTAGTCCTAGACTCTTTCGCGGGCTCAGGCACCACTGGCGCTGTGGCCCACAAAATGGGACGCCGCTGGATCATGGTCGAGATCGGCACCCATGCCGAAACGCATATCATTCCCCGCTTGCAGAAAGTGATCGACGGTACTGATCAAGGTGGGGTCAGCAAAGTGTTTGAATGGAAAGGCGGCGGAGGCTTCCGCTACTTCAATCTTGCCCCATCACTGCTTGAACAGGACAAATACGGCAACTGGGTAATTGCCAAGGACTACAACCCGGCAATGCTGGCCGAGGCCATGTGCAAGCACATGGGCTTTACCTATGCGCCCGCCGAGGATTCCCAGGAATATTGGCGGCATGGCCATTCGACCGAGACCGATTTCATCTATGTGACCACGCAGGCTCTAACGCATGATGCTTGCGCCAAGATCGCGCATGATGTCGGCCCTGACCGCAGCTTGCTGATTTGCTGCAAAGCATTCGACGCCAAAGCTGATGCTTTCGACAATCTGACGCTGGTCAAGATCCCGACCTCGATCCTGCAAAAATGCGAATGGGGCCGTGATGATTACTCGCTGAATATTCAGAACCTGCCAGTCGCCGAGGATGACGGCGAGCCTACGGAAGATGAGGCACCCAAGAAGGGCAGGCGGAGCAGCAAGGCCAAGCCCGATGCGATGGACCTGTTCGGCGGGGAGGCTGGCGATGAGTGAGCCGGTGAACGAAACCCGTATCCGCCGCCAGATTGCCCAGCGGCTCTCGCTACGCGCGCCACAGGAAAACTCACTGTCGATTCTTGGTGACGTGCTGAGCCACATGGATTTCAGCGCCGAGACCGACCCGGTGGCGCTTTTGGAGGCGATCAAGGCCCAGTATCCGACAGTTGCCGATTTCGAGCGGGAGTTCCCCTCGATCTGCTTCTCCCTCGCCACCGGCGTGGGCAAGACGCGCCTGATGGGCGCATTCATCGCCTATCTCTATCTGTCTGGCCGATCGAAAAATTTCTTCGTGCTCGCGCCGAACACGACGATTTACGACAAGCTCATTGCGGATTTTTCCAAGCAATCGTCGCCCAAATATGTGTTCCGCGGGATCTCGCAGTTTGCTCAGACGCCGCCAGTGATCGTCACCGGCGATACCTGGCAGGAGGGGCGCGGCATTCGCGGCGCCGATCTTTTCGGCTCGGAAGCAATCATCAACATCTTCAACGTCGACAAGATCAACAAGGAAGGCGGCAAAATCCGCAGCTTCCGCGAGACCTTGGGCGACAGCTATTTCGATTACCTGTCCAAGCTCCCCGATCTCGTGCTGTTGATGGATGAGGCGCACCGTTATCGCGCCAAGGCCGGGGCCAAGACGCTTTTCGAACTGAACCCCAAGCTGGGGCTGGAACTGACCGCCACGCCAAAGGCCGTCGGGACCAACAAGGAGTTCCGGAACGTCATTTTCAACTACGGCTTGGGCAACGCCATGGCCGATGGCTTTGTGAAAGAGCCGGCCGTCGCCACGCGCGCCGATTTCAATCCCAAGGATTATGACGCCGATGGCCTTGAGGCGATCATGCTTGAGGACGGTGTGCATTATCACGAGTTCGTGAAGACCGAATTGGAGCTTTATGCTCGGCAGACGGGGCGAAAGCGGGTGTTCCCCTTCATGCTGGTGGTGGCGCAAGACACAACCCATGCTGGCAAGTTGAAAGCGCGCATCGAAGGCGATGAGTTCTTCAAGGGGGCCTATAAGGGCCGTGTGATCGAGGTCCACTCGAACACGAAGGGAGAGGAAAGCGATGACGCCATGTCGCGCCTGGTCCGTCTGGAGGAAGCGGGTGACACCGACATCGTCATTCACGTCAACAAGCTGAAAGAAGGCTGGGACGTCACCAACCTTTACACAATCGTCCCGCTCCGAGCCTCGGCATCAGACATCCTGACTGAGCAAACCCTCGGGCGCGGTCTGCGCTTGCCCTATGGCGAGCGGACAGGGAATGAGGCGGTCGATACGCTTACAGTGATCGCGCATGACCGTTTCGACGAGGTGATCAAAAAGGCGCGAGAAGCGGACTCGATCGTTCAGATCAAGGAATACACGATCGGCGAAGGGGGAGACATCACCACCGCGCCACAAACGGTCCTGACCGTGCCCACGGCGTTCGAAGCCGCACTGACCGGCACGGCTCCGCAGGTGCCAGAAGGCGACGACAAGGTGCGAGAAGCGCCAGCGCCAGCCATTTTTGATACACCTGAAGACCGGAAGGTCGCTCAGTTGACGATCGACCTTATTCGCGAGAAGTATGAGCGTGAGCTAAAGGGCGGTCACAAAGAATTGAAAAGTCCCGAAGTCCAGAAGCGCATTGCTGAGGACGTTCGCCGGATCTCCAAGGCTCGCCAAGGAACACTTGAGGGCATTGTCACCCAGCCCGATGTCGACCAACTCGTTGCTGTGGTTACCGCCAGCATCGCTGATAACAGCATCGAAATTCCTGAAATCGTCGTTCTTCCGAGCCGCGAGGTCAATTTTTGGTTCGAGGATTTTGACCTCTCGGGGATCAGCGACATCCGGTTTCAGCCGATCTCGGATCGATTGCTCGTCCGCAATCTGCGCGATCAAACCCAGCGTGAACTGGCGCGAGCCTTGGACGGGCCGCGAGAAGATAGGATCGAAAACTATATCGTGCGCTTCCTCATGGATTATCCCGAGGTTGATTACGATAGCCAAGCCGATCTTCTTTATAAGCTGGCAGGGCAAATGGTAGATCACTTGCGCAGCTACCTGCAAAGCGAAGACGATGTTGAGAACGTCGCGCTGGCGCAAGGCAAGGCCTTGGCGCAGCGCATCATGGTCCAAATGAAGCAACATTACCGGCAGACGCCGGCAGAATATCGTGCAACCAAGGTTCGGTCTTTCCGCAGTCTTGAGCCCCAGAATATCGCGTATTCACCTGCCAAATCCCTGCTACTGACTGAGGCCGCCAATCCCCTTTCAGCAACGCCCGGATACACGTTCCGTGGGGGGCAAAAGAGCCCCTACAAATTTCACAAATTCCATTCTGATCCTGAGCGCCGGTTTGCTGTTTTGATCGACAGCGAATTCGAAAAGGACGTGATCCGTTGGCTCAAGCCGGCCCGCAATCAATTCCGCATCGAATACCAACCAGGTAAGCCATACGAACCGGATTTCGTCGTTGAGCTTTCTGACCGGAAACTGATCGCAGAGATCAAGGCTGAGCGGGAAATGGACGATCCCATCGTCAAAGAAAAGGCGAGAGCTGCCGCCGAGTGGATCAAACATGCCAACGAATTTGCAGCAGAAGGGGATGGCAAGCCTTGGGAATATGCCTTGATACCTGACCAAGCTGTAACTGAGAACGCGACTTTGGCGGGACTTGTGGCCCGGTACGGCACTAAGATTTGATGACATGTGGGGCGCCTGCGATAAAGTGGGCGCCCCAGCCTTGCCCCGAGAGCCTATTTATCCGAGATTAGCAGCGCGATAACCGGACCAAGCCTGATTGAGAGATCAGGACTGTGAAAACAAGATTTTTGCTGCTTGCCGCTATGATCGGCTCATCAGTTTACCCGTCGATGGCCGCCGCGCAGAGCGTAACCCTTGAGAACTTCGACAGTTCAGCAGGTAAGCTCCAGCCGTTTGCCCTCCGTGTCCCCGATCATGATGGGAAGCCTAGCAAAGGTGCGTCATCCCTACTGGACGATTTCACGAGCATGGCTGAGCATAAACTGCCCATGGCGGATGGCGGTCTAAAACCGCGCCGAGCAATCCCAGCTTCGCCTAGGCGGAAAACCTTCCGCGACGAATTTCCCACTGATCCAATACCTTGTTGGGCGGAGCCTTATGCACCTAGTCCGCAACTGCCAGACCAGGCAGAGCGCCGTCGCGCCGCATGGTATTCAAGTATGGTAGCTGCTGCTTGCGAGGCGGGCGTGCCCGCTCGACTGTTCGACGCTCTCATCATTCAGGAAAGCCGGTACAACCCAGTCGCCGTCAGCCCAAAGGGCGCTACTGGCCTCGCGCAGCTCATGCCCGCCAGCGCCCGTTTCCTGGGCGTGCGCAACATCCTGGACCCGCGCGAGAACATGCGCGGTGGTGCGCGCTATCTGCGCGCTTTGCTCGATGAATTCGGCCGTTTCGATCTGGCACTGGCCGCCTACAATGCTGGCGCGGGCCGCGTGCGGGCAACAGGCCGCGTGCCCCGCATCAACGAGACCATCCACTATGTCTCGAACATTCTGGTGACCATGCAGCGGCAGCTTGCGGCGCCTGTGCCGCTTCGCGAATAGTCTGGCGCCCCTCAATTCGTTGCAGCTGCGGCGACCCGAGGGAGTTGCAGCCGTTTGCCCATATTGTTCGGGCCGAGGGGATTTCAGAGCGATGGCAACTTTACGAACTCATCGCGGCGCTGTCGGATCTGCTTCTGATTGGTGACCAGAATGTCGGCAAGCCAGGTCGTGAACTTCTCTTGGGCCGCCACCGACAAAGGCTCCATCGGGAAGTCGGCGCTGGCATCCACCTTCTTGAAAACGGGTGCCAGCATCCGGATGAGGATCTCCAGCACTGGCTCATCATAGGCGCTCCAATCACCGATAATCTCGATGGCAATGACCGCCTTGGCGGCATCGATCCCGACGATAGCCGATAGCCGCTTGAGATCGACGAGGCGCAAAGGCTTCTGCCCATCAAGGAGACGGCCAAGCTGGCGGCGGCTCATCCCCGCCAGCGATGCGATTTCTGCCAATGACCGGCCATCGCGGTTGATGCGGTCCCGAAGCAAGGCGCAATGGCTCCCAGATACCGGGACCTCAGATACCAAGGCCGCCCCGTCATGGGATACTAAAGTATAGTCAGTGGTTGGAGTGATGGGCTCAGTCATAATACTCCTCGGCGCGCTGCGGCGTTAACCATAACCGGCGCGGGAGGGCGACTTTTGTCAAGTTTCAGGCAATGTCGTTGCTTTGGCTCAAAGACCCTTGTTCAGCACATGGGCACAAGCGCTGATCGCCTCGATCACACTGACCGATCGACCGAGCCGTCGCCCCGCTTCTTCGCGAAAATCACGCAGGCGATCATTGATCGTGGAATCGACCCGGATGTTGATCGGCACTTCGCCAACCAGCGCGTCGTGATGACAAATGCCGTCCAACACGTTGAGAGGTATATGAAATATTTCTCTCTTCTCTGAGGACAGCACTGTGGTCAGCAGGCGTCTGGGCGAGCAAAGCTCAAGCTCGCGCGACGAGAGATTGTGCAGCGCCAAGCTTAGCGCCCGAAACGCCGCCGGGCTCATTTTCAGGCGATGTGCGGTTTGAGATCGCGGCTGATGATTATCCCTTGCCTGATCCTCTTTCATGGCCTGCCCCCATATCAACCTCCTGTTGCCCCATGATTTCAGCCCGATAATGGGCGCTGAGCGCCCACGCTTGCGCGAGATTGAAACAAGCCCCGTCTCGTTTCGCCCGCGACTGGGCGCTTCCCACACACCTGTTGGGCCGAATCGAGTCGAGCATACGCCCGACCTTGGAATTTTACTTGATTTAGCTCGAATTTGGCGGGAGCCGACTTGTCGGTGAGTCCCCGACTGGCGGAGCCTTTGGGTCGGCGCAGGAACAAGTCCCTTGTCCTGGCCCTCTCGAAAGGACTTACTTCATGACGTCCCTTGCTCTGCCGGCGCCCAAACGCGCCTCGATCCTGCCTTATCTCGGTGTCGCAGTGGTGGCTGCGGCCATACTAGGCCCGGGCGCCGCCTTTGCCGGCACCGACACCTCGTTCAACACCGCGCTCACGCAGTTCACCAACTTCCTGTCCGGTTCGGGCGGCAAGGTGATCACCGTGCTGAGCCTTGCTGGCGGCATCGTCGGTCTGGCCTCGGGCCGCTTCTCGCTGGCGCAGGTCGCCGTGCCGGTCGGCACGGGTGTCGCCGCCGGGACGGGCGTTCCCATCGTCACCGCGATGGTCACCGCCACCATCTGACGAGAAGGCCGGCTGCGCAGGGCAATCGCCCCTCCCACAGCCCCGCGCGGACCGGCCCGATCCCCTATCAACTCTTGTGACGGCGGGCAGCGATGGAACGCTATGCGATCCCCAAACATCTGGATGACCCCGAACTCATCGGGTTCTGGACGCTGGATGAGTTCCTGGTGATGGTCACCCCCTTCATCTGGGGCATTCTGGCTTCGCATATCGTCATCGGGCTGGTGTTCTCCACCGTGGCCTGGTTCGGTTATCGCAAACTCCGCGCCGGACGCTCGATGTCCTGGATCCTGCATTTTGGATACTGGCACCTTCCTGGCGAGTTTTTCGCCATGAAGAGCTTCCCGCCGTCCCATCTTCGCGTGCTGGCGGGCTGAGATGGACATCGATCTCGCCCACGACAAATCGCAACGCGTGCTGCGCCAGCGCAATGGCCTGGCCGTTGTCTGCATTGTGCTTGGCATCATCAGCGTCGCCACCGTCATTTCGGCCAGTCGCAGGGACCGCGAGGTAGTGCTGGTGCCGACCTTGCGCACACCGCTCACGCTGACCAGCACCAAAGTCTCAAAAGACTATCTCGAACTGGTGACCCGCGATGTGGCGTTGGTTGCCCTCAATCGCTCGCCCCAGAGCCTGACCTACTGGATGGACTCCATCCTCGAGGTAACTGACGAGCAGGCACGCGGCGACGTCAAAAAGGCGCTGATGAAAGTGGTGGCCGAGCAGCAAGGCTCGCAGATCACCCAATTTTTCACGCCCGATGGCATGCAGGTCGATCCCGATCATCTGACCAGCACGGTCGGCGGCACGCTGCATACCGTGGTCGCCTCCAAGGAGGTGACCTCCGAGCATCGCACCTTCCGCTTCACCTGGACCTACAACGGCATCTCGCTGAAGCTCAAAGGCTTCGGGATGATTGCCAAGCCGGAGGAGACGCCATGAGCGCTTCCTTGCCCGGCCTCTTCCCACAGAGGTTTTCCTTCATGGCCATTCTGGAATTGTCGGCGGGGGCAAGCCTTGCCCCGCGCCTGTGGTGGGCGGAACGCGCACTTGGCATCGCGCTGGTGAGCGCTGGCCTTGCCACGGCCGCGCCAGCCTATGCCGATCAAACCTTGCTTGTTGCCGACAATGGCACTGTGCGCTGCGAAGCCTCGGCGAAGGACCTGACCCGCATTTCGCTGAAGGACGACCAGTTCGCCTCGGTCTCCAAGGTGCAGGCGCCCAATCCCGCCGATGACTTCCAGGTGGTCAATGAGCCCCTGCGCGGCGACATCTACCTGTCGGTCGCCAATGGCTTTACAAGGCAAACGATCTCCTTCTTCGGCACGACCCGCAAAGGCTTCGTCTACAAATTCATCTGCGCCGTGGGCGGCAGTGATGCGCGGCAGGTGTTCATCGCCAATGCCGATGTCGAACATCCGCGCCCAGTCGGTGAGACATGGCCCGCTGGCCTGTCGCCGCAGGATGCCTCAGCCCGTCTGATCGCCGCCATGTATGCCCAGAAGCCGGTCGAGGGTTTCGACATCACCTGGCGCGCGCTGGTGCCGGTCAACATCGATACGCTCGTCGTCCAGATGGTCGGGCAATATGTCGGGGCCAGCTACACCGGCAAGCTCATCAAGATCACCAATCGCGGGACAAAGCCGGCGGCACTGACCGAGGACAAGGTCGCGCCTGCTGACGCGATCGCTGTGAGCATTACCAACCCCCGTCTGGCCCCCGGCGAGGCAACCACCGCCTTCATTGTCCAGCGCAGCGCTGATGCGGGAGGCCAGCCATGAACGCGCCGAGCACTCAGGGCAGCCCCGCAACACCGTCATCGGTGCCCGCATCGACAACCGACGATCTCGCCCGCAACGCCACCACCCGCCGCAACCAGCAGATCGCCATGTGGGGTCTGGGCGGCGTGCTGGTGATGGCGGGCATGTGGTGGATCATTGCCTCGCCCACACCAAAGGACGCGGCCGTCGAGAAGAAGGACGATCCCAAAGCCATCAAGATCTCGACCGATGACATGGTCAACCGGTCGATGGCCGACAAGGAATGGATGGCTCTGTCGGAGAACCAGCTCACCACGCAGGGCAACCAGATCAAGACGCTGCAAGGCGATTCCGTCCGCCTGGATCAACTCCAAAAGCAGATCGAGGATTTGCAGGGCCAGAACCAGGCGCTCAAGACCGATGGATCGAAGGTGCTCTCGGCCTATCAGACCGAGAACGACCAGCTTCGCTCGCAGATCTCGGCGCTCTCGACCCAGATGCAGCGGGCCACCGCCGGGCCGAGCGCGCTTTATGGCACTGGCGCCCCGCCGACCTATCAGCGTTCTGCCTCGGTCCCCAGCGGTTCGCCGCTGGCCCAGTCTTCCGGTGATCCCGCCCGCGCCGCCATCGATCCGGCCAGCGCGCCGCGTTCGAGTGAGGTGAAGCTGCTCTCCTTTGGCGGGGATGCCGGCGGCACTGGTACACGCATGGTGCCGGGCAAAACGACCCAGTTCACCGACAGCGAGAACTATCTGCCGCCCAATTCGATCGCGACAGCCAAAGTGGTGGTGGGCGTCGATGCCACGACCAACACCAAGAGCCAGACCGATCCGCTGCCGGTGGTGCTGCGCATCACGGGGCCCGCGCGCTCGGTCTATGTGGCTGGCAAGCTGCTCAAGACCAATATCGTGGGCTGCATGGTCAATGGCGCGGCGCTCGCCGACCTCTCGTCCGAGAAGGTCTATGTGAAGCTCCAGCGCATGACCTGTCCGCAGCCGGGCGGCAAAGTCGCAGTGAGTGAGGTCAAAGGCTTCATTGCCTTTGGCGGCAAGACCGGTGTGCGTGGCCGCGTGGTCAATCGCTCGGGCAATCTGGTGGGCCAGGCCTTCATCGCAGGCGTGCTGGGCGGGTTCGGCCGCGGCTTCTCGACCAATTCCTCGGCCTATCTGACTTCGCCCACGGTCAGCATGAACGGCCAGCGCTCGACGCTCTCGCCCTCGGACATCGCCCAGGGCGGGCTTGGCCAAGGCGTCGCCCAGTCCGGCGACATGGTCTCCAAATATCTGATCGAGCGCGCCGAGCAGTACCAGCCAGTCGTCGAAATGCCGACCGGCCTCGATGTCGAGGTGGTGTTCCTCGACGGCGTCTTCATCCGCAATTGAAGGGAACCCACCCACGTGTCTCACCGCCAAACATTTCTGCGCCTGTTGCCCGTTCTCGGTCTCGCTTTGGGAGCCTTGCCGAGCATCGCCGATGCCCGTGCTGCCGCGGCCACGCGCGCTCGTCCTGCCGTCTCGCGGGATGCCGCCGCCATGCGGGCCTTGACCCAGCGTCTGCCGCGTACTGCGGTCACCAAAGTCGATTGCAGCCATGTGCCGGGGATCTGCGAGGTCCAGGCTGGCACCAACCTCTTCTACATCGATCCCTCGGCCCGTTATCTGATCGTCGGGCGGATCTATGACATGGAGACGCACCAGGATCTGACCGCAGTGCGCCTGCTGGCGATCAATCCCGACATACTGGTCGGCGCGGCCGCCACGGCCAAGGCGCAAGAGGCGGAGAGCGCCGGCCTTGCCCCTTCGCATCCGCAATCGGCATCGGTGGCCGCTTCAGCGCCCGCACAGAAGGTGAGCCTTGCCAGCCTTCCGGCCAATGGTGCCATTGAATGGGGGGCAAGCAACCCCAACGCCCCTCGCGTTACCGTCTTCAGCGACTTCCACTGCGGCTATTGCCGGGCTTTGCACCAGACCCTCAAGGCCATGGGCGTGCGCGTCACCGAACGGCCGATCTCGATCCTCGGCACGCGGGCGATTTCCGAAAGTGTGATCTGCGCCGAGGACAAGGTTGCGGCCATGGAGCGCGCCTACGCCGATCAGGACGTGGTCAAGCGCGCCTGCGACACCAGCGGCCTCGATGCCAACGAGGCCTTCGCGCGCGCCCATGGCTTTACCGGTACGCCCGTGCTGGTCCGCGAGGATGGCGCTGTGTTGCTGGGCTTCCGCCCACGCGAGTTCCTTGAAAGCTGGCTGAAGGGAGGCGCCTGAACCATGCGCATTTCCCCCATCATCGCTGTGCTAGGCCTGATGCCGCTGGCCGGTTGCTCGCTGTTCCACTCGAACATCAAAGGCGGCTTTGTGTGCAGCGCGCCGCGCGGCACATGCGCGCCTTCGACCACGATCGATGACAGCGCCATCCACGCGATCGACGCCGAGGCTGAAGCCAAGGACGCGCCGCCCACTCCCGATGGCGAGCCTGCCGCCAACGGCTCCCAAGCATTCACCAATCCCAAGGAGAAGAAGGCATGGACCTTTATCGGCCCGGCCGGTTCGGCAACGCGGCCGGTGCTCAGAATTGTCTATCTGCCCTGGCGCGATGGATCGGGCCGCCTCCACCCCCGCACCACAGGTTTTGTCCCCATCGACGCACTGCGTGCTTCAGAGGCGTCCAGCGCTCCGCTGGACGCGAAAGCCATCGGCACCGGGCAAAACATGAGCCTGCTCACCCTCGCGGAAATGGCTCCCGACATGGCACTGATGGCGCCAGCACCCGCAACCACCAAGGCATCGGAACCCGGCAAGGCCGCTCCGGCGGTGACAGCGGATCCGACGGCAGCGATCAAGGCGCAGGTGAAGGAGATCCTGAACCAGCCCAAGCAGGTCGCTGCCCCCATCAAAGCCGAACCGGCCAAGGCTGGTGAGACCAAAGCGGGCGCTGCAACCTTCCCGCCGCAGGGGGACTGACGCGCCATGCTCTCCCGGCTCATCGAACTCGTCACTGGCGACAGCGAAGCGCCCGAACACCGCGCTGAAACGCGCGATGTGCCGATGCTCGCCAATTTCCTGGGCTATCGCGCCTATGCCGCCGAGACGCAGATCTTCCACCTGACCCGATCGAAGGGCTTCATCCTGGAACTCGCCCCGCTCATGGGTGCGGACGAGCGCATCGGCGAAATCCTGACCTCGATCATCTCCGATGTGCTGGTGGCGGGCTGCGAATTCCAGATCATCAATTATGCCTCGCCCCGCATCGCCGAGAAGCTGCAAGAATGGGCCTTGCCCCGCATCCGGGCGGGCGCGGTGTTCAACAAGCTCGCGCGCTACCGCCTCGATCTGTTGCGCGGTGGGGCCTGGGCCTCGCTCGCCACGGATGGCCCTTTCCATTTGCGCCAGTTCCGCGTGCTGTTTGCAGTTGGCGTTGGTGCGGGTTCAGGCGTCGATACCGAGACCCTGCTCGCCGTGCGCGACGGGATCACCTCGGCGCTCGACTCGATCAATGTCAAAACCCGGATTTTCAGCCCGACCGAGCTGATCCGCTTCATCGACGATGTGGTCTGCCCGGCCACTGGCGCTGGCGATGATGCGCCCGATTACAGCCCCTTCGACCCGATCAACGAGCAGTGCATCCGCCGCGATCTGGTCACCCGTGTCGAGAAAGATCGCCTGATCCTCGAGGCTCCGTCGCTGCGCCCCTCAGGGCTGGTGATCGATGGCACCCCGGAAATGGCCGATATGAGCCCGCATGAGTTCGATGTGCGGACCATGTCGGTGCGCTACTTCCCCGAACGCTGGGCGCCATGGGACACGCAGAAGGTCATCGGCGACATCTTCAATCCCAAGCTATGCCTACCATGCCCTGTGCTCCAATCGATCGCCGGGATCATCCCCTCGGCCGAGACCTCCGAAGCCAAGGCGGGTTGGAAGTTCACCCGCACCACGGCGCTCGCCGATGGCAAGGCCGCGCGCCTTGTCCCGACCCTCAAGACCCAATCGGCAGAATGGGAGCATGTGCAGGCGCAAGTGCGCCTCGGGCAGAAGCTGGTTCAGATCTACTACAGCGTCACCATGGTCTCGCCCCTCGGCCGGGGCGATGTGAATGAGCGGACGCTGAAAGCCATTTACAAGGCCGCTGGCTGGGATCTGATCGACGAGACCTATCTCCAGACCGGCGGGTTGCTGGCGTCCTTTCCTCTGACGCTGGCCGATGGCCTGTCGCGCGATCTCATGCGGATGCGGCGTTTCCGTACGGTGCTCTCCGCCAATGTTGCAGCCCTCGCGCCGGTCCAGGGCGAGTATAATGGCGGGGCCATCCCGCATCTGCTGTTCATCGGGCGGCGCGGCCAGCCCCAGTTCTGGTCACCTTTCCAGAACAATGCCGGCAACCACAATGTCGCGATCGCAGGCAAGTCCGGCTCTGGCAAGTCGGTGCTGCTTCAGGATCTGACCGCCAGCCTTGCCGGGGTGAATGCCAAGACCATCGTCATCGATGATGGCCGCTCCTTCGAGCATATGGCGAAGGCGCTGGGCGGCACGTTCACCGAGTTCAAACTGTCGGCGGGGATCTCGATCAACCCGTTCCGCATGATCGACCTCGAGCTTGCGGCAGGCGACGAGGACTATCTTGTCGACTGCCTCGCCATGCTCAAGGCCATCATCAGCCAGATGGCCCGCTACGAAAACCGCCTCAATGACACCGAGCGCGGGCTGATCGATGCGGCCGTCAACGCGGTGTGGAACGAGAAGGCGCGCGAAGGCACTGTCGATGGCATTATCGCAGCCCTGCACGCCGCCGGTCACCCGCAGGCTGACGACCTCGCCACCGCGCTGCTGCCCTTCTCAGAAGCAGGCACCTACGGGCCGTTCTTCCTTGGCGACACCAATCTCGATCTCTCGGCCGATCTGACGGTCTTCGAGCTGTCCGACCTATCCTCACGCGAGGAACTGCGCAGCGTCGTCCTGACCTCGATCATGTTCGTTGCCTCGCAGACGATGCGCAAGCTCGACCGTCAGATCCCCAAAGCGCTCATCATCGATGAGGCCTGGGCGATGTTGAAGGGCGGCGCGATGGCGGATTTCGTGGAGACCTATTCGCGCACCTGCCGCAAATATGGCGCCTCGCTCATCACCGCGACCCAGTCGATCAATGATTTCTACAAGTCGGGCGGCTCGAAGGCAGCGCTGGAAAACTCTGACTGGATGCTGGTCCTTCAGCAGAAGCCGGAAACCATCGCGGACTTCCGCAAGTCCGACCGGTTCGAGATGGACAATTTCACCGATGCCCTGCTGCGCTCCTTGAAGCGCAATGGCACGGAATATTCCGATCTCTTGATCCGCGGCCCGGACACGCAGACGGTCTGCCGCCTCGTGCTCGATCCCTTTTCGGGCACGCTCTATTCGTCGAGCCCGGCCATCTATGCCCGGATCGAGGCCGAGGTCGCGCGCGGCGCCACCATGGCCGAGGCGATCGAATGCGTCGCCTATGGGCTGGATCGCAAGGCCAAGGGAGCGCGGCCATGACGCGGCGCGCATCCACAATCAATTGGGGGGCCGTGACCGCCTGCGGCTTGCGCCTCATGGGCTGGTTCGCCGTCAATGTGTTGACCGCTGCCGGCGTCATGGCGCTGATCCTCTTTGCGATCGGCGACTTCTCGCTGCCCATCACCATGGCCCAACTCGCCAACCTGGCCGATCGCTACGTCGCGGCCAATGCCATCCGCCGCGACCAGTTCGACCAAGAGGTCATCATCGGCTTCTTCGCGCTCCTGCTGCTGGTCGCCCTCTTCCGCCGCAGCGGCTTTGCCCGGGCCTTTGAAGACCCCATTGGCAACAAGGATTCCAACGATGCATGACGACACCCCGCAACCGCAGGGCGAACTGCCTTTGGGGCTGGACACGGCTTCCACTGCCGTCGCCGTCCCTGGGAAACGCCGCAGGCTGCTGGCCTTCCTCGCCAGCAATCGCCGCCAGATCCTGGCCATGGGGCTTACCGGTGCCTGCTTGCTCTGGGGAAGCTGGACCACGCACAAGCTGCTCTGCCTCGAGCAGCGCGTGACCACGATCCGAAAAGTGGCACTGGCCGATCTCGTCCGCGAATATGTCCAGGCTGAGGCTCGCAGCGGCGCTGCACCCGACCAGATCACGGCGGAAACCGGCGCTTACCTCAAGGCCCTCAATCTCGCCGTCGCGCGCCATGCCGCGCAAGGCGAAGTCCTGCTGCTGAGCAACGCCGTCGTTGCGGGCGATGTCCCCGACATCACCGCCACCATCCGCGACGAGACCTATGCCAGCCTCGCCAAGCCGCAAGGCGGCGCAGCGGTGCCATCCATCGCCAGCCCTTCCGCGCAGATGCAGCAGTTCTTCAATGCCAAGGGAGCCGATCATGGCAGCGGCAAGTGAGAGCGCACCGGTCACCGCTCCGCGCCGCGCGTCCTGGCGGCTGAAGCTCGGCGGCATCGCGCTGATTGGCGGCGCAGCCCTCAGTTGGTCGGCGCTCAAGGACTGGCACGACCATCACGCCTTCCTCATCAACGCCAGTGAATCGCTTCCCAACTGGGCGCTGCTGGTCGAGACGGGACGCTTTCCGGTGCGCGGCGATTACGTCGTTTTCGCGCCCGGCCATGATCCCCTTGTGGTGCGGCATTTCGGGGCCAATCCCAAACCCTTCGCCAAGATCGCCTATGGCGTGCCGGGCGATACGGTGAGCCATCAAGGCGCCGATGTGCTGGTCAACGGCCAGGCTGTCGGTCACCTCAAGCCCAAGACCCATCAGGGCGAGGATCTGCTGCCCGGTCCCACCGGCACCATTCCTCAAGGATGCATCTATGCCGGAAGCCCGCACAAGGACGGGTTCGACAGCCGCTATGCCGCGATCGGCTTTGTCTGCCGCGATCGGTTGATCGGCATCGGGACGCCCATCCTGTGATGCGCGCCGGCCCCGCCTCGATCCTGCTTGCCGCACTCGGCCTTTCGTCCGTGCCAATGATGGCGAGCGCCCGCGACTTCGGCACCTTTGGCCCGACCTGGTCGATTGCCGAGCCCGATCTGCTGGCAGTCATCAAGGCCCGGCTCGAGGCTGCCCGGCAGAGCGGCAAGCTCGATGCCATGAACCAGCGCTTTGTCGAAGCTGCTGAGACCAGTGTGCGGCGCCCCCATGCCGTTGCAGGAATCACGCCTGCCACCAGCGACCGGCGCTGGAGCTTCGATCCCAGCGTTACCTTGTCGCAGGACATCCGTGATGCTCGCGGGCATTTGATCGCCGCGCAGGGCCAGCGCTTCAATCCTCTGAACCATTTGAACCTCGCGCATAGCTTCGCCTTCATTGATGGCGATAGCGCAGAAGAGCGCGACTGGGCCTTGCGGCAGGGCGCGCCGGACAAGCTCTGGATCGTGCTGGTCAAAGGCTCGCCCACTGACCTCATGAAGGCGACCCAGCGGCGGTTCTATTTCGATCAGATGGGCGCGCTGACGGGCAAGTTCGGCATCGCCCACACCCCAGCGCTGCTCGTCCAGCAGGGCGACCATCTCGACATCCGCGAAGTGGCGCTGGCCCGAAACGGAGAACGCTCAGGAGAACGCCGATGAAGCGCATCCGCCCCGTGTTCTGGAAACGCTTCGGGCGTGGGCTTCGGTCGGGCAAAGGTGCGCCCCGACTGCGCCGCGCCCGCCGGTTCTGGGCAATGATCGCGGCCAGCCTGGCGCTCGGCTCGGCGCAAGTGGCACAGGCGCAAGGTTCGCCCACCTGCCACGGCCATTTCCCCAATCCCATCACCGACATCTGCTGGGATTGCTTCTTCCCGCTCTCGATCGGCGGCTTCGACCTCTGGCCGAGCGACAAGCCCGATCCCGGAAACCCCAGCCTGCCGGTCTGCCTGTGCGGGATCCGGCCCGGACTTTCCTTCGGCTTCTGGGAACCGGTGCGCCTGATCGATGTGACGACCAAGCCCTTCTGTTTTCCCAACCTTGGCGGGCTCACCATCAACCCCGGCATGTATGTGGGCAACGGCCATGTCTCGGCCCCATCGCAGAAGGGTGGCAACACGCAGATGAGCGCCCAATATCAGGCGCATTATTACGTCTATCCGCTGTTCTATCTGCTCGAACTGCTGGGCGATTTTATCTGCTTTGAGTCCGCCTCGTTCGATCTGGCCTACATGACCGAAATCGACCCGATCTGGAACGACGATACGCTGGCCGCACTGGTCTATCCCGAGACCGTCGTCTTCGACTTCCCGCTGGCGCAGGTCGCCTGTGCTGCCGATTGCGTCGCCGCCACTGCCGCCTTGCCGCTTGACCAGCTCTTCTGGTGCGCTGGCTGCAATGGCTCGATGTACCCCATGACCGGCAACATCGGGAACAATGACACGATGGACCAGTCGATGCGGCTCGCGGCCGAGCGCATGGTCTTCAAGATGCACCGGACCGCGCTCGCCTGGGGCACGATGGGCGAGTCTGGCCTTTGCGGCAAATACATCATGCCGATCATGCGGAAGCAGCAATACCGGCTGCAAATGGTCAATCCCGTAGCGGCCACCACCGGCCACTACGCCTGCCAGCCGCCCGGTGGATCGACCGCCGTCCAGCTCACCTCCCACACCTATCCGGTGGTGGGCGAGGACGTGGGCTATCTCCTGTGGCGCAAGCGCAATTGCTGCGCGTTCTGACGGGAGGGTCAAAGATGCGCAAATCTCTCCTGCTTCTGGGCGTACTGGTCGCCCTCGGCGGTGTCGGCACCGTGCTGGCGCAAACGCAGGTTGATGGTCTCGATCTCGATGCCATCAACAAGGCTGCGCAGGTTCATGCCCGCAATCTGGGCCAATTCGTAGAGCAAGTGCTTGGCCATCAGGCTGAGGCCAGCGCCGATCTGGCCGATGATATGGCCGCACTGGTCGAGGGTTCGCAGGCCAAGGTGAAAGCTGAGGCCGCCGCCCGGGCCAAGGTCAGCCCGACAGGCGATCCGGTCGATCTCGATGCGCTGGTCGCGGACGCAGGCCGCAGCATGGCGCCATCGCCCCAATCCGCCCCGATGCTCATTGCCTTCGCCAGCCTGTCAATGCCGCCTGAATCCCTCAAGCGCATGATCGCTGATGTTTCCAAGGCGGGCGGCATGGTGGTTTTTCGAGGCTTCTCGCCCGGTGGCCCCAAGCCCTTCATGGCCGCGCTGCATGATGCCATCGGCGATACGTCAGGTGCCCATGTGAGCATCGATCCCCGGCTTTTCCGGGCCTATGCCATCGAGGCGGTTCCCACTTATGTGGCGGCGTCGTCCAGCTTTGATCTGTGCTCAGACGAGGATTGCGCCAGCAAGCCAACACCCTATGACCGCATCGCCGGTAATGTGACGACGCATTTCGCGCTCGAGACGATCGCGCAGGGTCGCGGCCCCGGCGCGCCGGTGGCTAGCCAAGCGCTGGCCAATCTGGAGCGCGTTCCATGAGGGCGCGCTCGATCCTGTTTCGTGGAATGGCGTCTGGTGCAATGGTTGCCGCAGCCCTGTTGGCCAGCACACCGCTTTCCGCCCAGGCCATCGACCCCAAGGCGACGGCCAGCGCGATCGCCAGCCAGTTGCAGGGCCAGGTCACTGGCAATGTCACGAGCCAATCCGCGCCCAATGCCGTGCCGGGCTATGGCGGCGCCGATCTGCCGCAGGGCCAATATCTGTCGAACCCCAGCAGCCTCGCCGGCGATGGCGCGGTCGCAGCGGTGACCTCGCAGCCCTATGCCATTGTCACCAATCCTAACCGACCGACAGTCGATACCTCGACGCTTGGCCTCACGAGCGCCAAGCAGGTCGAAAGCAGCCCGACGAGCTACACCGGCATTGCGGGCAGTTCGCAGGGCAATTGCCAGCCAATCCCTGTGAGCAGCGGGAAAGCGAGCACCTATTACGATTCCTGCCAGATCGGCACGGCCGAGGCCGACAGCAATTTCACCTGCACCGTTGGTTGGGCCAACCAGTTCACCAACGCCTACCAGTACACCTGCCACGACTCGGAATGGGATATCTACAACCCCAACAACAACCTGACGTTTTTCTGGGGCGACGTTTCCGATTGCGGCAGTTTCGCGACTCAGTCTTCCTGCACGCAGGTCAGCCAGACCAAGAAAACACCCCAAACGACCTGGCCTCCGGGCGCGGGGATCGCGGTCATCTTCACCGAAACCGACACCACCTACAATTGCAGCGCGCAGACCAACTATGGGGCCAGCGCGTCGAAGACCTATTGCATCAACCACACGACCTTGTGCTTTGAGCCGCCCCCTCAGGATCAGGCGCCGGGCGTGCCCGGTGCTGCCTATGTCGGGCAGATCCAGACCTATCAGGGCTCGACCGTCGATAATGCAGACTGTCAGGCCAAGCTGAAGGCCCTGCCAACCGGCGAGACCTGCCTGCAACCCACACAGGCCTGTGTGGATGCAGCGCCCACCACCCGCACCATCAACGGTGTCGCGGTCACCCATGATTGCTGGCAGTGGCAGGCAACCTATCAGTGCAGCACGCTCTCAAGCGCCAATGACTGCGCCACGCTGTCATCCAAGAGCACTTGCAGCTTTGACCATGAGGTCTGCCTCGACAGCCCACAGACGGGCTCCTGTCAGGTCAAGAGCGAGGTCTATAAATGCACGACGCCTGCCGCAACGCAGACAAGCCAAGCCTATTCCTGCAGCGGCGATGTCTATTGCCTCGACGGGAGCTGCACCCAGCTTCCGACATCGCCGGCACCTGATCTGGCTAATGCGCTCGTGGCCATGAACGCCATGAAGGATGCCAACCAGCAGTTCGACGCCAACAAGCTGACGATCTTCGACGGCGATGCCACCGGCTGCCACAAGCCGCTCTTCGGTCTTGTCAATTGCTGCGCGGGCAAGGTCTCCGGCCTGCTGACCGGCGCTGCGGCGGCCTCCGCCGCGATCGGGCTCGCCTCAGGCAACCCAGCGATGCTGCTCGGCCTCGCCACACAGTTCCTCGTGCTTTTCATGTGCTCGAGCGAGGAGATCCAGCTCGACGTGAAGGACCGCATGGGCTTGTGCCACTATGTCGGTGAGTATTGCTCGGAAAAGGCGCTCTTCGTCTGCACCACGATGCGCAAGAGCTACTGCTGCTACCAGTCCAAACTCGCCCGCGTGATCCAGGAACAGGGCCGCGCACAATTGGGGCTGGATTTTGGCAGCCCGCAATCGCCGACCTGCACGGGCTTCACCGTCGATCAGTTCTCCAAGCTCGACCTGTCCAAGATGGATTTCTCAGAGGTCTTTGCCGACTTCACCAGCGCCGTGTCGCTGCCCGCCTCGCTCCAGACCTCGGCCCAGATCCAGCAGAAGGTCCAGGCCTACTATCAAACCCATGGTCAAGGATCCTGACGCCATGCGCCAAGCCTCACGCCCTATCGCCACCATGCTGGTCGCTTTGCTGACCAGCGCAAGCCTCGTCACCGCCAGCCCGCTGATGGCCATGGACGCCCCTCCGGCCAGCACCGCGCTGGAACAAGAGGACATGTCCAATCGTGAGAACGTGGACCCGTCCACGAGCGGACAAGTGGACAGCGCCACAGGTGAACATGTGGACACGTCCACAGTGACCGGCGATCCCTTCTATTGCGGCGAGCGAAAACTCGGCACCTGGTTCTATTGCGAGCGCCCCAAGCCCAAGCCTGCCGACCCCAGCGCCTCGGCCAGTGCCGCATCGCCCAGCTACCGCCAGCAACTCGACAAGATCGGCGCGTGGCTTGAGGAGTTGAAGGCAAAGGCCATCCTCGAGCCGTCCTCGGACAACATCATTGCCTACGTCCGCTATCAGCGCGAACAGCTCGACCGCGCCTCGACTTTCGCCGATGTGTGGGAACGCGCGATCTGGCAGCACCCCGACCTCGACTATACGCTTCAGCGGCCGGTCAGCACGCTGGGCAAGACCGCATGGCTTGCCCAGCGCAAGACCGATCGTGAGGCCGTCATCGCCTCGCTGTCGGAACGCTACGGCCTGTTCTTCTTCTACTCCTCAAGCTGCGGGGCCTGCGAAGTCTTCTCGCCCATCGTCCGCTCGCTCTCGGACAAGTACCACCTCTCGGTCCTGCCGGTGTCGATGGATGGCGGCCCGACGCCCGCCTTTCCGCGCTATGTCGTCAACCAGGGCCAGTATGAGAAGATGGGCCTTGAAGGCGGCCAGGTGCCGGCCCTTGTGCTCTTCGACACTTACCTCAAAAAGCCGATCCCCATCGGCTATGGCATCATGGCCGAGGATGAGGTGCTGCAACGCATCTTCTATCTGACCAGCGTCAAGCCGGGGAGCGACTTCTGATGCGCTGGCCCCATGTTATCCGCCATTGGCTGGCCCGCTTCCTCGCTGTGCTGGCGCTGGGCAATCTGCTCTGCGTCCAAACGGCTGAGGCCGACGTGAACGGCCAACTCAATTCCTTCTTCTCCAACCTCGGCGGGGCGGCCAATGCCACTGGCCCTGTCGCCTACAATGGCCAGCAGGGCGGCTATTACTCGGGCGGCAATCTCTGGGTCCGCTTTCCGGCGCAAACGACCTACCAGTTGGGCTCGCTCCAGATGCCGAGCGTCAAGGCTGGCTGCGGCGGCATCGACATTTTCACCGGCGGCTTCTCGTTCATCAACACCGACCAGATCGTCGCCGCCATGAAGGCCGCGGCCAATGGCGCGCTGGCCTTTGTCTTCGACCTCGCGATCAACGCCATCTCCTCGCAGATCGGCACCTCGATCGAGAAGATGATGCAGAAGGTCCAGCAGTTCACCCAGCACAGTCTCGATGCCTGCCAGGCAGGCCAACAGGTGGCAGCAGGGCTCGCCGGCATGGTCGGCGCGCGCGACAGCCAGTTCTGCAAGATCATCGGCAACAGCCAGGGCGTCTTCTCTGACTGGGCCTCATCCGAACAGGGCTGCGGCACCGGCGGCAGCCAATCCTCGACCATCAAGGGCAATTCAGACAGCACGATTCCCGCTGGCCCCTACAATTACACCTGGACGATGCTGAGCCAGAAATATCCGAGCTTTGACACCGCCTTCAAACAGTACCTGATGAGCCTTGTCGGCACGGTGATTTACCAGCCCGGCACTAGCGACACCCAAGGCCCCACCTTCAAGTTTCTGGGCCAAGGCGATCCTGCGCTCATCACCGCGCTGCTCGATGGCGGCAACAGCGCCAGCGTCTATGCCTGCGACACCACCGACAAGTGCCTCAACCCCACGCAGACCAGCCTGTCGGTCAGCACCGGCAATGCGCTCAAGACCCGCGTCTACAACCTGCTGATCGACATCGCCGGTCGCATCCAGGGTAACCAGCAATTGACCTCGGAGGAGATCGGCCTGCTCGGCGCCACCACGATCCCGCTTTACAAGATCATGGTGGTGAATGCCGCGGCGAGCTTTGGCGGCATGAACTCGGCTGACATCTCCAGCCTTTCCGAAATCACCTCGGTCGACCTGCTCGAGACCATCGTCGGACAATTCTACAGACTTGTCACGGACGGCCAGTCCTCATTCCAGAACGCCGATCCGCTGACCCTCAAGCAGTGGCAGGACCAGCTTCGCGATGTGACCAAGACGCTCGATGCGCAGGTGGTCCACAATTCCGAGCGCCTGACCCGCACCGAGCAGATCCTCGAACGCACGATCCGTATCGAGGCAACGCTACGCAACACCATGTCCCCCCAGATGACCGCCGCGCTCCAATTCGAGAGGTCGCTCGGCCAGCATCCGCTTCAGTGAGAAGAGCCGCATGACCGTCAATGTCATCACCAGCGGGGGCGGTCAGTATATCGTCAACGTGCTCAACGCCGTCGCCGCCTGGACAGGTGGCGGCGGTTTCCGTTCGCTGCTGCAAGTCGTGATGGTCATGGGCCTGGGCTACAGCCTGTTTGTCATGGCTTTCTCGCTCAATTGGCGGGTGCTGTTCCACTGGTTCCTCTCGGCCACCGCCATGTACATGTGCATGATCGTGCCCACGACCACGGTGGTCGTCTCCGACACGATCAACCCGACGGTGGGCAATGGCGCGGTCGCCAATGTGCCGATCGGCCTTGCCATGGTCGCCAGCTTCTCGAGCCAGGTGAACAACTGGCTGACCAAGACGGCCGAGAGCGTTTTCACGATGCCTTCGGCGCTGACCTACAGCGCAGGCGGGATGATTTACCCGACGCGCCTCAACGATCTCACCAGCCAGTTCACGATTGCCGATCCGATCATGAAGGCTAACATCGAGGGCTATCTGGCCCAATGCACCTTCTACGACATCCTACTGGGTCAGGGAAATGGCTGGTCGACGCTGGCCAGTTCGCCCGATCTGCTCTCCGCCATCGGACCGGGCTCGCCGGCCCGCTCGACGACCTGGATCCCCGCTGGCGGCGGCACCGCCTCGATCATCGGCTGCCAGAGCGCCTATCAGGCGATCGTGCAGGCCTTTCCAGCTCTGACCGCCGCTGGCCTTAATGCCGCTGCGCCATCCTTCTATCCCAATCTTCCGGCTGCCAGCGCAGTGACCCAGCTCAAGAACGACCTGCCGACGATGGCGCAGGCCTATTATGGCGGCACCTCGATGAGCGCCCAGACCATTTTCCAGCAGCGCTCCTTGGTGAATGCCTTCATGGAGGCGCGCGCCAATTTCGGATCGGGTGGCGGCGACACCTTCGCCGCGCTGCACGCCGATGTGCAGGCGCAGAACAGCTATATCTCGGCCGCGCGGCAGGCGATGACCTGGGTGCCGGTGCTGAATCTTGTCCTCACCATCGTCTTCTACGCGATGTTCCCGGTGGTCTTCCCACTCTTCCTGTTCCCTCAGACGGGCCCGGCTCTGCTCAAGGGCTATCTGACCGGCTTCTTCTATCTCGCATCATGGGGGCCGATCTACGCGGTGCTCCACATGTTCATCACGCAATATTCAGCGGCCCAGCTTTCCGCGCTGGCCCCCAATGGCATGACCATGGCGACGATGGCGGGCATCGATTCCGTCAACCAGAACATGGAAACGCTGGCGGGCTACCTGCTGATGTTCGTGCCGGTGATGGCCGCCGGCATGGCCAAAGGCGCCATGTCGATCGCCTCGAACACCACCGCCATGCTGGCACCTGCGATGCACGCGGCCGAGGCCGCAGCGGTCGAGCGGACCACAGGCAACTATGCCTATGGCAACAGCCAGTTCCAGAACGTGACCGGCCATCAGGTCAACACCGCGCCCACCTGGAATGTGGCGGCCAGCTCCGTCCCGCAGGTCAACATGCGCGGCGACAATGGCACCATCACCTCGACCATGCCTGACGGTTCCACGGTCTACAACACGAGTGGCGCGATCAGTCGCTTCGGCTTCTCGGCCAGCGAAATGCAGAGCGTCACCGGCAACCTCCAGCAGAGCGGCGCGCAATATCACACGCGCGCCAACGCCATGCGCGAAACCTCGGCCGAGCGCTGGAGCCATGGCATGCGCACCCTCGACAGTCTCTCGTCCGGCTCGCGCCGTGCGAGCGGTAGCGAAGCGGCGACAGGCGGCCAGGGCGGCAACACCACCAGCCAGTTCGATCGCCAAGGCACCGATTCCAAGCAGCAGACCGGCTCGAACCGCACGATCGGTGAAAACCTGACCTCCGGCCGCTCGCTGGGCCACGCCGAAACCAACACATTCGGGATCAATGCAGGCGTCAAGGCGGGTGTCGGCGGCAAGGTTCTGGGCGCCGATGTGGGCGGATCGGCAGGCGGTTCGTGGGACCACAAGTGGACCAAGACCACCGGCGATCAGGAAGCCCATGGCACCAGCGACAGCCTGAGCCAAAGCCAGGGCAGCAATGTCGCGCACTATCATGCCAATGGTCAGGACATCACGCTCACCGATGGCGGCTACTGGCGCGATGGCACCTTCCACCGGGTCGAGAACTTCTCGGAAAAGCGCCACGCCATCGAGCGCGACTTTTCCGAGGCCCAATCGCTTGAGCGGCAAGCGACCCGCTCGGACGAGGTCGGCGCACGCCTCGAACGCATGGCCTCGATCTCGCGCAGCAACGGCTACCAGATCTCCGATGACATGAGCCAGGTCATTGCCTCGCGCTACGCCGAAATGGCGGCAAGCCCCGAGTTCCGCGATCTGGGCGCGCCATCACTCACCAACACCACACCATCCCCCCATCAGCGCGAAGTCCGCAACATGATCGTCGGCAAGATCCTTGAGCAATACGCGGCCGATGGCATGGCGCCGGTTCAGGCAGGCTTGCAGGATCCCGGTACGACGATGGGGAGTGTGCGGGGGCCGGCTGAGTTTTCCATGCCGTCGGCACCGCCACGGCCGCAGGGGAGTCGCAGCGCAGGATCAACGCCAAGGCGTGAGCCGCAAGGCTCGGATGGTGCATCGGGAACGGGCCGACATGCGCCGGGCGATGATGCAGCTAGGGCGGCAATTCAGAGGGGGGCGACTGAGGTGGCTCGGGATGACGCTGCGGCCAAACGAGATTTTGGTACGAGAGCTTCCGTTGCGAATGCAGACGGGGCTAAAATACGCGATGATCTCAAACCCTAACGGGGCAGAGCTTTATTTCTGGGTCTTAAAGGCTGGGTCAGCCTGAAAGGAAGAATGAACCCGCTCCAGCCTTTCCGCGATTTCTTGGCGCTGCTGATGGTCCCGATAGGCATACAGCCCCCCAAACACAGCAACCGCAACGAGGATCAAAGGCACGACAATCATCACCGCCGTGGCAATCTTCCGCTGCCACGCAATGGCCTTCTGGCTCTTCATGAAAGTCGGGATGCGGTCATACTCGAGCGCCATCAGCGCTTCGGCCTTCGAGCCTCGGAAGCCATCCTCGCGCAAGGCTGCGTTCTCAGCCGTCAGTTGGTCGACCTGAGCCTTGAGTTGGGCGATTTCATGCGAACTATCCATGCGATTTTTTTAGCGCAAATGAGAACAAAGCTCAAACAAAATGACGGATCTGGCCGGTTCAAGACTATGCGTCGAGATGGCTCTTTTCAGTCCCCGACAACCACTCCCAGCGTCAGAGTAGCGCTATGCTTGCAAAGGAGAGGGGGGTAAGCCTTTTGCGTCGTGGCACGCATGGTGTATGTTTGACGCTTATGGCGCATGAACTCGACGATATCCGGGCTCATACTGAATGCCCTGTTTGCGGCGGCGAGCTGATCGTCACCTACAAGACTATGCGTCTCGAGCGCACGGTAGAATGCCCAACCTGCGGCGAGACCGTTCGGCCCATAGACGATACGCCTATCGGCAAAATTCAGAAGCTGATCGACGAAACCTGACGATAGAGCGGATAGTGGCCCGCACGGCATGATGATGTCGAGGCCGAAGGCCCAAGGTGTTCAAATCGCCCGACGTTCAACATCTGATTGTCATGCCACGAGGGTCACAGGCCGAGTTCGATGCTTTTCTCTGGGACATGGGTCAACGTCGGCGCGGGATCGAGATTTTGCTTTGCACGCGCTTCCCGCAGGCTCTCGGTATCAAACACATAGACCTCGTCACGATCAGTCGGAGGCATCGACGCCGTTGGCCTCGGTGACCGTACCGAAGAGGGGCTATGCGCCTGCTTCGCTTGGGGGCCAACATGTTCAAGGGCACTCGCCTTGTCCCCAGCATTGGCATCGATGGATCGCAGCAATGCATCACGGTCGTTGGTGTAGATCGCGAGGTCATCCCGCACACGGGTTGCCATCACATGGGTCAGCCGCTGGTTGGAAAGGTGCCGCTCTGCCGAGTGCATAACCCCAATCCCCTGGTCGGTGGTCATACCCTGGGCCTGGTGCATGTTGATCGCATAAGCGAGGCCAAGGCGCGATAGCATCCGGTCCCCATGGGGCAGCAACATGTTCACACCTTCACTTGTGCGCACCTCCACACCTTCTCGTGTGATGCTGACCACATCTGCGGCTGCCGAATTGAACAAGCCACGCGCCTTGTCATTTGCGGTCCAGCGGATGCGATCTCCCTCGTGGAGGCGCAAAGTTTCGCGTTCATACAATGCCAAATGGTCACGTTTGTCGTTGGGATCGAGACGGTCGGGGCGGAATTTCACGCGATCGCCCCCGGCATTGCGAAGGCTGACAACCCCCTTGGCTGAGACCCCGACGACATCATAGGTGCCGCGATCAAGTCCAGTCGAACTGTCTCGACTGACCACCTCCAAAACCTGACCGGCCCGGAAGTTGCTGGCAAAGCGCAATTCCTCGCGCGTGAGATGGACGCCCTCCAGATGGGAAAGGGCAAGACTTTCCCCGCGCAAAGTGCCTTCGGCCTTCAGGCCTGCCTGCACAAGCGCGTTGAGTTGGGTGCGCGTGGCGCGGCCCGAGGCATAGAGCGCTGTGCGTTCACGATCCTCAGCCGAAAGCTCGAGCCATTTGCGGGCGGCTGCCTCACGAAAATCGGGGCCAGCGGTGACCACCCGTTCGGCCAAGACCTCAAAGGCATCCTTGAAATGACCAGCGCGAGTGAGGGCCGCGACTGACTTCATGTGCTCTGTGCGCTGCCGGTGGCTGATTTCCAAATGGGCCATGGCCGGCCGGTGTTGCTGGATGAGCGAAAAAGCCTTTCCTGCATCGATTGGCTGCAATTGGGCGCGGTCACCAATCATCACCAGGCGGTCAATACCGAGCCGGTTGGCGATCGTGACAAGGTCATTCATCGGCTTGTTGGCGACGAGAGATGCTTCGTCGAGCACCAGAATGGTATCTTTGAGCGCTGCCGTCGATGCGGCAAACGCCTCACCTTGCCCTGCAAGTGCGGCTTTCAGATGCTGGTTCACGAAAGAGGAGACTGTTTGCGCCTCGATCCCGGCGTCGGTCTTCAGCATTTCGACCATGGTGTTGGCTTGCGCCAATCCCAGCACTTGTCGGCCTTCATGTCTGGCGGCATCTGCGATTGCCGAAATCAAGGTGGTCTTGCCCGCGCCCGCAACGCCTTGGATCACGACGACGCGGTCATTGCTGGACAGAGCGAGAATGCCCGCATCCAACTGCTCGCCGCTCAATGGACGATCGGTGGAATGACCGGCCAATCGAGTGGCGGCATCTCCTGCTGAAAGCACCGGAGCAACAGCGCCTCGGCCTGCATCGATGCCTTCCAGCAGGCGGCGCTCCTCTAACAAAAGCTCGGGCGTCGTGACATGGGTGACGGTGCCGTCAGAGCGCCCCGACGTTCCATAAAGCAACTGCCCCTTGTCGGCCAAGGCTCGCACTCGAGCTTCCACGGCTTCAATGGTTACGCCGCTGATCCCCAGATCAAGGGCTGTTCGGGAGATTTCATGGATCGGAAAGGCCGCTTCGCGTTGGCCAAGGATACGGATGGCCGAAGCCACCGCCATTTCCGCGGCGATCTCGTTTGCCGACAAAGACAATCTCGCCAAGCCGCTGGTGACCAGAGGGTCTCCAGGTTTGAGCCACTCCCGCAATCGTTCTGCCCATTGGGTCGCGACAGAAGCGATTTGTCTGACCGCATCAAAGGTCGAATGTTTCTGTGTTCCTTGCGCCGCCCGCACTTCAGCATCGGCAACCACCGCTTTGCCATCAAACCCCAACGCCGCAGCCCGCTCCCCCCATTCCGCGCGAAGGCCATCGCGGTCGTCCAGATTGATCTTGTCATCGCGGGTGCGCTTGGTGATCTCGCGCATGAGTTCGGGATTTCGGCCATCGCGCCCAAGGTCTGAGGCCTTGGCAAGGATGTCCTCGCGCCGCTGGCTGAAAGCCGTGAGAACGTGCCTAGGAACGCCCTCGATCTCGAACTGGCCGTGCTTTCCGGTTTGACGGGTCTGATAGCCGAGATCTTCGACGATCGCTCGCAAGGACGCGTGATAGACGCTGCCGATCAGGGAATTGTTCTTCCAGAGTTCATCGTTGAACAGGCCCTGCCAATTGCCCGCGACCTTGGTCAGATTGGCAATGACCACGTGGATATGCGCCTGCGGGTCGAGCTTGCGGCTCGTGTCGTGCTGAAACAGGGCATAAGTCAGATGCCCGGTGCGGATGGGATCGCCTTTGGGATTGTCGCCGTAAGTCCGCCCCTCGGCGAAAGTCTTCTCGACCCAGCCCATGGTCTGACGAACCGCCTGCATATGGGCGGCGATCAGGCGCTCGTCGCCAGCGACATACGCAAGGACGCTCGCAGACTTTGGCATGGAGAAGGTCAGGTCGATGCCAGCTCGGCGCCTTTCGGGATCACCGACTTGCTCGCCATCGGGCAAACGGCCTTTGAGGAGATCCTCGAAGACCTTTTTCTCTACCTCGCCGGAAAGGCCGAGTTCGGCGGCGCCGTTTCCGCCCCAGCCACTAACCTCGCTGGCGTGCTCGCCAACGTAATAGTCATCCTTGGCAAAATAGTTGGCAGCGCCGCCCGCCGAACGCACCGAAGCAACCGACAGCACGGGTCAGAACCCCATATCCATGTCATCGCCAAGATCGGGCGATGGCTCATGATCCTCTCTGGCAGAACGGTGGCCATGCTTCTCGGCCGGATCGGTGAACGACTGGCCGGTCCGCTCCTCGATGGTAATCTGCTGCTCGCGACGTTGGGGCGATGATGGCCCGTTGGGGCGGGACAACGAATTTTGTTCCTCTTTGCCTTTGTCGTCGCGGGAATTGCCTGAGGTCTCTCGCGAAGCGGGCACCCTAGAACCGCCCAGGCTTTCGCGCAGATTGCTGCTTTGGCTTTTGGCGACCGGGGCATCATCTTCGACTTTGGCGGGGGCCGTTCCTGCTGCACGGGAGTCCGCCTCAACCTCAACCGACGTCATCACGCGCGGGTCGGTTACGTCTTGGGACTGTTGCTGGGTTTGTGCATCTGGCTCGTTGATCTCGGTCTCCGGCTCGGTCATGGCCTGCTCGGCTGCCCCAACGACAGGCGCTGGCCCGCCATCACCGCCCGTAGTTTCTTCATCGCCTTCGCCCGGAGGAGCGTAGGCAGCCAATTGCATATCGGTTTTGCGCAGGAACGGTTCGGCGATTTTGGGATAGTCGCGCCAGACAAGGCGGATGCGTGCGGCCGGAAAGCCCTCGGGAAACTTCACATAGCCGTGGAGGGACGGCAGGTTCATGATGTCGTCGGGGATGACGAGCGGCTTGACCTCGGTGCGCGGCGTAATCGTGGCAGCATCACGCGATCGGCTCGCGCCGATCGAATAGGCCTCATCGGTCTCCCGCACCTCGCGGAAGCCGATGAAGTTTGAGCAAACCTCGGCGGTGTTTTTGTCAGCGGTGGCGAGGATCAGCTTGGTGCGAGCCAAAGAGGCAAGGTTGATCGCGCCTTCCTCGCCATAGGTTTCGGCGAGCTTGTCAAAGCTGTGCATCCCCAGCACGAAGGCCCCGCCAAAGCCGCGGGCGGTCTGCAAGCCATGCTCGATCGCTGGCATCCGGTGGAGCGCGTGAACCTCGTCGAAGAGATACCACATGCGCAGATCACGGGTGCGCGGCATGCCCATGAGCGCATTGACCGCCAGATCCATCCAGAGGGTGAGAAGCGCGCGGTTGAGCGTCAGATCGGTATGGGTCGAGGTGATGAACAGGATCGAGCCCGGAACCGGCTCATCTTGTACCCAGCGCCGGATCGAGAACGGTGGCCGCTCGCCCGGCACTGGATCAGGCAGGAATCGGATCGCCTGGGCATTGGTGTTGAACACGGCGCGGATGGATTCCGCCATGCGCGCGGCCTCAGTGGCAGTCAGCGGGCTCGCGATGGTGTTGGCGAGCTTGGCGTGAACGGCCTTGAGGTCAGCCGACATGAGGTGATGGGCAATCGCGCCATTGGTGGTCTCGCCAGAGGCCGCGAGTTTCACGCACATTTCGACAAAGAGCGTGCGCGCCGCCATGGCCCAGAAAGGCTCGGCATTGCCGCCATCGCTGGGGATCAGCGCGGCGGCGGCCGAGATGTAATCTGCATAATTCTGGCAATCGTTGAAGATGGTCCAAGGCGGACAGCGCTGGTCCATGGGATTGAGAATATGGTCGCGGCCTTCCTCGTAAAAGGCTTCGACAAAGGCACCCGTGAGGTCAAAGACCACGCAGCGTTGGCCGCGCTCCCGCGCCTCTGTCACCAGTTTGCGAAGCTGCGTCGTTTTGCCCGCGCCTGTGGTGCCGATGAGCATGGCGTGGGTCTGCTCAAGCCGCCAGGGATAGGCGATCCCTGCCATGGCATAGGGCACATGCAGCCCCAACGCGACGCGCTCGGCGATGGTGGCGCGAGCCACGCGATCGGCCGCCATGGTGGGGTATCGCTCGGCCAATTCGGCGGCAAATTCGGCGGCATTGTGCGCATCGATCTCGCCCGCCAGCACTGCGGCGCTGACCAGCATGGCGCCGCGCTCGTGGCGCTCCTTCAAGATGTCGACGCCAATCTTCTGCGACAGACGCACGAACCATGTCGCCAGCGGGCCGCTGAAAAACAGCGAACCGGCCAAAGCCACGATCATGCAGCGCATGAATTTGGTCCAGGCCTGCGCGACATCGGGATAGTCGGGCACGTCGCCGATGGTCATCGGCACCACGCTGTCGTCAGGCAAAGTCAGGTTCACGCTGTGGCCGGGATCGAGATCGACCAGATTCCAAAAGTCGGCGAAGAGCCGCATTTCGACGAGTTGAACCTCATGCTCGCGCATAAGCAGGGCCAGCAGCAGGACAAGCAGCAGACTGAAGCTGAGGACCGCTGCCAGGATCGGCCAGCGCAGCCCTTCCATCATCATCATGTAGCGCAGGCGGATAAGCTGCGAACCACGGGTGAATGCCCCGACGTTGCGGACGATCTCGCCGCGCGCCGATTCATGTTCGACCGCTACGGGGCGCCGGTCGAAGCGGATGTCGCCGTCACGCGCCATGGTATTTTTTCGTGTATTCGATGGCGAGATCGAGCAGCCGGTCAGCGTCCTCGGGCGATGCCTTTTGAAGCAGCGTGTCGAGCACAAGCGTGTTGAGCTCGATCATGGTAATCAGGCGAACAAAATCGATGCCATGACCGTGCTCCGCGAACGGCAGGGCAATGTTGATGAGATTGCGGGTGGTTTCGGAAATCGACGTGCCCTGCTTCTCCGCAAGGGCCTGAAGACGTTCAGCCTGACGCGCCGTCATGCTAACGCCAATAGGGATATAGTCGGCCATTCTGCTTCTTTCTATGCAGAGGCCGGTTCGGTTATCGCTTTTATAGGCTACCGCCTAAGTGGCGGAAATTCAAGCGTGGCCCGCTGTGATCGTCATTACAAAGACGCCGCGGCGTTGCAGTAGTCTGCATCAAAAATAGGAATATTTTAGAATAACTTAGGGCCAATTTGCAGTGTACTGCATCAATTTGGCTAGGCTAGTGCAGATTTGCACCCTGCTGCAATCGGCGTTGCAAGGACACGGCAGGTTGCAACACCATCTAAATATCAGATAATATTGATTGTTTGTGTCGGAAGCCACTTATGAGATTCTGCGGCCATCCGCGTTCGGTGTGCTGTCAATCAGGAACTTTTTGGGCACTTGTCACGTGCCGGGTGATATGGAAGAATTTTCTGTAAAACTGGTGACTTGCGGGAATAAACTGACCTTCCAAAGGGTCATGTGTCGCGATAAACGGAACCCCTTGTTCTGGATTTATTCTCGCTTGGGGACCAAATAGCAACCAGGTGTTATGGCGGAGAGGGAGATTGGTCAGCCCGTTTTCTACTCTGAATGTGATCATTGGCTTGTCGCTAAAGCTTCCGTCGGCCTTTATGCGATGCCCAGTCATGGGTTTCCTCAAAGGCATCGCGACTCCAGCGGTAAAGCGCGTCATAGACCAGCATCCCGGCCTCAAGCTGAGCGTGGTCATCGTCGAACATGCGCGACAAGCCCAACGACACTGCAAGTAGTCCTGCTGCCTCGGGGGCTATTTTCACGCGATCTGTGTCGGCACCGCGGACAATGATGGCTAGCCGAGCAAGCGGATCAAGGTCTCTAAGGCCAAAATCCTCTACCATCGTATCGAAGGTGCAAAGCTCGCCGCGATGCGTCCAGCGCAGGCCATCGCCTTCGACATCGAAAGGTGTGGCGCTGAAGCCAAGCGACACTGCCTGAATTTCCGACGGCGCGGTAAAAAGGAATACTGCCTCGGGATCGACAAAGCGACGGATCAGCCATGGGCAGGCGATGCGGTCCACCTTGGGCCGGGCGCGCGTCACCCATATTGTGCGGCCCTCGCCATCACGCGGAGGAAGGGCGTCGACCGCGATCATAGGAAGCTTTTCGGCCTGCCACGCCAGCACACCGCCCTCCAGAATTTGCGCGTCGACGCCATGATGGCGCAGCCATGCCGCAACGCCAGGGCTGGCTGCTTGACCATTGCGGCAGATCACAACCACTTCGCGCTCGGCATAGGCCGGCCCCCAAGATGAAACCGAGATCCCGTCACGCAAGATCGCTGCCGGGAACAACCGACCCTCAACCTCCTCTGGCATCCGCACGTCGATCAAAACCGGACATTTCGGCGTTCCCACAAGGCGCAGGAGTTTGGCGGGGCTGATGGCGTTGAGCGCGGACATGGCGGGTCTTTCGGATTATTCGTTGGGCTTGAGAAGGAGCAATTTGGCGCTACCGGTCCAGCCGGCGGGCACGGCAACAATCAACCGATCCAGCTCGGGAGAAAAGAGCGAGGTCCGCCCTCCCGTCCCGGTCTGGACTGTGCCCATCGCGGTGATAGCAGAACCCTGCTCGGCAAAGATTTCGACCTTGCCAGAGCCGCAACTGACGTACCACCGGTGCCGCTTTGCATCGCGGAATATGTCGTCAGCATCGCCGCAGGTCGGCAAGTCCAGTCGCACCGCGCCACTGGCTGCATCGAACCATGTGACATGAGCGGGCAAGCGGGAAACGATGGCGATCTGCTTGCCTTCGGCCCCCAGCGCCATTGGAAAATTCAAGCGATGTGGTGCAACCCAGCGGGCCGTGACCTTGGCTGAGTGCAGATCGGCGACGGCCACCGTCCCGGCATTGGGCAGATTGACGTAAAGTCGGGCTGACCCATCATCGATCTGGAAGCCTTCGGGGTGGGCGGGCAGGTCTATGCGGCCGATGACCTCACGCCGGGCTGGATCGATCAGGGCAATCGCTCCTGACCCATAGCCGACGGCGATCTGCCCGCTGGGCTTGTCCACCCTTACATTGTCTGCATCATCGCCCAGCTTGATCTGGCCGAGCGGTGCCAAGGTGGCCGCATTGTAGAAGCGCACCGTACCATCGCCGCCGCTGGCGACCACCAACTGGTTTTGCGCGGGGAGATAGGCCACCCCTTGCGGTTCTGCGAGGCCGGAGATCCTTTGCATCTTACCTGACACCAGGTCGATGGCATCAACCGTGCCGTTGGCGATCTCGGCGACGAACAGGCGATGATGCGCGGGATCGAGCGTCAGATGATCGATGCGGCCTTTCACACCGGGCAATAGCACTTCGCGTTCCAGCGTCAAAGAGGTGCCAGCAGTCGGAGACTGCGCCTGAGCGCATCCACTGAGCGCCATAGTCGCGAGTAATGCGATGTGGGCCAATCGCCGCATCAGATCTCTCCTTCATAACAGGTGTGTCGCCGTTCGAGCCAGAACGTCGCCGCGATACAGCCAAGGATGGTCAAGCCAAATCCGGAGATGAAAGCTCCAAATGGCACGGCGCCATTGGCCAGCGATTTGGCAACCCCCAGAAAAGCGCCGTAGAGCCAGCAGGCCGCACTGATCGAACAGATCAGCAAGAGGGCGCTGCGCCGCCCAGACAGGGTTGAAATATGCCGCAGATTGCCCAGCATCAGGCTGGTTGCAAGCCATACGATGACCACGACCAGTTTGGTCCAAAGTTTTGGATTCTGGAAATAGCACAATCCGCCAGCCAGCAAGATCCCGAGTGCGATGATCGCCAAACCGGATGCCCATAAATGCCATTCCGCAACCTTGATGCGGTGCTGGCGCAAGGGATCACGAGAGCCATCAAACAGCGATGCATAGGCTTGCAGCACGCAATAGCCGCCCTGGCAGAAAGCCAGCACGTGCCAAAATACGGCGAGCGCCCATAAGAGTTTGAGGAAAATCAACATGCGTTTGGACCAGCATGACATGGCCTGACGACCTGTAGGTCCTCAGGCCATATCGCCTTTCGAGTTATCCCTTGGTGGCGGCCCGGTAGCGGGCATCGACCACCGCCCAGTCGATGTTGTGCATGAAGGCATCGACATATTTGGCCGCTGCTGCGCCATAGTCGATGGCAAAGGCGTGCTCATACATGTCCAGCACCAGCAGCGGCGTGCCGGTGACGGGGCCATTGGTGTGATCCCATGCCCAGTAATTGTGCAGCGACTTGGTGTATTGGTTCCACGCCAAAATGCACCAGCCCGAACCGCCCGCCAGCGCCATAGCGGTGCGCCGGAATTCGGCCTCCCAGCCCTCGAAACTGCCATGGCTTTTGGCCAGCGCCTCGCGGATTGCGCCCGAGGCGACGCCATTGCCGCCGAACTGTTCGAAATAGAGCTCGTGGAGGATAACCGAACCGGTGCGGTGCAATTCCTCGCGTTTGAGATCGCCATAGATCACTGGCGGCAGGTCCTTGTCCGCCATGGCTGCTGACAGGCGCCCTTCGACCATGTTGAGGGCCTTGACCGAGCCTTGGTAATTGTTTTCCCAATGCGAGCGGATCAGCTTTTCCGAGAGACCGGTGAGCTTGGTCGCATCAAAGCCGAGCGGCTTGGGCTGATGGCCGCCAGCGAAGGCCGGAACGGTAACCGAGGGTGCGCTTTGGGCGCTGGCTTCCATGGGGACTGCGGCTGCGGCCATGCCAAGGGCAAGGCCGCCAAGAGCGTTGCGGCGGGAAATGTCGGTCATGGTCAGAAACTCCTATGCGGACAGTTGAGAGAGCAGCCAACCGCCAGCGGCGGCCAAGGCGAGAACGGGAATCACATTCCATTTGCGGCCGATGATCGCGAAGGCCGATACGGCAGCGATCAATCCGGCGCGCCAGTCGAAGCTGGCGAGCTGCGGGAGGTTGAGGCTGACAGGGCCAAGCGAGGTTGGGCGCAAATCATGGAACAACACCTGCAGGGCGAACCATGCCGACAGATTGGCGATCACCCCGACAATCGCCGAGGTGACCAGCGCCAGTGCGCCCTTCAAAAGGCCCGCGCGTTCCAGCCGCTCAATCCATGGCGCCAGCGCAAACACCCACAGGAAGCAGGGTGCGAAGGTCACCCAGGTGGTGAGCGCCGCGCCCAACAGGCCAGCTACCAGCGGGGTAAAAGGTGCTGGCGCGCGGAAGGCGGCCAGATAGCCCACAAATTGCGTGACCATGATCAGCGGGCCGGGGGTGGTCTCGGCAAGGCCCAGCCCATCGGCCATTTCGCCCGCGCTCAGCCAGTGTTGGGTCGAGACCGCCTGCTGCGCCATGTAGGCCAGCACCGCATAGGCCCCACCGAAGGTCACCACGGCCAGCTTGGAAAAGAACAGGCCAATCCGCCACAGCACATGGCCGCGCCCCAAAAGGGCGAGCACCGCAACCATGGGTGCTGCCCAAACCGCCCCGCCGATCAGTGCGGACCACAGGCTGTGGCGCCACGGGCGCGCGGTGTCGGGCGGGGTGGCAGGTTCGGCCTTGAGGCCCAGCAGAGCGGGGCGCTGACGGGCGACAAACCAGCCAACCAGTCCTGCGCCGATCACCACTAGCGGGAAGGGCGCGTTGAACATAAACAGCGCGATGAAGGACACTACCGCTGCTGCTTTGCGAAAACGCGTGCCCAGCGCGCGACCTGCCAAGCGTAGCACTGCCTGCACCACGATCGCCAGCACCGCCGCCTTGATACCGAGGAACAGCGCGGCAAACCACACCAAATGCGCCGCCGCGCCATAAAGCATCGACAGCGCGAGAATCACCGCGGCACCGGGGATCACAAACAGCAGCCCCGCCGCCAGCCCGCCGCGAATGCCGTGCAGCTTCCAGCCGATCCAGATCGCCAGTTGCTGCGCTTCTGGCCCCGGCAGCAGGTGGCAGAAGTTGAGCGCGTGAAGATATTGCTCCTCGCTGACCCAGCCACGTTCCTCGACCAATTCGCGATGCATCAGCGCGATTTGCCCCGCCGGCCCGCCAAAGCTGAGGCAGCCGATGCGCGCCGACACGCGCACCAGCTCGGCAAAATCAGGATGGGTACGAGAAGTCGTCATCAAAGCGCCTATTACCTTTCCGCCCGCAAAAGCGCAGGCAAGAGAAGGCAACACTTGGGCTGACGCCTGGCCGGGAGGTTGCTTTATCCCGGTAAAACGGGCTTCTAGCGTAGCTTCGGTTAGATGGCAATGGATTTGCTCTGGCGCCGGTCAAGATGAACCAAAGACGACAATTGTATTCAGCATCGCACAACCCGTCGGTCGCTATCCGGGGTGTATCGGTGACTTGCCGGTTCGGGAGATGCGACATGCGGCATTGGGTGGGTGCAATTGGGGTGGTGACCGCGCTGATGGTGGCGGGAAGCGCACAGGCGCAAAGTTGGGGTGTCTATGTGGGCAATGGCGCCCCACCACCGGCGCCTTATGCTATGCGTTGGCATGACGATGGCGCCGATCGCATGATGAACTTCGTCTGTTCGGGCCAACGCGCGCATATGCTCGAGGAGAAGCTTGGCCAGGAGGTCGACGAGGGGGACATTGATCCCGACCAAGCCGACCGTATGCACGCCGCGATTGATGGACTGGAGGGGCGTCAGCGCCGCGAATGTGCTGAAGGCGATATGCGCTCGGTTCGCGAGATCGCCTGGCGCTACGACCGGATTGGCCAATGGATGGATCGTGCCGCCCATGGCTACGGCGACGGGCGGGAATGGGGCCAGGGTTGGCGTCCTCGCTGACCCAAGCCTATAGATATTTGGCGATCTCGGTCAGTCGCCCCAGCGTCTCGCGCGCTTCGGGTGTAAGATCGCCGAGCGTTTCGGTGAGGTGATGCTCGATATGGTGCGCTACCAGATGGGTTTTGGCCTTGTCGAGCGCGGCGATCACCGCCTGCAACTGCTGGGCCACGTCCAGGGCACTGCGATCGTCCTCGATCATCGTGACGATCTTGGCGAGGTGCCCGTTGGCCCGGCGCAGGCGGTTGATCAGGTCCTTGTCGGTGGTGTGGCTCATGGCCTCATTCAGAGCAGGTGACGCGCGCCGTCAAGCGCGACGATGCAACCCACAACAAGGATCACCCCGCCTGAGATCAGCGGAGCCTTGCGAACTGCCTCGCCAAATCCGCTCCAGCGCTTTTCCAGATGGCGCAGGGACAGGGCCGCCAGCACGCCCGATGCCACCATCGTCATGGCCAGCCCGACCGAAAATCCTGCCACCAGCACGGCTCCCAAGGCGACACGGTGCAGTTGCAGGCACAGCATCAGCACGGTGATGGCGCCGGGACATGGCACCAATCCACCGGTGAGGCCGAAGATCACGATCTGGCCGGTGCTCACCGCGCGATTGGCAAAGCGCCGCCGAATATCTTCAGCATGGGCTGCCTCATGGGCATTGACATAGCCGCCAGTCGCCAGTTCCAACTCGTGAACGTCTTCATCGCTCGGCTCATGGTGATGATGGTCATGATGATGATCGTGATGCCCGTGCCCGTGATGGTGATCATGATGATGCCCATGATCGTGATTATGGCTATGGGCCGCGCGCAGATCGGCGCGGGCGCGCCACAGCATCCACAACGCCATGCCAATGATCACTGCGCCCGAGGCCAATTGAAAATAGGGTTCGGTATCCTCAGCCCGGAACGATCCAAAGGCCCACATCCCGCCCATCGCAACCAGCCACACCACCATTGTATGCGATAGCGTGGCGGCCAGCCCCAGCAGGACCGCCTGCCGGACCGTGCCTTTCACCGCGATGATGAAGGCGGCCATCATGGTCTTGGAATGACCCGGCTCCAACCCGTGCAGCGCGCCCAGCAGGATGGCACTGGGAATGAACAGCCAGCCATTGGCGGCATCTTGAACGATGAGCGAGGAAAGGTCAGTCATGGGCGATCCAGTATCCCCCCTAGGGGGATATAGCAAGTACTCAGGGCAGACCTTTGAGATCACGGGTCCAAAGCGCAACGCCTGTTATGCCGCTCCAGATCACGGTGATGGTCGCCAGGCTCACCATGGCGCGATGGGGTTCGAGATCGGGATGCCGGAGAGCGGAGAACAGCTCGGCAAAGCCCAGATAGCCGGCACCTGCGGCAAGAACGTGCGCTGCGACCAGCACCGCCAGGCCTGAAGCTGACAGCAGCGATCCCAGTATCCCGATGACCTTGGGTCGATCACGCCGATGCATCAAAGCTGCCGACCAAAGCTGTAGCGCCAGCAGGCTGGACAAAGCGAAGGTCAGTTCCGCTCGCACGATGACTGCCGGATCTGGCACTACCACCATCACGGTCCTGGCGACAAAACAGATGCCGAACACGATCAGGCCTGCTCGATTGAGCGGGCGGGTGGCCCCAAGTTCGTCGCACAGGCTCAAAGCGCCGAAGGTCAGCACCAGCCATCCGGCAAAGGCCCAAGGCTGGCTCAGCGCGCCCAGCAGGCTGGCAGGTATTTGCGAGATTGCGCCTACCAAGAGGGTGACGGCGGCAATCTTGGCAGTGCGGGCTATTGGCATGGTTGCAAGGCTCCCCGGTTTGGCTGGGTGTGCCAATAGGGATGAGGGCGCCAGCTCGATATGGACAAGTTGGCTGGAATGTCCGAACCATGGGAAATGCGCGACACCGACAACCCTGCTGCCACTTCCTCAACTGGGGCCGATGCGCGAACGGCCTTGCTTCGCGGTTTTGCGGAACTGGTGTTGAGCCGCCGCTATGGAGATTTCGGCGTGGCCAGCATTATTCAGGCCGCTCAGGTCGCGCGCTCGACTTTCTATTACCACTTTGCCGGCAAGGACGATCTCTTGCTCGAAAACCTCCGGCCATTTGTCGAAACGCTTGCGGCCATGCCTCAGGAACAAGGCGTTTCGCCTGCGCTGGAACAGTGGGTCAGCCATATCTGGACGCAGCGAGCGACAGCTCGGCGCCTGCTGGGCGGGCCCACCGGGGACAAGCTTCAAACCCTGCTGGCCGATACGCTGCGTGAGAGGTTGTCACTACAGTGCGTCGACATCAGCCCCGATGGCCTGACCATGCTTGCCGAGCAGATCGCCGCCAGTTCTATGGCGTTGCTGAGGGCTTGGGTGGGACACCGCTTCAGCGCTGCGCCGCCCAGCGTTGCCCTATCGCTAAGGCGCGGAGCACGGGCTTTGTCTCACCCGCGCGAGCACTCATGATGAAAGCGTGAGGCGTTGACTGAAATTGCAGAATCACAGGAGGTGGGCCGTCAGCAGAAAAAAGTTAGCTTGCTGCCATTCGCAACACATCCCTTGCAGCATCCGGCAGCCCCGCAATCACAGAAAGATACGCGCTGGCGGTAGCATCTGGCTGCCTCCGCCCTTGCTCCCAACCTTTTAGGGTCGCCAACGGAATCCGGTAAGCGCTGGCAAAGGCCTGCTGCGACATGCCCAGTTCCTCGCGAATGGCGCGGACGTCCGGCACTTCGATAGTGTGCGTGCGCGCCAACTGGCTCGTGCCCTGAGCGTGCTCCGCAGCCTCGGAAATGGCCGCGATCAGATCGTCACCAAAGCTGCTCATCATGCGTCTCCTTCGGCGATGCCCGCCGCTGTCTTGATAATCGCCGCAAAACCGGCGACCGCCTTCTTCTCGTCCGGCGTCAGGTCGGTGGCCTGCGCCTTCGCATAGGCCAGCAGCAGGTAGAGCGGACAGCCTGAGTGATAGTAGAAATAGATCACCCGCGCGCCACCGCGCTTGCCACTTCCTGCCTTGCTCCAGCGTAGCTTGCGCACGCCGCCGGTGCCTTGGATCACGTCGCCCGCTTCGGGATTGTGAGCGACGTAATCGACCAACTCTGCCAGTTCCGCCTCGCTCCAAATCTTGGCCGCCGAGCGCGCAAAGATTTGCGTCTCGGCGACGGTGATGGGGCGAGTCTTCATGTGCGGGATATACGTCATTGACGCCCGACCTTCAAGGGGTAGTGCAGGTCTAGCGCCCGCCCGCCAAAGCCTGCTCGATAGCCCGCCCGATTTCCTCGGCGGCATCGAGCAGATGGGCGTCGTCAAGGTGGGCATAACGCGCGGTGGATTTGATGCAGCGATGTCCGAGCAGCTTGCCGATCATCGGCAGACTTTCCCGGCTCATCACGGCATGGCTGGCAAAGGTATGGCGCAAATCATGCAGCCGGAAATTCCGTAAGCCAGCAAGGTCGCGCACCTCCACCCATGCATCCCGGATGTCTGAAAACGGATTGCCGGTACGCGAACTTGCGAAAATCCACGGCACCTTGGGCATTCGGGGAACTTCGCCGAGCAGATCGACCGCTTCTTGCCCCAGCCAAACTGTCCGAGGCCCGGTCTTGCTGTCGCGCAGCTTGAGGCGGTTGCCACGCAAGTCGCTCCACTGCAGCGAGAGGATTTCGCCGCGACGGCAGCCGGTCAGAAGCAGCAGCGTGATCGCCACTGCCTGAGAGCGCAGGCTCTGATCGGCATGGTTGCGCATATCCGCCAGCGCAGCGCCCAAACGGGTCATCTCCACCTCGGACAGGTGGCGGGTGCGCATCACCTTGCGATTGCAGCGCACGGCATAGCAGGGGTTGGTGTTCTCAACGCGATAGCCCCACGCCTCAGCCTTGTTGAGCGCGGCGCGCAGGATGTCCATGCAGCGGTTCGCAGCACCTGGCCCGGCATTGTCGGTCAGGGCGGCAAACCATTTGGCGACATCGGCCTCGGTCAAGCTGTCGACATAGATGTCCTTGAACGCCCCATCGATATGGCAGCGACGGTAATCAGTGGCGGTGGTGCGGGTGGACGGCTTCCAAGTCGGCTCACATTTCTGCCAATATTCCTTGAGGAAATCATCCATGCGCGGCGCGCTGCGAATGCGCTCGCGAACGGTGGCAGGATCATGGCCGACGCGTGCATGGGCGATGACCCGCCGCGCCACCATCGTCGCCTGATGGCGGGTCAGCACGGTAGCCGGGCCAATGGTGATCGTCCGCACACGCCCGCCCATCCGCGTTTGGACGATGTAAACATGCCGCCCGCTGGCGTAGTGGCGGATACCAAAGCCGTTCTCGATGGCCAGCCATGTAGTTGTTCGTGGGCGGCCCCGCTGAGCGCGCGAGAGTTTGGGATCGACGCCAACCTCGGCCAGCGCTTTCTCGACAATCTGGCGGAGGGAAAGACTGGTCATGCGCCCAATCCAATCGCGCTGGCCAATCCACCCGACACGCGCGCCGCCGCCTCGGCAATCGTCTCGTCGGCAAGGTGGGCGTATTTGGCGGTCGTCTCGGGCAGTTCATGCCCCAGCAGCCTGCCGATGGTCGCCAGCGGCATATTGTGGCGGATGGCGATTGAGGCATAGCTGTGGCGTAGGTCGTGAATGCGCAGATCCGGCAGCGCGCAACGGCGGCGGAATTTGGACCACCATACGTCCAGTTTGAGCGGTGCGTCGCCTTTCTGGTTGGGAAACACGAAGGGGCAGCCTTCGCGGCGCGGCAAGGCCTCCAGAATCCGCACCGCTTGGCTGCACAACCAGATCGTCTTGGGGCCGGTCTTGCTATCGGGCAGCAACAGGCGCGGTCCCTGCACCCAATCCCATTGCAGGCCACCGATCTCTTGGCTCCGCGCGCCGGTGTAGAGTAGCAAGCGGATGATGGCGACGCGCAGAGGTTGCATTTCCTCGGCTTCGCTCAGCGCTGCCCCTAGCCGCCGATACTCAAGTGGGCTGAGGAACCGCTCCATCGCCTTGCGCTTGAAGCGCGGCGTTCCCCTGCAAGGATTGCTCCCCTTGCGCAGATACCCCAGCGCCTCGGCATATTTCAGCATCGCCGCCAGCACCGGCAGCGCGCGGTTGAACTTCGCTTGCTTCCCCTCCGCGCAATCATCCCGCCAGCGGATGATGTCTGACCGGCAGATGATGTCGAGCCGCATCGGGCCAAACTGCGGGGCAATGTCGAGGCGGATGGCGTCCCAATTGCGCTTCTGGGTCGAAAGCTTCCAGTGATGCGCGCAATCGCGCCAGAACTCATCGACATACTCGGCGAAGGTGGGCGACTGACGCTGTGCAACGCGGCGAGGCAGACCATCAAGCGCCACCTCTGCCAAAATTCGCCGCGCCTGCATCCGCGCAGTCGGCGCATCGAGGTCTTCCACCGAGCCCAGCGTGATCCGCTGATGCTTGCCGCGCCGCCGGACCCGCACGAACCAACTGCGCCGCCCCGATGGCCTGATCCTCAGGCCGAACCCAGCAAGCTCGGTATCCCAGATCGCATATTCCCGAGGCGCGGGCGGCTGCTTCCGACGCGCCAAATTGCCATCAAGATAGGCCCGATTCCCGGGCGCAAGCCGTTTGGGGACCATATCGCCATCATACACCCCCAATTCGCCATCCAAAACCCCGGAATTCTGCGGAATTTTGGGGACCAGACAGCCATCGGCGGCGGCCAGCTTGCGCCACGTTTCCAGCGCATCCTCGATTGATTTTGCAGCACTTTTTCCCATAAAATGCGGATAACCCGCGTTCGGTGTGCTGCCTGTCCCTTCAGGAACTGGGCAATTCAGATTGACCGCTGATGCTTGAGGATGTCTGCCGATCACCGGGTTCCTGGGCGCCACCAAGTCGCCGACAGGCGCTGGGGTCACGGCAGTTCAGTCCAATGACAACCGGTCGCCGAGCCGCTGAATAAGATCCATCCGCTCTTGCAGGATGGCGACAATCAGCGGCGGATCCTTGTCGCGGAGAAGGCAGAAAACATAGTGATGCTCAATGCGGGCCATCCGTAAGCCGGGGTGCGTATCGCTCATGTCTCGGTGGGAACCCGAGCCGTGGGCGAGACGCGCGATCCCTTGTTCGAGTTTGGCCATATAGGCGCGGACCTGCGCATCGCCCCATTGCTGGCGCGTGTAGCGGATGATCGACCGGGCATCTGCCTCGGCCGCCGCAGTCAGAACATAGGCGTGGCTCAAGAGGCTTGGCCCGTGCCCAATTCCTCATCAACGATAGCGCTGATGCTGAGGGCCGAGGTCTGTCCGGCCAAGCCTTGCTCGATGCGCTCGCCCAGCAGTGCCTGCAATTCACGCCAAGCCTGATCGCCACTGGCATCAGCCGGGAACAGACGCTCGAGCGCATATTGCTTGATCGTCTTGCCCTGGAGGGCGGCCAGTGCCTTCAGGCTCTGGTGCTGCTGGGCAGTGATGTCGATGGTCAGGCGGCTCATGACGACCTCTTGGCGATTGCAACAAACCATCATTATCGCAAATGTGGGTTTGTGGCCAGTCTTGGAAATCCTGCCGTTTCAGTCCAGGCGCGCGGCATGGGGTGGGCTTGTCCCACCCCTACGTCCGCGTGCCTCTTGCCATCGGAAAAAGAGAAGGAGGACGCCGCGGATGCGGCGCCCTCCTAAACGTCAGGCGGCGATGCGCTGGTGGCGTTGGGCGAATGCGTGGTGTGGCACGTTCGCCTCACGCACGCGGCTCAAGAGGTTGGACTGGAGGCCCGAGCCTTCGCAGACGATGGCGTGGACCGGCTTGAGGTTCATCAGTTGCTCGTTGCGGACGAAGCCTGCGCGCTTGCCCAGTGCCCGGTTGAGGGTGAAGCGGACGGTCTTGACGCCGCGCGCGGCGGCCCAGGCGTGGGCGATCTGGTCGCAGCCCTTGTGCTGGGCGGTGGTGGCGAGGATCATGTGGGGCACGCGGGCGTGAGTTTCATCAAGGGCCTGCCAGAGCAGTTCATGGTCGTGCCAGTCTGTGCCGCCGGAGAAGATGACCACCGGGCCGGTGGGCGCGTGGTCTTCGCGGCGCTTGGCTGCGCGGGCGGCGAGAAAGTCGCGGGCGTCGATCTGGCTGGCGGTCAGGCCGGAGGACACGCGGGTGCCTTTCACGGTCGAGAACGGGCGGCCGGTTTCGACGCGGTAGATCTCGCCGGCGTAGTCGCGCATGGCTTCCATCGCATCGCGGCAGTCCATCAGCGTCTGGGCGATGCGCTGGGTTTCCTCCAGTTCGACGGCGTAGATTTCGGAAGGGTCAAAGGCGCGGGCCATGTCGCCCAGCTTCTTGGTGGCTTCATCCTCGCGCTTCTCGATGCGCTGCGAGGTGACGTGGAAGCTGTTGACGATGCCCCAGACGATGTCCTGGCCGAATTCCTCCATGCGGGTGCCACGGAAGAGGTCGAAGATGGTGCCGATCACCATTTCCATTGCGCCGCGCGCGGCCTGCGGGTCGGGCATGTCGATGGCGACGGGTTCGTCGTGGACCGAGAGTTGCGCCATGCTGCCCTGCTCGGTGAAGGCGGTATCAAAGCCGGGCACTTCGATCTGCTCGCGGTAAAAGGCAGAGAGGGCTTCAAAGTTGGCGAATGCTTGCGTCATGGTGACCTCCAGAATGCTTGTCGTTCGTCATCCTCGTGATGACGGGAGGTCAGAGGGCGAGCTGGACCAGCTTGTCAGGGACGTTGGCCGGGAAGCCGGGAGCGCAGCGGACGGACCCCGGTTGACGCCGCGTCAGCGGGGCGTGGGGGAGCCGATTTTGTGGTGGGCTGGCCCGCCGCAAAATTGGGGGCACCGCGCATCCTTGGACAAGCGCCCGGCCAGCTTGCCATGCTAGGACTACGAGAGAGAGATTGTTGGTTTCAGGGGTGCGCTACGGTGCCTCAAGCGCCCTGCGCCAGTCGATCGTAACCCGTAGGGTCGAGACCCGCATGGGGCTCGGTGGAGCCCGGAGCCCGTCAGGGTTTTGGGCGGAATAGAGCGCGGTGACCGCCTCGGCGGGCAGGCGCCAATACCATGTCACTGATGTGAATTGATCTCTTGATCCATCCAATTCCAGACTTGGTTAGGGTCGATACCTAATGAAATGCGTTCGAGGCCAAGAGAAGCTACACGCATAATTCGTTCTGGATTACCGCGGACAACGTGAGGGAACGCGATCCCATCTCGAAGGAAGCGAATGACGCCTTCGCCCTCATCAAATTGAGTGATCTTTGGATCCACGAGAAAAGGAAAATTATCAGGCACTCCACTTTGCTGAGGTGTCAGGCAAATATATTGGCCTTTAATACAGGCCACTGAATGCAACACAAATTGATCACCTTGTTGCCACCAACCTACTTGGTGAGATGAACTTTTGTCTGGATCTAAGCGGACATAAGCAGCAACATTTTGATGACATTGCTGCGGCTTCATATTCGCCCAGGCCAGTCGCGCCGCTGACTCTCTCCTAGCTATAGAAGCTGTGAGGCCTTGCAACTCGGCAGCTATTGCCGCCTCATGTGCTGTAGGTGGAGCGGCCAAGATCGTCAGTTCGTCGATCATGACCTTTCGGAGTCGCTCTTTGCGTTGTCGTGCTTCGCCCATTCACTTCAATTGCTTGAAAGGGGGAACCTCGGCAATGGCGATTCGCAAATTTTGCCGAGCCGACCCGGATTTTAGTCAAGGTTATGGCGGACAGAGGTAGGCGCTAGGCAGCGCCTACCTCAAGTAGAGTTCAATGCACCGCTACCACATCGATGAGCAGGCCATCGAGGCTATCGATGCCGCGCTCGCTAGCGATCAGGCTCCAGGTGGCGACCAGTTCCTCGAAATATTCGGCATCGACCAGCGTTTCGGCGCTGGCTTCGCCATGCTGGCTCTGTTCCCAGGCAAGGGCGTGGGCGGCATCGGTCGAAGAGGCGATGGCGTTGCCCAGATGGGCGGCGATCTCGTAATCGCTCATCATACCGGCTTGGGCGCGGATGCGCGCGACCATGGCGGGGTTGGTGACGGTGATGCCGCAGGGGACGCAGGCGAATTCATCGAAGGCCGAGGTGTAAAACATGGGCTTGCTCCCGAAAGAGAAAGGGCGGCCCGTGGGGCCGCCCGTCTTGGTCAGATGAACTCGATCTCGTCGGCGACGATCTCGGTGTTGTAGTAGGTCCGCCCGTCCTTCTCGTTCTTGGTGTAGCGGATCTCGCCGGTGACGATCAGCTTGTCGCCCTTCTTCTTGTGGTTGGCGATCGACTTGCCCAGGCCGTTGAAGGCCTTGATGGTGTGGAACTGGTCGTAGGTTTCGGCGTAGCCATCGTCGCCTTTGACGACCTGGCCGTCCTTGATGACCGGCCTGCTGGTGACGAGGGTGAAGCTGACGCCGCCCTTGCTGTCGGTGCCGAAGCGGCTGATGTCGGAGGTGATGCGGCCGGACAGGAAAACCTTGTTCATGGGTAGTCTCCAGATCTTACCGGCGAGCCTTTCCCGCCGGGATGAACTGAAGCGCAGCCCGCGATTGAGGGGGCGCCGCACCGAAGCGAAGCGCAGGGGAACCTCCATTTTTCGAGTGGTGCGGGCGCCGGCCTAAGAGGCCGGTAACTCGGTCGACAAATGGGGGTTGCGACGGCCCCGCGCGGGCGTAGTGTTCATCCCTTCTCTGGCGGGATGGCTTGCCGGTCAGATTGCCCGGAGATGTGTGGACAAGGTTGTGTTTGGCTGTCGGGCCGCCCTGGAATCAGGTGCCCTGCTTGGCGCTTTCCAAGGGTTAGCTTGCCCGCACGCGCTCGCGCTGGCGCTCGATGGTCGCCAGACAAAGGGTCTGGAGCATGGCTTGGCTTCGTCCCGCAGCTTTTCACCCGCGGCGTTCAACCCGGAAGGCGGTCGCCTCTAACAACCATGCGGCGACTAGCTGATCGTCACCGGCGATGCTGCGCCCATTCTATGCGGACGGGCGCGCCACAACAGCCACGTCGGCTGCGTGCTGATCGTTCAGGCCTGTGCGGCGGCCTGCTGGTGGAGCGGGTTTTCGGGATTAAGGCATTGCAGCGCATGATCGATATGCATGGCTGCCAGCAGATCCCCGGCTTGCGTGAGCCGTTCTTTGATCTCGGCCAGTGACGCGGCAATCGACTGATAGTCGGAGGGTGATAGCGGATTGGATGGTTCGGACATGGGAATGAGGCCTTTGCCAGGACAATTCTGACGAGAGCAGATTAGCAGACAAGCGTGACAAACAGCAGAAAGCCCGTGTTTGTGACGGTTTTCCCCTCAGGCGGGCCATCGGAAACGTCGTGCCAGATCATTTACATACTATAGTTGATAAACTCAAAGTATGTAAATCGCGATCCTGCTGCGCATGGACATGCGTAAACTGGTTGGCCGGAATTTCGCGCGCCTGCGGCGGGATCAAGGCCTGACCCAGGAGCAGGTCGAGGAGCGTTCTGGCTTTAGCCAGCAATATCTCAGCAGCTTGGAACGCGGTCGGCGCAATCCGACCGTCATCACGCTTTATGAGCTCTCGCTGGCGCTGGGCGTCAGCCACGTCGATCTGGTTCGCCCCGACCTCGAAGATCCTGCCCAGCATTGAACGAAAAAAGGCGACCCGTCGCGAGACGGGCCGCCCATAGCGACAAGCATTCTGGAGGTTGGGGTCAGGCCGCCTTGGCAAGGCCCGGTTCGAGATCGCCGAAGGGCGAGGCATCACGGCGATCATCATCGCTGCTGCCAAAGCCATCGTTGGCCGCGCCCATCACGGCCGTATCGGCGAAACCGGCCTCGGCCCGGCGGCGCGGGCGCGACCAGGCGATGTTGAGCGCGCCATCGGCCTGCGCGAAAAGCGCAATCGACAGCGGAGCCTCGAAGCTGGGATCGTCGATCTGGCCCTGAAGGAAAGTGCCGCCGCCGTTGTTCGCGGTCTTCTCCCACAGGCCGCCGACAGGAATGAACTGGCCATTCTTGGCGCGGACCATCACGTCATATTTGGGGGCGGCGGCGTTGCGCGAATTGACCGGGCGCAGACCCACCACGAGGTCGAGCGTGGCGGTCTGGATCTTGCCCATGTAAACGCCAGCGCCGTTGAGCTTCACTTCACCGATATTCATGGCCGTATTCTCCTCTGGCCCGACACCCTCTTGCGTCCCGGGTGCCGAAGGTTGGTTTGCGTCTTTGGCCCCTTGGCCCCAGACACCCATCCTCATTCCCCTCAGCTCTTCCCCGCCCGGTGGCCGCCCCGCAGCCCCGCTGCTGGAGCCACGCAACGCCCGCGTCCAGCACAACGCCAAGGCGCCGCAGGCAGAGAAAAGATGCCTCGCGAGATCATCACCCGAGGCACTGCCAGCAAGCCGTCAGGCCGCGTCCAGATAGGGTGGATTGTCGTTGGCCGAGGTCGCCACGCGAAAGCCGGAGCGGCGCTGGGGGCGCAGCCATGCGACGTTGTAGCTGCCGTCGTCCTGACGGAAGGCGCTGATCGCAAGCGGCCGCGCCATCGAGGGGTCATCGATCCGGCCCTGGAGGAAACATTCCCCGGTGGTCTTCGAGGTCTGCTCCCACAGCGCCCCGATCTGGACTGCGGCCCCGGCGGGGCTGCGCGTGCAGATTTCATAGCGCGGGGCATTGGGGTGGTTCGAGGCGACGCCGCGCAGGGCGAAGCTCATGGCGACGGTCAGCGTGGCGATGCTGCCGGTCAGCGCGCCGCGGTCATTGGCGCGAATGGTGCCGATGTTCATGGGGATTTCCTTTGGCAAAGGCCCCGTCTTGCTTTCCAGGGGCCGAAGAGTGGGTTGCGTCTCTGGGCGCCTGCGCCCACGACACTCACGTTCCACCCGCTCTCCTTCTCGCACCGATCAGCAGTTTTCAGGCGCGGCCTGCGTCACTGCGGCATGGTAGTAGGGCGTGTGCAGGCAGCAGATGTTCTCCGGCGACCAGCGCAGATGTCCGCCGGACAGGAAGCGCCCGTCCTCCGGCTTCACGGTCACCGGCCCATTGGCCGGCACGTCGAAGAAGGTGCCGTTGATCGGGTCCATCGTGGCCACCCAGCATTTCTCGAAGGTCACGGGGCGGCTGAGATCGAGTGCGATCAGCTCCGGGATCGGCACGATCGCATAGAGGCAGAAGAGGAAGGAGGTTGAGCAGGCATTGTCGATGATTTCGGCAAGCTGCTCGTGGCTGATGATCGGCGCGCGCCGCCGCCTTGCGTTGCGCGGCAAGGCGCTGTGAGCCGGATGGCGGTTGCCGCTGGCCTTGCGGAACTCGCCGATGGTGTATCCGAGGTTGTTCAGCGCGAATTGCAGATTGGCGGTGATGGACAGCTCGCTTGTCTCGGACCACGGGCGGTGCGAGAAGACCAGCGCATCGTCGAGCCAGCGCTCGGCGCTGAAGCGGAACAGCAATTCGCAGCGGTCATAGCTGGCGAAGAGATCGGCCACGCTGCTGTCATCGCGCTCGGCGGCATGATCTTCCCACGCGTAGCGGATGGCGTCGATGGCATCGTCGTCGTCATCCAACCCAGCCTCTGCGAGGTTGGAGCGCAATTGGGGCGCGACCTCGTGATACCAGGTCTGGCCAAACGCGGCGGGCGGAAACTCGGCCTCCATCACCTCCTCGATCTCGTGCCCCTCATAGCGGGCATCGATGATCTTCGCGGCCAGTGCGTTGAGGCTCTTGAGCGACCAGCAGTCGGAGCGGTCCCGCCAATAACGGGTATGGGGGAAGTTCTCCGCCAATGCCCCGATCCAGCTTTCACCAGCGGCGCTGGCCAGAAAGGCGGGATCGGCAAGAGCATTGGGCGCGGGCAGAGCGGGAACGGTGAACATGGGTTTTGGGCCTCCTTTCGGGTTCACCCGGCCAGCCTCCCTCTCGGCTTTGCCGCCCCTGCACATGTCCACCTGTCCACAAGTGGACTTATGAGGCGGTGGACATGTGAACAGGTGGACGTGTTATCTCCGCCCAGTCGTTGAAGCCTGCCGGACAGCGCTCAATGGCGAAGGGCATGGCGGTAGTCCGCCGGGCCATGACGGCCAATTGCGCCGCCTGCATCCCTTCGCGGTCATTGTCGGGCAGCAAGATGACCTGATCGACGCCATCGCCAACGGCGAAGCCGCCGAAGTTTCGCACGCCAAAGCAGGTGCCCGCTTCCCGGCCAGTGATCTGCCGGTAGGCGCAGGCCGATTCAAAGCCCTCGGCAATCCGCATGGCCCCGCCTGCGAAGGCGGCAGGCCAGGTGCCGCCGCGCGAATTGCCGAGCATCATGCGATGGGTTCGCCTGCCCGTGACAGGATCGAGGAACAGGCGCTGGATCGCGATCAGGCGCCGGGCCTTGAAGACGCCAACCAGCAAAGCTGGAAGGCGACGCGGCACAGGGCCGCGCCCCATCGGGCAGGCAGGATGGAAGCGCACATCGGGCGGCAGAAAGGTGATGCCACGAATGTCGCGGAGATAGCGCTGCGCCAGCGTGCCGGCGACGGGCGAAGCCTCATCCCAAAGGCGCTGGAAAGGCGCAGGCCTATCATTGGCCGGGACGGGCAAAGCCCGCTGGCCAAGCACCGAATGGCCGAGCACCTCGCGGATCGCCCGCATAACCTCGCTCCCATCGCAGCCAGCAAAGCAATGGACGAGGATCGATTGCCGCCCCTGTCGTATCGACAGGCTGGGCGTGCGATCCTCATGGGCTGGGCATGGCACCAGCGCATAGCGGCCATTCCAGCGCCCGCCGAGGCGCTCCACAATGGCGAGCGTCTCAGCCGTGGGTTGATAGCGCATGGTAAGCGGTCCTGATGATGGTGAGATCAGCCACGGCAATGGCGGCAGCCAGAGCCGTCGCAGCAATCGGCCCAGGCGCTGATGTGCAGGGTCGATCCGTCCGTGAAACGGGCGGATACGCCGGTGGCATATTCCAGCGTGCTAGCGTCGCGGTCGAGCTCGAAGCGCCAGTCCTCCTCAAGCCTTTCCCAGACCTCGTAAATGTGGACGAAGTTGCAGTTGAAGTCGGGAAAGGAATGGCGCGCGAGGTCGGCGATGGTGACCTCGGCACCGAACCTTTCGTGGGCGCGGTCGACGACAAGCTGCCCGCACATCAGTAATCCTCGGGCAGCAGGATGGTCATCACCCGCGTGGTGACCGAGGCATCGGCCGGATCCTCCGAGCCGAATTCCATCGCTGCGTCATAATAGTCGATCTTCATCCAAACCTTGCGGCCGAGGAACTCGATGGCGGCGAAATCGCGCTCGGGGCTGTCCTCGGAGAAGGTGCAATGGCGAAAGGCCGCCATCAGGCGGGCTTGCAGGACGATAGGCTCTTCGGGCGCGCCCTCGGCCTCGGCCAGTCTTTCGAGGCAATTGCGGGTGATAACAACGCGGGCCGTCCGATCGAGGCCGAGGCGGGTGCGGTCATTGAGCCGGGCGATCTGTTCCAGGCGCGCGTCAGCGCCCGCCGGCGTGGCGGTGGTCAGCATGATGGTTCTCCGGTGGTGGGGTTCAGGCGGCGGACGTGGCGAGCGCGGCCAGTGCGGGATCGATGGCGAAGCCGAGCGCTTGGGCCAGCGCGATGGCGGCCGCGATGTCGTCGGTGCTGATGTTGAATGCGGCGGCGAAATCCGCCAGCGTCTCATGCGCTTTGGGCTGGACGCCATGGAGTTTGCCCGTCACCTGCGTGACAGCAAAGGGCCAGCAATGGGCCACGCCGACGACGCCTTCCGGCAGAATAAGCAGCGTGTCTCCGCTGGCGATTCGATCGTCGGTCTGGGTGGCGTCATAGGCGTTGCCGGTACTGGCAAAGCCATGAATGCGCCGGGGTGTGAAGGCGAAGCGTTCGCTATCCGTGAGCATCGAGGGGGCAACTTTCGGGCGAGCGGAATTGCTCGCCACGCCACCTTCCACCTCAACTTTTTAGCTGTCGCCCAGACATCATTCTGTGCCTGACGGCGAATAGCGTCATTCGAATGGCAACATTCCCATCAGACCGCGCCCCGCCCACCGGGTCGTGGTCTGCTCAACAGCCAGTTCGTCGTCCCATGTCCGGCAAAGCCCGAAGGCTTCACGCGGAGAGCCTTCAATCCATGTCTTCCAGTGATCCTGCCGCAAGATCACCGGCATCCGATCGTGGACCTCGCGCATCTGGGGCGAGCTTTCGACCATGACCATCGTGTAGGCATCGCCCCATTCCTCGGTGGCGCGCCACAGGCCTGCCACCGCAAAAGGCTCGCCTCCGGGGAGCGAATACCAAGTCCGGGTCATATGGCCGGTCTCACCTTCCGGCTCGGCCCAGGCCGAGACGGGGATAAGGCAGCGGCGGCTTTCAAAGCTGGCCCGCCAGAAGGCGGTGCTCAGCTTGTCGTCACGGGCATTGGTGACGGGCTTGGGCTTGAGTTTCTGGCCATTGCGGCCAGTCATAATCAGCGGGAAGCCCCAGTTCATAACTTTCAGGCGGCGCCCGGCCATCACCAGACCAGGATAACCGGGATAGACTTCTTCGCTGTAATTGGCGCCTTGGGTGGCCTCGACACCAAACAGGTGGGCAATGTCGGCAGCAGGTTTGTTCAGGCGATAAAGATTACACATGCGACCTTGCCTCTCCCCCGGCAGGTTGTCTGTCAACCGCCACAGGCCTGAATATGGTTTTTGGCCCCGGCAGGCGGGCCGAGGATAAGCAGGCAGCTTGCCCCAGATTTTCCAAAGAGCGGCCTTCGGGCCGACCATTTTTGCCCGATGGTCTGTGCCGACCGGGCCATGCCCCTATTGCCTACAAGTTCCTATTATGTTCTCATTTATGGCTCACCCGATTCGGGCTGGAGCCCATGCGAAAACCAACGACGATTGAACACCTTTACCTTGATTTTGATGGATTCTTTGCTTCCGTCGAACAATTGCGCGACCCTCGCCTGCGGGGGCGGCCAGTTGGCGTGATCCCCTATGCCGGCGGCGGGCGCACCTGCATCATCGCGTGCTCGCGCGAGGCGAAGGCGCGCGGCGTGAAGAACATCATGATGGTCGATGAAGCACGCCGGATCTGCCGCGACATCGTTCTGGTGCCGCAAAAACCGGATCTCTATCGCAGGGCGCACAATGCCCTGATTGCGGAGATCGGGTCGGTGATCCCGGTCGACCAAGTGAAGTCGATCGACGAAGTCTCGTGCTGGCTGGACGAGACCCAGCGGGGCGAGCCCACCGACCTTGCCCAGCGGATCAAGAACACCATCCGCTACAACATCGGCGCGACATTGACCTGCTCGATTGGCTTTGCCGCCAACCGGCATCTGGCCAAAATCGCCAGCGACACCAAAAAGCCCGATGGTCTGACGATCTGGTATCCCGAAGACGTGCCCGCTCAACTCGCAAGGCTGAAGCTGGACGATATTCCCGGCATTGGCCGCTCGATGGTGAAGCGGCTTGCCGCAGCCCGCGTCGGCGACGTGCCGGGCCTGCTCGCGCTGCAACCCAAGCAGATGCGGGCGCTTTGGCGCAATGTGACGGGCGAGCGGCTTTGGTACGCGCTCCATGGCTATGCGGTGGAGGCGCCGGAAACCGAACGGAACATGTTCGGCCATGCCCGCGTACTGCCGCCCGATCATCGTAGTCTGGATGACGCGCGTACCATCGCCCGCCTGCTGCTGGTCAAGGCCGCAAGGCGGATGCGGCGGTCCAATTTCTATGCCTCGGCGCTCTATCTCTGGCTCAAGGGCTTCGAGCGTGGCTGGGGCAATGTCGCTCCACTGGGCGAGGTTCAGGACGACATGGCTATTCTCGCCGCGCTCGGCGAACTGTGGGAGCGGGTGACGGCCGTAATCCCGCCGGCGACCAAGATCATGCGCGTCAGCGTGACGTTGGGGGAACTGACGCTCGACACGGCGCGGCAGCCCGATCTGTTCGCCAATGACGACAAGGAGAGGCAGCGCTGCGAGGCGTTGAGCCGGACCATGGACGGCCTCAATTCCCGCTTCGGCCAGACGGTGGTGAGCGTCGGCCCCTGGGCGCCGCCCGCCGGTGGCAATGTCGGATCGAAGATCAGCTACACGCGCATTCCAGAGGCGGAGGACAATTGGTGAGCTGGCTCGACGCCATCCAGTTGCGCGATCTCGATGCCGAAACGCGGCTCGAACTCACCTGCCGCACCTGCGGCAAGGTGCGCTTCGTGACGCCGGCGCATTTGCTCACGCTTGGCGATTTTGGACACCTATGGCTGTCGGAAGTCCAGGCCCGCGCCCGCTGCAAGCAGCGTGGCTGCAAAGGCGCGATGCGCCTTGCCATGCCGCAGCGCGGGGGAACGAAAGGTTTTGTTGGGGGTATTGCCTGATTACCCCCTCGTGACTGAAAAATATTGCGCTATGCAGGTGTCGTCACCGAATGGATGAGGACATTATTTCCATGGCCGATGAAACGCTGCTGATGCTGGCCGCCGATATTGTTTCCGCTCATGTCAGCCACAATGCCGTTGCGGCTGACCAACTGCCAGTGCTGATCCAATCGGTCTATACCTCGCTGGCTGGCCTAGGTCAGGCGCCCGCTCCGGTGGAAGAAAAGCGCGAGCCTGCCGTCTCGGTGCGCTCCTCGGTCAAGGCCGATGCCATCACCTGCCTCGAATGCGGCGCGAAGATGAAGATGCTCAAGCGGCACCTCTCAACCGATCATGGTCTGAGCCCTGCCGAGTATCGCACGCGCTGGCACCTAGCCGCTGACTATCCGATGGTCGCGCCTGACTACGCCGCAAAACGCAAGGAATTGGCGGTGAAGATCGGTCTCGGCCGCAAGCCGAAGGCAGTTGCCGAGGCTGCGCCTGCGCCGAAAATCAAGGCCGCGCGACGAAAGAAGCAGGTGGCACCTGCGTAAGGGTGCTGTGGGAAAATGTTCCGAACCGCCAGGCTGGCGCGATTTGGGACAAACCAGCCGTATAACGTGGCGATTCTGAACGTCAGTCTACGCCGAAACCGGCTGTTTGCCGGGGCCGCGATGACACTATCTCCTAGGACAAAGCCGTCGGACGATCCGGACGGCAGCAACTAACAACAAGGGCGTTTAGCTGCCAATCGGCCAAGCAGGATTGCGGTCAGATTGCGGCGGAGAATCGCTCCTGCATCATTCGGCGAAGGCCGCTTGGCAGAATGTTAAGGCTTCGTCCGCGAGCATCACGCGGCCTGCTCCTGACGGCTTCGGATGTCGGCGATCCACTTTGCTAACATCTCGATCTCGGTTTCGATGACTGATGGTGCGGGCAGCGGTGGATTGATTTCACCAGGCTGGCTGTGGAGCAGAGCTGAGCAACGCCCGAATGCTTCTCGCATAGTGTTGCAGTCGCTGTCGGTCAGAACGGTTAGCCTGATGAGGCCTGTCGTGTCCACTTTCCGGGATAGGCGGCGAAGCACCGGGCCGACAACCTCCTCGACGGCGCGCTCCCAGGTGGTGCGAAGCTGGTCCTGGAACGACGTTACCTCGCGCAGCCACTTCGCCTGGTCGCCGCGTTCGTGGTGGATCTTCACATTAGCGAGATGGGATTTCATTCCGTCGATCACCTTGTCGAGCGGCATGACGCTGGCTGGCGGTTCTTGATGGCAATAGCCGGCATTTTCTCCGCCGCGGCTGATCAACCTGTAGGTGACTGGCGTCGCATCCCGATCCTTTCTCGCGCGGCATGCTTCATCGAGTAGCAGCAGGAACGCCATGTCGTGCGTGAACACGATCACCTGCCGGGTCTGCCCGGCTTCGGCCAAGCGCTGTGCGACCTTGTCGCGATGTTGATGATCGAGAGATGAAACCGGGTCGTCAAACACGATGGCGGATTGCGCATCGATGGTCGATAGTTCGGCAAGGAAGGCGGCGAGCGCGACACAGCGATGCTCGCCTTCGCTCAGAACCTTGCCGACCGGTTCATTCGGCTTGTTGATGAGGCGGACCTGGAAAAAAGGCACGCCCGCGCTCGTCTTTGCTTGCTGGAGCTCGATGGCGAGTCCCGCGATGCCGAGTTTGTCCACCTCGATGGCAAATCTTCCACGCAGGCGATTGGTGACCAGCGCCTGCGCGATCCGCGTGCTCTGCGTCGTGATCTTGTTCGTGGCAGTGTCCTTGCCCGCTTTCTCAAGCGCGTCGATAGCTCTGTGGCGTTCGATTTGCGCAAGCACATCGGTCTTTACCACACCGAGCCACTTTCGGTCAGCGAGGCTGTCGCGCTCTGCCACGAGAGCGGCGCGTTGTGGGGAGTTCGCTTCCGACTGCAGCCCTTCCACGCGCGTTGCGAGGTCGGCGATGATTGAGCGCAAAGCGTCGAATGACACGGCGACGGCAGACGGGAGCGCCGGGGGAGCTTCCATGGTGTGGGTCCGCAGGATAGCGCGCAGGCGCCAGCCTAGGGAAAGGATTTCTCGGCGAATGGTTTTTGCAAGATCGTCCTGACCAACGTCGTCCCTGATCAGCGCGATGACCGCCGGCAGCTTATTCATGGAGACGGCTTGCGAGGAGATTTCCTCCAGCAACTTCGTATACTCGGCTTCGGCCTCCTGTTCCCGGCGTCTGCTCTCGTCCTGCACGAACGCTTCGAAGCTGCTCAGGCGCTTTGAGGCTTCTTCGCTGAGTGGCTGCTGGCAGAGTACGCAGTTGGTGTCGCTGCCGGTTACGGGAAATGGCTTGTCTGGATAGGCTGCGGCGCGGGAGTATCCGCGCGCAGCCTCCCACAATGCCTTCCAGACATCGGAACCGATTTCGGGCAGGGGCTCGTCGGAAAACAGGTTTGCGGAAGCCGCGTTCGCAGCAGCACGTGCCGCCGTGAGGCGCGAATAAGCTGCATGGAGCGTTGTTCGATGTTCCTCTGCTGCGGCGACAACCAGCTTTTCGAGACGTTCAATGACCGCCGTGATGCGGGTTTCCAGGCCCTGGAGTTGGCGGACCGTCCGCGCCGGATCGCTGGCGAGATCAGTGATAAGGGTCTGAAGCCGACCTTCTTCGTCTGTAGACAGGCCGGCCAGGGTTTCGACTGTCTCTGGTTTGGTCTTGCCGGACAGGGATTCGATGAGCTTTCCTACCTGGGTGCTTGGCTTGCAATCGGGTGCCGACAGGACGGCGGGTGTCTGTTCCTTTAGGGCCTTAATATCGGAGGCCAGCTTGGCTTTCACATCTTGGCACGTCTGTGCCAGGCCGGCGAGGATACGAAGCGGCAGCGGCGTGTAGGCGAGGTCATTGGTGTTCTCGACATGGACGTTGGCGGTGCGCGAATCGAAAACGCTCACGGCTGAGAGCATAGCGTCAGGCGCATTTCCCTGCGTCCAGGATGCATTTCTCTTCTGGCCGCCGATGTAGAATTCAATATTCGCGGATGGCATGCCGGACGCGGCAGCGTAGATGTTCGGCAGTATCGCATCGCCCTTTGGCGAACGGGCACGGCAAAGTTGCTTTAGGACGCGAGCGTAGCCGGATTTCCCTGCACCATTGTCGCCGTAAATGACGGTGAGACCGGCTTTGCCGAATGAAAGGCGCTCGCCGGGTGCGAGGGCATTGACGTTCGACAAGCCATGGAGAGCGCCGAGACTAACGACAGCATGGCTGGCGGCCGGGTCCCGAAGGTGACTGGCGTCGAGCGGAACGGCCTGCTCAGTCCCTTTGCAGATTGCAGCAAGGGTAGTCAGGTCGACCGCTTCCAGCTTGGATTGGCTGCAGAGCCGCCGCAAGGCATCGCGCTGCCAAGCTGGCAGGTCTGTCGACCACTTAAGGATGTCGGCGAGAGCCGCCGCTTCGTTTGAGAGATCGTCGACTTGTGCGTCCATGTTCCGTCCCTGATCTTCACCTGCAGCGGCAGGTCATGTTTCTATTTGTCGCGGGCTCACCCTTCAGGTGCCACCAATGATTCGGCGCTCCTCACCAAGAGGGACGATCCATCCCCCAGCACGGTCGCTCCGTGCGAATTCGTCGGGTTGTTTCGCCTCACTGAGGCGGACGCGAACCGACTGGGTTTCAGCATCGATGGCAGCACGGATCAGATCCCGATCTATCCCGACAAAGACCGGTCGGAGATTGAGGCGCGCAAGCACTTCCTGGTCGACGGTGGAAATATCGGCTTCGGCTACCGGACCGGCACGGGTGACGATCCCGCCGACAAGACCGCCCATGGCACTGACCTTCTCAACTTCACCTACCGGAGAGGCGTCAAGCAATGCTCGCGCTGCCTGGAGATTGTCTTGGAGGCGGCGGGCGAATGGTTGATAGGTCAGGCGTATCAGGGCGTCTGCCAGTTCAACATGACCGAGCGGCCGGATTAGATTGGCAATGTGCAGGCGGAGTATACCAACGAATAGCGCATCCTTCTCGTGAGGTTCTATCGGCTCTCCCTCATCGACGGGGTCCTTGACCGAAAGATGGGCTTCGGCAGGACCTGACATAGCCATGCCCCAGCGTGTCGCGATGGCAATACGCTTCACCGTGACCTTGCGGCCTCTCGCTGTCACATTGACCCGACCGGCCTGGGTCCATGCGCGTGCCAACGCCGCTGCCGGGCCTGCTGTATCGTGGCATCCCTTGGCCTCGGCTACGGTCAGCGATGATAAATCGGAGGCACAGGCAATCCAGTCGGGTAGATCGCCGCGTGACAATCGTTTGACCTTGACCCTCCTGCGCCCGTCGAGATCAATTGTTTTGCTGCCGAGATGGGCGAAGATCGAAAGGTTGAAATACCGCTCGAGGTAGGCGCGAGCGACGAAGCGTCCAAACAGACCTGACAGGGCCACTTTCACTTCACGCGCCTGACCAAGCGGCTCCCTAAAGATAAAGGGTGTTCCTGCGCCGGTCGGCATGAGGAGTGCATCCAGGATGGACCATGCGCCATATGCAGCGCCCGGCGTTTCCAAAACCTCCCTGAGTCCGGCGTCCTCAATTTCTGCGACGGTCAGGTCAACGGTCGGTCCGGTAACAGGGCTGGCAGATATCGGGTCGAAACTGTGAAGGAAGGTTCTCGTCATGCCACTGTCTCGACTGGTGACAGGGTCAAGTGCAAAATGTCGCCGGGAAGCGATGCGGCATCCGTGATCACCAAGTTCAAATTACGGGGAAGCAGGACTTCAAATTCCCCCTGTGCAGCGCCGTCATGCATATCGATAGCGGGAAACCGAGCCGGCATATTCAACTGCATGAGAGTCGGCCGACTCTCATCGCGGTTCCGCTTCTCGAGGAACGCGTCGCACCATGATCGTACCGTCGATGTCGAGATGTAACCCGGATAGCGATACTTTAAGCCGATGAAATCCGAGGGTGCTCCCACAAGCGCGCCGCGAATGCCCCAGCCATGTCCATGACCAGACCAGAGCACCTGCTCTTTGATCAACCGTGATATCGCAAAGACTCGGTCGATCGCGTCACGCCTTGCCTTTGCGGAGAGCGAGAATTCTTGGAAGGCGGGGTTGTGGGACAACGCCACACTTTGCCCTTGAGCAATCGCATGGAAAAAGGTTGAATCCGCACCATAGTTGCGCAAGGCAAGATGCTCCTCATCGTCGAGATTTCGATCGCGGACAATCAGTCCGTTTGGCGTAACAATGCTCGACGTCACAAATACATCCTTGGCTCTATCGGGTGTTTAGCGCATGGCCTGCAAATAATTGCCTAGCATCCTGAGTGAGGATTGCTAGGCCCGCTAAGGCGACTATGCCAGCGCCTTTCGTCTGGGCGCTGAGAGACCCACCAATGGCAGGTTTCGGCGTGGACGGACGTTATGATGGCTGATGGGAACGATCGAGACTGGTCGTTTTCGACCGTCCCTGTCGATTTCAATCAAGCTCGACCGCCTGTAAGGTCTGGCCTGTCGTCACCAATCTGATCATTCGCTGGCACAGGTGACTGGCGTTGAGCCAAATCGACTTCACGCAGCAACTCCCGCAGGGGCTTTTGCTGCTGTAGCAGTGCATCGAGACAATCCGCCGCGCTGTCAGCAAAAGCCTCATGGTCAGGATCGCTCATGTCGAGCACCTGCGAGACGGCTCGCAGAAGCCGCAGCATGGCAGGCGCACGGGCCATGAGGCGGAGATTGGCCAGAGCCTCATCATAACGGCGGGCTCCGGCCTGCCGCACCGTGCCGATACAGGTGTAGCTGCCGGACACCGGATCCATGGCCGTGATTTCGGCAACCCAATGGAACGGCCAATCGGCGGTGGTGCGGCAAAGGCTGCCTTCGCGCCATTCGCCAGAGGTGGGCAATTGGGACATGATGATCTCCTGAAAAAGCACAATCAGGCGGCTTCGAGCCAAGTCTGATCGACAGGCTGATGGATAGGGGCAAAGCCGAGGCGTGCAGCGGCGGCCTCGAAGACAGGCGCGATGCTGGAGAGCCAGAGGCGAGCCGGGCCGGAAACATCGCTCCATTCGCAGCGGATGCGGTAATCTCGGTCGATCCGCTCACCGATCCAGACGGCGGCTTGGCCGTCGAGGCAGGTCAGGCCGATGTCGGCATAGGGATTGCGCAGCAGCACCCGATGCGCAGTCCCCCGCCAGCGGTGGATGGGATCGAAAGAGCGCATATCCTCCCGCATTCCGATGCGGATCGCTGCCACCAGATCGAGGTAGGTAGGATACCAGTCAGCGGGCGAATTGCCGGACATGGTGCGGCCGGCAGCCTGCGCGCCATCAGGCCAGAAGGAGGCGGTTGCCACAGCGCGCCTCATGCAGCCAGCGGCAAAGGCGCCGCCGCCGCCTTGTGCGCCGCGTGGATCCAGTCGGCAGCGGCCTGCGCCTGCGCGGCGGCGTTGAAGATCGCCTTGGGATCGTGGCGCAAGGCACCCAGCCAACTGGCGAGATAGGCGGCATGGTCGGGCCGCGGCGTGTAGGCGAGCCCCAAGTCGGCCATGAGGTAGCTGGCGCCTAGTTCGGCGACCAGTTCCTCGCGCGCGCGAATGCTACGTTCCTTGTGATAATCGCGCAGCGTCTCACGGGCTAACCTGTCCACATGTCCACTCGCGTGGGTGATCTCGTGTGCGAGTGTGGACACAAGGTCGAGGTCATGGTCGAAGGCTGTGCGCTCGGGCATGAAGACCTTGTCGATGTCGGGGCGGTAATAGGCATCATGCAGCCCGTATTCGACCGGGATGCCAAGCCCTTCGAGGAAGGCCAGCGCGTCGGCAATGGAGGTGTTTACAGGCGCGACCTCCTTTTCCAGCGTGTCCTCGGTGCCATCGACCTGATCGCGGTTGAAGACGACGAAGCTGCGCGCGAAGAAGCGGGCGCGGCTATCGCCTTCGGAGCCCGCTTCAGCGGCGGCATCGCCGCGCTCGACCTTCTTCCAGAGGATGACATGGGTGCCGATCGCACCTTTGCGCACCTGGCCGCCATTGGCGCGCCATTGCTGATAGGTCGCCCAGATGCCGGAGGCATAGCCGCAGGCGTCAGCCGTGGCCCAGAGGACAAGGCGATTGATGCCAGAATAGCGCCGACCGGCGACGCTGGTCGGGCGCATGACCGGCGCACCGGAATGGTGCCAGGGCATCCGCCATTCGCCCGCGCCGGATTCGATCGCGGCGACAAGCTGGGCGGTGACGGTGGCATAGATGTCGTGACGGGGCTTCATGGGATGATCTCCTCCTGATCCGAGCCTTGCTCGCAGGCACGCCAACCTCCTCCCGCTCTGGCGCGAAAGGAGGTTGGGTTCGGTGGCTGTTCGAGGTTGAGGGTCAGGCCGCTTGGCTGAGCGGGCCGTCGGCATCGTTCTGATTGGCGGCGTCGAGGGACAGATCCTCGGCCCCATCAAGCGCGGCGACGGGCGCGATGCCGTCACCGACAGGATCGCTCGCAAGGTCGCCAAAGCGCATCACATCGGGCACCCAGGCAAGCGCCTTGGCCTTGATCTCGGGTTCGATGATCGTGTCGCCAGAACACAGGCGCGCGGCAGCCGTCGCCAGTTCAGTCTTCTTGGCCGCCGCATAGCGCAGGGCGATTTCTGGATCGAACCCGCCCAGAATGTTGAGGATCTGCGCCTTCTTGATGCGGTCAAAGAAGTTCTCCGCGCCCGGTCGCCAGTGCTGGGCCATATCGATCCCGATCTCTGCGCCCAGGCGGCTCTGGAACGCGCAAGTGTGCGTGCCGCTAGCAAGGCTGGCCTTGAGGCTTTGGCTGACGGCATAGGCGAGCCAGCCAGCCTTCACGCCGTCGTCCAAACACCGGAAGGCGAGGAAGGAGGCAAAGCTGTCCTCCTCGCTGGCCCAGTCATTGGGAAGGCTGGCGCGCTGCTGCTCGAGTTCGGTCACCGCCGAACTGGTTGGAATGCCAGTCAGGCCCGAAGGTTCGTTGCGATCTGTGATGCGGATGGTGCAGCCGGTATCGGAATAGCCGAAATGCCCCGCATGATCGCGGGCCAGGCTGAAGATCGCCAAATCGAGCGCCAGCGCCGGATCATGAGCAATATGCAGCGCCAGCACATCGCGGCGATCCTTGGCCATCTGCTCTTCCAGCGAACGTGGCAGGCCGACTGAAGGCGCGGGTTCGTCGCCCTCGGTCTCGATGTCACTGGGGTTTTCACCCGATGCGCTGGGCCGCCGTGCGGGCTTCGTCGCGGTATAATAGGTTTCGAGCAGGCGCGGTTGACCATCCTTGCCCAGCACGAGGAAGGTGCCGACATTGGGCCTGTCCTCGTCAGGGATGAGCAGATCGGTGTCCGAGAGCCGGTCATGCTCGGTATCGAGCGCGTTGTATTCTGCCTCCAGCGCCTCGACATCATCGCCGTCATCGGGCGCGTCGAGGATTTCGGAAATCTCGGTCATCCGGTCGGAAATTTCATCCATACGGGCCAGTGCCTCGGCACTGGGTTCAGCGCGGCGCGGCCAATAGGCATGGAGATCCTTGGTCTCATCGTAGGTGACGTGGGTCGCCAGCGTCGGCTTCACCCAGGCGAGCTTTGAGCCGAGTTCAGCCACCTCCGCCTCATGCGCCAGTTTCTTGGCGGCGAGGTCCATGGCGAGATCGCCATCGAGCCACCGGCCTTCGCCATCGGAGGCGAAGAGGTCGCGCTCGATCCGGCCACCACAGGCGACATATTCGGCCTCGCCAAGGAAGCGGGCGATGGGGTGATCGGCCGAGAGGCTTTCCTCGGCAATGGCCCGGCGGATCGCCTGCGGATTGTCAGCCTGCCAGCTCGACGATAGGCGCTCCCATGCCGCTGCCTGCCGTTCACGGTCGCCGGTCGAGCCATAGGCCTGTGCGACATCCAGCGTGATCTCGCCCGCAGCCAGCGCGGCGAAGATCGGCTCGGCCAGATCGGCAAGGCGCAGGCGCCCCTGCACATGGCGGACCGTCACGCCAAAGCGGCGCGCAACGGCTTCGGCATCGGCTCCACCATCGACGATGTCACGATAGGCCCGCGCTTCATCCGCCGGGGTCATGGCCTCGCGGATCAGGTTTTCCGCAAGGCTGATCTCGCGCGCGGCGGCGTCCTCGTTCTCGCAGAGGCGGACATCGATCGCGTAATCCTTGGGCAACACGCCGCGCTCGATCAGCAAGCCGATCGCGCGCCAGCGGCGGCCACCGGCGTGGACATCGTAGAGGGTCTTCCTGCCCGCCGAGGGGCTGACAATCAGCGGCTGCAACAGGCCGTGTTCGGCGATGCTGGCGGCCAGGGCCTCAAGGCCCGCGTCGCCATTGGCCTTGCGGACATTGCTCTCGGAAAGGCGCAGCTTGGCGTGCGTCAGGGTGATGGACTGCATGATAGGGTCTCCCGCGCTTGGGTCGAGAGGCCCGGATCATGGTGACGCTTTCGCCTCCAGGGGGCCTCGCCCCCATGGCTTTCCCCTTTTCTCCAATCCAGGATTGACGCGACATTTCCATCGACAGGAGGCACCAGATGCTTGAAGCAACCCATCATGACTCAGTGGCGACCACAATTTGAAGCAGCGCTTGAAAAGCTGGCGGAGATCAGTTCGGCTATGGACGAATTGGATCTGAAGCCGCCGATCCTTGTCGGTGGAGGCGCGGTTGAGCTTTACACCCAGGGCGCGGTGAACACGGGTGACTTTGATCTGGTTTCTACGCAACAGACCGCGCTCGAGACCATCATGATGAAACATGGCTTCATAAGGCCCAGTGGCCCGGGCGTTGCCACGCGGGGCTGGATTCATCCCGATCTCAAATTGGGCTTCGAGGTGGTCGGCAGCCGGTTGCTTGATGGCTATGCCGATACAAGCCTGCTTCAGATGATCGAAGTCGAAGCGCACGGCACAGTGGCCGTGATTTCCGTTGAGGATCTGATTGCCGATCGCATGGGCCAATACGCTTCTGGCGCGGCCCGGGACATGCTGGGACAGGCCAAAGCGTTATTCACTCTTTCTGAAGGCCTTGATCTCCATTATATGGAACGGAGAATTCGCGAAGAAACGGCGCAGACCTATGGCGTTCAAGACCTTGAAGACGACGCGTGAGGCCATCAGCCTCGCCACGCTTGGCAAGCGCATAGCCGAGCGTCGTCTTGTCGTGGGCGGCGTCGATGTGCCCCGCAATGAGGGCAAGCGGCGCACGCCATCCAAGCAGGCTCTCTTGGATGAGATCGCCAAGGCCGGCGGCCAGTGGTGACCAGTCACCGGCCTTTTTGACCCCATACTAAGCCGCCAACGCTTGAACGATCTCTCGAGCGCTGTTCACCGGCATGAACAGCCGGGTCTGATAGGCAATGATCTCGGTGAAGCAGCCCTTGGCCTTCCACGATGGCAGGGCGCGGGGATCAAAACCCACGACCTCAAGCCTTGCCTCGCCATTGACACGCGAACGCTTGAGGCTGGTGCCGGACAAGGCATCGATAGGCACCACCTTACCGGCCAGCGCCGCCTCCACCAGTTGATCGGGCGAGAGCGCGATGCGGTCGCCAATCCCCAGCTTGTCGAGCAGCATGTTGACCGCCTCGGCAGGCACGATGCGGCCGAGCAGTGACCGACCATCCTGGGTGACGAGGCGGCGAACCTGCGCCTCATCGCCCAGCAGGTTCCAGATCGGCAGCAGGCGACCGGTCGCGAGGTAAAACCGCTCGGTGTAAGGCTTGGTGGCCAGATCATCGGCCTCGACCTGCCAGGCCTGCTCGAATGCCTCACGGTCACAATCGTCCCAGTGGCTTTCGGCGAGTTCATCGGCGGTGATCCAACTCCGCCCGCCGGGACGATGCAGCGTGAAGCTGGCGACCGGCGTGCCATCATCCATCAGGCGGGTTCGCTCAGGGATCAGCAGCGCGACGCGCGAGGAGCGGCCATTGCGCAGCAGCCGTGTCCTGGTGCCGATGCGCTTCACGATCTCGGCAAGCGGCGTGAACTTGGGGGCCCATTGCGCTTCGAGCGTGAGAAGCTGGGTCGAAGCGCCATTGGCATCCTCGCGCAAGATCCGCTCCTCGATGATGGTCAGTTTGTCGGCCACCAGCGTCTCGACGCCGGCGTCGAAAGTCCCCGCTTTGCGCGCGGCGTCGATACGCGCCTCGACCAGGCCCAGGAATTCATCGAAGACGGCGTTCTGAAGCGCAATAGGCAGCGCCAGAATGCGGTTGAGCCAGCGCTGGATGGGCGGGAGGCTGTCGGTGAGGCAGCCCTCCTGCTCGAGTTGGAGGCCGGTACGCTCGCAAAAATCGGCAAAGCCAATGCTGGTGAGCTTGCCTTGATGCAGCAGATGATACCAGCGGGTCAGCGCCTCGCGGGCGTAATCGCTCTCGAGGTTGTCGGCAGGATCGAACAGGTTCTGCCCGCCCGTCTGCCGCTGGCCACGCGTCAGCGCGCCAAGCGCATCGAGGCGGCGGGCGATGGTCGAGATGAACCGCCGCTCGCCGCGGCAATCGGTGGTGACGGGGCGGAACACCGGCGCCGACGCCTGATGCGTGCGGTTGGTGCGGCCAAGGCCTTGGATGGCACGGTCAGCTCGCCAGCCCGCCTCCAGAAGGAAGTGCATTCGGCGCTGCTGGTTCTTGGCGTCCAGGCTAGCGTGGTAGGAGCGGCCCGTGCCACCCGCATCCGAGAAGACGAGGAGGCGCTTGGCCCCTCCCATGAAGGCGTTGGCGTCGGCCAGCGACTGGTTGGCGGTGCGCGATTCAAGCCGCTGGCTACCATCAGGCAAGGTCACCAGACGGCGCGTCCGGCCAGTGATCTCGGCCACCGCATCAGTGCCAAACCGGGAGATGATCGCGTCGAGCGCGGGCACGATGGGCGGCAGCGCCCCCAGCAGTTCCAGCGTCTCGGCCTTGATCCGCATGGCCTCTTGCGAGTGGACCGGATTGCCCGCCTCATCGACCATTGGGCGCGAGCGTTCATTGCCATCCTCATCCCAATAGCTTTCCATGGCGCGCGTCGGGAAGGCATTGTCGAGATAATCCGCCACGATTTCTTTGCAGTCGCAGTTTATGTCGAGTGTGGCGGCGGGAGGCGCAGGT
>NZ_JBMDKN010000005.1:0-472438 GCF_057809735.1 Novosphingobium sp. FG137 | reverse complement strand
GCAGGCGGCGGGCCGCTGTTCTTGGATGGGGACCGCAATGTCGGCTGAAATTGATTTCTACGAACTGCTCGAGGTGGAGCGCACCGCAGACGAGAAGGTGCTCAAGTCCGCCTATCGCAAACTCGCCATGAAGTTCCATCCGGACAAGAATCCGGGGTGCCAGGACAGCGAGGCGAAGTTCAAGCAGATCAACGAGGCCTATGCCTGCCTCTCCGATCCGCAGAAGCGGGCGGCCTATGATCGCTATGGCCATGCCGCCTTCCAGCAGGGCGGCCAGGGCGGTGGTGGCGGCGGCTTTGGCGGCGGCGACTTCGGCGATCTTGGCGATATCTTCGAGACGATCTTCGGCGGCGCATTTGGTGGTGGTGGCGGCCGCCAGCAGGCCCGCCGCGGCGCGGACATGCGCTATGACATGGAAATCACGCTCGAGGACGCGTTTCACGGCAAGTCGGTCGAGATCGCGGTCGAGGTGGCACAGAGCTGCCAGCCCTGCGGCGGCACCGGCGCAACGCCGGGCACTTCGGCGCGGCGCTGCAACTTGTGCGGCGGGCACGGCAAAGTGCGCGCGCAGCAAGGCTTCTTCATGGTCGAGCGCACCTGCCCGACCTGCCATGGCCGCGGCGAAGTGATCGAGAGCCCCTGCAAGAGCTGCCGCGGCGAGGGCCGTGTCGATGCCGAGCAGAAGCTTGATGTGCAGATTCCGGCCGGCGTGGACAACGGCACGCGCATCCGGCTGGCCGGCAAGGGCGAGGCGGGGCCGTTCGGCGCGCCTGCGGGCGATCTCTACATCTTCCTCCACGTGAAGCGCCACCGCATGTTCGAGCGCGAGGGGACGACACTGCTGACACGCTGCCCGATCAGCTTCACCAAGGCTGCGCTGGGCGGAGAAATCGAAATTCCGGGGGTCGACGGAGCGCGCCACAAGATCGAAATTCCCGCCGGCATCCAGTCCGGCAAGCAGCTGCGCAAGCGCGGCGCGGGCATGCCCGTGCTGCAGGCGCGCGGCACGGGCGATCTGGTGATCGAGATTCAGGTCGAGACGCCGACCAAGCTGTCCGCCCGCCAGCGCGAGTTGCTGCGTGAATTCCAGGCGACTGAAACGGGCGAGGAAACCCCGCAGTCGAAGGGTTTCTTTGACCGGATCAAGGATGCCTGGAACGATCTGACGGAGTAACGCTGTTTATGCGGTGGCGCGGAACGAAAATGGTTCGCGCAGAGATCGCAAAGATCGCAGAGTCTCAGTTCAATTCGGCGACGCCAATTCAGCTTGAGGCTTAAGGTCGCTTTCGGCTGGCGCCTGCGGAGCACAGATTTTCTCTGCGATCTCTGCGGCCTCTGCGCGAACCATTTTGAATTCTAACCGCTCGCAAACATCGCGTTCACTTCGGCGATCACGCCATCGACCATACCCGGCTCAGCGGTGAGGCGCGACTTTTCCTCTTCGAGGATCGCGAGGAAGACGTCGCGCTTGAAGGCGCGGATCACACCGGGCGGGAGCGGCGGTTCGGCGGTCGAGGCGATCAGGTCGACTGTCCGCTCGGCGCCGTGGAGGCGGCCCCAGAGGTAGTCGTTCTCGCGGTAGGCGCGCGCGAAGAAGGCGCCGAAGTGGAAGAATTCGACCCCCTTCAGGCAGGCGTAAGTGCCGCCGGTGCGGATTGATAGAGCGTCTTCCGGGGAAATCCGGTCGACCTTCACGGGATCGAATTCGCCCATGCCTTCGCCCTGCAGCAGCGGCAGGGTGGCCACATCGTAGAACGGGAAGCCGAGGTAGGCGTAGAGGAAGCGCCGGCGCAGCGGCTTGCTCATCGCGGCCAGCCCTTCGACGATCATCGCATCGACGGCAAGGTCGATGCCGGTGAGATCACGCCGGGCGGCAATGGCAGCGAGCACATCGGCGGGGCGGGCGAGCGCGCTGGCGGCGACGGCAGCGAAGTCCTCGCCCAGCCCGGCCGCAGTCTGTTTCGCCTGATAGAGCGCCTGCGCGCGGTAGACCATGTCGCGCGCGGTCTCGCGTTCGGCGGGGCTGATCCCTTCGGCATCGTCCCAATCCTGCGTAAGGCGGCGGGCGAGCAGCTTCAGGCGGCGGATGCGGAAGCCAAGATCGTGCGCGCGGAAAAAGGCGATGGCCTCGTTCGTGGCGCCGCCCCTGGCCTGCGCGAGCCGGTCGAAGCCGAGCGTGGCGAGGTGCGCCCAGAGTTCAGCCTCGACCGCGCCGCGTGGCGGGGCTTCGATCATCGCTTCCTCGGTCACCTGCGCAAGTGAAGCGACGACGCCGGCAAGCTTGACCTGCGCATAGCCATGGAAGGCGAAGCCGGCCTGCTCAGCCGCCGCTTGCTGTGCCTTGGCGCGCCATGCGGTCAGGCGTTTGAGCGTGGGCTGATCGAAGAAGAAGGTATAGCCGAACAGGCGCTCCACCGCCGTATCGATCTCGCCGCGCAGGGTATCTACAATCATCCGCAGCCGCGCCCGTTCGCGCGATTGGGCCTCCAGCGCCTCAAGATTGTCGCGGATCGGCTGTTCGCGCGGGATCGACGAAAGCGAGCCGAAGATGGCCGAGAAGAAGCCGACCGAACGCTCCATATGGTCCGGCAAAGGGGTGCGGGCCGGGCTGGGATCGATGTAGACGAACCGCCGGTCGACCTCGCGCTGCGCGGGCCGATCGCGCAGCACGGCCATGGCCGGGGCAAACGGCCGATTGACCAGCACCGCGCCATCGACGAGCGCGACTTCGCCAAGCTGGCCGCGCTTCCAGCGGCTGGGCATCACGCGCTTGAGGAAGGCCTCGCGGCCGTGCCAGGCAAGCCCGCGTTCGGTGGTCAGCTGGTCCATTTCCGCGAGCATGAGCGGGGGGAAAGCGCCGGGAAAGCTGGCGGTCGAGCGGGCGGCGAAGACGAGTTCGGCGCGCTCGGCAATGTCTTCGCCCGCGCCTGCCGAGGCATTACGGCGAAAGCCGATGGCAAGGCGGTGCTCGCTTTCCTCGACAATCGGCGGGCTGTTGAGGCGCAGATCTTCGCGGTGGCCGTTGAAATCCGTGGCGGTGACCAGCAGATCGAGCGGGTGGCCGGCCGGAAGCAAGGGCGCGGTGCCGCTGCCGGTTTCAGCCATCGCATCAAAGGCTTCGGCGAGGAGATGCGAGAAGCCGATCCCGCTGAACGGCGGCGCGAACCAGCGCGCGCGGATGAGGTGCGAGAGCTTGAGGCGCACTTCCCGGCGCGTGCGGGCCGAACCCACCGTGCGGCTGACCACATTCCCCGGACGCTTGAGGAGGAACCACACGAGCGGCTGGGCCCAGAACTTGGCAAAGCGGCTCCACGGCCGGGCATCGGGATCGAGCAGGACTTCAACGTCTGCCCGTTCAAGCCAGAGCGTGGTCAGCGGCTCCAGGCTCTGCCCGCTCGCCAGCGCCTGCGCGAGGAACACGCCGTTGATCCCGCCCGCGCTGGCGCCCGAGATGATATCGGGAAGGATGCGCAGCCTGAGATCGCGCGTAGACTCCAGCATTTCGAGCAGGCGCCGGTAGACTGCCTCGGCACCGGTGCCGGCAGGGGCCTCATCATGAAACGCGCGGCTGGCGCGCGTGGCGTACCAGATCTCTTTGGTGACGCCGTGCATGTAGACCGCAAGGCTGATCCCGCCGTAGCAGACCAGGGCGAGCCGCAGTTCCTTTTCCCGCATGAAAAGTAACATGACAGCCTTCGCAGCGCTTCGCCAGTGCGGTGCATGCATAAGACTGTGCTGTAAACCGCGCCGACATTTCGGGCAGGCACTCGCGCCCTCGCAGCGAAAAATCGGGCAATCCAAAGGTTAACACGCCGAAACAGGGTGTCAGATTTACCGACGCTTTACCCCTCTGCGCATAAACCGCGACGAGAAGGTCCGCACCGGGCCGCATAGACGGATGATTGCGGCACCATGATCCGCCTGTTCAAACTCTACATTCCGAACGCGGTGTTCCTGCTGGCACTGCTCGATTTCATCCTGCTGATCGCGTCGGGCGAACTCGGCTGGACGGTCCGGGCGAACCAGATCGGCATTGATGGCGGCGTGGTGGCGGATCGGTGGATGCCGCTGCTGATCTTTGCCGGGCTGGTGCAGACCGCGATGATCGCGGTCGGGGTCTATGGTTCGGATGCGCTGCGTTCAATGCGCTATGCCACCGCGCGGCTGCTGGTGGCGATCAGCCTTGGCATCATTGCGCTTTCAGTCGTCTATTTCGTGCTGCCGGGCCACACCTTGTGGCGGTCCAACCTGTTCTACGCGATGTTCATCGCGATGGCGCTGCTGGTGTTCATCCGCATCCTGCTGGGCGGCCTGCTCGGCACGGCAGTGTTTCGTCGGCGCGTACTTGTGCTGGGCGCGGGTGACCGGGCGGAGCGCCTGCGCCAGTTGGGTGAGCGGGTGGAAGCGGGCTTCGTCATCGTCGGCTTCGTCGGGATGAGCGACAGCGCGCCGGTGATCAAGGAAGCGATCAACCGCAACGCGATCCACAATCTCACGCGCTATGTCGAGAACCTCGGCGTCAGCGAAGTCGTGCTTGCGCTGGAGGAGCGCCGCAATGCGCTGCCGCTCAAGGACCTGCTGCGGATCAAGACGACTGGCGTCCACGTCAACGATTTCTCGACCTTCATGGAGCGCGAGACGGGCCGCGTCGATCTCGATACGGTCAACCCGAGCTGGCTGATCTTCTCCGACGGGTTTTCTTCGGGCCGCATGATCTCGAGCGCCTTCAAGCGGATCTTCGATATCTGTGCGAGCCTCCTGCTGCTCATCCTGACCGCGCCGGTGATCGCGCTTTTCGCGATCATCGTGAAGCTCGACAGCAAGGGGCCGGCCTTCTTCCGCCAGACCCGTGTCGGGCTCTACGGGCAGAACTTCAGCCTGATCAAGCTGCGCTCGATGCGCACCGATGCGGAAGCGGCAGGAGCGCAGTGGGCGGCCAAGGACGATCCGCGCGTGACCCGCGTGGGCCGCATGATCCGCAAACTGCGCATCGACGAGTTGCCGCAGGCCTGGACCGTCCTCAAGGGCGAGATGAGCTTTGTCGGCCCCCGTCCGGAGCGGCCCGAGTTCGTCTCCGACCTCGAGGAAAAGCTGCCCTATTATGCCGAGCGCCACATGGTGAAGCCGGGCATCACCGGCTGGGCGCAGATCAATTATCCTTATGGCGCCTCGATCGAGGATTCGCGCCACAAGCTCGAATACGATCTCTATTATGCCAAGAACTACAGCCCGTTCCTTGATCTCCTGATCCTCCTCCAGACGCTGCGTGTGGTGCTCTGGAACGAGGGTGCGCGCTGAGCGGTCGCGGGGACCCCCCATGCAAAGTCCGCTTGGATGGATCGGCCTCAGCCAGTGGAGCTACCTCGCCGCAGCGTTCGCGGCGATGTTGCTCACGGTGTGGCTGGCTGACCGGCAGCGGCGCGGCAGGGAAAGCAGCCGCGCGCTGATCGCGGCGCTGACGGTAACCACGGCCTGGACCCTGCTGAGCTCTTCGTTCGGGCCGAATGCAGCGTTGACGCAAGTGTTCGAACTGGTGCGCAATCTGTGCTGGTTGGCGGTGGTCTATTCGCTCTTCGCGCGCGACAACCGGCATACCAGCGTGGTGCAGGTGCGCCCGGTGCTGGCGGTGCTGGCCATGGTCGAGCTGTTCCAGATCGTGCTTCTGGTGCTGGCGATCCGCTTTGCCGCGGTTCAGCCGGCTGTTGCGATGATCTTCCAGCTTTCGGTGATGTTCCGCCTGCTGCTGACGACGGGCGCGCTGGTGTTGGTGCACAATCTCTATGTCGGCGCGCTGAGCGGGCAGCGCGATGCCGTGCGCTGGACTGCGCTCGCGCTCGCCCTGATGTGGGGGTACGACCTCAACTTCTATACGATCGCCTATCTCGGCCGGACCATCCCGCTCGAAATGGTGGCCCTGCGCGGCCTTGTGCAGATCGGCGCAATCCTGCTCGTCTCGGTGGGCGCGATGCGCGGCGGATCGGCGCTGCGGTTCTCGCCCAGCCGGTCGGTTGCGTTTCAGTCGCTCTCGCTGCTGGTGATCGGCGGTTATCTGATTCTGATGGTCGCGGCGGCTCAATCGGTCGCGTGGCTTGGCGGCAATGTCAGCCAGCTGGCGCAGCTGGGCTTTGCCTTTGCGACGACGGTGGTGATCCTCGCGCTGGTGCCTTCGGGGCGCTTGCGCGGCTGGCTCAATGTGATGCTGGCCAAGCACTTCTTCCAGCACCGCTATGACTACCGCGCCGAGTGGCTGCGCTTCACCCGGACCATCGGGCGCGGCGGGCAGGGGGCGCTGCCGCTCCATGCGCGCGTGGTGCAGGCGCTGGCCGACATTACCGACAGCGCCAGCGGGCTCATGCTGATCCCGGGCGAAGGCGGCGATCTCGTGCTTGCAGCGCGGTGGCAGTGGCCGACCATCGAGGTTCCGGCCGAGGCCATGCCGCTCGATACCGCGCAATTCTTCGAGCGGCGCGGCTTCATCGTCGATCTTGACGAAGTGCGGTCCGGCACGGACCACGAGGGCGAAATCGCGCTCATGCCGCGGTGGCTGGTGGAAGAGCATGGCGCATGGGCGCTGGTGCCGCTCTTGTACTTCGACCGGCTCGTCGGCCTTGTCGTGCTGGCCCGCCCGCCGCTGGCGCGCAAGCTCGATTGGGAAGACTTCGATCTCCTGCGCGTCGTGGGGCAGCAGTTGGCCAGCTACATCGCCGAGCACAACGGCCAGAGCGCGCTGCTCGAATCGAGCCGGTTCGATGAATTCAACCGCCGCATCGCCTTTGTGATGCACGACATCAAGAACCTCGCCAGCCAGCTCGCGCTGCTCGCCCGCAATGCCGAGCGCCATGCCGACAATCCCGCGTTCCGCAAGGATATGCTGGTGACACTGACCAATTCCGCGGACAAGCTCAACGCTCTGCTGGCGCGGCTCTCGCGCTATGGCGCGGGCGGCGTGCAGCGGCTGGAGGCGGTCGATGCGGCCGAAGTCATCGAAGCCGTTGCCGCGCGCTATCGCGGGGCGGGGGGCGAATGCCCGGTCTATGTCACCCAGAGCCAGCCCTGCCATGTAACGGCGAGCCGCGAGACGCTCGAACAAGTGCTCGCGCATCTCGTGCAGAACGCGATCGACGCCAGCCAGCCCGGCATGGCGGTCCTGCTCCAGACGCGGCTTGATGGCCTGAGCGGCGTGATCGAGGTTTCCGATACCGGCTCCGGCATGAGCGCGGACTTTGTGCGCAACCGCCTGTTCACGCCGTTCGTTTCGACCAAGGCGGGCGGCTTCGGCATCGGCGCGTTCGAAGCGCGCGAACTCGTGCGTGCGATGAACGGCCGGCTCGAAGTGGAGAGCCGCGAGGGCCTTGGCAGCCGGTTTGCGGTGCGTCTTCCGCTGGTGGTGGCGACCGAACTCGAAACACAGCCTGACGATACGTCGGGCGACAAGAAGGTGGCATGATGATCCAGGACCGGCCCCCGAGTGCTGTAAAGGCGCTCCCCAAGCTCCTCATCGTCGAGGATGATCCGGGCCTGCAGGCGCAGCTCAAGTGGGCCTACGAGGACTTCGAGGTGCACATCGCGGGCGACCGCCAGACCGCGCTCGCGCTGCTGCGATCGGAAGAGCCATCGGTGGTAACGCTCGACCTTGGCCTGCCGCCCGATCCGGACGGGACGAGCGAGGGCTTTGCCGTGCTCGATGCGATCATGGCGCTGAAGCCTGATACCAAGGTGATCGTCGCCAGCGGCCACGGCGCACGCGAAAGCGCGCTCAGGGCGATCAGCCAAGGCGCTTATGATTTCTACGCCAAGCCGGTCGATATCGATTCGCTGGGCCTGATCGTGCGGCGCGCGCTGCACCTTCACCGCATCGAGGCGGAGAACCGGCAGTTGGCCGAGCGGGCACCTGAAGGCAACAAGGTGCTGGGCCGCCTGATCACCGGTGCGCCCGAGATGGTCAAGGTCGCGCGCACGATCGAGCGCGTGGCGGGGACCAATGTCTCGGTTATGCTGCTGGGTGCGAGCGGCACCGGCAAGGAACTTCTCGCGCGCGGCCTCCACGAAGCGAGCCCCCGCCGGCAAGGCACGTTCGTCGCGATCAACTGTGCGGCGATCCCCGAAAACCTCCTCGAAAGCGAGCTGTTCGGGCATGAGAAGGGCGCCTTCACCGGCGCGGTCAAGACCACCGAGGGCAAGATCGAGCAGGCCAGCGGCGGCACGCTGTTCCTTGATGAAGTGGGCGACATTCCCTTCCCGCTGCAGGTCAAGCTGCTGCGTTTCCTGCAGGAGCGCACGATCGAGCGCATCGGCGGGCGGCGCTCGATCGAGGTCGACACGCGGATCGTGTGCGCGACGCACCAGAACCTTGAGGCGATGATCACCGACGGACGGTTCCGCGAGGACTTGTTCTATCGGCTCGCCGAGATCGTCGTGCGCATCCCGAGTCTCGCCGAACGGCCCGGAGATGCGGCGCTGCTGGCCAAGGTCTTCCTCACGCGCTTTGCGGCGGAGATGAACCCCTCGGTCAAGGGCTTCGCGCCCGATGCGCTGGCCGCGATCGACGCCTGGACGTGGCCGGGCAACGTCCGTGAACTCGAAAACCGCGTGAAGCGCGCGGTGATCATGGCCGATGGCAAGCTGGTGGGCGCCGCCGATCTCGATCTGGCCGAACCGGGCGAGGACGAGGCCAATCCGCTCAACCTCAAGTCCGCGCGCGAGGCGACCGACCGCAAGATGATCCGCCATGCACTAGCGCGGAGCGAAGGCAACATCTCCAACACCGCGCGTCTGCTGGGGATCAGCCGGCCCACGCTCTATGATCTCCTCAAGCAGTACGACCTTCAGCATTAAGCGGTCGCTCGGCCTTGCGCTGGGGGCCTTGCTGCTGGCGGGGCCGGCAGCAGGGGCCTCGCGGCTCGATGACTTGCGTGCGAAAGCGCAGGCGGCAATCGAGCGGCGCGATCCGGTCTCGGCCGAAGTCATGCTGCGCGCGGCGATCAAGGGCGGCACCCGCGAGGACGAACTGCGGGCGCATCTGGGCGCGGCGCTGCTGGCCGAAGGGGACCGCAGCGAGGCGCGCAAGGTGCTGGAAGGGGGGACCTTCGCGCCCGGCACCGAGGCGCTGGGCTGGCGCGTGCGCGGCCAGATTGCGCTGGCACAGGGCGATCTGCGCGGCGCGGCGAACGCATTCGATGCGGCGCTGAGGGCCGATCCCAGGGATTCCGACCTCTGGGTCGCGATCGCGTCGCTGCGCTTCTCGGGCGGGGAGCAGCTGCAATCGATCGAGGCGGCAGACCGCGCCGTTGCGCTCGATCCGAAGAATGCCCGCGCGCTGGCCTTCCGGGGCCTGCTGATCCGCGAGCAATATGGCCTCGCCGCCGCGCTGCCCTGGTTCGAGGCGGGGCTCAAGGTGCGGCCCGATGATCCGGCGCTGCTCGGCGAATATGCCGCGACGCTGGGCGATATGGGCGCGTATCGCGGGATGCTGATCGTGTGCCGCAAGCTGGCGCAAGTCGATCCCAAGAACCCGCGCCCCGCCTATCTGCAAGCCGTTCTGGCGGCGCGCGCCGGGGAAACCGATCTGGCCCGGACGATCCTGCAGCGCACGGGCAACGCCTTTCGCGACATGCCCGCCGCCGTCATGCTGACCGGCGTGCTCGAATACCGGGCGGGCAATACCAACGTGGCGGTGGAGCAGTTCGACCGGCTGGTGCGCCTGCAGCCGGACAATCTCGAGGCGCGGCAGATGCTGCTGCGCGCCATGTCGCGGCAGGGCAGTGATCAGCCGCTGCTGGGCCGCTTCGACAAGGACGCCATGCAGGCGACCGCGCCGCCCTATACGCTGCGTCTGGTCGGTACGAGTTGGCAGCGGCTGGGCAACAAGGCCCGTGCCGAGGCGCTTTTTGCGCGCGCGGCGCACCCTGCGGCTCATGGTCCGGTGCCGCTGCCCACCGAATTCGCCGCGGCCGTGCTGGGCGGTGCCTATGCCGATGCGCCGAACCGGGCGCAGACGGCGGTGCCCTATATTCGCGCGCTGCTGAAGGATGGCCGCAATGACGAAGCGCAGGCCGCGGCGGACCGTCTGCGCGATGCCAATCCCGGCGCGGCCGAGGCGCACCTTCTTGCCGGTGACGTGCGCACCATGCGCGGTGATGCGGCAGGCGCGCTGGCGGACTATCAGAACGGCGCATCGATCCGCTTCAACGAACCTGTGCTGCGGCGCATGGATGCCACCCTGCGGGCGCTCGGCCGCACGCGCGATGCCGATTCCATGACCTCGCGCTATCTGGCCCAGAATCCCCAGAGCCTGCTGGCGATGAAGCTGCTCGCCGCCGCCTGGGCAAGGGAGCCCCGCCGCGATGCCTATCTGGCGATTTCGCGAGCCCTTGCCGCGCGCGGTCAGCCCCAACCGGTGCAATAAGTCTCGACAGGGAGGCAATCGCGGGGCAAACCTCTTTTCAATCGATCGGTTAAAACAGACGGGGTGAGTGATGGCTGGTGCGCTGGAAGGTTTGACGGTTCTCGAATTCGCGGGGATCGGACCCGGACCCTTCGCCTGCATGATGCTCGCCGATCACGGCGCGCGGGTGATCCGCATCGACCGTCCGAGCAAGGGCGCGCGGGTGGGGGATCAGGGCAACCGCGATATCCTCAACCGCAACCGCGTGCGGATCGAGCTCGATCTCAAGGACCCCGCCTCGATCGCCCGCATCCGCGAGCTGGTGAAGGACGCCGACGCGATCATCGAAGGCTATCGCCCCGGCGTGATGGAGCGGCTGGGGCTGGGGCCGGACGTGCTGCTCGCCGACAATCCGCGCCTAGTCTATGGCCGGATGACCGGCTGGGGGCAGGATGGTCCGATGGCACCGCTGGCAGGCCATGATATCAATTACATCGCACTCGCCGGTGCGCTGCACACCTATGGACAGGCAGGCGGCAAGCCGCAATTCCCGGTCAATGCGGTGGGCGATTTTGGCGGCGGCGGGATGGTCATGGCGTTCGGCGTACTGGCGGGCGTGCTCTCGGCGCAGCGGACCGGCCAGGGTCAGGTGATCGATTGCGCCATGGTCGACGGCGCGGCGATCCTTTCGGCGATGACCTGGACGTTCTTCGGCAATGGCCAATGGAAGGACGAGCGCGGGGTCAACCTGCTCGACGGCGGCGCGCATTTCTATGACACCTACCAGACCAGCGATGGCAAATGGATCGCGCTGGGCTCGATCGAGCCGCAGTTCTACGCGCTGCTGATGGAGAAGAGCGGCCTCGGCGCCGATCCCGCCTTCGCTGCGCAGCATGACCAGTCGGCTTGGCCGGCGCTCAAGGCCAAAGTCGCCGCGATGATCGCGACGAAGAGCCGTGCAGAGTGGGAAGCGATCATGGACGGCACAGACATCTGCTTCGCGCCCGTCCTGAGCCTCAAGGAAGCGCCGCACCACCCGCACAATACGGCGCGCAGCACGTTCGTGGAGGATGGCGGAATGACGATGCCCGCACCCGCACCGCGCTTCCTTGGCACGCCGGCTCCGGCACCGAAGCTGGCGTCTGCGCCGCTGGAGTGAATTGGGTTCGCACAGAGGCGCGGAGGCGCGGAGGGAAGAAGACGGCGGTTCGCGCAGAGTTCGCAGAGACGGCAGAGACTAAATGGTTGACGGCGAAGCCGCTTCAACTTTGGACGGTCCTTCAAACTCCAAATCCGCCTGCGGCGCACGCAGCCTCTTTGCGGTCTCTGCGCGAGATTCTCTTTCTCTCCGCGCGACTGCGCCTCTGCGCGAACCACTTTCCTTACGCGGCTTACTCCGCCCGCAGCGCGTCCTCGATCTCGCAATCGGGGAACCGGCGGTTGTGGCGGACTGACCACCACAGCGAGAGCCCGATCAGCACCGCACCGATCAGGCCGGTCACCGTTTCCGGGATTTCCACATGCGCCGAGATCAGCATGATCGCGGCCAGCGCCACGATTGCCCAGAAGGCGCCGTGCTCAAGATAGCGGTATTCCGCCAGCGTTCCTTGCTTGACCAGCAGCAGCGTGAGCGAGCGCACGAACATCGCGCCGATGGACAGGCCGAGCGCGATGACCACCATGTTGTTGGACAGCGCGAAGGCTCCGATCACCCCGTCAAAGCTGAACGAGGCATCGAGCACGTTGAGATAGAGAAACCCGCCGAGCCCTGAACGCACGACCTGGCCCGCCGCCTTCTGCGCCGCTTCCTGCATTTCAAGCAACGTGCCGATTGCCTCGACCGCGATGAACGTCACGATGCCCAGCGCGCTTGCGCCAAGGAAGGTCAGCGCTTCGTCAGGGGGCAGCAGCAGCGAAATGCCGTAGACCGCGACCAGCAGGATGGCGATTTCCGCCGCCTTGATATCGGCGAAACGGGCCAGGCGGGTTTCGATCCAGCTGATCCAGTGGACGTCCTTGTCGCCATCGAAGAAGAACGAGAGGCCGACCATGGCGAGGAACGCCCCGCCGAAGCCCGCGATGCCGACATGCGCGCTGGAGACGATTTCCTCGTAGCGCTTCGGTTCGGTCAGCGAGATGCGGACCGCCTCGACCGGCCCGATGCCCGATGCAATCGCCACGATCGCCACCGGAAACACGATGCGCATGCCGAACACCGCGATCACCATGCCCCAGGTGAGGAAGCGGCGCTGCCACACCGGGTCCATTTCCCCGAGCACCACCGCGTTGACCACGGCGTTGTCGAACGAGAGCGAGATCTCGAGCACCGAAAGCATGATCACGATCCACAGCATCGCGAGCGTTGCAGGCACGGATGCGGTCTGGAACCAGCCGTAGGCGGCCGCCAGCGCGAGGCAGACAAGCGTGAAGGCGATCGAACCGCCGAAGTTCTTGAGCAATTTGGGGTCCCGTCATGGCCGCGCAATAGCGGCGCAGTGCCTCTTACTTCGGCTGATACGTCTGTTCCACCCCCGGAAATGTGCGCGCGCGCACTTCGGCGGCATAAGTCGCGGCGGCGGCGGAAATCGTCTCGGCAAGGTGCTCGTAGATCTTCACGAAGCGCGGGGTGCGCTCGAACATGCCGAGCATGTCGTCCGTCACCAGCACCTGCCCGTCGCACTGCGCCGAAGCGCCAATGCCGATGGTGGGGCAGGGTACGGCCTGGGTGATCTGGATGGCCAGCGGTTCGACCACGCCTTCGACGACGATGGCAAAGGCTCCGGCCTCGGCAATTGCGCGCGCGTCGCCGACGATCTTCTCGGCTTCCGCCGCGCTGCGTCCGCGTGCGTTATAGCCGCCGAGCACGTTGACCGCCTGCGGGGTGAGGCCGACGTGGCCCATCACCGGAATGCCGCGCGCGACGAGAAACGCCACGGTCTCGGCCATCGCCACGCCGCCTTCGAGCTTCACCGCATCGCAGCCGGTTTCCTTGAGCAGTCGCGAGGCGCTCTCGAAGGCCTGCTCGGGCGAACGCTCGTAGGCGCCGAAGGGCATATCGACCACGACCGCCGCATGATACGATCCGCGCACGACCGCAGCGCCATGCGCGCACATCATGTCGAGCGTGACGGGCACGCTGGAAGGCAGGCCATAGATGACCTGGCCGAGCGAATCCCCCACCAGCAGCAGATCGCAATGCGCATCGAGCAATTGGGCCTGCCGCGCGGTATAGGCGGTGAGCATCACCACCGGCTGCTCGGTCACTCCGTCCACCTTGCGCTGGCGGATGCCGGGAATGTTGAGCCGCTTCATCGGCGCCGGCGTGGGGTGCGCGCGGCTGGTGGCGGTGTCGAGGACGTAGGTCGTGGACATTAGCGAGGTTCCCTGTCGCTGGGCCTCGCGCTTTTAGACCAAAGCCGCAAAGCCGCAAGGCGGGTCCGTTTCGGGCCTTGGTTGTTCCGCCCCGGTGCACAGGGTTGGGGAAAAAGCGCTTTGCGGCAGCGGTCCTCGGCGCTAGCAATAAAAGTAGCAAACCTGGTGACCGGCAGTCGCGCCCGCGCAATGGGTGAAAAGGGCGCAATCGGCTGACGGACCAAGGCGGGAGAAATCAATGTTCGGTCGCGTCAAACCACTCGACGCCATTCTTGCAACTGCCGAGAAGAAATCGCTCCATCGATCGCTCGGCGCTTTCCAGCTCACCATGCTCGGCGTCGGCGCCGTCATCGGCACCGGCATTTTCGTGCTGACTGCCGAGGCTGCCCAGAAGGCGGGTCCCGGCATGATGATCAGTTTCATCATCGCTGGCTTCGTCTGTGCGGTTGCGGCGCTGTGCTACGCGGAAATGGCCGCGATGGTGCCGGTTTCGGGCTCTGCCTATACCTACAGCTACGCCGTGATGGGGGAGCTCGTGGCTTGGATGGTCGGCTGGGCGCTGATCCTCGAATACGCGATTGCGGCAGGTGCGGTCTCGGTCGGCTGGTCGGGCTACATGATCGGGTTCGTCCAGCACAGTTTCCATATAACCGTGCCGCTGGAATTCGTGCGCGGGCCGTTTGATGGCGGGATCATCAATCTGCCGGCGATGTCGATCGCGGCGGTGATCACGGGGCTCCTCGTGCTCGGCACCAAGGAAAGCGCCACGGTCAACGCGGTGCTGGTGGCGATCAAGATCGCGGCGCTCTCGATGTTCGTGGTGCTGACCCTGCCGGTGATCCAGTCGGGCAAGTTCGTGCCCTTCGCGCCGCTCGGCTTTACCGGCATTTCGGGCGCGGCGGCTTCGATCTTCTTTGCCTACGTGGGCTTCGATGCGGTTTCGACCGCGGCGGAGGAAACCAAGAACCCGCAGCGCAACATGCCCATCGGCCTGATCGGCAGCCTCGGCATCTGCACCGTGTTCTACATGCTCGTTGCTGCCGGTGTGATCGGCACTGTCGGCGCGCAGCCGATGTTCGGTCCGGCGGGTGAGGTGCTTTCACCCGGCACGCCCGCTCTCTCGGCCGCTTGCGCCGCCGTTCAGGACAACGCGGTGGTCTGCTCGAAGGAGGCGCTGGCCTGGACGCTGCGCTCGGTCGGCTATCCCTTCGTCGGCTGGCTGGTCGGTGCCGCAGCCATTCTGGCGCTGCCCTCGGTGATCCTGATGATGATGTTCGGCCAGACCCGCATCTTCTTCGTGATGAGCCGTGACGGGCTGCTGCCCGAGTTCTTCTCGCGCATCCACCCCAAGTTCCACACCCCGCATGTGATCACGATGCTCACCGGTGTGTTCGTGGCGCTGTTTGCCGCCTTCTTCCCCGTGGGTCTGCTGGCCGACGTGTCCAACTCGGGCACGCTCTTCGCCTTCGCTGCGGTTTCGATCGCGGTGCTGGTGCTGCGCCGGACCGATGCCAAGCGGCACCGCCCGTTCCGCACGCCGGCGGTGGCGGTGGTCGCGCCGATCTCGATCGCGGGCTGCGTCTACCTGTTCCTCAGCCTCTCGCATGAGACGATCCTGCTGTTCTTCGGCTGGGCGGTGATCGGCCTCTTTGTCTACTACACCTACAGCCGCAGCCGCAGCCATGTCGGGCGCGGCACGGTGGAAGTGCATGAGACGGACGCGGACATTCCGCCGCAGTCGGTGCCGCCCATCGTCTGACAAGGGCGGGCAATCGCCATACAGGAGGGCCGCTTCCCCACCGGGAGGCGGCCCTTTTGCATGGAGGGGCCCATTTGCACGAAAGTGTGGCGCGCGCGGGGAGGTGCTTGCATGGCGAGCAAATAAGAACATAATGGGAACATGAGCCGAATCGAAGCCTCGTCCCAAATCCATGTTCTCTCCCCGCCGCTGGCCGCAGGCTTGCGTCGTGGTGCTGTCTCTCGTGTTCTTTCCGGCGCCAAATCGGCGCGCTGGCGGCCGGGGCTGGCCACCGGGTGCCGTCATGCTGAAGTGTTTGCGCCAGCCGGGGAAGCGAGCGGGGCAGCCCTCGCGCTGGCCTTGGCTCGGGATGCTCTTTGCACCGATGCAGAGGATCAGCGCCCCTGGCTCTGGGTGCAGGACAAGGCGGCGCTGCGGCTTTCAGGCCGGCCCTATCGCCCGGGCCTCCCGCCGCATCTGCGCCACCGCCTGATCCATGTTGCCGCCGCGACGCCGGAAGATGCGCTCTTCGCGCTGGAAGAAGGGCTGCGCTGCCGTGATCTCGCTTTCGTGATCGGCGAAATCGCGGGCAATCCGCGCGCGCTCGATTTCACCGCCTCGCGCCGGCTCAGCCTTGCCGCCGAAAAGCATGGCACCGCGCTGTGGCTGGTGCGGCTGGATGCGCGCAGCGATCTCGGCTCGGCGCGGATGCGCTGGCGCGTGACCGCCGCCGCCTCACCCCCGCCGCGCTGGAACCCCCAGGCCCCCGGCCGCGCGACATGGTCTGCAGAGCTGTTCCGCGCCCACACCTTTCAACCCGGACACTGGACCTTGCGCGATGAAGACACCGCTCTCGCCGCCGAGCCCGCCGGTTCTGGCACGCCGGATCATGGCGATCTGGTGCGCGGACCTGGCGCTCGATCGCTGGCGGCTGGCTGAAGGTTGCGCGCGGGGAGAGGGCAGTGACGCCGCACCGCTCGCGCTGATTGCCGAAACGGCGCACGGGCCACGGATCGCCGCTGCCAATCCCGCCGCCATGGCTGAGGGTGTGCGCGCGCACGCGATGCTGGCGGATGCGCGGGCGCTTTGCCCCGCATTGGCCGTGCGTCCGGCCGATCCAGCGGGGGACCTTGCGTTCCTCGAAACCCTCGCGCTCTGGGCGCAGCGCTGGGGGCCGTGGAGCGCGCTCGATCCGCCCGATGGCCTGATCGTCGATACCACCGGTGCCGCGCACTTGTTCGGCGGCGAGGCCATGCTGCTTGCCGATGCACGCGCGCAGCTGCGGCGGCGCGGTCTCGTGGCGCGCGCCGCGATCGCACCGACGGCGGGCGCTGCCTGGGCGCTCGCGCATTTCGGGCCGGAGGGCGCGATCCTCGAAGCCGGGGACGACCTCATGGACCGCCTCGCCGCGCTTCCCGTCGCGGCCTTGCGGCTCGATGACGATGTCCTGCTGCTGCTGCGCCGCCTCGGGCTCAAGCGGCTGGGCGATCTCGCCGGCATCGGGCGCGAGGCGCTGGCGCGGCGCTTCCGCAACCGCCGCTCGCCCGGCGCGAACCCGTTGGTGCGGCTCGATCAGCTGCTCGGCCGGGTGCCTGAGCCCCTGCTGCCGGTGGTCGCCGCCGAACAACCCATGGTGCAGCGCCGCCTGATGGAACCCATCCGCCACCGCCCGCTGCTCGACCGCGTGCTCGCCGATCTCGCCGAAGACATGGCGCGCGCGCTTGAAGGACGCGGGGAGGGCGCGCGGCGGCTTGAGATGGCGGCGTGGAAGGTCGATGGAGACGTCGTGGTGCGGCGGCTGGAGATGGCAGCGGCCACGCGCGATCCCGCGCATGTCTGCCGTCTGTTCGCCGCGCGGCTCGATGATCTCGATGCGGGCTTCGGGATCGAGCTTGTCCGGCTCAGCGCGCCGTGGACCGAGCCGCTGGCGCTCACGCAGGCCGAGCTTGATACCGCCGCAGAGCGCCACGGCACCAGCCTCGCCGCCTGCATCGATCGGCTGACCGTGCGGCTGGGCGCGGAGGCCGTGCGCCGCCCTGTGCCGCGCGCCAGCCATCTGCCCGAACGCGCGCAGCGCTGGGCTCCGCCGCTGGAGCCGCTGCCCGGCCTTCAGGAAGACTTCGCCTTCCACGAACGGCCCCTGAAGCTGCTCGATCGGCCTGAACCCATCGCGGTGATCTACGAAGCGCCCGATGGGCTCCCCCGTCTGTTCCGCTGGAGGGGCGGGGTGCACGAGATCGCCCGCGCCGAAGGGCCGGAGCGGATCGCGCCCGAATGGTGGCGCGAACGCTCCACGGTGCGGCTGCGCGATTACTACCGCATCGAGGACAGTACGGGCCGCCGCTACTGGATCTACCGCCACGGCCTTGCCGGCGATGGCCGGGGCGGCGCGCCCGAATGGTTTCTGCAGGGGCTTTGTGCCTGACATACCGCTCACCCCGGCGCGCCGCCATGTCGCGCCCGAGGAGGAGGGGGTAACCCCGCCTCGGGCGCCGTTTGTCGAACTCGGGCTTGCCACCTGCTTCTCGTTCCTGCGCGGGGCGTCCGATCCGGTCGACCTCGTGCTCGCCGCGCACCGGCTTGGCTACGATGCCATGGGGGTGGCGGACGCCAATTCGATGGCGGGCGTGGTGCGCGTGCATGGCGAGGCGAAGGCGCTGGGCGTGCGGCCCGTGATCGGCTGCCGGATCGAGACGGTCGAGGGGCTCGCCTTCCTCGCCTATCCGGAGACCCGCGCCGCCTATGGCCGCCTGTGCCGCCTTATTTCCGCCGGACGCATGGCGCGGCTCGATGGCGAATGGCAGGCCAAGGGGGTCTGCGAGATCGACCTCGCGCTGCTGGCGGCACATGCGGAAGGCGTCCACCTCGTGCTGATCCCCCCGCGCGATCTGGATGCGCACTTCACCATCGAAGTGGAGAGCAACGTTGTCCCCCTCCCGCTGGCGGGAGGGGCTAGGGGTGGGCAAGCGGCAGACGCAGCGCTTGAACAGCCCACCCCCGACCCCTCCCGCCAGCGGGAGGGGGGAATGGAAGGGAACTCCCGCCAGCGGGAGGGGAGCACGCTATCCCTGCCTTTTGCCGCACTTGTCCCCCATCTTGTCCACAGCCTGCCCACCATGCGCCATCTGGCGGCGAGCTATCTCTACAGCGGCGACGATATCGCGCGGATCAGCGCGCTCGATGCGCTGGCCAGGGCGCATGGCCTCGGCCTCCTTGCCACGGGCGACGTGCTCTATCACGAAGCGGCGCGGCGGCCCTTGCAGGACGTGATGACGGCCATCCGCCACAAGACCACCGTCGCGCGCGCCGGGCATCTGCTCCACCCCAATGCCGAGCGGCACCTGAAATCCCCGGCCGAGATGGTGCGCCTGTTCGAACGCTGGCCCCAAGCCATCACCGCCGCGCGCGAGCTTGCCGACGCCTGCACCTTCAGCCTCGATGAACTGCGCTACGAGTACCCCGAGGAAATCTGCCCCGAAGGCCGCACCCCGCAAGACTGGCTGGAGGAGCAGACCGCGCTCGGCGCGGCGGAGCGCTACCCTTCCGGCGTACCGGACAGTGTACGCGATACGCTGGCGCGCGAACTCGCGCTGATCGGCAAGCTCAACCTCGCAACCTACTTTCTGACTATCAAGGATATCGTTGATTTTGCGCGTAATCAGGATCCACCAATCCTGTGCCAGGGGCGCGGCTCGGCGGCCAATTCGGCGGTGTGCTATTGCCTCGGCATCACGGCGGTCGACCCCGCACGCCACGCCTTGCTGTTCGACCGCTTCATTTCCGAGGATCGCAACGAGCCGCCCGACATCGATGTCGATTTCGAGCACGAGCGGCGCGAAGAAGTGATCCAGTACATCTATCGCCGCTATGGCCGCCAGCGCGCCGGGCTCTGCGCGACGGTGATTCACTACCGCCCGCGCATGGCGATCCGCGAAGTGGGGAAAGCCATGGGCCTCACCGAAGACGTCACCGCCGTCCTCGCGCGCACCGTCTGGGGCGGTTGGGGGGGCGAAATCGCCGAGAAGAACGTCGCGCAGGCGGGGCTCGATCTCACCGATCCACACCTCAAACGAGTTCTGAAGTTGACCGAGCAGATGATTGGCATGCCACGCCATCTTTCGCAGCATGTCGGCGGTTTTATCCTCACGCAAGGCCCGCTGACCGAGACCGTGCCGATCGGCAATGGCGCGATGGCGGACCGCAGCTTCATCGAATGGGACAAGGACGATATTGACGCCTTGGGCATCCTCAAGGTCGATGTGCTGGCGCTCGGCATGCTGACCTGCATCCGCAAATGCCTCGATCTCTTGGGCGAACACCATGGCCGCGATCTCACGCTCGCCACCGTGCCGCGTGAGGACCCGGAGACCTATGCCATGCTGCGCAAGGGCGATTCGCTCGGCGTGTTCCAGGTCGAAAGCCGCGCGCAGATGAACATGCTGCCGCGCCTGCGCCCGCGCGAATTCTACGATCTCGTCATTCAGGTCGCCATCGTCCGACCCGGCCCGATCCAGGGCGATATGGTGCACCCTTACCTGAGGCGGCGGCGGGGGGAGGAGGCCGTCAGCATCCCCGCGCCCGGCCCCGCGTTCGGCCCGCCGGATGAACTGACATCGATCCTTGGCCGCACCTTGGGCGTGCCGATCTTTCAGGAGCAGGCGATGAAGATCGCGCTCGATGCCGCGAAGTTCACCGGCGCGGAAGCCAACCGCCTGCGCAAGGCCATGGCCACCTTCCGCCGCCGGGGCATGGTCGACGAACTGCAGGACATGATGGTCGAGCGCATGACCCGGCGCGGCTACGACCGCGATTTCGCGCAGCGCTGCTTCAACCAGATCCGCGGTTTTGGCGAATACGGCTTTCCCGAAAGCCACGCCGCCAGCTTCGCGCACCTCGTCTATGTTTCGTCCTGGCTGAAGTGCCACTATCCGGCAGCGTTTGCCTGCGGGCTGCTCAATTCGCAGCCGATGGGTTTTTACGCACCCGCGCAGATCGTGCGCGATGCGGTGGAGCATAGGGTCACGGTGCTGCCGATCGATGTGAATCATTCGATGTGGGATTGCACCTTGGAAGCCTTGGAAGAGGATGGTTCGCGCAGAGGCGCAGAGGCGCAGAGAAGGGAAATATTTCGCGCAGAGACCGCAGAGATCGCAGAGAGCTTGCGTGCGCCGCAGGCAGAAAGTGAATTTGATAGGCCGTCAGGATCAAAAGCGGCTTCGCCGCCTTCTCTTGAATCTCTGCGATCTCTGCGATCTTTGCGCGAACCCAATCCTTCTTCCCTCCACGCCTCCGCGCCTCTGCGCGAGACCAAAATGGCCCTCCGCCTCGGCCTCCGTCAGATCGATGGCCTCCCCGAACATGTCGCCGCGGCGCTGGTTTCGGCGCGCGAGGCGGGGGGGCGGTTCGAGGATGTGGCCGCGCTCAAGACACGCGCCGGGCTTTCGCCGGCAGTAATCGAGCGGCTGGCGGCGGCGGATGCGTTTGGCTCGATGGGTCTGCCCCGGCGGCAGGCGCTGTGGGATGCGCGCAGCCTTGTTGCCGCCAATGCCTTGCCGCTGTTCGCCGCCGCCGATGCGCGCGAGGAGGGGGAGGAGCGCGCGCGCACCCGCCTGCCGGTCATGCCGCTCTCGGAGGAAGTCGTCGCCGATTACCAGACGCAGCGGCTCTCGCTGAAAGCACACCCCATGGCCTTCCTGCGCGCCGAGCTGGCCGAGCGCGGCTTTGTGCGTGCGGCAGACCTGCGCGACCGCAAGGTGCGCTCGATGGTGCGGGTGGCGGGCGTGGTGCTGGTGCGCCAGCAGCCGGGCAGCGCCAAGGGCGTGTGCTTCATCACGCTGGAGGACGAGACGGGGGTGATCAACCTCGTGATCTGGCCCGATCTGAAGGAGAAGCAGCGCAGCGTGGTGATGGGCGCGCGGCTGATGGAAGTGCGCGGGCGGGTCGAATACGACGACGAGGTGATCCACGTGATCGCCCAGCACCTGACCGACGCGAGCGAGGGCCTCGCGCGGCTTTCAGACGATGCGCTGCAGCCCGCGATGGCCCGCGCCGATGAGGTCAACCGCCCCGTGCCCGGCCGCGTGCCGCCGCCCGCGCGCAGCCATCCGCGCAACGTCCGCGTGATCCCGAAATCGCGCGATTTTCATTGAAACAGAGCCTGCCACAATTGCGCCGCGAGGCCAGACTAGGCGCCATGCCCCATGGAACTCGTGCAACTGGACTCCGACGACACCGCGCGCTTTCTCGCGCTGCGCCAGATCATGTTTGAAGCCGAAGCGATGAGCTTTCGCGGTGCGGGCGCGGATGACGATGCCATCGGTGTGGCGGCCTGGCGCGACCGACTGGCGCGCGATCATGTCTATGCCGTGGTGCAGGACGGCGAATGGCTTGCCGTCGGCGGCCTCACGCGCATCGCCGGGCAAAAGCTCGATCACAAAGGCCTCGTCTGGGGCATGTATGCCGTCCCCGCAGCACGCGGCTCGGGCGCTGCGGCGCGCATACTGGAGCAGCTTGAAGCCAAGGCCCGCGAACTCGGCCTGCGCCAGCTGCAACTGACCCTGATGGCCGACAACCCGCGCGCCCAGACGCTCTACGAACGCCACGGCTATGAGGTCTATGCTAGGGAACCCGATTCAGTGCGGCGCGGCGATGGCAGCTATGTGGATGAAACGCTGATGTGGAAGAGGCTGTAAGGTTTCCAACACATCACCGGCTGCCGAACCTCGCCCACAGTTTCGGATACCGCTTTGCGAGGTCAGTCGGATTATCGCTGAAACGAATGCCACCGGGACTTTCGGCATACATCATGGCCGCAACAAACGGCATCTCGTTCCAGTCGCGACCCGTCTTTGCCGACCACGCTTCACGTGCAACATAGGCAAAATCTTCGAACTCGAGGCTGCCTTGAGGGCCCGGTGCCAAGACTTCGGCAAGACTATCGGGATTGGCCAATACGGCCTCGAACGTTTTGCGGCCTTTTGAAATCAGCCAGCACCGAAAATACTCGAAACCGTCATCCGACGCACCGCCATTGGCAACACTGGCAGCGCCCCAGAGGGCCCAGGAATAAGACCGACGCATGACCTGATCGAAGACCCGCTCGAAGTCGGCGATCCTCTCCTGCGGCAGTCGGCTCAGGCTGCTACGAAGCGCCACAATCTGAGCTTCCGGTTCGTCCTCGAACTTTGCCGATTGATCGACAAGCGTCCAAAAGGCCCGCTCATCGAGGGGGGCAATCTGCCGCGCCGGGGGCACGAGGATTGGGCGGCCTACCGGACCATCACGATCAGCAGCCAGCGCCGCCATTGGTAGAAATCCGAGTCCTGCGACGAACAGAAGTCCAAGCGCGACGCTTCTGATCATGCTGAACTCCATTGGCTACCACGGCGCAGATCGTTGCCGACAACCGGGCAGCCCGGCTAGGTCCGCAGCCGCTCGATCCCCTGCGCAAGCGCGACATAAAGCTTGCCCATATCGGAGGAGAGCAGCGTCACGCCCAGCGCATGGCCGTCACGGGTCGAGAGCAGCTGGCGCAGCATCGCCTCGAAATCGTGGACGTAGCGGTTCACATGGCCGCGGAACTCGGTGTCGGCCTCATAGTGCTGCTGCACCGCGCGGGCTTCGCTGCCCTCCAGCAGGCTGACCGCGCGCCGGGTGAAGATGCCGCGGTCGCCCCGCAGGTACGAGGCCCAGGCAGTTTCCGAAACGTCGGCCGAGAGCACCTTGGTGATGTCGATCGCGGTGGAATTGAGCGATTCGGTAATCAGTGCGGTGCGGCGCGCGAAATCGTTGTCGACTTGCTCTTCGGCGCGCTCGCGCGCGCGGGCGACGCGGTTTTCGAGATTGCCGGCCAGTTCGTCGACTTTGGCGAGCTGGTCGCGCATCTGGATCGCGGTTTCACGGCTCGCGGCGGCAGCGCTGTCGATCGCTTCTTCCAGCCGGGCCACCAGTTCGGCGCCGCGGCCCTGCAACACGCGGACGATCGCGCCCGAAAGCTGTCCGTCGATATCCTGCGAAAGCGCCTCGCTGTCTTCTCGCGCTGCGGCGAGAAGCGCACGCAGTTCGCCAAGGCGCGCTTCCTGTTCGGCGGCCTGCGCGGCGAGCGTTTTCTGCATGCGCGCTGCGTCCGCCATCGCGGCCTTCAGGCTGCTGCGCGTGTTCTCCGCGTCCTGCGACAGGGCGCGGCCAGTCTCGCCGGCTTCGCCGAGCGCCGCGCGCATCTGGTCGACCCGGTTCTCGAAGGCGCCAAGCCCGGCTTCGGCGCGGCCCAGCGCAGAGGGAAGTGCGGTGCCGGCATGGTCGCTGCCCGCCTGGATCAGCTCCAGCAAGCGCACCGCCGAATCGGTCAGCGTGCCGATCTGCCCGTCGGTGCCATTCAGAGCCTGGCGCATGTCCACAAGGTGCTGATTGAGGGCGGCCAGCGCGCGGTCGATGGTCGTCGCGGCGGCATCGCCGGTTTCGCCGGAGAGCTTGAGGGTCGCGCTGAAGCCCGCGACTTGTGCGGCGATCGCCTCGCACTGCTGCCCCAGCGCGCGCGCTTCTTCCAGCTGGCGCTGGCGCTGCGCTTCGACGGCGGTATCGAGATCGGCAAGCTTGCGGGCAAGTGCCTCGGCCGCTTCGGCCCCGGCAGCGGCCATTGCGGAGCGGCGTTCGCGGATCGCGCTGTCGAGATCGCTGAGGCTCTGGGTGAGCGCGGCGCGCTGCTCGGCCGAGGCGACTTCGAGATTCGCGCGCCGGGCGGCGAGCTGCTCGTCGAGCAAGGTCGCATCCTCGCCAAGGCGGCGGGTGAGATCAGTGGCGTTGGCCTCGAACGCTGCGAGCCGATCACGCGAGGCGGAAATCAGCGCCTCGTGATCGCTGCCGAGCGCTTCGATGGCATGGCGCAAGGCGGCCAGCTGGGTCTCCGAACGTTCGGCAAACTGGCGCAGCGCGGTGTCTTCGGCGCTGCTCAGCGAGCGGCTGAACGCGCCGCTTTCCGCACGCATGGCGGCAAAGCGCGCACCGAGCGCGGCAAGGGTGTCTTCCTCGCTGCGGATGATCGCCTCGCGCTGGCGGGCGAGTTCTTCGTGGAGCGTTTCGGCGCGGGTGCGGATGGCGGCGAGCGCGGCGATTTCTTCGGAATCGAGGCGCCGGCGATGCGCATCGGTGCCTTCTTCCAGGGCTGCGAAGCGCGTCTCGCTGATCTGTGTGATCCGCGCGGCGCTTTCCTCGAAGGCGGCAAGGGCTGCATCGACGGATTCGCGCACCGTGCCGACCTGCCGTTCGCTGGCGAGGCCGAATTCGTTGAGCCGCTGGAACCCGGCGACAAGGTCTTCCAGTTGGGCATGCGCCGTGCGCCCGGCGTTCGCGATGGTGTTGGTGACGTCCTTCGCCGAATTGGCGATCACGGGCAGCTGGCCGCGCAGCTTTTCCATGTTTTCCAGCGCGTGGTCCGAAACCGTGCCGATGCGATCGACTTGCGCACCGTTGCTGGCGATCAGGGCCTGCAATTGCCCGGCATTGCCACTGATCCGCTCCACCGCAATGCGGCCCAGCGATTCGAGATCGCGGCCCTGCGCCGCCAGGAAATCGCGCGCGAGCGAAAGTTCGGTGTTCACTGCGGCCAGGCGGCGCTCAAGCTGCTGTGATTCGATGCGGAGCATCTGCGCGGCATCGCCAAAGCGTGCGGCCTCGCGCCGGCTGCCACGCCGAACGAGGAGGAGCGCGACCAGCACTACGAGCACCGGAGCAGACCACGCCGAGACGAGTGCGGTCCACACGCCCAGAGGCTGGGCTTGCTGAAACGCGGCCCAATTGCCCATCACGAAAGCGGCCGTCCACGCCGCGATCAGCGCGCCGCCGATGGCAAGGCCGAGCCACTCGCGCTGGAGCGGCAGCCTGTTGTCTCCATCATCGTCCCAAACGGCCATACTGTCTTCCGGGGTTGGCGCGATCGGCCAGCCGCTGTCCGCAACATCCTCTTCCAATGCGGCCAGCGCCGCACCGGTATCGGCTTCCTCGAGCAGCGCTTCGTTTGCCAGACGCTTGCCCAGCCGCACGGCAGCCGCATTCGCTGCGTCGTCGTCCGCGCCACTTTCGATCGCGATGATCTTTCTTCCCCCGGCCATGTCGGAGACCTTAACACACATGGGGCTGCCGCTTAAAGCGGGGGTTAACCCAAAGCCGATATTCCCTTTGCCATGGCTTATCTTGGCGATGCGATCGATGCCCACCTGGCGGCGGCAACCGGTGACGATGCGGACCTCTTTCGCGAACTGAGGGCCGCTTTTGTCGAATCCGCCCGCCGCCAGCTTGATCTGCTGGGCCGCGCCCGGTGCGACGGCAATTGGGAAATGGCCGCCATGCGCCTGAAAAGCCTTGCCGCGACGTTCCACGCCGAAGAGCTCATCGCGCTTGCCGATCAGGCCCTGCAGGGCGCACCGGGAGAGCCGGTTGTGCTGCGCCGCATTGCCGCCGCGCTCGATTCGATCGAACCTACCGGCTGATTCGTCCTCACACTTGGCCCGCACACTTGGCATTGCTGCCCGGCGGCCCTAGCATAGGGCAAAGGGAGGTCGCCGCCTTGCGGGTCGCATTGTTGTCGTTGATGGACGCCGCTCAGGGCGAGCCACAGGGTCTTCGCGGCCTGCTGCCGATCGGCGGCCGCTCGATCCTGCGCCATCAACTGGGCCTTGCCATGGCGCTAGGCTGCTCGCGCATCGTGGTTCTGGCCGAAACCCTCACGAATGATCTCGTCGTGCTCCAGCTTGCGGCAGAGGCGGGCGGGGCACGCTTCCACGTGATCGCCTCGGCCCGCGCCCTGGCACCGCTGGTTGCGGCCGAGGACGAACTGCTCGTGCTGGGCGAAGGGCTGCTCGCCATGCCCGAGGATGCGCTGCGTCTGCTCGGCGATGGCCCGGTTGTCCTGACGCTGCCGGTCGAGACGGGCCTTCCGCTCGGCTTCGAGCGGATCGATATCAACAATGCCGGCGCAGGCGCGATGCTGCTGCCGGGCAAGCTGATTGCCGCGCTGGGCGATTTGCCGGGGGACTGGAACCCCGGCTCGGCGCTGCTGCGCATCGCCTCGCAGGCGCGGATCGTGCAGCGCGAATTGCCGCAGCTCCTGCTCGATCAGGGCCGCTGGCGCCTGATCCGCGATGAGGCCGAAGCGCACCGCGCAGAGCCGGGCTGGGTGCGGCTGCACACCGCCAGCGCGCAGGTCCGGTCGCCGGGTTTGTGGCTGGCGGCAGGTGTGGTGCGCACGCTGGGGCCGGCGCTGCTGCATGCCGGCACGCGGCCGTACCTGATCGCGCTGGGCGCGGCTATCACGGCTCTGCTGGGCACCGGTGCGGGCTGGTTCGGCTGGTGCGGACCGGGCTTTGCTATGCTGGCGCTGGCGTGGCTGGTCCACCAGGTGGCGGGGCTGCTCGCCCGGGTCGAGCGGGATTCGCTGATCGCCTCGTCGGGAGTCGCCCCGCTCGACCAGCTGGCCGACTGGGTTCTGGACGGCATGTTCATTACGCTTTGTGCTTGGCGGAGCGAGATTCCTGCGGTCACCGGCGTGCCATGGGGCATCGCGTGGTTTCCGCCGGTGGTGCTGTTCCTGCTGCTGAGGCTGCTTGTGCGGCTGCGGGGCGATGAGGCGTGGATCTGGTGGCTCAACGATCGTTTCGTGGTCGGCACGTTGCTGGCGCTCTCCAGCATCCTGCTACCGTTCGATTTCGTGCTGCGCGCGCTCGTCGTGACGCTCATGGTCGTGGGGCTGTTTCTCACCGCACGCAGCGATGGGCCGGGGAGCGCCTTGCCCGCTGGAGGGCGGCCTGCGTGACGGTCGACCGCCTAACCCCGAATTAACCAGCACAGGCTTATGCTGGTGACGATGGCCATACCCGCATCTTCCGGAGCTTCGGCAACCGCGATCCCTTCGCCGCTGGCGGAAGAAATCGCGGCTGCGCGCGGCGCTGTGGCCAATGCCGTGCCCATCCTGCGGCATCTTCTGCGCAACGACGACACTTCGATCTTCAGCGACGAGATCGTCGCGCGCGTGCGCGGCATGTTCGTCGATGTGGCGCGCCAGCTGGTCGTTGCGCTGGCCGAGGCGGCAGGCCATTCCGAGCCTGAGGGCTGGGCGCATCAAGCGGCGGACGAGCTGGCCCAGGTGCTTGTCGAGAATCCCGCCTTCCTCGAGCATTTTCATGCCCTTGCGCTGGAATGGCAATGGACCGTCAAGCTCGAGCGCAGCCGCGCGCTCGATCCGGTGCTGCCGCCGCTGCTTCAGTCGCGCATGGCCGATCCCGATGGGCAGGCCTCCGCAAGCGCGATGACTCTGCTCGCCGCGCAGGCGCGCTTCTGCCAGAGCCAGCGGCGCATGCAGCTGCCGCTTGGCGAGTTGCCGGGCGATCTGGTCCACATCGCGCTGGTCACCCTGCGGGCCCATGTCGGGCTGGATGCCACGGCGGATGCCTATGCTCTGATCGCCGAGCGCAGCGTGCGCGCCGGGATCGATGAGAGCCGCTCACGCCTCGCGCAGATGAGCCGCGTGCTCGATGCCATGGGGGGCACCGCGCTTGCGGCGCTTGATGTCGACAAGGCGGGGGTCGCGCTGTTCCTCACCGCGCTTGCGCGCGGATCGGGGCTGAGCCGCGAGGCCGCGATCATGGCAACCGTGGACAGCCAGTTGCCGCGCTTCCTGCTGGCGCTGCGCGCCTGCGGCCTTGCACCCGCTGCGGTCGCCGCTGCCGCACTGGCGTTCCATCCGGACGCCATTCTGCCGCAGGGCTATGCCGAACTTACGCCCGGCGATGCTGCCGCGCTGCTTGGCGAGGCAGCGGCATGAGCGCGCTGCGCGAACAAGGCGCGGCGCCGACCACGCCCGGCGGCATGATCCGCGCCCGCACCGATGGCACGGACCAGCTGATCGCAGCGGACGAGCCTCTGGCCGGCCTCCAGGTCCGCAGCGGCAGTGCCGTGCCCGGCGCCATCGCGCTGCCGGCGCTGCTTGCGCTGGTGCGCCGCGTGCGCCGGACCGGACAGCCTGCCTCGCGCACGATCCTTTCGGTCGACGAAGGCTACCCGGTCACCGCAATGGCGTTCGTGACGCCGGAGGGCGAGGGAACCGCGATCGAGCTCAGCCAATGGCATCGCGGCGAGGAGGCTGCCGCCGAACTGCCCGTGCCAGACGCGCTACTGCACCATCTGGCCGAGGCCGAGATCCTGCTCGACGACGCGCAACGGGTCATCGTCGCCGATGTGCGCGCGGCCGATCTGGCTGGCCTTGCGGCTGCGCTGGAAACGGGGCGAGGGCGCTACTGGACCGATTTCGTGACCATCGACCGGGTAAGCGATCTGATGACGGCGCGGCAGGGGCCGCTGCACTGGCGCCTGCTCGATGATGCGCCGTTCACGGTCGAAGGCTCGGTCCGCAACTGGCGCGCACGCATCCTACCGCGCGCTCAGGGCGGCTTTGCGCTGCTGGCGCTTCCCGAGGCCATCGAAGCCCTGCCTCCCAGCGCCCAGCCGGCCGAAGCCAAGCAGGAGGAGGCAGAGGCACAGCCCGGCTGGAACCGCCTGCTGGGCCGCGATCTGGCCCCGGCACTGCGTCAGCCGATCGCCCGCATCATCGCCAACGCCGAGACGATCCGCACCCGGCTGGCGGGGCCGCTGGCGGAAGAGTACGCGAGCTACGCGCGTGATATCGCCGATGCCGGTCGCCACCTGATGAGCCTGATCGAGGACCTTGCCGATCTCGAAGCGGTCGAAGCGCCGGGATTTGCGCCTGCGCCCGATCATATCGATCTGGCCGATTGCGCGCGGCGGGCTGCGGGCATCCTATCGGTGCGTGCGCAGGAGCGCGGCATCACGCTCGTCACGCCGGAAAGCGGTGCGCACGTACCGGCCATCGGTGAGTTCCGCCGCGTGCTGCAGGTGCTGCTCAACCTTGTCACCAATGCCATCCGCTACAGTCCGGAAAGCACTAGGGTCACGCTTGATGTGGGGCTGGATCAGCGCGGTGCATGGATCGCCGTGCAGGACGAAGGGCGTGGTCTCACGGACGAACAGGCCGAGCGCGTGTTCGAAAAGTTCGAGCGACTGGGCCGCAGCGGTGATGGCGGGACAGGCCTCGGCCTCTATATCTCGCGGCATCTCGCGCGCGCCATGGGCGGCGATCTCGTGGTGACGAGCGCGGCGGGCGAAGGCGCGCGCTTCGAGCTGACCCTGCCGCCCGACTCGGCGGGCTGAACCTCAGCGGCGGCGCTGGGCGAGGATCAGCAGCCCCGCTCCAGCAGCGGCGAGCACGCCGCCCCACAGGATCCAGACTTTCTGCTCCAGCATGAAGCTGGACGCCGGCCACATGATGAGACCGGCTCCCTGGCCCATCCAGAGCAGGCCCATGAGGAGGGCGGCGATACCGAAAACACGCAAGATCAGGCTCATGCTGCTTCTTCCTCTCGCCGCCCCAAGGGCTCAGCGCTTTTCGACGGGAACGTAGTCGCGCTGCACCGGGCCAGTGTAGAGCTGGCGCGGACGGCCGATCTTCTGGCCGGGATCGCTGATCATCTCGTTCCACTGCGCCACCCAGCCAAGGGTGCGCGCCAACGCGAACAGCGCGGTGAACATCGTGGTCGGGAAACCGATCGCCGAAAGGATGATGCCCGAGTAGAAGTCGACGTTGGGGAACAGCTTCTTCTCGATGAAGTAAGGGTCGTTGAGCGCCAGTTCCTCGAGCCGCAGAGCGGTTTCGAACAGCGGATCGGTGACCTTCAGCGAGGCGAAGACTTCCCGCACCGTCTGCTGCATCACCGTCGCGCGCGGGTCGTAGTTCTTGTAGACGCGGTGGCCGAAGCCCATCAGGCGGAACGGATCGTTCTTGTCCTTGGCGCGCTCGATATAGTGCGGGATCCGGTCAGGAGTGCCGATTTCCTTGAGCATGTTGAGCGCAGCTTCGTTGGCGCCGCCATGCGCCGGGCCCCACAGGCAGGCGATGCCGGCCGCGATGCAGGCGAACGGGTTCGCCCCCGAGGAACCGGCCAGGCGCACGGTCGAGGTCGAGGCGTTCTGCTCGTGATCGGCGTGGAGGATGAAGATGCGGTCGAGCGCCCGCTCGACCACCGGGTTCACCTCGTATTCCTCGGCCGGGACCGCGAAGGTCATGCGCAGGAAGTTGCCGGTGTAGGACAAGTCGTTGCGCGGATAGACGAAGGGCTGGCCGACCGAATACTTGTAGGCCATCGCCGCGATCGTCGGCATCTTGGCGATCAGACGGTGGGCGCTGATCTTGCGCTGTTCGGGGTCAGAAATGTCGGTCGAATCGTGGTAGAACGCCGAGAGCGCGCCGACAACGCCGCACATGATCGCCATCGGGTGGGCGTCACGGCGGAAGCCGCGGTAGAACACCGAAAGCTGTTCGTGGACCATGGTGTGGCGGGTGATCGTGCGGCTGAAATGCGCGAGTTCGTCAGCCGAGGGCAGCTCGCCGTTGAGCAGCAGGTAGCTGACTTCCATGAAGCTGGAATGCTCGGCCAGCTGGCCGATGGGATAGCCGCGATGCAGAAGCACGCCTTCATCGCCATCGATGTAGGTCAGCGCGCTGTCGCAGCTGGCCGTGCTGGTGAAACCTGGGTCGTAAGTGAACTTGCCGGTCTCGGCATAGAGCTTGCGGATGTCGATGACATCGGGCCCGATCGTTCCGCTCTTGATCTGCATGGCGATGGTCTTGTCGCCATCATTCAGGGTCGCCTGGTTGTCGCTCACGATCTACCCTCCTGTTTGCTCATTCTATAGCGGCTGGAAGCCGGCTGGGTTGGGTTCGGGCCGGGGCCCGGAAAGTTACATCACGGGGCCACTGCCTGGTCTGCGATCCGGGCGAGCGACTCGTCTCGTCCCAGAAGTACCAGTACGTCGAAAATTCCCGGCGAGGTAGTCGTGCCGGTCAGCGCGGCGCGCAGCGGCTGCGCCAGCTTGCCGAGACCAAGGCCGCGCTCCTCCGCCATCGCCTTGAGCGACGCTTCGAGCGGCGCGGCCGTCCAGTCCTCGCTCGCCAGCCGCCCGGCCATCGTGCCCAGCAGCGCGCGCGCATCGTCCGTCAGCAGGCCAGCGGCCTTTTCGTCGAGCGCCAGCGGGCGCTGCGCAAAGAGGAACCGCGCGCCAGCAGCCAGCTCGTCGAGATCAGCCGCGCGCACCTTGAGCACCGGCATCGCCTGGGTCAGCAGGGCGAGGCCCGCATCGTCCAGCCCGCCCATACGCTGCGCCACCAGCCCCGCCAGCCGCGCATTGTCCGCCTCGCGGATATAGTGACCGTTGAGGCTCTGCAGCTTTTTGAGGTCAAACCGCGCCGCACCCTTGCCGACATCGCCGATCTCGAACCACTCGACCGCCTGTTCGCGGCTGATGATTTCGGCATCGCCGTGGCCCCAGCCGAGCCGGAGCAGGTAGTTGAACACGGCTTCGGGCAATAGCCCAAGCTCGTCGCGATAGGCATCGACACCGAGCGCGCCGTGGCGTTTGGAAAGCTTCGCCCCGTCCGCGCCGTGGATCAGCGGGATGTGCGCATAGGCCGGATCATCCCAGCCAGACCCTTCGACTGCCTGCATCGCGCGGATGATGACGAGCTGGCGGAAGGCGTTGTTGATGTGATCATCGCCGCGGATCACGTGGGTCACCCCCATGTCGTGGTCGTCCACCACCACGGCGAGCATGTAGGTCGGCGTACCGTCGCTCCGGAGGATGACGTAGTCGTCGATCTCCACGTTCTGCACGGTGATCGGGCCCTGTACGAGGTCGTCGATGGTCGTCGCGCCATCGCGCGGCGCCTTGATTCGCACGACCCACGGCTGTCCTTCGGGCCAGGTCGAAGGATCGGCATCGCGCCATTCGCTTTCGATGCGGAAGGGGCGGCGCTCGGCCTGCGCGGCGGCGCGGCGGGCAGCGAGTTCCTCCTGCGTGAGGTAGCAGCGATAGGCGTGGCCCGCCTCGAGCAGCTTGTACGCGACTTCGGCATGGCGCTCGGAACGCGCGAACTGGAACACCGGTTCCGCATCACCGCCAAGGCCCAGCCAGCCCAGACCGTCGAAGATTGCCTCGATCGCCGGTTCGGTCGAACGCGCGCGGTCGGTATCCTCGATGCGCAGCAGGTAAGTGCCGCCGTGGTGGCGGGCAAACAGCCAGTTGAACAGCGCGGTGCGCGCGCCGCCGATATGCAGGTAGCCGGTCGGCGAGGGGGCAAACCGCGTGACCACGCCCTTGCGCCCGATCACAGATGCCGCAGCAGCGCCCGCGCCTGATCCTGCAGAAACGGTGTCACTGGCGCTTGCCATCGGAGGCGCGATCCTTCCTAATCCGAACATGTCATCGACCGCGGCCCAACCTCTTGGCGAACCTGCGTCGCGGCGGACACGCCTCTGGGACAAACTCGCCGCCTTGTCCAGCATGCACCGCACCATTGAGGCGTTCCTCGCCGCGCGTCCGTTCGAGCGCGGACCATGGCTGGCGGTGGGCTTCGGCATTGGAATCGCTTGCTGGGCCGTCTTCGCGGGGCCCTGGCAATGGGCGGGCTTCCTCGCATTGTGCGGTGCGGCGGTAGCGGGCGGGTTGCTGATCGATTCGGAAGGCGATCTTGGTCACTTGCGCTCCGCATTGATCGGCATGGCGCTGATGCTGGCGGCGGGCTGTGCGGTGATCTGGGCCAAGTCGGTGCTGGTGGGTGAGGCGGGCATTGCTCGGCCCGAAGTCGTGATGATCGAGGGCCGCGTGATCGACCGGCAGGTGGAAGGCGCGCGCGACCGGGTGCGCCTGCTGATAAGAGCGCGGGTGGAAGGCCATGCCGAGCCGTTGCAGGTGCGGCTCAACCTGCCGGACGAGAATGACCAGCCCGGCCTTGTCGAAGGCGCCGAGGTCCGCCTGCGCGCCCGGCTGATGCCGCCCGCGCCGCCGATGCTGCCGGGCTCCTACGATTTTGCCCGCGCCGCGTGGTTTCAGGGCTTGGCCGCCACCGGCAGCGTCATCGGATCGGTTACCATCGTCGCGCCCGCGCAGGAGGGCTGGTCGCTGCGGCGTTGGCAGCAGCGGCTGGCCGACCATGTCCGCACGCAGCTCGCGGGTTCGCCGGGCACGATCGCGGCGGCCTTCGCCAGCGGTGACCGCGGCGCGATTGCGCAGGATGATGAGGAGGCGATGCGCGATGCGGGCCTCACGCACTTGCTTTCGATCAGCGGCCTGCACGTGAGCGCGGTGATCGCCGGCGCCTATTTCCTCACGATCCGGCTGCTCGCGCTGTTCCCGTTCATTGCCCTGCGCGTGCGTCTGCCGCTGCTGGCGGCAGGTGTCGGCGCGGGGGTCGGCTTGTTCTACACGCTGTTGACCGGCGCCGAAGTGCCGACGGTGCGGTCGGTCGCAGGTTCGCTGCTGGTGCTGACTGCGCTGGCGCTGGGGCGCGATCCGCTGTCGCTGCGGCTGCTCGCGACCGCGGCGCTGATTGTCATGCTGCTCTGGCCTGAAGCTGTGCTGGGGCCGAGCTTCCAGATGAGCTTCGCCTCGGTGATCGCGATCGTGGCGTTCAGCACGTCTGCCCCTGCCAAGGCGTTTCTCTCGCACAGCCATGAGGGGCGGGTCGCGCGGCTGGGACGGAATCTGGCGATGCTGCTGATGACGGGGCTGGTGATCGAGCTGTCGCTGATGCCGATCAGCCTGTTCCACTTCCACCGCGCCGGCCTCTACGGCGCGGCGGCCAACGTGATCGCGATCCCGCTCACGACAGTGCTCACGATGCCGCTCATCGCACTGGCATTGGCGCTCGACCTTGTCGGGCTGGGCGCGCCGGCGTGGTGGGCGGTGGGCAAGTCGCTCGAACTGCTGCTGTGGCTCGCGCATCTGGTGGCGGGCCAGCCGGGTGCGGTGACGATGATGCCGGGGATGAGCGGCGCAACATTCGCGCTGTTCGTCGGCGGGTTGCTGTGGATCGCGTTGTGGAGCGGGCGAGTGCGTCTCTGGGGCTTCGTGCCGATCGCGCTGGGGGTGCTGGCGCTGATGTTGACGCGCACGCCGGATGTGCTGGTTTCAGGTGATGGGCACCATGTGGGGATCACTGGTGAGGGGCCGGACCTGCTTGTGCTGCGCGCGGTGCGTGAGGAGAGCTATACCCGCACGGCGCTGCTGGAAAACGCGGGAATGACGGGCGACGCGGTGGCGCTGGAGGACTGGAAGGGCGCGCGGTGCAACCCGGATTTCTGTGCTGTCTCGCTGGTGCGGGGTGGACGGCGGTTTGATCTGCTGATGGCGCGGGGCAAGGACCTGGTGGCGATCCCGGTGCTCGCGGCGGCCTGCGCGCGGGCCGATATCGTGGTGGCGGATCGCCGCCTGCCAAGCGCCTGCAAGCCGCGGCTGCTGAAGGCTGATCGGGCGCTGCTGGGCCAGACGGGCGGGCTGGCCATCGATCTCGTATCGGGCCGGGTGCGCACGGTCGCTGAAACCCAAGGCGATCACGGCTGGTTCCACCGTCTTCCCCCTTGGCAGCCAAGGGGGAAGGGGAAAGGTCCGGCCCCGGTTGCTACCGGAGGGCCGGACCCTGCGTCCACTCAGTGATAGCGGCGGAGGAGCCCCGCAAGCTTGCCCTGAACCTGCACTTCGTGTGGCTGGTAGAACTGCGGATCATAGGCCGCATTGGCGGGATCGAGGCGGACCATGCCGCGTTCGCGCCGCAGGTACTTGAGCGTTGCCTCTTCCCCCCGCACCAGCGCGACGACAATCTCGCCATCGCGCGCGGTATCGGTGCGGCGCACGAGCGCATAGTCGCCATCAAGGATACCGGCTTCGACCATGGAGTCGCCCGAAACTTCGAGCGCATAGTGCTCACCCGAGCCGAGCAGTGCGGCAGGAACGGGGAGCATCGACGTGCCTTCCATCGCCTCGATCGGGACGCCTGCGGCGATGCGGCCGTGCAGCGGGATCTCGATCACATCGTTGGCGGGTTCGCGCGCGGGGGCAGGGCTGCGCAGCGGGGCGAGCGCGGCGGTCGTGCTCGCCGTGGCGCGCTGCGCGGGCTTGGCGCCGCCCGCATCGCTTTCGCGGATCACTTCGAGGGCGCGGGCGCGGTTGGGCAGGCGGCGGATGAAGCCGCGTTCTTCCAACGCCGAGATAAGCCGGTGTACGCCCGACTTCGACTTGAGATCGAGCGCTTCCTTCATTTCCTCGAACGAGGGGGAGATGCCGGTTGCCTCAAGGCGGGTCTGAATAAAGGTCAGCAGTTCATGCTGCTTGCGCGTGAGCATCCGTGCGCACTCCCATCTAGTGAACGAATGCGGAACGAATAAGCAACGAAAAAGAGGTCGTCAAGCAATTCCGTGCATTTACAGCAGGTATACAGGAACAAACTGACCTGCAGGTGTTTCGGGTTCGTTCGCCGGGCGCACAACGAGGGCGTTGGCGCGGGCAAGCGATGACAGCGCGCCGGAATCCTGCAGTCCGTCGAGCGAGACTTCGCCCGCGTCCCACACGGCGCGCAGGAATTCCATGCGGCTGCCGCCTGCGGGCATGGCTTCCTTGAGCGCGGCGGGGATGGGGCGCGGCATTGCATCGGCAGCCCCCAGCGCGGCGCGGATGACAGGGAGGAGGAAGAGGAAACCGGTGACGAAGGCCGCGGCGGGGTTGCCCGGCAGGCCGAGGATGACCTGCGTCCCGCGCGTCGCGATCAGCAGCGGTTTGCCGGGCTTGATCGCGACGCGCCAGAAGGCAAGCTCTGCGCCGAGTTCGGCAAGCGCGGGGCGGACGAGATCGTGATCGCCGACCGAAGCGCCGCCGCTGGTTACGATGACGTCCGCATCGCGCGCGGCGTCGAACGCGGCTTTCAGCGCCTCGAGCCGGTCTGGTACCGGGCCGATCCGGGTGATCCGCACAGCGGGCTGGGTGGCAAGCGCGGCGAGCATGGCGCTGTTGCTGGCCGGAAGCTGGTGGTCGGCAAGCTCGGCGCCGGGTGCGGCAAGTTCGTCGCCGCCATCGATCACCGCGAGATGGAGTTGGCGGCGCACGGGCAAGTGGGCGTGGCCTGCGGTGAGCGCCAATGCGATCTGCGCGGCGCCGATCTTCGTGCCGGGGGCCATCAGCACATCACCGGTGCGGAAATCCATGCCGACGGGGCGGATATGGCGGGAAGGCGGCTCGGGCGGCGTGCCGGTGAGGGTGAGCGTATCGCCCTCGCGCGATGCATCTTCCTGGATGAGCACCATGTCCGCGCCGGCGGGGACAAGCGCGCCGGTGCTGATGAGCGCGGCCTCGCTCGGGCCGACAGTGCCCGCGAAGGGCCGGCCAGCGGCACTTTCGCCGATCACGCGCCAGGGACCGGGGAGATCGGCGGCGCGCAGGGCGTAGCCGTCCATCGCGGAAACATCGGCAGCGGGCTGCGTGCGCAGCGCTGCGAGCGGCTCGGCAAGATGGAAGCCGAGGCAATCGGCGGTGGCGCGGTGCTCGATAGGGAGCGCGGGGGCGAGGGCCATCAGGCGGCGCTGCGCTTCCTCAAGCGCAAGGGGCGGGTTGGGGCGAGCCGGTGCCTGCGGTTGGCTCACGGCGCGCGCCAATCGCCGGATTTGCCGCCGCGCTTTTCGATCAGGCGCACACCGTCGATCACCATGCCCTTGTCGATGGCTTTCGCCATGTCGTAGACGGTGAGGAGCGCGACCGAGACGGCGGTGAGGGCTTCCATCTCGACCCCGGTGCGGCCGGTGAGCGAGGCGGTGGCGCGGGCCTCGACGCCGTCCTCCACGAAAGCAAATTCGACGCTGACGGCATCGAGCGCCAGCGGGTGGCACAGCGGGATCAGCTCGGCCGTGCGCTTGGCCGCCATGATCCCGGCGATGCGGGCGACGGCGAGGACATCGCCCTTGGGCGTGGTGCCATCACGCAGCGCGGCGAGCGTGGCTGCATTCATGCGGATTCGGCCCTTGGCGACGGCGACGCGCTGCGTCTCGGCCTTGCCGCCGACATCGACCATGCGGGCGCGGCCTTGCGAATCGAGGTGGGTAAGCTCGCTCATGCCCTGAAATCCAACAAAGTTGACACAGTTGACACAGTCCTGAGCGAGAACGCGAGGGCGGGGTCTTCGGGGCGGAAAAGTGGCTCAAGCACCAAGGAAATGCGCGGTTTCATGGCTGCGTGATGCCACAAGGCTTGGCTGTAGGACAGATGGCAATGCTGATAGCGCGCCGTCAGCCCAGAGCCAGCGCGACAGCGGCTTCGGCGTGCAGGCGGGTCGTATCGAAGAGCGGCACCGCGCTGTCTTCCGGGCCGACGGGGAGCATGATTTCGGTGCAGCCGAGGATCACCGCAGTGGCCCCGCGTGCCACGAGGCGAGCGATCACGGCGCGATAGGCTTCGCGGGAGGCCTCCTCGATCCGGCCCGCGACGAGTTCCTCGTAGATCACGCGGTGGACGAGGGCGCGGTCTTCAGCCTCCGGCACCAATACTTCGAGGCCGTGCCGCTCTTCGAGCCGGGCGCGGTAGAAGGCTTGCTCCATGGTGAAGGCGGTGCCGAGGAGGGCGACCCTGGTGTGGCCGCCGGCCTTTAGCGCCTCTGCCGTGGGATCGGCGATATGGAGCAGCGGGAGGGCGCATGCCGCCTCGATTTCGGGCGCCGATTTGTGCATCGTGTTGGTGCAGATCACGAGGGCTTCTGCACCAGCCGCTTCGAGCCGGCGGGCGGCATCGACCATCAGAGCATCGAGCGCGCGCCATTGGCCGGCAGCCTGCAGCGCCGCGATCTCGGCGAAATCGAACGACCACAGGACGAGGCGTGCCGAGGCCGTGGGGCCGAGCCGATCGCGCACGCCCTGGTTGATCAGGCGGTAGTATTCGGCGGAGCTTTCCCAGCTCATCCCGCCGATCAATCCCAAGGTTTTCATCTGGGCCAAGCCTTAGCGAGAGCGATTCCGGCAAGGTTTTGCGTGCGGTTGATGCGCCGGATGCGGATACGGGTGAAGCGGGTGGCCTGCTCCTGAAAGTGGGCGTGGAAGCGGGTGAAGGCAGGGCGGGGCTTCAGCGTGCCGCTGGCCTGCGCAACGACCATGGCGGAATCGCCGAGGAGCACGACGTCAGCCGCGCCGAGCCCGCTCGCCACATCCAGCGCATCGAGCAGGGCCTGCCATTCGGCTTCATCGTTGGTGCCATGGCCGATGGCCGGGCGGTGCCAGATGCGTCCGCGCGCCGCGACGGCGGTTTCCATCATGCCGGGGTTGGGGCGGCAGCCGCCATCGAAGAACAGCTTGAGAGCGCGCGCGCTCTTGATCTCAGCCATTCAGCAGCGCGCGGGTTGCTGCAGCGACATCGGCATGGCGCATCAGGCTTTCGCCGACGAGGAAGGCTTTCGCTCCGGCCTGCGCCAGCGTCAGCACATCCGCGTGGCCGCCGATGCCGCTTTCGGCCACCAGCAAGGTGCCTTCGGGTGCCAGCGGGGCGAGGCGCGCGGTGGTGCCGAGATCGGTGACGAAGCGCTTGAGATCGCGGTTATTCACCCCGATCAGGCGCGATTGCAGGCGCGCGGCGCGCTCCATTTCGGCTTCGTTGTGCACTTCGACGAGCACGTCCATGCCATGTTCCCGCGCGGCGGCCTCGATTTCGGCCATCTGGCCATCATCGAGCGCAGCAACGATGATCAGGATGGCATCGGCCCCGATCGCGCGGGCTTCGGCGCATTGCCACGGATCGACCATGAAATCCTTGCGCAGCACCGGCAGATTGCAGGCGGCACGGGCGGCGATGAGGTAATCCTCGTGGCCCTGAAAATAGGGCGCATCGGTGAGGATCGAAAGGCAGGTGGCGCCGCCTGCTTCATAGGCGCGGGCGTGGGCGGGGGGATCGAAATCGGCGCGGATCAGGCCCTTGGAGGGACTGGCCTTCTTGATTTCGGCGATGAGAGCGAAACCGGACTCGGCGCGGGCACGCAGGGCAGCTTCGAAGCCGCGCGGGGCGGTTTGCTGGCTGGCGCGGGCGGCGAGATCGGCAAGCGTGGACGCGGCCTTGCGGGCGGCGACTTCCTCGCGCTTGGTGTCGCAGATTTTGGTGAGTGTGTCGGTCATTTGCTTGGGCTGTAGGTTGTGAGGCTGCGCAAGGGAAGATTGTTTCGCGCAGACGCGCAGAGGCGCGGAGGAGAAGAGGAAGGGATTGGGTTCGCGCAGAGTTCGCAGAGTTCGCAGAGATATCTTGTTGCGGCGAAGCCGCTGTCGCCAGTTCTATCTGGAAGAGAGCAATGAATGCCTGCGGCGCGCAGCCTCTTTGCGGTCTCTGCGAACTCTGCGCGAACCCCTTACTTCCTTCTCCGCGCCTCTGCGCGACACCATCCCTTACTTCACCGCCGCGATCCAGCAGTTGAGCAGGGCATTGGCCAGCCCCTTGTCGATGGCTTCGGCGGCTTCTTCCACCCCTTCATGCCAATCAGACGCTTCGCCCGCGACGATCAGCGCGGCGGCGGCGTTGAGGAGCACGGCGTCGCGGTAGGGGCCGGGTTCGCCTTGCAGGAGCGCGCGCAGGGCGGCGGCGTTGTAGGCCGGATCGCCGCCGCGCAGGGCATCGACCGGAGCGCTGGAGAGGCCCGCGTCCGAGGCACTGACGCGGCGCATGAGGACATTGCCGTCCTTCACTTGCGCTAGTTCGTTGCCGCCCGCGAGGCTGAGTTCGTCGAGGCCTTCATCGCCCGAGACGACGAAGCTGTGTTCCGTGCCGAGGCAGCGGATCGCTTCGGCATAGATCGGCACGTAGGCGGGCCGCGCGATGCCGACGAGCTGGCGGCGCACGCCAGCCGGATTGGCGAGCGGTCCCATGAGGTTGAAGATCGTGCGGCGGCCGAGCGCCTTGCGGATCGGTGCGATGCGCGCGAGCGCGGGGTGGTGGCGCTGGGCGAAGAGGAAGCAGATGCCGAGGTCGCCGAGGGTCAGTTCGGCGGTTTCGGCGGCGCGGTCGAGATTGAGGCCGAGAGCTTCGAGGGTGTCCGCCGCGCCTGCCTTGCTGCTGGCGGCGCGGTTACCATGCTTTGCGACGGGGACGCCGCAGGCCGCGACGACGAGGCTGACGGCGGTCGAGACATTGAGTGTGTGGTGGCCGTCGCCGCCGGTGCCGCAGACGTCGATGGCATTGGCAGGGGCGATGATCGGGATCATCCGGGCGCGCATGGCGCGGGCTGCGCCGGCGATTTCGGGGGCGGTTTCGCCGCGTTCGGCGAGCGCGACGAGGAAGGGCGCGATGCTCTCGTCCGGCAGGGTGCCATCGAGCATTGCGCTGAACGCAGCTTCGGCTTCCGCTTCCTCGAACGGCTTATCGGTGACTTCGGGAAGCGCGCTCATGCCGCCAGGTGCGTGGGCATCTTCGCGGTGATGCCGCACATCTTCAGGAAGTTGGCGAGGAGCGCGTGACCGTGTTCGGTCGCGATCGATTCGGGGTGGAACTGCACGCCGTGGATCGGCAGCGAGGTGTGGCGGAAGCCCATGGCGTGGCCGTCGTCGGACGTGGCGTTGACGACGAGGCTTTCGGGCACGTTCTCGACCACGAGGCTGTGATAGCGCGTGGCGGTGAAGGGCGAGGGGAGGCCCGCGAAGAGCCCGCTGCCATCATGCGTGACGGGAGAAGTCTTGCCGTGCATCAGCCCGCCGCGCACGACCTGGCCGCCGAAATACTGGCCGATCGACTGGTGGCCGAGGCACACGCCGAGCAGCGGCACGCCGGCATCCGCAGCGGCGCCGACGAGATCGAGGCTGATGCCTGCTTCGTTGGGCGTGCACGGGCCGGGCGAGATCAGGAACCCCTGCGCGCCGGTGGAAATGGCCTGGCCTGCAGACATCGCATCGTTGCGCACGACTTCGACCTTCGCGCCCATCTCCATGAGATAGTGGACGAGGTTCCAGGTGAAGCTGTCGTAGTTGTCGATGACGAGGATCATGGCCAAAGTACCTTAAACTGCGTGGCTTACTGGCCGAAGCGGGGTTCGGATGCGACGCGCAAAGCCTCGCGGGCGGCGGCGAAGAGTGCGCCGGACTTGGCTTCGCATTCGCGCTGTTCGTATTCGGGGATGCTGTCGGCCACGATGCCGGCGCCCGCTTGCACATGGAGCACGCCGTCCTTGAGCACGCCGGTTCTGAGGACGATGCAACTGTCGACCGAGCCGTCGGGCGCGAAATAGCCGACGCCGCCGGCGTAGGCGCCGCGGGTTTCGGGTTCGAGTTCGGCGATCACTTCGCAGGCGCGCACCTTGGGCGCGCCGCTGACGGTGCCGGCAGGGAAGCCTGCGAACAGGGCATCGACCGAATCGGCGCGGGACGTATCGAGCTTGCCGACCACGTTCGAGACGATGTGCATGACGTGGCTGTAGCGCTCGATCGTGTAGCTTTCCGTCACCTTGACCGTGCCGGCGGCGGCGACGCGGCCGACATCGTTGCGGCCGAGATCGAGCAGCATGAGGTGTTCGGCGCGTTCCTTGGGATCGGCGAGGAGGCTTTGCGCGTTGGCGCGGTCCTCGGCCTCGGTTGCCCCGCGCGGGCGGGTGCCGGCGATGGGGCGGATGGTGACTTCGCCGTCGCGGATGCGCACAAGGATCTCGGGGCTGGAGCCGATCAGGGCGAAGCCGGGGAGATCGAGGAAGTAGAGGAACGGCGAGGGGTTGATGCGGCGAAGCGAGCGGTAGAGCGCGGCGGGCGGCAGCGGGAAGGGGACGGTGAAGCGCTGGGCGAGCACGACCTGGAAGATATCTCCGGCCTCGATGTACTCCTTGGCGCGCAGGACCATGCGAGCGTAGTCCTCAGGCGCCATGACTGCCGTACGCTCGCCGGGCTCGGCCGATTCGAGGCGCGGATCGGCGGGAACGGGATCAGCCAGGCGCGCGAGGGCGGCGTCGATGCGGTCAGCGGCAGCGGCGACGAGGCGTTCGGGCGCGCCCTGAGCCGTTTGGCTTGAGGGCCAGACCGGGGCGACGGCGATCAGTTCGTCCGAGAGGCGGTCGAACACGAGGACGACGCTGGGGCGGACAAAGAGCATGTCCGGCAGTTCCAGCGCGCTGGCGGGGGCGCGGGGGAGCTTTTCGACGAGGCCGATGGTTTCGTAGCCGAAATAGCCCACCAGGCAGGCGAGCGATTTGGGCAGGCCTTCGGGCACATCGATGCGGCATTCGCCGACGAGGCTGCGCAGGGCGGCAAGTGCGGGCTCGGGATGCGGGGCAAAGGCATCGCGGTCGGTCTGCCAATGGCGGTTGATGACCGCCTCGCTGCCTTCGGCGCGGAAAACGAGATCGGGATCGAGCCCGAGCAGGCTGTAGCGCCCGCGCACTTCGCCGCCTTCGACCGATTCGAGGAGGAAATCGCCCCGGCCCGGCACCATGAGCTTGAGCGCGGCGCCGACCGGGGTTTCGGTATCGGCGATCAGCTTGCGCCAGACGAGGGCGGGGCGACCGGCGGCCAGCGCGGCGCGGGCGGAGGTGCCGCCATCGGGCAGCAGGCCCGCAATGCCGGGCTCCATGATGTCCGTCGCCGCCGCCACGGCCTTACTGGCCGCCGATGAGCTGCGTACGCAGCGCCGAGATGGCGGCATCATTGCGCTTCACGCCGACGGCCTCGCGCACCGCGGCGCGCAGTTCGTCGACATATTCGCGGCCGGTGAGCTGGCCCAGTTCGATGCGAGCGCGCGCGACGAACGGATCATCCGCCTTGACTGCACCCGGAGTGACCTTGTTGAGGACCACGACGAGGAAACCGGCCTTGTCCGGCGCTTCGAGCTTCTTGGACGTGCCCTGCGCCATCTCGAACATCAGCTGGAGCGTGGCGGGGATCTTGGGCTGCATCGCGTTGAGCTGTTCGCGCGGAATGTTGACCGGCTGCGCGGGGGGCACGGCGACGCCGAGCGTCTTGATCGCTTCGGCAAGCGGCACCTTCTTCGCGAGCGCCGCCATGAGCTTGTCGGTCGCCGCCTTGGCCGCGCCATAGCCGCGCGAGGTCTGGAGATCGGCGGCGACCTTGTCCTTCACTTCGGCGAGCGGTGGCGGGGCGGCAGGGGTGATCTGGCCGACATCGAAGATCACGTACCGTTCGCCCGCCTTGATCTCGGCAACCTGCGGTTCACCTTCGCGCTCCATGCCGAACGCGGCTGCCAGCAGCGGCGTGACATCGGCGTTGGGCTTGATATCCGAACGGCCGGGAACCGCGCCGTTGGCCTCGAGCGGATCGGTGGTGATCACGGTGAGGCCCGCGCTCTTGGCCACATCGCCAAGGCCGGTGCCGCTGCCGAAGGCCTCGTCAAACTTTGCCGAGAGGTCCGCGAGCGCGGCCTTGCGCTTTTCTGCGGCGATCGCGGCGACGATTTCGGCGCGTGCCTGATCAAGCGATTTGCCCGGGGTCTGGATCACGCTGTCGATCCGGATCACATACCAACCCAGTGCGCCCTTGGCGGGTGCGGCGAGGGCGCCCTTGGCCGTCGTGAAGACGGCAGCGGCGACAGCAGAGGAGGCTTCGCTCTCCAGCGTCGCGCGCTTTGCAGCAGGGATCTTGCGGGCCGAGAGGCCCTTGGCGGCAGCGGCAGCTTCGATCGACTTGCCACCCGCGATTTCGGCGGCGAGCGCCTTGGCGGCGGGCTCGGTCGGGACGATCACCTGCGTGAAGGCGCGGGTTTCGGTCGAGGCATAGGCGGCGGCGTTGAGCTTGTAGCGCGTGGCAACTTCGGCATCGCTGGGCGCGGGCACGTTCTTGATCGAGGACTCGTCAAAGACCGCATAGCGGATCGTGCGGCGTTCCGGCCGCTGATAGCGCGCGCCATTGGTCTTGTAGTACGCGGCAAGATCGGCATCCGTGGGCACCGTCTTGGGGGCGAAGGCGGACGAGGGGATCAATTGGACCGCACCCTCGCGCGTTTCCTTGAGCACTGCGGCGTAGCGCAGCACCACGCTCTGCGGCATCGTTGCGCCGACACCGGCGGGGATCAGCACCTGCCGCGCCATCAGCCCCTTGGCAACATCGTCGCGAAGCGCGGCATCGGAAATGCCCTTCTGGCCGAGCAGAGCCTTGTAGGCGGCCTGGCTGAACTTGCCGTCCGCGCCCTGGAAGGCGGGCATCTTGGCAATCTCGCTGTCGATCAGGCGATCGCTTACCCCCATGCCGACCGCGCTCTGGCCCGCCCACTCCATCAGCGCTGCGCGGTCAATCAGGCTGTCGACCACCTGTTCGAGCGCGCCTTGCGCGACGAAGTCCTTCATCGTGACCGTCGGGCTATCGGCGCGGGCGTTTTCGAGCGCGTTGCTCATCGCCTTCTGCACATCGACCGTGCCGATGTGCGCTGAGCCGACCGTCACCGCGCGGTCAGAATTGTTGGCACCGCCGAATTTGGCCCCGGAAATGTCAGCCCCCGCAAACGAGAGCGCGATGAGCCCGAGGAACACCATCGCGATGAGGGCGCCGATACGGGACTTGGTCAGAGAGCGGATTAAGCCGAGCATCGGGGCCTGTCATCAGTAGTGAGGGTTAGCAGCAATCAGGACGGATGGTATCCTTGGCGCGCATTAGGGGGCAAAGCAAATTCCCGCAATGGTCTGCGCGGCTTGATGGCGGCGCAGACCACGCCGCCGGGTAGCGATATCGGGGCCTGCCATAAGTTATAATCACCGGCATTGCGTTAGACGCGCTTTGCAAACCCTGCCTGGGTTTGATAGCGGCCCGGACATCAGGAGGAATCAACCAGTGATCGTGTGCAAGGTCTTATGAGCCAGCGTCCCTACATCGTCGGCAACTGGAAGATGAACGGCAGCCGGGTCATGCTCGCCGAAGCGCGGGCGATCGACCGCGCGGCGCAGCGCTATCCCGATGTGGAGATCGCGCTGGCGCCGCCGTTTCCGTTCCTTGGGGCCCTGCGCGAGGCTGTGAGCGCGATCGGCGTCGGCGGGCAGGATTGCCACACTGCGGCCAAGGGCGCGCATACCGGTGACGTTTCCGCCTCGATGCTGGCCGATATCGGCGCAGACTTCGTGATCCTGGGCCACAGCGAGCGCCGCCGCGACCACGGCGAGGACGATGCGCTGGTGCGCGCCAAAGCCGAAGCCGCGCTGGCAGCCGGCCTCAGCGTGATCATCTGCGTGGGCGAGACGCTGGAAGAACGCGATGCTGGCAAGGCCGAAGCGGTCGTTTCCCGCCAGGTCGAGGGTTCGGTTCCGGCGAGCGAGAGCGCGGCGGTGGCGGCCGGGCGGCTGGCGCTGGCCTACGAGCCGGTCTGGGCGATCGGCACTGGCCGCGTCGCCGCGGTGGAAGACGTGATCGCCATGCACGCGGCGGTGCAGACGCGCCTTGCCGCGATTTTCGGCGGGGAAGCGGACAAGGTCCGCATTCTCTATGGCGGCTCGGTCAATGGCGAGAACGCCGCCGGGTTGCTCGCGGCGGCGGGCGTGGGCGGTGCGCTGGTGGGTGGCGCAAGCCTGACCGCCGATGCCTTCCTGCCGATCGTGGCCGCAGCCTCGAAGCCGGAAGACTGAGCGGCGCGCAGGTGACCGGGCATGCTGCGCCCTTGCGCAGGGTGACCGGGTATGCTGCGCCCTTGCGCAGCGGGCCCCATCGCCCTAGATGCGGCGCATTCTTTTCAGGCAGATCGCGATGTCACTCTTCATTTTCCTTACCGTCGTGCAGGCGCTGGTGGCTGCCGCGCTTGTCGGCGTGATCCTCATCCAGAAGTCGGAAGGTGGCGGCCTCGGCGTCGGCGGCAGCCCGGCGGGCTTCATGTCGGCGCGCGGCGCGGCCGATTTCCTGACCCGCGCGACAACCGTGCTGGCGACAGCCTTTGTCGGCCTCAGCATCGTGCTGGCGGCCCTGGCGGTGGGCACGACCTCGGATCGCGAGATCGACACCTCGCTTCAGCGCACGGCCCCGGCCGTTCCCGCGCCCGATCCACTGGCACCCGCGCAGGGTGTACCGGCGGCTGGCCCTGCGCAGGCCCAGCCTGCACCGGCGGCACCTGCTCCGGCGGCGCCCGGCAAGACTGCACCGGCCAAGAGCGCTGCGCCTGATCCGCTTGCCGGCGGCGCCAAGCAGTAACGCATAACCGCCGGATTTCCCGGCAGCATTTTCGCGGTGTTCCTGCCCGCCTTGCGGCGGACGGGAACACTTGTTCGTGTACGCCTGCTCGATACGCCTGTGGATTGCCAGCCGGAATCCGGCGCTGACCGCTTGCGTATCCGGAGCTTCAGACGATAAGGCTCTCCTCCCATGGCGCGGTTCATTTTCATCACCGGCGGCGTGGTTTCCTCGCTTGGCAAAGGCCTCATGGCAGCGAGCCTCGCGGCCCTGCTGCAGGCGCGTGGCTTCCGCGTGCGGATCCGCAAGTTCGATCCCTATCTCAATGTCGATCCGGGCACGATGAGCCCCTATCAGCACGGCGAGGTCTTCGTGACCGACGACGGCGCGGAGACGGACCTCGACCTCGGGCACTACGAGCGCTTCACCGGGGTTTCGGCGCGCCAGTCTGACAACATCACCTCGGGCCGCATCTACCGCGACATCATCGCCAAGGAGCGTCGCGGCGATTATCTGGGCGCGACGGTGCAGGTGATCCCGCACGTGACCGACGCGATCAAGAACTTCGCGCGCGACGAGACCGACGACCTTGATTTCGTGCTCTGCGAGATCGGCGGCACGGTCGGCGATATCGAGAGCCTCCCGTTCATCGAGGCGATCCGCCAGATGCGCAACGAACTGGGGCGCGAGGCGACCTGCTTCGTCCATGTGACGCTGGTGCCCTATATCGCCGCCGCGGGCGAGCTGAAGACCAAGCCGACCCAGCATTCGGTGCGCGAGCTGACGGGCCTTGGCATCCAGCCCGATATCCTGCTGTGCCGCTGCGAAAAACCGCTGCCGGACAACGAGCGCGCCAAGATCGCGCTGTTCTGCAACGTGCGCAAGGAAGCGGTGATCCCCGCGCTTGATGCGCAGAGCATCTATTCAGTGCCGCTGCAGTATCATGGCGAGGGGCTCGATTCGGAAGTGCTGCGCCATTTCGGCCTTTCCAGCCCGGGCCCGGAGCTTTTGCGCTGGACCGATATCGTCGACCGCCACCAGAACCCCGAAGGCGAAGTGACCATTGGGGTCGTCGGCAAGTATGTCGGGCTGCAGGATGCCTACAAGTCGCTGAACGAAGCGCTGGTCCATGGCGGTATGGCCAACCGCGTGAAGGTCAATATCCGCTGGATCGATGCGGAGATCTTCGAGAAGGACGATGCCGAAATCGCGGCGCATCTGGAGCCGATGCACGGCATTCTGGTGCCTGGCGGGTTCGGCGAACGCGGGACCGAGGGCAAGATCGCCAGCGTGCGCTTTGCGCGCGAGCGCGGCGTGCCGTTCTTCGGCATCTGCCTTGGCATGCAGATGGCCTGCATCGAAGGCGCGCGGAACCTCGCGGGGATCGCGGGCGCGGGCTCGACCGAATTCGGGCCATCCGAGGAGCCGGTGGTGGGCATCATCACCGAGTGGATGACGGCCGAGGGACTTGAGACGCGCGCGGCGGGCGGCGATCTTGGCGGCACGATGCGGCTTGGCGCCTATGAGGCGCAGCTTTCGGGCAACAGCCATGTCGCGCAGATCTATGGTGCGGACGCGATCAGCGAACGGCACCGGCATCGCTATGAAGTCAACGTCGCCTACCGCGAGCGGCTGGAACATGAAGGGCTCGTGTTCTCCGGCATGTCGCCCGACGGGCTGCTGCCGGAAATCGTCGAGCGGCCGGACCATCCGTGGTTCATCGGGGTGCAGTTCCATCCCGAACTCAAAAGCCGCCCGTTCGAGCCGCATCCGCTGTTCAAGAGCTTCATCACCGCCGCGGTGAAGCAGGCCAGATTGGTCTGAGGGCCACGTCTGACCGGCGGGCGGCGTCACAGGGGGACTTTCGCTTGGACGCTGCCACACTTGCCCAGACCCTGACCGCGCCGAGCCTGCTGGCCGGTTGTTCGAGCGAGGAACTGGCCGATATCGCGGCGCGCGGCACGGTGCGCAGCTTCAAGCCGGGCAGCGCGATCATCCTGCAGGGCGATCCCGGCGATACGCTGTGGATCATGCTGAAGGGCCTCGCGCGGGTGAGCATGGTGGCGGCGAATGGGCGCGAGATCGTGCTCGATTATGCCGAGCCGGGCGCGGTGCTGGGCGAGATCGCGTTTCTGGATGGCGGCGAACGCACGGCGAGCGTCGAGGCGATCGAGCCGGTCGAGGCGCTGGGGCTGACGCGCAGCGCCTTTGCCGGGATCGTCGGCCAGCATCAGGGGCTTGCCATGCGGCTGCTGCAGGCGATGGCGCGGCGGCTGCGGCAGAACAACACGGTGATCGAGGCGGACCGCGCCTATTCCACGGGGCCTCGCCTCGCGCGCTTCCTGCTGCGGCTGATGATGGGCGGGGAGGAGGAAACCCGCCTCAAGATCGCGCTCAGCCAGGGCGAGCTGGGCAGCTTTGCCGGCATGTCGCGCGAGCAGATCAACCGGCAGCTCTCGGCCTGGGCGGACGGCGGGATCGTGGCCTTGAAGGGCGGGCGCGTGGCGGTGCTCGACCGCGAGGCGCTCGTTGATATTGCCGAGGCCTGGTAAGCGTATACGAATGCCGTATGGCCTCACCGGCGGGGGGCTGTAACCATGGCGGCATGATCCGCCAACTCACGCTCGCCGCGCTGCTTGCGCTCCCCACGCTGGCCCACGCAGCCGCACCGTTGCCGATCACGGATGGGGTGAGCGAGGTGCGCCATCCGATATGGTCGAAGCGGGCGACGATCTACGAGGTCAATATCCGGCAGTATACGCCCGAGGGCACCTTCCGCGCCTTCGAGAAGCACTTGCCGCGCCTGCGCCGGATGGGCGTGGATGTGCTGTGGATCATGCCGGTGAATCCCATCGCGAAGAAGGAGCGCAAGGGCTCGCTCGGCAGCTACTATGCGGTGAGCGACTATCTGGCGGTGAACCCCGAATACGGCACGATGGGGGATTTCAAGCACCTTGTGGCAGAGGCGCACCGGCAGGGCTTCAAGGTCATCCTCGACTGGGTGGCGAACCACACCGGGTGGGACCATGTCTGGACCCGCGAGCATCCGGATTGGTACAAACGCAATGCAGCGGGGGAGCTTGAGGGCTATCACTATAAGGACCTCAGCGACGGCCATGAGGAAGTCTGGGCCGATGTGATCGGGCTCGACTACAGCAAGCAGGCCGTGCGGGACGGCATGATCGGCGCGATGAAGTTCTGGCTGATTGAGACCGGGATCGACGGCTTCCGCTGCGATGTCGCGTGGACGCTGCCGGTTGCGTTCTGGGACCAGGCACGCCGCGAGCTTGATGCGGTGAAGCCGGTGTTCATGCTGGCCGAGGCCGACACGCCCGAAATGCAGGCGCGCGCCTTTGACATGACCTACGACTGGAAGCTCTACCACCTTCTCATCGACGTGGCGAAGGGCAAGGCGGATGCGCGCGATCTGGCGAAGCTCTACACCGCGCCGCCGCGCCGCTATCCGGTGGGCGCGATGCGGATGACCTTCACCAGCAACCACGACGAGAATTCGTGGAACGGCACCGACAAGGAGCTTTACGGGGAGGGCGCCGATGCCATGGCGGTGCTGGCGGCGACGCTGCCGGGCATGCCGCTGGTCTACAGCGGGCAGGAGGATGCGCTGAACAAGCGGCTCAAGTTCTTCGACAAGGACCCGATCGTGTGGGGCAAGATGCCGCGCGCCGGGTTCTATGCTTCGCTCCTGGCGCTCAAGCATGCGCATCCGGCGCTTTCGAGCGCGATGGAGCCGGGCAATCTGGAACTGATCGAGACCGGCAATGCCAAGGTCTTCGCCTTCCGCCGGATTGCGGGCAAGGACCGGGTGCGCGTCGAGGTCAATGTCTCGGCCGAGGCGCAGAGCTATAGCGTGGGGGGCAAGGCCCGCAGCCTCGCGCCATGGCGCTGGGCGATTTCGGCAGCGCGCTGATACGCAAAAGGGGCGGCCCTTTGCAGGACCGCCCCTTCCGCTGGAGAGAACGGGTTTGGTTATGCCGCTGCGCTGGCGTCGCCATCGACCACGGTGAGCGGCTTGGCAGTGCTGCCGCCGATCAGCACCTTCTTGGGCTTCATCGCTTCGGGCACTTCGCGCACGAGATCGATGATGAGGAGGCCATCGGCAAGGTCTGCGCTATCGACGCGGACGAAGTCTGCCAGTTCGAACCGGCGCTCGAACGCGCGGTTGGCGATGCCGACGTGGAGGAAATGGCCGTCCTGCGCTTCGGCGCGCTGGCCCTTGATCACCAGCAGGTTCTGCTGCGCGGTGATATCGAGATCCTGCGGCTTGAACCCGGCAACGGCGAGCGTGATGCGGTAGTTGTCCTCACCGCGGCGTTCGATGTTGAACGGGGGGTAGTTGTCGCCGGCACTGGCGCGGGCCTGGCGTTCGAGCAGGTCGAACAGGCGGTCAAAGCCCACGGTCGAGCGGCGGTAGGGGGTGAAATCGAAACGTTCCATGTGAGCAATCCTCTGGTTTGAGCAATCTGCACTCTGGCCGGACCCGAATTGGCGCCCGGCCGTTCACTTGTGGTCACGCCCGCCTTGCGGCGCATGACACGAACAACCATGTGTGTTAGCGATTTTGCGTTTTCAAGAGGTACCCATGAGCGATCCTGCCACCCCTGCTGCTGCCCCGGCCGCTACGGTCGAAATCTACACCAAGTGGGGTTGCCCCTATTGCAGCCGCGCGCTGGCGCTGCTTGGTCGCAAGGGCGTGACCCCCACCGAATACGACATCACTTTCGGCGGCGAGAAGCGCGCCGAGATGCTGGCGCGGGCACCGGGCGCGATGACGGTGCCGCAGATCTTCATCAACGGCCAGCTGGTCGGCGGCTCGGACGATCTCGCGGCGCTAGAGGCGGCGGGCAAGCTTGATCCCATGCTTGCGGCATGAGCGCTGACACGCGGCGCATTGCGCTGCTGCAGATGACGACGGGCATCGATCCTGCCGCCAATGCGAGCGCGATGGCGCGCGCGGCGCAGGATGCGGCGGGGGAGGGGGCGGTCATGCTGTTTACCCCCGAAATGTCCGGCCTGCTCGATCGGGACCGGGCGCGCGGGTCGGTGCATGTGGTGCCCGAGGCGGAAAGCCTGGTGCTCGCCGAAGTGCGCAATGCCGCCGCGAAGGCGGGCATCTGGGTGCATATCGGCAGCCTTGCGGTGAAGGCGGATGGCACGCGCTGGGCCAACCGGGCCTTCGTGATCACCCCTGCGGGCGAAATCGCCGCGCGCTATGACAAGATCCACATGTTCGATGTCGATCTTGCGACCGGAGAAACCTGGCGCGAATCCGCTGCCTATCAGCCGGGCGAGGCTGTGGTGACGGTGGAGACCCCGCTCGGCCGCCTTGGCCTCGCCATCTGTTATGACATCCGCTTCCCCGCGCTGTTCGAGGCGCTGGGCCAGCGCAAGTGCGACATCATTGCCATTCCGGCAGCATTTACCGTGCCGACAGGCCGCGCGCACTGGCACCTGATGCAGCGCGCAAGGGCAATCGAAGCAAGTGCATTCATCGTCTCTGCCGCACAGGTCGGCCGCCACGAGGACGGGCGCGAGACCTATGGCCACAGCCTGGTGGTCGATCCCTGGGGCGATGTGGTGCTCGATATGGGCGAGCAGGGCGGTATCGGCTTTGCCGATATCGACCTTGCCCGAATTGCCGAGGTGCGCGCGCAGGTGCCCAGCCTTGCCAACCGGCGGCCCATTCCTACATCGTGGGCACCATGATTGTATTCGATCTTGAATGCCGCGCGGGCGGACACCGGTTCGAAGGGTGGTTCGCCAGTTCCGATGATTTTGCCGGCCAGCAGGCGCGCGGGCTCGTCACCTGCCCGGTCTGCGGTGCGCCCGAAGTGGACAAGGCGCTTTCCGCGCCGCGCCTGACGCGCAAGGGCAACCAGCTGCCAGCGCTTCCGGCGGCGCCGCGCCCCGATGCGCCGCAGCCGGTTGCCAACGGGCCGCTGCCGCCCGAGGCGGTCGCCATGCTCAAGGCCGTTGCTGCAGTGCAGAGCGAGATGCTCAAGTCCTCGACCTGGGTTGGTGAGAAGTTCGCCGAGGACGCGCGCGCCATGCACTATGGCGAAAAGGATCCTGCGATGATCCACGGCCGCGCGAGCCGCACCGAAGTGCAGAGCCTGATCGAGGAAGGCGTGCCCGTCGCACCGGTGATCGTGCCCGTGGTGCCACCCGGCGAGGTGAACTGACTGCCCGCGATTGCCAGACGCCAGCCTGCCCCTTAAAGGGCAAGGCGGGCGCCCGTAGCTCAGCCGGATAGAGCACCAGATTCCTAATCTGGGGGCCGTGGGTTCGAATCCCGCCGGGCGCACCACCCTTTTACGCGGCACTTTGCCACGGCGATCACACGCCGATGCGGTCTCTCAGGTATGTCAGGTACTGGCGCATCGCCTCCATCGCCTCGTCGTTGATGGCGAGGAGATCGCGGCGGCGGTCGAGCGGATCGGACCAGCGGCGGATCAGGTTCATGTCGACAAGGCTGCGGATCTGGCGCAGCGCGGTACTCATTGGCACGCCGGCGGCCTGGCACACGCTCGAGACCGGAACGGTCTTTTGCTCAAGCCGGGCCGAAGTGAGATCGAGCAGGATATCCCACATCGGATCCGAGAATAGCGCGGGATTGAGGTACTGGCCGCGCTGTTCGCGCATGCGCACGAGCTTGCGGGTGATCTTGAGCAACTCGGCATCGTCGACCGGCGGGAGCGGGGCGGCGGGAGCGGCAGGCTGACCCGCTTCGCTGACGGGCGCGCGCAGGCTGGCGCTGAGCGCGGCGAGCGAGCGTTCGCCGCACAGCCGCAGCCACTTGCGCATGGCGCGGCGCAGCGCGGCGGCGAGATCATCGCGCGAGACCGGTTTGGTGAGAAAATCGACTGCTTCGTTGCGCATGGCGGCGACGGCAACATCGATGCTGCCGAAACCGGTGATCACCAGCGTGACCAGCGGCCGCTGCGAGGCGAAGCGCGAGGAGAGTTCATCGAGCAGCGAAAGCCCGGTCATGCCCGGCATCTGCACATCGGTCACGACGATGCCGATGGTCTCATTCTCGGCGATTGCGCGCAGGGCGGAGGCCGCATCGAGCGCGTAGTTGCACTGGTAACCGAGCAGATGGGCGGCTTCCACGACCTCTTCGGCCGTTGCCCGGTCATCATCGACGACCAGGATCCGACACTGTGCATTATCCCGCTCTGCAATCACTCGCGCGTTCATGACCCTGCGTTATATATCGTTTGTAAGGGGAATTACATCCGCTTTGGAATTTGTTCTCGCCAAAGCTGCGCATGTCGAATGCAATCGCATCAATCAACGCCAGATTGGTGCCAATGTGGCACCGATCCTGATCGATTGGCTTACTAGTTATGCTTACGACTACTGTTAAGCTACCGCATATGCTTATTATTCCGTGATCAGTGCAAAACGTGCGGCGGGCAGTCGTTTCAGGGGGACATGAGCGCGCATGGCAATCGAGGATGTAAGCCAGATTTCGAACTGCCTGCACGAGCTTCGTCAGCCGCTCAATGTGATCGGCCTTGCCACGGGCAATCTGCGGGCAGCGCTGCGCCCCGGCCTCTCGCCCGAGCAGGCCGAGTACCTGACTGCCAAGCTCGACCGCATCGACGAGCAGGTGGCCCGGGTCGCCACGCTGGCCGACCGGATGGCCGAGGCGGCGCAGGAAGCGGTTCTGGCCGCGCGGCAGGCCTGAAGCGGAGCGCGACGTTCATGTATGGAATGGCACACCGCGCCCTGCGGCAGATGATGCTCGATCGGCTCGGTCCTTCCGTGTGGGCCAAGGTCGAGCGTGAGACGGGAACGGGCCCGGCCGATCTCATCAGCCTGTGCGTCTATGACGACTCCAAGACCATTGCGCTGATCTCTGCCTCGGCCGCGCACCTCGGCATGGAGGTCGACGAGGCGCTGCGCGTGTTCGGGCGCTATTGGGTGCGCTTTGCAGAATTGAGCTCGTTCGGTCCGATCATGGACTTTACCGGGCAGGACCTCGTCACCTTCATCAACAACCTCGACCGCATGCACCGCTCGGTAGTGCTGGCGATGCCCGATGCGCGGGTGCCGTCCTTCACGCTGATCGACGAGACGCGCGAGCGCCTGCTGGTGCGCTATCGCTCTGACCGCACCGGGCTGGAGACATTCGTGATCGGCCTGCTCGAAGGGCTGATGGACCGGCTGAACGAAACCGGGACGGTGGAACTGTTCGAACGCGGCGGGAATGCGAGCGACTTCGCCATTCATCTTGACCGGACCTGAGCGGCGATGAAGCCGGTCGTCACCATCCGCGAATCCCAGCTCGGGGCGCTTTTCCGCGCCTACATCAAGGTGGATGCGGACCTCATCGTGGTGACAGTCGGCCCGTTCTACCACAACCGCGATACGGCGGTGGCGGTGGGTGTGCAGATCGCGGATCTGTTTTCACTACGGCAGGACCGCGACGATGACCACGCCGCACCGCTTGAGGTCGCGATCCCGGCGATGGCGGATACGCCGGAACGGCTCGAACTGTTCTGCAAGCGCAAGAACATCCGCCTTGCCGGCATCGTCTTCTCGACCGAGGACGGCGGATTCCTGCTGGCGCTCAACATCGTGCCCGAAGACTTCATCATCGAAGGCCAGGGACTGCACATTTCGGACTTCTCGCAGATCGACGCCTCGGTCCCGGCGCTGACGCTGATCGGCATGCAGCGCGCCCTGCTGGCAGAAGCGCGGCAGGCGGCGATCGATCTGGCCAATGCGCAGTCCGAAGCGCTGGAACTGCTTGACCGCACGCAGCGTCTCGGGCGCTACATCGTCCATGACCTCGCCAACTATCTCTCGATCATCCGGCTCAATGTGGCGAACCTCGCGCGGTCAGGCGGCAGTGCCGAGGCGGGCAGGGCCGCGATCGAAGCGGCGACGCGGCATGTGGGCGACCTCGTGCTCTCGCTGGAGCGGCTGACCGGCCACCGCGACGTGGAAGCGGCGCCGCTTCCGGTCGACCAGACAATCCGATCGAACCTCGCCTTCCTTGCCGCTGCGCTGCCGGCGGATTTCTCGCTCGATTTCATCGGCAGCGCGGCGCAGGCGGCAGTCCGCGTCGGGCGCACCGAACTCATCACCATGCTGACCAACGTGATCGTCCATGCGCGCGGCGCGATGCCCGAAGGCGGCTCGATCACGATTTCGACCTATCGTTCGGATAGGGGGCCGACTGACGAAGCGGACATGCCGGGGGAGGACTGGATCGTGATCAAGGTGATCCATGATGGCCCGGGGATCGACGAGGAAGCCATGCGGCTCATGCTCGATCCGCAGGTGCTGGCGCGGCCCGATGGCGCGGATTTTCCGCTGCGCTCGGTCCGGACCTGGGCGCGTTCGATCGGTGGAGATGCCAGGATCACGGCGCTGCCGGAGACGGGAACCGACATCTGCATCTACTTGCCGATCAGCCGAGATACCGACGTGGCGGAGCCGCTCAGCGCGCCCATGCCCGGTATCGCGAGGCCGCGGACGGCGCGGACCTTGCGGGTGCTGGTCGTCGAGGACGAAGTCCACGCGCTTGACGCCGTGGTCGAGATCCTGCGCATGGACGGTTATATCGCCACTCCCGCATGCAATGCGGCGGAGGCGGTCGAGGCGCTTGCGAACGGCGATTTCGATATCCTGCTGACTGACGTGGTGATGCCCGAGCGCAGCGGAGTCGAACTTGCCCATGAAGTGGAGGCGCGGCATCCGCGCATCGGGATCATCCTGATGAGCGGCTATCTGCCCGACGAAAGTCTGCTGCAGCCGCACTGGCGCATGCTGCGCAAGCCGCTTGATCTCAGCCTGCTGTCACAAGCGCTGTCGGCGGCCCATGCGAAGCTCGCGGATAGCGCTACAGCCTAGGCGTCAGGTCCGCCTTTGGTGCGATCTGTCTGTTTTGTAGCTGGCGGATCAGCGTATCGACCGAGAATGGCTTTTCGAGCAGCGGCCAGGCAAGATCGGATTCGGCATGCCGAGCGGCATTGCCCGACATGACGATCACGCGCATGCCCGGATCACCCAGCGCGGCCTGCCGGGCAAGCACGGTGCCGTCCTCGCCATTATCGAGCAGCAGATCGCAGATCAGCACGTCGAACTTCTGGCGTGAAAGGGCCTCAAGCGCCTGATGCGAGGTGGTGAAGCCGGTCGGCAGGTGGCCGGCAAGGCTGAGCGTTTCGACCATGCCGCTGAGGAGATCGGGCTCGTTGTCCACGATCAAAACGCGCAGCTTGGCGGGCTTCGGCGCGGGCAGCGCGACCGGTGGCGGGCGGCTTCCGGCAATAACTGCGCCGGTTCGCGCCGGCAGCACGATCTGGACGATGGTGCCTTCGGGGCTGCTGTTGAGCACGCGGGCGGTGCCGCCATGATGGACGGCAAAGCCGAGCACCGCCGCAAGGCCGAGCCCGGTGCCCTTGTTGGGGCCTTTGGTAGAGAAGAACGGCTCGAATGCACGTTCGCGCACATCCTCGGTCATGCCCGAGCCGGTGTCGGCAACTTCGACGATGACCAGCGGCGCGGTGCGCAGGCCGGCGGGCAGACCTTCGCGGCTGGGGCAGCCTTCAGGGGCATCGCTGAGCCATGTGCGCAAGGTGAGCACGCCATGCTCGCCCATTGCATCGCGGGCATTGATGGCAAGGTTCACCAGCGCATTGTTGAAGCCGGCGGGATCGATCTCGACCGGCAGCGGCATGTCCCAGAGCTGCACCTGCACATCGATGCCGGGGCCGACCGCGGCGCGGATCAGCGCGATGAGGCGCAAGGTCAGGCTGTTGACGTCGGCCACTTCGGGGATGCCGCGCGGGTGGCGCGCGATGCCCAGCAGCGAGCGCGTGATATCGACACCGCGCAGCGCCGCCTGGGCGATCAGGCCAAAGCGATCGCGCGCGGCATCGCTTTCAGCTTCGCGTCCGCCAATTTCCGCGTGGGTCGCAATAATGCCGAGAATGTTATTGAAATCGTGGGAAAGTTCACCGGAAATCTGGCCGATTAGCTCCATCTTGCGGCTGTTCAGCAACTCGTTCTTGGCCTCGATCATCACGAGTCCCTGCGCGAGGCTGACGCTCATTTCCTCGAGAATCCGGATCTCGTCATCGGCAAACGCGCCCGGTTCGTCGGAATAGAGCGTGAGCGTGCCGAACGCGCGCCCGTCGTGCATCAGCGGGAAGGCGGCGATCGCCTGAAAGCCGCGGCTGAGCGCTGCCTCGCGCCAGGGCGCCAGTTCGGGATCTTCCGCCACGGAAAGGGAGACGGACACCTCGCCCTCGCGCATTGCTCTGGCCGTGGGGCCCTGGCCGAGCACCGGATCATTGGGGCGGATATCCAGCGCGGTGATGTAGTCCGCGTGGCTTGTGGCATGCGCGGTGACCCGGATCTTGTCGACCGGACCGATTTCCCGGAGCCCGATCCACGCTGCGGCATAGCCTTCGCCGTCGATGAGGCTCTGGCAGACCAGCTTGTGCAGTTCGGAGCGCGATTGCGCGCGCGAGATCGCGGCATTCACCAGCGCGAGGGCCCTGAGCGCGCGGCGATTGCGCATCATGCTGGCGTGGGTGCGGCGCTCTTCGGTGACATCGGTGGCAAAGCCGATCCAATAGCCGGTGCGCTTGCCCTTGAGTTCGTGCGGGTAGAACTTGACGTGCATGACGCGCTCTTCGCCCGAGGCGGTCTTCATGCGGAACTCGGTTCGGAAGGTTTCGAGCCCGGCCTGCCCGGCCCGAATCTCGCGCCGCACGCGCTGGCGATCTGCGGCATGCACGGCGTCGAGCCGCGACTCGGCAGCCTGGAACAGGGTGAGGGCATCGTGCCCCCAGACCTGTTCATATGTGGCCGTGGCAAAGGCGGTCTCGCCGGAAGGATAGGCCTCGATCCAGATGATCTGGTCGATCGCATTGGCGGCAATGCGGGCGACATCGAGCTGGCCGAGCAGCTGCGCGCGCACCACCAGCAGATGGACAACACCCCAGACGAGTGCGACGAAAGCGAGTGCGATCAAGGCCAGGGCCGGAAAACTGACGGTCGCCCGCAGCTCGGCGATCACCAGAACCGCTGCCAGTGCTGCTGCTGCGGGCGGCCAAACCCGCGCATCGATGCGCCTTTCAGCCATTGTCCCCACGCCCCCTTATGGCGCCTATACGAACGGCGCTTGCTATTGTGGACCGGTTAACCCGGTTCAGGTGCCTTGCCCCCCGACATGGCGATCTGTGTAACCAGACTACGCGTCTCAGGTTTGAACCGCAAACCTCTGATATGTGTTAACCCGGTTGCGAGTGCAGGGCCGGGAAGGACGGGGAACTCGCCCCTCCCGGCTCCGAGGTCGTGACCGTATGACGCGATCGCCCGCTCGCAACGGATGCGATCATCACGGGCAAAGTCCGGCAAGGGTTGCGCCCGCTGTCAGGTCAGTGACGGAGGCATTGCGCCCGGACATGGTGCATGGCCGGGCGTCGCTCTTCTGTTCTTGGCGCGCAACACTTGGGGACGGTTGCGCGCGAATCCTTCCGCAGGTTGCTCTGTGCGACCCGAAGGGGTTACCGGGAAACGTTCCTCATTTCAGCGAGGTAGGCCTCATCGACGGCAGGTGCCGTGCGCCAGGCGACTGTGCCGCTGCGGGTGATTACCTTGCTGCAGAAGCGGCACCGGCCATAGAGGAACAAGCCGTTCGTCCTGATCACCGCATCGGGCGCGTGGCGATCGAGAGTGCGGCATACCAGGACGCTCACCCCGCGCGCCACTGCGCCCGGAAAGCGATCAAGCATAGGCCGGGTTTATGGCGAACTCTTCGCTCGCAGGCTGGAACTCGCCCGAGCTTAGCGCGATCACGATGGCCTGCGCGGTGTTGCGCACGTTGAGCTTTGAGAGAACGTTGCGGCGATGGATGTCGACCGTACGAGGGCTGATCGAAAGCTTGGCGGCGATCCGTTCAGTGGTGCAACCATCGATGACTTTGCCCAGAACCTGGCGTTCGCGGGAGGTGAGCATGGCGACCTTTTCCTTGGCGCGGCCACCCATGACCTTGGCGGGCTGGCTGCGGCGCAGATCGTCCTCGGCGCGGCGAATGGCGCGGTCGAGCAGGCCGGGCTCCGATGGCCAGACCACAAAATCCGAAGCGCCTTCGCGGATGGCGGCAACGGCCTTCTCGAAACCGGCATTGCACGAGAATTCGACCTTGGCCGAAACCGGCGCGCGGTCGGCCCGGTACTTATCGATCAGCGTGCGGCACGAAGACTCGTGCCGGAACAGGAAGATGACGGGGCGATCGATTTTCGCGGGGAGTTCGCCGACATCGTTGAAGACAATGCTGCGAATGCCCAGCGAGCCCAGATTATGCGAGATCTCGGCCCGCAGATGAACGCTGTCCTCAATGACATAAACTACTGTTCTATCGTTCATTTCCCTGACCCGTGCAGAAGTTCACTAGTAAGGGTTGCCTACTTGGCTTTGCCGGGAGTCACCATCGATAACGGTGCCATTGCGGCAGCGAGTTTGGCTCAATTGCTGCCAAGGAGAGGGAAATAATCATTTTGGTGGAAAATGCAGTGTTCTGATCTGCCAAGGGATTTCTGCCCGGCGGCCGGGACGGCTTCAGAGGCGGCGCAGCAGCGCCACGTCGGGGCGGTGATCGCTGACGCGGTGCTTCGACTTCACTTCCCAGCTCGCGTTGCGATCAGCAAGATCACGTAGCCGCTGCAGGGTATCCATCATGATGGCAAGATTGATCGGTTCCTCGAACTCGACACCGAAGATCTGGTCGTTTGTCCATCGCACATTGGCCATGACCGTGCGGTTGTCGGGCAACTGGATCTCGGCGAACTCGCCGACGAGGGGCGGCAGGCCCTTGCAGGTGGCGCACAGTCCGCGCGCCGAGATGTTGCGGATGACGATCTCGAAGCCCGGCAAGCGGTCGGTCTGCATGTGCCCCTTCAGCAGCCGGCGTTCGCGGGGGTCGCGCGGATGTTGAGACGGACTCTGTTGCTTCACGGCTGGCTCCATCGGGCTTTTGCGCTTGGTGTGGACGGATGATGCTGGCTTGTTTTCTGGCGGGCGAGGGTCGGAGGCGGAGCGGATTATCTGGATGTCCGCTCAATCCCGCCGGCAAGTTCATGTATTCGGGGAATGAATCCGGCCAGATGCCTGGGTAATCACGCTGGATGAAGTGCGCGCAGATACGCATCGTGGTAACGATATTCGGTGCAATGACCGGAGCGTTCTGTCGGCATGGCGTTCTCTCCATCGTTGCAGGAGAGGTACGGGCGAGGTGTTAACGCGTGTTTGGAATGCGGGTAACCAATTAGGCCGAGTTTGCCGAAAAAAGTGCCGCGATGGCGAGAGGGGGGTGGCGCGCCCTGCAGGATTCGAACCTGCGGCCACCGGCTTAGAAGGCCGGTGCTCTATCCAGCTGAGCTAAGGGCGCGCACTGTGGTCCCTTGGAGAGTTACCTCTGGCCGTGCCTCATAAGGCCGCTTTGCCTGCCGCGCAAATCACGATAGCAACGCAAACCATGAACCAGCACCGCATCGCACGCATTGAAGGCAGCGCCGGCGCCCGCCGCCACTTCCGTTTCTTCGATTATCTCATGGCCGCGTTCGTCGCGATCCTGCTGCTGTCGAACCTGATCGGGGCGGCCAAGCTCACCACGGTAGGGGGCTACACGTTTGGCGCGGGGATCCTGTTCTTCCCGGTGTCCTACGTGCTGGGCGACGTGCTGACCGAGGTCTATGGCTATGCCCACGCACGGCGCTGCGTGTGGGTGGGTTTCTTCGCGCTGCTGTTCATGGCCTTCATGAGCTTTGTGGTGGTGGCCATGCCGCCATCGGAAGGCTGGGGCTGCGCATCGAGCGGCGATCCGCGCTTTGCCGAGATCGTGGCAAAGACCTCGGCCGGGGCGGTGTGCCAGACGACCTATGATTCGGTGTTCGGCAGCACCTGGCGCATCGTGATCGCCTCGGTCACGGCGTTCTGGGCGGGCGAGTTCGTCAATTCCTTCGTGCTGGCGCGGATGAAGGTGTGGACCGGGGGCAAGTACCTGTTCACCCGCACCTGGGGCTCGACGATCTTCGGGCAGGCGGTAGATAGCGCGCTGTTCTATCCGATCGCTTTCCTCGGTACGTGGCAGACGGCGGACGTGATCCACGTGATGTTCACCAACTGGGCGCTCAAGGTGATCTGGGAGATCGTGTTGACGCCGGTGACTTACGCAGTGGTCGGCTTCCTCAAGCAGCACGAAGGTGTCGACGTGTTCGATACCGACATCAGCTTCTCGCCCTTTGCGAGCGCCGAAGACGCCTGATGATCTACATCGTCCTCAATGGCGGGGCGATCCTGGCGGCGACCATCATGGGGTTGGTACTGGGGACGCTCTATCAGATCGCGGTGGATCGGCGGCGGATCCTTGGACCGGGTTGGGCAGGGACGCTGGTGACGGCATTCCTCGCCGAGGCTTGGCTCTGCGCGATTCTGGCCGGTGCACTGATCCTCGCGCCACCCAAGGGCAGCGTGTGGACGATGACGATCGGCAGCGCGGTGGTCATTTGGCTGGGCTTCGTGGTGCCGAGCCTTGCCGCGTCCTACCGCATGCGGGCGCTTTCTGGCCGCACGGCGCTGATCGATTGTGGATACTGGCTGGTGGTGATGCTGGCGCAGGCCGTGGTGCTGCGCCAGTTCGGGCTGGTGTCGCCACCGGTGCCGTGAAAGCACCGGCAGCGGGCGCGCTCAGATCTTCGAGAAGGCGCGCATCCAGTGATGCTGGCACGGGCCATAATTGGCGAGCAAGGTGGTGATCCAGCTGCCCATCGCGCCTTCTACCGAGAGGCATTCGCCGAAATTGGGGTCGAAGGAGTAAATCTGGTTGTCAGCCTTGCCGAGGCGACCGGTCTTCATCTTGCGAAAGAAGGCGATCGTATGTGCCCCTCCCGAAGCGCCCACCACCGAGCCTGAAAACCAGAAACTGTAGATCACCCCGGCAATGCTGGTGGTGTTGAGGCCATCAAGGAACTGTGCCTGCGTATAGCCTTCGTATGGGACGACATCCTCGACAAATTGCAGGCCGCGCCAGGCTGCCACGCCTTTATCGGCGGCCTCTGCGCTTTGGCGGGTCCATTCATTGCCGAAAATCGTCTGGGTGACCATTGCCGCACCGCCTTTGCCCTTGCTCAGAGCGGTCATCCGCTTGGCAGCATTGGCAGGCGTGGAATCGGCATACATCGCGGCGATCCATTGCAGCGAGAAATTGTGGCAAGCGCCCTGCGTGGCAGCGGCATTGGCGGAGCCCGCCATGACACCGACCTGAGAAAAGGGAGCGACCAGATCTTGAACGGCCATGCGAGGTTACCTCCAGCGGATGCAATCGAAACCATGAAGTTCGACTCTACGGGAGTCCGATATTGGATAGCAATTCTGCTGCAAGATAACCATCAGCGCGAATGAAAATTGTCAGGTCATGAATTCAAACGCTTTTCAGGTTTCCCTAGTGCTAACCACGGCGCGCTTGGAGGGCCAACGCGGATGGAGGCCATGACGCCCGGCCTGATCAAACAGCCGATCCCCACTTGCACGACGTGCAAATGGGGAGGCTGGGGGGATGCTACTGGGGCGGCTCAATCTGCGATCAGGCCGATGGCCAGGTAGATCAGGATCAGCGAGCCGAAGCCGACCAGCGTGCCGATCAACCAGGCGACGCGCACCAGCGTGGCATCGATCCCGAAGTAGTCGGCAATCCCGGCGCTGACGCCCATGATCTTGCCGCGCTGCTTGTTGAGGTGAAACCCGCGAGGGGCGGACGAGCGGACTGCGTGGTCCTCGAAGCGCAGGTCGCTCATGCTGCGTACACCGAGCTGACGGTGGCGGTGTGCAGCGGGCTCTGGACCGGGCTGGTCACCGTGCCGCTGACGAGAGCGAAGGAGAGAGCGATCGCGGCAGCAGCGCTGAAGATCGGGGCGGTGAAGTTGCGGATGGTGGTCATGTGGTGGTTCCCTTCTTTGGTCCGAGTGTGGCGCCGTCCAGTCTGTCCGGCGTATGCTAGGAGCTTTGCATAGGCCGTGCCAAATGCGAGAAATGGCGGAAATGCGCGGTTTCTGGATTCTCGGCTAACTGGTTCTGCTTATCGTCATGCCAAAGTATGGGAAATTTCACCGACTTTCAGGGGCGTCCTGCCGCACAATCTTGGCGCTTGCCTTTTTCGGGACGTGCGCCTAGGGCAAATTCATCCCGACATTGTGAAGGCAAAGTCCGGGCTGGCGCCGAAAGGGGCCGGCACCAGACCCGCTGCCTTTGCTGCGCTGGGCCCCAGGAGCACGCATGAACGATATCGCACGGATTACCGAGATCGCCAGAGAAGAGGCTGCCAGCCTCGGCTTCGATCTCGTGCGCGTGCGTTATTTCAAGGGCGGCGAGATCGGTGATGAAGAGCACACGCTCCAGATCATGGCCGAGCGGCCCGAGACCGGCCAGCTGGTGATCGACGACTGCGCCGCGCTTTCGCGCCGCATGTCCGACCGCATCGATGCGCTGGAGGAAGCGGGTGATGTGCTGATCGAAGAGGCCTACCGGCTCGAGGTCAGTTCGCCAGGGATCGACCGCCCGTTGACCCGCGCAAAGGACTTTGCCGCCTGGACCGGTCACGAAGCGCGGATCGAGTTGGCGGAGCTGCTGGAGGGCCGCAAGCGTTTCCGGGGTGATCTTGCCGGCTTCGATTCCGCTGCACAGATGATTTCGATCGAGGACGATGGCGTGGTATACAACGTGCCATTCGATCTCGTCGCCAATGCCAAGCTTATCCTGACCGATAAGCTGATCGCCGCATCGCGGCCGCTGGATACCAGCGGCGTGGATGACATCGTTGAGGAACAGGAAGACTAAGCCATGGCCAGTGCGATTTCCGCCAACCGCGCCGAGCTGCTCGCGATCGCGAACTCTGTCGCGACCGAGAAGATGATCGACAAATCCATCGTCATTGAGGCGATGGAAGAAGCGATCCAGAAGTCCGCGCGCAACCGCTATGGTGCCGAGAACGACATCCGCGCCAAGCTCGATCCCCGCACCGGCGATCTGCGCCTGTGGCGCGTCGTCGAAGTGGTCGAAGAGGTCGAGGACTACTTCAAGCAGATCGATCTTAAGGCAGCTGACAAGCTCCAGCCCGGCGCGAAGGTCGGCGATTTCCTGGTCGATCCGCTGCCGGCGGTTGAGCTGGGCCGCATCGATGCGCAGTCTGCCAAGCAGGTGATCTTCCAGAAGGTCCGCGATGCCGAGCGCGATCGCCAGTACGAAGAGTTCAAGGACCGCGCGGGCGAAGTGATCACCGGCGTCATCAAGTCGGTCGAGTTCGGCCACGTGATCGTCAACCTCGGCCGCGCCGAGGGTGTGATCCGCCGCGACCAGCAGATCCCGCGCGAAGTGCCGCGCGTGGGCGAGCGCGTCCGCGCCTGGATCATGAAGGTGGAGCGCCAGAACCGCGGTCCGCAGATCTTCCTGAGCCGCGCGCATCCTGAATTCATGAAGAAGCTCTTCGCGCAGGAAGTGCCCGAAATCTACGATGGCATCATCGAGATCAAGGCCGCCGCCCGCGATCCGGGCAGCCGCGCCAAGATCGGCGTGATCAGCCGCGATTCGAGCATCGACCCCGTTGGCGCCTGCGTCGGCATGAAGGGCAGCCGCGTGCAGGCCGTCGTGCAGGAACTGCAGGGCGAGAAGATTGACATCATCCCTTGGAGCGAGGATACCGCGACGTTCGTGGTGAACGCGCTGCAGCCTGCGACCGTGAGCCGCGTGGTGATCGACGAGGAAGAGAGCCGCATCGAGGTCGTCGTGCCTGATGATCAGCTCAGCCTCGCCATCGGTCGGCGCGGCCAGAACGTCCGTCTGGCCTCGTCGCTGACGGGTTCGGCCATCGACATCATGACCGAGGCGGAAGCTTCGGAGAAGCGCCAGAAGGAATTCGCCGAGCGCTCGAAGATGTTCGAGGAAGAGCTCGATGTGGACGAGACGCTTTCGCAGTTGCTGGTCGCCGAAGGCTTCAGCGAGCTTGAGGAAGTCGCCTATATCGACATCGCCGAACTCGCCGCGATCGAAGGCTTCGACGAGGAGCTCGGTCAGGAACTTCAGAGCCGTGCGCTCGAGGCGCTGGAGCGCCGCGAGGAAGCGCAGCGCGAGGAGCGCCGCGGCCTTGGCGTCGAGGACGATCTGGCCGAGCTGCCGCACCTGACCGAAGCCATGCTGGTCACGCTCGGCAAGGCGGGCATCAAGACGCTCGACGATCTCGCCGATCTCGCCACCGACGAACTCATTGCCAAGAAGCGCGGGGGCGAACAGCGCCGCCGCAACAACAACCCGAACGAGACCCGCCGCGACCGCGAACGCAGCGAGCGCAGCGAGGACAAGGGCGGCGTGCTCGGCGAGTACGGCCTCTCGGAAGAGCAGGGCAACGAGATCATCATGGCTGCGCGTGCGCACTGGTTCGAAGACGAGCCGGCAAATGAGGAGGCCGCCCATGCGGAATCCTCACAATGACACGCTGAGCTCCGACAGGATTGGCAGCAAGCCGGCCGGGACTTCCGCAAAGGAGGCCCAGCCGGAGCGGAAATGCGTTCTGACCGGGCGCCATGATGCGCGCGGCGAGCTTGTGCGGCTGGCGATTTCACCCACCGGAGATGTGCTTCCCGATGCCTTGGCGCGTGCGCCAGGGCGGGGCGCGTGGATCGGGGTGGGCGAGGCCGAGCTTGCGACCGCCATTGCCAATGGCAAGCTGCGCGGCGCGCTGGCGCGGGCCTTCAAGGGTGCGTCGCTTTCCATTCCGGCCGATCTCCCCGAGCGGACCCGCGCTGCGCTCACCCGCGCGCTGACCGATCGCCTCGGCATCGAGCTGCGGGCGGGCAACATGCTGCTTGGCACCGAGAAGATCGCGCAAGGCGCACGGGCCGGTGCGGTGAAATGGCTGGCCCATGCCAGCGATGCCGGAACCGACGGTCCGAACAAGCTGGCCCAGGCCTGGCGCGTGGGCGAAGAAGCGGAAGGAACCGGCCTCAAAGGCATCATCTTGCCGCTGGACCGGGCAGCGCTGTCTGTGGCATTGGGCCGCGACAACGTGGTTCACCTGGCGCTGGTCGATGCCGCTGCGGCGCAGCGGGTCGCGGTGCCGCTGCGGCGCCTGCTGCACTTTCTAGGGTCTGAACAAGACACGGCGGACGTTGCTTCGGCAGCGTGCGAAGATATTGATACGAAGGGTATATAGTTTCGATGAGCGATGACAAGAAGCCGACGCTCGGCCGCAGGCCGCTTGGCCTGAAGACTTCGGTTGAGGCCGGCGAGGTCAAGCAGACCTTCAGCCATGGGCGGACCAACAAGGTCGTCGTCGAGGTCAAGCGGCGCAAGCTGATGCCGCGCACCCCGGGTGAAGTGGCTGCTGCCAGCGCACCGGCCGAGGCGCCCGTTGCCGCGCCCGCCGCACCTGCGCCGCAGCCCGTCCGCGCGCCTGCACCTCCGCCCCCGCCGCGTGCCGCCTCGCTCGAGACGCGCCAGGAAATGCAGACCCGGCTGCTGCGCGAGGCCGAGGAAGCCCGCCAGCAGGCGCTTGAAGCCGCGAACCGCCGCGAACAGGAAGAGCGCCTGCGCGCGCTCGAGGAAGCGCGCCGCGCCGCCGAAGCACGCAAGGCCGGTGAGGCTGAAGCTGCGGCTCCCGCCGAAGCGCCGGTCGCTGCCCCGGTCGAAGCCCCGGTTGCCGAGGCCCCTGCTGCCCCGGCTCCGGCTCCCGCTCCGGTCGAGGCGCCTGTCGCGGCCCCGGCTGCGCCAGCCGAAGCCGAAGCACCCGCTGCTGCTGCTGCCGAACCTGCGCAGCCCGCGCCGCGCCGTTTCACCCCCGTGGTTGCGCCCAAGCGGCCTGAGCCGGCGGCGAAGAAGCCGGCGCATGCCCCGCGTGACAAGGGTGCGGGCGACCGCCGCCAGGCCGGCAAGCTCACCGTTACCCGCGCGCTGAACGAGGACGAGGGCGCCCGCGCCCGCAGCCTCGCTGCGCTCAAGCGGGCGCGCGAGAAGGAAAAGCGCGCGCACTTTGCCGGGCAATCGCAGCCGCGCGAGAAGCAGGTCCGCGATGTCGTGGTGCCCGAGGCGATCACGGTGCAGGAACTGGGCAACCGCATGGCCGAAAAGGCCGCGGATCTGGTCAAGGCACTGTTCAAGATGGGCATGATGGTCACCATCAACCAGACCATCGATCAGGACACCGCCGAGCTGCTCGTCACCGAATTCGGCCATAACATCAAGCGCGTATCGGAATCGGATGTCGATATCGACAGCGCGGCCGACGTCGATTTCGAAGAAACGCTGCAGCCGCGTCCGCCGGTGGTGACGATCATGGGCCATGTCGACCATGGCAAGACCAGCCTGCTCGATGCGTTGCGCGGCACCGACGTGGTGCGCGGCGAAGCGGGCGGCATCACGCAGCATATCGGCGCCTACCAGATCAAGACCAAGGCCGGTGATCACATCACCTTCCTCGATACCCCGGGCCACGAAGCCTTCACCGAAATGCGCATGCGCGGTGCCAACGTGACGGACATCGTCATTCTGGTGGTCGCAGCAGACGACGGGCTGATGCCGCAGACGATCGAGGCGATCAACCACACCAAGGCGGCCGGCGTGCCCATGATCGTGGCGATCACCAAGGCCGACAAGCACGAGGCCAACCCGCAGAAGATCCGTGAACGTCTGCTTGAGCACGAGATCGTGGTCGAGGAAATGTCGGGCGATGTGCAGGACGTCGAGGTTTCGGCCAAGACCGGGCAGGGCATGGACGAGCTGATCGAGAAGATCCTGATTCAGGCCGAACTGCTCGAACTGCGCGCCAATCCGGACCGCGCTGCCGAAGCGACCGTGATCGAAGCCAAGCTCGACAAGGGCAAGGGTCCGCTCGCGACTGTGCTGGTCAATCGCGGCACGCTCAAGGTCGGTGACATTCTGGTGGTCGGCACCCAATCGGGCCGCGTCCGCGCGATGCTTGACGACAAGGGCCGCCAGATCAAGGAAGCGCCGCCTTCGCTGCCGGTCGAGGTGCTTGGCCTCGGCGGCGTGCCGATGGCAGGCGATACCTTGACGGTGGTGGAGAACGAGGCGCGTGCCCGCGAGGTTGCGGCCTATCGCCAGGAACGCGCGACCGCCAAGCGCACCGCGCAGGCTCCGACAAGCCTGGAGAACATGTTCTCCGCGCTCGCCGCCAAGCAGGCGGTCATCGAGTACCCCGTGGTCATCAAGGCCGACGTGCAAGGCTCGACCGAAGCGATCGTCAATGCGCTCAATCGCATCTCGACCGACGAGATCAAGGTCCGCATCCTCGCCTCGGGCGTGGGCGCGATCACCGAAAGCGACGTCAACCTCGCGCAGGCGAGCGGCGCGCCGATCATCGGCTTCAACGTGCGCCCCAACGCAAAGGCACGCGAACTGGTCGAACGCTTCAAGGTGCGCATGAAGTACTTTGACGTGATCTATCAGCTCACCGACGACATCCGCCTCGAAATGGCCGGCCAGCTCGGGCCGGAGCGGATCGAGACCGTGGTCGGCCGCGCCGAGGTCAAGGAAGTGTTCCCCGCCGGCAAGCGCGACAAGGCTGCGGGTCTGCTCGTGGTCGAGGGCTTCATCCGCAAGGGCATCAACGCGCGCCTTACGCGCAACGATGTCATTATCTCGCAGACGCTCATCCACTCGCTGCGCCGCTTCAAGGACGACGTGCCCGAAGTGCGCGCGGGCCTCGAGTGCGGTGTGGTGCTGGCCGATACGAACGACGTGAAGCCGGGCGACCAGCTTGAAGTCTTCGAGGTCGAGGAGCGCGTGCGCACGCTGTAGGAGTTGAGCACGTGGCCTATGAACCTGATCGGAAGTTGAAGGTTTTTGGCTGCATTGGACTGGCGATCCTGTTCGGGTCGCCGGTCCTTTTCCTCGCCTACATCTTTGTGACACACGTGTGATGCCCCGCTACGTCGCTCTGCTCGGTTCGATCAATGTCGGCGGCAATCGCTTGACGATGGCGGAACTGCGCGCGGCGTTCGAGGGCGAGGGGCTCGCCAACATCGAGACGGTGGTGGCTAGCGGCAATGTGCTGTTTGATCATGACGAGCGGCCGACGGCGGGGCTTGAGGAAATGCTGGAGCGTCTCGTGCGCGCCAAGTTCGACATGCGCAGCATTGTCGCGGTGCGCAGCGTGGAGGAAATCCGCAGCAGCATCGAGGACAATCCGTTCACCGGGCAAGGCGCGGACGCCAACGTCCACACCATGTTCCTCGATGGCGAGGCCGATCCGGCGCAGTTCCGCGTGCTGGTGGAAGATCAGACGGCGCGTGGTCCCGAAAGGCTCGCACTTGGCCCGCGCGCGCTCTATATTGATTTTGTCGAAGGCGTTTCGGCCAGCCGGATGACGGGCGCGTTTCTTGAACGGCGGCTCGGTCGGCGCGGCACGGCGCGCAATGTACGCTCGCTCGCCCGAATACTGGCGAAGATGGGCTGAAGGATCAGAATACATGGCAAAGCAGCCCGCATCCCCGGAAACCCGCTCGGTCCGCCTGCTCAAGGTGGGCGAACAGGTGCGCCACATCCTTTCCGAACTGCTGATGCGGCAGGAAGTGCATGACGAGGTGCTCACCGCGCATTCGGTCTCGGTGACGGAAGTGCGCATGTCGCCCGATTTGCGCCACGCGACGGCCTATATCAAGCCGCTGCTAGGGGCGAACGAGGAGGCCGTGCTGAAGGCGCTGCGCACCAACACGGCGTTCTTCCAGAAGGAAGTGGCCCAGCGTCTGCGGCTGAAATACGCGGCGAAGATGAAGTTTCTGGCAGATGAGAGCTTCGATGTGGCGGGCCATATCGACAAGCTGCTCGCCGATCCCAAAGTGCAACGGGATCTGGCTTCAGAAGATTAACCCGGCACCATCCGCGCACGGATCGTCACGTTCACCATCGAGCCGATAATCCACGGAAAGGCCGTCATCCCGAACTGGCGGCGATCGATCACGCCGGTGCCGACGATCGAGATCGGCTGCGTGCCGCCGGTGGAGAAGGGTGGGACCGAGAACGTCACGGCGAGCTTGATCGGCCGGGTGATCCCGCGCGCGGTAATGTCGCCTTCGACCTCGGCGGTCTTCTCGCCCGTCATCTTCAGCCGCCGCCCGACGAAGCGCACCGTGGGATGGTGCGCGACATCGAAGAAGCTTTTCCCTTGCAGCGTCTTTGTCTGCGAATCTCCGGTGGTAAGCGTGCGCGCGTCGATATCGACGACCATGTCCAGCGCTTCGAGATCGGCGAAGGAGAGGTTGAAGGTGCCAGACATGTCGGGGAATTTCGCGGTCTTCGAGGCAATCCCGAAGAAGGCGACCTTGGCATCGACATGGCTGGCGCTGCGGTCGATCACATAGCGCAGATCGCCGGCGGCGCCTTGCGCTGGCTGAAGCATCGCCATCACCGCGGTGAGTGCGATGAGCAGTCTTGGCAGCAAGCGGGGAAGCAGGCGGTGCATGGCGATCCTTGAAGCAGACGTGGGGTTAACGCAGCGTGACGAGGCAATAACCGACGTGCCAGCAGGTACGCTCGCCGCGAATTTGCCGACCCGCGGCGTCTGCCAGCGCTTGGCATTCGCCGCGCAATGCCTATGTGAGCAAGGTTATGGCAAGCCTCCCTTTCCGGCACATCCCGCTTCAGGTCTTCGTACCATGAGCGGCGGCGAACTCTACATCCCGTTGGAGGAAGGCAACTTGCGCATCGAACCGCTGCGCGAGGCGCACCGCGAGGCCTTGCGCGCGGCTTGCGCCCAGGACAGCGAGATCTGGGAAATCTATCCCTTCTGCTACGTGGGTGAGCATTTCGATCCGCAGTTCGATAGCCTGCTCGCCAGCCCGCCGGGGCGCTGTGTCTATGCCGTTCTGATGGAAGGCACCGTGGTCGGCATGACGGCGTGGATCGCATTCGGCGATCCGGGCTGGTCGATCGAGATCGGCAACAGCTTCATCGTGCCCGCACTGCGCAGCACCGGCTTCAACCGGCGGCTCAAGCGCCTGATGATCGATCATGCGTTTGCCTGCGGTCTTGAGCGGGTGGTGTTCAAGGTCGACGTGATCAACACGCGCAGCCGCGCTGCTGTGCGCAAGCTTGGCGCGGTGGAGGAAGGCGTGATGCGCCGCGAGCGCAAGACCTGGACGGGCCGCGTGCGCGATACGGTGATCTATGGGCTGCTGCTGGACGACTGGCTGGCGGCTGGACGATGAGCGATACGCTCTATCTGGCGGCGGCGCTGGTGCCGCCGATCGTCTTTGCCATCGTGTTTCACGAAGTGGCGCATGGCTGGGTCGCCCGGCTGCTGGGCGATCCCACTGCGCACGAGCAGGGGCGCCTGAGCCTCAATCCGCTGCGCCATGTCGATCCCTTCGGCACGGTGATCCTGCCCGCCGCGCTCAAGCTGCTGGGGCTTCCGGTGTTCGGCTGGGCCAAGCCGGTGCCGATCAGCTATGCCCGCTTGCGCCGCCCCAAGCGCGACATGGCGCTGGTCGCTGCGGCAGGGCCCGGGATCAATCTCATCATGGCGATGCCGGCCGCATTGGCCTTTACCGCGCTGTTCAAGGCGGGGGGTGGAACGGGGATGGACATTGCCGCCTGGACCGCGGGAGAAGTTGCGCTGCCGGGTGTGCTCGAGTTCTTCGCGCAGATGAGCATGGCATTCCTCACGGTCAATCTGTTCCTCGCGCTGTTCAATCTGCTGCCGCTGCCGCCCTTCGACGGCTCGCGCATCCTGCGTGGCGCGCTGCCCGATGCAGGAGTACGCGTGCTCGACCGGATCGAGCCAGTGGGCATCCCGCTGTTCATGCTCGTGTTCATCGTGTTGCCCTGGCTGGTGCCAGGGCTGCATCTGGTCGACCGACTGGTGTTTCCACCGGTGCTATGGCTGCTGGGGCACTATCTTGATCTGGCCAGTTGGGCAGTCAGTCTGCCGCTGGCGTGAGACGACCATGACAAACGGCTGGATCATTCTCGACAAGCCCTTGGAGCTTGGTTCGACGCAGGCTGTGGCGGCGGTGAAGCGCAACTTGCGGCAGGCAGGCTACGGCAAGGTCAAGGTTGGCCATGGCGGTACGCTTGATCCGCTGGCCACCGGCGTGCTGCCGATTGCGGTGGGCGAGGGGACCAAGCTGTGTGGGCGGATGCTGGATGCGAGCAAGGTCTATGCCTTCACGCTGCGCTTCGGCGAGGAGACCGATACGCTCGATCTCGAAGGCAAGGTCATCGCGGCGAGCGATGTGCGGCCGCTGCGGCCGGACATCGAGGCGTTGCTGCCGCGCTTTACAGGGCCTATCGAGCAGGTGCCGCCGGCCTATTCCGCGATCAAGGTGGATGGCGAGCGGGCTTACGACCTCGCGCGGGCAGGGGAGGCGGTTGAACTGAAGAGCCGCGCGGTGACGGTGCATAGCCTTGAGATCGGCGCTGCGGGCGAGGGTGAGACCACCCTCATCGCCCATGTTTCCAAGGGCACTTATATCCGCAGCCTTGCGCGCGATATCGCGCATGCGCTTGGCGCGGTCGGCCATGTCACCATGCTGCGCCGCCTGCGCGCCGGTCCGTTCGACCTCGCTCAAGCGATTTCGCTGGACAAATTGAACGAGGTGGGTAAGGGCGCACCCCTTGAACACATACTCTTGCCGCTGGAGGCAGGGCTGGTCGACATCCCGGCTCTTGACCTTTCGCCCGAGCAGGCAAGAGCGGTCCGCCAGGGCCGCGTTCTTGACGGGCTGCCCCATAACGACGGGCTTTACTGGGTGCGCAGCGGCAATGTGCCGGTGGCCTTGGTCGAGCTTTCAGGCTCCGTCCTGACCGTCGCGCGGGGGTTCAATCTTCCCGATGTCGCGGAGTAAGTACATGTCGATTAGCGCAGAAAAGAAGCAGGAAGTCATTGCGGGCAACGCACGCGGCACCAACGACACGGGTTCGCCCGAAGTCCAGGTCGCGATCCTGACCAGCCGCATCCAGACCCTGACCGAGCACTTCAAGGCTCACCACAAGGACAACCATTCGCGCCGCGGGCTGCTGATGATGGTCAACAAGCGGCGCTCGCTGCTGGACTATCTCAAGAAGAAGGATGTGGCGCGCTACAATGCCCTCATCCAGAAGCTCGGTCTGCGCAAGTAACCAAGCGGAAAGCGGCCCCCACGTGGGCCGCTTTTTGCATCTGGCACCCGCTTTGCAATTCGGCAGGCGGGCAATCCGGGGGCCGCAAACAGGCCCCGCACCGGACCGGGACGGCACACCCGGCAGCAAACCCCGTGCGCAATTTGGTGCGCGGGCTCGAAGGAAAACGCATGTTCGACGTCAAGACAGTATCGCTGGAGTGGGGCGGCAAGACCCTCACTCTGGAAACCGGCCGCATTGCCCGTCAGGCTGACGGCGCGGTCCTCGCCACCTATGGTGAAACGGTTGTGCTTTGCGCGGTGACCGCCGCCAAGAAGGTCAAGGAAGGCCAGGACTTCTTCCCGCTGACCGTGCACTATCAGGAAAAGTTCTCGTCCGCCGGGCGCATCCCGGGCGGCTTCTTCAAGCGTGAGCGCGGCGCGACGGAAAAGGAAACGCTGGTTTCCCGCCTGATCGATCGCCCGGTGCGTCCGCTGTTCCCCGAGGGTTTCTACAACGAGATCAACGTCATCGCCCAGGTGCTGAGCTATGACGGCGAGACTGAGCCTGATGTGGTTGCGATGATCGCCGCCTCGGCAGCGCTCACCATCTCGGGCGTGCCCTTCATGGGCCCGATCGCGGCTGCCCGCGTCGGCTTCAAGGACGGCGAGTACCAGCTCAACCCTTCGCTGAGCGAAGTTGCGACCGGCCGCCTCGATCTCGTCGTCGCCGCCACCGATGCGGCCGTGATGATGGTCGAATCCGAAGCCAAGGAACTCACCGAGGACGAAATGCTCGGCGCGGTCATGTTTGCGCATGACGAGATCCGCAAGGTCGTCGGCGCGATCATCGATCTGGCCGAGAAGGCCGCCAAGGATCCTTGGGAAATCGACCTCACCGACAACACGGCGGACATCAAAGCCAAGCTCAAGGCGCTCGTCGGCGCCGATGTGGCCGCTGCCTACAAGCTCACCGACAAGTCGGCGCGTTCGAATGCGCTGAACGAAGCGCGCGCCAAGGCCAAGGAAGCCTTTGCCGCGGAAGGTCCGCAGACCCAGATGGTCGCGATGAAGACCATGAAGAAGGTCGAGGCCGACATCGTGCGCGGCGCCATCCTCAAGGATGGCACGCGCATCGACGGGCGCACCACCACGCAGGTCCGTCCGATCGAATCGATCGTCGGGTTCCTGCCGCGCACGCACGGTTCCTCGCTCTTCACGCGCGGTGAAACGCAGGCGATCTGCACCACCACGCTGGGCACCAAGGACGCCGAGCAGATGATCGACGGCCTCGACGGCCTGTCGTATCAGCGCTTCATGCTGCACTACAACTTCCCGCCCTATTCGGTTGGCGAAGTTGGCCGTTTCGGCGCTCCGGGCCGCCGCGAAGTGGGCCATGGCAAGCTGGCATGGCGCGCGCTGCACCCGGTGCTGCCGACCAAGGACGAGTTCCCCTACACGATCCGCGTTCTCTCGGACATCACCGAGTCCAACGGCTCGTCCTCGATGGCGACGGTTTGCGGCGGCTGCCTCTCGATGATGGACGCGGGCGTTCCGATCGAACGTCCGGTTTCGGGCATCGCGATGGGTCTGATCCTTGAAGGCGACGAGTTCGCCGTCCTTTCGGACATTCTTGGCGACGAGGATCACCTCGGCGACATGGACTTCAAGGTGGCCGGAACCAGCGCGGGCATCACCACGATGCAGATGGACATCAAGATCGCGGGCATCACGCGCGAGATCATGGCCAAGGCGCTGCATCAGGCCAGCGAAGGCCGCGCGCACATCCTGAACGAGATGACCAAGGCGCTGGGTTCGGCGCGTACCGAGCTTTCGGCCCATGCTCCGCGTATCGAGACGATCCAGATCGACAAGTCGAAGATCCGGGAAGTCATCGGCACCGGCGGCAAGGTGATCCGCGAGATCGTCGCTGAGACGGGCGCCAAGGTCGATATCGACGACGAAGGCCTGATCAAGATCAGCTCGTCCGATATCAACCAGATCGAGGCCGCGAAGAAGTGGATCCTCGGCATCGTGGAAGAAGCCGAAGTCGGCAAGGTCTATGATGGCAAGGTCGTGAACATCGTCGATTTCGGCGCGTTCGTGAACTTCATGGGCGGCAAGGACGGCCTCGTCCACGTTTCCGAGATGCGCAACGAGCGGGTCGAGAAGCCCACCGATGTGGTCAAGGAAGGCCAGGCCGTGAAGGTCAAGGTGCTCGAGATCGATCCGCGCGGCAAGGTTCGCCTGTCCATGCGCGTCGTCGATCAGGAGACCGGCGCCGAGCTCGAAGATACCCGCCCGCCGCGTGAACCGCGCCCCGAGCGCAGCGACCGTGGTGATCGCGGCGACCGTCGTGGTCCCGGTGGCCCGCGTGGTGATCGTGGCCCGCGCCGTGATGGCGGCGGCGGTCGCGATCGTGGTCCGCGTGGCGGCGGCGAGGGCGGCGGGGACCATATCCCGGCGTTCCTCAAGTCGGACGATTGATCGCTCCGGCTTTAGGCCAGATGAAAGGAGGGCTCGCGGCAACGCGGGCCCTTTTTTCTTGCCTTGGCGCGGGCGGCAGGGAACCATGAGCGGGCATGTGAAGCGGGGAGAGACGACGATGCGGCTGAGGCTGACCAGAAGCGTGGCCATGGCGGGATTGCTCGCCTCATCGGGCGCGGCGCTGGCCTGTGCCGATGTGGGCTGCGATCCCACGTGGTCGCTGTTTGGCGGGGCGCAGGCCTGCCACAACCGGGTCGTGATCGCGCCGGGGAATGACAGCCGCGTCAACCTGCTGGCCATGCTGCGCGATTCGGCCGGGCTGGGCCTGACCGGCGCGGTGACGGGCGGCGGCGACTATCCCAAGCCGGAATACGACGAGGAAGGCTTCGGCCACATGTTCCTTGATTGGGGCATGTTGACGCGGACATGGGTGCCTGCGCTCGATCCGCAGGCCGAACCGCCGGCGAACGTCATCGATGGTCCTTGTCCAGCGTTCCGCGCCGCATCGCCCGAATTCAACGAGGCGCTTGCGGCGAACCGGGCCTTGCCGGGAAGCGACCGAACCGCGCTGAGCACGGCGAGAACGCAGCTGGTTGCACGCTGCGCCGACTCCTCGCTGCCGGCCGTGCTGCCCGGCGTTGCGGTCAGCAGTGCGCCGGGCAAGGCCTTCCTCGGCTATCTGGCAGCTTCAGACGCATTCCATGCGACGCGCTACAGCGAAGCGGCCAGCGGCTATGCGGCGCTTGTCGGTGCGCCGGATCCGTGGGTGGCCGAGACCGCGCGCTACATGGTCGCCCGCGCATGGCTGGGCGAGGCACTGCTGCACAGCATGGGCGAGTACGGTTATTTCGAAGGCCTGAAGGCGGTCGACAAAGCGGCCGCGCAGCGCGGGCGAGCAGCGCTGGCGGACTATCTCAAGGCCTATCCCAAGGGCCGCTATGCCGCCTCTGCACGCGGGCTGGAGCGGCGCGCGATGTGGCTGTCCGGCGATTTTGCCGCGCTGGGCCAGCGCTATGAAAGCGTTCTGGCCGAGGCGCCGAAGGAGGGCGAGCCGCTGGTCGACCTGATCAACGAGGTGGACGGCAAGTACCTCTCCAACAGCGACAACCCCAATCCGCTGGGCGGTGGGTTGCTGCTGCTGGCGGCAGCGGACCTGAAGGCCATGCGCGTTGCCGATCCGGATGATCGCTATTCGTCGGGCGCGGAAACGCCGCTTGGGGCTGACGCGCTGGCCAGCCAGCAGGCGAGCTTCCTGCGCGCACCGCAGCTTTATGGCTTCCTGCAGGCCAACCACGCGTACTACGTCGCCAAGGACTATGCGCGCGTGCTCCAGCTCATTCCGGATGATGCGAAGCGGCCCTCCTATACGCCGCTTGCCTTCAGCCGGCAGGTGCTGCGCGGGCAGGCGCTGGCGGCGAAGGGTGACCCGAACGAGGCCGGTTTCTGGCTGGAACTGCTCGGCGGGGCGAAAGCATTGTGGCAGCGGCCCACGGTCGAGCTGGGCCTGGCGATGAACTGGGAGCGCCACGGCAAGCTCGCGCAGGTCTTTGCTCCGGGGTCGCCGATCACCGACCGCATGGTGCGCGAGATCCTGCTGATGCATTCGGCAGGGCCGGGGCTGCTGCGCCGGGTGGCGCTCGATGTCGAGCGCGGGCAGACCGAGCGCGACGCGGCGCTGTTCACGCTGCTCTACAAGCAGCTGAGCCGGGGGGACTATGCCGGTTTTCGGACCAACCAGCCGCTGGCGCGCGGTGATGCCCCGACGGACGGGCTGTGGGGCTTTGCGCCCGGTTCGGCCACGCCACTGGGGCTGTTTGCGAAGGGCCGCACCGCGCAGGCCGGCTTCGCCTGTCCCGCCCTGCAGGGGACTGTCGCCGCGCTGGCCGCCAATCCGCAGGACGTGCACGCGCGGCTGTGTCTGGGCGAGTTCTGGCGGCTGAATGGCTTCGACGGTTTCAGCCTGCTCGATACGCCGCCTTCGCGCGGCGCGCTGGGCGGGGCGGCGAACGAATATCCCGGCAAGCCGCTGGCGCGCGGCGCGATTTACGCCGCAGTGATCGCCGATCCGCGCAGCGCGCCGGATGATCGCGCCTACGCGCTTTACCGCGCGGTCAATTGCTACAGCCCCTCGGGCTACAACAGCTGCGGCGGGGAGGATGTGCCGATCGCGCAGCGCAAGGGCTGGTACGACCGGCTGAAGCGCGAGTTCCCGAAGAGCTCGTGGGCGCAGAAGCTGAAGTACTATTGGTGAGACTTGGCGGGGCGGCGCTGCTTGCGGCGCTGGTACTGGGGGCCTGTCAGCGTGCTGAGGCACCGCAGCCGGTTGATCCAGCCCGCCACGATCAGTTTTTCCTCTGGGCCGGGGTGCCGCCGCCACCGGCAGTGGCCAATGCGCGGGAACTCTACATCCTCGGCGGCGAGATCCGGCGCGGCGGCGCGGCGGGGCTTGTCGGCATGCGTGCGGGCGTGCCGCACGTGCGACGCGCGAAGGTCTGGCTGACGGTGCGGGCCGCGCGGCTCGATTGGAATGCGCCCGTCTGGGATGCGGTGCGCGCGATGCTGGAACGCTGGCGGGCGGCGGGAAACCGGCTGGAAGGGCTGCAGATCGATTTTGATGCGGCGACACCGGGGCTGGGCCACTACCGCGCGTTCCTTGAGCAGGTGCGCCGCGAATTGCCGCCGGGCACCCGGCTTTCGATCACTGGCCTGCTCGACTGGAGCGCGAACGGCGATCCGGCGGAACTGGCGCGCCTGGCGGGTCTGGTCGATGAAGTGGTGATCCAGACCTACCAAGGCCGCACGACGATCCCCGGCTATGCCGCGTGGTTCCGCCGGATCGACACGCTGCCGCTGCGCCACAAGATCGCGCTGGTGGAGGGCGGCGAGTGGACGCCTCCCGCAGCGCTGGCGCGCGATCGGCGCTTTGCCGGCTATGTCATCTTCCTGCTCAAGCCGCCTTTGCCTGCGGATCCGGGCTCTCGCCGGCCGTGAAGATGCGGTTGCGGCCTGATTGCTTGGCGAGATAGAGCGCTTCGTCCGCAGCCTTCAGCGCGGCGCTCTTGTCCGGATAGGCGAAGGCGTCGGCGATCCCGCCCGAGAAGGTGATCTTGCCGAACGGTGTATCGTTGGCGCGGTTGACGAGGCGCCGGTCGGCGATTTCCTCCCTCGCGGAATCGAGCTTTTTCCACGCCTTCTCGACCGTGTGATTGCGCCAGATGACGGCAAATTCCTCACCGCCATGGCGCGCAACAAAGCAGCGCGCATCGGCAATGCGGTTGAGCGTTTCGCCAACGAGCTTGAGCACGCGGTCGCCGGCGGGATGGCCGTGCGTATCATTCACGCGTTTGAAATGGTCGATATCGACAAACGCGACGCACAGCGATTCCCCGGCATCGCGCGCATCGCGCATCTCGCGTTCGAGCATGTGATCGAAGGCACGGCGATTGGGGAGGCCGGTGAGGTGATCCATATCGGCGACGCGCCGTGTCTCTTCGAGCGAGGTCTGCAGCACTTGGCCGCGGCGTTCGCTGCAGGCGAGCTCGCTTTCCATGGCGATGCTGCGCTCCATCATCGCGCGGGTCAGCGCGGCGAGTTCGGTGATGACGACCCCGGCGCGGCCGACGCCTTCGAGCTCATCGACATGTTGCCGAAGCGCGCTGCTGTATTCGCTCGTGGCATTGCGGGCGCCACTGGTGGTCTTGCTGAATTCGTCGAGGCTGTCTTCCAGGCGTCCCATCAGCACCGCCAGCGCTTCGCCGTTCTTGTCGTGCGTTGATTCGCTGCGCTGATCCTCGATCCAGCCAAGCGTGATCGGCAGACCTTTCTCGGTGCGTTCGAGGATCTGCTGAGCAAGGCGCGGCGCGCCGCCCGTGACGCATTCGTAAGCGACTGTCAGCGTGCTCGGCAGGACTTCGAGATCATGATCGATCAGGAAATCGGCGATCTTGCTGATCATGCGACGCTTGGCCGGTAGCCACACTTCGCGCGCTGTCATCTCGCGCGTGCCGGAGGCGGGCGCCGCGTCGGTACCCGGCTCCTTGGCATCATCGGCCACGCTGCCGCTGAACCACTGCCACCAGCGCGACTTGCGCGCGTTTGCGCCTGATGTCTCTCTGCTCATGCCATCGAGAACGGCACAACCGACGCGAGGTTAACCACGCGAAGAAGCGAAATGTGGCGGCAATCCGTGGTTTTTGGACCAGAACGGACTTAAGTGACAGCCTTTCTCAGCGCACTCTGGGTCCGCCGAAGGGCATCGGCGGCGGCGGACGGCGATGGCCGCGCGGCAGCTGTGCCTGATAGGCGCGGCCGCAATGCTCAACACAGTAAGGGAAGCCGGGATTTACCTTGTCGCCGCAGAAGTGGAAATCGGGCTCGCCCGGGTGGCCCATCGGCCAGCGGCAGATGCGGTCGTTGAGATCGAGCAGGCCGGTCTTGTCGGCCACTTCCTGGCTGGGCCGTGCGGGCACGAGGCGGCGGGGCGGGGCGGGGGGGATCGGCGCTTGCTGATCGCCGGGGCCCTGACGGAGGAAGCCGCCCGGGCCGACCGAGACAATGCGCGGCTGCGGCGGGGCCGGCGGTGCGTCAGCCGCAGCGGTGGGAGCAGGCGCGGCGGGCGGGGGTGCAGCCTCGACCGGTGCGACGGGGGCACGCGGTGCGGGCGGCGGGCTGGCCGGCGCGGCGGGAGCCGGACGCGGCGCTGCGACGCGCGGTTCGGCAGGCGCGGCAGGTTCTGGTGCCGGGCGCGGCGCCTTGGCGGGCGCTGCCTCGCTCTTCTCGTTGGGCTTGACCGGGGAAGGGCGCGCCTTGAGGCCAAGCCGGTGCGCCTTGCCAATCACCGCGTTGCGGCTGACTCCGCCCAGTTCTTCGGCGATCTGGCTGGCAGTCGCACCGCCCTCCCACATCTTGGTCAGCTTCTCGATCCGCTCGTCCGTCCAGCTCATGCCGTCTCAAATCCTTCAAAACCCGTCCTGCCGGCGCATCTTGCCGCAGGATCCGCCTTCATGCGCGGGCAAACCCGGTAGGGCCCGCGTTGCAATGCCTTGCCTTGACCCAGCATGCGCGATACCGCACCGGGCATGGCCGATCAACCGATGCCCCTGACCGGGGCCGCTTTTCCAACAGAACAACCCAGCCGAGCGGGGGATTTCCCGCCGCCGGGCGAAGTGCGTTTCCGCAGCTTCAATCGCTTGGGGCTGTGGACCCTCTATATGAAGGAGGTGCGCCGGTTCTTCAAGGTGCAGACCCAGACGATCTGGGCACCAGCGGTGACGACGCTGCTCTATCTGATGATCTTCACCCTCGCCCTGGGCGGCGGTGGCCGTATTGTACTGGGTGTGCCCTTCGCCACGTTCGTTGCGCCCGGCCTCATCGCGATGGGCATGATCAACAACTCCTTCGCCAATTCGAGCTTCGGCCTGCTAGTGGGCAAGATCCAGGGCACGATCATCGACTACCTGATGCCGCCCATTTCGAATGCAGAGCTGATTCTCGCGTTGGTGGCGGCCGCCGTCACGCGTGCGATCCTCGTGGGCTTTGCCGTTGCGGGCGCAATGCTGTTCTGGCCGGGCGTGGACCTTACCGTTCATCACCCCTGGGCGGTGATCTGGTTTGGCCTGATGGGATCGATTCTTCTCGGCCTGATCGGCGTGCTGACTTCGCTCTGGGCGGAAAAGTTCGATCACAATGCGGCGATCACCAATTTCGTGATCACGCCGATGTCGATGCTTTCGGGCACGTTCTACGTGATCAGCAACCTTTCGCCGACGTTCCAGACGATCAGCCGCTTCAACCCGATCTTCTACGTGATCTCGGGCTTCCGCTTCGGCTTTCTGGGGCAGAGCGACATCGGCACAACCAATGAAGCCGTGCTGCACGGCGCGATCGGGCTCGGCGTGCTCAATCTGGTGCTGTGGATCGCGATCTATTACATCTTCCAGTCGGGCTGGAAGCTGAAGGCCTGAGCCTCGCGGGGACTGGCGGCAAACTCTGCCGCCGTCTCCCCGGCCTTAGTGCGAGAGACCCCGGCGCAGGCGGTAGCGCCCTTCGCGAAAGGCATCGAACATTTCGTGCACCGAGGGGTGGTCCACCGGGCCGCCTTCCGCATCCGACATCAGGTTCTGCTGGCTGACGTAGGCGACGTAGCTGTTCTCGTCGTTCTCTGCGAGCAGGTGATAGAACGGCTGTTCGCGCGGGGGGCGGATTTCGGCGGGAATCGATTCGTACCATTCCTCGCTGTTCGCGAAGACCGGGTCGATATCGAAGATGACCCCGCGGAAATCGAACAGCTTGTGGCGGACGACATCGCCAATGGCGAACCGCGCTCGTGAAACATGAGGAGCCGTGATCTCACGGCCAGCCTGGGGCGAAAAGAAAATCGCTCTATCCATGAATGCGAATATAGGGCGCTGCGGAACGGAAACAAGCGAGCCATGGTGCAAGGCCGTGGATTGTAGGGCAGGTGTAACATGTTTCCCCTTGGCAAGCGCCGGGCCATGCGCTAACGGCGCGCTTCCTCGACCGGGACGGCTTCGGCCGGCTCAACGACACTTCGCGGAGAGGTGGCAGAGTGGTCGAATGCACCGCACTCGAAATGCGGCATACGGGCAACCGTATCCAGGGTTCGAATCCCTGCCTCTCCGCCAAGTGCCTCTGGTCTTCCCAAAATCAGTTGCCTGACCAGCCCTGAGGCGCAGCGGGGCTTCGGGCCCCGCCGCGCGCGCTTCGGGTTCAGATGAACAGGAAGTCGGACATGATCGCGGGCGTGATTGTGCCCATGCCGAGGTCTGCAATCTGGTAGACAGCCTTGTCGAGGCCGGTGCCCGCCGTCGTCGAGGCGTCGCTCGTGTAATAGAGGATGTTGCTCCCGGCGCTGTTGGCCGCGATGATGAACATCCCGTGCGGGGTGACCGAGTTTTCGTTGTTGATATAGCTGCGGACTTGCGCGGTGTTGTCGAGCGTGGCGTTCGTGAGGAAAAGGTCCGCCAAACTCAGGTTATCTGCAACCGAAACCGTATCAACTACAAGGTAATCGAACACGCCGTTGACCAGGAAGGCGTTGCTGCCAAACACCAGCTTATCCTGCCCCCGGGTGAAGTCGGTGATCCGGTCACCGCCCTCCTGCCTCGCGTTCCACACGAACATGTCCTGGCCGAAGCCTCCGGTGAGTTGGTCGGTACCGAAGCCGCCGACGATCCGGTCGAAGCCGGAACCGCCCTTGAGAACATCGAACCCGTTGCCACCGGTCATATCAATCGATCTGCCGGAGGTGACCGCAGAACCGTCGATCGTATCGCTGGTATTGTTGCCGATCACGGTGATGGTGAAACCGGACAGATTGTTGAAGTTGTAGTCGCGCAGCGTAACGCTGTTCACTCCATCGAGCAGGACGATGCGTTCCACGCCCATCGTGTTTTCCAGAGCGGTTGATTGCACCCCGCCGCTGCCCTGAAGCTGCAGCGTGTCGATGCCTCCACCGGCGTTGATGATATCCGCCGACGTCAGGTCGGACGCGAAGAAAGTAAATACATCCGCGCCCGCGCCGCCAAAAAGCATGTCTTGCCCGCCGCCAGCGGTGATGGCGAGCGCGGAATTTGGGTTCAGCGCCGAGTTGACGATGAGATCGCTGCTATTGCTTCCCGTTACCGTGATTACACCGCCGGACACGCCGAGGAAATTGTTGTCGGACAGGGCGATGGAATTGCCACCCGAATTGAGAACGATGTTCTCCACGCCGCTCATTCCGATCAGCGCGGCCGACAGGAGCGCGCCGGCTGTTGATAGATTCAGGGTGTCAGTGCCTCCGTTGCCGAGGATCTGGTCATCTCCTGCAAGGTCTGCCACACGGAAGGTGAAGCTGTCTGCCCCCGCGCCGCCCTGAAGGGCATCGATCCCCGCACCGGTGTTGAATGTGACGACATTCCCCGCCGTCAGCGCCGAGGCATCGACGACCGTGTTGCCGTCCGTGCCGATGATCTCGACATTATCGGTGCCGCTCCAGTCCTTGAACGTGATGTTCGAGAAACTGAGCGCGGCTGCGCCGACCTGCACGAGCAGTTTTTCGGTGGAGTTGGCAAAGCCGCTGTTGCCGCTGACGGTTTTCAGGGCCTGCACCTGCGTGCCGGTCAGGGTTGCGGTCAGGCCAGAGCCGATCAGGTTGCCGGAATCGTCCGTCGCGGCGAGGGTCAGGGCTTCGACATTGCTGATGGTCGTCGCGGTCAGATCGATAGAGCCGCGCAGGGCGATCGTGTCGACATCGCCTTGTCCGTCGATGCTGTCGCCGGTTGCCTCCGCCGTGCTCCGGTATTCGAACCGGTCATTGCCGGCACCGCCCGTCAGCGTATCATTGCCGCTGTCGCCGGTGATCAGGTCTTCGCCAGCCCCTCCGTTGACAGCATCGTTGCCGTCGCCGCCAGACAAGGTGTCAGCACCGTCATCGCCATTGATGGTGTCGTTGTCGCCTTCGCCCCACAAGCTGTCATTCTCGGTGCCGCCATTGATGAGGTCGCTGCCGCCCCGGCCATAGATGATATCAGCGCCGCCCAGGCCGGAGATCACATCCTTACCGGTGCTGCCGATGATGGTGTCGTCACCCGGATCGAGCCCGATGATATTCAGATTATCGTTGCCGCTCCAGTTCTGGAAGTTGATCGACGAGAAGTCGACCAGCGCATCACTCACGGTAACCGTCAGCGTCTCGGTTGTGTTGGCGAATGCTGGGTTGCCGGAGATGGTAGAGATAAGTCCGTAGTAAATCTGATAATCCGCGACGGTGGCGCTCAAATCTGCGTTGACAGGGGTAACCGACGTGCCAGTAAAGGTTCCTGCGGCGAGCGCCAGCTCGAAAACCTCGAAGTATGCGCCGCGTAGATCCGTTTCGCCCAGCAGCTGGATCTTGCCCGAGTAGAATGCGTCCCCATCGGCCTCGGCCGTGTTGCGGACCAGATAGCGCGCGGAACCATCGCTTTGGAGATAGTCGCCGCCAAGGCCGCCGAGAATGGTTGCGCCAGCGCTCCCGACGATAACATCATACCCGCTTCCGCCGATTAGGTAACTGGAGACATCCGTGCGTCCGGTAATATCTACTCCAGTGGTGGTGGCTGAAGCATCTACATTTTCAAAATTCGTAACCAAGTTTAAAAAGGGTGCGTTCTCAGGGGTGTTATCATAGTATTCATAAATAATTTGATTAAGTTCCCATTGATATGAATTACTACCATCTTCAGGATGGTAGACATAACTATACTGGCCATCAAGATTAACAGGCCGGCCGACTTGGTCCTGCAGCACCAGCGTATCGTTGCCCTCGCCACCATCGAGCCTGATGCCTGTGGCAGCGGGATCATAGGCCAGCCGATCATCGCCCCCGCCGCCGTTGATCACCGCGCCGTTCCGATAATATCCGCTTAGCGTGTCGTTGTCCGCAGTGCCCGTGAAACCGGAGATCTCGCGGCTGGTCGTTACTGCCGTATCGCCCCCGGTGCTGACGACAACGATCTTGTCCGCGGCGTCGCGGTTGCTCAGTTCTAAGCGCGATAGGTCGGTGGTGGAACCATTCGAAAGCTGGACCGTGAAGGTCTGGGTGAACCCGTCTGCAGCGGCAGCGCCGATGGAAGAGAGGCGCGATGCGTTTGCGCCGCTTATTGTCATCGCCAGATTGCCGACCCCTGTGTAGGTCAGATTTTCGACATTCCTGATTGAATTGCCAAGCAGGCTCGTCGTCCGGTCGAAGCGGAGAACGTCCGCTCCCGCGCCGCCATCCACGATGTCCGCATCGGTCAGGTTCGTCCCGGTGAAGATGAATACATCTGCCCCTGCGCCGCCTTTCAGCAGGTCGTTGCCGCCGCCCGCGGTAATCGTGACCCCATTCGCCGCGCCCAGCCGCGAGGCATCGACCGTGTCGTTGCCGGCGCCGCCAGTCACCGAAATGACGCGGCCTGCCACGCCGGTGAAGTTTCCGTCGACCAGCGTCACACCGTTGCCGCGCGCAGACAGCGTGACGTTCTCGACCCCGGTCATCTGAGTCAGCCCATTGGCCACCGTGCTGCCGCGTGTTTGCAGGATCAGGGTATCATCGCCGCCCCCGCCGCTGATCGTGTCGCCGGTGAGATTGATCGCGTCGAACACGAAGAAATCGTTCCCCGCGCCGCCAAGCAGCGTGTCCTGTCCCGCCCCCGCGTAGAAGGCCAGCGAGTTGTTACCGGTCACCGCCGAGCCGTCGATCGTATCGTTGCCGCTGGCGCCAAAGATATCGATCGCGCTGCCTTCGGTGTCGGTGAAGTTGCTGTTGGTCAGCGCAATGCTGTTGGTGCCGAAGGTGAGGGCAATCGTTTCCACCCCCGTCATGCCCGCGATGGCAGCTGCGGTGATGGTGCCGGCCGTGGTGATTTCCAGCCGGTCCACTTCTGCGCCGCCAGAGATAGTGTCGCCGCTCAGGTCGGTCGCAGCGAAGCGGAAGACATCTGCGCCTGCCCCGCCTTTCAGGACATCGATGCCGGCGCCGGCAATGAAGAGCACGCTGGAGGTGGTGCTCGTCAGACCGGAGGCGTCGATAGTATCGGCACCGGAATTGCCTTGCACGGTGATCTGCGAGCTGGCGAGGCCGGTGAGGTTGGAGTCGAGCAGTTTCAGGCTGTTGGTGCCGGTTGCGAGGTTGATCCGCTCCACGCCGCTCACGCCGGACAAAGCGGTTGCGCCCAGCACGCCTGCTGAGGTCATCTCCAAGGTATCCGAACCAGCCCCGCCGACAACCGTGTCGCCCGCAAGCTCTGCTGCATCAAAGCGGAACACGTCCGCCCCCGCGCCGCCCCGCAGCACATCGAGGCCGGAGCCTGCCACGAAGATCGCCGCGTTCGTGCCGGTGAGGCCCGAACCGTCAAGGGTGTCCGCGCCGCTGGTGCCGATGACGTTGATCCGCGCGCCGCCGAGGCCCGCCAGATTGCCGTTCACCAAAGTCAGGCCATTGGTGCCCGCTGTCAGCGTGATGGTCTCCACGCCGCTCACGCCGGACATCGCCGCCGTACCCAGCACGCCCGCCGTACTTATCGCCAGCACATCGGTGCCGGTCCCGCCGATAACCGTGTCGCCGTCGAGCTCGCCTGCGGCGAAGCGGAACGTGTCGGCGCCGGCGCCGCCCTGCAACACATCGAGGCCCGTGCCCGCGCGGATGTCGAGCGCGTTCGAGCCGGTCAGGCCCGAGCCGTCGATCGTGTCTGCGCCGCTCGCGCCAAAGATCGTGATCGTGTTGCCCGAAACGTCGGTCAAGTTGCTGTTGAGCACTGTCAGGCGGTTGGTGCCTGCTGTCAGCGAGATGGTCTCCACGCCGCTCACGCCAGACAGCGCGGTGTTGCTCAGCACGCCGGCCGTGCTGATCTGCAAGGTGTCCGAACCTGCCCCGCCGGCAACCGTATCGCCCGCAAGGTCCGTCGCCGCGAGTCGGAACGTGTCGGCGCCCGCGCCGCCGCGCAGCACATCAAGGCCCGCGCCGGAATTGAACAGCACGCTGGCGCTGCTGTCGGTCACACCAGAGGCGTCGATGGTATCGGCGCCGGAGTTGCCTTGCACGGTGATCCTGCTGCCTGCCACGCCGGTCAAGTTGCTGTTGAGCAGCGTAAGGCTGTTGGTTCCGGCGGCAAGCGTGATTGTCTCCACCCCGCTCACGCCGGACAGCGCGGCGGCGCCGAGCAGGCCGGCTGTACTGATCTCCAAGGTGTCCGAGCCTGCACCGCCGACAACCGTATCGCCCGCAATATCCGCCGCCGCAAAGCGGAACACATCTGCGCCTGCGCCGCCCCGCAGCACATCGAGGCCCGAGCCTGCCACGAAGATCGCAGCGTTGGTGCCGGTCAGGCCTGAACCGTCAAGGGTGTCCGCGCCGCTGGTGCCGATGACGTTGATCCGCGCGCCGCCGAGGCCGGTCAGATTGCCGTTCACCAATGTCACGCCATTGGTGCCTGCGGTCAGCGAGATGGTCTCCACGCCGCTCACCCCAGACAGCGCGGTCGCACCCAACACGCCCGCCGTGCTGATCACCAGCACGTCTGCGCCGGCCCCGCCGATGACCGTATCCCCCGCAAGGTCTGCTGCCGCAAAGCGGAACGTGTCCGCCCCTGAGCCGCCTTTCAGCACATCAAGGCCCGCGCCGGACCGGATATCGACTGCATTGGCGCCGGTCAGGCCCGAGGCATCGATCGTGTCGGCCCCGCTTGCACCGAACACCGTGATTCGCGCGCCCGTGACGCCGGTCAGGTTATTGTTCAGGAAGGTCAGGCTGTTGGCGCCGGCTGCGAGCTGCACCGTTGCAATGCCCGTCATCCCAGCCAGCGCGTCGATTGGCAGCAAACCTGCCGTCGTCAGCTGCAACAGATCGGCGCCGCCGCCACCGGTCAACGTATCCAGCGCAGTGAGATCAGCCGCCGCGAACAGAAACGTATCCGCCGCCGCGCTGCCGATGAACGTGTTGTTGGTAGCCGCTTGGCCGGTAAATGTCGCCATGAATGCTTATACCCCGTCATAATACTGCAACATCGGCTGGATGACCGAAATTCATGGCTGCAGATGAGGGAATCTCCTTAGGCGGTCAACGTGCTTCTGGCTGAATAGCTGCAATACGTTCGGAATGGACTAAAAAGTCGAGGTCATAAGGTCCATGATTTCCGTTTAAAGAAAATGTTTATAAACCTTTATTGAAATGTCATCAAAACTAAAGTTAGCATAATTTCATTCAGGAAATATTTCAGCGAAGGTGGTGGTAGGCAACGCATCAACAAAGTGTTCGCGATAATAGATAGAAAAATTTCCTGAATATTCGAATAAATGGTCGAAATATTAACCGATATTGGAGATAATAATAACCCAATTTCTCTACATTACTCCGATTGATACCTGGCTGGCGGGCGCTGGCTGGTCTGGAGATCGGGCTCGCGGGATCTGCAATGGGCAGCGCGCAGTCATCGGCCCATGGCTGCAAACGGATTCCGCTTGAAAGAAATGGTCGTTCAGGCTGGGCCTTTGAATGCAACATGCGCCGCGCCCTCGCCTTGCGATAGGGTTGCTGGTCATAAGCATATGAGCAGCGCTTGCTTTATCGCGGACAGTCGGCTTCCTAGACAGCGGGAGGGGGCTGCCGATCACCGGCTTTGCGGACTGTTTGCGGTCCCTGAACCAGCTTGCGTTTGTCGCTCATGCCGGAATGATCATGCACCAGTTTCCACGTCCGCGTGCGCGCCGGTTGAGGCCGACTGTCCGGGATACCTGGCTGGTGGCGGCTGCGGCGGCGGTGTTCGGGGATGCTCAGCCGGTTATTGCCCAGCGCGTGGACGACAATGCCGCGACAAGTGCGGGGGATGCTTTTGGCCAGGCGATCGGCAATGAACGCGTGGGGCTTTACACAGTCGACGATGTGCGCGGGTTCAACCCGGTCGATGCCGGGAACACGCGGATCGACGGGCTCTACTTTGCACCGGTCGACCGACCGCCGAACCGGCTGATCCGAGGCAGCAAGGTGCGCGTGGGCATTTCGGCGCAGGGCTATCCGTTCCCCGCGCCGACCGGGATCGTCGACTATGATCTTTCCGTCAGTGCGCAGGCCGATCAGGTGACGCTGGGCTTCGAGCGCGCGCAGTTCGGCTCGCGCGTGCTCAACCTTGATGTGCTGCAGCCGTTGGCCGAGGGACTCAAGGTCTATCTCGGTGGCACGATCCGGCGGCAGAACCGCCACGAGGGCGGCAATTTCAAGTCTTACATCGCCTCGGGCGGGCTTTCCTGGGAGCCTTATGCCGGTGCGCGCGTGGCGGCTTTCTATGGGCGTACGCGGACCTATGACGACGAGGCCGCGCCTTCGATCTTCCCCGGCGGAGACTATCTGCCACCGCAGATCCAGCGCCGCGCGATGATCGGGCAGAGCTGGAGCAAGCGCGACAATACCCAGGAACTGATGGGCGCGCTGGCCCGGTTGCCCTTCGGCAAATGGACGTTTGAGGCCGGCCTGTTCCGCGCCGAGCGGCGGTTTGATGCCAACTTCACCGATCTGTTTGCGGGCATGCGGCCCGATGGCACGACGCCGAACCGGATCATGGTGGCGGACGCCAACAATCTCGACCGGACACTTTCGGGCGAGGCGCGGCTGACGCGCACATTCGGGACGTCTTCACTGGCGCACCGCCTGATCGTGAGCTTTCGCGGGCGCACCGGAAACCGGCGCTTCGGCGGGGTCCAGCGGATCGCGCTGGGCGAGAGCAGCCTCAATATCGCCGACGAGCGACCACGCCCCGTTTTCGCGTTCGGGCCGGATGATACGGACGCGTTCGGGCAGGCCACGCTCGGGCTGGGCTATACGCTGACCGCGCCGGGCCGCTTCCTCTTCGATATCGGGATATCGGGCTCGCGCTATCGCAAGACCCTGACATTCGTCTCGGCGGGGCTGGTCACCTCGGTGCGCGACCGGCCGGTGACGGGCAGCGTGACCGGATCGCTCAATCTCACGCCCACGCTGGCGATCTACGGCGGGCATGTGCGCGGCTTCGAGGAAGTGGCGGTGGCGCCCGCCAATGCCGCAAACCGCGGCGCGGTGCCGCCGGCGATCCGCACACAGCAGACAGACCTGGGGCTGCGCTATGCGGTGACCCCCGCGCTCAGCCTCGTGGCGGGCGTATTCACGATCACCAAGCCCTATTACAACCTCGACGAGCAGTCCAATTACCGCGAGCTGGGCTCCTCCTCCAACCGGGGCGTCGAAATGTCGCTGACGGGCAGCGTGCGGCCGGGGCTTACACTGGTGCTTGGCAACGTCCTGCTGGATTCGCGCATCAGCGGCGAACTGGTCGATAGTGGCAGGATCGGCTTGCGCCCGATTGGCAGCATCCGCCGGCGCAGCATCGCCACCATCGACTGGCGGCTGGGCGGCGGGAAGATACCGCTGTCGCTCGATCTCGCTGCTGAGAGCTTTTCCGCGCGCATCGGCAATATCGGCAACGGGCTTTCTGCACCGCCGCGCGAAACCATCGATCTGGGGCTGCGCTATCGGTTCAGCGTGGCCAAGGCGAAGGGCCTGCTGCGGCTGCAGGTCGCGAATGTGCTCGACGACTACGGTTGGCAGGTCGCTGCAAACGGGGCGTTCCAGTATTCGACCGGGCGGCGCTTCCTTGCCGAACTGCGGTTCGATCTCTGACGGATCACAGCGGCACCGGCGCGGGCTTGACCTCCAACTGGGGCGCGAAGATGAGGTGGCAGGCGACGCAGCGGTCGTTGATCGCCTCGCCGGCCTTGAACAGTGCGCTGACATCCTTGCGCTCGGCGGCATCGGCGCTGGCGCTGGCGGCGGCTTCGAGATCGGACGCAAGCTTTGTCCACCGGGGATCGCCCGGATCATAGGGCGGTGCCTTCAGGACCTGCGCGAGCTGGCGCAGGGTGAGCGCGTCACTCTCCGCGTCCTCCCACGCTTCGGCGGAGCGCGGCTCGCCCGAGCGGGTGCCACCAGCGTCAGTCTCGGTCTCGGTCCAGGCCCAGAGCTGCACCGCATTGCGCTGCATGACATGGCCCATCAGTTCGGGCAGCGGGAGCGGCGCGCCAGCCGGCTCGGCAGCGCGCAGCACCGAAGTGCCAAGCGCGAGCAGGGCGGCGGCGCAAAGGATGAAGCGTGGCATGGGAAACCCCCTAGGACTACCGGCAACACCATAGGCTCTGGCCCGCCGTGTCCCTGCCAACGATTCCTCATATGCATATGAGCAAGCGCGATATTCCGGTACGGCTTGTTCCGCCGGGACATAAGCATTGCATTTTTTGACTTGAGCTTTGTACCAATCTCTACTAAATCAATAGACACAGATGCTACCCTGCGCAGGATGCTTCTCCACCGCGAGTGAGGGGCTTCCAGTGAGGGTCGGGGCATGAATTTCCAGCAACTGCGCTATGTGCGCGCAGCGGTTCAGAACGATCTCAATCTGACCAAGGTAGCGGGCGAATTGTTCACCTCGCAATCGGGGGTGAGCAAGCAGATCCGCGAGCTGGAGCAGGAACTGAGGGTCGATATCTTCGTGCGGCGCGGCAAGCGGCTGGTGGGTCTGACACCGGCCGGCGAAAGCGCGGCCAAGGTGATCGAGCGGCTGCTGCAGGAAGCAGACAATCTCAAGCGGCTTTCGGCGCAGTTTGCCGAGGCTGACAAGGGCCGCCTGATCATCGCGGCGACGCACAATCAGGCCAACTACGTGCTGCCCAGGCTGCTGCTGCGCTTCGGCGCGCAGTTTCCCGACGTGGAGGTGGAACTGCTGCAGGGGACGCCGAGCTTCGTGGCCGAAGCGCTGCTGCGCGGCGAGGCGGATATCGGCGTGGCGACTGAGGCGGTGGACGGCTATCCCCAGCTTGAGACCCATCCCTGCTTCACCTGGCAGCATGTCGCCATCGCACCCAAGGGCCATCCGCTGCTGGAACTGGAGGCGCCGACACTGGCCGATCTCGCGCGCTATCCGATCATCACCTACAGCGCCGAATTTTCCGGCGGATCGCAAGTGCAGCAGGTGTTCGAGCGGGCAGGGCTGGAGCCCTATCTGCGGCTGCGCGCGATGGATGCGGATGTGATCAAGACTTACGTCCGGCTGGGCGCGGGGATCGGCATCATCGCGCAGATGGCGATCGAGAACGGGCAGCTTGAAAACCTGGCGGTGGTTCCGGCCACGGCGGGCTTTTTCGGTACGAGCAGCACCAAGATCGCGCTGCGCAAGGGCAGTCTCCTGCGCAACTACGCCTATCAGTTCATCGCGATGCTTGCCCCGCATCTCGATCCGCACGTGCTGAGCGGCCGCAAGCGGGCACCAGCCGGGGCAGCGGTTCCGGCAATCGCGTGCTTTGCCGAGCGCTCCGATCTGCTGTTCGGGGAGGGCGGTCCGGCCGAGCTAAACAAGGCGGGCGCGTTTGCCGCCGCCGGGCGTTGAAGGCTGGAGGAGTTTCCTTGATGTCCATTCTCGATCGCCGGCAGTTCGTTGCCGGAGCAGGTCTTTCGCTGGTGGGTGCAGCCGAGCTGGCAGGTGCCGCGACAGTCCGGCTGCCCTTCGCCAACGGGACGCGCCCGCTGGTGCGCGCGCCGCAGAAGCGCCCGATGCTGCTGCTAACGGCGCGTCCGCCGCAGTTGGAGACGCCTTTTGCCGTGTTCAATGAAGGTCCGCTGACACCTAATGACGCGTTCTTCGTGCGCTATCACCTCTCTGGTCTGCCCGATGCGATTGATCCGGCAAGCTTCCGCCTTGCCATCGGCGGGCATGTCGAAAAGCCGCTCGACCTTTCGCTCGCCAGCCTGAAGCGCGACTTTCCTGTGACCGAGTTGGTCGCGGTGAACCAGTGTTCGGGCAACAGCCGGGGCTTTTTCGAGCCGCGCGTAGGCGGCGGGCAACTGGGCAACGGCGCAATGGGCAATGCCCGCTGGCGCGGGGTGCCGCTGCGGACCTTGCTTGACCGTGCCGGGGTGCGCGCCGGGGCGCGGCAGGTGACGTTCAACGGGCTCGATGTGCCGCCTGCGGATGGCGTGCCCGATTTCGTCAAGGCCCTCGATATCGATCACGCGCGCGATGGCGAAGTCATGGTCGCCTGGGCGATGAACGGTGCCGATCTCCCGTTCCTCAATGGCTATCCCCTGCGGCTCGTGGTGCCGGGATACTACGGCACCTACTGGGTCAAGCACCTCAGCGAGATCATGGTCGTCGACGCTGAGTTCGGAGGCTACTGGATGAAGACCGCCTACCGCGTGCCGGACAACGCGTGCGCCTGCGTAGCGCCCGGTACGAAGCCAGACAGGACGCGGCCGATCAGCCGGATCAATGTGCGCTCGTTCATCACCAGCCATGCTGACGGTGCGCGGGTGCCCGCGGGGCGCGCAGCCGAACTGCGCGGCATCGCCTTCAGCGGCGGGGCGGGCGTGGCGCGGGTTCTGGTTTCGCCAGACGGAGGCGCAAGCTGGAGCGAGGCGCGGCTGGGCGAAGACCTTGGCCGGTTTTCCTTCCGCGAATGGCGGCTGGGGCCGCGGCTGGCAGCGGGCAGCCATGCCATCAAGGTGCGCGCCTTCACCACGGACGGCGAGACGCAGCCGTTGGAGCCGCACTGGCAACCTGCGGGCTATATGCGCAACGTGGTCGAAACCCTGAAGCTGGAGGCGCTGTGATGCGCGCGTTCCCCCTTGCCATGCTAGCGCTCGCGGCCTCGCTGGTCATAGCGGCGCGGCCGGTGCGCCATGCCCCGCTGCCCGAGCAGGTCCCCGCCGAGCTTGCCAGGAGCGGCGATGAAGTGGTGGTGCGCAATTGCTCTGCCTGCCATTCACTGGAGTACATCGTGACCCAGCCGCGCGGCAAAGGGGCGCAGTTCTGGCGCGACTCCGTTACCAAGATGATCACTGTCTACAAGGCTCCGGTCGACCCTGCTGAGGCCGACGCGGTTGCGGCAGCGCTGGCAGCCAGGTTCGGCTGAGCGCTGCCGGAGCCCGTTAGCGGCTGATAACGGCCTCTTCGGACGGCACGCCGACCGCGCCGCCGCCGAAGGGGCCGTTGTTCTCTGCGCAGATCCGCTCGGCATGTTCATAGCGCAGCGGCCTCCCCGGCTGGTTGACCGGCTTCACATCGAAGTGCCAGCCATCGGGCGTGTCCGCCGCAGTAAACCGCCGCGCTGGGATCGTCGCTGTCCAGGGCCGGGTGTAAACCGTGGGATCGGTGAACGTGGCGATATAGTTGAAGCGCTGGCCCGCCGGTTCGAACACGAAGCGTTCGGCGACCTTCGCGTTCTCGCTCATGAAATCGCCGTAACGGCCAAACAGCGCCTTGCCGTTGTTGTTGGTGACATCGACGACGAGCGTGTTGCCTTCCCAGTGCCCGCGCGAATCCCCGTTCCACAGCTTGATCTGCGGCGGCAGGTGCGGCGATCCATCCAGCTTGATGACGCGGGTGCCGGAATCGAACAGGAACACGACGTATCCTGGGTACTGGCGCACTTCATAGCCGTGCCACATGAACGACTTTGGCACCCCTGCCGGGGCGCAGCGGGCCAGCGGCTCGATGTAGCGGGGCTTCACCGGATTGGGGAAGTTCTTCGCGAAATCCTCCTGCAGCGCGCGGGCAGCGGGCAGGTAGGGGATCTGGCCATCCGCGGGATCGCTAACGCGGCTGGGCGCACGCTGATCGCGCGGGAGCTTCGCCGCCGCCGAGGGTTCGCCCGGAGGGCCGGCCTGCGGATCGGTGAAGTTGCTGTGGTTCGAAATGGTGTTTGACCAGAAGCCGCCGACATCGGGCTGGCCATCGGGCAGGCGCGCTCCCGTCCAGTCGCCCGAGGCAATCACCGGCACAGTCTTTTCCCAGCGCGCGGCGGCGTTTGCAGGAGTCGGTGCGGTCTGCGCCCGCGCAGTCGGCGCAATCGCCATCAGCCCGAGCGCGGCGGTGCAAAGCAGCAGGCGCTTCATCACTTGCCCTCCTTGTGCGGATAGAACGGCGCGTAATCGAAGGTGTAGCAATAGTCCTCGATCAGCTGGAATCCCTTGTCGCGGCGGCGGTGGAGCAGGACGTTGATCGTCCACGGTTTCGTATAGACCTTGGGGTCCTCCAGCGTGGCGCGGTAGTCGATCGTGTTGGCATCGATCAGCGTCCAGCGCTCGATCACATGCAGTTCCTCGCTGTGATAGTTCCCGGCGCGGTCGAGCCAGGTTTCCTCGTTGAAATCGGTCACATCGACGACCAGCGTATCGCCTTCCCAGCGTCCCCGGCTGTCGCCCAGCCATAGCTCCTGATGCTGCTCTTCGGGATGGAGCGAGCCATCGGTGCGGATCGTGCGGACCTGATTGCCGAACTGGTGGACCAGCGTGAGATCGGCCGGGCGTTGGAAGATCTGGAAGGGCGCCTGATAATAGATCCCGCGCGGCACGCCGAGCACGAAGCATTTCAGGCGCGGGTCGTCCTTGCCGCGCGCTTCGAAATTGCGCTGGCGCTGCGCGAGGGCTTCGGGGCGATAGGGGATCGTGCCGCTATCGACCACGCCGGGCCCCGGCGGTGCATCGCGCCGCCCGGCATGGGGTTCCAGATCATACTCGGCCTCGCCCAGCACCTGCCAGATGCCGGAGAGGTCGGGCTTGCCCTCGGCTGTGCGCGGGATCGGGGCGGGCGCGGTGACCGGCGCCGGCCCGGTCTCTGCCGGGCTCGGCACCGGCCAGGCGAGCGCGGCCAGGAGGAGCGCCGCGCCAAGCGGTTTCAGGGTGTTGCTCGCCATCGGATCAGCTCACCGGCGGCGGCGGAGCATCGGGCGCGCTGCCTGTCTGCACCTTGCGTCCGCCGGGGAGCACGATGGTGGTAGCATAGCCGAAGGGGCCGCCGTTCTTCGCCTTGTAGCCCGCGAGGCGGATCGGCACTCCGGCGTGAACATCATCGCGGCTCACGTTGCTGGCGCGCAGCGAACTCGGCGTGCCAAATTCGAAGCCCCAGTTGGTGACCGAGCCATCCTTGTTGCGCACATCGATGTAGATCCAGCTGTGCGGATTGACGAAGCGGACCTTGGTGACGACCCCGTTCAGGACGAGCGGCTTGGCGCTGTCGAACTCCGCTGCAAAGGCATGATGGGCAGAACTGGCAGTTGGCAGCGCCACGGCACCAGCCATGGCGGCCGCGATTAGCAGAGACTTGGTCTTGAACATTCGGGCCTCCCTCAGAACTTCGTGCGCAGCAGCAGACCGATGTAGCGGCGGGGCCCGATCCCGTCGTAGCCAACCGGTGCATTGTTGCTGAAATCGTTGACGCTGGTGGTGTACCTCGTGTCGAACACGTTCTTGCCGACAACGCTGAGCTCGGTCTTGTGGCCGGCCACATTGGTGATGATGCCGATGCCCGCGTCGGTCAGGTGATAGGCCTTCTGGAACCCGTAGGGCGAAAGCAGCTGCTCCAGATTGTGGCTGGTGCGGTAGGTGTCGATCCCGAAGGCGTGGAATGAAATGCCCGAATGCCCGATCTCGCGCTCGAAATCGACGCCGGTGATCACGGTCCACAGCGGCGCGCCAACGATCTGCTTGCCGGTGTTGTTGCAGGTGGGGGTTGCCGCCGTGGTCACCACGTTGCGCGGGCAGGTTGCGGTCGACCAGTCGGTGTACTTGGCATCGTTGTAGCCGACCGCGAGGTTGAGTGTGAGACCCTCGACCGGTCGCACGGAAGCCTCGAATTCCACGCCCCGCGCGCGCAGGCCCGGAATGTTGCCGAGCACCGAGCTGAACCCGATCGGTGAGATCGGATCGGGAATGCTGGTGGTTGCCTGATAGTCGCGCACCTTGGTGTAGTAGAGGTTCACGCTGAACGAGAGCGCGTGATCGAGCAGATCCCCCTTGAGGCCGAGCTCGAAGTCGGTGGTCTTCTCGGCGTTGACGTTGCGCTGGTTGCCGTTGTTGTCGAAGGCGACGGCACCCGATTTCCCGCCGCCGCTGGCCGAGGCATAGAGCAGCAGATCAGGCCCGAGCTTGTAGCTGGGGTTGATCAGCCAGGCGACCGAGTCCTGATGGATCGGATCGCCGAGGACATCGGTGTAGTTCACGCCGAGCTGACCGGCGCGGATCGCATCGGCGGTGGCATTGCCGGTCGAAACCAGCGCGCTGCCATCCACGAAGGTGGCCGCCTTGGTGGTGATGCTGCGCTTCTGTTCGCGGGTATAGCGCAGGCCGCCGGTAATCGTCAGGCCCGGAAGCGGCTTCCAGTCGGCCTGCGCAAAGGCGGCCTGGCTGTTGGAAACCGGGTTCTGATAGGTGATCGAGCGGACGTCCTTCAGGGACTGTTGCAAGAGGGCAAGGCCGGCCGGGGAATTGAGCGTCCGGTACTGGGCGTTGGTGGCATAGAATGCACCGGCGTCGGCGCCATAGAGCGTGCGGCTCGTGGTCTCGGTATCGATCTTGTAGAAATAGAGACCGGTCTGGAAGGTGATCTGCGGGCCCAGATTGCCGGACAGGCGCAGTTCTTCCGAGAGCTGCCGGGTATCGACCAGCGTACCGCCGCGGTTGATCGCAAAGCGTGTTTGCTCGCTATCGTTGTTTGCATCAAAGTGGAAATCGCGCAGCGCCGAGATCGACTTGATCTCGAACGGCCCCGCATCCCACGTCGCGACCAGCGAAACGCCCTGGTTGCGCGTAATCAGCGGCAGTGCCTGATCGACGTCGATCGTATCGAGCGAGCCGATGATCGGCTTGTACCCGCCGAAATAGCCGCGCGCGAGGCGGGTGGTATAGGTCGTGGTGCGCACCGAGCCATCGTCCAGCGTGGCGGGATCGATGATGAAGGGCTTGGTGTTGCTGTTCTCGTTGGTTTCGGCGAGATCGGCATTGAGGCGCAGCGAGAAGCGGTCGCTCGGCTTGAAGAGCACCTGCACGCGGCCGCCCCAGCGCTTGCGTTCATGCCAGCGCCCGCCGAGCGCGGGGTTGACGTTGAGGATGTCACCGTCCTGCTTGTCGAAGAAGAATGAGGCGCGGTAGGCGAGGACATCGCCGACCAGCGGGCCGGAGTACGACCCGCGCGCCTTGAACGCGCGGCGGGTGAAGCCGGTCTCGAGATCGAACGAGCCTTCAGGCGTGAAGGAGGGCGCCTTGCTGGTGTACTTGATCACGCCGAGCGAGGTGTTCTTGCCAAGCAGCGTGCCCTGCGGGCCGCGCAGGATTTCCACCTGCTGGAGATCGGTGAAGTCCTGATAGGTCATGCCGACATGGCCGAGGAACACGTCGTCGACGATCACGCCGACGGCGGCTTCCATGTTGTCGTTGCCGCTGGTCTTGCCGATGCCGCGCAGCGAAACACCCGTGCGGCGCGCGTTGGGAGTCGTTGCTGTGAGGCCCGGCGCGCGCTGGGTGAGGTCGGCCAGCGTGAAGGCGCGCTGCTGGGCGATGGTCTCGCCGCCGAGCACCGAGATCGGGATCGGCACGTCGTTGAGGTTCTCCGCGCGGTTGCGCGCGGTGACCACGATGGGTTCGCCCGCTTCGGCGGCAGCATCGGGGACGGCTGCGTCGGTTGCGGCGGCGTCAGGGGCAGGGGCTGGTGCAGGGGCTGGCGCAACCTGAGCATAGGCGGCGGGCGCTGCGGATAGCAGCAAAAGTGCGAGCGCCGAGCGCACGGGCGGAGTGACGAACGTCATGATACAGGTCCTGTTCTGCAAAAGGGGTGCGCACCGGGTCACTTGCCCGGGCGGTCGACACCCTTGGTCAGCGTGGCGATGCGGTAGGCCGAGCCGCGCCCGACGATGACGAGCTGGTTGTGGTCCTTGCCGCCGAACGCGAGGTTCTGGGGCTGCTTGGCGAGCTTGATCACGCCGAGCGGCTGGCCTTCGGGCGAGAATACCTCGACGCCGAGCGTGCTGGTGACGTAGACCCGCCCATCTTGATCGACGACGATGCCATCCGCGCCGCTGGTGGGGCCGTTGGGAGTGGTCTTGAAGCCGGCGAGTTTCACGAAATCGCGCCGCGCCGTCAGGCTGCCATCGGGCTGCACCGTCCACGCCAGCAGATATTCGCCCGCCGTGTTGGCGACATAGACGGTCTTTTCATCGGGGCTCAGGGCGACGCCGTTGGGGCGGCGGATATCGTCGGCAACGAGGTGGACCTTGCCCTTCCGGTCGAGCCAGTAGAACCCGGTCTTGGGCGGGACCGGCGGGGGAGGGGTGCCGGCTGCAGCCGGCGCGCCGGGATCCGAGAAGTAGATGTTGCCGCTGCGCGCGAGCGCGAGGTCGTTGGGCCGGTTGAGCGGCTTGCCGTCGAACTTGTCGGCCAGCACCTTCTTCACCGGTTGCAGCACGGCAATGGCGGACGGAGCGGTCTGCACGGCGAGCAACTCGCCCTTGGCCGAAAGTGCCATAGCGTTGGCGCCGCCGGTTTTTTCGAGGAATGTCGAGACCGTGCCGTCTGTGCCGATCTTCACGAGGCGGTCGGCGCGGTTTTCGGTGAAGAGCACCGAGCCATCCGCCAGCGCGATGGGCCCTTCGGTGCCCTCGAAACCCTCGCGGATCACTTCAACGCGGGTGCCCGCCTTGACGACGCCGGGGATCTCGGGCGTCACGATCTTCTGGCCGGAGACCGCGCCGCCCTCGGCGATATAGTCCTGAATGCCGATAGCGCCGGCAACATTGAAGCCCTTGGCCAGGAGCAGCGCGGCAGCCTTGGCGGCGCGCCCGGCATGGTTCGAGATCGTCACGACCTGACGGTCACGCGGGATGTAGGCGAGGAAGCGGTCGAGCTCGGAAATCTGGATGTTGAGGATCACCGGCAGGCTGCCGATCTCGCTGATCTCGTCAGCGCGGCGGACATCGATGAACACGACCTTGTCGGGCGCGGTGAGCAGGGCATCGATCTGGGCCTTGGAAAGCTTGGGCGCAGCAGGCGCGGGTGCCTGTGCAGCGGCTTCTTGTGCGAAGGCGGTGGCAGCTGGAAGTGGCGCAACCAGCGCGGCTGCGAGCGCGATTAGCGAAATGGTGCGACGGCCGGACGTGGCAGCAGGCTTGATGGTGAATTGCACTTGGACCCCCATTGAGAAAAACATCAATGAGAGGCACTTAACGGTTCAAGAAAGAACGAAAACCAAGGATTCGTAATAAGCTTATTAGTCCAGATTACGTGTGCGAAAAACAGTATTGGCCGAAGCATGTTCTATGCTCGGTCAATAAAAATTGAGTTTCAGCATCACTATAAATTCAATCAACTGAAGCCGATCCAGCGCCCGGCTGCAGCGACAGTGATCCAGGCGAGCGAGGAAGAAAACGCGGCAAGGCGCGGCGCAGCTAGGAAGGGCGCGGCGGCGTGGCGCGATTCGAGCGCGCCGGTCAGCACCGCCCCGCCAAGCGCGAGCAGGATCGCGACAAGCCCTGCCGAGTCGCTGCCGGTGAGCGTGAGGCTAACGGCAAGCGCCGCGATCAGCGCCAGCAGACCGAGATAGGCGCGGCGATATTCCGAGAGGACGGCAGCGAATAGCGCAAACCCGGCCAGCGCGACGAGCAGCGCGCCCGAGCTCAACACGCTTGTCACGCCAAACAGCACCAGCGCGGCAAGCCAGAGCGCGATAGCGGCCCCCGCCAGCAGCACGGGCGGCGGGGTGGCTTCGCCCGTGCCGCTGCGCACTTGCCGTGAGACCGACAGACTGAGCAGGATCGCGGCGACAAGCGCGATCATTTTCACGAAGAAGGCACCGTTTGGCAGCAGCGTAACGATCGTTGCCAGCCCCATGTAGAGCCCGGTGAGCACCGTCCCGATGGTGCCGCCGATCAACCACGGCCGCGTCGCGCGCTCGACGCGGGTGGCGGGCACATCACCCAGCGCACCGCCGAGCAGCCGCAGATTAAGGACGAGCACCGCGCCGCCGAGCGCCACCATGGAGAGAATGTGGAAGGTCTCGACAATCGCGAACAGCCAGGTCGTCTGGTTGAGCTGCTTGATCAACTCGACCTGCGCCAGCGCATCGAGCGGGCCTTGGAGCGCGGGGAGGAGATCGCGGAAATTGATGGCGGCGACGAGGCTCACTGGGCGATCTCCCGGTCGATCTTCTCGAGCGCGGCGTCGTGCACCGCGCACTGGGCCACGGCGCTGACGAAGGCGCCGGGGTTCATGCAGGTGACCCAGTCGTAGGCCATGTAGCGCCCGGCGAAGATGACGAGAAACCACAGCGCGATCGAGGTCGCCCCGGCAGCGCGGACGCGGGCGGGCGGGCGCTCTGCAGTATCCCATTCGGGGCGATTGGACTGCACGCGCAGATGGAACCAGAAGATGTTGAGCGCGGCGGCGAGGAGGAACACAAGCTTCAGGCGAAACGCCAGATTGTGGTAATATTCCAGCGGGTTGGAGAAGAAGAGCGCAGAGCCGGTGATGAGCAGGACTAGGAAACCGCCGACTGTCCACGGCAGCAGGCTGTCCGATATGCGCGAAACCGGCGTCGTGCGCAGCGCAATGCCGAGCAGGCGCAGATCGACGAACAGGATTGTCCCGGCGAACAGCATCAGCGTGATCAGATGCGTGCCTTCGATCATCATCCACAGCCGCTCGGAGGAAAGCAGCTGCGCGCTCCACGAGGTATCGGGCACGATCTTGCCCGAGGCATCGAGCGTCGCGCCCAGCCGGTATTGCAGCTCCGCCAGCCAGTCGGAAATCATCGAATACGTGCCCCGCTACCCCGCGCGCTCCATCAGGCATGGGCGCAGCGCCGCACCGTGCGGCTGCCTTCAGAATTAAGTCGGGGGTGGGGGCACCGGAACAATGCGTTTGGCATATGCTTGGCACCGGCGGTGCTTATGCCCGCTGCGCACAAGCTTGTAGTGCAATGTTGGAAGGCAAGCGCTGGCGGCTGGTTCATAGCCGCGTGCATGATGGGGCGATCAGACATGAACGCGCCGGCCTTGGCCGTGCTTGCGGCGCTGGCAACGGCACTCGCCGCGCTCCCGGCCCATGCGGATGAGGCGGAAGGGGCGGCCGACACGCCGCCTCAGATCGTCGTGTTCGGCCGGGGCGAGACGCGCATTGGCACCGCCGCTGCCGCCAGCGAGGGCAGCATTTCCGGCGCGGACCTGCTGGTGCGCCCGCTGCTCAAGGTGTCCGAACTGCTTGAGGCGATCCCGGGCATGGTCGCCGCGCAGCATTCGGGCAGCGGCAAGGCCAACCAGTATTTCCTGCGCGGGTTCAATCTCGATCATGGATCGGATTTCACCACCTATATCGACGACGTGCAGATGAACCTGCGCTCGCACGGGCACGGGCAAGGCTATCTCGACCTCAACGGCCTCATCCCCGAGGTGATCGAGCGCGAGACCTTCCGCAAGGGCCCCTACCGCGCCGATGGCGGCGATTTCGCGCTTGCTGGCGCGGCCTATATGTCCACGATCAAGGGCTTCGATGCGCCGTGGATCTCGGTAGAGGGCGGCGGCTATGGCTGGCGGCGGCTGGCGAGTGGCGGGACGCTGCCCGCAGGCACCGGCAAGCTCACACTTGCGTTGCAGGCCAAGGCTTATGATGGGCCGTGGCAGCAGCCGGAACACCTGCGCCACTATGCTGGTTTCGCCAAGTGGCTGGGCCCGGTGGGAGCATCCGAACTCGCGCTCACCCTGCATGCCTACCGCGCCACCTGGCGGCCAACCGAACAGATCCCCGAACGCATCATCGGCTCGCCTGTCTGCGCGGACGTGTTCTGCTCGCCCGATCCCACCGCACGGGGCGAGACGACCCGGATCATTGCCAACGCCGCGCTCTCCGCGCCGGGCTGGCGGATAAATGCCTATGCGCAGGTTTACGACTGGTCGATGCTCTCGAATCCGACCTATGCCGATGCCCGCGGCGCCAGTGCGCAGATCGACCAGTTCGACCGCCGCATGGTCTATGGCCTGAAAGGTGAGCGGGCATGGACGCTCTCGCCCGCGCTGGAGCTCAGCCTCGGCACCGAAAACCGCTACGATGACGTCAGCAACGTTGGCGTTGGGCAGGCCTCGGCGGGCCGCTTCGTGCGCTCGCTCGGGTTCTACCGCCTCTCCGAGGCCTCGGCCTCGCTGTGGGGCGCGGCCACGCTGCGCCCGCTGCCGGGCCTGCGCCTGACCGCCGGGCTGCGCGGCGACTGGTACCATGCCTCGGTCCACGCGCGCGATCCCGAGGCTGCTGCGCTGGGGCAGGGGACCGCCAGCCAGACCCTTGCCTCACCCAAACTTGCCGCCGCATGGAGCCCCGCACCCTGGGCCGAACTCTACCTCAACTGGGGCGAGGGCTTTCATTCGAATGACGCGCGCGGCACAGTCAACGCCGCCGCCCGCGTGCCACTGCTGGTGCGCGGGCGCGGGCACGAGGCGGGCCTTCGCCTCCAGCGCGGCACCGCAACGTTTACCGCGACATGGTGGGCACTCAATGTCGCCAGCGAGCTGCGCTTCGTCGGCGATTCCAACGCGGTCGAGCCATCTGGCGCGAGCCACCGCCGTGGGATCGAACTCGTCGGGTTCTGGCGGCCCGCGTCGTGGCTGGCGCTCGATGCGAACTTCACCGCCAGTCACGCCCGCTATGACAATGGCGATCATATCCCCAATGCCTTCGAGAATGCCGCTTCGGCGGGTGTCTCGTTCATTCACGGCGGCTGGGAAGCGGCGCTGCGCATGCGCCACCTTGGCCCTTCGCCGCTCGTCGAGGACAATTCGGTGCGCGACAAGGGTAGCACCGTGTTCAACTTGCGCGCCGCGCGCAAGCTGGGGCGGATCGAACTCTATGCCGATCTGCTCAATGTGCTGAACAGCCGCGACAAGGACATCGCGTATTACTACGAGTCATACATACCCGCATTCGATGCCGCCCCGGTGGAAGGCCGCCTCAGCCGCGTGGTCGAACCGCGCACCTTGCGGGTGGGGGTGAAGATCGGGCTATGATCGCGCGGTTCCCTACAGCGTGTGCGCTGTGCCAGATGCCGCCGTGTTCAAGGCCGTGATCTGGGGCCTGTCGTCGTCCAGCCCGGTCAGATGCCCGGCAAGGTCGGCGAAGTCCCGCATGTCGCTGAGCATCGTCGCAATCTGGAAGGTGATCAGCATCAGCACCGGATTGACCAGCACCGGCCGCTCGAACGTCTGGGCCGCAAGCCAGCGCATCGGCGCGCTGTCGGCCATCAGGCGGACGCCGACGAGCACCACGATCACGCCGATCATGCCGCCGACAAGGATGTCCGATGCGAAATGCAGCCCGAGGTAGAGCCGCGGCAGGGCAATGACAGTGGCGACGTAGGCATAGGCCAGCCACCCGGCGCGGCGGTTCACCAGCAAGAGCCCTGTGGCCATCGCGAAGAACAGGACCGCGTGATCGCTGGGAAAGGAGCTCTGCTCCATCATCCTGGGAGCCAGATCGCGCAATCCTTGCGGCACATGCATGGCGAGGTCTTCCTGCAGGAAGGGGCGCAGGCGGAAGGGCATGAGCTTGGCGAGCGCCAGCGCGATGACTTCGCCCACGCAGCTTGCCAGCATAGCGGAGGCCAGAATCGCGCGATCGGCGGCAAGGCCGATGCGGTTGCCCGGTGTTGCCCCTCCCGCGGGGGCAATCCAGAAGCAGCTGGCCGCCGCGATCAGCGCCGCGCCCTTGAGGAGGTTACTGGCCGATACCGTCAGCATGAAGGCATCGAAGCCGGGCGCGCGGCCCAGCAGCAGGGCCATGATGCGTGAAATGGTCTCGTCCATGTGTAGTCTGTCCTGTCTTCGAAGCGGTTTCGCCCGGCGGCGGCATGGCGGGCGGGGGCGGTCTGGCAACGCTTCAACGTCACTCCTGGCAATCAGCATAAATCATGCCAATCTGCGTTAACCGTAACAATTCCAGCGGACATCTTGTCACGTAACACTTGGCATGCGATCTGCGCGGCATGAAGGGACTGGTTTTTTCCGAGATGCTGGCCTGGGCGGAGGATGCCTATTCACCGGAAATGGTCGATCAGATGATCGTGCAATCGTGCGTTCCGAACGACGGCGCTTACACGTCGGTCGGGAACTATCCGCATGGCGAGGCGCTGGCGCTTTTCGGTGCGCTGGCTGAACTGACCGGCGAACCGCTTGGCGATCTGGCCCGCGTCTATGGATACTGGCTCGCCGGGCGGTTTGTGACGCTCTATCCCGAACTGGTTGGGGTCTATCCCGATGCGGAAAGCCTGCTGGCAGGCGTGGGGCCGCACATCCACGAGGAAGTGACGCGGCTCTATCCCGAAGCGCAGCCGCCGCAGGTTCATTCGAGCGTCATCGCGGGCGGGATGCAGCTTGATTATGCCTCGCACCGCCCTTTCGCGCCGCTGGCGCACGGGTTGATCGAGGGGTTCGTGGCGCACTTCGGCAATCACCATACAATTGCGCGCGAGGATCTGGATACCAGCGGCAAGTCCGCGCGGTTTACGATTTCGCAAATTCCGGCCTGACCTGCCTCATTGCAATTTGCAACAAAATCGTTGCAAATTGCAATGATTGTCCGTGCAAATTGCAAAGAATCTTTGCACTCGGCAACGCCCCTTTGCCTGTGTGCCAAGGCGTTTGAGCCATGGCACGTTGCTTGCTTTGTTCCCCGGTGGTCGGCATTCACTTCGGGGTAACCAGATGAAGGGCGTTATATTCTCCGAGCTCATCCATTGGGTGGAGGAGACCTATTCCCCGGCCATTGCCGATCGGATGATCGGACAGGCGGAGCTTCCGGGTGAAGGGAGCTATACCAGCGTCGGCAATTATCCCCACGAGCAGGCCCTCGCCATGATCGGCCAGCTGATCGAAATCACCGGCCAGCCGGTCGATGTTCTGGCCGATGCCTATGGCTACTGGCTTTCGTCGCGGTTTGCCGCGCTATATCCGCAGTTCTTCGTCGGCTACACCGATGCGATCAGCTTTCTCAAGGCCATCGACGGGATCCACCAGAAGGAAGTGACCAAGCTCTACCCCGATGCGCTGACACCGCGCGTGATTGCCGAGGTGGATGGGCAGGACCTGCTCGTCAGCTATGCCTCGCACCGCCCGTTCGCCGAAGTCGCGCATGGCCTGATCCGGGGCTACATTGATCACTTCGGTGATGACCTTTTCATCCTGCGGGATGAGCAAACGCCGGGGCCACATGCGGCGCGCTTCATCCTGCAGCGCAAGTAGGGTATTAACCGGAGACCAGTAGAAATCGGTCCGCAACGGGTAGTGATGGGCATGGATGCGGCAGTGGCAATGACGGCGGAAGAACTCGCAGCGGAACTGGCGCTGATGCGCCGCCGCCTTGCGCGTTCGGAATCCGCACGTGCTCAGGCCGAAGCGCTGCTGGAGATCAAGAGCCGGGTCCTGGCGCAAGCCAACGAGCAGCTCAAGGCCAAGCGCGAGCGCCTGCGCATCGAACTGGGCCAGCGCACGCGCCAGTTGCTTGAGGCGCAGCGCGTGGCGGGCTTCGGCACGATGATCTGGGATGCCGAGGCCTTCAAGGGCGAGCTTTCGCCCTACTGCCAGGCCCTGCTTGGTCTCCCCGGCCTTGCCGAGATCGACGGTGCGATGAGCGCGGGCAACTCGCACCCGCTGCTCGATCGGGTGGTCCCTGAAGAGCGCCAGAAGGTGTATGAATGGTCCGAACGGCTGACGGCCCGCGCGCTGGAACTCAAGCGCAGCGGAGTGTTCAGTCACCAGGATGGCGTGAGCCAGATCTGCAGCACCGAGGCTTGCGGGAGCTGCGCGCATCTGGCCGATTGCGACCGCATGCTGGAGTTTCGCATCGCCGGCCAGAGTGACGGCGAAGCCAATCGCATGATCCGGGCGCTTGCCGAAACTTCGATCGACGAGGACCTCGGCCGCGCGCTGGTGTTCATCACGGTGCAGGACATCACGCGCGAAATCGAGGCGGCCAACGAATCCGAAGCCCTGCGCCAACGCGACCAGCGCCGCATGCGCGAACTGGAGCAACTCGCGGTTGAACTGCGCGCCGCGCGGGAAGTGGCCGAGCGGGCGAATGCCGCCAAGACCCGGTTTCTCGCAATGATGAGCCACGACATCCGCACGCCGATGAACGGCGTTATCGGCATGCTCGAACTGTTCGACGATGCCGGCCTCAGCGAGAGCCAGCATGAAATGCTACGGCTGATGCGGGCTAGCGGCGATCAGCTGCGGATGCTGCTGGATGACATCATCGATCTGGAGCAGGCCGAATCCGGGAAGCTGACGCTTGCAGCCTTCCCGCTCGAAGTGGGGACGTTCCTTGGCACGTCCATCGGATTCTGGGCGCGCGCGGCGCGCCACAAGGGGCTCACGCTCGAACTGGAGCGCGCAGCATTCGGACATGACAGGCCGATGGTGGAATGGATCGTGGGGGACCGTTACCGGCTGCGGCAGATCATCGACAACCTCGTCAGCAACGCCGTCAAGTATACCCGGCGCGGCGGGATCCGCGTGCGGGTCGGTCCGGTTGCGGATGACCGCTTCCGCTTCGAGGTGATCGATACCGGCATCGGCATTCCGCCCGAGCGACGGGCGGAAATCTTCGTGGATTTCGGACAGCTGCACACCGCAGACGTTCAGGCGGGCGGATCGGGCCTCGGCCTTGCGATCTGCCGCCGCATCGTCGAGCTGATGGGAGGCAGTATCGGCGTGGAGGTCGGGCCCGGCGGCGTTGGCTCCTGCTTCTGGGTGGAGCTGCCCTTTGTCGAGGTCGATGGGCCGACGGCGGCCAAGCAGAAAGAGGAAAAACGCCTGCGCCGCTTCGATGGCGGGCGGCTGCGCGTGCTGGTGGCGGAAGACGTCGAAACGAACCGCATCGTGGCCCGCGGCATGCTTAGCAAGCTTGGCTGCGATGTCGAGCTTGTCACCAACGGCGAGGAAGCGGTCGAGGCGGTGCGGCGCGGGAAGTTCGATGTTGTCCTGATGGACATGAGCATGCCGGTGCTCGATGGACTGGAGGCGACGCGCCGGATCAAGGCGATCCCGGGCGCGGTCAGCCGCACGCCGATCATCGCGCTCACCGCCTATTCGGGGCGGGACGAACTCGCGCCGATGATGACAGCCGGCGCGATCGGCGTCGTCAAGAAGCCGATCGTCCTCGACGAGCTTTACCGCGCCATCAAATCGGTCTGCCGCTGAGCGCGCCGCTTTTACGGAGTTTCTTGCGATGTTATCTGAAGTGGGCGCGGATCTGGTCGATCCGCAAGCGGTCGATGGGCTGTTCGGGGGGATGGACCCCGATACCTGCGATCTGCTGCTCGATGCCGCCGCCGATGCCACGGAGTGGACCGAGCGGCTGGTGCAGGCGTGGCAGGTCGGTGATGCCACCGAGCAAGGCCGGGCGCGTCATTCGTTGAAAGGCATCTGCGGCAACTTCGGCATGAACCTGCTGTTTGACCGATGTGCCGGCGATCTTGCCACTGACCCAGCCATCACGGACCTGCGCGACTGCCGCGAGGCGAGCCTTGCGGCCCTACGCGCGGCGGTCGCCCGGCTTCAATAGGCCCCCCGCGCGGTCAGCACCGCAGGCACCGTGCGCAGGATCAGCGCGATGTCCTTCAGGAACGAACGCGTCCGCAGGTACTCGATATCGAGCCGCACCTGCTGCTCGAACGGGATCTCCGCTCGGCCTGAAACCTGCCAGGTGCAGGTGAGTCCGGGGCGGCCCGCCAGTCGCTCGCGCTGATGGGGCGCCAGCGCAAGCACTTCGCGCGGCAGGCCCGGGCGCGGACCGACCAGCGACATCTCGCCCGAGACGACGTTGAGCAGCTGCGGCAACTCGTCGAGCGAGAGCCGGCGCAGCAGCGTGCCGACGCGGGTCACGCGCGGATCGCGGCGCATCTTGAAGCAGGTGTCGTCGCGATCGGATTGCGCGACGAGCCCGGCAAGGCACGCTTCCGCATCGACGACCATGGAGCGGAACTTCCACATGCGGAAGGGCAGCCCCCGCTTGCCGATGCGGGTCTGGCGGAAGAACACGGGCCCGCCGTCCTCACACGTGATGGCGAGCGCGATGATCGCGAAGAGCGGCAGGAACAGGACCAGCGCAGCGAAGACGGCGGCAAGATCAAAGCCGCGCTTGAGCCGTTCGGACAAAGCCTCGGCATGTCCGCGCGCTTGCCAGGCGTGGGCTGCGGCGGCGATCAGAAACAGCGGGTTGCCAACGACATAGCGCATGAAAAGGCGGCGCGGTTCCTGCATCAGGCGCCAGGCCCATTCGCAGCCCAGCTTGCGCAAGGCGAGCGGCGCGCGCGGCACGGCGCCGGAGTAGTAATCGAACAGGCCGCCGACCCCCATGACCACGCGCGCGGTGAGGCGGCTGCGCACCCTGGCAATCCACTTTTCCTGCAGCGGCACGCCAAGGCCGACCATGAGGATCGCCGCGCCCGAGGCGTTGATCTCGGCAATCACGCGGTCTTCCTCGGCAGCTGACCAGTACCCGTCGCGCGTGCCGGCAATGCGCAGGCCGGGATGGGTAGAGACCATCGTGCCCGCCGCCGCCGCCGCGATGCCGGGCTTGCCGCTCAGCAGGAAGATCGACTGCCTGCGCTGCGCGGCTCGGCGGCACACTTCCGGGAAAAGATCGGTGCCATTGAGATTCTCGCCCATCGGCTCACCGGCGAGGCGCGCGGCGATGGCCATGCCGCTGCCATCGGGGAGCAGATAGTCTGCCTTGGCGAGCGCGGCGCGGTAGTCCGCGTCGAGGTTCAGCATATTGATGCAGTGGGCATTGATGAACTGGATCGTGATGGGCGCGCGCCCTTCCGCCATGGCTACGATTGCATTGGCTGCGCCGGAAAGCGAGCCGTTGACAAGATCGAGGCCGAACAGGCGCGATGCGGGTGCATCGCCGGGATGGACGGACAAGGGGGCCGGTGCCGGCCGGGCAGGCGCGAAACCGTCCTGCATGATATCGAAACGCTTGAGCATGAATGCCTCCAGTGGGATTGGAGGCCGCTGGTGCAGATGCTGTGCCAAGTCGGTTCAAGGCGCGGAAATCTGCGATTGCTGCCGATTGCGGGGGGCAGGCTCATTGTCTCAAAATTGCAATACGGCACGGTTGCGAGGAGATCGTTGCATTTTGCATCGCCATTTTGCGAATTTGTTTCGATTGAATGCCCAAAAAGGGCTATAAAACAGTAATTTAAGATAATGGCACGAGCCTTGAAGATACCAGTGCAACTTTCGCATTTGCACAAGGCGGTTTCGTGCCACACCAGGTTGATCAGTCTCTATCCCGGCTCCGCGCCGCGCTGACAGGGCCGCTCATGCGCGGCTTCGGCGCTTACGGCGGTGCCGAGCTTGCCAACCGGGTTGTCCGCGTTGTAACCACTGTGGTTATCGCACGGCAGCTCGCGCCTGCCATTGTCGGTGAGGCGGCGCTGGCCTTGACCCTGTTCGAGCTGATCCGCGTGCTGAGCGGGATCGGCATCGGCCAGCGCATCATCGCGGCGGCGGACGGCGAACTGGCGGCGGTCTGCAACACCGCGCGCCGCCTGTTCTGGGGCTGGGCGCTCGTGCTCGTCACGGTCCAGACGGCAGTCGCCGCAGTCCTCTGGTTGGGCTTCGGCGCGTTTGGCCCGGCAGCCATGCTGGCGGTGCTGGCACTGGTCTATCCGGTGATGCCGGCCGGCCTCGTCCAGTGCTACCTCGCCATGCGCGAGGGCCGCAATGCCGCGCTTGCCCGCACTGCGGCAAGCCAGGCGATCGCGGACCATGTGCTGACCGCCGTGCTGCTGCTGGCGTGGCCGAGCCCGTGGTCGGTGGTCCTGCCCAAGCTCATCACCGCGCCGGTCTGGCTGGTGATGACCCGCCGCAACCGTCCCTGGCAGCACGACGCCCACGCCGGTCACGCCTGCTGGCGCGGCATGGTCCGCTTCGGCGGCGGCGTGCTGGTTGCCGAGGGCCTGACCGCGCTGCGCCAGCAGGGCGACAATCTGGTGATCGTCGCCACCATGGGCAGCTCCGCGCTCGGCACCTACTACTTTGCCTACAACGCCGGGCTTGGCATCGTCACTTCGCTGGTCGGCGCGTTCGGGACGGTCTCGTTCCCGATGCTCTGTGCAGCGCCTTCGGGTCCGCGCCGCCTCGCCGTGTTGCGCAGCGTGCTGATCGGCGGCGTCGCCCTGTTTGTGCCGCTGGTCGCGGCCCAGGCGCTGCTGGCTCCGATCTACGTGCCGCTCGTGTTCGGCGCGCATTGGGCCTTTGCGGCTCCGCTGATCGCGATCCTGTGCCTTGCCGGGGTTGCCCAGCTGGCCTCGGTCCTCACCGCCAACTGGCTGCGCGCCGAAGGCCGTGTGGGCAGCGATGCCGGGCGCAGCCTGCTTGGCCTCACCCTCGCGCTGGGCGGCCTCTACATCGGCGCCCGCACCGGCAGCCTGACTGCTGCGGTGATCGGGCTCGTCACCGGCACGTTGCTCGCCGCGGCCATTTCGGCCGCCATCACACTCGCACCGGCCCTGCGCCGGACTTTGCCCGCCATCCCCGCCACGGAGCAGCCCGCATGAGCGCCCAAGGAAACACCCCACACGTTACCGTCGTCTTGCCGGTCTACAACGCCGCTGCCACGATCAGCGAGACCATCGCCTCGGTGCTGGCGCAGACCTTCATCGCGTTCGAGCTCGTCATCATCAACGATGGCTCGACCGATGATACGCTCACCCGGCTGATGCCGCTGGCCGAAGTCGACCCGCGCATTCACCTCGTCTCGCGCCCGAACGGCGGTGTTTCGAGCGCCCGCAATCTCGGTGTCGAACTGGCGCGAGGCGAGCTGATTGCCTTCATCGATGCCGACGATCTCTGGGCGGCGGACAAGCTTGCCGCGCACGTCGCGCGCCACCGCAGCGATGCGAAGCTTGCGGCGAGCTATGCGCGGATCGGCTTTCTGCCGCAGCACGCCGCCACGCTCGATGCGTGCCGCACGCTGTCTTCGGTCGGCACGGGTCCGCTGCGCCTGATCGAGGTGCTGGGCGAAAACCCGGTCTGCACGATGTCGAACTTTGTCGTGCGGCGCGATGTGTTCATCGCTGCGGGCGGGCTCGATACCGGCCTTTCGCACGCCGAGGATCAGGAATTCGTGGCGCGGCTGCTTTCGCGCGGGAGCCGGATCGAGGCGATCAATGCCGTGCTCGTGGGCTACCGGTTCAGCCCGGATGGCCTCTCGATGGATTTCGACCGGATGAAGGCTGGCTGGCAGCTGCTGGCACGTCGGCATCTTGATGGCCCGGCGCTGGCGGCGCTTGAGGCGCTCTATTTGCGCTATCTCGCGCGCCGCACGCTGCGGTCGGGCGGGTCGCCGGTCAAGGCGCTGTCCTATGCGCTCGCGGGCCTGCGCACGGAGCCCCGCGCCTTCCTCGCCGATCGCCGCCGCGGCCTCGGCACGCTCGCGGGCTCACTTGCCGCGCCCATTCTGCCGCGCGCGATGCGCCGCCATGTCTTTGCCTAAACTTCTTTCTCCCGAGGATAATCTCATGAACCCGACCGTTTCCGTCGTCATGCCGGTCTACAACGTCGAAGCCTATGTGGCCGAGGCGATTGATTCCGTGCTCGCGCAGACCTTCACCGATTTCGAACTCATCGTCGTTGACGATGGCGGCAGCGATCGCAGCATGGAGATCGTGCGCGCTTACGAAGATCCGCGCCTGCGCATCGTCGTCCAGGCCAACCGCGGCCTCGCCGGTGCGCGCAACAGTGGCATTCTCGAAGCCCGCGGCGCCTATATCGCGCTGCTCGATTCCGATGATCGCTGGCTGCCCGAGAAGCTGGCGCTGCACGTGATCCATCTCGACCACAATCCCGAGATCGGCGTGAGCTTCTCGCCTTCGCGGTTCATCGATCGCGATGGCCGACCGATGCGCCTTGTGCAAACGCCGAAGCTGGATGGCATCGAGGCGGCGGATATCTTCTGCCGCAATCCGGTGGGCAATGGCTCGGCCCCGGTGATCCGCCGCGCGGCGCTGGAAACCGTGGCGTTCCCCCATCCGGAAGAACCGGCGCGGGTGTGCTACTTCGATGAAAGCCTGCGCCAGTCGGAAGATATCGAGATGTGGCTGCGCCTTTCGGTCGCGGGCAGGGTCCGCTTTGCCGGGATCGAGCCCGCGCTCACCGAATACCGCGTCAATGGCGGGGGCCTCTCTTCGCAGGTCGTGCGCCAGTATCAGAGCTGGGAACAGGTTGTCGCGCGCCTCACCGGCTATGCGGCAGAGTTTGCCGGCACGCATGTCAGCCGCGCCCGCGCCTATCAGCTGCGCTATCTGGCGCGCCGTGCTGTCCAGTTGGGCGATCCCGGCATGGCCCTGGCGCTGCTGCGCGAGGCGATGGCGAGCAATCGCCGTCCGCTGCTCGAGGAGCCGGTCAAGACCATGGTGACCGTGGTGGCCGCACTGGCCGGCCGGATCATCGGCCCCGATCGCTTTGCCCGACTGGCCGCGATGGCCGTCGGCGGGAGGCTGGTGGCATGAGCAGGCGCCATAACAAGCCCCGGCTCGTCAACCTGCTCGATGATTTCGCCTTTGGCGGCGTTTCGCGCGGGCTCGGCATCTTTTCCTCGCAGATCGTGGGCGACACGGCCGATTGCAACGTGGTGGCGGTGCGCCCCGATGCGCTGATCGCGCCCCGGCTCGATGCCGATATCATCGTGCTGCATTTCCCGCCCAACTGGCGCCGCATCGCCTTTTTGCTCTCGCTTCGGGTCCGCAATCCGCGGGCGCGGATCGTGCAAGTGGAGCACAGCTATACCCGCGCGTGGGAAGCGCTGAAGGTCGAGCACAAGGGCCGCTTCCGCCTCATGCTGCGCATCGCGCTGCGGCTGGTGGATCAGGTGGTCTGCGTCTCCTGCGGTCAGGCGGACTGGCTGCGCGAAGTGGCGCAGCTGCCCTGGCACAAGGTCGATGTCATCTATCCCTATGCCGAGAATCCCGGGCTTTGCGCGCTGCCGCTTCCCGATTTCTCGTGCGAGCGGCCGCTCGTGATCGGTGCCTATGGCCGGTTCCACGAGCAGAAGGGCCTTGAGAACCTGATCGGCGCGCACCGTGCAGGGGCGCTGCCGGGCACGGAGCTCGTGATCGGCGGGTTCGGTCCGATGGAAGAGGAACTGCGCCAGCTTGCTGGTAACTCGCCCGATATCCGCTTTGCTGGCAAGATCGATGATGTCGCTGGATTCCTGCGCGGCTGCGATCTCGTCGCCGTACCCTCGCGCTGGGAAGCCTACGGTCAGGTCGCCTGCGAGGCGCGCGAGGCGGGACGTCCGATCCTTGTCGCGCCGGTCGATGGCTTGCCGGAACAGGTGGGCAGTGCGGGCCTCGTGATCGATTTCACCAATCCCGATGCCCTTGCGCGCGCCTTTGCCTCGCTCGACAACCAGCGCCTTGGCGTGATGGCGCGCGCGGCGCGGCGCTCTGCGCAGGATTGCGGGCTTGACCGGCAGCGCGAGTGGGCGCGGCTTATCCGGCGGCTGGTGCCGCGTCAGGCGCGGCCGATCGGAGTTCCGGTGACGGCCTGAGCGCGATGCCGATGGCGAGCAGCGCGGGCCAGGCGATGTAGGTGAGCACCTCGAGGTTCTCGCCGAAGCTGTAGAGCCAGTAGGTCAGCGCCATGGCGAAGCCGAGCTGGCCGACCTTGCTGTCCATCGCGGCGCGAAACGTGGCGGCGAGGGTCCAGACCATCGGTACGGCCAGGGCGATGGCGCCCGCCAGCCCTTTGACGAAGAGCAGGCCGAACCATGTGTGGTGGCTGCCGATCGGCATGTATTCGACCATGTGCGGGCCGCGCTCGACGATGCCGTGGCCGAACCAGTAGGCTTCCGATTGCCAGCGCTGCACCGCGATCCGGCCGAGCGCCGCCCGCACGCGCGAGGAATCGGCGCGCGCGCTTGAGAAATCGCTCGTCATCTGATCGACCAGCGCGCGCAGTTGGGGGGAGAACCATGATCCCATCAGCACCAGCCCGGCGGCGCAGAACCACAGCACCGGCTGCCGCACTTTGCCCGCCAGCCATGCCAGCGGCACGATCACCGCCAGCGCAATCAGCGCGAGGCGGCTTTGCGACAGCAGGGCGACGAGCACCGAGGCGGCATAGCCCGTCCAGCGCCATTTCGCATCGGGCTCCATCCGCGCCAGCAGGAAATGGATCACTGCCACCATGCCGGCGGCGGGTGACCACGGCGCGAAGAATTGCCAGCGTGCAGTGCCGACACCGGGTTCGATCGTGTAGAGGATGGCGGCGAAGTACTCGTTGCCTGATCCGCCCAGCACAGCGAGCGGGGAGACCCAGAGCTTTTGTGGCAGGCCGACAAAGGGCGCAGCAAGGAAAAGTGGCAGCAGGATCAGCGTCTGCAGGCTGAGCCGGCAGACCGCACGCGAAAGCGCCTCCACGCGGATCGGCAGTGCAAACCCGGCGAGCGGGAACAGCGCCAGCAAGGCCCAGCCCTTGGCCCAGCCGACGGCCGACTTGATCGTCTGCCCGGTGCCGAGGTGGAACTGGGTGTGCCCGATGAAGAGGACCACCAGCATGGCTGCCATGCCGATCAGCCATGCCCAGATCGCCGGCGGCAACTGGCCGGGGCGTTCAGCCGCGGGCAGGGCAGGGGCATAGTACCAGGACCGAACGGCAAGCAGGGCCAGCGCCCAACCGAGCACTGGCCCTGCAAAGTAGAGGCCGCCCGTGATCCACAGGATCCAGGTCGCGCCGATCGTGCCGGTGATCAGCCTTTCCGCAACATGCGCTCGAGGAGGGGTTGCCGCAGCCATGCCAGCGCGAATGCTAGCAGTGTCAGCATGCTTGCCGCTAGGGCACCGGCGAGAGCTATCACCAGAGACGGGCTCGAGGGGCGCTTGGGCAGCGATGGCGGGGCCAGCGTCTGGACCAGCGGATAGGATGCGAACGGGTCCTGCTTGTTGGTATCGATGCGGGCGAGCGCGGAGGAGAACACCGCCTCGGCGACGTGGTGATCGCGCTGGAGGTCCGCAAGCTCGGACGCCTGCTCGATCAGCGCGGGCGATTGGGCCTGCGCGCGGGCGAGATCGCCCCGGATTTCGGCCAGAGCCGCACCGGCGCCAGCGGCCTGCGCATCGTTGACAGTCATCGCCTGCATCAGGTTGGACCGTCCGTCCGCCACCTGCATATCGATACCGGCCATGATCGCACCTTCCGAAAGGCCGGTCAGCTGCCGCCCGCGCGTCACCAGAGCCGCGCGCAGGGCATCGCGCTCGCCATTGGCCTTGGCCATCTCGACATGGCGTTCACCCAGCGTGGCGGACTTCTCGCTCGCCTGGGCATTGCTGGTGGCGTAGCGATCGGCGAGCTGCTGGAACACCGGATCGCCGCGTAGCCGCATGGCGATATCGGCGGCATGCGGGTTGCTGCCGAGGCTGCCCGAAAGCCGCCCGGCGGTCCCGGCATACTGGCGCAGCTGCATGCGCACGTCGCGCTCCTTGTCGTGGAGGGTATCGACCGCAGTGATGCGCGCGTTGAACTGCTCCAGCGTGGCAAGGCCATGGCTTGCCTGAAAAGCGATCAGCTTGCGCTGCGCGGTCTGCACCTTGTTCGAGAGCTCGACGAGGCGCTTGACGTCGGATTCCTCGCGCTTGTGCGCTTCGTCGGCGCGCAGCATGTCGAGCCGGGCGAGAAAGGCGTTCTGCAGCGCATCCGCACGGGCCTTGGCCTGCTGTGCGGTGCGGCCGGTGATGCTGACGTGGATGAGATTGGTCTGGTCGACGAGCTTGATGACCGGATCAGGGAAAAGATCGCCGTCCTCGCCGGTCAGCTTGGCCGCTGCCCGCTGGGTGATGTCTGCCGAAAGAAGCTGCTTGTAGTTCTCGGTCGGGCTCAGGGTCGAGCTCGAGAAGGCAGAGCTGGACGAGGACTGGGCTTGCCCGATCGATTCCACGTTGAGCGAGCTGCCCACGCCGGAGCCCGGCACGATCAGGCTGAACTCGCTGGTGTAGCTGCGCGGCACGATCAGCAGATAGGCCGCCGTGGCGAACCAGATCACGCCCAGCACCGGAGCAATGCTCCGGACATAGCGCTGGTAGCGGCCCACGGCGGGGAGGTGGGGGAGGAGGACCCGGCGCAGCCATTCGCGGCGGCGGTCCAGCATGCGGATGTGCTTCTGGCTCATTTCTTGAGACCGTTGACCAGCACGGCAGGCCCGAGCAGGTTGCCGACCACGCCCACCGCATCGACGAAGGTCATCGCGTCGCTGTCGTAGCAAGCGATGGCATCGCCGGGCATGAGCATGGGGTTGAGATCGTCGCGATCGGAAGTGCGCACGAGGCCTTCCACCGAACGCGCGATCACCACCGAGCGTCCGGTGACCGGATTGCGCGAGATGAGCACGGCCTTGCGGCCCGCGTTCATCGCCGAGCCGCCGACGCAGTTGGCGGAAACGAGGCCCTGCAGCATGCGGGTGCCATAGGGGAAGCTCGTCGAATCCCTGTTGATCGCCGAAGCCGAGTTGCTGCTGGCCGGACGCGAGAGGTTGGAGAGATAGACGCGCACGCCCGGGGCGGTCACGCTGCTGGGGCGGACATAGTCGGCCTGGAAGCAGCCTGCGGACGGCACGATGATGCGGTCCCCGGCGGCGAGCTGCGGATCGGCCGGGACACCGCCAGTGAATGCCGGGGTGACGTCGATCACCGCGTAGCTATCGCCGCGCACGAGATAGACGGCCTGTGCTGCGGCATCGGGGCGGATGCCGCCCGCAGCGCGCAGTGCGGCCGAAAGCGAACGGCCCGAATTGAAATCACCCCCGGCCGGATGGTCGACAGTCGTTGCGCGCGAGTCTGCCGCGCGTTCGCCGGCGCGGACGAGGCCGGGTTCGAACACCGCACCTTCGACCGATACCTGCACCCCGGCGGCTTCGACCTGGGCCAGCTTCACGCCGCCGGCCACATCGCGGACAAGCGCGCCGGCGATCAGGCGCTGGCGGACTTCGCGTTCCACCGCACTTACCGGGCGGCCGGCTGCCACGATCTCACCCAGAAAGGGGATGGTGAGGCGGCCGTTTGCGGCCACGACATAGCTGCCGGTCAGCGTTTCAGCATCACCGGCGACGGCAAGTTTCAAGCGGTCACCGGGGCCGACGAGATCGGGGCTTCCGGAAAAAACATTGGCATCGACATGCACGAGGTGGGCGATGACGCCCGGCGCGCCCGGCAAGCTGCAGGTGGCAAGCGGCTGGTTTTCGAGTTGCTGTTCGCGCTGGAACCGTGCGCCGGGCAGGTTGGCCGGAGTCGGCATCGTCGCGCATCCGCCTAGAAGCGCAGTGCACAGCAGCATGCTGAGGGTGGTTCGGGAATTCATGGTCATCTCCTGATGTGCTTCAGGAGACAGCAAGGCGCGTGCCAGCTTCGCATTCTGCATGAGAACCTACGCAAAACCGCGCGAAACGCGAGATGACCGGGGTCCAAGTGAGATCGGATCATTGCAATATGCGTATAATTGCGTACGCAATTTGCGAAGAAATGCCGTTGCGAAATGCGAATCACGGTATGCGAAGCGGCCGAAATGCAAATGTTTCCGCGCTTGGCACGCTTCCTGCGAAGCACGGATCATTCGTCAGTGCGGGCCCATGCGACGATCGCGCGAGCTTGCCGCACTTTCGCAAAGGGACACGCCGATCGCTTTTTCAGCACCTGCTGCTCCGGCAGCCGCTGATCAGGCGATTGGTTGCGAATTGGAAAGCACTGCGTTTGCATAATGCAAGCGGCAGCATGAAATGGATCAGCGTATGGCGCGCGAGAAAATTCTTATTGTCGAGGACCTTGCCTCTCTGGCAATGGCATACGCAGCCCAGATCGAGAAGGCGGGGCACCAGCCGTTCGTGGCGCATTCCGCTGCGGCGGCGCTCGCGGCGCTTGCTGAAACGCCGGATTTCGGCGCCATCCTGCTGGACCTCCAACTGCCCGATGCCGACGGACTGGAATGGCTGCGCGCCAATCCGGGCATCTGCGAGACCTATCCGGTGATCGTCGCCACGGCAGACGGTTCGCTCTCGCGCGCGATCGAGGCAATGCGGATCGGGGCGTTCGATTTCCTCGTCAAGCCGATTGCCGGTGCCCGGCTGCTTGCGGTGCTGGCAAGCGCGATCGAACTTGGCAAATCCGCCAGCCGCGCGGCGCCCACCGGTGCCCCGCAGAAGGCGAAGAAGGCCAAACCCGGCACGTTCATCGGTGATTCGCCGCTGATGCAGGAAGTCTATCGCCAGATCGAATGCGTTGCCTCAAGCCGTGCCACGGTGTTCATCACCGGTGAGAGCGGGACCGGCAAGGAAGTCTGCGCCGAAGCCATCCACGGTGCGAGCGGACGGGCCGGTGGCCCTTTCATTGCTCTGAACTGCGGCGCTATCCCTGAGAACCTGCTGGAATCGGAGATCTTCGGCCACCTCAAGGGCTCGTTCACCGGTGCGGTGAGCGACCGCGTCGGCGCGGCGCAGGCGGCGCACAAGGGGACGCTGTTCCTTGACGAAATCTGCGAGATGCCGCTGCCGCTGCAGGTCAAGCTGCTGCGCTTCCTGCAGACCGGTTCGATCCAGCGCGTCGGCTCCAACCGTATCGAGGAAGTCGACGTCCGCATCGTCTGCGCGACCAACCGCGATCCGGAGCGCGAAGTGGCCGAAGGACGCTTCCGCGAGGACCTGTTCTACCGCCTCGCCGTGGTGCCGCTGCATATGCCGCCCCTGCGCGAGCGCGTCGGCGATGTCCGCGAACTTGCCGAAGGTTTTCTCCAGCGTTTCGCGCGTGAGGAAGGCAAGACCTTCAACCCGCTCGCCGCTGCCCAGCTTGCTGCGCTGGAACAGTACCGTTGGCCGGGCAACGTGCGCGAACTGCAGAACGTGATGCGCCGTGCAGCGGTGCTCCACATGGGCCCCGATCTGCCGGCCTCGGCATTTCCGCTCTCCAGCCAGGTCACAGCGCCGCCTGCCGCAGCCCAGCAGCCTGCACCAGTCGGCGCGCGGCCACCTGTCGAGATCGATCGTGCGACCGATGTGCTGGCCGTGGTCAATGCAGTGAAAGGGCTCACGCTCGACGAACTGGAGCGCATCGCCATCGAGGCGGCGATCGACAATGCAGGCGGCAGCCTGCCCTCGGCGGCCAAGGCGCTCGGCGTCAGCCCTTCGACGCTCTACCGCAAGCGCGAGCGGTGGATGGCGGCGAACTGAGCGCCCGCGCGCTCAGGGTTCGCCGCAGCGTTCGATGTAGCGCCGGATATCGAGGCTGAGGTCCTCGATCGGCGCGTAGTAGCCGTGCGTATGAACGCGCGCGGCGATACCGGACTGGACGCGTTCGCACACGGCCCAGTCCTGCCGGTTGACGAGGTCCCAGAAGTCCACCGCGTCCGCTGGGTCGAAATCCGCTTTGGCCATCTCATCCGGGCGGAACAGGAAGCGGCATTCGATCAGGGTGCGATCCGCCGCCAAGGGCCACAGCAGGAAGGCCGCGGCGTGATCGCAGCTGACGCTGAACATGAGGTTGGGATAGATCAGCTCGCCCTTGTGGCGCACCTTTTCTTCCTCGGAGAGGCCGGGGAAGGGGGCGCGGTTGGTCGTACCGGTCATCGTGTAGGTGTAAGCGCCTTCGCGATGCGGGATGCCGGCTTCCCAATCGAGATCGATCCCGCCGCGCACCTTGAACGCGGGCACAATCGCGGTGAGCTCCGGGTGGACGCCGGGGCAATGATAGCATTCGTTGTAGTTTTCGAGGATCAGCTTCCAGTTGGCGCGCACCTCGTAGCGGATCGTCTGCGCGGTGCGCAGATCGGCAAGCGGATAGTTGACCAGGCGGCGCGCCGGTTCGGCCAGCTCCGCCGCGAAATCGGGCGCGGTTTCGGGCGAGAGGTTGAGGAACACGAACCCGCCCCAGGTCTCGACCGCCACCGGATGCAGGCCGAACCGGCTCTTGTCGAAACCCGGCGCGTCCTGCAGCTGCGGTGCTGCCAGCAGGTGGCCATCCAGCGCATAGGACCAGCCGTGGTATGGGCAGCGGATCATCGTCTTGCCGACAACCCCGGCATCGAGCGTGACGCCCCAGCGCGCATCGCTGACTGCGTCGCACATCCGCCCGCCGCGGTGTCGGCAGACGTTGTAGTGCGCATGGAGCGCGCCCTGCTTGCCGCGCACCACGATCACGCTTTCGCCCGCCACATCGAGCACCTGGTGATCGCCGGGGCCGGGCATGTCTTCCTCGCGGCCGGCGCAGAACCACTGGCGGTGGAAGATCGCGGCCTTGTCGCGCGCGAAGGCCTCGAGGGTGAGGTAGGCGGTGCTTTCGAGCGACTGCTCCATTCCGCCATTGGCTTGCTGAACGTTCATCGCCGCTTGCTCCGCATCGCTTATTAGACGCTTGCCTTATAAGCACCATTGCGGCACTCATCCAGCCTGAAAGCGAGGGGGATGGGCAGCGCGGCCATGGATGTGACGGGCAAGGTCTGGGATGCGATCATTGTCGGCGCGGGGCACAATGGGCTGACCGCGGCGGCCTATCTGGCCAAGGCGGGGCGTTCGGTGCTGGTGCTGGAAGCGCGGCCCATCGTCGGCGGTGCCTGCGTGACCGAGGAGGTCATCCCCGGCCACCGCGTTTCGTTCACGTCCTACATCGCCTCGATGCTGATGCCGACGGTGATCCGCGATCTCGATCTCGGCCGCCACGGTCTGCGCATGGTGGCCTGCGATCCGATCCTCACCGTGCCGCTGGGTGAGGGTGAAATCATCCGCTGGTGGGCAGATCCGGAGCGGACCGCGCAGGAAATCGCCCGGTTCTCCGCGCGCGATGCGGAAAGCTTCCTCGAAGTCGACCGCAAGCTCAAGGCGCTCGCCGCCTATCTCCAGCCCTTCTTCCTCGAATCCCCGCCAGATCTTGCCGCGCGCGGGCTCGACCGGCTGCGCGAGGGGCTGCGGATGATCCGCCGCTTCCGCCGCATCAAGGGCACCGAGATCGGCGAGATGGTGCAGTTCCTCACCGGCAGCCTTGGCGAGTTCCTTGATCGGCATTTCGAATCCGATGCCGCCAAGCGCATGATCCTGGCCAACAACGTCTACGGCAAACACGGTGGACCCTATGAACCGGGTTCGGCAGTCGGCCTCTTGTTTCATTTGCTCGCGGGCGGGGACCATGCGGTGCAGGGTTTCAACGGCCATGTCATGGGCGGGATGGGCGCGGTTTCGGGCGCGATTGCCGCTGCCGCGCGCGGCTTTGGCACAGTGATCGAAACGAGTGCGCCGGTCGGCAGCATCGACGTGTTCGCCGGGCGGGCAACCGGTGTGACCCTGCTCGACGGGCGGCAGGTGCGCGGGAAAGTCGTGCTCTCCAACGCCGATCCCAAGCGCACGTTCCTCGCGCTGCTGGCCAAGGCCGATCTGCCTGATGATTTCCGCCGCGATATCGCCGCGATCAAAATGGGCGGCCCGGCGGCCAAGCTCAACATCGCGCTTTCGGGCGAGCCCACGGTGATCGGTCGCAGCCCGGATGCGACGCCGCTGGAGCGCGCACTCCTCACCATCGCGCCCACGCTGGAGGGCGCGCAGCGCTGCGCCGATATCGCCCGTTTCGGCGATGTGCCTGAGGAACTGTGGATCGATTGCGTGATCCCCAGCCTCGTTGACGACAGCCTCTGCCCGCCGGGGCATCATATGCTGACCTGCTTCATCCAGTACGTGCCCTACGACCTGCGCGAGGGCACGTGGGACGAAAAGCGCGAGGCGCTGGCGGAATCGATCATCAGCCAGATCAGCCGCCACATGCCGAACCTGCGTGAGCTGATCCTCGGCCGCGTGATGCTGACCCCGCTGGATCTGGAGCGGATCTACGGCCTGACCGAAGGTAATATCTTCCATGGCGACCTGCACCCCGGCGCGCTGTTCTCGATGCGCCCGGTGCCGCGCTGGTCGCAGTACCGCACGCCGGTCGAGGGGCTGTACCTCTGCGGGGCCGGCGCGCATCCCGGCGGAGGCGTAACCGGCGCACCGGGGCATAACGCGGCCATGCAGGTGCTGCGCGATACCAAGAAGCAGGGCCGGCGCTGATGGCCGGCGGCGCGCCCCATCCGGCGAAAGTGATGGGCGTTGCCGACCTTGCGATGTTCTATGTGGTCACCGGCGTCAGTCTGCGCTGGATCGCGACCGCGGCGGCCTTCGGGCCGAGCTCGATCGTGATCTGGGTGGGGGCGCTCTTGTGCTTCTACCTGCCGTTCGTGCTCGCCATCGTCGAGCTCTCCTCGCGCTATCCGCAGGAGGGCGGGCTCTATATCTGGACGCGCGAGGCCTTCGGGCCATACGTCGGATTCATGGCAGGGTGGAGCTACTTCACCTCGAACCTCCCCTATTTCCCCAGTGTGCTCTATTTCGATGCCGGCAACGCGATCTATATCGGCGGGACGAGCTGGCTTCATCTGCGCAGCAATCCGGTGTTTTTCATGAGTTTTGCGCTGGGCGCGCTGGCCTTCATCACCGCGATCAACATTTTCGGCCTGCGCTTCGGGCGCTGGCTGCACAATCTGGGTGCGGTCGGCATGTGGGGGCCGGCGCTGATCGTGATCGTGCTGGGCGGGATGGCCTGGTGGCGGTTCGGCTCGGCGACGGAGTTCACGCCGCAATCCTTCGTGCCGGTGTTCGATATCCAGCACATGATCATGTGGGCGGCGATTGCCTTCGCGCTCTCCGGCGCGGAGACCGCTTCGTTCATGAGCGGCGAGATCAAGGACCCGCGCCGCACGATTCCGCGCGCTTTGCCGATTGCGGGGGTGGTGATCGTCTCCTGCTACATCATCGGCACGTTCGCCGTGCTGCTGGCGATGCCCGCGGGCGAAGTCAACACGCTGCAGGGCCTGATCCAGGCGGGTGCGGTGGCGGCGCAGAAGGTGGGGGCGGGCTGGATCGTGGTGCCGCTGGCGCTGCTCATCACGCTCGGCAATCTCGGCGCGGCGAGCGGCTTTCTTTCGTGCGCCGCGCGCATTCCCTTTGCGGTGGGGATCGACCGGCTGCTCCCGCCAGTCTTTGCCAAAGTCCATCCCAAGTGGGGCACGCCTTATGTTGCGATCCTCGTGCAGGGCGGGCTCGGCGCAGTGCTCTGCATCCTCGGGCAGGCTGGAACCGGGGTGAAAGGCGCGTATGATGTGCTGGTGAGTATGGGGATCATCGCTGCCTTCCTGCCTTTCGCGCTGGTCTTCCTCGCGGTGATCCGCCTGCAGGGCCGTCCTGCAGAAGCGGGGGTCACCCGGTTGCCCGGCGGGCGCGTAACGTCCACGGTCTTCGCCTGCATCGGACTTGCCACCACGCTCACCGCGCTGGTGTTGGCGGGCTTCCCGGCGACGGACGAGCCGAACAAGCTGCTTGCGGTAATCAAGATCCTGGGCCTCACCGCCGTGCTGCTGGGCAGCGGCACGCTGGTCTATTACCTCGGCCAGCGCTCCGCGCGGCGAGCGGCCTGACCATGGCGAGCATGGCCCTGAAACCGCCGGCGCCCCCGCGCCGTCGCCGCGCTTCTCCGCTGGTGCGGCGCGCTGATCTTGTGGCGGCGACGGTCAGCTGCCTTGCCCAACTCGGTGCCAAGGGGACCACGGGGCGCGAAATCTGCCGGAGGGCCGGGGTCAGCCATGGCTTGCTGCGGCACTATTTCCGCAATCCGGACAACCTCCTGCTCGAGACCTATGAACAGCTCTGCGAGGACATGCTCGCGCAGCTGGAGGCGGCGGCCATGCCCCATGCGGCGGACCCGCTTGATGCGCTCCACCGCTACTTCCTTGCGGTCTTTTCGGATGAGTGGGCCGGGCCCGATATCATCGGCGCGTGGATGGTGTTCTGGCAGCAGGCCCGCAGCCGCGCCGATTTCGCAGCCGTTTCTGACAGTTTCAACTTGCGCCAGCGCGCGCTGCTCGAACGCCTCGTCGCGGCGCTTCCGGCGCGTGCGGAAGCGCTGCCCATGGCCGATGCGATTGCGCTGCTTTCAGCGGTGCTCGATGGGCTGTGGATCGAATACTACCTCTCGGACCAGCGCACCCCGCGCGAGCGCTGCGTCGCGCTGTGCGACGCCGCCGCGCGCCGCCTGTTTGGCGTCTGAGCGGGATCAAGGCAGCGGCACAATCGCTCCGCCGTTTGCGCTGTAGTCCTTCTCGGCGACCGGATTTCCGACTTCGCCCGATGGCAGATGCACCACCGATTGCGGCCCGGCGATGGTGACATGGATCCGCGTGGCCACAAGCGCCCCGGGCGCATCAGCGCGCCCGATTCCTGCGCCGTAAACTGCCCATACGCCGGTGCCGGGGGTTGATGGATAGACCTGCCCGGTCCCGTCCGGTTCCACCGCGAGCGCCACGCCTTCATCGATGCCCAGCCCGATCAGCGGCGACGCATCGGCCGGGCGACTTGCTTGCGCCTTGGCGATAAACGCAAACAGCCTGCCGAGCCTCGCGCGCTGGGTGAAGTGGCTGTCGGTGATCACGCCCTTGAGCAGATCGAGATGGAGGAACCCGGTTTCGATCGTGTTGCTCTTGCCGTAAGGATCGGCCAGCGCCTGCGAGGCCGTCAGGCTCTGGCCGTCCATTGCGCCGTAGAGATATTCGCCCAGCACCGCGAGCCCGGCGCTGGTGCCGGCAAGCGGTTTGCCCGCGCGAACGTGGGCATCGAGCGCGGCGGCAATCGGTGTGCCGCGCCAGCGCCGCACATAGCGCGCCTGATCGCCGCCGGCGATGAAAACGCCGTCCGCCTTGCGCAAAGCGTCCAGCAGATGCGGGTCGCGGCTGGCGGAGCGGGAATGCGTGACGAAGGTTTCAGCCGAGAGGACGCCCCCCAGCTCGCGGTAGAATTCGGTGCTCGCCTCGCCATGCTGCGAGGCCCGGAGGATGACGATATGGCCATGTCCCGCCTTGGCGATGAACCAGCGCATCGCCTCGGCGCTGTGGTCTCCGCCGCCGATCAGCAGCAAACCGCCCGAAACCGGTGCGGGGGCAGGGCCGGAAGGATCGCCTTCGAGATAGACATCCAGCGCCCGCGCTGCGGCATGCGATGCGGCGAGCAATGCCAGTATGGCGGCCAGCCCCGCCGCAATCCTTCTCGCATAAATGTGCAAACCCGGCTCTCCCGTTTCGAAGCGATGCTCTGTTCTGGCACAAGGCTCCGCTGGGCGCAAAATCCCCATGGCATGGGGATTTGCTCCACGGATTCGGGGCTATCCACCGCTTGACCGCCTATGCAGCGGCGATAGAGGGACGCCATGTCTTCCGTGTCCCAAGTGTACCCCGCCTTGCTCCACGCGTTCCTTGCCGAAGCGGTCACGCGCTATCCGGATGGCACCGCGATCGAGGTGCCGCCAGCGCGCACCCGTCCGGAACGGCAGGTGATGACGTATGCCGAGCTTGCGGCGCTGACTGACCGGCTCGCGCTGCATCTCGCGCCGCAGCTCAAGCCAGAGCGGATCGTCGCGCTGCTGCTGCCGCGCACTTCGCCGATGCTTTATGTGGCGCAGATCGCGGTGCTCAAGGCGGGCGGCGCCTATACCGCGATCGATCCCTCGTTTCCCGATGACCGCATCGCCGAAGTGCTAGAGGATGCTGATGCGGTTGCGGTGCTGACTGATTCGGTCGGTGCGCAGCGGCTTGGGCCCATAGCGGGCGCGGTGCCACTGCTTCTGGCGGCAGAGCTTGCAATGCAGGCGCCGCCCACAGGCGCGACGCTGCCTACCGAAGTGCGCCCCGAACAGCTGGCTTATGTGATCTACACCAGCGGAACGACCGGCAAGCCCAAGGGCGTGATGGTCGAGCACCGCAACGTGGCCAATCTTGTTGCATCCGATCTCGCTGAATTCGGTCTTACACCCGCAGACCGCGTGATCCAGGGTTCGTCTGCGGCCTACGATTCCTCGATCGAGGAAATCTGGCTGGCGCTCGCCTCCGGTGCGACGCTGGTGGTGATGGACGACGAGGCCGCAAGGCTCGGCCCCGATATCGTCGCATGGCTTCAGCGCGAACGCGCCAGCGTTTTCTGCCCGCCGCCGACTTTGCTGCGCAGCAGCGGTTGCCGCGATCCCGAAGCGGCACTGCCCGATCTGAAGCTGCTCTACGTTGGCGGCGAGGCGCTGCCGCGTGATATCGCCGACCGTTGGGCCAAGGGTCGCCGCATGGTAAACGGCTATGGCCCCACGGAATGTGCGGTGACCTGCCTGCGCGGTGACATTGTCCCCGGCGGGCCGATCACCATCGGTCGCCCGGTGCCGGGAATGAAGGCCTTCGTGCTGGGCGAAGACCTTGAGCCAGTTGCAGAGGGCGAGCAAGGCGAGCTGTGCATGGGCGGTGCGGGCGTTGCGCGCGGCTATCGCCACCGCGAGGACCTGACTGCCGAGAAGTTCGTCGATCACCCGATCTGCGGGCGAATCTACCGGACTGGCGACCTTGTCCACCGCGAGCCGGACGGCAACCTGTTTTACCACGGGCGCATCGACGCGCAGGTGAAAATCCGTGGCTACCGCGTCGAACTCGGCGAGATCGAGGCGCGCCTTGCCGCGCTGCCCGGCGTGCGCGCGGCGGCAGCGCGGCTTCAGGAAGCAGGCGGCGTGCCCGAACTCGTCGCCTATGTCGTGCCGGGGGAGGGCGTGGATGCGCTCGATCTGGACGATCTGCGCACGCAGCTTTCCAGCACGGTGCCGAGCTACATGGTGCCCCGCCGCATCGGCATGCTCGCCGAGCTTCCGACCACCGTTGGCGGCAAGCTCAACCGCGCAGTGCTGCCGGCAATGACCTTTTCCGCCGATGCAGGGCCTGCGCGCGATATCGTGCCGCCGGCGACCCCGCTCGAAGCCGCGCTTGCCGCCGCCGTCGCCGATATCCTGACACGTCCTGACGGCGTGTCGGTCGAAGACGATTTCTTCGAGGACCTCGGCGGCGACTCCCTGAGCGCCGCGCTGCTGGTCACGCTGCTGCGCGAGGGCGGCGCCGGAGACTGGGTCACGGTCAGCGATATCTATGCGGCGCGCACCGTCCGCGCGCTCGCCGCACTGGGCGAGGAAGCAAATGCCGCTTCCGCCAATGCTGCGCAGCAAAGAGCGCCCGTGCTGGTGCGCGAAGGCGAGGCACGGCCGGTTCTCGCCAATGTCGTCCAGATCGCCTGGCTGGCGGGCGAAATTGCCTTTGGCGGCTGGGTGAGCTGGGCTGCCGCCTGGGTGCTGTTTCCTTTGTTGTTCGACAAGCTCGATCTTGTCGCCTTCGTGCTGCTCACGCCGCTTATCACCGTGGCTGGCGTTGCGCTTTATCTGCCGGTTTCGGTGGGGTTCACGCTCCTCGTGAAGTGGATCGCGCTAGGGCGCTACCGTCCGGTCCGCGCGCCGGTCTGGAGCGCCTATTACCTCCGCCACTGGGTCACCGTGCAATCGGCGCGGCTGATCCCGTGGCCGATGCTTTCGGGCACGGTGTTCATGAATTCCGTGCTGCGCCTGCTGGGCGCGAAAATCGGGCGCGGCGTGCACATTCATCGCGGCGTTCATCTCCATCGCGGCGGCTGGGATCTGCTTGAGATCGGCGACAACGTGACGCTGGGGCAGGACGCGCATATCGGCCTCGTCGAATACGACCGGGGCGATATTGTCGTCGGGCGGATCGTGATCGAGGCCGATGCCACCCTGCAGACGCGCGCCACGGTCGAGCAGAATTGCCGCATCGGCGCGAGCAGCGTGATTGCGCCGCTCTCGGTGGTGAACCCGGGCACCACTGTGCCGCCGAGCGAGCTTTGGGACGGCGTGCCGGCTCGCCGCGTCGGCCCGGCACCCGAAGCGCCTGCGCTTACCGGCACCGGTCTGCACCTCAGCCCTGTCATGCACGGTCTGGCGACCTTGGCTGCCGAAGGGATCGCGACGATGCTCGGCGCGCTGCCCGCCGGTCTTCTTGCCTTGCTGCTGTGCTACCTCCTCGGTGTCGGCTCGGAGGAAATCTGGGTCTGGATCTACGCGCCGAAGCTTGATCCGCAGGTGCTCGCGGTCGTCTTCGGGGTGACTGTGGTCAGTGTGCCCGTCAGCCTTGTCTGGAGCGCGCTGATGGTCCGCGCGATGGGCCGGGTGAAACCCGGAGTGATCGACCGCTGGAGCCTTGCCTACATCCGCGTCTGGCTGAAATCGGCGGCTACGTTCAATGCCGGGCAGTGGCTTTCAGGCACGCTGTTCTGGAAGCAGTGGCTGCGGCTTGCGGGGGCCAATATCGGTGAAAAGTGCGAAATCAGCACGATCTTCGATGTGACGCCCGAACTCGTCACCATCGGTGCGGAGACCTTCTTTGCCGACGGTATCTACCTCGGCGGGCCGGAGATCACGCGCGGCACGGTGCGGCTCGCGCCGATCGTGCTCGGGCGCAACACCTTCCTCGGCAACCATGCGGTGATCCCGGCGGGCGAAGTGCTGCCGGACGATATCCTGATCGGCATCAGCACTGTCGCCCACGCCAGCGAAATCGCCACCGGCCAATCCCGCTTCGGGCGGCCTAGCTTCGATCTGCCGCGCCGGCAGGTGGTGGAGATGGACCGTAGCCTCACACACGATCCCTCGCTGATCCGCTATTGCAACCGCGTGTTCTGGGAATTGCTGCGCTTCGTGCTGCCGGTTGGCACGCTGCTGGCAACGGTGCTGTGGTACAAGCTGCTGGTGGAAGGCGCGCCGGAAGCGAACGACCTCGAGTTCGCGCTGATCGTGATTCCGCTGGCGACGCTTGTCCCGCTGCTTGCGCTGCTGCTCGCTGTCACTGTGCTTAAGTGGACGCTGATGGGCCGGGTAAAGCCGGGCCAGCACGCGCTGTGGTCCTGCTGGGCCAGCCGGTGGGACTTCGTGTTCGTGGCCTGGGCACGCTATGCCAATGCGATCCTGCAGCAGCTTGAAGGCACGTTCCTGCTGACGATCTACTTGCGCCTGATGGGCCTCAAGATCGGCAAGCGCGCGGTGCTCGGGCCGCAATTCTCGCAAGTCGTCGATCCAGACATGATCGAGATCGGCGACGGCGCGACGGTAACCGCGTTCTTCCAGGCGCACACCTTCGAGGACCGCGTGCTCAAGGTGGACAAGGTGCGGATCATGGCGGGCGCGACGATCGGTGCCGGCACCGTTCCGCTCTATGGCTGCGTGGTGGGCGAGGGCGCGCATGTCGGCCCGGGCAGCGTGATCATGAAGCAGGAGAGCCTGCTGCCGGGCCTCTCCTATCAGGGCGTGCCGCTCAAGGTGGTGCGTGGCTAGAGGACGAAATCGAGGCCGGTGAGGGCGGGTGCCTTTTCGATCCGGATCGCGAAGTCTGCCGTGCCGTTGCCGTCGATATCGCCGCTGACGAGGCCGACGCCATTGGTCACGACATAGCGCAATTGGCCCGCAACCTTGGTGAAGGCCCCGCTGCCGATCCATGTGAAAGCGTCGTTGACGGCGGAGGTCTGCTTCACGGCGTCTATGCCGGAAAGATCGATCCGGTCCCCCTGCGCGCGGCTGAAATCGAGGATCGTATCGGCGCTCGTCACGGTGGTGCCGGAAAGGTCGCCCATCGCCGTGAAGCGGAAAACGTCGCCGCCTTCGCCGCCTTCGAACATGTCACGACCGCCGCCGCCGATCAGGATATCGCTGCCGCCGCCGCCAAGCAGCTGATCTGCCCCGTTTCCTCCGTCGAGCACATTGGCCGCACCATCGCCGATGAGAATGTCTGCGCCAGTGCCGCCGATGAGGTTCTCGATCCCGATCAGCGTGTCGTTTCCGCCGCCGCCGGTGGCCTGCGCTCCGCTGATGGCCAGGCTCACGCGGACGGCCGCGCTGCCCGAGGCATAGCTTGCCGTGTCGTTGCCTGTGCCGCCATCAAGCGTGTCATTCCCGGCGCCGCCGATCAGCACGTCGTCATTCTCGCCGCCGGAAAGCATGTCATTGCCGGCCCCTCCATCGAGCAGGTCGTTCCCGGCGCGGCCCAGCAGCGTATCGTTGCCGCCATTACCGCGCAGCGTGTCCGCTCCCGCGCCGCCATCGAGGGTGTTGGCAAGTTCGTTGCCCAGCAGCGTATCCGCGCCTGCGCCGCCAATCGCGTTCTCGATGATGCAGCCGAATGCGATGCCGATGTTGTTGGTGAGTGAAACACCGCTGTAGGCGAGCGAGGAATAAGCCCCCGGCGTCAGGTCTACCGTGCAGCCGTTGGTGAACGTCGCGACGCTGAACGTGTCGGTTCCGCCCGCGTCCCAGATCGCCTCGAACGAAGGCGCGCCGGGATTGAAGGCATAGGTATCGTTGCCGGTCCGCGTTGTCATGTTCGCGCCGTAGAGCGCCTGGATCGCCTGAATGTCATAGACCATCGGCGTCTTGACGAGGAACTCGGCGATCCCCGTTGCGGGGTTTGTCCACCACACCTTCTCGGGCGAGGTATACGACATGATCGTGTAGCGCTGGTTGTCGTATCCCGCCGGGATCTTGGGCGTCTCGAACGGATGCTTGAGGCCGAGGCTGTGGCCGATCTCGTGCAGCATCGCCATGTAGTTGTAGGTGCCCGGCGCGAAGGACTGGCCGATGATGGCATCGTCGATCCAGATATCGCCATGCGCACTGCTGCGCCCGTCCGACACGCCGAGGGAATAGCCCCAGTAGCCTGCCGAAACTGCCGAGGTGAAGGCGATGCGGATATCGCCGACCGTGCCGCCAGCGGTCTCGGCCACTTGCGTGAAGGCAATGTTCGCAATCTCCGACCAGGCGCCGAAGGCCTTGGTGATCATCGCGGCTTGCCCGCTTGTCACCGCACCCGTCACCGCCGCCGCATTTTCACCGCGCCCATAGGGGTTGGCGAACTGGCTGGCGACGCCGTCCGCCCAGGGGAAGCTGTAGCTTACGTGCGTGGTGCCGCCGGCATCCTTGTTCGACCAGACCACCCGGAACGCCGCCTGCGAGGGGAGCAGCGCGTTGATGAAGGGCTTGCTGCTGGCGCCGACGCGCGCGACGGTGGAAAGGTCGGTGAAGCGGGGCATGGCTGGGGCTCGTGCGGTAAGGGATGACCCTTGCAGCAATGCCAACACCGTCTGAAGGTGCGTCTAAACCCCCGCGCGGACTATCCCGCAGCGCCAAAGCGCCGTTTCGCGGGGCTTACCGCTTATCAAGCATGGCAAGCCGCACGCATGCGCGGTTCCCGTTGGTTAAGCGTTTTGCGCGCACGCTTAGGGATTTTGCCCCGCAAGATAGGCCTCGACTGCAACTGCCGTGCCCGGCGGCACATGGAGACCCAGCTTGCTGCGGCGATAGAGCACGTCTTCGGCGGTGCAGGCCCATTCCTGTGCAGCAAGGTAATCGACTTCGGCTTGGGTCAGGCCGCCGCCGAAATCGGTGCCGAGCGCTTCCATGGTCTGCGCGGTGCCCAGGATCACCCGCGCGCGCGTGCCATAGGCGCGGGCGAGCCGGGTGAGCAGCGCGCGCGGCAGGCCGGGATGCGCGGATGCCAGTTGCGCGGCGAAGGCTTCGAAGTCATCGCCGGGAATATCACCGCCGGGCAAGTCGACACCCGCGGTCCAGTCCCCCTTGGCGCCTGGATAGAAGGGCACCAGCTTTTCCAGCGCATGCTCGGCGAGCTTGCGGTAGGTGGTGATCTTGCCGCCGAACACGCTGAGCAGCGGCGCTTTCCCGTCGCCGCCATCGAGATCGAGCACATAGTCCCGCGTCACCGCCGAAGCGTTCGCGGCATGATCGTCGTAGAGTGGGCGGATGCCGGCATAGCTCCACACCACATCCTGCGGGTGAATTTCGCGGGAGAAATAGCGGCGCACCGTCTCGCACAAGTAGTCGGTTTCCTCGGGCGAGATCTGCGCCTTGCCGGGAAGCTGCTCCCACGGCTCGTCGGTCGTGCCGACCAGCGTGAAATCGTGCTCGTAAGGGATCGCGAAAACGACGCGGCGGTCCGGGTTCTGGAGCAGGAACGCGTGCTCGCCTTCGTAGAGCTTGGGCACTATGATGTGGCTGCCCTTGATCAGCCGTACACCGCGATCCTGGCTGGCGCTGGCGGCGCGCTGGAGCACATCCTCGACCCACGGGCCCGCCGCGTTGACAAGGCCGCGCGCCAGCACCGTGCGGGTTCCGCTGCCGCTGGCGATCTCTGCCTTCCACAGCGCGCCCTCGCGCACCGCGGAAACCAGCTTGGTGCGCGTCTCGATCCGCGCGCCGCGCTCCGCCGCATCGCGAGCGTTGAGTACGACGAGGCGGCTGTCCTCGACCCAGCAATCGGAATAGACGAACGCCGTTTTTGCACCCGGCTTCAGGCCATTGCCCAGCGCCGAGCGGGCGAGGTTCACCGTCCGCGTTGCCGGCAACTTCTTGCGGCCGCCGAGGTGGTCGTAAAGGAACAGACCCAGCCGCACGAGCCAAGCGGGGCGGGGCGAATTCATCTGTGGCAGCACGAAAGCCAGCGGCCAAATGATGTGCGGGGCCATGCCCAGCAGCCGCTCGCGCTCGATCAGGGCTTCGCGCACAAGGCGGAACTCGTAGTATTCGAGATAGCGCAAGCCCCCGTGGATCAGCTTGGTGCTGGCCGATGAGGTGTGGCTGGCAAGGTCTTCCTGCTCGACCAGCAGCACCGAAAGTCCGCGCCCGGCGGCATCACGGGCAATCCCGGCGCCATTGATCCCCCCGCCAACGATCAGCAGGTCATAGGTTTCCGGATCCGGCACGTGGTTGCTCCTGCCTGCCATTGGGGCACTGATGTGGTGGCGTCCGCTCCTTAGCCACGCGCGCGTGGTCGGACAAATGCAGCTAACGCAACCGGGGATGCGAATACAAGATGGCGTAACTGCAGGTAAATGCGGTAACAGGGGCTATGCGAGAGGCAAGGCCATACCCGGCGATTGACCGGGAGAACCCATCGATTCCCGCCGGATGCGGGCCCTGCGATGCCTGCTGTCCGGCATTTTGGACGATTCGCGCTTGAGGCCGCTCTCCGTTTTCGCGGCGATGCTCACCGCCTCTTCCGTCGCTGCGGCTCCCGCCGAAGCAGCGCCCCCACCCAGCATTCCCGAAGTCGGCGCGCCCGCACTTGCGGCGCTTGGCCCCAACGGCGTTGGCGTGATCGAGAAGACCGTGGTCGACAAGGACGCGGTCGATCCGCTCGGCAGCCTTGCCAAGGGCGCGCTGGTCCGCGCCGATCGGACGATGCCGCTGGTGATCTGGTATCCTGCCCGCGTTGGCCCGAAGGACCGGCGCGCGACCTACCGGGCGAGCCTCGTTTCGGAGCCGCCCAAGCCGCCGGCCTATTTCACGGTCCCCGCGCTGGCGGTGACCGATGCGAGGCCGGCAGGGCAGGGCTATCCGATCGTGCTGCTCTCGCATGGCTACAACAATGATCCGGTCATGCTCTCGTGGCTGGGCGAGAACCTCGCGACCAAGGGTTATGTCGTCGTCGCGATCCGTCACCATGATCCGGCGATCACGGACACGGCGAAGACGCCCGCTACGCTGATCCGCCGCCCGCTCGATATTACTTACGTGCTGCGCCGCATCCGCAATGGGCTGCTTGGGAACCTCGGCGATACCAAGCGTATCGCGCTCGCGGGCTATTCGTTTGGCGGCTATGGCGCATTGACCGTGGCCGGGGCAGAGCTTGATGCGGGCAGCCCTGCGGTCAAGCGGCTGCCCTCCGCGCTGGTCGAGCGCTATACCGGAAGCGGCGCGGAAGCGGCCACATTGCATGACCCAGCAATCAAGGCGGTTGTCGCCATCGCGCCCGCAGGCGGCGCGCCTTGGGCGGCCTGGGGCGCAAACGGTCTGTCTGGCATCAAGGCACCGCTGCTCATCGTGGCCGGCACGGCGGACCGCACTGTCGGCTACGATCCCGGCCCCGCCGCGATCTTCCGCGATGCCAAGGGTTCGGACCGCTGGCTGCTCGCGCTCAAGGGCGCTGGACACGCCATCGGCACCAATCCCGCGCCGGCTGAAATGCGCGGCACCGTGTGGGATTTCGATTGGTTCGAGGACCGCATGTGGCGCAAGCCGCGCGTCAACAGCATCGCGCTCCACTTCATCACCGCGTTCCTCGATCTGCAACTGAAGGGTGAGGCGGCCAAGGCCGAGTATCTCTCCGTGCCGTCAGAGGAATCCGATGGCGCCAAGTGGACGAGCGACGACAAGCGCTACGATGCGGTGAGCGAAGGCGGCACGAACCCTACGTGGAAGGGCTTCGTCAAGGACCATCAGGATGGGCTGTTGCTGAAGCATTTGCCGCCGTCACCTTAAGCCTGTTACACGAGCTTCGTCGGCATGGCATTGCCGCACGATCCGAAGCGCTATGCCAGGCCGCTCTGGATCCCCGCCTTCGCGGGGATGACGAAGGATAGCTGGACAAGACGAGACACAAGCCTCGTCATTCCCGCGAAGGCGGGGATCCAGGGGAGCAAGGCGCGACGGCTCTGGATCGCTGTCAACGCATCGACGAAGGTTAGCCCTCAGCCGCGCATTTCCGGCACCATCTCGGTCGGGGCAGGAGCTTCACGGCCCATGCTGTTCGAGAAGTGCCGGATGATCCACTCGCGCAGCAGGTAGATTGCCGGATCGCCGAGGTCTTCGGCGTGGGTCTTGAGATAATAGCCAAAGCCATCCGCTGAAACGCGGTCATAGGGCATCACGAGTTGCCCGCTGGCGATTTCCTGCGCGAACATGTCGATATCTGCCAGCACCACGCCCGAAGCCCCGATGGCATAGCGCACCGCCGAAAACGCTGTATCAAACGCGAGCCCGTCGCCCGCTTCGATCGCGAGGCGCTGCTGCGCCGCATAGCTCGACCACAGCAGACCGCGCGGTTCGCCTTCCAGCTTCACATGCAGCAATTCGTTGTCGTGGAGGAACTGCTCGAGGCTCTTGCCCTTGTGCGTGACGGCCGTTTCGGGCGAGCACAGCGGTGCAACGCGCACCATCCACAAGAGGTCCGCCACGCTGTCATCGACATTGGGCCGGTCGAACACCACCGCCATGTCCACGTTGTCGCGCGGCGCGCCGGTGACATTGGAGGTCACCACGTCGATGCGGATCTCGGGGTGTTCCTTGTGGAACTGCGCCAGCAGCGGCAGCGCGTTCTGGTAGAGCAGCGAAGGCGGAATGTGCAGCCGGATCGGCCGGCTTTCGAGATCCTTGTTGCGGATCGTGTTGATCGTCTGCTCCATCCGGTCGAGGCACTTGCTCACGACCGGAAGCAAGATCGAGCCCGCCGGAGTCAGCTTGAGCCCGGTCGGGCCGCGCTCGAACAGCGGGCGGCCGATAAGATCCTCCAGGCTGGAGACATGGCGGCTCATCGCGCTCTGCGACACGGTGAGCGCCTGCGCGCCCGCGGTGAAGCTCATGTGCCGTCCCACCGCCTCGAACGCACGCAGCGCGTTCAGCGGCAGCCAGCGGCGGTTGATGAGGCGATCAGGCGCGATCTCGGCTACTCCCTTGCGACATTGGCATTTTGCTCCCCGCATTGATCTACGTCAATCCGCGTTGCCTGCGCGAACGTTCTTGCCGCAGGATAACAGTTTATAATATGAGGGTTCACGCAATTTTATTGTGAGGTCCGATGCTGCTCCCTGCCGAGTTCGATTTCCACGCGTTGGAAGTCTTCGTCCTCACCGTCGAACTGGGCGGGATGACCGCGAGCGCCCAGCAGCTGCGCATCACCCAGTCCGCCGTCTCGCAGACCATCGCCCGGCTGGAACAGGGCATCGGTGCAACTCTGTTTGATCGCGCCCTGCGCCCGCTTGGCCTCACGCCCGCAGGACGCGCGCTATATGAACGTGCAACGCACTTGCTCGCCACCGCGCGCACGATGGTCGATGAGGTGCGCGAAGGCGCCAACCAGCCGATCGACAAGGTGACCGTGGCGATGGCGGAATCGCTGGCGATCCTGCTCACCGGGCCGCTGCTCAATCGCCTGGGGCCCCGCGTCGCGCGCTGGCGGGTGCGTTCGGGCATTTCGCTCAACCAGCAGCAGGATTTCCTCGCGCGGCGCGTCGACCTGCTGATCACCGGCAGCAGCGTGCTCGAAAAACAGGAAGGCGTCGTCCACCACGATGTGCTCGATGATCCCTTCGTGCTCGTGTTTCCGCCGAGCTTTCGCGGCGTGGCCGATCCCATCGCGGCGGCGGAAGGGCTGCCGTTCGTACGCTATTCGCTCGATACCGGCATGGGCCAGCGGATCGAAAGCCAGCTGACCCGCATGCGGCTGCGCCTGCCCAACGTGATCGAGGTCGATATCGTGCCGCAGCAGCTGAACGCGGTCGCGCTCGGGATCGGCTGGAGCATCACCTCGCTGCTGTGCCTTGCCGCGATGCCCGCGCTGATCCCTGAGCTGCGCGTCGAGCCGCTGCCCCGCGCGCGCTTCGCCCGCCGCATCCAGGTCGTCAGCCGCGCGGGCGAACTGGGTGATCTTGCCATGGAGACCGCCAAGCTCGCCGGGGAGACGATCCGCAAGGAAAGCCTGCCGCCCGTCCTCGCGCAGCTTCCGTGGGCGGAAGACCTCCTCGGCAGCAACTGATGCGAGTGCATTACCTTCATTGATCCGATATATGATTGTTGATGATGCACTGCTTGGCCGGTCCATTCCGGGTTAAAGTCGCAGTGCAAGAGAGCGGCAGGCAGGCCGCCATACATCCCAGCGGGGGCATACATGACCACCACCACCTCGTCCGCAGCACCGGTAACGCTGACCGAAACCGGGCTCGAAGTCATGCTCCCCGGCGGAAAGTCGGCCTATTTCAACAACTATTGGCTGCGCGACAACTGCCCCACCTCGTTCGACAGCCAGACGCGCGAGCGTGTGTTCGATATCTTCCATCTGGATGCCGCGCCGCGCCCGCGCCGGGCCGAAGTGGTGGGTGATGCGCTGGAAATCGCATGGGACGGCGAAAACCACACGAGCCGCTATCCGCTGAACTGGCTCGCCAGCTATGCCGAGGGCAAGCGCCGCCATGATCCGTCCGATCTGCCGCGCCGCGCCTGGTATGCCGATCACTATCCAAACGTCGCCCGTTTCCCGCAAGTGGAGTTGATGGCAGACAAGGCCAAGGTTGCCGAATGGCTCCAGGCGCTGATCGTCGAAGGCGTCGCGCTGGTGACGGACATGCCCGACAGCGACGATGGTTTGACTGATCTCGTCAAGTTGATGGGCCATGTGCGCCCCACCTTCTTCGGCGAATACTTTGATGTGATGACCCATATCGAACCGACCAACCTTGCCTACACCGCCAAGGCGCTGGAGCTTCACACCGATACGCCGGCCGAGGACATGGCTCCCGGCGTCCAGTTCCTCCACTGCCGCGCCAACAGCGTGGAGGGCGGGGCCAACCTGTTCCTCGACGGCGTGGCGGTGGCGAACGATTTCCGCGAACTGTACCCCGAGGACTTCAAGCTCCTCGCCGAAACCGAAGTGCCCTTCTACTGCGAGCACGACACCTACGACGTTCGCTCGCGCCAGCGGGTGATCGAACTCGACGCGCATGGCGAAGTTTCGGGCGTCACCATCAGCCAGCACATGGCCGATGTGTTCGATCTGCCGCAGGACGTGCTCGACCGCTATTACCCCGCCTTCTGCCGCTTCGGTCGCATGCTCCAGTCGGACAAGTACCTTATGCGCTTCCGCATCAATGCGGGCGAATGCATCGTGTTCGACAACCATCGCATCGTCCACGGGCGCGAGGCCTATTCCGCCACCAGCGGCGCGCGCTATCTGCGCGGAACTTATGCTGATCGCGGGGAGATGCGCAGCACCTACCGCGCGCTGACGAGCGAGGGCCGCTTCAAGTGACCGAGGCCGAAGTGGCGGCGCTGCGCGAGGATCTTGCTGCCGCGTTCCGCATCACCGCGCAGATGGGGTGGTCGGAATCAGTCGGCAATCACTTCAGCGCTGCGGTTTCGGCGGACGGCAAGCAGTTCCTGCTCAACCGCAAGTGGCAGCACTTCGCCAGCATCAAGCCCGATCACCTGCTGCTTCTCGATGCCGACGATCCGGACGTGATGAACCGCCCCGACGCGCCCGACGCTTCGGCCTGGACGATCCACGGCACCGTGCACCGCCAGTGCCCCGCCGCGCGCGTCATCATCCACTGCCACCCGCCGCACGCTACCGCGCTTGCCACTCTGGCCGATCCGCGCATGCTGCCGCTCGACAACAACACGGCGCGCTTCTTCAATCGTCTAGCCATCGATCAGGGCTTCGGAGGCATTGCCGACGAGGCGGAAGAGGGCCTGCGCCTCGCCGCCGCGCTGGGAAACAAGAAGACGCTGCTGATGGGCAACCACGGGATCACCTGCACCGGCGCAACGGTGGCCGAAGCTTTCGAGGACCTCTATTTCTTCGAAAAGGCAGCGCAGACCCTGCTGCTTGCCTATGCCAGCGGGCAGCCTTTGAATGTGCTGTCCGACGAGGTGGCGGAGAAAACCGCGCGTGGGTGGGACGATTATCGCGGCATGTCTTATGCGCATTTTGGTTGGCTGAAGTCCCAGCTTCCGGCGCTGGATTAACGGCCATGTGCGCAAGCCAAAACCCGTTCGTGTCGAGCCCCTCGTCTTCGCTCGGGATAAACTTCCGGCCTGAAGGGCCGGAAGTCGAGACACAAAGCGCGGCGCATGGTGTCTCGACTTCGCTCGACACGAACGGGGGGTGGAGGGCGCAATGACTGAGATTCCTTCGGAGATGTCCGCCGTTCTGCTCACCGCCAACGGCGGCTTTGAATGCCTGGCTTACCGCTCTGATGTGCCGGTCCCACAGCCGGGGCCCGGTGAAGTTCTGATCCGCGTCGGCGGTGCCGGGGTAAACAACACCGATATCAACACCCGCACCGCGTGGTATTCCAAGGCGGTCACTGTCGCCACCGAAGCGGGCGGGGGCGACGGTTTTGCCGAGGCGAAGACCGAAGATTCGGGTTGGACCGGGGCTGTCCCGCAGTTCCCGCGCATTCAAGGGGCCGATGCTGCCGGGCGCATTGTCGCAGTAGGCGAGGGCGTCGATCCCGCCCGAGTGGGCCAGCGCGTGCTGGTAGAACCCGTGTTTCGCGGTGCGAGCCGGTTTGAGGCCACCTATTTCGGCTCCGAAGTCGATGGCGGATTTGCACAGTTTGCGCGTGTTCCGTCGGCGCATGCGCACGCCATCGAAACTGCACTGACCGATGTCGAACTCGCCTCGTTCCCCTGCGCCTATTCGGCTGCGGAAAACATGCTGACCCGCACTGCGCTGGCTGCGGGCGAACGCGTGCTGATCACCGGCGCTTCAGGCGGTGTCGGCTCGGCTGCGGTGCAGCTTGCCAAACGCCGGGGGGCGGAGGTGACGGCGCTCGCCAGCCCGGAAAAGGCGGACGGCGTGCGCGAACTGGGCGCGACCCAAGTCGAACCACGCGGGTGCCGGTTCGAGAGCGAAACGTTCGACGTGGTGATCGATGTTGCCGGCGGCGAGGGCTTTCCCGCCCTGCTCGATGCACTCAAGCGCGGCGGCCGCTACGGCGTGGCGGGCGCGATTTCCGGCCCGATTGCCGAGCTTGATCTGCGTACGCTCTACCTCAAGGACCTGACGCTTTACGGCTGCACGATCCTCGATCCGGAGGTGTTTCCCAATCTCGTAGGCTATATCGAGCGCGGCGAGATCAGGCCGGTGGTTGCCGCCACATATCCGCTTTCCGAAATCGTCGCGGCGCAGCGCGCCTTTCTTGAAAAGAAGCACGTCGGCAAGATCGTGCTGATACCCGGAGTGTAATTCCTCATGAAGATCGGTTTCATCGGCCTCGGCAATGTCGGCGGCAAGCTCGCGGGCAGCCTGATCCGCAACGGCCACGACGTCACCGTGCGCGATCTCAATCCCGAACTCGTCGCCGAATATGTCGCGCGCGGTGCCAAGGAAGCGGTGAGCCCTGCCGCGTTGGGCGAAGCGGTCGATGTCATCATCACCTGCCTGCCGTCGCCGGCCGCCAGCGCCGCCGTGGCCGAGGGCGAAGACGGCTTCCTCGCCGTGATGCGCCCGGGGCAGGTGTGGATGGAAATGAGCACCACCGATTATGCCGAGGTCCTGCGCCTTGGCCCGCTGGTCGAAGCGCGCGGCGGGCTGTTCATGGAATGCCCCGTCTCGGGCGGATGTCACCGGGCGGATACCGGCAATATCTCGATCTTCGCTGCTGGCCCGCGCGAAGGTTTCGAACGCGTGCTGCCCGTGCTCACCACCCTTGGACGGCGCGTGCTGCACACCGGCGATTGGGGCACCGCCTCGCAGCTCAAGGTGATGACGAACTTCCTCTGCACCGCACACCTCGTCGCGCTCGCCGAGGCACTGACGGTGTGCAAGGCGGTCGGGCTCGACATGAACACGACCTATGAGGCGATCCGCATTTCCTCGGGCAACAGCTTCGTCCACGAGACGGAATCGCAGGTGATCCTCAACGGCAGCCGCGATATCAACTTCACGATGGACCTCGTCTCCAAGGACGTCGGCCTGTTCGACAAGATCGCGCAGGAAACCGGGGTGCCGGTGGAAATGTCCCCGCTGATCGTTCGGCTGTTCAAGGAAGGCGAAGCCGCCTTCGGCCCGCGCGAGTTCTCGCCCAACATCATCCGCCGCTATGAAGAACCGGTCGGCATCAAGGTGCTGGGCACGGGCTTTCCCGATCAGATGGTCGATGATGAGCCGGAAGAGCAGGGCTACGAAGTGGTTCCGCGCCGCTGAGGCAAAAATAGGGACGGTCCCCATTTTTTTCGGACTGTCCCTATTCTCGCGCAGCCCTAATTTCGCGCATCCTCAAGGATCATTGCCGCGCCCTTTTCCGCCACCATCACCGTCGGCGCATTGGTGTTGCCGCTGGTGATGTTGGGGAAGATCGAGGCATCGATCACGCGCAGGCCCTCGGTGCCGTGCACTCGTAGCCGTGCATCGACCACCGATGTCAGCGGGTCCGGCCCCATCGCGCAGGTGCCGGTGGGGTGATAGACCGTATCCGCGCGGGCGCGGAAATCGGCAAGCTGGTCTTCCTCGGTTTGCACTGCCGGGCCGGGGATCAGTTCCTCGGTGATCATGTCAGCCAGCGGACGGCTCGCGGCGATCTGGCGCAGCAGGCGGTTGCCCGCCAGCACTTCCGCGATGTCGGTTTCGGTCGAAAGGTAGTTGGGCTGGATCACCGGATAGGCCAGCGGATCGGCTGAGCGCAGCGCCAGATGGCCCCGGCTCGTCGGACGGCAGGGATTGAACGAAAGCAGGAACGCCGAGAACGGATCGGGATTGAGCAGCTTGCGCGCGGCGAGCGGCGTCTTGGTATAGCTCACCGGGCTGAAATAGAGCTGCAAATCGACCTTCGCCGCATCCGGCGCGCTGCGCACAAACCCGCCGCTCTGGTTCACGCTGAGCGACAGCGGCCCGCGCCGGTCGAATGCGAAGCGCAGCGCCGCCTGGGCCTTGCCGAGCAGCGGATGGAGCTCATCGTTCAAGGTCGCTGTGCGCACCTTGTAGAAATACGAGACCGCCAGATGGTCTTGCAAATTGCGCCCCACGGCGGGCAAATCGCATTGCACGCTGATGCCATGCTGCGCCAGCGCCGCGCCATCACCAATGCCCGACAGCATCAGCAATTGCGGCGAATTGATCGCGCCGCCCGAGAGGATGACCTCGCGCCGCGCCCGCACCTGTTGCAGCTTTCCGCCGCGCCGGTACTCGATGCCGACAGCGCGTGCGCCTTCAAACAGGACCCGCGTCGCCTGCGACTTTGTGCGCAGCATGAGGTTCTTGCGCTTCAGCGCCGGGTGCAGGAAGGCATTGGCAGTCGAGGCACGCCAGCCGCCGCGCGTGTTGATCTGGTAGAACCCCACGCCTTCCGGATTGCTACCGTTGAAATCGCTCGTCACCGGAAAACCGAGGCCCTCTGCCGTCTCGATAAAACTATGGCAGACGGGATGAACGTGCGGGGTGATCTCCGTCACGTGCTGCAGCCCGCCGCGCCCGTGGTGCGCGCTGTAGCGGTCGAAATCCTCGGACTTGGTGAAGAACGGCAGCACATCAGCCCAACCCCAGCCGGGATTGCCGGCCGCGCGCCAGTCATCAAAATCGCGCGGCTGCCCGCGCACGTAAACCATCGCGTTGATCGAGCCCGATCCGCCGATAACCTTGCCGCGCGGCCAGTAGCTGCTCCGACCGCCGAGGCCTTCCACCGGTTCGGTATCGTACATCCAGTTGATGCGCTTGTCGAAAAAGGTGCGGCCATAGCCGATCGGCATCTGGATCCAGATCGAAAGGTCGCTGCCGCCTGCCTCCAGCAGCAGAACGGTGAACTTGCCGTCTTCGGTCAGCCGATTGGCCAGCACGCACCCGGCGGTGCCTGCGCCCACCACGATATAATCGAAGGTTTCGGTCATCTTACTGGATGCTGCGTCATTTCCAGGTGCAGCATATCCCCGGTATAGGGATGCGCGCGCGCCACGTCCTCGTTCAGTTCCACGCCCAGGCCTGGCGCTGTCGGCGGGATCACATGGCCTTCTTCGAAGCGGATCGGCGTCTTGAGGATTTCCGAATGGAAACCTCTCCATTCTTCGATGCTCTCGAGTATCAGGAAGTTGGGTGTCGCGGTTGCCAGCTGGATATTGGCTGCGCCCACAACTGGCCCGCAATAGAGGTGCGGCGCGATCTGCACGTGGCGCACTTCGGCCATGCCGGCGATCTTCTTCGCCTCCAGCAGTCCGCCGACGCGGCCCAGATTCATCTGCAGGATCGCCGCACTGCCGGCATCGAGCAGGCGCGCGAAATCATACTTCGTCGCCAGCCGCTCACCGGTCGCGATGGGAATGGAGGTCGCGCGCGCGACTTTGGCCATTTCCTCGGGCGCATCGGGCGGTATCGGTTCTTCGAGCCACAGCGGATCGGCCGCTTCCAGCCGCTTCGCCAGCCGGATCGCGCCTGCCGCCGTCATCTGTCCATGCGTGCCGAACAGCAAGTCCGCGCGGCTCCCCACAGCCTCGCGCAGCGTGTTGGCAAAGCGCTCGCTGAGGTCCAACGCCTCCAGCGACAGCTGCCGTCCGTCGAACGCCGAATAGGGCCCCGCCGGATCGAACTTCAGCGCGGTGAAGCCCATGGCGAGATATTCCGCCGAACGCTCCGCCGCGAGATCGGGATCGTGATAGACGTCGGTCTGATCGCCCGGGCGCGGGTAGATATAGGTGTAGGCGCGCAGCCGCTCATGCACCTGACCGCCCAGCAGCTTGTAGACCGGCTGCCCCGCTGCCTTGCCGATGATATCCCAGCACGCCATTTCCAGCGCGCTCAGCACGCCCATCAGCGATAGGTCGCTGTGCTGGGTAAACCCGCTTGAATAGACGCGCCGCCACAGGTTTTCGATATCGTGCGGATCGCGCCCCGCCGCGTAGCGCGCGAAGACGTCCTCGATCATCTTCGCCACGAGATGCGGCGAGAAGGGGACGCAATATGCCTCCCCGATCCCGCTGATCCCGCAGGCCGTGGTCAGTTTCACGAACACGAAGTAGCGCCCGCCGAAATGCGGCGGCGGATTGCCGACGACGAATGTCTCGATATCGGCGAGCTTCATGCGGCCTCGAAGCCGTTGATCACCTTGATTTCGAGGTAATCGTGGAGGCCGAATTCGCCCCATTCACGCCCGTTGCCCGATTGCTTGTAGCCGCCGAAGGGCGAGCAATAGTCCTGACCCGCGCCATTCACATAGACGCTACCGGCTCGGATCTTGCGGGCCACGCGCCGGGCGCGCTCAACGTCGCCGCTCTGCACATAGCCAGCAAGGCCATAGGGCGTATCGTTGGCGATGCGGATGGCCTCCGCTTCATCTTCGAACGGGATCATTGTGAGGACCGGACCGAAGATCTCCTCGCGCGCGATGGTCATTTCGTTGTTCACATCAGCGAAGATTGTCGGCTTCACATAGTAGCCACGGTCGAACCCATCAGCACGGCCAGGACCGCCCGTCACCAGCGTCGCGCCTTCGGCGATCCCGGCCTCGATCAGGCGCTGTATCTTGTCGTAGTGCACTTTGCTGACGACCGGCCCGAGATGCGGACCCTTCTCCATCGGATCGCCAAGCTTGACGCTTTCGGCCACCTTCTTTGCGATGGCGACGGCCTCTTCATAGACCGAAGCTTCGACCAGCATGCGGGTCGGCGCGTTGCAGGATTGGCCCGAATTGTTGAAGCAGTGGCGTACGCCGCGCGCAACGGCCGCTTCCAGCCCCGCATCGGCAAACACCACGTTGGCCGATTTGCCACCCAACTCCTGGCTGACGCGCTTGACCGTCTCGGCCGCTGATTTGGCGACCTGAATGCCCGCGCGGGTAGACCCGGTGAACGAGACCATGTCCGCTTCCGGATGGCTCGTCAGCGCGTCACCGATGCCAGGGCCGGTGCCGTGGACCATGTTGAACACGCCCGCCGGAAAACCCGCTTCGTGGATGAATTCGGCGAAGAGCTGCGCAGAGAGCGGCGCGATCTCGCTCGGCTTCAGTACCATCGTGCAGCCCGCGACCAGCGCCGGGCCAATCTTGGCGGCGAGCTGATTGATCGGCCAGTTCCACGGCGTGATCAGCGCGCAGACGCCGACGGCTTCATGCACCTGCCGACCGCGCCCACCGAGCGGCCGCTCCCACACCATCTCGCGCGCAGCCTTCACGGTTTCCTTGAGGTGGCCGGGCCCGCATTCGGCCTGCGCATTGAAAGAAAGGTCGTAGGGCGCGCCCATTTCGGTGCTGATCGCGGTGACCATCTCGTCATAGCGCGCTTCGAACACGGCGATGAGCTTTTCGACCAGCGCCAGCCGCTCGTCGAGGCTGAGCGACGAATAGCCGTCGAACGCGGCGCGCGCTGCCGCCATCGCGCGGTCCACATCGTCCGGGCCGCACAGCGCTACCTGCGCGCAGGGCTCTTCAGTCGCCGGATTGATCGCCTCGAAAACAGCGGTCGAGGTGGCGGGAAGGGCCCACGCGCCGTTGATATAGGAGGGGAGGGGGTTCAGTTCAGACATATCCGATTGCTCGCTTTTGGTCTTCGACGATCGTTTTGGCCGCCATGAAATAGTGGAACGCGGCCCAGAAGCCCGTGGGGGCAAGGATCAGCAGCGCCGAGCGCAGTGATGCCGCATCGGGGCCAGCGGGGCCGGCAAAATAGTCGCTCAGCAAGCCAACGCCCTGCGGCGCGACGATCAAGTTGAACACGTTGGCGATCAGCAGGGCAATCGCGCTGAACATCGCGCGCATCTTCGGCGGCGCCAGGTTCTGGCCGAGCGCGAAGGCGGGGCCGATGTAGAAGTAGATGCCCGGAATGAACAGCCACAGCGAAACGGTCGCGAGCGCGAGGTTGTGTGTGTAGATCGCGAGGATCGAGGGCACCGTCGCCACCGCCGTCACCGCGCCCAGCAGGTACACGATCTTGCGCGGATCGGTGTAGGACGGGCGCGCCAGCATCCACGCTGTCAGCAGCGAGGCTCCGATGCCCATCACAAGGTGGATCGGCCCGACGATGGCGCCGGCTGCGCCCACGTCGAGGCCGTAGGTCCGCTGCAGGAAGGTCGGGATGAACCACATCAGGCCCCAGCCCCAAAGGGCGGAAAGCCCGCTGCCCATCATAACGTGAACCGCCGAGCGCTGCTGCAGGCAGAAGCGCATCGTTTCCATCAGGGTCGGGTTGTCGTCGCTCTGCACCACGTCGAGGCAGCCGCGCTTGGGCTCGCGGATCGTCGCCATGATGAGCAGGGCAAGCAGCACGCCCGGAATGCCGAGCACGAGGAACGCCGCGCGCCAGCCATAGGCATGGGCCACGGCGCCTGCCATGTCCGCGCCGATCCACGCGCCGATGGGCGCGCCGAGGCAGAAGATCGTCAGCGCCATCGGGCGGCGGGCAGCGGGAAAATAGTCGCAGATGATCGAGTTGCACGAAGGCGTGCCGCCCGCTTCGCCGATGCCCACACCCATGCGCGCCAGCAGAAGCTGGACATAGCCGCGCGAAAGCCCGCACATCGTGGTCATCACCGACCACAAGGTGATCGAGATCGCGAGAAGGTTGCGCCGGTTGTAGCGGTCTGCGATCCAGGAAAGCGGAATGCCCATGCTGACATAGAACAGCGCCAGCGAAACACCGGTCAGGAAAGCCACGCCGCCATCGCTGAGGTGCAGGTCGAGCCGGATCTGTTCGAGCACGGTCGACATCACGTAGCGGTCCGCGATGTTGATCGTATAGGCCAGCATCATCACGAACAGCACGTACCAGCGCAGGGCTACCGAGGCATTTTCCTCGCCTGCGGGGGCTGATGTTGCGCCTATTGCTGCCATTAGCTTGTCCTGTCCCGATTAGGCTTGTTGTTGATCGTCGTAGTGCGGTTTTGGCGCCAGCTCTGGCCCGAGTGCCTCGCGCAGCGGCTCCAACCAGGGCTCGAACTTCTTCCACTGATCGAGCCCGTCACGGAAGATGGGCTGGCGCACCTGTTCCGAGCTTGGCGTGCGGACGGAGCGCTTGGTCTTGTGGAATTCGACGCAGGCGTCTTCGAAGGGGAGGCCGCAGTAATCGAGGATGCGCCGCACGCTGCCTTCAAGGTCTTCGACCACGTCTTCGTGCTGCACGCGCAGGACCCGGCCCGGCAGGACAGCATCCCAGTGGTCCATCAGCTCGAGATAGGTCTTGTAGTAGCGGGCGATGTCCTCGATGCCGTAGGTGAATTCCTGCCCCTGCGCGAACAGTTGCTTGAGGTTGCTGAAGCAGCACGACATCGCATCGCGGCGCGCATCGATGATCTTCGCGTTCGGCAGGATCAGATGGATCAGGCCCACGTGCCGGAAATTGTTCGGCATCTTGTCGATGAAGAAGGGCCGGCCGAGGATGCGATTGGGCATGGTGTCGGTGATATACTGCTCGCCGAACCGGCGCACCGCGTCCGCATCCAGATCGAGCAGCGATCCGGGATAGAGCGGCTTGTCGAAATTGAGTTCGCGGCCCTGCAATTCGTGGACGATCCGCTGGATATCGGGCAGTTCCTGCGTGCCTTCGACCATCGAGTGCGAGGCGAGGATCTGTTCGAGCAAGGTCGAACCCGAACGCGGCAGGCCGAGCACGAAGATGGGGGAGGGATCGTCCAGCCCCCAACCTTCGCGCGCGGCGAAGAAAGCGGGCGTGCACACACGCTTTTGCTCGCGCGTGTTGGTCTCGAACACTTCGGGGAGATAGCCATTGCCCGCGCGGTGCATGGCATTGCCGCGTGCGTAGGCAGCCCACGAGGCCTCATAGTCCCCGGCATCCTCCAGCGCCTTGCCCAGAGCGAAGGCGATGTGGATGCGGTCGACATCCGCCGTCGCCGGATCATCGAGCCGCGCCTGCATCACCGCGATGGATTCGGCGGAGAACCGATAGGTCTTGAGATTGGCGAGGCTCCACCACGCATCGCCGAAATCAGGCCGGTCGGCGGTCGCGGCCATATAGGCATCGATGGCTTCGGCCGTGCGGGCTTCGGTCTTGAGCGCATGGCCGAGCCACAGGTTGAGATCGGCGCGGCGGACGCGGGTTTCGAGCGTCTCGCCCGAAATCTCGCTGATCATCGCGCGATATTCGGGGATCACGCTTTCGAAATCGCCAAGCCCGACCCGGATCGTCGCGGCCTGGATGCGGTGCGCGTGCCCGCGTGGATCGCGCTTCAGCAGCGGCTCCAGCGCCTCGCGCGCCTGCGGGAACTTGTGCCGGGCGATCAGCACTTGCACGTATTCGTGCCGCGCCTCGTCATGGTCCGGCACCATCGCGAGGACGCCCTCGTAAAGCGCCTCGGCATCATCGAGCACATTGCGCCGGTGGCCGATCTGGCCCAGCAGGCGCATGGCTTCGGGGTGGTTGCCCGCCTCCATCAGGAACCGCCGGATCAGCGTTTCAGCGACATCGATCTCCCCGTCGCCAAACAGCACCTTGGCCTGGACGATCGGTGGCGGGAGGCTGGCGAGATGGGCAAAGTGCCGTGCGGCAAGCCCAGCGCTGCGCGTGTCCCCGGTCATCCGGTAGAGCCCGTCGAGCATGCGCCAGCCCATCGCCAGCGCCGGATTGGCAGTGACCGCCGTGCGCAGATCGAAGATTGCCGCGGGCGCATCGCGCCGGGCGACATGGCAGAGCCCGCGTTCGAGGTACAACTGGCTGAAATTGGGATGATGCGCCGCGAGTCGATCAAGCGCGGCAAGCGCCGCATCGGTCTGCTGCATCATGCGCAGCGAATGCGCCTCGATCAGCAGGAGATCGCGGTTGGCCGGCGCGGACGCAAGGAGGCGCTTTGCTCCGCTTGCCGCTGCCGCATAGTCACCCTTGGCCTGAAGCGCATGAAGCGCCCTCAGTTCTGCCTCCGGCGGAGCCGCAGTAGACGCGGCAGGGTGGGTATTCTCAGAATGGGTCAGGTCTGCTTGCGTGGCCATCTACGCACTTTCCTGTCGGCCATCGCCGCGCGTGTCCATCAAACTCGCCCATCCAGTTCCGTGTGCCGCCAGAAGCAAGGGGTGGCGTTTGCCACGCCACCCCTTCCATTCATCAGCCTTCGATCACATCCGGGTTGCGATCTTGATGCCGTAGGTCAGCGGACGCACGATCGTCGACGTCTTGATGTACTGCGACGAGTTGGTGAACGTCGAAGCATGGCTGTTGAACAGGTTGTCACCGAAGATCGTCACCGTCCAATTGTCACGCGTGAAGCCGATCTGCGCATCGGTCAGCGCATAGCCCGGCATCTTGTAGCGCAGCACGGTCGTGGCCGGAACGATGATCCCGTTCGGGCTCAGGCCGTTGCCGTTGCCCGGGACGTTACCGTCAGGATAGGTCGAAGGCTGGTTGTACTGCGTGCTGATGTAGTTCACGCCGGCACCGATGAACCAGTCCATGCCGCCCTTGCCCGACCATTCGTAGCGGGCGCGGATGTTGCCCTGGAACTTGGGGCTGAACGGCGTGATGCTGCCGACGTTGCCGAACGGGCTCTGCACCGGCTTGACCTGTCCGCCCACGAACACCTGCGTGATGCACTGGCCGAAGCTCGACACACCGGGGTTGTTGGCGATGAAGCAAGGCGCGTTGGCCTGCTTGCTTTCGTTGTAGGTCGCCGAACCGTTGATGGTCAGACCTTCCATCGGACGCGCGAAGAGCTGAGCCTCAAGACCCTTGATGTGATAGGTCGGGCCGTTCGTCGCGAAGGCGGTGTTGCCGAAGCCTGCCGCGGGGTTGAAGAACCCGATCTGGATGTTCTTCCACTCCATGTAGTAGCCCGACAGGTTGAAGGTCATCTTGCCGTCAAACAGATCGGTCTTCAGGCCGGTTTCCCAGTTGATCAGGTTATCCGGCGAATAGGCGGCCGGAACGAGAAGCTGGGGTGCGTGCGGTGCGATCGGATCGCGCACACGGGCCGAAGGACCGCGGTTGAATGCGCCCGGACGGAAGCCTTCGCTGTAGGTGAAGTACAGCATCGTGCCCTGCTGCGGCTTCCAGGTGATCGTGCCCTTGCTGCGGAAGCCCTTGTACGTCGACTTGAGGCCGAGCGCATCGAGGTTCGAACCCGTGGTGCAGACCGCAACCTGATAGCACCCGCCGTTGAACGACGAGTAGACCGAGCCCTTCTGGAAGTTGTCGTAGTAGTAGTAGCGGGTGCCGGCGGTGATCGTCAGATTGTCGGTGATATCGAAATCGATCGAGCCGAATGCCGCATACTGCTTGTAGCCGCGGGTGATGTCCTGACCGAACGACACGCCGGGTGCGCGGGGACCGGGCACGTTGAGCGTTGCATTCGGGTTGGGCGCGACCTGGCCAAGGCAAACCGGGTTCACCGCAGGCGATTCACCACCGGATGGCGCCTTAACAAAGTCGAGACCGCAATTCGGAATGGTCGTGTACGACCAGTCCATGTTGTCCTGGATCTTGAAGTTCTCGTAGTACCCACCGACGATCGCATGCAACCGGCTGCTGTCATACGAAAGGCGCACTTCGTGGCTCTCGTGGGTGTTGCGAACCTTGTCGTTCCAGCGGCTGTTCGGCTCGTAGCAATAGGGCGCCGCGCCGACGTTCCAGTAGTAGTTCGCACCGCCGGTGCACTGGTAGAAGATGCCGTAAGTCGCGCGGGCGTAGTTGGTGTAGTCACCCTGCTGCGAAATGTGACGCTTGAGGTAGGCGCCGGTGTAGATCACCTTGATGTTGTCGCCGATCTTGCCGTTCAGCGTCCAGGCCGTGTTCCAGTAGTCGTCCTTGTTGTACTGGGGCGAGAACAGCGTGGCCGAGAGGCCCGTCAGCGGCTGGTAATCGTAGGTGTAGGTCTGGACCGCGAAGGTGCCCTTCGATTCCAGCTTCTGGTAGGCCTGCGTAACGAGCAGGTCCCAATCCGGCGCGATCTGCCAAGCAAGCGCCAGACGGCCGCCGGTGTAGTCGACCGGGTTGAAGTTGTCTTCGACCAGCGCGGCGTTGCTGTACTTGCCCTGGCGGCTCTGCTGGTCAGGCGTCAGCTTGTTGCCGTTGCCCTGATAGGCGAGGTAGTACGAGCCAAGGTCGCTCGGCAGACGGGTGAAGGTCGAGAGCTTGTTGTCGATGTAGCCGCCGCGGTGGTCGGTGTAGGCCACCACGCGGATCGCCAGCTTGTCCTCGACGATCGGAACGTTGATCATCGCGTTGAACGAGCCGTTGGTCGTGCCGCCGGCGGTGCCGCCGAAGCTGCCTTCGAAGCGGCCCTCGAACTTGCTCAGCTTGGGCTTGTTGGTGATGTAGCGAACCACACCGGCCTGCGCGCCGCCACCAAAGAGCGTGCCCTGCGGACCTTCGAGCACTTCGACGCGCTCCATGTCGGCCAGATAGACGTCGGCGTTGCGCGCCGGGAACTGCATCGACTGGTCATCGAGATACAGCGCCACGTTGGGGAAGCCGCCGATGGTCGCCGAGGACTGCTGACCGGCGAAACCGGCCGAAAGGCCGCGCAGGAAGATCGCGCCCTGGCCCGGACCGTTGTTCGAGAAGGTGACGTTCGGCGTGTACTTGAGCAGGCCTTCGATCGAGGTGACGTTGAGCTTGCTCAGCGTGTCGGTGCTGAAGGCCTGCAGGGTCAGCGGCACGTCCTGGATCGACTGGTCACGGCGCTGTGCCGTAACGATGATCACATCGCTGCTGCTAGCGGCGGCGTCTGCCTGCGGTTCGGCATTCTGCGCCAGCGCGAAATCGCCCGAGCCCAGCGCGACGGCCGCGGCTGCGCACGACAACATAAACCGAGATTTCATTGATACCCCCATCGTTTCCATTCCCTGTCGGCACAAAGCCGCATCCCGTCAAAGCGCAGCGGGCCGAACAAAAACGGAGGCAGTCGTCAGGAGATAGCCAAAAAGGGTGCAAGGGCATGGTGTCTGCCGCTTCAATCCGGATCGACCATCCTGGTCCGATCCCCCTCATGCTGGCAATTCCCTGATTTTACTCCCCGTTTTAGCTCGCGCTTTACCGCGTTTGGGCGAGCCTAGGTCAAAGCAGGGCCTAAATCCACCCCCAGATTGCGCCGACCCAACGTCGTGGGGGATTGTGGCTTTTTGGTCCTCCTTGCCGCGTGTGGCTAGGTGCATTTCAACAAAATATTGATATAAAACACAATTATTCCAGATTGGACGAATCTGGAACCATCCGCAAAGGGCGCGGCGACGCATCAAGCGGCCATGGCTCATGCCATTTTGTCAATTTTCCATGGCGGCATAAGGAAATCCGATTGGCTGCATTCGCGCGGTTGGTCCACCCGGTTCCTTATCCGTACCTCGCGACTTCGGGAAACTTCACGTAATGATCGACCTCAGCCGGATCGGCTCGCTATTGGCCCAGCGGCCGGAAGGGCACTGCCTCCCCCAGGCGCTCTACAACGAGCCTGAAGTCTTCGACTTCGACATGACTGCCATCTACGGCACCAGCTGGCTCATGGCTGGGTTCGAGTGCGAGCTGCCCAAGGCAGGCAGCTATATCTCGCAGATGGTCGGCAAGTGGCCGGTGCTCATCGTAAAGGGCCGCGACGGCGAGATCCGCGCGTTCCACAATTCCTGCCGTCACCGCGGTTCGCTGCTCTGCGCGGCGGGCAGCGGCTCTGCGCCCAAGATCGTTTGCCCTTATCACCGCTGGACCTATGAACTGGATGGCTCGCTGCTTTCGGCGATGCGGATGGAAGACGGGTTCGACAAGGCCGCCCACAGCCTGCGTCCTATCCAGCTCGAGCGCGTCGCCGGCTGCCTCTTCATCTGCTTTGACGACAACCCGCCGCCGTTCAACGAATTCGCACTTCGGCTCGAGGAATACCTCGCGCCGCATGATCTTCGCAACGCCAAGCTCGCGTTCGAGAGCACGATCACCGAGTATGCCAACTGGAAGCTCGTGATGGAAAACGGGCGCGAGTGCTACCACTGTGCCACCGGCCATCCGGAACTGGCGCGAACCTTCCCGGTCGGCCTCAAGCGGCACTTCGATGTCGATGGCGATACGCGGCTAGCCAGCTTCCACGAGCAGATGGCGGCCGTGGGCCTCACCACCGAGGCAATCGAGGGCGACTGGTGGCAGCTCGCGCGCTTTGCGCTCAACCCTGAGGTCGTCTCGCTCTCGATGGACGGCAAGCACCTCGTCAAGAAGCTGATGTGCGAGCTCAACGGCGGCGACATCGGCTCGATGCGCCTGGCCATTGATCCGCACTGCTTCACCCACTCGACCGCCGACCACACCTTCATGTTCAGCGCGATGCCGGTTGGGCCGCATGAAACCGCGGTGACCGGCAAGTGGCTCGTCCACAAGGATGCGGTCGAAGGCGTGGACTACTCGGTCGAGGACCTTGCCGACCTGTGGACGCGCACCAATCTGCAGGACAAGGAACTGGCGGAGAACAACCAGCTCGGCGTGAACAGCCCCGGCTATTTGCCCGGACCCTACTCGCAAGAGGCCGAGATGCTCGCGTTGCGTTTTACGGACTGGTACTGCGACACCGCCCGCAAGTATGTCGAGACGCATGGTAGCTGATTCTTCCAAGGGCTTGAGGCCCGAAACGCTCGCTGTCGCCTTCGGCTATGATCCGGCCGGGGCGCTTGGCGCGGTCAAGCCACCGGTCTATCTCACCTCGACCTTCATCTACCCCAGCGCCCAGCACGCGAAGGACGTCCACGAGGCGTTCTTTGATGGCACGGGGCCGCTGGCGGGGAAGAAGGGTGAGGGGCATATCTACTCGCGCCTCGGCCATCCGGGGCTCGACATTCTGGAATCGCGCCTCGCCGCCATTGATGGCGCGGAGGCTGCCGCCGCGTTCTCTTCGGGCATGGCGGCGCATTCCTCGATCGCGCTGACTTTCGTGAAGCCAGGGGAAAGCGTGCTCCATGGCCGCCCGATCTATGGCGGGGTGGACATGCTCTATGGTTCGGTCATGCCGGGCTTTGGCACGCACGTCGAAACTTATACCGACGGCTGCGATCCCGACGCCGTGCGCGCCGCCGCGCGTGCCGCGCTCGCGAAGGGGCCGCTGGCGCTGATCGTGGCCGAAACGCCGGCCAACCCGACCGCCGCCATGGTCGATCTCGATCTCATGGTCGCGGTGGCGGACGAGATCGGCCGCGAAACCGGTCGCCGCCCGCTCGTGGTGGTGGACAACACCCTGCTTGGGCCCTTCGCCCAGCGTCCGATCGAGCAGGGCGTGGACCTGTGCATGACCTCGCTCACTAAGTACTGTGCCGGGCACAGCGATCTGCTGGCGGGCGGGGTGAGCGGCAAGCTGGAGCTGATCCACCAACTGCGCACCTTGCGCACCACCTGGGGCAATCACCTCGATCCGTTTACCGCCTGGCTCGTGGTGCGCAGCCTCGAATCCGCCTCGGTGCGGATCGAGCGAGCGATGTCGAACGCGCGGCTGGTCGCCGAATTCCTGCGCGATCATCCCAAGGTCGCCGGGGTCACCTATCTCGGCTTCCTTGCTGAAGGCACTCCGGCGCGCGCGGTCTATGATCGTCAGTGCAAGGGGGCGGGTTCCACATTCTCGTTCCACCTCCATGGCGGCGAGGCGGAATCGTTCCGCATGCTCGATGCCCTGAAGCTGCTCAAGCTCGCGGTCAGTCTCGGCGGATCGGAAACGCTGATCTGCCATTCGGCGACCACCACCCACTATGCCGTCCCGCGCGAGGGGCGCCTTGCCGGCGGCATTACCGACGGGACCATGCGCCTTTCCGTCGGGCTCGAACACGCCGACGATATCATCGCCGACCTTTCCCAGGCACTAGAGGCTGTCTGAATCATGCACCTGAATAACGGAACCGATCCCCACGCGATCGGCACCAAGCTTCCTGCGCCCGAGGCGCGCTACGACATGGTCGTGGTTGGCGCCGGACCCTCAGGGCTTGCCGCCGCCATCGCTGGGGCAGGTGAGGGCAAGTCGGTCCTCCTCGTCGACGAGAACCCCATCCCCGGCGCGGCGATGGGCAACGATGTGCCGCTACTGTTCGGCGGCCGCATGACTGCCGCGACGCAGAACGCCGAGCGCATGCTCGAAACCGTGTTCATCAGCGAGCCGATGCTCGAAGCCGCCATGGAAGCTGGCGTCGAAGTGCTTCTCGGCACCAGTGCGTGGGGCGTTTATCGCAACGGCCCCGGCATTACCGGCCTTCCGGAAAACGTCGTCGCGCTTGCCGACAAGGATCGCGGCTGGATCGCCGGCTACGGGGAACTCGTACTTGCCACCGGCGCGCGCGATCTGGCCATCGGGTTCCCGGGTTGGAACCAGCCGGGCGTGATGGGCGCCGCTGCGCTTGAGCGTCTGCTCACCCGCTACGAAGCCTTCGCAGGCAAGCGCGTGCTGATCGTCGGTAGCCACGATCTTGCACTCAGCACCGCGCTCCTCGCCCGCGAGAAGGGCGTCGATGTCGCGGGTGTGGTCGAAGTACGCAACGCGCCGCAAGGCGATGCCGCGCTGGCCGAAGCCGTCCGCGCCGCGCAGATCCCGTTCTATCTGGACGACGCCCCAGCCGAAGCGATCGGCGGCATCGACGGGGTGGAGCGCGTCCGCCTGCGTTCGGGCGCCGAGATCGCGGTCGATACCGTGGTCCTCGCCATCGGCCTTGTCCCCTCGATCGAATTGGTCGACGCGATGGGCGGCAAGCGCGTGCTCGATGGCACGCGCGGCGGCTATATTCCGGGCGATAACGCGGGCGTCACTTGCGTCGGCGATTGTGCCGGGCTTGCCGACACCGGCTTCGACCATGTCGAATACCGCATGGAATGGGCGCGCGAGCTCGGCAAGCTCTCCGCGCCGGATACCATCGTGTGCCAGTGCGAGGAAGTGACCCGCGCCGATCTGCTCGGCGTGCAGCCCCCGCGCTATCTGGAGCGCCCCGCGCCGATGCAGGCGCGTTCGCTCGATACGCTGATCAAGGACGGCCCGCCCAACCCTGACCAGATCAAGCGCCTTACCCGCGCAGGCATGGGCGTGTGTCAGGGCCGCCGCTGCCGCGATCAGGTGGCGATGATGCTGGCCACGGCCGCGAACGGCCCGTTCGGCACGGTCCCGCTCGCCACGCACCGCGCGCCCGTCCGCCCGCTACCCTTGCGCATTCTGGCCGATTGGGAAGAGAGCGAAGATATGCGCGCCGGGTGGGACGTCTGGTTCGGCATCCCGACGCAATGGGTGCCTTACCGGGATATCGACACGCCGCGCGAGCGTGAGCACCAGCAAGCCATCGCCGAAGGGTGGAGCCTCTAAAATGTCTTACGTCGGTATGCCCACCCCTAGCGAAACGCCGCAGGAAACCATGGCGAAGATCGCCGGCACCGCGGCGAAGATGAAAGTCGTCATCGTCGGCGGCGGCGTCTCCGGGCTCAGCGCAGGCTGGTGGCTCGCGCGTTCGGGTGCTCAGGTCACGGTGCTCGACAAGGGCATTGTCGGCTGGGAAGCCTCGGGCCGCAATGGCGGCGGCGCCTCTCACTATCAAAGCCCGCTGTTCGAGGAAGAGCAGCGCATGTGGCCGCACATGGACGAACTGCTCGGCTACCCGACCGAGCACCAGCAGGAACGCCTCGTCATCGCGATCAGCCCCAAGCAGCTGAATCAGTACCATTACCTCGCCAAGATGAACAACGACATGGGCTACCGTGTCGATCTGCTGACTGGCGATCAGGTGCGTGCGATGGTGCCGCTTGCGGGCGACAACTGCCTTGGCGGCATGCACTACCGCTTTGGCGGCCACGCCAATCCGCAACGCTCGGTTCAGGCCTATGCCTGGGCGCTGCAGGATCTGGGCGGGCGCATCGTCCAGCACAGCCCCGTGACAGGCTTCGAAACCGAGGGCGGCAAGGTCATCGCGGTCCATTCCACCAGCGGCAGGCATGAATGCGATGCCGTGGTGGTCGCAGCTGGCCCACAGATTCAGGCGCTCATGGCCAAGCTTGGGGTTGAGGTTCCGCTCGCCGCCGCACGCGCCGAAATGATCGTCACCGAACCCGCGCCGATGATGCCCATCGGCGGCGTCGACGGGAACGGGCTCTATGGCCGCCAGACCTTGCGCGGCAATCTTGCCTATGGCGGCGGCCCGCACGAATGGCTGGAGACCTTCGAGGCCGGCCCCCCGGCGCGGCCTTCCTCGCCGCTCACCCGCAATCTGGCGCGGCGCGTGGCGGAACTGTTCCCCAAGGCTGCGCATCTCAACGTGATCCGCTCCTGGGCGGGCATTGTCGAGAATACGCCCGATGGCCGTCCGATCATCGACCGCATGAAGGATCCAGAGAACGTCACCGTCGTCACCATGTCGGGCGTCGGTTTCGGCCTTTCGCCCGCTTCGGGCCACGCGGTGCGCGATCTGGTGGTCGATGGGCAGTGCAGCTTCACCGATATCGCCAAGCTTAGCCTCGCCCGCTTCGACGGCATAGGCGCAGACTGGCGCGACCAGCGCGGCTGGCAGCCTGCGAAAGCCGAAATCGCGGCATGAAGACGCCCTATTCCGCCTTCAGTCTGCTGCGCGGTGCGTTCAACGGGCAAAAGCACTGGGAACCGGCGTGGCGCGATCCGGAGCCGCGCGCGAGCTATGATGTCATCATTATCGGCGGCGGCGGGCACGGGCTTGCCACCGCCTATTACCTCGCCAAGGTCCACGGCATCCGCAATGTCGCGGTGCTGGAAAAGAGCTGGATCGGCGGCGGCAATGTTGGCCGCAACACCACGCTGGTGCGTTCGAACTACCGTCTGCCGCAGCTGCACAACTTCTTCGAGTTCGGGCTCAAGCTGTGGCACAATCTCAGCGACGATCTCAACTACAACGTCATGTTCAGCCCGCGCGGGGCGATGTTCCTCGGCCACAACGATGGTGACATGATCAAGCTCGCCGAACGCGGCGATGCCATGCGCTGCGACGGGATCGACGCCGAACTCCTGAGCCCCAAGCAGATCGCCAAGATCGAGCCGCTGCTGGACCTTTCCCGCAATGCTCGCTTCCCCATCGACGGCGCGCTGATCCAGTGGCGCGCTGGCACCGCGCGGCACGATGCTGTCGCCTGGGGTTATGCCCGCGCCGCCGATGCGCTGGGCGTTGATATCATTCAGAAGTGCGAAGTGACCGGCTTCGTGCGCGATGGCAACAAGATCACCGGCGTCGAGACCACGCGCGGCCGCATCCTCGCGGGCCGCACCGGCATCTGCGTCGCGGGCCACAGCGGCCATGTCGCGGGGCTCGCGGGCCTCAAGCTACCGATTGAATCGCAGACCCTGCAGGCGCTCGTTACCGAAGGCGTCAAGCCGATGGTCCAGTCCGTCGTTATGTCGCAGTCGCTCCACTTCTATATCAGCCAGTCCGACAAGGGCGGCATCGTCATGGGCGGTGATCCGGACAACTGGCCGAGCTATGCCCGCCGCGGCCAGCCGACGATCAAGGAACATGCCATCGCGCAGGCGGTGACCTGCATGCCCGCGCTCTCACGCCTGAGGATGCTGCGCACCTGGTCGGGTGTGACGGACATGAGCTTCGACGGCGCGCCAATCATCGGGACAACGCCGATCGACGGCCTCTACCTCAACGCGGGTTGGTGCTACGGCGGCTTCAAGGCGACGCCCGCCTCGGGGTGGACTTATGCCCACGCGCTCGCCACCGGCAAGCCGCACGCGCTCAACGCACCCTTCAGCCTCGAACGCTTCATGACCGGGGCAACCATCGACGAAACTGCGGTCGGCCCCATGCCGAACCATCGCTGAGACAGGCTGCAAGATGTACCAGATCACCTGTCCCCACTGCGGCCCGCGTGCCCAGACCGAGTTCACTTACGAGCGCACCACCGATTCCGTCGTCGATCCCGCCGCCGATGCGCACACCGCGATGCAGGCGCTCTACACACGCACTAATCCGATGGGCCTCGATGAAGAAATCTGGCGCCATACCTATGGCTGCCGCGCGTGGATGGTGCTCACCCGCCACCGCGTCACCCATGTGATCGAAGCGGTGAAGGCCATCGGTCCGGAGGCGCTGGCATGAGCGGCCCCGCACGCGCGCCCTCGGGCGAAGAGACGATCCCGTTTACCTTCGACGGCAAGACCTACCACGCGCGCCCGGGCGATACGCTCGCCGCCGCGCTGCTGGCCAACGCCGTCGGCCTCGTCGCGCGCAGCTTCAAGTATCACCGCCCACGCGGGATCATGTCCGCCGGAATCGAGGAGCCCAACGCGCTCGTCACGGTGGGGAAAGGTGGCCGCACCGAACCCAATACCCGCGCGACCGATGTGTTTGTCTATCCCGGCATGGTCGCCATGAGCCAGAACCGCTGGCCGAGCCTGTCGTTCGACATCGCGTCGATCTTCGGCCTCGCTGCGCCCGCACTCGGTGCCGGGTTCTATTACAAGACCTTCTTCGGCCCGGCGAAGCACTGGATGCTTTATGAGGGCTTCATCCGCCGCGCCGCCGGCCTCGGCAATGCGCCGACCGAGCCGGATCCGGACAACTTCTCCCAGCGCGCAGGCTTCTGCGATGTGCTGGTGGTCGGCTCCGGTCCGGCAGGCCTCAAGGCCGCGCTCGAAGCCGCCGAGGCAGGCAAGCGCGTCATGCTGGTCGAGCAGGACGCTGCCCCAGGCGGCTCGCTCCTTCGCGATCCTGATCCCGCCATCGATCCCGCCGCGATGGTCGAGCGGATCAAGGCTCTGGGCGGTGAAGTCCTCCTGCGCACTACGGCCTCGGGCTACTGGGACCACAACTTCCTCACGCTCACCCAGCGCCTTGTCGAACCCGGCGAAGTCCCGCCGCATGGCTTCGCCCAGCGACTCTGGCACGTGCGGGCAGGGCGGGTGGTGCTCGCCACTGGCCTGATTGAGCGGCCAGTGCCCTTTGCCAACAACGACCACCCCGGCGTCATGCTTTCGCAGGCCGTGCGGAGCTATGTGCGCCGCTGGGGGGTGCTTCCGGGCAAGCGTGTTGTTGTCGCCACCAATAACGATGATGCCTATCTCACGGCGCAGGCCCTTGTCGAAGCAGGCGCAGAAGTCGTTGCCCTGCTCGATGCCCGCGCTTCTGGCCCCGCCGCACCTGCTGGCGTTAGCGTCCATTACGATGCGCGCCCCTCCAGCGTCACCGGCCGCAAGCACGCGCTGCGCAAGGTCACGGCCGTTATCGGTGGCAGCGAGCAGAGCTTCGAAGCGGACCTGATTGCCGTCTCCGGCGGCTTCGTGCCCGTCTCGCACCTCCACATGCAGGCGGGCGGCAAGCTCGTCTGGAACGAGGAGGCGCAGGCCTTCATCCCTGGCGAAACTCCGCAGGTCTGCGAGAGCGTGGGCAGCGTGCTTGCGCCGCCCGCGGCGCCTGCCGTCGCGCCCGCGGGCAAGGCGAAGAAGAGCTTCGTCGATTTCCAGAACGACGTCAGCCTCGCCGATATCGATCTGGCCTGGCAGGAAGGCTACCGCTCGGTCGAGCATCTCAAGCGCTATACCACGCTGGGCATGGCGACCGATCAGGGCAAGACCAGCAACATGGTCGCGCTCTCGCGCCTTGCCGAAAAGCAGGGCGTGACGGTGCCGCAGGCTGGCCTCACCACGTTTCGTCCGCCGTTCACGCCCGTCACGATGGGCCTGCTGGCGGGCGCCGGCGCACGCAATGCGGGGGCACACGTGCGCCGGATCCCCTTGCACGCGCTGCACGATGCCCACGATCCGATCTGGCAGCCCCTGGGCTACTGGTTCCGCCCGCGCGCCTACCCGGTGGACGGCGAGGGCCTTGCCGAAGCCTCTTTGCGCGAAGCCCGCACGGTGCGAACGGTCGCGGGCCTCAGCGATGTTTCCACGCTCGGCAAGTTCGAAGTCAGCGGCCTGGATGCCGCGAATCTCCTCGAACTCGTCTGCGCCACCACGGTCGGCAAGCTGGCGGTCGGGCGCGGGCGCTATACCTTCATGTGCCGTGAAGACGGTTTCGTCTTCGATGACGGCACGGTCTGGCGTCTCGCCGAAAACCGCTACCTGCTGACCAGCTCCACCGGCGGAGCGGATCGCATGGCCGGCCACCTTTCCTACGTGCGCAATTCGCTGCGGCCCGATCTCAAGTGCTCGGTGGTCAATGTGCAGGAGCACTACGCCGGCATCGCGCTTGCCGGCCCGCGTGCCCGCGCGATCCTTGCCGCGCTGACGGGTGCCGAACCGCCGCGCCATATGGGCTATGCACCCGCTGTGCTGGCGGGCGTTCCGGTCCATGTGCTCGCCGCCAGCTACAGCGGCGAGCGTGCGTTCGAAATCCATGTCGAAGCAAGCCATGCCGCTGCCGTCTGGCGGGCCATCGAAACGGCGACCCGCGCCGAAGGCGGCGCGCCCTATGGCCTTGAAGCCATGGAACTTCTTCGCATAGAAAAGGGCCACGTGGTTGTCGGCGGCGAAGTCGATGGCCGCAGCACCCCGCACGATCTCGGCCTTGGCGGCATGCTCAACAAGGCGGGCGGCTTTGTCGGCGCGGCGGGCCTGACGCGTCCGGCGCTGTCCGATCCGAACCGCCAGCAGCTTGTCGGCCTCGTCAGCCTAGAGGGCGCGATTCCCGAGGGCGGCATGCTGATCGGCCGAGCGGGTACGTCGCCTCAAGGCTTTGTCACCGCCGCCGCTCGCCGCATCCTTGAAGGCGGTGCCATTGCGCTCGCGCTTCTGCAGGGCGGCCAACACCGCCACGGCGAGGAATTGACCGTCACCTCTCCAACGCGCGGCGAAAAGGCCCGCGTGCGCGTGACCGCGCCGCACTTCTACGATCCTGCCGGGGAACGCTATCGTGACTGATCCCACCTCGATCACTGCCCTGCCGGCGGCGCCGCTCCATGCGCTGGAGATCTGGAGCAACCCCGCTGCTGTCGCGACGCGTGTGCATAAGGCACTTGGTTTCGCGCTGCCTGTGGCGAACCGCAGCGCGGCCAATGCCGCGATCACGCTCATGCGTTTCGAGCCAACGGTCTGGCTGGCCGAGGGCGATGTTTCCGTGCTCGCCGATACGCTGGGTGATGATGGCGCGCTGACGGCCATCGGCGGCGGAATCGTCCGCTTCCGCATCGCCGGGCCGGGCTGGCGCGAGCTTCTGCTGGAAGGCGGGGTGTTCGACACGGGCGCAGCCGCGTTCCCCGTGGGCGCGACTGCTGCCACGATTATCGACCACGTCGGCGTGCGGCTGTTCGTGGAGAGCGAGCATGCCTGCGTGGTCTATGTGCCTGCAAGCTTTGCGCAGAGCCTACACCACTTCTGGGATGAGGCGCTGCCGCTGATCGGGGTGTAGTTCCGCGAGAGATCAGGATTGCTGCTCTGGATCCCCGCCTGCGCGGGGATGAAGAACAACACACGGACATCGTCATCCCCGCGCACGCGGGGTTCGCGAGCGGCCAAGCGCCACCGCCTCAGTGAATGCGCGCGCCCTGCCGCCGAAGTTCCGCCTGCACCGCGCCGATGTCCACGCCGGCAAAATCCCGCCCGGTCTTCACTGCAATCGCCGCTGCCACGCCTGCGCCTTGGCCGGAAACCGCGCAGCACATCATGTTGCGCACCGCAGCGTGGCTCACTTTGTCCCCGCCGATCACGCGGCCCGCAACCAGCAGGTTCGTGATCCCCTTGGGCAGCAGCGAGCGATAGGGCACGTGGAAATAGCGCCCGGTGGTCGGCAGGATCAGCAGGCCGTAGCCATCGATGAATTCGGGGAATATCCCGATCGAATCCTCGAAGCGGCCTTCGCCGCGCACATCCTCGCCGGTCATGTTGTAGGCTGCGTCGATCTTGCGCGTATCACGCACCCCCAACGTCATGCCGAAGTTGCGCAGCTTGGCCCCCTCGCACCCTGGCATGAAGGCCCGCAGCGCGGCAATCGCATGCATCGCATCGCGCCGCCCGTGCATTTCGCCGCGCGTCAGGCTGTCCGGATCGGTGCCGTCGAGATAGTGGTGGACGAGGTTGAGGTAGGTGAGGTCACCCTGATCCGAAACCGTGCCCCATGTGCCCGCGATTGTGGCGAGGTTGGGTGGCAGCAGCCCGGCGGCCAGCGCCTGCCGGAAGGGTTTCCTGAGGAAGGGCGAGAACATCGCGTCTTCCTTGCCGGTGGTGGTGATGTCCCACTCGCCGCCGCCCGACCAGTCGCCATAAGTCTGCGGATCGGCCTTCACTGCATCGATGAAGCGCTGTTTGTTCACCCCGCTCATCGAGAACATGACAGAGACGGACATCATCTCGTCCACCGGATGCTTGATCGTGGGTGCGCCGCCACGGAAAGCCAGATCGGCATCGCCGGTCGCGTCGATGACGCGCTGCGCGAGAATCGCCTCGCGCCCCGCCTTGCTTTCGACGATCACGCCGCGGATCACATTGCCTTCCATGATCGGCGCGACGACCAGCCGGTGCAGCATCGGGATCACCCCGGCTTCTTCCACCAGCACGTCCGCCACGTGCTTGAATGCTTCGGCATCGAGCGCGTGGCTGATCGATTGCGGTTCGGGCAGCGCCGCATCCATTGCCACCGCGCGGTCTTCGAACTCGCGGCCGATGCCTTCGCTATCGATGGTCTCGGGATGGCGGTACCAGGCGAAGCCTTCAACGCCGACTTGCGTGATGTTCCCGCCGAAGCAGCCATAACGCTCAACCAGCGTGGTCTTCACCCCTGCACGTGCCGAGGCGAGCGCGGCGGCGAGGCCGCCCGGGCCCGATCCCACCACGAGCACGTCGGTCTCATGGATCACGTCGATCTGGCGGGCGGGTTCTTCGATCTGTCTGGTCATGGCGGCGCAGCATGGCGCAAGCACGGGGGCGGTCAACCGGCGCGGGGGGTGCCGCCTGCCATTAAGCAAGTCTGATGTAGAGGTTCAGCCTGGGTGATGGCGATCAGACGCGGCGAATGCGCGAAGGATCGGTCATCGGGGTGATCACCCGGTGGCGGTTCTCGACCTTCCATTCGCCCGAGACCTGCGCGACATGCGCCTGCCGCTGGAGCGCACGGCCCAGCGCTTCGAGATCGAGCGGTGCGTCGAGCTGCATGCCGAAGGTGTGGCCGCCGAACCAGCGGACGATACCGTTCACTTCCTGCTCGCCGGGCAGCACCACCAGCACGCGTTCGCCGCGCACTGGCGCAGGGCCGCGGGCACTGGCGCCGAGCCCGCTGGCCGAAACATTGCGGATGACGATATCCTGCACTTCGCCATCCCGATGCACCAGGCGCGCGCGGATGATGCGGGGCTGGCGCTGCTCGCGCACAACCTGGTCAGTCGGTGGAATGGGAGCCATGAAGGACATCTACCGCACCATCACCTTGAACGAGCCACTCGGCGCCGATCCTGCGCCGTCATGTCATAGTGGACCAAAGGCGGTAAACGATCCGTTATGGATGGTCTTTCATTGATGCGATCTGAGCAATAATTCTGGTCATGCAGCTTGCGGGGAGCCCGGATGAGGTCCGAAACTCCCCGCTTGCACGTCAGGCCGCGTCGACCATCACGATTTCGCTGTCTTCGAGCGCGGTCAGGGTCAGCACGTCAAGGTCGCGAATCGCCGCGCCGTCGCGGGCATTCACGGTGACATCCGCGATCTTCACCGCACCGGTCGCCGGCACGAGATAGGCCTTGCGGTCGCTTCCGAGCGGGTAGCTCGCGGTTTCGCCGGCCCGCAGGGTGAGGCCCAGCACGCGAGCATCGGTGCGGATCGGCAGGGCATCGCCGTCGCCTTCATAGCCCGAGGCCAGCGTCACGAACTGCCCGGCGCGTTCACCCTTGGGGAAGGGCCGTGCGCCCCAACCGGGGGCCTCGCCGCTGCGGGTGGGCATGATCCAGATCTGGAAGATGCGGGTCGTCACGTCCTCCATGTTGTTTTCCGAATGGCGGATGCCGGTGCCCGCGCTCATCACCTGCACATCGCCCGCTTCGGTCCGGCCCTTGTTGCCCAGGCTGTCCTCATGGGTGATCGCGCCTTCGCGCACGTAAGTGATGATTTCCATGTCGCGATGGGGATGGGGCGGGAAGCCGGTGCGGGGTGCGATGGTATCGTCGTTCCACACACGCAGGTTGCCCCAGTGCATCCGCGCCGGATCATGGTATCCTGCAAACGAGAAGTGGTGCTTGGCATCAAGCCAGCCGTGGTTCTCACCGCCAAGGCTGGCGAAGGGGCGCAGTTCGATCATGGTCTTGTCTCCTGTCCGGCGCCGCCTGCCGGGAAGGGGAGGGGCGCTTTCGTTGGAGCCGATATAGCCCTTGCCCGCTTTCCTGATCAGTGGGATAAATTGAACTGATTTGTTCTATGGAGCCGAACGATGGCCAATCCCGGCACCCCCACGCTCGATCAGCTGCGCATCTTCCTGACGATCGTCGATACCGGCAGCTTCGCCGGCGCTGCACGCAATCTGGGCCGTGCGGTCTCGGTAATCAGCTACGGCGTGGCCAATCTCGAAGCCCAGCTCGGTGTCTCGCTATTCGACCGCGAAGGGACGCGCAAGCCGCAGCTCACCATGGCCGGCCGCGCGCTGCTGGCGGAAGCACGCGCCATTGCGCAAGGGGTTGACGGCCTGCGCGCCAAGGTCAAGGGCCTGCTCGACGGGTTGGAGGCCGAAGTCGATCTTGCGGTCGATGTCATGGTCCCGCCCGAGCGGCTTGCAGCGGTGCTGCGCGGGTTTGCTGCCGAGTTCCCGACCGTGCAGCTCAGGCTCCATGTCGAGGCGCTCGGCGCGATCAGTGCCATGGTCCTGGCCGGAACCGCCACCATTGGCGTTTCGGGCCCGCTGGCAACCGAAGTTCCAGAAATAGATGGCAAAGTTGCGGGTGCCACGCTGCTCGTCCCTGTGGCCGCGCCCGACCATCCTCTCGGCCGCATGACCGAAATCCTCCCCGGCGCGGGGCGAGACTATATCCAGCTCGTGCTGTCGGACCGTTCCGGCACGACGGCGGGCCGCGATTTTGGCGTCGTCAGCCCCAAGACCTGGCGGCTGGCCGATTTGGGCGCCAAGCACGCGCTGCTGCGCGAAGGGATCGGCTGGGGCAACATGCCGCTGCCGATGATCGAGGGCGATCTGGCGGCGGGCACGCTGGTCCGCCTCGCGATGCCCGATCACCCTGGCGGCGCTTATCGCTTCACCGCGATCTGGCGGCGCGACACGCCACCGGGTCCTGCCGCGCGCTGGCTGCTGGATCAGTTCGTGGCGCTGGGCGTGCCGGATGCCGAGGCCTGCAACACGCCGGACGTGTAGGACTCAGCGGACGCCTGCCGCAAAGTCCTTCAGCATCTGCTTGGCGATCACCAGCTGCATGATCTGCGTGGTGCCTTCGTAGATGCGATAGATGCGCGCATCGCGGAAGAAGCGTTCTGCCTCATATTCGGCGAGATAGCCCGCGCCGCCGTGGATCTGCACGCAGCGGTCTGCCACGCGCCCGCACATTTCGGAGGCAAACATCTTGAACGCGGCGGCTTCCATCAGGATCTTCTGCCCCGCGTCTGCCTTGGCGATTGCGTCGCGCATCATGCATTGCGCGGCGTAGATTTCGGCCTGGCTGTCCGCCAGCATGGCCTGGATCAGCTGGAACTGCGCGATCGGCTCACCGAAGGCTTTGCGTTCATTGGCATAGCGGATCGCGGTATCGAGGAAGCGCCGCGCCTGCGCCGTCGCGGCTGCCCCCACCGATAGCCGCCCGTTGTCGAGGCTCTGCATCGCGGTGGCGAAACCCTTGCCTTCCTCGCCGCCGAGCAGTGCATCGCCGGGCACGAAGACGTCTTCCAGAATGATATCGCCGATATGGCTGCCCTGCTGGCCCATCTTTCTGTCGGACTTGCCGCGCGTGATACCCGCCGTCTCGAGCGGCACGAGAAACGCCGAAACATGCGCGTTGCGCGGCAGGTTCTCCTTGCTCGTGCGCGCCATGATCAGCCCCACTTTGGCGTAGGGCGCATTGGTGATGTACCGCTTGGTGCCGTTGAGCACATAGCCATTGCCCGAACGCACCGCCATGGTCGCAAGCCCAGCCGAATCCGAACCCGAACCCGGCTCGGTCAGCCCGAATGCCGCGATCTCGCCCGCCGCCAGCCTTGGCAACCATTCGGCCTTCTGCTCTGCCGTGCCGGCGTTCTTGATCGCCGAACAGACCATGCCGATATTGATCGAGATGATCGAGCGGAACGCCGGCATGGCATAGCTGATCGCGTGGATCGTCTCGATGTACTGGCTGATGTTCATGCCTGCGCCGCCGTATTCCTCGGGCATCGTCAGGCCGAACAGGCCCATCTCGCGCATTTCGGCCAGAAGGTCCTCGGGGATCGCATCGCCCGCGATGACCTGCGCCTCGGCCGGAATCAGCCGCTCACGCACATAGCGCTGCAATTGCTCCAGGAACTGGGCGAAAACCTCTGCGTCCATTCCGGGATTGTGGGTCGCGCCATGCGCACTGCTCATCTGGCCATCCTCGTCATTCTGCTTGTCTCTCCAACGCTAGCCAAGAATTCGCGGCGGGGGAATTGCCCTTTGCACGCACCAATCAGGGTTACTGCGTAGCTGCGCAGTCAGCCGCTTTCAGCCACACCAGTGGCATGAACATCAGACCATGCTGAAACGCGTCGAAACCTCCGAGCTGCGGCTCGGCATGTTCATTCAGAAGCTGGAGGGGAGCTGGTTCAAGCATCCCTTCTGGAAGAGCAGGTTCTTGCTCGAAGAGATGTGGATGCTCGAAGCGCTGCAGGGAAGCGCGGTCGAAGCCGTGATCATCGATACCGAGCGCGGGCTGAACAATGTGCCCGAGCGCGAGGTGGCCACGGCAGGAGCGGCACCACCGCCCCAGCGCGGGATGCCACTGGTGCCGCCGCGCCCAACTGCCAACAAATTTGCGGCCGCCCGCGTTGCCACAGCGAAGGAATTCGGCACCGCGCGCAAGATCGCCGAGCGCCATTCCAAGCTGGTCAGCCGCGTGTTCATCGAAGCGCGCCTCGGCCGCGGGATCAGCGCGCGCACGGTCGATCCGTTGATCGACGATATCTACGCCTCGGTGCAGCGCAATCTCTATGCCTTCAACGGCCTCCTGCGCTGCCGAGAGGACAGCGAGGAAACCTACCGCCACGCGCTCGCCACCAGCGCGCTGATGATCGCGCTGGCCCGCCAGATGAACCTCTCCGCCGCAGAGACACGCGATGCGGGCATGGCCGGCCTTCTCATGGATATCGGAGCCAATCAGGAAACCGGTGGTCCGCCGCACCCGGAGGATGTCTGGGCCGGTGGCACTACCGATCTCGAAACTGATGCGCATTGCCAGCATGTGCTGGCGGGCCATGCCTTGCTGAAAGCGGCGGGTGATATTCCCGATACAGTGCTCAAGGTCTGCCTGCGCCATCATGAGCGGCTAGATGGCAGCGGCTATCCGCACCGCCTTGCCGGGAACGACATCGACCAACTTTCGCGCATGGCGGCGATCTGCGACACCTACGATCTGCTTGTTGCGGGCAAGCAAGGTCGGCCCGGGCTCGATCCGGCCGAAGCGATCCGCCATATGGGCGAGCATTGCGAGGGCCTCGATCCCGTGATCATGGTCGATTTTATCGAGATGGTCGGCATCTATCCGATTGGCGCTTTCGTGGAACTGCGCTCGGGCCGCCTGGCCATGGTGGTCGACGAAGATCCCACCGAACGCGCGCTGCCTACGGTCTACACCTTCTGGTCGAGGCCGCTCGACAAGAAGGTGAAGGGCGAAGCCATCGTCCTCTCGCAGTGCTACGGCGCGGACGGGATCGTCGGCATCGCGCAGCTTGGCGGGCTCGATGTGCCCCCGCTTGGCGCGCTGCGCGAGTCGCTGCTCGGCGCTTATGCGCGGGCGGCAGGCGCCTGACCCAGAAGTTCGAGCGCCAGCGCCTCGGCGACACGAATGCCATCCACCGCTGCTGAAAGAATGCCCCCCGCATAGCCCGCGCCTTCGCCCGCAGGGTAGAGGCCGGGGGTATTGAGGCTCTGCAGATCAGCCCCGCGCGTGATCCTTACCGGTGACGAGGTGCGCGTTTCCACCCCCGTCAGCACCACGTCGGGATGGTCGTAGCCCGGCATCTGACGGCCGAACACCGGCAGCGCCTCACGCATCGCGGCAATCGCGAAATCGGGGAGGCACTGCGCAAGGTCGGTCGGCGTGACCCCCGGCTGGTATGACGGGGTGATCGAGCCGAAGCTGGTCGATGGCCGCCCGGCAAGGAAATCGCCCAGTTTCTGTCCCGGCGCGCTGTAGTTGCTGCCGCCTGCCACATAGGCGAGCTCCTCCCACTTGCGCTGGAACGCCACGCCCGCGAGCGGCCCGCCGGGATAGTCACGCTCGGGATTGATATCGACGACGAGGCCGGAATTGGCGTTGAACTCGGCGCGCGAATACTGGCTCATGCCATTGGTCACCACGCGGCCCGGTTCGGAAGCCGCTGCCACCACGCGCCCGCCCGGACACATGCAGAAGCTGTAGACCGAGCGGCCGTTGCTCGCCTGATGCGCCAGCGAATAGGCCGCCGGGCCCAGGATCGGATGCCCCGCGCCCGGCCCATAGCGCGCCACGTCTACCAGTCGCTGCGGGTGCTCGATCCGCACGCCCACTGCAAAGGGCTTGGCTTCGATGTGAACGCCCGCGCTATGCAGCACGGCAAAGGTATCGCGTGCGGAATGGCCCACCGCCATGATCACGCGCCGTGCAGGCAGGACTTCGCCGGTAGAGAGGACGAGGCCTTCCAGCTGCCGTTCGCCGCGCTCGTCCTTGCCGATCACGAAATCCTCGACCCGCGTCTCGAAGCGGTACTCGCCGCCCAGCGCCTCGATCGTCTCGCGGATCGACATGACCATCGTGACAAGCCGGAAGGTGCCGACATGCGGGTGCGCTTCGGTGAGGATTTCCGGCGGTGCACCCGCCTTGACGAACTCGGTCAGCACCTTGCGACCGAGATGGCGCGGGTCCTTGATCCGGCTATAGAGCTTGCCGTCCGAGAACGTGCCCGCGCCGCCTTCGCCGAACTGGACGTTCGATTCCGGCGTCAGTTCACTCCGCCGCCAAAGGCCCCAGGTGTCCTTGGTCCGCGCGCGTACCGCCTTGCCGCGCTCGATGATGATCGGCTTCAGCCCCATCTGCGCAAGGATCAGCGCGGCGAGCAGGCCGCAAGGGCCCGCACCGATGACGACCGGGCGCGGCCCATGCCAGCCTTGCGGCGCCATGACGGGGAAGCGGTAGGCGGTATCGGGGGTAGGGCGGACTTGCGCGTCACCGGCATGGCGCGCGAGCACGGCGGCTTCGTCGGTCACACTCGCGTCGATCGCATAGACCAGCTTGATCGCCGACTTACGCCGTGCATCGTTGCCACGCTTCGCCACGGTGTAGCGCAGCAAGGCGGCAGGCTCGATCTCCAGCCGCTCGGCAATCGCGGCTTCGAGATCGGCAGTCGTGTGATCGAGGGGCAGCTTGAGTTCGGTGAGGCGAAGCATTCCCGTCCCCTACTCACTGCGGGGGCGGCTTGAAAGCAGTCCATTCGCGAAATCCGCGAAAGAGCGGATTTCGAGGCGGGGGAGCGGGCTGGTGCCGCCTCATCCGAACCGCAGGTTCGGATTATAAATCAGTGCATGTGCCCGGCGACAATCGCGTCAAACACAGCCTCGTGCAGCGGCTCGATGAAGGCGCAGCCTGCCTCGAAGCGGTCGACCCAGACAACCTTGGCCTGGCGCGGTGGCAGGCCGGGGAGGGTGATCCACACGCTTTCGCCCACACGCAGCCGCTCCATGCCGGCAAGGCGCAGGCCGTGGCACGAAAGATCAAGGATCTGCGCTGCGAGCCGCACGATCGAGCGCCGATACTGCACGCGCACCATCAGCGGGCGGCGCTCTGACTGGCGCTCCTGCTGTGGACGTTGTTCGGGCAGTTCGGCGGCCATGCGTGCTCCCGGTGGTCTGTCCGGAATGACGGACGCCCTTGATATATGTCCACAATGACTACTTTTCCTTTAACCCGATGGAAATGATGACAAGCGGCGGAATTCCGCGCTATTTGCCGCGGGCATGGAACTTGTCCTCCACACCTACTGGCGCTCTTCTGCCGCATGGCGCGTGCGCACCGTGCTCGCGCTCAAGGGGCTTGCATGGGAAGCTGCCCCGCACGATCTGCGCATCAACGAACAGACCGCGCCCGATTATGTCGCGCGCAATCCGCAGGGTCTGGTGCCGGCGCTCGAAGTGGATGGCGCGGTGCTCACGCAGAGCCTTGCGATCATCGAATACCTCGAGGAACGCTATCCCGAGCCGCCGGTCCTGCCGTCAGACCCGCTGGACCGCGCCCGCGTCCGTGCGTTCGCGATGGCCATAGCCTGCGATATCCACCCGGTGCAGAACTTGCGCGTGCTGCGCATGCTGCGCGCGCGCGGGCTTGAGTCTGCGGCGGTCGATGGTTGGGCGCGCGAAGTGATGGAAAGCGGACTTGCGGCCTGCTCGCGCCTGATCGAGGACCGCAGCGGCCCGTTCTGCTTCGGCGCGGCGATCACGCTGGCCGATGTCGTCCTGATCCCGCAGATGGCCAATGCCCGCCGCTTCGGCGCGCGGACCGACTATCCCCGGCTGGAAGCGATCGAAGCCGCCGCGCTTGCGCATCCCGCCTTTGCCACCGCGCGGCCCGATGCGCAGGGTGATGCCGATCCCGCCTGATTGACATTCGCGGCGGCAGCGCGAAGGTTGCGGGCATGCAAACCCGAACGCTCCTGCTCGCCGCTTCCGCCGCATTGGCACTCATCGCCGCCGGCCCCGCCAACAGCGCGCCGAAAAAGGCTGCGGACCCTGCCGGCGCGCTCCAGCAGCGGCTGCTGACGCTTGACACCCACCTCGATACGCCCGCCTCCCTCGCGCTGCCCGGCTGGTCGATCATCGATGCGCACACGGTGGCGCAGGATTACACGCAGGTCGATCTGCCGCGCATGAAGCAGGGCGGGCTCGATGGCGGGTTCTGGGCGATCTACACCCCGCAAGGGCCGCTCGACGCGGAATCCACTCGCAAGGCGCGCGATTTTGCGCTGATGCGCGGCGTTGCCATCCGCGAGATGGTCGCCGCACACCCCGAAAGCTTCGCGCTTGCCAGCAAGGCCGCCGATGCCGCCGCGATCAAGGCGAGCGGCAAGCGCGTGGTCTACCTCTCGATCGAGAATGCCTGGCCGCTCGGCGATGATCCCACGCTTTTGCGCAGCTTCTACGCCATGGGCGTGCGCATTGCAGGCTTTGCGCATTTCCGCACCAACCAGTTCGCTGATAGCTCGACGGACAAGCCCAAATGGGATGGCCTGAGCCCGCTCGGCGTCCAGCTGCTTGCCGAAATGAACCGCCTCGGTGTCGTCCCCGATCTCTCACACAGCTCCGACCGCACGCTCGATGATGCGCTGCGCCTATCGAAGACGCCGCTGGTGCTTACGCATTCGGGCTGCAAGGCGGTGTTCGATCACCCGCGCAACATCGATGACGCGCATCTCAAGGCGCTCGCTGCGGCCGGCGGGGTCATCCAGATCAACTCGGTCTATGTGAAGGGCCTCAAGCAAAGCGCGGAGCGCGAGGCCGCGATGAAGGCGCTCGAGGAAAAGTACCCCGAAGACCGCAAGCTCACCGCCGCCGAGCGCCAGTCCATGCTCGCCGAGCGCCATGCGATCGACGCGAAGTACCCGGAGCTGCGCGCCACCTTCGAGGACGTGATGGCCAATCTCCTCCACGCTTTGCAGGTCGCGGGTGTCGATCATGTCGGCATCGGCCTCGATTGGGACGGCGGCGGCGGCGTGACGGAGCTGGAGGATATCGCCGATCTGCCGAAGATCACCAAAGCGCTGCTCGCCGCCGGGTACAGCGAGGCCGATATCGCCAAGATCTGGTCGGGCAATGTCTTGCGCGTTCTTGCAGCCGCTGAGGTTGAGGCGGCGAAGGAGCAGGCTGCCGGAACGTGAGTTGACGACCAAACCCCGCTCACCCTGGGCTTGCCGAAGGGTGCTGGCGAACCTGGTGCGCTAGCGCACCTGCGCCTTCAGCCCGAGATGCGCGGCGAGCGTCTTGAGATCACGCTCCACGCCTTCGTTCACCAGCACCGCAATTTGGGGCTGCACGGCGAGTACCAGCGCGCTGCCTTCCACGCGCAGCGCGCTGCCGCTGATCCCTTGCGCGGTATTGCCGCTGAAACGCCGGCACAGCCGCGTTGCGAGGCCCCAGGCCTGCGCCTCGCGCAGCTGCTCGGGGGATGCCAGCAGGCCAAGATCTGCCGGCAGGTCCGAGCGCCCGGTATTGGCGATCATCGCGGCTGCCAGCATCGCCCGGTCCGCAGGCGACGCCCCGATCCAGCGCTTGCGCAGCGCCCATTCGCGCGCAAGGTCGCCGCGCAGGTTCGGCTCGACCATGGCGGTGGCGAGGCACAGCATCGTAGCGGTGAGGCGCAGGTGCTCCGTGCCGGACGCTGCATCAGGCAGCCTTGCCGCTGCGGTCCAGCCGGTCACCATCGCGCCAGTACCCGCGGAGATGCCGTAGTCGGTCGCAAAGGCGGCCGCACCCGCGACCAGCGGATCCTGCATCCGCACAGCCGGTGCCATGCGGTCCCACAGCACACCTTCGCGCAGGCCCCAGGATGAAAACACCAGCCGCCCCGGCTGCAGCGCGCGGATCAGCACGAAGAGCAGCGCGGCCGTATCCGGCAGCGCGGCAAGGCGCGCGCTTGAAAGCCCGGGCACCGGCAGCAGCGTTTCCGGCTTGCGCTTCCCAAGCGCCTTGGCGAGCGCCTGTGCCTGCGGTGCGGCAATCTCGAAGCCATGTGGATCGTCGATTGGCCAGCCGGACATGGTCATGGCATGGCGCGCAAAGGCGCGCAGCGATCCGCCGACGAGATAGAGCGTCGAACCCGGCGCCGCCCGCCAGTCCGCGCGCTTGAGCATTCTGGCGATGGTTTGCCCGAATGCGCGCTCGCCTCCGGCGCGCAGCCCGGGCAGGCGCAGCGTGCCCAGCGGCAGCGACGTGCCGTGCCGGCAGCCGTCTGCATCGACATCGACAAGTTCGAGGCTGCCCCCACCGAGATCGCCCACCACGCCCTGCGCGCCCGGAAACGCCCCCATCACGCCGTGCGCGCTGGTGATCGCTTCCTCCTCGCCGCTCAGCAGCCGGGGTGAAAGGCCGAGCGCGCGGATCTGGTCGAGGAACTGGCCGCCATTCACCGCATCGCGTGCCGCCGCCGTCGCCACCACATCGACCTCGGTGATGCCCTTCAGATCGAGCAGCGTGCGATAGCGCGCCAGACTTGCCAGCGCCGCGCCCATCGCGCGTTGGCCCAGCTTGCCGTTTTCGGCCACACCCTTGCCCAGCCGCGCGGTCACTTTCTCGTTGTGCAGCACATCGGGCGCGCGCGCCGGTCCGCCATAGATGACGAGACGTACGGTGTTGGAACCGATGTCGATGATCGCCCGGGTGGGCACATAGGCAGAGGTGCGGGTGAAGCGGGTCATGGTGTTACTGGGGCGGCATTCCGCCGCGCCGCAGCGCCAGCTTGGGCACCTTGCGGCCCTTGCTCAGCGCCGCGCCGCGCCCGGAGAGCGAGGGGTTGGTCATGAAATAGCGATGCACGTTGAACGGCGTCGGTCCCGGATCGGCACGGTGGTAGGTGCCGTCCGCATCGAGGATCCAGCTTTGCTCGGTATCAAGCAGATTGGCGAGCATGACCTGATCGAGCACCTGATCGTGCACCGTGGGGTTCCTGATCGGCACCAGCACTTCGACCCGGCGGTCGAGATTGCGGGTCATCCCGTCGGCCGAGGAAATGAACACCCGCGCCCGCCGGTTCGGCAGCGGCGCGCCGTTGCCGAAGGCCCAGATGCGGCTGTGCTCAAGGAAACGGCCGATCACCGACTTGACCCTGATCTTCTCCGAAAGCCCCGGCACGCCGGGCCGCAGGCAGCAGATGCCGCGCACGATCAGGTTGATCTCCACCCCGGCGGCGCTCGCCGCATAGAGCCGGTTGATCAGCTGGCTGTCGGTCAGCGCATTGAGCTTGGCCCAGATGGATGCGGGCTTGCCAGCCTCGGCCAGCGCGATCTCGCGGTCGATGCATTCATAAAGCTTGCGGCGCACCCCGATGGGCGCAATCGCCAGCATTTCGGTCGCCTTGGGCTCGATATAGCCGGTGATGAAGTTGAACAGCAGCCCGGCATCGCGCCCGAACTTGGGGTCTGCGGTGAAGAAGCTGAGGTCGGTGTAGATGCGCGCCGTCACCGGGTGATAGTTGCCCGTGCCGAAGTGGCAGTAGGTGCGGTAGCCATCACCCTCGCGGCGCACGACCATCGAGACCTTGGCGTGGGTCTTCCAATCGACGAAGCCGTAGATCACCTGCACGCCCGCGCGTTCGAGCTGGCTCGCCCAGTGGAGGTTCTGCTCCTCGTCAAAGCGCGCCTTGAGTTCGACGACCGCCGTTACCGACTTGCCAGCTTCCGCCGCGGCTATCAGCGCCGCGATCACCGCCGATTGCTTGCCGGCGCGGTAGAGCGTCTGCTTGATCGCCACGACATCAGGGTCGGAGGCCGCCTGCCGCAGGAAATCGACCACCACGTCGAAGCTTTCGAACGGGTGATGGATCACCAGATCCTTGGTGCGGATCGCGGCAAAGCAATCGCCGTCATGCTCGCGCACGCGCTCGGGATAGCGGGGGATGTAGGGCTCGAACTTCAATTCGGGCCGGTCGGTATCGACGATCACCGAAAGCCCGTTCATCGCCAGCAGCCCACCCGCCTTGATCACCATGGCATGATCGAGCCGCAGCTTGTCGCGCAGCAGGGCTTCGGCTTCGGGATCGAAGTTTTCCTGCACCTGCAGCAGGATCACCTTGCCGCGCCGCCTCCGCTGGATCGCGGTGCGGAAATAGCGGACGAGATCCTCGGCGTCTTCCTCGACCTCGATATCGCTGTCGCGCAGCACGCGGAAGGTGCCGTGGCCCTGTATGCGGAAACCGGGGAAGAGCTTGCCCGCGCCGCGCAGGATCAGCTCCTCGATGCTGATCCAGCAGGCCGGTTCGCCCGGCATGCGCACGAAGCGCGGCAGCGCGGGGGGCACGAGGATCATCTCGGTCACCGCTTCGCCATCCGCCAGCCGCGAAAGCGTGAAGAGGATGCCGGTGCCCTGATTGTTGATGAAGGGGAAGGGGTGCGCCGGATCGATCGCCTGCGGCGTCAAGGCCGGGAAAACATGTTCCTCGAAGTAGTGCGCCAGCCAGTCGGACTGTCCCTTGTCGAGCTTGCGGTTCCCGACGATGCGGATGCCCGCCGCGTCCAGCTGGCCGGTCAGATCAGCCAGGATCGCCTGCTGCGCGCGCACCAGTTCCTCGACCCCGCGATAGGCTGCGTGCAGCTGTTGGGTCGGGGTGAGGCCGTCGATCGAAAGCTCGTCGATTCCCTGCCGCACTTGCGCGGCGAGGCCGGCGACGCGGACCATCATGAATTCGTCGAGATTGCTGCCCGAGATCGAGAGGAAGCGCAGCCGCTCCAGCACTGGATAATTGGGATTCTGCGCTTCGGCGAGCACGCGGCGGTTGAACGCCAGCCAGCTCAGCTCGCGGTTGAAGTAGCGATAGGCCGGCGGGGCAGAGGCATTTGCTGCACCCTCAACGACCGGGCTGGCAACGACCGGGCTGGTCGCTGCTGCGATGCCGGGTACCGCTGTCTGCGGATCATCCATGGTCCATGCTCCCCCCGATGTCCGCCGCAGTGCGGCGGATCGCGGCGCGGCATGGTTGCCGATTGCGACAGTGCGATGACATGCGCAGGGCATAGCACGAGGCAGGGCGGGACAGGCAAGGGGCGCGCGGGTGTTTTGCCGGACCTTTGCATTGCCCCGCGGAGGAACCGCGCGGGCGTGGGTGCGTTGTAGGAATGAATGTCTACTCATTTCATCGACATTTTGCCTCGCTTGGGCGCGTGCCTATTCTCTACTTTATGAGTTGAGATAACCTGATGCTGGAATTCGGGGGCGAATCGAAGGGTAAGGACGCGCCAACAGGTCTGTCGGCGCAGCCAAAAGCTTCTCTTTGTCGCCCCCAAGCAGAACTCTAATGTCTATCTTATTTATTGAGTTTAGTGACGACCCGACGCGCTGGGGGCCACCCCGGGGCTGACGCCAACGGGAGTACGAAGCATGACCATTCGCGACACAACCTTTCCCTTTGGCCGCCCCCTTCGCCGCCGCGCGGTCTTTGCGGGCGCGTTGGGCCTCGGCCTCATGCTGGCCGGCTGCTCGGGCGGGGGCAGCAAGAACGGCGCAATCGAGTTGACCAACGTCTCCTACGATCCAACGCGCGAGCTCTATCAGGCGATCAACCCGGCCTTTGCCGCGTTCTGGAAGCAGAAGACCGGCAAGGACGTTACCTTCCGGATGAGCCATGGCGGCTCGGGCAAGCAGAGCCGCGCGATCATCGACGGGCTGGAGGCGGATGTTGCCACGCTCGCGCTCGCCTACGATATCGACGCCATTTCGGAGAAGGGCAAGCTGCTCCCGGCCGATTGGCAGAAGGCGCTGCCTGACAACAGCGCGCCCTATACTTCGACGATCGTGTTCCTCGTGCGCAAGGGCAATCCCAAGGGCATCAAGGACTGGGGCGACCTGGTGAAGCCCGGTGTCGAAGTGATCACCGCCAATCCCAAGACGGGCGGCGGCGCGCGCTGGAACTTCCTCGCGGCCTGGGCCTATGGCCGCAAGGCGGGCGGCACGGACGCAGCCGCCGAAGCCTATGTGAAGCAGCTCTTCCAGCACGTGCCCGTGCTCGATAGCGGCGCGCGCGGCTCGACCACGACCTTCGTCGAACGCGGCATCGGCGATGTTCTGATCTCATGGGAAAACGAGGCCTTCCTCGCTGAGAAGAAGCTCGGCAAGGGCAAGTTCGAGATCGTCACGCCCTCGCTCTCGATCCTCGCCGAACCGCCGGTTGCGGTGATCAGCACCAATGCCAAGAAGCACGGCACGAGCGAAGTCGCCGAAGCCTATCTGCGCTATCTCTACACGCCCGAGGCGCAGACCGCGATTGCGCACAACTTCTATCGCCCGCGCGATCCGGCCATCGCGCAGCAGTTCAAGGCGCAGTTCCCCGAAATCCAGATGGTCACCATCGACAAGGACTTCGGCGGCTGGGCCAAGGCGCAGAAGACGTTCTTCGACGATGGCGGCGTGTTCGACCGCATCTACGCCAAGAAGTAGGCGCGCCGCTCCATGCCCGCATCGATCCAGCGCTGGAGGCAGCCGTCCGTGCTGCCCGGCTTCGGCCTCAGCTTCGGCTTCACGCTCGCGTGGCTGACGTTGATCGTGCTGATCCCGCTCGCCACGATCTTCCTCAAGGCCGCCGGCATGGGCTGGGCGGAGTTCGTCGCCGTCGGCTTCAGCCCCCGCGCGATGGCCGCCTATCAGCTGAGCTTCGGCACGGCGGCGATGGCGGGGCTGGTCAACGCGGTGTTCGGCCTCGTCGTTGCCTGGGTGCTCGTGCGCTACAGCTTTCCCGGCAAGCAGGTGGTGAGCGCACTGGTCGATCTGCCCTTCGCGCTGCCGACCGCCGTCGCCGGCATCGCGCTTACCGCGCTCTATACGCCTGAAGGCTGGATCGGCCAGTATCTGGAGCCGCTCGGCATCAAGGTTGCCTTCACCTGGGTCGGCATTTCGATCGCGCTTGTTTTCATTGGTCTGCCGTTCGTCGTCCGCTCGGTCGAGCCTGTGCTCGCCGATCTTGGCCGCGAGGTCGAAGAAGCCGCCGCAACGCTGGGCGCCACGCGCTGGCAGACCTTCCGCCACGTGATCTTCCCCGCCATCGGCCCCGCGCTGCTCACCGGCTTCGCGCTCGCCTTCGCGCGCGGGGTGGGGGAGTATGGCTCGGTGATCTTCATTTCGGGCAATATGCCTGGCCGCACCGAGATCGCGCCGCTGCTGATCGTTACCCAGCTTGAGCAATATGCCTATGCCGGCGCCACCGCGATTGCCGTGGTGATGATGCTCGCCTCGTTCGCGGTGCTGCTGCTGATCAACCTGATTCAGGCCGCCAGCCGGCGGAGGATGGGCGCATGAGCACGGCACCCACCACCGAAAGCCCGCTGGCGCGCGCTGCGCTCATCACCGTAGCGCTCGTCTTCCTCGGCTTCTTCCTGCTGCTGCCGCTGCTTGCGGTTTTCAGCGAGGCGCTGGAGCAGGGCGTTGGACCGTTCCTCGATGCGCTGCATACGCCCGACGCGCTTGCCGCGATCCGGCTGACCTTTATCATCGCGGCCATCGCGGTCCCGCTCAACATGGTGTTCGGCGTGGCTGCGAGCTGGGCGATCACCAAGTTCCAGTTCCCCGGCAAGGCTCTGCTGATCACACTGATCGACCTGCCGTTCTCGGTCTCGCCGGTCGTTTCGGGCCTGATCTTCGTGCTGCTGTTCGGCGCCAACGGCCTGTTCGGCGCATGGCTCGCCGAGCACGACCTCAAGATCATCTTCGCGGTCCCCGGCATCGTTCTGGCGACGGTGTTCATCACGTTCCCGTTCGTCGCGCGCGAGCTCATCCCGCTGATGCTCGAACAGGGCAAGGACGATGAGGAAGCCGCGATCTCCTTGGGCGCTTCGGGCTGGCAGACGTTCTGGCATGTCACCTTGCCCAACATCCGCTGGGGCCTGCTCTACGGCGTGCTGCTCTGCAACGCGCGGGCCATGGGCGAGTTTGGCGCGGTCTCGGTCGTTTCGGGGCATATCCGGGGCGAGACCAACACGATGCCGCTCCATGTCGAGATTCTCTACAACGAGTACGATTTCGTCGGCGCCTTCGCGGTCGCCTCCCTTCTCGCGCTGCTCGCCCTGGTGACGCTCGTCGCCAAGACGGTGCTCGAATGGCGCTTCGGCCTCCATGCAGGAGCACGGCATTGATCCACCTTCGCGGCATAACCAAGCGCTTCGGCGAATATCCGGCGCTCCACGGCATCGATCTCGATGTCGCGCCGGGCGAGTTCATCGCGCTGCTCGGACCCTCGGGCTCGGGCAAGACGACGCTTCTGCGCATCATCGCGGGGCTCGAGTTTCAGGACGGCGGTACGGTCCAGCTCGGCGGTGAGGATGTCTCGCGCATGCCGGTTGCGGACCGGCATGTCGGCTTCGTGTTCCAGCACTACGCGCTGTTTCGCCACATGACGGTGGCCGACAACGTCGCCTTCGGGCTCAGCGTGCGGCGCGGCAAGCACCGCATGGCCAAGGCCGCCCGGCAGGCGCGCGCCGAGGAACTGCTGCGCCTCGTTCAGCTTGAAGGCCTCGGCAGCCGTTATCCCGGCCAGCTTTCCGGCGGCCAGCGCCAGCGCGTCGCGCTTGCCCGCGCGCTCGCGATCGAACCGCGCCTGCTGCTGCTTGACGAACCCTTCGGCGCGCTCGATGCCAAGGTGCGCAAGGACCTGCGCCGCTGGCTGCGCGATCTGCACAAGCAGGTGGGGCTCACCTCGATCTTCGTGACGCACGATCAAGAGGAGGCGCTTGAACTCGCCGACCGCGTCGTTGTCATGAACAAGGGCCGCATCGAACAGATCGGCGCGCCCGACGCGGTCTACATGAACCCCGAGACGCCCTTCGTTTCGCACTTCGTGGGCGAAACCAACCGCTTGCCCGCCCAAGGTCTCTCTGGGGGCGGGGAAATTCACTTCCGCCCGCACGAAATCACGCTCGCGACAGACGGCGCCGAGGCGCTCCTCGTCGACAACGTGTTTCGCAAGGGCGCGGTGTGGCGGGCCGAAGGGCTGCTCGCCGGAAGCGGCCTGTTCGTCGAGCTCGATCTGCCGAGCAGCGGCGATGCACCCCGGCTCGGCGAAACGATCCGCTTCAACCCCCACCGCGCGCGCATGTTCACCGCTGATGGAGACCAGATCCAAGGAGAAGCCCGATGACCACACCCAACCAGGCGCCCGGCACCAGCAATGGCGATGCCCAGCGCCACCTCGAGGAAAGCCTCGCCAGCGTACGCGAGGCGCTCACCGGCCTGCGTTTCGGCACGGTCGCCCTGACCGTGCACGAAGGCCGCGTCGTCCAGATCGACGTGACCGAAAAGAAGCGTCTCAAGCCCAGCTGACCTGATCAACCAACCACCAAGACCCATCACACCGCCCACCGGACCACCGGAGGCATCGTGAGACCCAGACAAAGGATCGACGATGACTTTGCGTGTTCTTCTCCTCGCGGGGGCGGCAATTCTGCCGCTTGCCGCCTCTCCGGCACTTGCTGTTGCTCCTGCTCCCGAAACCGATACTGCCGCGCCAGCTGACCAGGCCACTTCGGTTGGCACCGGCCAGTCCGACAACGATACCATCGTGGTCACCGCGCGCCGCCGCGCCGAAACCGCGCAGGATGTGCCGCTCGCGATCTCGGTCGTCGGCGGCGATCACATCGACGCAACCGGCGCGTTCAATGTCGGCCGTCTCCAGCAGCTCACCCCGACGCTGCAGTTCACCTCGTCCAACCCGCGCAACACCTCGGTCAATATCCGCGGCCTCGGCGCGCCGCTCGGCCTCACCAATGATGGCATCGAGCAGGGCGTGGGCATCTATGTCGACGACGTCTACATGGCCCGCGTCGCCAGCAGCACGTTCGATTTCCTTGATGTGAAGCAGATAGAAGTGCTGCGCGGGCCGCAGGGCACGCTTTATGGCAAGAACACCACGGCGGGCGCGATCAACATCACCAGCCGCCAGCCCTCATTCGAACCCGAAGGCCGCATCGAGCTGAGCGCTGGCAATCTCGGTTTCTTCCAGGCCAAGGCCGCCCTCTCCGCGCCGCTGTCCGACACAGTCGCGCTGCGCATCGCCGGCTCGCTCACCGATCGCCGCGGCACGATCTTCAACGTGACCTCGAACCTCAAGGTCAATTCGCAGGACAACCTCGGCCTGCGCGGCCAGCTGTTGTGGAAGCCGTCGAATGGCGTCGAGATCACGCTGGCGGGTGACTACAGCCACCAGAACCCCATTTGCTGCACGCAGGTCTATGTGCGCACCGGCGCCACCCAGCGTCCGCTCAACCGCCAGTATGATGCGCTCGCCGCCGCGTTCAACTACGCCGTACCGAGTACCAACGCATTCGACCGCGTGACCGACGTCGACAGCCCACTGCGTGCTAGGAACGACATCGGCGGGGTTTCGCTGCGTGCGAAGATCGATACCGGCATCGGCACGATCACCTCGGTCACCGCCTGGCGCTACTGGGATTGGGATCCGTCGAACGACCGCGATTTCCTGGGGCTCCCGATCACCTCGAAATCGAACAATCCTTCGCATCAGGACCAGTATTCGCAGGAGCTGCGGCTGTCCGGCGAAACCGGCAAGCTGGGCTATACGCTGGGTGCCTTCGGGTTCTACCAGAAGATCCGCACGCGCGGCATCCAGCAGCAGGGCGCCGCTGCCAGCCGGTGGCTGATTGCCCCCAGCAATGCCCTGTCGCGTGATCCGACCGTGCTCGACGGACTGACTGCGAACAACGACATCAGCTTCAAGAACACCAGTGCCGCGATCTTCGGCAAGTTCATCTACAAGCTGACCGATACGGTCTCGATCCAGCCAGGCTTCCGGCTCAACTACGACAAGAAAGAAGGCAGCTATAACTCGGTCGTGACGGATGGTGCGGGCAACACGCTCCTGTTCAAGTCCGACGCGGCGGGCAGGAGCCTCAACACCGCGCGCGAACGAGCGCAGCTGGCGGTGCTGGCCCCGCAGTCGTTCCTTGCCGACTTCAGCGACTGGAACTTCTCGGGCGACGTGACCGCTGCCTGGGATATCACGCGTGATGTCCACCTCTACGCAACCTACGCGAAGAGCTTCAAGACGGGCGGCATCAACCTCAATGGCGTGCCGGCCGATGCCGTGACTGGCGTGCCGCTGCTCGATCTGGCCACGATCAAGCCGGAATCGGTGAATCACTACGAAGTGGGCATCAAGACCCAGTTCCTTGATCGCAAGGTGACTTTCAACCTCTCCGCCTTCCGCACCGATGTGAGCAACTATCAGGCTCAGGTCTCGAACTTCGCGGTCGGCCTGATCCGGGGCTATCTCGCCAATGCCGACAAGGCCCGGTCGCAGGGCTTCGAGTTCGACGCTTCTTTCCGCCCCAGCGAGCGCTTCAACATCTACGGTAACGGTGCCTACACGGATGCCAAGTTCGTGAAGTTCACCAATGCGCCGTGCTCGCCCGAGCTTTCCGGCGGCACTGCCCAGCCGCTCGATGCGAACGGCGTGCCGACCGGCCCGACCGCGCCTGCGGGCACGCCAGGCGTCAGCCCCGCGCAGTGCGACATTTCGGGCTCGCGCCTTCCGGGCGTCTCGAAGTGGGCGTTTTCCTATGGCGCTGAAGGCAATGTGCCGGTCACGCTGCTGGGCAAGGAAGGCCAGGTCTATCTGGGCTTTGATGGCAGCTACCGCTCGTCGTGGTCGTCCAACGCCAGCCCTTCAGCCTATACCAATGTCGATGGCTATGCGCTTTCCAACTTCCGCCTCGGTTTCCGCACCGAGCAGGGGATCGACGTGTTTGGCTGGGTCCGCAACGCGTTCGACGTGAACTACTACGATCAGCTTGCGGTCGCGCCGGGCAGTACCGGCCTGATTGTGGGCAATATCGGTGATCCGCGCACCTTCGGCGGCACGGTGAAGGTCACGTTCTGAGTCAAGCGGGAAGGGCCGGTGCGAGCGCCGGTCCTTCGCGATTTACCCGTTCATGCCCACAGGTCGCGGACTTGCTTGCCGGAAGGTGGCAGGTCCTCGAAACTGTCGAGCCCATCGAAATGATCGATCGCCTGATCGGCAACATCGCCCGGCTCGGCCATGCGGACATTCACGGCCAGACGGTGCCGCCCTTCGTCGTCTTGCTGCAGGCCGCGCCACCAGACAACGCACCCGCAGCTTGCGCAGAAATGAAATTCGATCGCCTTGCCCCGCACATATACGCGGGTCTCGCCCTCGGTGCTGATGCGCCCACCTTCGTAGTCATAGGCCCATAGTGCGCCATACCGGCGGCAGACGGTGCAGTTGCACGCCGTGATCGAACCGACATCGCCGGTCAGCGACCAGCGTGCGGCTCGGCAATGGCAAGTGCCCTGTGTGCTGCGCATCGGCTCAATTGTTCCCCTGTATAAAATCCCCCAGCACGCCGAGCGCGGAGCCTTCGCCGCGGTTCTGACCTCCGCCGGGCATGGCCGCTGCCAGCATCCGTCCAGCAAGGCGGGCGAAGGGCAGGGACTGGATCCAGACCTTGCCCGGCCCGGTCAGCCGCGCGAAGAACAGGCCCTCGCCGCCGAACAGCACGCTTTTCACCCCGCCCGCACCGATCAGGTCGAAGGTGACGCCCGGCGTATAGGCCGCAAGGCAGCCGGTATCGACGTGGAGTTCCTCGCCCGGTGCCAGCGTCCGCTCGGTGAGCGTGCCGCCCATCTGCACAAAGACCCAGCCATCACCGTCCAGCTTCTGCATGATGAAGCCTTCACCGCCGAACAGGCCTGTCATGATCCGGCGCTGGAAGGCAACGCCGATGCTCACCCCGCGCGCGGCGCAGAGGAAGCTGTCCTTCTGGCAAATCAGCGTGCCGCCCAGATCCGAAAGCTTCAGCGGCAGGATCGCACCGGGAGTGGGGGACGCAAACGCGACGCGCGCCTTGCCATGGCCAGTGTGGGTGAACACTGTGGTGAACAGGCTTTCCCCGGTGATCAGGCGCTTGCCTGCGCCCAGCAGCTTGCCCATGAAGCCGCCGCCCTGATCCGCGCTGCCATCTCCGAATACGGTGGTCATCTCGATCGAGCTGTCTTTCCACACGAAGGCACCCGCTTCGGCCACGGCACTTTCGCCGGGGTCGAGTTCGATCTCGACGAATTGCAGTTCCTGCCCCTTGATCTCGAAATCGATATCGTCGGCCACACCGGCGCTACGCATGTGGTGCCAGGGATTGTTCGATGCCATCGTGGTGGTTCCCTCATCCGGTTACTGCAAGATATCGCACCTTAGCCGATCAGCGCGCGGGTGCAGCAGGCTTTATTCTTACGCACGCTCGGCTCATCGAGCGGCCCCCAATGCCTATTGATGGCGACGGCACCGGTAACCATCTTGGGCAGGGAGCAGCGCGCGCCTCATTGATCGATCCAGTCAATCAATCTGCTCAGGATTGATCATTAGCGCCGCGTACCGACTCGCGCTAAATGCGCCCCTGCCATTCACGCGGACCATCCCGGCCCGCCAGAAAGAGGAAAGCTGATGTCCCTGATCAACACCCCGATCAAGCCCTTCGCCAACACGGCCTACAAGGAAGGCAAGTTCGTCGACATCACCGAGGCAGACATCGCCGGCAAGTGGGCGGTGTTCTTCTTCTACCCTGCCGATTTCACCTTCGTCTGCCCGACCGAGCTGGAAGACCTGCAGGACAACTATGCCGAGCTGCAGGGCATGGGCGTCGAAGTGTTCGGCGTCTCGACCGACACGCACTTCAGCCACAAGGCCTGGGCGGACAGCTCGCCGGCCATCGGCAAGATCACCTACTACCTCGTGGGTGACCAGAACCACGCGCTGACCAACGCGTTCGACAACCTGCGCCCCGGCGTCGGCCTGGCTGACCGCGGCACCTTCGTTGTCGATCCGGACGGCGTGATCCAGCTGATCGAGATCACGCCTGAGGGCGTGGGCCGCAACGCGGCTGAGCTCGTGCGCAAGATCAAGGCTGCCAAGTACTGGCGCGAGCACCCCGGCCAGGTCTGCCCGGCCAAGTGGGAAGAAGGCGGCGAGACCCTCGCTCCGTCGATTGATCTCGTCGGCAAGATCTAACTGATGACCCTTCGCGAGAGCGCCGGCACTCCCCCCGCACGGCCTCTCGCAACCCGCCGGGCGGCGGTCTTTCCCTCCCCCTCCGCCGCCGCCCGGCCTCGTTTTGCTCGCACAAGTCTTCCCCGCGCGCCGGTATTCGCTCCGGCGCGAACGAACCCGCCTGCCTGCTGATTGCCCCCCTGATTGCCCTGCTGATTTCAAGGAACCTGCGCCCATGTCGCTGCTCGACACCGCCACCACCGCCCAGCTCAAGACCTATCTCGGCAACCTGCGCCGCCCGATCGAGCTCGTCGCCAGCCTTGGCGAGGGTGCAAAGAGCGACGAGATGCGCGGCCTCGTCGAGGAAATCGCCGTCCTTTCGGACAAGGTCACCGCGCGCTTCGACGGCACAGATGTCCGCCGCCCCAGCTTTGCCATCGGAGCCGTGGGTGAAGCACCGCGCGTCACCTTCGCGGGCCTGCCGCTCGGGCACGAGTTCACCTCGCTGATCCTCGCGCTGCTGCACGTTGGCGGCCACCCGCCCAAGGAAGAAGCGGACCTGCTGGAAACTGTGCGCGGCCTTGAAGGCCCGCTGCACTTCGAGACGTTCTTCTCGCTGACCTGCCAGAACTGCCCCGATGTCGTGCAGGCGCTCAACATCATGGCTGCGCTCAATCCGGCCGTCACGCATGTCGCCATCGATGGCGCGCTGTTCCAGGACGAAGTGGAGCGGCGCAAGATCATGGCCGTGCCGCAGGTATTCCTTAACGGCGAACTGTTCGGTCAGGGCCGCATGGACCTCGCCCAGATCGTCGCCAAGCTCGATACCGGCGCCGTCGCCCGCGCGGCGGAGAAGATCGCTGCCAAGGATCCGTTTGATGTGCTGATCGTCGGCGGCGGCCCGGCCGGGGCTGCGGCGGCGATCTACGCCGCGCGCAAGGGCATCCGCACCGGTGTCGTCACCGAGCGCTTCGGCGGGCAGGTGCTCGATACCATGGGCATCGAGAACTTCATCTCGGTCCAGCACACCGAAGGCCCGCGTCTTGTCGCGCAGCTGGAGAGCCACGTGAAGGACTACGATGTCGACGTCATGAACCTGCAGAAGGCGGTCGGCCTGAAAGCAGCCAACGGCGATGGCCTGGCAACAGTCGAGCTGGAAAGCGGCGCGAGCCTGCGCGCGAAGACCGTCATCCTCTCCACCGGCGCACGCTGGCGGCAGATCGGCGTGCCGGGCGAGGACGAGTATCGCAACAAGGGCGTCGCTTATTGCCCGCACTGCGATGGCCCGCTCTACAAGGGCAAGCGCACCGCCGTGATCGGTGGCGGCAATTCGGGTGTCGAAGCGGCGATCGACCTTGCTGGCATTGTCGCCCATGTCACGCTGATCGAGTTCGACAGCGAACTGCGCGCCGATGCGGTGCTGCAGAAGAAGCTGCGCAGCCTGCCCAATGTCGCCGTGATCACCTCGGCGCTCACCACCGAAGTGACCGGCGACGGCGAGAAGGTGACCGGGCTCGTCTACCGCGACCGCAAGACCGACGAAGTCCACACGGTCGAACTCGAAGGGATTTTCGTGCAGATCGGCCTCGTCCCCAACACAGAATGGCTGCATGGCGCGCTTGCCATGACGAACCGGGGCGAGATCGAGATCGACAGCCACCTGGCGACCAGCCTGCCTGGCGTGTTCGCGGCGGGTGACGTCACCACCGTGCCCTTCAAGCAGATCGTGATCGCGATGGGTGAAGGCTCCAAGGCCGCGCTCTCGGCCTTCGATTACCTTATCAGGCACTGAAGCGCGCCTGCTCGCTGGGGCTCTGCCGACAATCGCAATCGTTTCACGCTGCACTGCGACAAAGATTTGCGTCAGGCTGCGTCGCACCTTAAGGAAATGTCCGCAGACAGCCGCAGCGAGACAGAAAGGCCCGCTTTTGTCGATCGAGACAACGAGGTCCACCGAAACAGTGACGCGCCCAGCGCCTCTCAGCCGGCAGGCCGTCACGCCCGGTCTGGATCTTGACGGGCTGGATCAAGTGCTTGGCATCCACGTCGGCACGATCAACACGCTGCTCCTCTCGCGGCTCGAACGCCAGCTGGAATCGTTCAAGGTCACGCCGAAGCAGGTCGCGATCCTCTGGCTTGTCAACGCCAACCCGGGGGTCAAGCAGTCCGATCTCTCACGCTTCTTCAAGATCGAACGGCCCACCGTGCACCAGTTCGTGCGCCAGTTGACGATGAACGGGCATCTTGTGTCCGAACCCTCGAAGCTCGATCGCCGCGCTGGTGGGCTGTGGATCACTGAAACCGGCACCGCAACGCTCACCGCTGCGCGCGAGATCATCTTTACGGACGAGGCCGAACTGCTCAGCCCGCTCACGGCGGACGAACGGTCGGAGCTCTATCGGCTCATCATCAAGGTCTACCTTTCGGCACCGAACCGGACCTGAGCCTTTCACGCAGACAAACAGGACATTAAGCTCGGATACAGGCCGCTTGTCCTAAACGGATGAAGGTCAGACAGGGGAGTTTCTCATGACGATTTCGAAGACGGGTCTTGGTTTCATCGCGCTCGGCGCAGCAACGCTTGCCGCTCTCACTGCGGCCAGTGCAGCACAGGCGGCGGGTCCGGCGGGCGATGCGGCGCGCGGCAAGACGGTCTTCGCCCGCTGTGCAGCCTGCCACGATCTCAACACCGGCGCCATCCGCATGGGGCCCAGCCTCAAGGGCGTTGTCGGTCGCAAGGCGGGCACGTTCGCCAACTTCAGCTACTCGGCGGGCATGAAGGGCAAGGGCGTTACCTGGGGTCCGGACACGCTGGATGCGTTCCTTACCGCTCCGATGAAGTACGTCCCCGGCACGCGCATGGCTTTCCCGGGCCTAAGCAACGCGCAGGACCGCGCCGATGTCATCGCCTACCTCAAGGTTGCCGCGAAGTAAGACATCGCTGATAACGTTCACTTTTAAGCCCCGTTTCGACTATGTCGGAGCGGGGCTTGTCGTATGAAGCTGCGGAAATCGCGCGATCTTCCTGTGATTTTGTCCACGACGGCGATACGTATGCGCCGCAAGAGCCGGTGGACTTTCCCACGCGCCTTGGCACAAACGATGCGGCAGGGCCGGCGGATAATCGGCCGCAAGGAGAGTTAGACCCCATGGCCATGGCCCCGACAGCCGCCGCTGATTCCGCTTCCGCAACCGATGCCGGCAATATCGATGCGCCCGAACTGCGCATCTTCGTCATGGCACTGTTCTTCCTCTTCGGCGGTATCACCTCGCTCAACGATGTGATCATCCCGAAGCTCAAGGACCTTTTCACGCTCAACTACACCCAGGCCATGCTGGTGCAGTTCTGCTTCTTCACCGCCTATGCCGTGATCGGCGTGCCGGGGGCCTGGCTGGTCAAGCGCATCGGCTACATGCGCGGCGCGGCGGTGGGCCTCCTTACCATGATGGCGGGCTGCCTACTGTTCATCCCGGCCTCGCAAAGCGCGCTCTACGTGCTGTTCCTCTTCGCGCTGTTCATCCTGGCAAGCGGTGTGGTGCTGGTTCAGGTCGTCTCGAACCCGCTGATCTCGCTGCTCGGCCCCGCACGCACCGCCAGCAGCCGGCTTACGTTCGCGCAGGCCTTCAACTCGCTCGGCACCGTGATCTTTCCGCTGATCGGCGCCAGCGTGATCCTCGGCAAGATCAAGGACGTGAAGGTCGATCAGCTGGTCGGCCCTGCGCTCGATGCCTACCGCGTCACCGAGAGCCGCCTTGTGGTCAATACCTACATCGGCCTCGCCATCAGCCTCGCGCTGGTCGCTGCAGTCGTCTGGGCCAACCGCAACCGCCTGAAGGGCGAACGCCACGAGGAAAGCTCGCTCGCCGCCAGCCTTGCGCTGCTGTCACGCCCGCGCTTCGGCTTCGGCGCCTTGTGCATCTTCCTCTATGTCGGCGCCGAGGTTTCGATCGGCTCGCTCATCGTCAACTACCTTGCACTCCCCACCGTCATGGGCATCGATCATGAAGCGGCGGGCGGCGAGATCTGGAAGTACTGGTTCGGCGCGATGGTCGGCCGCTTCATCGGCTCGGCGCTGCTGCGCGTGGTCAGCCCGGCAAAGACGCTGGCCGGCTGCGCTGCGGGAGCGATCGCCTTGCTTGCGGTTTCGACCCACACCTCGGGCCTCGTCGCGGCCTACAGCCTGCTTGCCATCGGTCTCACGAACTCGATCATGTTCCCGACGATCTTCACGCTGGCCTGCGAAGGCCTGGGCAAGCGCGCGGCGGATGGCTCGGGCATCATCAACGTCGCGATCTTCGGCGGCGCGGTTGTCCCCCTCGCCACCGGCGCGCTGGCCGATGCAACCGGCAGCCTCACCACGGCGCTCGTGCTTCCAGCGCTCTGCTATGGCGTGATTGTCGCTTTCGGCATCTTCGCTGTCCGTCCTGTTCCGCCTATCGAAAGATAAAGGCGGATGGGGGTATTTCTACTCCCGGAGTTGACTTTCGCTCGCCTCGGCTCACATTGGGGCCATGCTATCGCAGAAGACGCGTTACACGATCCGCGCCCTCCAGCACTTGTCCGATACGTTCGGGCAGGGGCCGGTGCGGCTTGACGCGATTGCCGAGGCGCAGAACATCCCGCGCAAGTTCCTCACCGTCATCCTGTCAGAGATGGCGCGCGAGGGCATCGTGATCTCGCATCGCGGCCGGGAAGGGGGCTACGAACTCGCGTTGCCGCCGGTTGATGTCCGCTATGGCGATATTATCCGGCTCACGCGCGGCAGCCTGGCGCTCACGCCTTGTGCCAGCCGCAACGCGCACGAATCCTGCAACAACTGCCTGCCCGAAGCCGATTGCCGCCTGCGCGGCCTGATGCTGCAGCTGCGTGACGAGATGGCCGCGATGCTCGACCGGATCACGCTCGCCGATCCGATAACGCTGGAGCCGCCGTTCGAGGAACAGGCCGCGTAAGGGAAGCGGCAAAAGCGGCGAACTTCACTTGGCGTTCAGTCGCCTGCTGGCTATAGCACCCGCCATGATCGCCCCAGTCTCAGCCGTCGCCCATGGTCGCAGCCCGCTGCGCCTCCTCGCACTCGCCGCCGCCACCGCCTTGCTCGGGCTCACCGCCGGCTGTGCGGGCACCAAGGCGAAGAAGGACGTCGCCTACGTCGCGCGCGACGTCGATACGCTCTATGCTGCGGCGAAGGACCGGCTCGATCGCGGCGATGCCAAGCAGGCCGCGGCGCTGTTCGACGAAGTGGAGCGCCAGCATCCCTATTCGCCCTGGGCCCGCCGCGCCCAGTTGATGAGCGCCTTCAGCTACTATGCCGCGCGCGACTATCCGAAGTCGGTGCAGTCTGCGCAGCGCTTCCTTTCGATCCATCCCGGCAACAAGGACGCGCCTTACGCCTACTACCTCGTCGCCCTGTGCTATTACGAGCAGATCAGCGATGTTACGCGCGACCAGAAGATCACCCAGCAGGCGCTGACCGCGCTGACCGAAGTCTCGCGCCGCTATCCCAACACGACTTACGCCATCGATGCGCGGCTCAAGCTCGATCTCGTCAACGATCACCTTGCCGGCAAGGAAATGGAGATCGGCCGCTTCTATCAGCGCAGCGGCAAGTGGCTCGCGGGCACCTTGCGCTTCCGCACCGTGGTCGAGAAGTACCAGCAGACGAGCCACACGCCTGAGGCGCTCTACCGCCTCGTCGAAAGCTACCTCGTGCTGGGCATTCCCGAGCAGGCGCAGAAGGCGGCGGCTGTGCTCGGCAGCAACTATCCGGGCAACGAATGGTACGAGCGCGCCTACAAGCTCATGAACGAGAAGGCGCCGGGCACCACTGCCAGTTGATCGCAGAGCAGCGGATCACGCCGCTCTGCTGATTGTGCGGGTCCGCACGGCACTGCCGAGGGCGCCGAGGAACTGGTCGGTTGCGTGGTCCCAGCTATAGCTGCCGCCATGCGCTGCTGCCGCTTCGCGGCTGCAGGCCAGCGCGGCTGTGATGGCTTTGGTGAGATCCTCCTCCAGCGCGCCGACTGATTGCGCGAGATTGCCGTCCGGTCCGAGGCCGTTCACGCCGACCACGTCGATCGGGCCCGGCACCGGATAGGCAGCCACCGGCAGACCGCAGGCCATGGCCTCGATCATCACGAGGCCGAAGGTATCGGTCCGGCTCGGGAAAACGAAGACATCGGCCGAACAATAAGCCTGTGCCAGCGGCGTGCCCGAAAGCGCGCCGAGGAAGCGCACCTGCGGATATCGCGCCCGCAATTGCGCAAGATCGGGGCCATGGCCGACCACCACCTTGGTGCCTGGCACATCGGCATCGAGGAACGCACCGAGGTTCTTTTCCACCGCAACCCGGCCGACGTTGAGCATGATGGGGCGCGGCAGATCGGCCAGTACCTCCAGCGGGGCATGGCCGGGGTGAAAGAGGTTCGCATCGATCCCGCGCGACCACGGCGTCGCCTGCGAAAGGCCATGGCCGGCAAGTTCGGCCGCAAGCGTCGGCGTCGACACCAGCACGGCGTGGCTCGCCGCATGGAAACGCCGCATGATCGGCCAGAACCGGTCAGCGCTGAGCCCCGTGCGGACGGCGGCATAATCGGGAAAGCGCGTGTGGAAGGCGCTGGTGAAAGGCACCCCGTTCGCCTTGCACCAGCCGCGCGCGGCCCAGCCGATGGGACCTTCGGTGGCGATATGGACGATATCGGGATCGAAATCACGCAGCATTCGCCGGGTGCGAAAGCGGGGCAGCATGGCAAGCCGAATCTCGCGGTAGCCGGGCAGGCCGAAGGTGAAAAACTGGTTCGGCGTGACCAGCATGACCTCGTGTCCGCGCGCCGTCACCCGCTCGATGGTGGTGGCCAGCGTGCGGACAACTCCGTTGACTTGCGGGTGCCAGGCATCAGTGCACAGTGCGATTTTCATGCGTCTTCCTTGATGCGCGCGGGTTCGGCCGTGTCCTGGGTGCTCTTGGCGAAGGCTTCTTCAAAGCAGATCGCCGCCCAATCGACGATCGTGATCACCCCGGCGTGATCCTCGACCAGCGCGGTGCAGCTTTCGACCCAGTCGCCGTCATTATAGTAGGTCACGTCGCCGATCTGGCGGATCTCGGCGCAATGGATGTGCCCGCAGATGACGCCATCGACTTCCATGTCACGCGCGGCGTGGGCCACGGCTTCCTCGAACGCGCAGACGAACTGCACCGCGTTCTTCACCCGCTTCTTGAGGTAGGCGGAAAGCGACCAGTAGGGCAGCTTGAACTGGCGGCGCACCGCGTTGAACCAGCGGTTGGCGCGCAGAAGCACGGAATAGGCCTGATCCCCGAGGAAGGCGAGCCAGCGGGCATAGAGCACCACGCCATCGAACTTGTCGCCATGCGTCACCAGCAGGCGGCGCCCGTCCGCCGTCACGTGGACCGCCTCCAACGCGATTTCCACCCCGCCGAAGCTCATGCCCGCGTAAGGCCGCAGCATCTCGTCGTGATTGCCCGCGATCAGCACCACACGGGTGCCGCGATGCGCCATCTTGAGCACGCGGCGCACCACTTCGTTGTGCGCATCCGGCCAGTACCACCCGCGCGAGAGGCGCCAGCCATCGACGATGTCGCCCACCAGATAGAGCGTCTCGCATTCGATCGAGGCGAGGAAATCGAGCAGCATTTCGGCATTGCAGCCGCGCGTGCCGAGGTGAATGTCGGAAACCCACACCGTGCGCACCTTGCGCTTGGGGCGGAATCCACGCGGCTCTGGCAGATCGAGCCAGGCGGGTATGGACCTGACAAGTTCGGTGGCAGCGGGGGAAAATCCCCAGGCCTGTGCGCGGCGCGTCATCGGTGAGTTCCCTATCAGTTTGCTAACTGAGCCGAATCCCTGTCACGATCGCGTGTCGTCCACGTTGCACCCTGTCATGCCACTGTCTTACAACGCCCCAATGCCCGGGTTTATCCACAGCTTTGCCAACATGGTGCGTTCTCCTCGCGAGCAGGGTGACGCGGGGCGGCGGACTGGGTAAGGATCGGCGGCGATGCTTACGGGTCTGTCCATTCGCAATGTTGTCCTGATCGAAGCGCTCGACCTTGCGTTCGGGCGCGGGCTCGGCGTGCTCACCGGTGAGACGGGTGCGGGCAAGTCGATCCTGCTGGATTCGCTGGGGCTCGTGCTCGGTGATCGTGCCGATGGCGGGCTGATCCGCGCCGGGACGGATGAGGCGAGCGTGACCGCGACGTTCGAGTTCGCACGGTTGCCCGATGCGCTGGGCTCGGCGCTGGCCGAAGCCGAGATCGCGATTGAGCCGGGCGAACCGCTGATCATCCGCCGCCGTCTCCGCGCAGAAGGCGGGGCGAGCGGTACAGGGGCGGTCGGCAGCCGCGCCTTTGTCAACGATCAGGCGGTCAGCGTCGCGCTACTGCGAGAGCTCGCGCGCAGTCTGGTCGAGCTCCACGGCCAGCACGATGATCGCGGCCTCGTCAACGCGCGGGGGCACCGTGCGCTGCTGGATCGCTATGCGCGCGCCGACGTCAACGAAGTCGGCGCGGCGTGGGAAAAGTGGCGCGCGGCGGAGAATGCGCTGGCCGCAGCGCAGGCCCGCCTTGCTGCGGCTTCGGCCGAGCAGGACCTGCTGGTCGCCCATCTCGCGGAGCTCGCGCAGCTTGCGCCCGAAGTTGGCGAGGAAGCCGAACTCGCGGAGCAGCGTGCGTCGATGCAGAAGGGCGAGCGGCTTTCGGGCGATCTTGCCGAGCTGCAGCACCTGTGGACCGGTTCCGATTCGGCGCTCGCGACCCTGCGCAGCGCCTCGCGCCGGCTTGACCGGATCGCGCACGAACACCCCTTGCTGACCGAGGCGATGGAAGCGCTCGACCGCGCGGTGATCGAGGCGAGCGAGGCGGAGGACAAGCTGGAGAAAGCTGCCGAAGCCCTCTCGCACGATCCGCTGCTGCTCGACCGGATCGAAACGCGGCTGTTCGATCTGCGCGCCGCAGGCCGCAAGCATGGTTGCAGCGTCGATGAGCTTCCCGCCCGCATGGCCGAAATGCGCGCCGCGCTTGATCAGATCGAGGGTGGTGAGGCATCGATAGCCGGTCTCGCCCGCGCCGCGCAGGACGCAGGCCTCGATTACCGTGCCAAGGCGGAAAGCCTGTCGGTCGCGCGGGCCGAGGCGGCGCGGCGGCTCGATGCGGCGGTGGCGGCCGAACTGGCCCCGCTCAAGCTTGATGCGGCGCGTTTCCGCACGGCGGTCGTGCGGCTGCCGGAGGACCGCTGGGGCGCGCAAGGCGTCGATGCGGCCGAGTTCCTGATCTCGACCAACCCCGGCGCAGACTTCGCGCCGCTCGCCAAGATCGCCTCTGGCGGCGAGCTTTCGCGCTTCATCCTAGCGCTCAAGGTCGCGCTGGCCGAAGAAGGCGGCGCGGCGACAGTGATTTTCGACGAGATCGACCGCGGCGTCGGCGGCGCGGTTGCCAGCGCGATCGGCGAGCGCCTTGCGCGGCTTGCGGCGGGCGGGCAGCTGCTCGCGGTCACGCACAGCCCGCAAGTGGCCGCGCGCGGCACGGCGCATTACCTGATCGCCAAGTCTTCCGAAGGCACTGTCACGCGCACTTCCGTCGTCCAGCTCGATGCGGGTGGGCGGCAGGAGGAGATCGCCCGCATGCTCTCCGGCGCGGAGATCACGCCCGAAGCGCGCGCGCAGGCCGAACGCTTGCTCGAACAGGCCTGAGCCGCCTCCCCATGGACGCGCATCCGCTTGACCGCCCGATCTGGTCGCTGCTCAATGGCCCGCAGGCCGCGCTTGCCGTGGCGCGCGGCACGGTCTGCCGGATCGACCCGACCTATGGCCCCTTCGCTGCCGCCGCGCCGGGGCACGACGCGGAGCTCGCAGGGCTCCTGACCAGCAATGATGACGAAATCTGGCTGCTGGAAAGCGCGGAGCAAGTCGCCCCGCCCGGAACCCGCGTGCTGCGCACCGCGCCGCTGCTGCAGATGATCGCCGATGGGCCGCTTGAGACCTTCGCCGTTGATCCTGAACTGCGGCTGCTCGGCGAAGCGGATGCGCCCGAGATGACTGCGCTGGCGCTGGAAACGCAGCCCGGCCCATGGCGCTCGCACACCCACCGCTATGGCCCCTACTACGGTCTGCGCGAGGATAGCCGCCTTATCGCGATGGCAGGCGAACGCATGCGTCCCGCGCCGGGCCTGGCCGAACTGAGCGGCGTCTGCACCGCGCCGGACCGGCAGGGCAGGGGCCTCGCCGGCCGAATGATCCGCCGCGTGCTGGCAGGCTTTGCCGAGCGCGGAGATACGCCGTTCCTGCACAGCTATGCCTACAATACCCACGCGATCCGGCTTTACGAATCGCTCGGCTTTCGCGCACGGATTTCGCTGGTGGTGACAGTGCTGGGGAGGGCCGAGCCATGACCATGTCCGAAGCTGATGCCGCCAACGAACTGATGCGCCTTGCGCGCCAGATCGCACATCATGACCGGCTCTATCATGCGCAGGACGCGCCCGAGATCAGCGACGCCGAATACGATGCGCTCGTGCGCCGCAATGCCGAGCTTGAAGCGGCATTCCCGCACCTGATCCGCGAAGACAGCCCCAGCCGCAAGGTAGGGCATGAAGTGGTCGCCTCGCCGCTCGGCAAGGTGACCCACGAAGTTCGCATGATGAGCCTCGATAACGCCTTCTCGGACGAGGAAGTCGAAGAATTCGTGGCGCGCGTCCGGCGATTCCTCGCGCTTTTGCCCGATGCAGACGTTGTGATGACCGCAGAGGACAAGATCGACGGCCTCTCCTGCTCGCTGCGCTATGAAGACGGCAGGTTGGTTCGCGCCGCCACGCGCGGCGACGGGCAGGTGGGCGAGGATGTGACGGCCAACGTGGTGCATATCCGCGATATTCCGCAGGTGCTTGCGGGCGATGCACCCGCCGTGTTCGAGATCCGCGGCGAGGTCTATATGGCCAAGGCCGATTTTGCGGCGCTGAACGCAGCGCAAGAGGAGAAGGGCGAAAAGCTCTTCGCCAATCCGCGCAATGCCGCTGCGGGGTCGCTTCGCCAGAAGGACGCCAGTGTCACCGCGAACCGGCCCTTGCGCTTTCTCGCCCATGGCTGGGGTGCGGCGAGCGCGGTTCCGGGTGAGACGCAGTTCGCGGTCATGCAGCAGATCGCGGCCTGGGGCGTCCCCGTTTCGCCGCTGCTGGTGCGCTGTGGTTCGGTCGCGGCGATGGTCGAACACTTCGGCGCCATCGGCACGCAGCGGCCGGGGCTGCCCTATGATATCGACGGGGTGGTCTACAAGGTGGACCGGCTGGATTGGCAGGAGCGGCTCGGCTTTGTGGCCAAGGCTCCGCGCTGGGGCCTTGCCCGCAAGTTCCCGGCGGAGCGCGCCGAGACGGTGATCGAGGCAATCGATATCCAGGTGGGCCGCACGGGCAAGCTGACGCCTGTCGGTCGCCTGCGCCCGGTGCTGGTGGGCGGCGTCACCGTCACCAATGTGACGCTCCACAACCGTGACGAGATCGGGCGGCTGGGCCTTCGCGTCGGCGACCGCATTGTCCTTCAGCGCGCGGGTGACGTGATCCCGCAAGTCGTCGATAACCTGACGCGCGAGGAACCGCGCGAGGCCTATCACTTCCCTGATCACTGCCCGGAATGCCAGTCCGAAGCCGTGGCCGAGGAGGGCGAAGTCGACGTGCGCTGCACCGGCGGGCTGATCTGCCCGGCGCAGCGGGTGGAGCGACTGCGGCACTTCGTGAGCCGGGGCGCGCTCGATATCGAGGGGTTGGGCGAGAAGACGATCATCGAGTTCTTCGGGCTTGGCTGGCTGGAAAGCCCCGCCGATATCTTCCGCCTTCGTCAGCGCCGCTCTGATATCGTCGGGCGCGAGGGGTGGAAGGACAAGTCTGTGGACAACCTGCTCGCTGCCATCGAGGTGAAGCGTGCGCCCGATGCAGCTCGGCTGCTGTTCGGGCTCGGCATCCGCCATGTCGGCGCGGTGACGGCACGCGATCTGATGAAGCGCTTCACCACGCTCCCAGCGCTGCGCGATGTGGCGGTGCGGGCGAAGGCAGAGGATGCCGAAGCAGTCGCGGAGCTGCTGGGGATCGAAGGTGTCGGCCCTGTCGTGGTCGAGGCGCTGGGCGATTTCTTCCACGAGCCGCACAATGTGGCCGTGTGGGACGACCTGCTCAGCGAAGTCTCGCCGCCGGACTATATCGTCGAGACCAAGGCCAGCGCGGTTGCGGGCAAGACCGTGGTGTTCACCGGCAAGCTCGAGACGATGAGCCGAGACGAGGCCAAGGCGCAGGCCGAGGCGCTTGGCGCTCGGGCGGCGGGATCGGTTTCGGCCAAGACCGATCTGGTCGTGGCAGGGCCAGGCGCGGGCTCGAAGCTCAAGCAGGCTGCGGCGCTCGGCATCGAAGTGATCGACGAGGCGGCCTGGGCCGAGATCGTCAAGGCAGCGGGGTAGGGCCATGGCAATGCTATTTCTCATGGCAGCCGCGATGGCTTCATCGACACCGGCTGCAAATCCGGTCGAACAGCGGGTGCAACGCGAGATCAAGGCCGTGCCGTTTGCGGTGCGCGATTTTCTCGAACGCCGAACCGGGTGCAATCACTGGGGCGGTGAGGAAGGCTATGATGCCGAGCGCGCTGCCCAGATTGCTGATGCGGCGCGCAAGCTGCGCTGCCGCCAGATCGAAGCCGACGAGAAGCGCATCAAGCGCCGGTATGCCATGTCGCGCCGCGTGCGCTGGCTGCTTGCCACCACGCGGGATTGGGACAATCTGCCATGACCTTCGAAGACCTCACACCTATCGGCACCGAAGTGGGCAAGCTGCTCAAGGCGCGCGGCCAGTCCATTGCCGTGGTCGATGGCGCGACCGGCGGGCTCATTTCCGCTGCGCTGCTCGCGATGCCGGGTGCTTCGGCCTATTATCGCGGCGGCGGGGTGATCTACACGCTGAAGGCCCGGCGCCTCGTGCTGGGGCACGAGCCGGGCTCCCTGCGCGGGCTGACTTCGGCCACCGAGGCCTATGCACTGGCGCAGGCGCGGCTGATCCGGGCGCGCTATGACAGCGATTGGGGTGTGGCGGAAACCGGTGCGGCAGGGCCCGGCGTCCATCCGCTGGGCGTGGCTTCGGGCACCAGTGCCGCTGCGGTAGTGGGGCCGGACTACGAGGCGGCGATGATTGTCGAGACCGGGCACGACGACCGGCTCGCCAACATGATTGCATTCACCAGCAATGCCCTGGCGCTGCTGCTCAGCGCGCTGTCCGCCGCCTGAGCCACAGGATCGACCAGTTGCCGCGTTGCATGCGCGCACGCAGCGAAAAGCCCGCGCGGGTATAGGCGGCGCGCACCGTCGTCTCCTGCGCGGTCAGCAGCCCCGCCAGCAGCACGCTGCCACCGGGCGCAACGACCTTGCGGAAATCGGGTGCCAGTTCGGCAAGCGGCCCGGCGAGGATATTGGCGATCAGCAGATCGTAGGGCGCAGCGGCGCGCAGAAGGGGATGCTCCATGCCCGGCGCGATCACCATCGCAAGCTTTCCGGGGCCATCGCCTAGCGCGATCCCGTTGAGCGCGGCATTCTCCGCCACGACCGGCCCGCACACCGCATCGATATCGCTCGCCGTCGCCCGCGCGCGCGGCCACAGATGCAGCGCGGCAAAGGCCAGCAGGCCGGTGCCCGTGCCGATATCGGCAAGGTTGCGGACCATCAGGCCCTGCGTCTTGATATGCGCGAGCATGGCAAGGCAACCCGAAGTCGTCTCGTGGTGGCCGGTGCCGAACGCCTGACTGGCCGGAATGACGAAGTCCCGCAGGTCCGGAACCGGCGGATGGTCCGGGGTGCGGACGTGGAATGGCCCCTCGTGGATCGGCTCCACATTCTGCTGGCTGAGCGTGACCCAGTCGGCGTCGGCCAGTTCCTCGATGATCAGTTCCGGTGTTTCATCGGCAAACAGCGCGCCGATGGCGGCCTTGTCCGCCAAGGTCGGCTTGCGTTCGAGCCAGGCTTCAAGTTGCCAGGCATCCGGCTCGTCGGGAGCGATCTGCCCGCCGCCCAGCACGATGGCGTAGTCCCAATCCTCGGCATCCTCATGCGCGACGAGGGCTGCGCGCACGATTTCGGCTGCGGCGCGGACGGTGATTTTCCAGCTCACTTGGTTGTTTCCTTGGCGAGCTGGGCATCGAGCCCCTTGCGGCCCATCGCCGCATAACTGCGGCAAGCATCGGGAGAAGCAAGCGGTTCATCGCCCAGCATCCGCTCGAACAAATGGCTGACCGAGGGGTGAGGCGTGACGAGAATGCCGCAGCGCCGCGCCGCTATGGCTGCAAACGTGCGGCGAAAACGGGCGACAGCTTCCGGGTGGTCGCTGAAGCGATAGGGCGGGGCGGCCAGCGCGGAAATGCTGTCGATATAGCTAACCGTGCGGCACTGTTTCCCGGCGCAACTTTGCCAGGTCCAGCTGCTGGAGCCGGCCGTGTGGCCGGGCGTTGCCGTCATGGTCAGGCGCAGCGGGCCAACCGCTACCACCGCGCCCGGTGCGACAATCCGATCCGCCTTCACGGGCGCGAAATCGTGTTCCTTGAGCCAGCCGGCCTGCGAATCCGCCGGATCGACTTTGCCTGCGGCCAGCACGGCCGCCGCCGCTGCGCTGAGCGCGACCTTTGCGCCGGTCGCCTGCTTCAGCGCCGCAAGCCCGCCGACATGGTCGAAGTGTTCATGGCTGGTCACGATCCAGCGCACATCCTCGGGCTTGAAGCCCAGTGCGCGGATATTGGCGAGGATCGCGGGTGCGGCCTGCTCGGTCACCGCATCGACGAGGACATGGCCTTGCGGCGAGGTGATCAGCAGCGCGCTGACGGTGCAGGTGCCGACGTAATACGTGTTGCCGTAAAGCCGGGCGGGCGGGGCGGGGGCGGAAAAGTCGTCCTTGCCTTCGCACTGCTGCATGAGAGCCTTCGTCGCGGCGCGGTCCGGCCCTGCCTGGGCGGGTTTGGCGAGCGCAAGGCCGGGGGCCAGCGCCAGCACTGCCATGGCGAGCGCCCTAGCGAACAAAGCTGGCTCCATTGGCATCGATCACCGCGCCGGTCATGCTCGGCGGCGCATCGAGCGCGCAGAACACGCCGATGGCGGCGATTTCCTCCGGCGTGGCGACGCGGCCCAGCGGAATATCGGCGAGGAGGCCGGCGCCGCCCCTGCTGGCGAGATAATCACCCGCCATATCCGTATTGGTGAAGCCGGGGGTGACCGCAAAGCTCAGGATCCCTTGCGCGGCATAGCCCCGCGCGATGGTCTTGTGCATGGCGATCATCCCGCCCTTGGCCGCCGCATAATGCCAGTGTGCGGGCGAATCTCCGCGATAGGCGGCGCGGCTGGCGATATGGACGATGCGCCCCGCCACACCGCGCGCCTGCCAGTGGCGCACTGCGAGGCGGGAAAGCTGCGCGGCGGACGTCAGGTTGATCCGCAGCGTCTCTTCCCAGCCATCGAGCCAGGCGATATCGGATGCATCGATGGGGTTGGCCGCGAAAAGCCCGGCATTGTTGACCAGCACGTCGATCGCGCCGCCAGCCATGTCGAGCGCTTGTTCCCACAGCATTTCCGCTGCTGCCGGCGCGCCGAGATCGGCACCGACGACGCCGGGGGCGCTGCTGCGACCATGGCGGATGACAGCGCCGCCGCGGGCGGCAAGTGCTTCGGCCAGTGCGGCGCCGATGCCCCGCGTCGAGCCGGTCACGAGAATTGCAGGTGTTTCCATGCGGAGCGCTCTACCAGTGAATGGGGCCGCTGCAACAGGGGCAGCGCGATTGCCCTACCGCGATAGTTGCACGCACTGGCATTTGGGCTAATACGAATCGGCATCGCGCTGTGCTCGAAGGGCATGGCAGGTTTGGCTAATCATTTTAGGGGGTTCTATGGCGCAGGCGCCCGGCAAAAGGCCACTTTCGCCGCATCTCGAAATCTGGCGCTGGGGTCCGGCCATGTTGGTCTCGATCCTGCACCGCATCACGGGCAACGGTCTTGCCTTCGTGGGCCTCGCACTGTTGCTCTGGTGGATCGGTGCGTTGGCAGGCGGCCCGGCGAGTTATCAGACGTTTCTCGACTGGGTGTGGCTCGCACCAACCGGCGGCCTGCAGACCGTTACGGCCATTCTCGGCAAGGTCGTTCTGGTCGGCCTGACCTGGGCCTTTTTCCAGCACATGGCGACGGGTATCCGCCACTTCGTGCTCGATATCGGCGCGGGTTATGAACTCGAAGCGAATGCGCGCTGGTCCTCGCTCACGATCCTGTTCTCGGTGGCGGCAACCAGCGTATTCTGGGCTGTCGTGCTGCTGCACTGATCCTTTCTTCTGATCCTGCGATCCATACCCTTCTCAAGGATATTTCATGGGTAACGGTACTTCCATCGGCCGCGTGCGCGGTCTCGGCTCCAGCCACCACGGCACGCACCACTTCCTGTCGTCGCGGCTGACGGCTGTCGGCAATCTCGTGCTGATCCCGTTCCTGATTATCAGCCTCGCGCTCATGCCCAGCCACGATTACGCCACGGTCCATGCCTGGGCGGCCAAGCCCCTGCCGGCGACCGCGCTGATCCTGATCATGATCAACACGTTCCACCACGCGCGTCTTGGTGTGCAGGTCATGCTCGAAGACTACATCCACGAAGAGGGCGGCAAGATCGCGGCCTGGCTTCTCGTCAACATCGTGCCGTTCGCGGGCGCTGCCTTCGGTATCGTCTCGGTCGTGCGCATCGCTCTCGGGGGCGCTTGAGCCATGGCTTCCAATTCTGCCTACAAGATCATCGACCATACCTATGACACCGTCGTCGTCGGCGCCGGCGGTTCGGGCCTGCGCGCCACGATGGGTTCGGCTCAGGCCGGCCTGCGCACCGCCTGCATCACCAAGGTCTTCCCCACGCGTTCGCACACTGTTGCGGCACAGGGCGGCATCGCCGCCAGCCTCGGCAACAACAGCCCGGACCACTGGACCTGGCACATGTACGATACCGTCAAGGGTTCCGACTGGCTCGGCGATCAGGACGCCATCGAATACATGGTGCGCGAAGCCCCTGCTGCGGTCTACGAACTCGAACACGCGGGCGTGCCGTTCAGCCGCAATGCGGAAGGCACGATCTACCAGCGCCCGTTCGGCGGCCACATGCAGAACATGGGTGAAGGCCCGCCGGTGCAGCGCACTTGCGCTGCGGCGGACCGCACCGGCCATGCCATGCTCCACGCGCTCTACCAGCAGAGCCTGAAGTACGACGCGGACTTCTTCATCGAATACTTCGCCATTGATCTGATCATGGAAGCGGGCGCGAACGGCGTGCCCGAATGCCGCGGCGTGATCGCCATGTGCATGGATGATGGGTCGATCCACCGCTTCCGCAGCCATGCGGTCGTGCTTGCCACGGGCGGCTATGGCCGCAGCTATTTCACCGCGACGTCTGCGCACACCTGCACCGGCGACGGCGGCGGCATGGTGCTGCGCGCGGGGCTCCCGCTGCAGGACATGGAATTCGTCCAGTTCCACCCCACCGGCATCTACGGCGCGGGCGTGCTCATCACCGAAGGCGCGCGCGGCGAGGGCGGGTATCTCACCAACTCCGAAGGCGAGCGCTTCATGGAGCGCTATGCGCCTTCCGCGAAGGACCTCGCCAGCCGCGACGTCGTGTCGCGCTCGATGGCGCTCGAAATCCGCGAAGGGCGGGGCGTTGGCCCTCACAAGGACCACATCTACCTGCACCTCGATCATATCGATGCGGGCGTGCTGGCCGAGCGGCTTCCGGGCATCACCGAAAGTGGCAAGATCTTTGCGGGCGTCGACCTGACGCGCCAGCCGCTGCCGGTCGTGCCGACTGTGCACTACAACATGGGCGGCATCCCCTGTAACTACCATGGCGAAGTGGTGACCATCGGCGCAGACGGCAATCCGGAAACGGTAATCCCCGGCCTCTTCGCAGTGGGCGAGGCGGCCTGCGTTTCGGTCCACGGCGCGAACCGTCTTGGCTCCAACTCGCTGATCGATCTCGTCGTCTTCGGCCGCGCCACGGGTCTGCGGCTCAAGGAGATCATCAAGCCGGGTTCGTCGCACAAGGCCTTGCCCAAGGACAGCGCCGACCTTGCGCTCACCCGGCTCGATACCTTCCGCCACGCCAATGGCGGCTCGCCCACTGCGCAAGTGCGGATCGAGATGCAGCGCACGATGTCGGCTCATGCGGCGGTGTTCCGCACCGATGAGCTGATGGACGAAGGCAAGGTTAAGCTCGCTGCGACCTACGAGCGGATGCAAGACATCAAGGTTTCGGACCGCTCGCTGATCTGGAACTCGGACCTCATCGAAACGCTCGAGCTCGACAACCTGATCTCGCAGGCGGCCGTGACGATGCATTCGGCCTCGAACCGCAAGGAAAGCCGCGGCGCGCATGCGCACGAGGATTACCCCGAGCGCAACGATGCCGAGTGGATGAAGCACACCGCCAGCTGGTTCGATGGCTGGGGCGGCAAGGGCGGCACGGTGAAACTCGATTACCGCCCGGTCCACGAATACACGCTGACCGACGATGTTGCGTACATCAAGCCGAAGAAGCGCGTATACTGATCATGCCCGCCCTGTTTGCGATGGGGCGTGGGACATGGCTTCTGATGGCCGGGCTTGCCCTTGTGGCAGGTCCGGCCATTGCCGTTTCTCCGCCGCAACCGGGTGCCTTGCCCGATCCGCTTGAGGCGGGCTGGAAGGGCCAGCATGTCTGCGTCGTGCTCAAGGAAAACGAGCGCCTGCGCACCCTACGCTGCACGTTCCCGCCGGGCTGGGGGCATGAACGGCACCATCATGCGCCGCATTGGGGCTATATCCTCCAGGGCTCGACCATGCGTATCACAACGGCGAGCGGCACCGTGGTGCGCGAGCTCAAGGCCGGCGACAGCTGGTGGAGTGACGGGATCGACTGGCACGAGGGCCTCAATATCGGGAAGACCACCGGGGTTTATCTGATCGTCGAGCCCAAGCCCTGACGGGAGATCGCCCGCTGTTCGTCCGGTTCCTGTCTGCCGTTTGACGAAGCGCGGCAGACGCGGGCGGCAGGGCTGGGCATACCGGGGGCATCAGACAACAAACCCCGAGAGGATCTGCCCGATGCATCTTCGCAAATGGACCCTGATCGCAGCAGGCACTGCGCTGCTCGCGCTCGGCGGCGTGGCCGCGGCGCAATCGTCTACGAACAGCGGCATGAGCCCGCCGTCACCGCCCGCCCCCCCGTCACCACCTGCACCCCCTGCGCCGCCGGCTCCTCCCGAAGCACCGACTCCGCCCGAAGCGCCTTATGTGGATCGCGCCGAAATCGACCGCGAAGTCGCCGAAGGCATGGCCGAAGCACGCGCCAGCATGGCCGAGGCGAGGAAAGAGATCGCCGAAGCGCGCAGGGAAGTCATGCGCGAGAAGGACATGCCCGCAGGCGCCCGCGCGCAGGCGCTCGCCGCGCTCGACAAGGCCGAACGCGACGTTGCTAACGCTCTTTCCAGCGCGCGCGACTGATCTTCAGCGGCGGCGGCGGGCTTTCGTGCGCTTGGCGGGCTTGGCCTTTGGCTCGGGCGCAGGCGCGGCGGTTCCCGTCGCCTCTGCCGCCTGGAGCGCTGCAAGCTGCGCTGCGGTTGCCGCGCGCGCCGGATAACGGCAGCCGCGTGCCTGGCCATAGCCCTTCAGGAAGGCCCGGCGGCTTGCCCCAGCATAGAGCGCCACCTGCCACAACCGCTCGCGCGAGGCGGCACCCGTCACCTCGCGCAAGACCCCGCCGAACGGGATGAAGCTGCTTATCACCGATTTCGCCACCTGACCTACGGCATTGCCACGCTTTTCGCCGCGCGTCTTGTCGGTGACGACATCGATATCGGGTCCGAGCACGGCGTCGAGCCGCCCGACTTCGGCTGCGATCGCGCGGCAGGTGCGCATGCCGGAAACGCCGTAGGTGTCCTCGCGCGCCGCGATCAGGATGGGCGGAATCTCTTCCTTCCTGAGGTTGAGGTTTTCGAGCGGCGACGCCGCGACATCGCCGGCGGTGACGTTCGACGGTGCGACCACCGTTTGCGCGGAGGCCGTGTTGGCCGCCGTTCCGAACAGGAGGGCGATGGCTAGATGGCTGAATTTCATGATTGGTCCCCGCTTCGCCATCACAATGGCTGAGGCCTTATTGTGTTCCCTGCGCTGACCCTGTGCTGAACGTATCGCAGGCATCCTCGTTGCCGGTTTCCAGCCCCTTGCGCAGCCACGCCATGCGCTGGGCGCTGCTGCCGTGGGTAAAGGCCGATTCCACCGGGGAGCGCCCGGCCGAGGCCATCAATGTATCGTCGCCGATCTGGTGCGCAGCGCGCAGGCCTTCCTCGATATCGCCGGGCTCGATCTTGTCCTCGTTGCGCGCGGCCCAGACGCCTGCATAGCAATCTGCTTGCAGTTCGAGTTTTACGGACAAGCGGTTTGCCATCGGCGGATTGCGCCGCTGCGCCTCGGTCACCTGCTCCGAGGTGCCGACAAGGTTCTGCACGTGGTGGCCATACTCGTGCGCCATGACATAGGCCCGCGCGAAATCGCCGCCCGCGCCAAGCTGCTTGTCCATCTCGGTGTAGAAATCGGTGTCGATGTAGATGCCCTGGTCCGCCGGGCAATAGAACGGCCCCATCGCACTCTGCGCTTCGCCGCAGCCCGATTGCCCTTCGCGCGAATAGAACACCAGCTTGGGCGCCTTGAAATCGATCCCTGCCTTGGCGAACAGCGGGCTCCACGTCTTGTTGAGCGAGGCGAGCGCATTGCAACTCTCGCGGCTGAAGGCGTTGACCGTGCAGCTTTCGGCAAGGCTTCCGGGCTTGCCGGGCAGGGCCTGCGGGGGCGCAGACCCTTGCATGCTCTGCAAGGTGCCCAGCGTCTGCAGCGGATTGATCCCGAACACCAACGCGCCCACCAGCGCGATGATCAGGCTGCCGCAGCCGATCTTGCCACCCGGTCCGCCAAATCCGCCGCCACCGCCGCGCTGGTCCTCGACCTCGATCGAATTGTCGAAATCATCGAGCCGCATTGTCTGGTCTCCTGTTCCCTGCAAAGGATTGCCCACAACCTGGCCCGGCCTGCAAGAGGGTAGCGCCAGATTGCCTTCGCGGCAGAGGGAACTTGCGCAGGTCCGCCGCTTTTGCCAGCAAGGTGACTACGTTAGGCCGTTCGGGGATAGCGATGAGTCGTTGTGGGTGAACCGCTTGCCATGATCCCCTCTACCCCCACCGATGTACGGCTCCGGCAGCGCAGGCGTTTGGCGGGGATTTGCCTCGCGGCGCTATCGATCCTGCCCCTCATGGCCAGCGCTGCGGCACCCACCAAGCGCCAGCTCCAGCAGATCGAGGCGCAGCTGCGCCAGCATGTCACCACTCTGTCCAGTGACGAATTTGGCGGCCGCGAGCCGGGTACGCCCGGTGAGACGCTGACCCTGCGCTACCTTGCCCGCCAGTGGTTCGATATCGGGCTGGAATCGGGCACGAACGATCCCGGCAATGCCTGGTTCGCCCCGGTCGAGCTGGTCGAGCGCGTGCCGCAGGGTTCGCGCGCGCAGTTCATGCGTGGCAAGCGGCGGGTTGCGGTTGCCGAGAGCGGCTACTTCGTCGTGACCTCGGGCCTGCGCAGCCTGATCGAGAACGCCCCGCTCGTCTATGTCGGCAAGACCACCGGCGGGGACGGCGCCCGGACCGAACTGGCGGGGCGCGTGGCGGTGATTCTTGATAGCGAAGCCCCGCCGCCCGAACCTGCAAAGCCCGGCCCCGGCGGCGCGGCGGCACGTCCGGTGGACCGCGCGGGCAAGCTGCTGGAGAGCGGCGCGGCGGCGGTGCTCACCGTGCTCGATGGCGAACGCACGCTTGAAGACGTGATGGCCCTCCGCCGCCGGGCCGGTTATGCGCTGGCCGGCGAACGCCTTGGCGGCGATATCGAAGTGTTTCTTTCGGCCGACACCGCGAGCCAGGTCCTCGCCGCATCCGGAGCGCCCGATCTTGCCGCGCTCCATGCCGCCGGTGCCGCGCCGGGCTTCAGCGCCAGGCCGCTTGGCATCATCGGATCGTTCGAGGCCACCAGCCGCGAAACGCGGATCAAGACGCACAACCTGATCGGCAAGCTGGAAGGCCGCCGCCCGGGCTCAGGCGCGATCGTGTTGATGGCGCACTGGGACCACTTCGGCAAATGCGCGGCGCCGCCGGCCGAAAAGCTGATCTGTCCTGGTGCGGTGGACAATGCCTCTGGCCTTGCGGTCATCACCGAAGTCGCGCGCCAGCTTTCTGCCGGCAAGCCGCTGGACCGCGACGTCTACCTTGTCGCAACGACCGGCGAAGAGCTTGGCCTGCTCGGCGCGCAGGCCTTTGCCGAGAATCCGCCGCTGCCACTCGGCAACGTCGTCGCGGCGTTCAACGTCGACAGCACCGGGCTGGTTCCGGCCGGGCTGCCGGTCAGCGTGGTGGGGCAGGGCATGAGCCCCCTTGATCCGGGCATCGCCAAAGTGCTCAAGACAATGAAGCGCAAGCTTGCGTCAGGAGACGCGGCCAATGCGTTTGCGCGGCGGCAGGACAGCTGGGCGCTGATGCAGCATGATGTCCCCTCGGTCATGGTCAGCACCAGCTATTCGGACCCGGTGCGGCTCGAGGCCTTCATGGACAATATCTATCATCGCCCCGCCGATGATGCCTCGCGCGTCATCTATGGCGGGATGGTCGACGATGTGCTGATCCAGACCGAGCTGGTGCGCTTTTTCGCCGATGCAAAGGCGTGGCCGGGTGTCGGGCCAGGCACCGGACCGGCCCCAAGTGCAAAGTAGGCCCCCGGGGCTAGCCTAACCCGCCCTGCTTGATTACATGGGCCGCCACGATTCTCCCCTAACGGCAAGTGGCGCACCCCATGGATATCCCTCTCGGCCTTACCTTCGACGACGTCCTCCTGCGCCCCGGCGCATCGGACCTGGTGCCGACGCAGGCCGATACCCGCACGCGCCTGACCAGCTCGATCACGCTCAACATCCCGGTGATTTCCGCCGCGATGGACACGGTGACGGAAGCCGACATGGCGATCGTCATGGCGCAGCTCGGCGGCATCGGGGTGCTTCACCGCAACCTTACGGTCGAACAGCAGGCCGCTGCCGTCCGTGCGGTCAAGCGCTTCGAAAGCGGTATGGTGGTCAACCCCATCACCGTAACCCCCGATGCCACGCTGGGTGATGCACAGGCGATCATGCGCGCCAACAAGATCAGCGGTATTCCGGTGGTGGAAGCGAGCGGCAAGCTCGTCGGCATTCTCACCAACCGCGATGTGCGCTTTGCCGACAATCCCCTGCAGCCGGTGCACGAACTGATGACGCGCGAGAACCTTGCCACGGTCAAGCTCGGCACCTCGGGAGATGAAGCGCGCCGTCTGCTGCATCAGCGCCGGATCGAGAAGCTGCTGGTGGTCGACGATGCCTTCCGCTGCATTGGGCTGATCACCGTCAAGGACATCGAGAAGGCGGTCACTTATCCCGACGCGACCAAGGATGCGAGCGGCCGCCTGCGCGTGGCGGCTGCCACCACGGTCGGCGAAAAGGGCCTCGAGCGCACCCGCGCGCTGGTCGAGGCCGAATGCGATGTGATCATCATCGATACCGCGCACGGCCATAATCGCGACGTTGCCCGCGCGGTCGAGGCGGTGAAGGCCATGTCGAACACCGTTCAGGTGATTGCCGGCAACGTTGCCACCGCTGAAGCGACGCGTGCGCTGATCGATGCGGGTGCGGACGGCGTGAAGATCGGCATCGGGCCGGGCTCGATCTGCACCACACGTATCGTCGCCGGTGTCGGCGTGCCGCAACTCACCGCCGTGCTCGAATGCGCTGCCGAAGCGGCCAAATCGGGCGTGCCGGTGATTGCCGATGGTGGTCTGCGCACTTCGGGTGATGCGGCCAAGGCCCTAGCGGCGGGCGCCAGCACGATCATGGTCGGCTCGATGCTGGCGGGTACCGAGGAAGCGCCCGGAGAGACGTTCCTCTATCAGGGCCGCGCCTACAAGTCGTACCGCGGCATGGGCTCGGTCGGCGCGATGGCGCGCGGTTCGGCGGATCGGTATTTCCAGCAGGACATCAAGGATTCGATGAAGCTGGTGCCCGAAGGCATCGAAGGCCAGGTGCCCTACAAGGGCCCTGCCAAGGATGTTGTCCACCAGCTCGTCGGCGGCATCAAGGCGGCGATGGGCTACACCGGCAGCCCGACGCTGGAGGATCTGCGCACCAATGCGCAGTTTGTGCGCATCACAAATGCGGGCCTGCGCGAAAGCCATGTCCACGATGTGGCGATCACGCGTGAGGCGCCGAACTATCCCTCGCGCTGACCTGCTGCTGAAGGCTCAGCCATGACCCCCGCAGCGCGGGTGCAATCGGCGATCGAAGTGCTCGATGCGGTGATCGCCTCGGTGCGGCGCGAAGGCGCCTCGGCCGAGCGTGTCGCCGCCGAATGGCTCAAGACGCGCCGCTTCATCGGCTCGAAGGACCGCCGCGCGATTCGCGATCTGGCGTGGAACGCGATCCGCTTGTGCGGCGAAGTGCCCGAGACCGGCCGCGCCGCCATGCTCGCGCTCGCCAAGGACGATCCGGTGCTAGCTGCGCTGTTTGATGGTTCGCGCTACGGCCCCGCGCCCATCATATCCGGCGAGCCTGTCGCGACAACCGGGCTGGCCCCGGCGTGGCTGGAGGCACGGCTTCTGGCCTCGGGCATCCCGCCTGAGCAGGGCGCTGCCCTGCTGGGCCGCGCGCCGCTCGATCTGCGCGCCAACCGGCTCAAGACCACGCGCGACCGGCTGATGGCAACGCTGCCAATTCCGGCGACCACGACACAGGCGCCCGACGCGCTGCGACTTCCCGGCGGCACCCCGGTCGAGACCTGGTCCGCCTTCGCCGAAGGGCTGTTCGAGGTGCAGGACACCGGCAGCCAGCTGACCTGCAGCGCACTTGAGGTTCTTCCGGGTGAGACCGTCGTGGATCTTTGCGCCGGGGCAGGGGGCAAGACCCTTGCACTCGCCGCCGCCATGCAGGGCGAAGGCCACCTCATCGCTTGCGATATCGACCGCACCCGCCTTTCGCGCCTGGGACCGCGCGCCCACCGGGCCGGTGCGCAGGTGGAGACGCGCCTCCTCGATCCGGGCAAGGAGGCGGCGGCGCTGGCTGAGTGGCAGGGCCGGGTCGATGCAGTGATGGTCGATGCGCCCTGTTCAGGCACCGGCACCTGGCGGCGCGGCCCCGAAGCGCGCTGGCGGCTCACCCCGCAGAGCCTTGTCCGCTATGCCCGCGTGCAAGCCGAAGTGCTGCAGATTGGCGCCGAACTGGTGCGGCCCGGCGGGCGGCTGACCTATGTCGTCTGTTCGCTGCTCGATGCCGAAGGGCCGGATGTAGTCGCCGCGTTCCTCGGCCGTAATTCCGGGTGGCGTGCAGCCGACCAGAATGTGGGTGCGGGAATCCCGCGCGGCGCCGGCCTGAGGCTTACCCCTTGGGACGATTCGACGGACGGGTTTTTCTTCGCAACACTCCACCGGCTATGATAGGCAACAGGATCATGGACGCCGGGGGACCACGCGCGCCGCATGGCCGGCTCTGGGAGTTGTTGATGCGTTACATGCCTTTGGGGGTTGCCTTGTCCCTTCTCGTGCTGGTTACGGGAAGCGCCGGAACGGCCGGTGTCTCGCTGCCGACAGACCCCCGCGCTAAGGCCCTCGTCGAAACCGGACGTGACCTTCTCGGGCGCGGCGATATCGAAGCCGCCACCGATAGCTTCGAAGCCGCCCTCGCAGTCGATCCGGGCAATCCTACCACCTTCCTCGCCCTCGGTGACGCTGCACGCGCGGCCGGCATGCAGGGCAAGGCGATCCACTACTACCGCGAAGCGCTGGAGCGCGATCCGAACAACCTCGCCGCGCTGTCCGGCGAAGGCGGCGCGATGGCCGAGAAGGGCGCGCTCGACAAGGCCAAGGGCAATCTCGCGCGGCTCGAGGGCCTGTGCGGGCGGACCTGCCCCGAAGCGCAGAATCTCGCCAATGTCATCGCCAAGGGCCCGATCGCGCGGGTGGTCTCTGCCGATGCAGTGAAACCCGATCCGACTGTCGAGGATAACTGAGGCGCGGCTTAGATCAGCGCGCGGAATTCCTCGACGACCTGCCGGTAGACCCGCTTCTTGAACGGGACGATGAGGTCGGGCAGCTGCTCGGGCTCGACCCAGCGCCAGGCGAGGAATTCCGGGTGCTTGTGCGCATCGAGCCGGATCTGCTCGTCCGTACCGTTGAAGCGCAGCAGTAGCCAGTATTGGCGCTGGCCCCGGTAGCGTCCGCCCCATAGCTTGCCGATCAGGTGGTCCGGCAAGTCGTAGAGATATTCTTCGCGGCTCTCGGCAAGGATCGTGACGAGGTCGGCGGTGACGCCGGTCTCTTCCTCCAGTTCGCGCAAGGCTGCGGGATGGAGTTCCTCACCCTCGTCGATCCCGCCTTGCGGCATCTGCCAGGCGTCCCCTTCCTTGCTGTCGATACGCTGGCCGACGAAGACTCGGCCTTCGGCATTGACCAGCATCACCCCGACGCAGGGGCGATAGGGGAGCCCGGCAGGATCCTTGCTCATCAGGCCCGGCCCAGCAGCAGGCGGACAGCGGCAAAGATGCGCTGCATGTCGCTATTGGCGCTGGGGTACGCCTTGCGCAGCTGGGCAAAGGCGTGGGTCGTGCCCTTCATCTCGAGAAACACCACTTCGGCGCCTGCGCGGATCAGCTCTGCGCCATAAACCCGGCCGCTGTCGCGGATCGGATCGAGGCTGGCGGTGACGAGCACCGTCGGCGGGTTATCGGCATGGTTGCCATAGATCGGATAGGCACGCGGGTTGCCGAGTTCCGCCTTATAGGCGTCCGAAAACCATGCCATCGTCTCGGCAGTCAGTACGAAGCCGTCTGCGAACTGCTGGAACGAGGCGTGGTCGGGCTTGTCGTCACTGAGGGGATAGATCGGCACCTGCAGCACCACCGGCACCGCTGCGGGGCTTTCAGCGAGCGCCTGCGTGATCACGATCGTGAGGTTACCGCCCGCCGAATCGCCCATGGGGATGAGGCCGGTAATGGTGCGGCCAAGCGCTTCGGGGCTGGTCGCAACCCAGCGCGATGCGGCTTCGCAATCGTCCGGCGCGGCGGGGAAGGGATGCTCGGGCGCAAGTCGATAATGCACCGCGATCACCGGCAGATCGAGCTCCGCCGCGATTTCGGTGCAGAGCGAGTGGTGGCTATCGAGATCGCCGATCACGAAACCGCCGCCGTGGAAGAACATCACCGCCGGGCCAGGCTCGCGTGTTTCGCGCGCATCGTAGAAACGCAGCGGAATATCGCCCGCAGGTCCGGGGCAGGTGAGGTCCTTGATCACTGCCAACTCGCGCGGTTCGGCTTCTGCCAGCACGCCCATCTGCACATAGCTCGCCCGCGCGCCTTCCGGGCCCATCTGCGACATGGTGGGGCCGGGCACCGAGGCCATGAAATCGAGGAAGCCCTTCACATCGGGCCGGACATACGGGCTGCTGGCAGTGTCTGACATTGGATTCCTCTTCCTCGTGGCGGTCTTGTTCGCTTGAGTCGGCAAGGCTGCCAACTGACAAGACTGTTATTTGCGAGCTTGACGGGCGGGGGCAACCGGATTCATGAACGAGTGCAAGATTTGCGGTGCATCAGTTTTTCTTCTTTGCGCACCGTTAGATGAGGGCATAGGCGCCCCAAGGCGAAGCAAGGTGCGCAAGAGGACGCGGCAGGCCTGAGACCGGCCAGCGCGGATAGCAGAGGATCATATGGCGACAGTTCTTGAGAGCGAACCCGAAGGCCACACCGGCGGGAGCGAGCGTTCCGCCGCGCCCGATGCGGTGGTGGTGCGTTTTGCGGGCGACTCGGGTGACGGCATGCAGCTCACCGGCGGCCAGTTCACGCTCTCGACCGCGCTGGCCGGCAACGATCTGGCGACCTTCCCCGATTTCCCCGCCGAAATCCGCGCACCGCAGGGCACGCTGTTCGGCGTCTCGGCGTTCCAGATCAACTTCGGCTCGACCGAGATCGATACCGCAGGGGATGCACCCGACGTCCTCGTCGCGATGAACCCCGCGGCGCTCAAAACCAACGTTGGCGCGCTCAAGGTTGGCGGCCTGATCATCGCCGACACTGGCGAGTTCAACAAGCGCAACCTCGAAAAGGCGAAGTACGATGTCAGCCCGCTCGAGGATGGCAGCCTCGAAAAGTGGCAGGTCCTCGCGTTCGACATTTCCGCGCTGACGCTGGAAGCGGTGAAGCCCTTCGGCCTCGGCAACAAGGAGGCGCTGCGCTGCAAGAACATGTGGACGCTCGGCCTTGCGCTGTGGATGTTCGACCGTGACCGGCAGCCGCTGATCGACTGGCTCAAGGGCAAGTTCGCCAATGCGCCGGTGCTGGCGGATGCCAATATCGCGGCGCTCAACGCCGGCCACGCTTATGGCGAAACGGCGGAGCTTTCCGGCCCGCTCAAGCAATATCACCTGGCGCCTGCCGCCAGCGAGCCGGGCCTCTACCGCACGGTGACGGGTGCCGAGGCGATCAGCTACGGCCTTGTTGCGGGCGCGCAGCTTGCCGGGCTTGAGCTGTTTTTCGGCGGCTATCCGATCACCCCGGCCTCGGCGATCTTGCACAACCTCGCGCGGCTCAAGGAGTTCGGCGTCACCACCTTCCAGGCCGAGGACGAGATCGCCGCGATCGCCGCCGCAATCGGCGCGTCCTATGGCGGGCACCTTGGCGTGACCTCGTCCTCCGGCCCCGGCATCGCCTTGAAGGGTGAGGCGATGGGGCTTGCGATCATGACCGAGCTGCCGCTCGTCATCGTCAATTCGCAGCGCGGCGGGCCTTCGACTGGCCTGCCGACCAAGACCGAGCAGTCCGACCTTTATCAAGCCGTCTATGGCCGCAACGGTGACGCGCCCATGCCGGTGGTCGCCGCGCGCAGCCCTTCAGATGCCTTCGAGTGCGCCATCGAGGCTTGCCGCCTCGCTGTGCAGTACATGACCCCGGTCATGTTGCTGACCGACGGCTATATCGCCAATGCCGCCGAGCCATGGAAAGTCCCAGATCCCGCCGGTTTCGAGCCGTTTCCGGTCACGTTCCTTGAGGAACCCAACGGCCCCGATGGCGCAGTGCTTCCCTATGCGCGCGACGCGAAGGGCGCGCGGCCGTGGATCAAACCCGGCACGCCGGGCCTGATGCACCGCATCGGCGGGATCGAGAAGAACCCCGGCACCGGCAACATCGACTATTCGCCCGCCAGCCACCAGACAATGACCGATGCGCGCAAGGGCAAGATCGACGGCATTGCCGCCGGTATCCCGGCGCAGGACATCACCATTGGCGAAGCCGGCGGCAAGCTCGCGCTGGTGGGTTGGGGCTCTACATACGGCCCGATCCATCAGGCCGTGCGCCGCGCCCGCCGCAAGGGCCTCGATGTGAGCCACATCCATGTGCGCCACGTCTGGCCGCTACCGGAAAACCTTGGTGAGCTGCTTAAGAGCTATGAGCAGGTGCTGGTGCCTGAAATGAACACTGGCCAGTTCAAGACGGTTCTGCGCGACCAGTTCCTGATCGACGCCAAGCCGCTCAACAAGACGAGCGGGCAGCCGTTCACCATTGCCGAAATCGAAGCGGCGATTGCCGCGGCGCTGGCCTGAGGGAAGCGAAGCCATGAACGACATGACCCCCATCAAGACCACGCTCAAGGACTGGGAAACCGATCAGGAAGTCCGCTGGTGCCCGGGCTGCGGCGACTATGCGATCCTGAAAGCGGTGCAGCGCACGCTGCCGGAAATCGGTGCCGATCCGGCCAAGACCGTGTTTGTCTCGGGCATCGGCTGCTCGAGCCGGTTCCCCTACTACGTCGAAAGCTATGGCTTCCACACGATCCACGGCCGCGCCCCCGCCTTCGCAACCGGCCTCAAGCTCGCCAATCCCGAGCTCGATGTGTGGCTGGTGACGGGTGACGGCGACGGCATGTCGATCGGCGGCAACCACACGATGCACGTGCTGCGCCGCAATCTGAACACGCAAATCCTGTTGTTCAACAACGAGATCTACGGGCTCACCAAGGGCCAGTATTCGCCCACCAGCCGCATGGGCACAGTCTCGCCCACCACACCGCTGGGTTCGGTGGACCGTCCGGCCAGCCCCTGTGCCTTCGCGCTGGGTGCAGGCGGGCGCTTCATTGCGCGCGCCTACGACGTCAGCAAGGAACTGCCTGCGGTGCTCAAGGCGGCGCACGCCCATCAGGGCGCGGCGTTCGTCGAAATCTTCCAGAATTGCATCGTCTACAACAAGGACGTCTTCGCCGATTTCACTGAGAAGGCTGGTGCCGCCACGGGCCAGCTCTGGCTGAAGCACGGTGAGCCGATGCTGTTCAACAAGGGCACCAAAGGCATCGCGCTCGATACCGATACCTTGTCGCTCAAAGTCGTCGATGTGGTGGACGGTGATTGGGAGACCGCTGGCGTGCGCGTTCACGACGTGAAGAACCGCGCCATGGCGCATCTCCTAGTCGAAATGCCGTTCGGCCCGTTCCCGATGGCGCTCGGCGTGATCTACGACGATCCGCGCCCGACTTTCGAGGCGGCCGTCATCGAGGAACGCGCCCGCGCATCGGCCGGCAAGACCGCCAACCTCGCCGCCCTCCTCAGCAAGGGCCAGACCTGGACGGTCTCCGCCGATCAGGCCTGAGAAGGTAGCCGCCGCTGGACAACATAACGCACAGCCTCGTCGGGTGGGCGCTGGCTGAAACCGGCCTGAAGCGCCGCACCCGGTTCGGCACGGCGGCGCTGGTCCTCGCGGCGAATCTGCCCGATATCGACGTCCTGTTCGGGTGGGTGCCGTGGGAGCCGCTCGCGACGCACCGCGGCTTCACGCATGGGCTGCTCGGCGGCGTGCTTGTCATGCCGCCGCTGCTGGCCTTGTCGCTCTGGGCTTGGGGCAAGCGCAGGCCCGAGCCCGCAGATGCGCCGCCACTGCACCTTGGCTGGCTGCTCGTGCTGACATGGATCGCCGCACTCACCCATCCGTTGCTCGATCTGCAGAACATCTATGCGGTGCAACTGCTCTCGCCGTTCAGCGAGCGCTGGTTTCACACAGATGGCCTGTTCATCATCTCGCCGTGGTTGCTGGGCCTGCTGGGCCTTGGTGTCTGGGCCGCCCGGCGTAAGGGTTCGGGAAAGCCGGCCATGGCCGCGCTGGCCGGCAGCGCTGCATTCATCGCGCTCAACATCGGCATCTCGGCGCTGGCGTGGGACGCTCCCAAGGCCAATGCGCCCTATGCCAATCCGGACCGCGTGTTCGCCTCGCCCGAACCGCTGGCCTTCTGGCGCCGCGATGTGGTTTGGCGTGAGGGCGGGGCGATCACCTTCGGCACCTTTGATCCGCTTCAAGGCAGGGCTGGGCTGAGGGAATTTGGCAGGCCGGTGCCGGACAATATGGCGGATCCGCGCGCCATAAGGGCAGCGCAGGAGACCGCACAGGCGCGCAAGTTCCTCGCATGGTCGCAAATGCCCATGGCCAGAATCGAGACCGAGAGGCGCTGTACAAGGATCAGCTTCGGCGATGCCCGCTTCACCGGCCCGGCGCTCAGTCGCAACTTCCGCGCTGTCGTCGATCCCTGCGGGGGCGATTGATCGTGTGCCCCAAGGTGCAGGTGCCCCCCGGAGCCCTGCAAGGTGCAGAGCGCGCTGATGACCGAACCCTCTATCGTCTGGCTTCGCCGCGATCTGCGCCTTGCCGATCAGGCCGCCTTTGTCGCTGCCGCCGCTGCTGGGCCGGTGATCCCGGTCTATGTGCTAGATGACGAGACGCCCAAGCACCGCCGCATGGGCGCTGCTTCACGCTGGTGGCTGCATCACAGCCTTGCCAGTCTCGACGCCGACCTCCGGGCCAAGGGCTCACGGCTGATCCTGCGGCGCGGACGCTGCGAGGAAGTGCTGGCAGACCTCGCGCGCGAAACGGGGGCGAAGACCGTCCACTGCTTGCGCCACTACGAACCGTGGTGGCGCAACGCCGAGCGCGCGGTGGGCGAAGTTCTCCACCTGCGGCGCCATGACGGCAACTATCTCGCCCCGCCGGGTTCGGTCACCTCGGGCAGCGGCCAACCCTACAAGATATACACGCCGTTCTGGCGCGCGCTCGAAGCCCGCATGCCGCCGATAGCGCCGAGCCCCGCGCCGAGCCATATCCCCGCACCGGAAGTGTGGCCCGCCTCCGACAGCCTCGCCGAATGGCACCTTCTGCCGAAGACGCCGGATTGGGCAGGCGGCATGCGCGCCGAGTGGACACCGGGCGAAGCAGGGGCCGCCGCGCGGCTCGAGGCCTTCCTGCCTCGCGCCCGCGCTTATGCCGAGCGCCGCAACCTGCCCTCCGTCCCCGGCACCTCGCGCCTTTCGCCGCATCTGCATTTCGGTGAGATATCGCCGGCGACGATCTGGCACGCGGCGATGGATCGGGGCGGCTCGGTCGGCACCTTCCTCGGCGAACTGGGCTGGCGCGATTATGCGCAGAATGTCATTTTCCAGCTGCCTGACTATGCCGGCAAGCCCGCGCGCGAGCCTTTCGCCAGCTTCCCGTGGCGCGAGGATGCCGCAGGCCTCAAGGCCTGGCAGCAGGGGAGAACCGGCTACCCCATCGTCGATGCCGGGATGCGCGAGCTCTGGGCGACGGGCTGGATGCACAACCGCGTGCGGATGATCGCGGCCAGCTTCCTGATCAAGCATCTGCTGATCGACTGGCGCGAGGGCGAACGCTGGTTCTGGGATACGCTCGTCGATGCCGACTACGGCTCGAACGCGGTCAACTGGCAGTGGAGCGCGGGGACGGGCGTCGATTCCAACATGTTCGTGCGGATCATGGCACCGCTCACCCAGAGCCCCAAGTTCGATGCGGCCGCCTATATTCGCCAGTGGGTGCCCGAGATTGCGCATCTTGGCGACAGCGCGATCCACGATCCCGAAGTCCGCCCGCGCGCCTATCCGCCGCGCATCGTCGGCCATGCTGAAGCCCGCGCGCGGGCGCTGGCGGCCTATGCCGAATGGAACGATCGCAGCTGAGCTTGGGACAAGTGACGTCATCCGGCACCATTCCGCCGCCCATGAATGCACGAATGCCCGGGCTGGGCGGGCAACTCATTGCGGGCGGCAGGTCCCTTTCCGGCACGGGCCGAGCCTTCACGCGCCTGTGCGCGCCGGACCGCCTCGCTTGGCCGCATCCTTGAACGGATCGTCGAAGGTTTCGTGCGTCTCTGGTGCTTTTACCTCATTTAGGGCGGGACCGGCTTTGCGGGGGCGGCATCACAGTCAGCCAGTTGACCCTCCTCAAGCGAACTTGAGGTTCGTTGAAAAGTATTAAGAAAAGTTTTACCATCCCGTGTCAGGCAACCGGCCGATAGACCCCGTCTCCGCGGTAGCGCAGGATAATGTTGTCGTAGACAATCGGGCTCAGAAGGTGGGCAAAGGCACAGCCGACCTGCCCGCGCAGCCACCAGATGACCTCGGCCTGTTGGGATTCCAGCCCGGGCAGTGTGAGCCAGCAGGTCGTTCCGACATGCATGCGGTTGAGCGCGGTGGCGGAGAAACCGCCCAGCGACAGATCGTGCACCACGGTATGAAAGCTTTTCGAGCCTGAAGCGCGCAGGCTCGCGGGAATGTTGACCTTGTTGCGCGCCGCGCAGCGGTCTTCCTGAGTCGCGTGGAAATAGGCTTCGTTCGCGTAAGGATCCCATTCCATGTGCATGGCGATTATCCTGAGCCGAGTCGCGCTTCCCCTGCGGGAAGTCGTGAGCAGACTATCGCCAGACGCGCTTAACCGTTTGTTAGGACTTGTGGTTCCCTGGGCTGGTTAACCGAAACGCGGCTCGGGCTGGCAAACGATTCACCAACAAGCTGGGTGATGAAATCGCCGACCACTTCGGGTGCTTTCACGCTCGCCGGATCTTCGCCCGGATAGGCCTTGGCGCGCATCGCAGTGCGGGTCGCGCCCGGATCGAGGATCGCGACGCGGATCGCCGAAAGGTTGCGCACTTCCTGCGCATAGGCATCGAGCAGGTTCTCGAACGCGGCCTTGGTCGCGCCATAAGCGCCCCAATAGGCGCGCGGGGCGGAACCGACGCTGGAGGTCACGCCTATCACGCGCGCATCGGGGCTCTTCTTGAGCATGGGATCGAAGCCCGCGATCAGCGACTGGGTCGCCAGCACATTGAGCGTCATCGCGCGGCTGAGGTCCTTGGGCTCGATCTGCCATACCGGGGTCAGCGTGGGCAGCACAGCCGCGTTGATCACCAGAATGTCGAGCGCCTCCCAGCGTCGGCCGATCGCGGCGGCGAGGCGGGCGATGCCGTCAGGCTCGGCAAGATCGACGGGCGCGATCGTGGCGTTGCCGCCCATCTCGTAGATCGCCTGCTCGGTCGCCTCGAGGTCCTTGCCCGCACGCGCGGTGAGGATCACATGCGCGCCCGCTGCAGCCAGCGCCTTGGCGGTGGCTGCGCCGATGCCCCGGCTTGCACCGGTCACCAGCGCTAGCTGGCCCGAGAGCGGTCCGGTCACGCTCATGCCACCTTGCCCACTGGCAGCGGCAACTGGTCGGCTCCGTCACGGCCGACAAGATCGGTCAGGCGCGTGGGATATTCCCCGCTAAAGCAAGCGTCGCAGTACTGCGGGCAGGCCTTGTTGCGCGAAGCTTCGCCGACAGCGCGGTAGAGCCCGTCAATCGAAACAAAGGCGAGGCTATCGGCGTGGATGAACTTCGCCATGGCTTCCACATCCATGCGCGCGGCCAGCAACTTGGAACGCTCGGGCGTGTCGACGCCGTAGAAGCACGAATGCTCGGTCGGCGGGCTCGCCACGCGGAAATGGACTTCGCTGGCGCCGGCATCGCGCATCATCTGCACGATCTTCATCGAGGTGGTGCCGCGCACGATCGAATCGTCGATCAGCACGATGCGCTTGCCCGCGACCAGCGCGCGGTTGGCATTGTGCTTGCGCTTCACATCGGCATGGCGCGCGCCGTCCGATGGCTGGATGAACGTGCGGCCGACATAGTGCGAGCGGATTATGCCAAGCTCGAAGGGAATGCCCGACTGGTTGGCAAAGCCGAGCGCGGCAGGAACGCCGCTATCCGGCACCGGGATCACGAGATCGGCATCGACCGCCGATTCCCGTGCGAGCTCCGCGCCGATCGCCTTGCGCACTTCATAGACCGAACGGCCGCCCATCAGCGAATCCGGGCGGCTGAAATAGACGTGTTCGAAAATGCAGGGGCGGGGGCTGGGATGGCCGAACGGGCGGTGGCAGCGGATTGCGCCGTCATGATCCACCTGGACCATCTCGCCCGGCTCGACCTCGCGCACGAAGTCCGCGCCGATCACGTCGAGAGCGACCGTCTCGCTCGCGAAGACCACCGCATCGCCCAGTTTGCCCATGACGAGCGGACGGATGCCGAGCGGATCGCGGCAGGCGATCATGCCCTCATTGGTGAGGCAGATCAGCGAATAGGCGCCTTCGACCAGCCGCAGGGCGTCGATAAAGCGGTCAAGCAGCGTCGGATAGCGGCTCGTCGCGACGAGGTGGATGATCACCTCGGTGTCCGAAGTCGACTGGAAGATCGCGCCCTTGGCGACAAGATCGCGCTTCAGCGTCATCGCGTTCGAGATGTTGCCGTTGTGCGCGATGGCAAAGCCGCCGGTGGCCAGATCGGCGAACAGCGGCTGCACATTGCGCAGGCCCGAGCCGCCCGTCGTCGAATAACGCACATGCCCAGCGGCCATGTTGCCGGGCAGTTCGGCGATGGCCTGTCCGCTCGAAAAATTCTGCGCGACGTGCCCAAGGCCGCGGCGGGAGTAGAATTCCTGCCCGTCGAAGCTGGTGATGCCGACAGCTTCCTGCCCGCGATGCTGCAGGGCATGGAGCCCGAGCGCCGCGATGGCAGCTGCGTCACGCGCGCCCAGAACGCCGAAAATCCCGCATTCTTCGCGGAGTTTGTCGCCGTTCTCGTCGTAAAAAGGATGGGCCGCGCCGCAAAGGGGATCGGTGTGGTTCATGGGCGTTCCGGATTCTGCGCTGCGGCGCCCGTACCGACGCCTTCAGCGCGCCATGTGGCGAGCTTTGGGGCGTAACGCAAGTGTCTCCAAACCGCAGCACCGCCTCGTGGACACGGTTGCCACGCCCCGCGCTTGCGCCTAGATGGCGGCACACATGCTGAAGCGAGCCTGCACTTGATCCTCTCGCCCTTCGAATGGACGATCGCCAAGCGCTACATGCTGCCGGGCCGGGGCGAAGCTTTCATCGCCATGGTGGCCGGCATCAGCCTCGTTGCGGTCATGCTTGGCGTTGCCGCGCTGGTTATCGTGATGAGCGTGATGAACGGCTTCCGCGCCGAACTCCTCGACAAGATCGTCGGGCTGAACGGGCATGCGATCATCCAGGCCTATGGCGGGCGGCTCGATGACTGGCAGGATATCCTGAAGCGGGTCGAGGCAACGCCGGGAGTCACCCGCGCGAGCCCGCTGATCGAGCAGCCGCTGCTGGCCACCTTCAATGGGCGGGTCGAGGCGATTCTGGTGCGCGGCAATACCGCCGCCGATCTCAAGCGGCTTGCCGCCAAGCGCGTGGTCGGCAATTTCGCCGAACTCCGTGCCGGTTCGACCAATGTCGCCATCGGCTCACGCCTTGCCGAAAGTCTTGGCGCGCAGATCGGCGATACGATCACGATCATCAATCCGCAGGGCCGCTCCACCCCCTTCGGCACCGTGCCGCGCCAGATCGGCTACCGCGTCGCCGCGATCTTCGAGATCGGCGTCTATGATTACGACAACGCCTATGTTGTGATGCCGATTGCGGATGCGCAGACCCTGCTGCTGACGGGCGATACCATCGGCATGATCGAGGTGACCACGACCAACGCCGATACCGCCGCGCAGACGCTCGCGCCCATCAGGCAGGCGCTGGCGGGCCGCGCGCAAGTGACCGACTGGAAGACGATCAACGCCAGCCTGTTCGAGGCGCTGGCGGTCGAGCGGGTGGCGATGTTCGTGGTGCTTTCGATCATCGTGCTGGTGGCGGTGTTCAACATCCTCTCGTCGCTGATCATGCTGGTGCGCGCCAAGACGCGCGATATCGCGATCCTGAGAACCATGGGGGCGACGCGGAGAAGCCTGCTCAAGGTCTTCGTCACCATCGGCTTCATCATTGGCGCGCTGGGGACGGCGGTGGGCCTCGGCCTTGGTCTCGTCTTTCTCTATTTCCGCCAGAGTGTGGTCAACGGCGTCCAATACCTTACCGGCCAGCCGCTGTGGGATCCGCAGATCCGCTTCCTCACCGAGTTGCCCAGCCGCAGCGATCCGGTCGAAATAACGGTGATCTGCGTGATGGCGCTCGTGCTCAGCTTCCTCGCGACGCTCTATCCGGCGCTCACGGCGGCGAGCACCGATCCCGTGCAGGTGCTGCGCTATGAGTGAGCCATTCGTGCGCCTCGTCAATCTGCGCCGCAGCTTCAGCCAGGGCGATGAGACCATCGAAGTCCTGCGGGGCATCGATCTGGCCATCCGCCCCGGTGAGATCGTCGCGCTGCTTGGGCCCTCGGGCTCGGGCAAATCGACCATGCTGCAGGCCGTTGGCCTCCTTGAAGGCGGCTTTACCGGGCAGATCGAGATCGCGGGCGTCGAAGCCAGCGCGCTTTCGGCGGATGCGCGCACCGCGCTGCGCCGCGATCACCTTGGTTTCGTCTACCAGTTCCACCACCTGCTGCCCGATTTCAACGCGACCGAAAACGTCATCCTGCCGCAGCTGATCGCAGGCAAGAGCGCTGGTGAGGCGAAGGCGCGGGCGGAAGAGCTGCTCACCGCGCTCGGCCTCGGCCACCGCCTCACGCACCGGCCCAGCCAGCTTTCGGGCGGCGAGCAGCAGCGCGTCGCTGTCGCCCGCGCGCTCGCCAACCGCCCCGGCCTCGTGCTGGCGGACGAGCCCACCGGCAATCTGGATGAGGCGACTGCCGACAAGGTGCTCGCCGAGTTCCTCAAGCTGGTGCGCGGTGAGGGCAGCTCCGCCCTCGTCGCCACACACAATGAGCGGCTTGCTCTGCGCATGGACCGCGTGGTGCGGCTGCACGAGGGTTTGCTCGCGTAACGCTCTCCGCTTGATCCGCGCGCGGCCCCGTGCCAGCCTGCATGCAAAGCACACAAGGGGAGCCCGCAGCATGACCAGCCCGCAGACCATCGCCGATTTCACCGTCAAGGTTCCCGGCGGCAAGGACCTCAGCCTTGCCGACAAGGCTGGCAAGGTCCTCCTCGTCGTCAACACGGCTTCCAAGTGCGGCTTCACCCCGCAATACGATGGGCTGGAAGCGCTCTGGCGCAAGTATGGGGATCGCGGCTTCGAAGTGCTGGCCTTTCCCTGCAACCAGTTCGGCGGGCAGGAGCCGGGCACGGCGGACGAGATCGAAAGCTTCTGCAAGGTCAATTTCGGCGTGAGTTTTCCGCTCATGGCCAAGATCGAAGTCAACGGCGACGGTGCCGATCCGCTCTACAACTGGCTCAAGGCCGAGGCGCCGGGCGTGCTTGGCACCAAGGGCATCAAGTGGAACTTCACCAAATTTCTGATCGGGCGGGATGGCAAGGTCGTGCGCCGCTATGCCCCCACGGATAAGCCGGAGAAGCTGGCGGCGGATATCGAGGCTTTGCTTTAAAACGGATGCCAGTGATGGATTCATAGATTTCATTGTTCAGAAATAGTTGCGGACAATTTTTCGCTATGTGGGTAATAATGTGAAGATTACTGAAGAGATAATTGCTCGAACGGGAGTTTTCATTCCGGTTCTACACGTATATTCATGCGCTCTATACATGGCTGGATATTCACTAGGTTTCGGAGATCACATTAGCGGATTTTTTACGGCAGGTGATTTTTTTACAATCACAATCAGAAACCTATTATCGGTTTATTTTTTTGGATTGGGACTTCCCTTTATAGTTATCTCTATACGAAACTTTCGCGAGAGTGCGCCGGAGAGTGCTAAGAATATAGATTTAGATGATGAGTGCGGCAGTGATCGTTTGGGAAAAATTTTGGAAATTTTTTATATAAATCCAAGTTTATTTATAGATATTTTTGCGATATATAATCTTATTATTCTTATACTCTGTCTATACTTTAAAGTTCCACCTTGGTATCAATTGACTTTTATTTTTGTGTTTTTTGCTTTTTCTTCTAGATGGTGGAAAATTGCTGTTCAATTAAGTTTATCAAATTTTATCACTGAACTATTATGGTGCATGTTGGTATTTTCGATAAGTGTGTTTGGATTATCTTTGGATCAAGGTTTTTTGGATAGGCATGCGCCATATAAAAGTCTGAGTTATAATAGAGTGAGTTGTGATAAATTTACTGTTCTAACACCAATAGGCAGTAGGTTCATAGCGGTCACATCTGATGATAAACGCCATCTTATTGATGATAAGTGTCAGGTGGTTTTTGAATTTTCGCCTTCATACATTGCGTCATCAGAACCATTATTTGCGACAATGTATAGAATATATAAATATTGACCGTGAGTTTGGCAAATTTTTCTGATAAGAGCTATCTTATATTTCTGAGAAGCGGGCGAGTTATTTGATTTTTTGATCTAAAGCCTCAACTGCTACTGCGGAATTTTCTCGACAGGTTTTGTGGGCAAGCTGCCCCTATGTCCCTCGTAGAATCGCTCTCCACGCCCTAGCGTCTCCTAATGCCCCACGCCTCCTTCGTTCCCCTTCGTGTCTTCTCTTCCTACACGATGCTCGATGGCGCGATCGATCCCAAGGCGATCGCCAAGACGGCGGCGGAGCGGGGGTTTCCGGCGGCGGCGATCACCGACCGCAACGGGCTTTATGGCAGTGTTGCCTTTGCCAAGGCCTGCTTCGATGCGGGCGTCCAGCCCGTCATCGGCACCATGCTCGCGGTGGCCCGTCCGGCGCGGGAAGGGGCAGCGAATACCGGCTTCGGGGCCTCTGCGCCCACTATCGACTGGCTCGCGCTCTATGCGCAGGATGCGGCGGGGTATGACAACCTCTGCCACCTCGTCAGCCAGGCGCACCTTGCGCGCCCGCTGGAATTCGCGCCGCATGTGCCGCTGGCCGAACTCGCGGGTCATACCGACGGCCTGCTCTGCCTGACGGCGGCGGGGGAGGGGGCACTCACCCGTCTGCTCGCCGATGGCCAGCAAACCGCCGCCGAGACCTATCTCGCCGAGATCGAAGCGCTGTTCCCGCAGCGTCTCTATATCGAGCTCGCCCGCCGCAATGATCCCGCCGAAATGGCCGCCGAGGACGCGCTGATCGATCTCGCCTACGCCCGCGATCTTCCGCTTGTCGCGACCAATCCGGCCTGCTTTGCCGAGCGTGCATTCTACGATGCCCACGATGCGATGCTCTGCATCGCCAGCTCCACCCACGTCGATTCCACCGATCGTCCGCGCTCCTCCAAGGAATGGTGGATCAAGCCCGCGCCGATGATGGAAGAGATCTTCGCCGATCTTCCCGAAGCGCTCGCCAACACCCTCGTCGTCGCGCAGCGCACCGCCTACAAGCCGCCCTACCGCAAGCCGATCCTCCCCAGCCTCGCCGGCGACAAGGAAGGCGAGGCGCGGATGATGGCCGAGGATTCGCGCACCGGTCTCGTCGTGCGCCTCAGGCCCTACTACCCCGATGCCGCCGCCGAGGAACTCACCGCAGCGCTCACCTGTCCGGTCGAGGAGATGGACAACCTGCCTGCCGAAGTCCTGCGCGCCGAGGGGCACTGGGACGAGGTGAAACAGTACCGCGACCGGCTCGAATTCGAGATCGGCATCATCAACCGCATGGGCTTCGGCGGCTACTTCCTGATCGTGGCCGACTTCATCAAGTGGGCCAAGGAACAGGGCATTCCGGTGGGGCCGGGGCGTGGTTCCGGTGCGGGTTCGCTCGTCGCCTGGGCGCTCACCATCACCGATCTCGATCCGATCAAATTGGGCCTGCTGTTCGAACGCTTTCTCAACCCGGAACGCGTCTCGATGCCGGACTTCGATATCGACTTCTGCGAAACCCGGCGCGGCGAAGTGATCCGCTATGTCCAGCGCAAATATGGCGACGATCACGTTGCGCAGATCATCACCTTCGGCAAGCTCAAGGCCCGCGCTGTGCTGCGCGATACGGGGCGCATCCTCCAGATGAGCTACGGGCAGGTCGACCGCCTGTGCAAGATGGTGCCCAACCATCCGACCGACCCCTGGCCGCTGCCCCGCGCGCTCAATGGCATCGCGGACCTCAAGCGCGAATACGACCGCGATCCCGAAGTGCGCCGCCTCATCGACCTTGCGATGCAACTGGAAGGCCTGCCGCGCAACAGTTCGACCCACGCTGCAGGCGTCGTGATCGGTGATCGGCCCCTTGCGCAGCTCGTCCCGCTCTATCGCGATCCGCGCTCGGACATGCCGGTCACGCAGTTCGACATGAAGTTCGTCGAGGAAGCGGGCCTCGTGAAGTTCGACTTCCTTGGCCTGAAGACGCTCTCGGTGCTGCGTAAAGCGGTCGATCTTATGGCCAAGCGCGGTATCCAGATCGATCTCGACCGGCTCGCGTGGGATGACGCACAGGTCTACAAGCTGCTCCAGTCGGGCGATACCGTCGGCGTGTTCCAGCTGGAATCGGAAGGCATGCGCCGCACGCTGGCGGCGGTGAAACCCACCAATTTCGGCGACATCATCGCGCTCGTTTCGCTCTACCGCCCAGGCCCGATGGACAACATCCCGCTCTTCGGCCGCCGCAAGAACGGTCTGGAAGCGATCGAGTACCCGCACGAAAAGCTCTCGGTCATCCTCGCCGAAACCTACGGGATTTTCGTCTATCAGGAACAGGTCATGCAGGCCGCGCAGATCCTTGCGGGCTACTCGCTGGGCGACGCCGACTTGCTGCGCCGCGCCATGGGCAAGAAGGTGCAGGCCGAAATGGACGCGCAGCGCCAGCGCTTCGTGGATGGCTGCCTGACCGTTTCAGGGATCGACGCCAAGAAGGCCAACGAGCTGTTCGACTTGATCGACAAGTTCGCGGGCTACGGTTTCAACAAGTCCCACGCCGCTGCTTACGCGCTGCTCGCCTATCAGACGGCCTGGCTCAAGACGCACTATCCGCACGAATTCTACGCCGCCTCGATGTGCTTCGATATGCACCAGTCGGAAAAGCTGGCCGTGTTTGTCGACGACATGCGCCGCTCGGGGATCGCGCTCCATGGGCCGGACATCAACCGGTCGGAGGCCGAGTTCACCGTCGAACGCACCGAAGACGGCTATGCCGTGCGCTATGCGCTCGCCGGGCTGCGCAATGTCGGCGAAAAGGCGATGGACGCCATCGTCGCGGAGCGCGAGGCCTCCGGGCCTTACACCAGCCTTGATGACCTTTTTCGCCGCTTGCCTGCGGGCGCGATGAACCGGCGCGGGCTCGAAGCGCTCGCCGCCGCGGGGGCGTTCGATGCGCTGGAGCCCAACCGTGCGCAGATCACGGCCAACGCGGAGCTGCTCATGGCCGTGGCCGACGAAGCCGTCCGTTCGCGCACATCGGGGCAGGCTGGGCTGTTCGGCGCAGAGGACCATGCCGTCCCGGCAACGCGGCTTTCGGAGGCCGCACCTTGGTCGCGCGCCGATCAGATGGCAGCCGAACGTGATACCTTCGGGTTCTATTTCGCCGCGCACCCCGTCACCGAATACCGCGCCGTTGCCTCCGCCAATGGCGCACGCAGCTATGGCAGCCTGATGAGCGGCGACGGGGACGCCGGGGGCTCCCGCACCGGTGCCGTCATGGCCGCGCTCGTCGAGAACGTGAACCGGCGCAAGACGAAGAAGGGCAATGATTTTATTGCAGCCGATTTCTCGGACAGCACCGGGCAGTTCTCCGCCTCATGCTTCGAGGAAAGCCTTGTCGAGCCCTTCCAGCAATGGGCGCGCGAGGGGACCTGCGTCCTCCTCAATGTCGAGCTGGACCGCCCGAACCCGGATGAGCCACCGCGCATCACCGTGCGCGGCGCGCGCCCGCTGGCCTCGGTCAGCAGCGCCGCGCGCATGCTTTTGAAGCTTGATGTGACCAGGCCCGAAGCCATGTCCGAACTCGCGCTGCTGCTGCCGCGCGCCGAGGGCGCAAGGGGTGAAGTGATCGCCCGCCTGCGCACTGGTACGTCGCGCGAACCGGTCATGCGGCTCGGCAATGATTTCTCACTTGATTCGGATGTAATCGAGCGATTGATTCCGGTGGAAGGGCTTGCCAATGTGGCCCTCACCGCAAGGCCGGACCGGCATCTGCGGCTCGTCGAATAGAACAATCAACGTAAAAGGGGAGTAAGGCATGCAGCTGGGCGCCATGCAGGATTGGTCGCTGCGCGTGACGCGTTTCATCGACCATGCCGCGCGTGAACATGGTGGCCGCGAGATTGTCTCGCGCTGGGCCGATGGCAGCGAGACCCGCACTACCTGGGCCGGCATTCGCCACGATGCGATGCGGATGGCGCAAAAGCTCGCAAAGCTGGGGATCAAGCCGGGCGACCGCGTGGCGACCCTCGCCATGAACCACCACCGCCACCTCGTGACGTGGTACGGCGCAGTCGGCGTCGGAGGGGTTCTGCACACGATCAATCCCCGCCTGTTCGATGATCAGCTCGATTACATCGCCAACCACGCCGAAGACCGCGTCCTGCTGTTTGATGCTGCCTTCGCGCCGATTATCGAACGGATGAAGCCGCGCTGGAAGACGATCGAGCACTACATCTGCTTCGACAGCAGCGGCCCGGCCGAGCACTTCGAGGACTGGATCGCCAGCGAAGACGGCGAGGGCGAATGGGCCGATGGCGACGAGCGCGATCCTTGCATGCTCTGCTACACCAGCGGCACCACCGGCAATCCGAAGGGCGTGCTCTATGAGCACCGCTCGACCGTGCTCCACGCCATGACCGCGATGACCCCGCAGGTCTTCGGCATGGATTGCCGCACTGTCGCGCTGCCGATCGTGCCGATGTTCCATGCCGCGAGCTGGGGCCTGCCCTGGGCCGGGGCGGCGGCGGGCGCCAAGTTCGTCTACAGCGCGGTCAACGAGGCATCGGTGCTCTGCGAACTGATGGAGCGCGAGAAGGTTACCACCTCGGCGGGTGTGCCCACGGTCTGGCTCAGTCTGCTCCAGTACATCGACGCCAACAGCAAGGACATCCCGGCCTCGCTTCACACCGTCGTTTGCGGCGGCTCAGCGATGCCGCGCGCGATGATCGAGCGCTTCATGAAGAAGGGCCTGCGCGTTGCCCATGCCTGGGGTATGACCGAAACCTCGCCCATCGGCACGACCGGAACCGAAACCTCGAACTGGGACGAGCTCTCGTTCGACGAGCAGGTCACGGTCAAGGCGATGCAGGGCCGTGTGCCCTTCGGCGTCGAGCTGCGCTGTGTCGATCTCGATGATTACAGCAAGGTCCTGCCCCGCGATGGCAAGGCCTCCGGCGCGCTGCAGGTGCGGGGGCCCTGGGTGGTCGGTCGCTACTTCAAGGCGGAGGGCCCTGCGACTGACGCCGAGAACTGGTTCGACACCGGCGATGTCGCGGTGATCCACCCCGACGGCACGCTGCAACTGACCGACCGCACCAAGGACGTGATCAAATCGGGCGGCGAATGGATCAGCTCGGTCGAGCTCGAAAACGCGGCCATCGGCTTCCCCGGCGTGGCTGAGGCCGCCGCCATCGGTGTCTACCACCCGCGCTGGGACGAGCGGCCATTGCTGGTGGTGGTAAAGAAGCCCGGCGTGGATGTCTGCCCGGATGGTCTGCGCGAGTATCTTGGCACCCAGGTCGCCAAGTGGTGGCTGCCCGATGCGGTCGCCTTCGTGGATGAAATCCCCCACACCGGCACCGGCAAGATCAGCAAGAAAGACCTGCGGGACCAGTTCCGCGACTGGCAGTGGAGCGCCTGATATGACCGAAGTCTATATCGATCCCAGCCGCGAGAACTTCGCGAAGTTCAAGGCCCTGCCTCGCGACACGCCGATCCATATGCTCAACCTCGTCCGCTTCCGCGAGCTTGCCGCCTATCCCGAAGGCCATCCGTTGGCCGACAAGGGGCTGACGGGTGCGGAGGCCTACCGCGAGTACATGCGGACGATCCAGCCAGTGCTGGCCCGTTCCGGCGGACATATCGTCTGGGCCGGCGGGTTCGAGGCGATGGTGACCGGGCCTGCCGAATGGGAGTGGGACGAGACCTTCGTCATGGCCTATCCCGATGCTGCATCCTTCATGGGCATGGTCAAGGATCCGGACTATGCTCCGGTCGTCGTCCACCGACAGGCAGCCGTCGCCACATCGCGGCTTGTGCGTTTTGCTCCAAGGGAAAGCCTCGCCTGATGATCATCGCCACCACTGAAAACGTCGCTGGCCGTGAGGTGACCGAATGCCTCGGGCAGGTCTTCGGCGTGGTGGTGCGCAGCCGGGGCCTTGGCGGCAACATCGTCGCCGGGCTTCGCTCGATCATCGGCGGCGAGATCAAGGAATACTCGGCGCTGGTGGAAGACACGCGCCGCCATGCCATCGACCGCCTTGTGATGAACGCGGCGCTGATGGGCGCGGACGCTGTCGTGATGATGCGCTTCGATTCAGGCTCCATCGGTCAGACGATGAACGAAGTCGTCGCCTATGGCACGGCGGTCAAGCTGAAGCCCCAAGGGTGATGGCGTGACGCCGAGTGGCCGCATCGTCGCGCTGGTTCTTGCCGGGCTTGCCGCGATCGGCGGCGTGTTGATGCAGGCGGCCGGCAAGGATGGCGGCGGTTTCCCGCTGTTCGTGCTTGCAGCGCTGATCGCGGTCGGCACCGTGTTCGACGCGGGTTACCTCGAGCGTAGACGCCGCTCGCGCGGCACCTGGCAGCTGACGGCCGAGCGCGAGATTGATCACCAGTCCGGCCAGATTCTCGAAGTCTGGTACGATCCTATCTCCGGTGAGCGGCGCTATCTCCCCACGGGCGAGCGACCGGATTAGAACAGGTCCAGCTGTCCGTCGCGGCTGGGGGCGCGGAACTGGCTGCAATCGAGCACTGGCTTGGCCTGCGGGATACCGGCGCGCTTCATCCCCAGCCGGAAGCGGCCCCGCACCAGATCGGCCCAGACGCCCGTCGGCTTCATCCGGCTGAAGAAGCGCGCATCGTTGTCCTTGCCCTCGCGCACCGATTGCACAATTCCCATGACCTTGGCGGCACGGTCCGGAAAATGCAGGTCGAGCCACTCGCGAAACAGCGGCGCTACTTCGTGCGGCAAGCGCAGCATGATCCAACTCGCCGACTGGACCCCGCGCGCACCCGCTTCGGCAAGGATCTCCTCGATAAAGCTGTCCGTTATCGCCGGAATGATCGGGGAGACGGAGACATTGGCATGCACGCCAGCCTTCGCCAGCGCTTCGAGCGCGGCGAGGCGCTTTGCCGGGGCCGAAGCGCGCGGTTCCAGAATGCCTGAGAGCTTTGGGTCGAGGCTGGTGACCGAAATCGAAACTGCGGTGAGGCCGCGCTGCGCCAGCGCAGTCAGCAGATCGAGATCATCGAGGACCCGCGCTGATTTGGTGGTGACGGTCACCGGATGCCCGGTTTCTAGGCACAGCTCCAGCACGCGCCGGGTGATGCGGTAGCGCGCTTCGATTGGCTGGTAGGGATCGGTATTCGTGCCGAGCGCCAGCGGGGCAGGGCGGTATCCGCGCGCCGCGAAGGCCTTGCGCAGCAGATCGGGCGCGGAAGGCTTGGCAAACAGCTTCGTCTCGAAATCGAGGCCCGGCGAGAGATCGTGCCAGGCATGTGTCGGCCGCGCATAGCAATAGACGCAGCCATGTTCACACCCGCGATAGGGATTGAGCGAGCGATCGAATGGGATGTCGGGCGAAGTGTTCCAGGCGATTGCCGTCTTGGGAAACTCCTCGGTCACCGTCGTGCGTAGCTTGGGGCCCGGTCCATCGACGCTGGCCGCGGCATCGAGCCAGTCGCCGTCAGCCTCCCGCGTGTTCAATCCGAAGCGCGTGGGAACCCGTGCCGATTGCGCCCCGCGCCCGCGAACAATGAAATCGGATCTGCCCATGAACGGAACATATATAGAACAATTGGCGATTTCCAGCAGTTTTCAAGCGCCCGCGCTGCCGCTCTAGCTCCATTTCGGGGCCGACTGAGGTTGTGGCAACGGGTCCAGCCGGCATCATTCTGCGCGCACGTGGACGGAGCATGCAATGGAAGACGGTTATCTTCACTATCAGGCGCTCAAGGGCTGGGATGACGCACCGTTCATGCAGCCATCGCCGACCGATGCACAGTTCTTCGCGCACTATCTAGGCGGTTCGGTGGCGGCGGGCGCGCTGGTGGCCGAAGTCGGCTTTGGCAATGGCAATTTCCTCGGCTGGGCAGCGGCTCAGGGTGCGCGGGTCTTCGGATCGGAAGTCCAGGCCGCCGCGCGGGAAAAGGCCGTGGCTGCCGGCGTGGGGCTCCTTCCGCTGGACTTCACCGCGTGGAAGGACGTCCTCCCGGGCCGCCTTCGGGTGATCGCCGCAATCGATGTGATGGAACACCTGACGCGCGCTCAGAGCAGCGAACTGCTCGCCGCCGCCGCGCGCCTGCTGGAGCCGGGCGGATTGCTGTTCGCCCGGTTCCCGAACGGGCAGAGCCCGCTTTCGCTGCCAATCCAGCATGGCGACCAGACGCACGTTTCAGTGCTGTCGGCCCCGATTGTCGAACAGATGGCGCAGGGCCTCGCGCTCGAGGTGGTCTATGCCGGGCGGCCATTCCGGCCGTATGCCGGTGGCCTCCCCGGCCGCATCGCACGCAAGGCGCAAGATGTTGTGCGCAGCGGATGCGACCGCGCAATCCGCATGGTCTACGGACCGCTGCCGATGCATGCCAACACGGTCATGGTGCTGCGCCGGACGTGACGTTTTGCTGCGAGGGCTCGCAACATTCCTTTATGGAGTGAACCTACTTCTCGAGCAGGCGGGGCATGAGCTCGACGAAGTTGCAGGGCCGGTTGCGGCTGTCGAGCTGCTCGGCAAGGATACCGTCCCAGCCGTCCTTCACCGCCCCGTTGGAACCGGGGAGCGCGAAGATATATGTGCCCCGCGCCACCACCGCGCAGGCGCGCGACTGGATGGTACTGGTGCCGATAGTCTTGAAGCTGAGCCAGCGAAACAGCTCGCCAAAGCCCGGAATATCGCGGGTCTTCACGCGGTCGAGAGCTTCCGGCGTAACATCGCGGCCGGTCAGGCCGGTGCCGCCGGTGATCACCACCGCATCCACGCTGCGATCATCGATCCAGTTGTTGAGCCGGCTCGCGATGCGGCCGGCATCGTCCTTCTCGATCGCCCGCGCGACGAGATGGTGGCCTGCGCCCCTTACCCGTTCGGCGAGGATATCGCCGGAGGTATCGTCCTCCGGCCCTCGCGTGTCCGAAACGGTCAGGACCGCGATGTTGATCGGTTTGAAGGTGCGCGAAGGGTCAATTGCCACGCGAAGCCATCCTCACGCTTTCCGCGCCGGTCAGGCCCGGAAACTTCGGCCACATGCCCTGTGCAAGTCCGATGCGGCTTTCCGAAGGGCCACCGGCCTGGCGCTCGTACATCCAGTAATTGCGAATCACGATCGATACGTAACCGCGCGTTTCCCAATAGGGGATCGATTCCATCCACAGCAATGGATCGCCATTGTCGCGGATCTCGCTGTTCCAGCGCGCGATCGGCATCGGTCCGGCGTTGTAGGCCGCGATCACCTTGGGCAGCAGGCCGCCGGTCGCGCCCGAATCCTTTAGCTGCACCAGATACCCCTGGCCGAACGCCATGTTGACGTCTGGCAGGTCGAGCTGCTTCTCGCGGCCGACCATGGCCGGTTCATTGCGGGTAAGGCCGCGGGCCGTGCCGGGGAGGACCTGCATCAGCCCGCGCGCGCCGGCAGGGCTGACGACTGCCGTGCGGAAGTTCGATTCCTGCAGCGAATGGGCAAACAGCAGCGCCGGATCGACCTTCCAGCCCGTCGCCGGCACCCAGCGCGGCGCAGGGAAGCGCGCGGCGGCATCAGCCTTGGCACCGGACGGCGCGTTGTAAGCCATCCACAGCTGCGTTGCAGGCAGGCCGAGATCGCGCGCAAGGCGCGAAAGCGGCGCGTATAGCGAGGGATCGCCGATCCGGGCCTGATAACGCAGCAATTCGTCGGCAAGGCCATCTTCGCCGATCTCGGCCAGTTCCACCGCAAGGCGCACGTTGCTGACCTGACGGAGTTGCTGCCAGTCTTCCGAGGTGAAGTCCGGCGCCGAGGCGAGGGTGGTTTCCTTGAGGCCGAGCGCTTCGCTGGCGATCATGCCATAAAGCGTATCGCGCAGCCGCGCCGCGCTGCGCAGCGCGGTGGCAACCTTTTCGGGCGCCCGGCACCGCATCCAAGCGCGCCCGGCCCAATAGTTGGCGGCGGCGTTCAGTTCATCGTTCTGCGCGGCGCTGGCCGCCTGTTCGAAGCTTGCCGCTGCGTTCTGGCAATCGCCCTGCCGCCAGGCGGCAAGCCCGGCCGTCCACAGCGCTTCGGCTACCCACGGCCCGTTTGCCCCTTGCAGCGCGCCGAGCGAGACATTGCGCGCATTAGCGTCGTCGTTCTCAATGTAGAAGGCCCAGCCCACGCGCTGATGCCATTCGGCCCGTGCCTCGACCGAGAGGCTGGACTCGATACCATCGAGCAGCACGCGCGCGCCGAGTGGATCGTCGTTCTTGATGCGGTCCTGGATCGCCAGCGCCACGCTGTCGGGCATCGTGCCATCCGCCACGGGGCGCGGCTTGATGCGCTTAGGAAGGCCGGGGAGCGAGACCATCGGCTGTGCGCTGGGGAAGGCGGGTAGCTCGGTCGCGCCGCGCTTGAGGGCAAGGCGGCCCAGCTGCTCTGCCCAGGGCAATTCGGGTGCGGTGGACAGAACCTGCGTCAGCGGCGCCAGTTCGGCACGCGGCGAACTCGCCGCGAGGTAGTATTGTGCCCGCGCCACGGCGTGGAGCGGGCCATCGGCGCGCTGCGTGAGCAGCGTCTGCACCGTGGTCCAATCCTCGCGCTCGATCGCGCCGAACATCTGCTTGTAGTAGGCGCGGTCTTCCTGGCTGAGCAGGGCAGGGACCGACGTGCGGTCAGCGCGCGAACGGAAATACTCGGCGGCAGCGCTATTGGCGGCAGCCGGGGCGGCCGTACCGATCGCAAGCACGGCGGCCACAGCAAGCATGGCGGTGCGGCTCACTTTCATTAATGATTGGCCCCGCACGAATATCCCACTCCGGATCTCTTCCCGTTTCAGTCTGCCAGCCCTTGTCGTCATGCCGCAGCAGCGTCCGTTGCTGCCCCGTCCAACCAGCGCTGCCAGACCCCCGCCTTCCAGCTCGGCTTGGCCAGCAAAGTCTCGAGATCGTATTCGAAACCCGCCATAACTGTGCCAGTCTCATGGTTAAGTGCGCGTAAATGGTGAGCATTATGCGCTGAGCCGTGCCCCAATAGCGCCGAGATGTCGCCGCGGCCGAATACCAGCATACGCTGCGGTGCGACGAGTGCGACATGTCGTTTGAGCACTTCACCAAGGCCAGCGCTGCCCAGTCCTGCCCAATCGGGCAAGGCGATTCGGCTGGGCAGGGCCGAGGCGCGGTAGACTTCGCCCGGATCGATACCCATGGCGGATAGCATCGCATCTAGCAGTTTGCCGCACCGGCCCGAAAGCAGCGCCTCGCCATCGTCCTCGGCCGGCATCGGCACCAGAACCATGAGTTTAGCCCCATGTCGCCCAACCGGTGCGAGCCGCTTTGCACCGCGCGGCGCAAGCGATGGTTCGGAGAGCCACCAGGTGGCAAAATCCTCTATTTTTTCGGGCCATCCGCTGCGATCTTCAGCAATTGGCCCAGGTTCTGCTACCTGCGCGGAGACGCGCGGCGGCCGCTTCTCGGTCGGCGGAAGGGCTGGCGCCGCTTTGGCCGCAGGCGCTGGAGCCTCAGCCGCCAGCCAATCCTGCGGCGCATCGACAAAGGCCATGTCGACCCCGGCCTCGGCCCACCAGCCGAGCGCGGCTTCGAGCGCCTTCCCCAACGACCTGTCACTTGTGTCTAGCAGTCCCATCACCAAGCGGTCTTGACCTTGCTGGCCGCAGCTTTCAAGGCAGGCGCTAGAGCTTTCGGGGCACAGCGTGCCCAATATGGGGTCGGAGCGAGAGAGAATGAGCGAACGGGAATCGATGCCGTATGACGTCGTGATTGTCGGCGGCGGGCCTGCCGGCCTCGCAGCGGCGATCCGCCTCAAGCAGGTCAATTCCGAGATATCGGTCTGTATCCTCGAAAAAGGCTCGGAAATCGGCGCCCACATCCTCTCGGGCGCGGTGGTCGATCCCAAGGCGCTGGATGAACTGCTGCCCGAATGGCGAGAGGCGGGCTGCCCGATGGCGGAAACCCCTGTCACCGACAACTGGCACTGGGTGCTGACCCGCTCCGGCAAGACGGCGCTGCCGCACTGGCCGATGCCTCCCTTCATGTCGAACCACGGCAACTACACTGGCAGCCTTGGCAGCCTCTGCCGCTGGCTGGCCGATCAGGCGACCGAGCTCGGTGTCGAGATCTTCCCGGGCTTCCCCGCCGCCGAAATTCTCTACGACGACAAGGGCGCGGTGCGCGGCGTCGCCACTGGCGACATGGGCATCGCCAAGGATGGCAGCAAGAAGCCGGACTATCAGCCGGGCATGGAACTGCTTGCGAAATATACCCTGTTTGCAGAGGGTGCGCGCGGACACCTCACAAAGCAGCTCAAGGGCAAGTACGACCTTGAGCGCGATTGCCAGCCGCAAGTCTACGGCATCGGCATCAAGGAACTGTGGGACATCGATCCTGAAAAGCATGTGCCCGGCCGCGTGATCCACACGCAGGGCTGGCCGCTTTCGGAAAGCAATGCGTGGGGCGGCGGCTTCCTCTATCATCAGGCGAACAACCAAGTCGCCTTGGGCTTTGTTACCGCGCTCGATTACGCGAACCCTTACGTCTACCCTTACGAGGAATTCCAGCGCTGGAAGCAGCATCCGGCGATCCGCGCAATCCTCGAAGGTGGCCGCCGCGTTTCCTACGGCGCGCGGGCGATCAACGAAGGTGGCTGGCAGTCGGTGCCGCGCCTTGCTTTCCCGGGCGGTGCGCTCATCGGGTGCTCGGCAGGCTTCGTCAACGTGCCGCGCATCAAGGGCAGCCACACCGCGATGAAGAGCGGCATGCTCGCCGCCGAAGCGATTGCTGCTGCCATGGCCAATGGCCGCGAACAGGATGAGCTTGGCGAATATGACAGCGCCGTGCGGGAAAGCTGGATCGCCAAGGAATTGAAGCTCGTCCAGAACGCGCAGCCGCTGGTTGCCAAATTCGGCGGCTCGCTCGGCACCGTGCTGGCCGGTGCGGACATGTGGGCGCGCGTGCTCAAGGTGAATCCGATCGGCGCGATGAAGCACCACAAGGACAGCGAGCACACGATGCGCGCCGACCTGTTCAAGCCGATCGAATATCCCAAGCCCGACGGCGTGATCAGCTTCGACCGCCTGACCTCGGTCTCGTTCTCCTACACAAACCACGAGGAGGACCAACCGTGCCACCTCGTGCTCAAGGACCCGAGCGTTCCGACCGCGATCAATCTGCCGCTTTACGCCGGGCCTGAAGCACGCTTCTGCCCCGCTGGTGTCTATGAATTCCTCACCGGCGAGGACGGCAACCCGCGCCTCCAGATCAACGCGCAGAACTGCGTCCACTGCAAGACCTGCGACATCAAGGACACGACGCAGAACATCGAATGGGTGACGCCCGAAGGCGGCGGCGGCCCGAACTATCCGAACATGTGATGGAGCGGCGCGGTCTCATTCCTCCCCGGAACGGGGAGGGGGACCACCGAAGGTGGTGGAGGGGCACCCAGCGTGATCACCGGACCTTGTGACACGGTTAAACGGGCCCGCAAGCTGCGCAGCGAGATGAGCCTTCCCGAAGGCATACTTTGGCGGGCGCTCAGGGAACGGCCCGGCGATTTCAAGTTTCGCCGACAACACCCGGCGAGTGTGTACGTGCTCGATTTTTACTGTGCGGCGGCAAAGCTGGCCATCGAGGTTGATGGCTTCGCCCATGACTCAGTCGATGCCGCCAAGCGTGATGCGGCACGCTCCCATTTTCTCCGGTCGCAGGGCGTGGCGACGCTAAGGGTCCCAGCTAAAGTGATTCTCGAAGACCTGAACCTAGCCATTCGCCGAATAAACGAAGTTTGTGCCGAACGTGCGGCAAAGCTCGCGCCCAACCGCGCCGTGCCCCTCCACCATCCTGCGGATGGTCCCCCTCCCCCGATGGGGGAGGAATAAGTGCGCGAAACCGCCTACGCCAAGATCAACCTTGCGCTCCACATCAGGCGGCGGCGCGAGGATGGCTATCACGAGCTCGAGACGCTGTTCGCGTTCGTCGATGCGGGCGATGAACTGGCAGCGGAACCTGCGGGCGCAGACAGCCTTCATGTGGTGGGCGAGTTTGCCACCGGACTCTCCGATCCTTTCGGCAATATCGTCGCCAAAGCCTTGAATTCCTTGCCCCACGTCAAGGGTTGGGCCGTGACGCTCGAGAAGCGGCTACCCGTCGCGGCAGGTCTCGGCGGCGGTTCGGCCGATGCCGGCGCGGTTTTCCGCATGGTCGAGCGGGAGCACGGGCTGCCGGATGATTGGCACGCCCGCGCTGCGAAGCTTGGGGCAGATGTGCCTGCATGCGTGCTCAGCACGGCCTGCATCGGGCGCGGCACCGGCACCGAGCTTGAACCCGTTCCCAACGATCTCGCCGGAACCCCGGTCCTTCTCGTCAATCCGCGCATCCCGCTCGCCACAAGGCCGGTGTTCCAGGGCTGGGACGGGATCGACCGCGGCCCCATGCCATCAGGCGATCTGCGCACAATCGCGCACGAAGGCCGCAACGATCTGGAACCCAGCGCCATCGCGCTCGTTCCCGAAATCGCTGACGTCATTGATGCGCTTGCCGCGAGCGGCGCATGGCTTGCCCGCATGTCCGGCTCGGGCGCTACCTGCTTTGCGCTCTACGACACGCCGGAGGCGCGCGACGCTGCTGCCAAGACAATGCCAGCGGCATGGTGGCATCTTGCTGGCAGGCTTCGCTAACCCCATCCCGTTCGTGTCGAGCCAAGTCGAGGCACTATACGCCGTGGGTGGTGTCTCGACTTCGTTCGACACGAAAGGCTAAGGGAAATCATGAAGTCTGAAGCCTACGAAATCCTCGGCACCCCGCGTTTCGGCGGCATTCTCGTCGTGTCCGATCACGCCTCGAACCGGGTTCCGGCCGATATCGATCTCGGCATCGATCTCGCGCTGCTGGATCAGCACATTGCCGTCGATATCGGCGTTGCCGGTGTGGCTGCCCATATGGCCCAGCGCCCCGGAATCGCCGCGTTCCTGGGCGGGGTCAGCCGTCTCGTATGCGATTTCAACCGCGACGAGCACGGCCCCACCGTCTGCCCCATTGCCAGTGACGGCCATGCCATTCCCGGCAATGCGCTTGATCATGCCGGCCACGAAGCCCGCCTCGCGCGCTTCTACCGGCCCTACCATGAAGCGCTCGCGGCGCTGCTCGACTCGGCACCGCCCGCGCTGATCCTCTCGCTCCACAGTTTTACGCCGCAGCTTGCCAGCGATCCCGCGCAGCAGCGGCCCTGGCAGGTCGGCGTGCTCTACAACGAAGACGACCGCGCCGCGCGCCTCGCGATTCCGTTGCTAGAAGCCGAAGGCCTCGTCGTCGGCGATCAGGAACCCTATTCGGGCCGCCTTCTCAACGCGACGATGAACCGCCACGCCGAGGCCGAAGGGCGGCCCTATTTCGGCATCGAGGTGCGGCAGGACCAGATTGCGGACCCTGCCAACCACGCCTTGTGGGCCGAACGCCTCGCCCGCATCGCCAATCAGGTTGCCATCGCGCTCGGCACATAAGGGTGATCCGCAGGATGGTTGCGGAGATTACTTTCGACCCGAAAGCCCGCTTGCGGTAGGTGCGCTGCATGATCGCCTGCGGGCGAATCCCAATCTTCGAGAGAGAATGCCAATGCCGGTCTATCGTTCCAGAACCACCACCCACGGCCGCAACATGGCGGGCGCGCGCGGCCTGTGGCGCGCTACGGGCATGAAGGACAGCGACTTCGGCAAGCCGATCATCGCTGTCGTCAACAGCTTCACCCAGTTCGTGCCCGGCCACGTCCACCTCAAGGACCTCGGCCAACTCGTCGCGCGCGAGATCGAGGCGGCAGGCGGCGTCGCCAAGGAATTCAACACGATCGCGGTCGATGATGGCATCGCCATGGGCCACGACGGGATGCTCTATTCGCTCCCCAGCCGCGATCTCATTGCCGACAGCGTGGAGTACATGGTCAACGCGCACTGCGCCGATGCCATGGTCTGCATCTCGAACTGCGACAAGATCACCCCCGGCATGCTGATGGCCGCGATGCGCATCAATGTGCCCGCGGTGTTTGTTTCGGGCGGGCCGATGGAGGCGGGCAAGGTTGTCCTCAACGGTAAGGAAGTCGCGCTCGATCTCGTGGACGCGATGGTCGCGGCTGCGGACGACAAGTATACCGACGAAGAAGTCACGGCGATCGAGCGTTCGGCGTGCCCGACCTGCGGTTCGTGCTCGGGCATGTTCACGGCCAACTCGATGAACTGCCTGACGGAGGCGCTCGGCCTCTCGCTCCCCGGCAACGGCTCGGTGCTGGCAACGCACGCCGACCGCGAGCGGCTGTTCCGCGAAGCGGGTCGCCGCGCGGTCGCGCTGTGCCGCAGCTACTACGAAGAGAACGACGAGAGCGTGCTCCCGCGCCAGATCGCCAGCTTCCGCGCGTTCGAGAACGCGATGAGCCTCGATATCGCGATGGGCGGGTCGACCAACACCGTGCTCCATCTGCTAGCGGCTGCGCACGAGGCCGGCGTCGACTTCACCATGGCCGATATCGACCGCCTTTCGCGCCGCGTGCCCTGCCTCTCCAAGGTCGCGCCGGCCAAGTCCGACGTCCACATGGAAGACGTTCATCGCGCAGGCGGGATCATGGCAATCCTAGGCCAATTGGAGCGGGCAGGGCTGCTCCACACCGACTTGCCCACCGTCCACAGCCCGACCATGGCGGCGGCGATCGAGAAGTGGGACATTTCTCGTAGCAATGACCCGCAAGTGCATGAATTCTTTAAGGCGGCACCCGGCGGCGTGCCGACACAGGTCGCCTTTAGCCAATCGCGCCGCTGGAAGGAACTCGATCTCGACCGCGAGACTGGCGTGATCCGTTCAGCCGAGCATGCCTTCAGCCAGGATGGCGGGCTTGCCGTCCTCTTCGGCAACCTCGCTAAGGATGGCTGCATCGTGAAGACGGCGGGCGTCGACGAGAATATCCTCAAGTTCAGCGGTCCCGCCAAGGTTTACGAAAGCCAGGACGCTGCCGTCACCGCGATCCTCACCGGGCAGGTCGAAGCAGGGGACGTCGTCCTCATCCGCTACGAAGGCCCACGCGGCGGCCCGGGCATGCAGGAAATGCTCTATCCCACGAGCTACCTCAAGTCCAAGGGCCTCGGCGCGGCCTGCGCGCTCGTTACGGATGGACGCTTCTCGGGCGGCACCTCGGGCCTCTCCATTGGCCATTGCTCGCCCGAAGCGGCTGAGGGCGGCACGATCGGCCTTGTCGAAACGGGCGACCGCATCGAGATCGATATTCCCGCCCGCTCGATCAATCTCATGGTCGATGACGCCACGCTCGCCGAGCGCCGCAAGGCCGCCGAAGCGCGCGGATGGCAGCCGGTGAAGCCGCGCCCGCGCAAGGTCAGCCTCGCGCTTCAGGCCTATGCCCTGATGACGACCAGCGCCGCGCGCGGCGGTGTGCGCGATCTCTCCGGCATTGTCCGCACGAGCGGCACGCAGGATGCCGGCTGACCTAGACCAGGTCCTCGATGTCGCCGCGATGCGCGCCGCCGAAGCGGCCCTCATCGACGGCGGCATACCTGCGCAGACGCTGATGGAAGTGGCGGGCCGCGCGCTCGGGGAGTGGGCGCGGCGACTCGGGAGCGGGCGTCTGGTCACGGTGCTCTGCGGTCCCGGCAACAACGGCGGCGATGGTTACGTTGCGGCGCGCTACCTGATGGAACAGGGCGTTCCCGTCACCGTGATCGCCGCGCGTGAACCCCTGACGCCGGAGGCCCGCTCGGCGCGCGCGCTCTTCTTGGGCGAAGTCCATGCGCCCGGCGCGTTCCCAGCAGGCGCGGTGCTGCTCGATTGCCTTTTCGGCAGCGGCCTCTCGCGTCCCCTGCCGGACGACTTGTTTGCGCTGCTCACCGGTCTTGCGGATACCCACACTCTGCGCATCGCCGCCGATCTCCCCAGCGGGATCGAAGCGGATAGCGGCGCTGTGCTCAATCCCGGCCTTCCGACCTATAACGTAACGGTTGCGCTCGGCGCCTGGAAGCACGCGCACTATGCCATGCCCGCCGCTCCGCTGATGGGTGCGCTGCGGCTTGTCGATATCGGCGTGGCGGCGGTGCCGGGCGCAGCGCGGGTACTCGCCAAGCCTCGCATCGTGCCGCCTGCGCCGGATGCGCACAAGTACAAGCGCGGCCTGCTCGCGGTTGTCGCCGGCATGATGCCCGGCGCGGCGCTGCTCTCCGCCGAGGCCGCGCAGCGCTCCGGTGCGGGCTACGTCAAGCTGCTCGCACCCGCGCGGCCCGAAGGCGTCCCGCCTACGCTGGTCTGCGACGTCAGCGATCTTACCGCGCTCGCCGATCCGCGCATTGCTGCGCTGCTCGTCGGTCCGGGGCTGGGGAGGAGCGCCGAGGCCGCGGCCCGTCTTGCCGCTGCTCTTTCCGCAAATCGTCCCATCGTGATCGACGCGGACGCGCTGGTGCTGCTGCGCCCGGAAATCCCAGGCTTGGCACCACGCGTCCTCACCCCGCACGAAGGCGAAATGGCTGCGCTTGAAGCTGCTTTCGGCCTTGCCGCCACCGGCACCCGCCGCGCCCGCGCGCTGGCCTTGGCAAAGGCCGCGAAGGCCGTTGTCCTGCTCAAAGGCCCAGACAGCCTGATCGCCAGCCCCGGCGGTGACGTCATCGTCAGCCCCCGCGCTTCCGCCTGGCTTTCGGTCGCGGGCAGCGGCGACGTCCTTGCCGGGATTATAGCCAGCCGCTTGGCCGTCCACGGGGACGCCTTCCTCGCCGCGCAGCAAGGCCTGTGGCTCCATGGAGAAGCCGCGCGGCGGTGCGGGCCTGCCTTTACTGCCGGAGACCTTGCGGCCGCCACGGGTTATGCCCTAAGCGCCGCGTGTCCATGAACAACCCCGGCCTTATCATTCGCGTCGCCGCCAAGGGCGAAGGCCAGACGGTTGACGGCCGTTACGTTGCGCTTGCCGCGCCAGGTGATGTGCTCGAGGCGGACGGCACGCTGACGCCCGGTCCGGACCATGCCGCGCCTTCATGCCGGCACTTTCCGACCTGCGGGGGTTGCCAACTCCAGCACCTCTCGGAAAGCGCGCTCGCCGCTTATGTCGGTGGCCGGGTTGAGGGCGCTGCACGGGGGCAGGGCCTCGATCCGGGCGAAGTCGCGCCGCCGCACTTGTCCCCGCCAGCCACACGCCGCCGCGCCACGCTCCATGCGCAGGCCATCGGCAAGCGCGTCGTGCTGGGTTTTCGCGAGCAGGGTTCGCACAAGATCGTCGATTGTAAGGAATGCCCGGTCCTTGCGCCCGAGCTCGCCGCACTGATCGGCCCCTTGCGCCGCCTGCTCGAGACGCGCAGCGAGCGTAGCCTTTCCGTCGATATCGCGCTGACTTTGGCCGATCAGGGACCGACCGTCGATATGGCCGGCCTCAAGATGGAAGGGCTCGCGCAGACCGAAGGCTTGCTCGATTTCGCGCGCGACAACGGCGTCGCCCGCCTCACGCTCGATCAGGGTGATGGGCCCGAGACGGTTTGGGAGCCCGATCCCGTTACCGTAACGCTCGGAGGCGTGCCTGTCGGCCTGCCGCCCGGTGCGTTCCTGCAGGCCACGCATGATGGCGAAGAGGCGCTCATTGCCGCCGCCTGTGTGTGGCTAGCGAATGCGCCCACCATCGCCGATCTGTTCTCCGGCCTTGGCACTTTCGCCTTCGCGCTGGCGGGGCAGGGGGCAGGCACCAAAGTCCTCGCGGTCGAGGCTGCGCGCGATGCGCATATGGCCTGCCAGGCTGCCGCCCGAATGCACGGAAGGCCGGTCCACGCGCTTCACCGCGATCTGTTCCGCAATCCGCTTCAGAAGGCCGAGCTGGACCGGTTCGCTGCCGTCCTGCTCGATCCCCCCCGCGCCGGTGCGCGCGATCAGGTGGTGCAACTCGCCACGTCGGTGGTCCCGCGCATCGTTTATATCAGCTGCAACCCGGCCAGCTGGGCCAAGGATGCCGTCACTCTGATCGAGGGCGGGTATCGGCTCGCCGGGCTCGTGCCGGTGGGCCAGTTCCGCTGGTCCACCCACGTCGAGCTGGCGAGCCTGTTCGTCAGGCCGTAAATACCGCCATCGCGGCGTGCAGGATCAGCGCCATCAGCGCCAAGCTCGAAAGCGCGAACAGCGCAAAGCGCGACGCCACCTTGTTCACGGTCGACTGGAAGATCGAGTGGACCACACGCAGGCCCACATAGGCCCAGGCGATCATCAGATTGACCCCATCGCCCTGCTGAATCAGCGCCAGCACCAGCGCCACTGCATAGAACACTGTAGGTGCTTCATGCAGATGATTGTAATTGTGCGCTTTCCACTGGATGCTTGGCGATAGCAGGCCTTCCAGTTTGGCACCCGTCCAGCCCACATCGGCGTTGGGATCATCCGTCTTCGGCAGTGCCGTGATCGCGGGGATGCGGGTGGCATACATCCAGAACCACATCACCATCGTCCAGATCGCAAGCGCGACCACCGGCTTCAGGATTTCCATTCCCGTCATGTTTTGCTCCCCACAGTATTGCTGACACTGTGGTGAATAGGCCCGATTCGATTGTCAATTGCAACCGATCATCCCTCCGCGATCATTTTGGCAAACGCAGCCGGATCAACGTTCCCGCCGGAAAGGATCACCGCCGTCCGCCCGTCCGCCGGGACTTTGCCTGCCAGCACCGCCGCCAGCGCCGCCGCGCCGCCCGGCTCCACCACGAGACGGAGCTTGCTGAAGGCATAGCGCTGCGCCGCGCGCACTTCAGCCTCGCTCACCGCCACGCCGCGCATCCCGTGCGCGGTCATGACGGCAAAGTTGATTGGGAACGTCTCCATGGTTTGGAGGGCATCGCAGGCCGTCGGCGGCGGCGCGCTGCCGACACCTACAATGGCGCCTCCCGCCAGACTGCGGGTGACGTCATCCCAGCCTTCGGGTTCTACCGGCACGACCTCGGCATCGGGGCACGCCAGCGCCAGCCCCGATGCGAGCCCGCCGCCGCCACACGGAGCGACAATTCTTGTAGGCGCGCCGCCGGCAAAGCATTCCATCTGGCCTGCAAGCTCGATCCCGGTCGATCCCTGACCCTCGATCACCCAGGGATCGCCATAAGCGTGGACCAGCACCGAGCCCCGCTCGGCGCAAATCGCGGCGGCAATGGCATCGCGCGATTGGGTCAGCCGTTCGTATTGCACGACCTCAGCCCCCAACCGCCGCGTCTCGTTCAGCTTCACCGCAGGTGCATCGGCGGGCATCACGATCGTCGCGGCAATCCCCAGCCGCCGCGCCGACCAGGCTACGCCCTGCGCATGGTTGCCGCTCGAAACCGCGACCACGCCGCGCGTGCGCTCTTCCTCGGTCAGGTCGGTCATCCGGTGCCACGCGCCGCGGATCTTGAAAGCCCCCATCGGCTGAAGGCATTCGGCCTTGCACCAGATGGTTGGACCGCCATTCGGCAACTCCAGCGCCAGCAGGGGCGTATGCGGGACCAGCGCGCTCACTTTGACAGCCGCGCGCAGCACGCCTTCTCGAGTTGGGGCGCGCGTCGGTTCGCGGACCAAGGGGGCAGGGTTCATTTCGGGACTTGGGTTTGTCATGCCCATACCCTAAAGGCACCGCTTTCGAAGCGCCAGCAGACGCTGTGCCGATCCGGATTGGAGTTTCCCTATGGCCAAGGTCCTTGTCATCGGCGCAGGCGGCGTCGGCTCGGTTGCCGTTCACAAGATGGCGATGAACCCTGATATCTTCAGCGAAGTTGCGCTCGCCAGCCGCACTCTTGCGAAGTGCGACGCCATCGCCGCTTCGGTGAAAGAGCGCACCGGCCGCGATGTCGCGACCTACCAGCTCGACGCCGACGACGTCGCCGCCACCACCGCGCTGCTGAACGAACTCAAGCCCGCGCTCGTCGTCAACCTCGCGCTGCCCTATCAGGACCTCAACATCATGGAGGCCTGCCTCGCCGCCGGGGTCAACTACATGGACACCGCGAACTACGAGCCGATCGACGAGGCCAAGTTCGAATACAAGTGGCAGTGGGCCTATCAGGAGCGCTTCAAGGCTGCCGGCCTCACCGCGCTGCTCGGCTCGGGCTTCGATCCGGGCGTGACCTCGGTCTTCGCGACCTGGCTCAAGAAGCACAAGCTCGATTCGATCCGCACGCTTGATATCCTCGATTGCAACGGCGGCGATCACGGCCAGCCGTTTGCGACCAACTTCAACCCGGAAATCAACATCCGCGAAATCACTGCCCCGGCGCGCCGCTGGGAAAAGGGCGCGTGGGTGGAAACGCCGGCGCTCACCATCCGCCAGACCTTCGATTTCGAAGCGGTCGGCCCGAAGAATATGTACCTGATGTACCACGAGGAGCTCGAAAGCCTCGCGCATCACCTGCCCGAAATCGAGCGCATCCGCTTCTGGATGACCTTCGGCGATGCCTATATCACACACCTCACCGTGCTGCAGAACGTTGGCATGACGCGGATCGACCCCGTCCTGTACGAGGGCAAGGAGATCGTGCCGCTCCAGTTCCTCAAGGCCGTCCTGCCCGAACCCGCCAGCCTCGGCGCGCTCACCAAGGGCAAGACCAATATCGGTGATATCGCGACGGGCCTGAAGGACGGGGTGGAAAAGACCTTCTACATCTACAACATCTGCGATCACGAAGAGGCCTATGCCGAAACCGGCAACCAGGCGATCAGCTACACCACGGGCGTCCCCGCCATGATCGGTGCGGCCATGTTGGTGCAAGGCGTGTGGGGCGGGGCAGGTGTGTTCAACATCGAACAGTTCGATCCCGATCCCTATATGGACATGCTGAACAAGCACGGCCTGCCATGGCAGGTGAAGGAGCTTGAGGGGCCGCTGGAGTTCTGAGGGCATGCCGACTTCGCTCTGGCTTCCGCCGTTGATGCTGGTCGGCTCCAACATCGTGATGAACATTGCCTGGTACGCGCATCTCAAGGCGCCGCACCGGGCGCTGTGGATCGCGGTCCTCTCCAGTTGGGCGCTGGCGCTGTTTGAGTACATGCTCGCCGTGCCGGCCAACCGGATCGGGGCGAGCCGGTACTCGCTGGCGCAGTTGAAGACGATGCAGGAAGCGATCACCCTCGTGACCTTCGTGGGTGTTGCCTATTTCCTGTTCGGCACGCGGCCAAATCTGTCGCAGCTGGCAGGTTTCGTGTTGATCGTGGCCGGCGCGGCGCTCGTGTTCCGCTCGCCGTTTGGATGAAGGGACAGGACCGATGGAAACCAGAGCCGGTGATCCGGGCGCCTTTGCCCATTTCGACCTGACGCGCGTCGATAGCCCGGCCTTCGTGGTCGATGCCGCGCGCCTCAGGCAGAATCTGAGCATTCTCGCTGATGTGCGTGATCGGGCTGGCATTAAGGTCCTTGCCGCGCTCAAGGCTTTCTCGATGTGGCGGGTCGCGCCGCTGATCGGGGAATACCTTGACGGCGTGTGCACCTCTGGCCTGTGGGAATCGCGGCTTGCTGCAGACTACTATGCCGGTGAGATTGCCACCTACTGCGCAGCCTACAAGGCGGAGGACTTGCCCGAAATCCTTCAGCATTCGGATCATGTGATCTTCAATTCGCCCGGCCAGCATGCCCGCTTTGCCGCTGAAATCGCGGCCGCACGTGCTGCGGGTGAGCCATTCGATATCGGCTTGCGTATCAATCCCTTGCACGCGGAAGGTGAAGTGCCGCGTTATGATCCTTGCGCGCCGCATTCGCGCCTCGGGTTCCCGGTCGACCAGTTGTGCCCGGAGCACCTCGAAGGCGTCAGCGGCATCCATTTCCACACCCTGTGCGAGCAGGATTTCGAGCCGCTCGTACGCACCTGGGCCGCGCTGAAGCCCTATCTCGCGCCATACTTCGGCCAGCTCAAATGGCTGAACTTCGGCGGCGGCCATCACATCACCCGCGCCGACTATCAGCGCGACGAACTTGTCGCGTTCCTGCAAGCAGTTAGGGCCGAAACCGGCTGCGAGATCTACCTTGAGCCCGGCGAGGCCGTCGCGCTCGATGCGGGCATTCTCGTCGGCACCGTGCTTGATACCCACGTCAACGGCATGCAACTTGGCGTGACGGACATTTCCGCCACCTGCCACATGCCCGATGTCATTGAGGCGCCCTATCGCCCGGCCATGCTCGGTGAGCTGCCTATTGATGAATACGAGGATGGGGAAGGTGACGCCCCCGTCCGCCTCGGCGGCCCCTCGTGCCTCGCGGGTGACGTCATCGGCGATTACCGCAAGCCGGGCCTAGCCGAGCCCGGCACGCGCTTCGCCTTCCTTGATCAGGCGCACTATTCGATGGTCAAGACCACGACCTTCAACGGCGTGCCGCTCCCCTCGATCTGGCTGTGGGACAGCGAGACCGACGCGCTCGAATGCGTGAAGCGTTTTTCGTGGGAGGACTTCCGCGCCCGTCTTTCCTGAACCCGTTTCCTGAGGCATCGTCTCCGCCACGAAAAAACAAGGCGGAGAGATGAAAATGGCGGATGTGCAGCTGGACGGCGTGACCAGCGACCCTGTTATCATGGGCTGGATGGTCGGCGCCCCGCCGCCGCCTGAAAAGCGCATCCTTGGCGCGCGCGCCGATCACATGCGCTTCCCGATGATCCGCTGGTCCTATTCCAACATGCGCAGCTTCTGCCCCACCGCGCGCGTCGCAGCGAGCGGGGAAGGTACGCCGTTCCCGCGCGGGCTGCGCAAAGAGCTGGGCACTGTGCGCTTCACCCCGCTTGGTCTGGACGCAGAAATCAGCTTCGAAGATTCGCTGCTCTCAGCTTTCACCGATGGCATTCTCGTGCTTCACAGGGGTGAAGTCGTGTTCGAACGCTGGTTCGGCGTCACCGGCCCGGAAACGCGCCATATCGCCTTCTCGGTCACCAAGAGCTTTGTCGGCACGCTGGTCCAGATGCTGGTCGGCGAAGGGCGGATCGACCTTGCCGCGCGGGTGGACAGCGTGATCCCCGAACTCGCCCCCAGCGGCTTCGGCAGCGCCACCATCGGCCAGGTCCTCGACATGACGACGGCGCTCGATTTCTCCGAGGAGTACGGCAATCCCAACTCCGGGATCGGGGCCTACAGCGCCGCGCTCGGCCTCACCCCGCGACCGGCGAGCTACAGCGGGCCGCACAACTTGTGGGACTATCTCACCACCGTCCCCGGGCAGGGCACCCACGGGGCAGGTTTCGTCTACCGCACGCCCAACACCGATGTGCTGGCCTGGATCATCACCCGAGTCACCGGCAAACCCTTCACGCAGGTCCTATCAGAGCGCCTGTGGCAGCCGCTCGGCATGCTCGGCGATGCAGACCTCATTGTTGATGAAGCCGGCGCGCCTTTCGCCGGCGGGGGCCTCAATCTGCGGCTCGAGGATCTCGCCCGCTTTGGTGAGGCGCTGCGCCTCGGCGGGCTCGGCGTGATCCCGGCGGCGGATGTCGAACGCATCCGGAAGGGCGGCGATCCGGAGCGCTTCCACAAGGCAGCCTATCCGCTGCTGGGCGGGTGGAGCTATGGCAGCCAGTGGTGGCATGCACACGATAACCACGGCTGTTTCAGCGCGCGCGGGATTCACGGGCAGACCCTGTGGATCGACCCTGTGGCAGAAATGGTGGTCGCGCGATTCGCCTCGCACCCCACGGCAGCAAACGGTGCGAACGACCCGCACTCGCTGCCGGCATGGCGTGCGCTCGCGCAAGCCTTGATGGCTTAAGGTTTTCCGCGCCTCGCCCCGAAACTGTTTCACCTTTGTGACATCAACGTGAGGTGCCCATTTTTTCACTTGATGTTCAGGGCGGGGGGGCTATTTACCCCCTCGCTGCCCCATGGGGACTTCCAAACCGCAAGGCAGCTTTGTCGCATTTTTCCGTTTGGGGGTCCCTTGAGTTGCACATCCATCCTGATGCATTGGCTGTAGTCGGCGCAGCCGCGCCCGACCAACCTGCCATTCTGAACCGTCCGCACGCTGCGGCGCGCGCTGCCCGTTTCTTCGTCGAGAAGTTTCCGGGGCGCTCGCTCTATGCGGTCAAGGCCAATCCCTCACCGGAATTGCTCCGCGTGCTGTGGGATGCCGGGATCACGCATTACGACGTGGCTTCGGTTGCCGAGGTGCGCATGGCGCGCGCGGCGCTGCCCGATGCCACGCTGTGTTTCATGCATCCGGTCAAGACGCCGAGCGCGATCGTCGAGGCTTACCGTGACCACGGTGTGCGCGTGTTCAGCCTCGATTCGATCGAGGAACTGGAAAAGATCCGCGAAGCGACCACGACGGCCAATGGCGGCGTGCTGCCTGAGGATCTGACGCTGTGCGTGCGCCTGCGTGTCTCGTCTGAAGGCTCCGAGCTCAGCCTCGCCTCGAAGTTCGGCTGCGATCTCACTGGCGCTGGCGAACTTTTGCAGGCCACGCGTCAGGTCGCCGATTCGCTCGGTGTGTGCTTCCATGTCGGCAGCCAGTCGATGAGCCCCCACGCCTATGTCCAGGCGCTCGAGCGCGTCCGCGCGGCGATCGTCGATGCATCGGTCACGGTCGACATCATCGATGTCGGCGGCGGCTTCCCGTCGATCTACCCGGGCATGGAACCGCCCCCGCTGGAAGATTACTTCGGCGTGATCGACCGCACCTATGAATCGCTGCCGGTGTCCTACTCGGCCGAGCTGTGGTGCGAGCCGGGCCGCGCGCTTTGTGCGGAGTACAACTCGATGATCGTGCGCGTCGAACGGCGCCGGGGCACCGAACTGTTCATCAACGACGGCGCCTATGGCGCGCTGTTCGATGCCGCACACGTGGGCTGGCGCTTCCCCGTCCGGCTGCTGCGTGAGAGCGCGGCGAACGAGGACGAAGAGACCGAACAGGCTGACTTCAGCTTCTGGGGTCCGACCTGCGACGACATGGACCACATGGAAGGGCCCTTCGCGCTTCCGACGGACATCAAGGCTGGCGATTTCATCGAGATCGGCATGCTCGGAGCCTACGGCGCAGCCATGAAGACCGCGTTCAACGGCTTCGGCGCGACCGAGGTCTTCGAAGTCTCGGACGAGCCGATGGCCAGCCAGTACCGCGGTGATCGCCGCGATCCGCGCGTATCGGACAACGTCGTCTCGCTGCGCTGACAAGCAAGAACACCGGTTGAAGTCCGGGTCGCAAAGGAAAGGCCCCGCGATCACTCGCGGGGCCTTTCTCGTTTGGGGTTGTGCCGTGCGGGGAGCGGACTTGTGGTCCGCTCCCCCGTAAGGTCAGAGTATCAGAACTTGGCGCGGAAGCCCGCGTAGAACGACGTCCCGCTCGTTTCGGTCGGATAGGTGGTCGAACCGAGATCGGGCTGCTGGTTGAACAGGTTGTTCACGCCGCCGTAGAACTCCATCTTCTTGTTGACGGTGAAGTTGGCCGAGATGTTGTGTACCCAGCGCTGCTTGTACCAGGCGTACTTGGGATCTACGTAGGTCGGATTGCCCGCCAGGCGGTCGGCCGAGTAGCGCAGGGTCTTGTCCCACCACGAAAGGCTGTAGTTGAAGCCGAACGCCCCGCGCTGGTAGCTCGCGCTGACAAAGGCCTGGTACTGCGGCTGATAGGTCTCGCCCAGCGTGCTGCGCGGCTCGGCTCCCGGCGAATCCACGAAGGTAAGCTTGTTCAAATAGTTGCCGACGAGCTTGAGCTGGAACTCGCCCAACTTCTCGATCGAGAAGTTGTAGTTGATGTTGAGTTCCAGGCCCGAGGTCCGGAACGCGGCAACGTTCTGCGGGGAAACCGTGTAATCGACGATCAGACCGGTCCCCGGCTGCCGCTTGATCGCAGCGCAGAAAGGGTTGTCGATCGTTGCCTGATCAACGCAGAGCTCCGCCAGCTTCTGGGCGTCGACCGTGTTGATCGCCTGCTTGAGCTTGATGTCATACCAGTCGATCGCGATGGCGAGGCCGCGGATGAAGCTCGGCTGCAGCACCACACCGGCCGTCCAGGTCCGCGCCTTCTCGGGTTGCAGATTGGCATTGCCGCTGCTGATGCCCGGGACGTTCACCGTGCGGGTGTCCTCGAACCCGGCGATCTGCGCTGGGGTAAGGCCTGCAGCGGTCAGGACCGCCTGACAGTTGGCTGGACGGGTCGATTTGCCCAGCCCTTGGTTCGAGGGCAGGCACGGATCGTCGAAGAAGGTGAAGGTCTGCCCGGCCGCGCCATAAAGTTCGCCAATATTGGGCGCACGGACGGCCTGCGAGATCGTGCCACGGAAGCGGATATCACGCACCGGCGCCCAAGCTGCGTCGACCTTCCAGGTCGTGGCGCCACCGGTCGACGAGTAGTCCGCATAACGCACCGCGCCGCTGATATCGAGGACATAGGCCAACGGCTTGTCCTTGAGAAGCGGAAGGTCGAGTTCGCCGAACACTTCCTTCACATCGAACTTGCCTTGACTGATCCCCAGCTTGTTGGAGAATGTCAGGCCCTGTTGCTCCAACTCGTCGGGAACGAACCGCGAGCTTTCCTTGCGGTATTCACCGCCAACCACGAAGCCCACCGGACCGCCGGGAAGCGAGAAGAAGCCGCGCGTGTCTCCAGACAACGAAGCGTTCACAACGTGCTGGGTGATGCGCGAACGCTCGGTGGTGTTGGCACGGACAAAATCGACACCGGCCGGGTCGCTTACGCCCTCACCAAAAAGATTGATGGGCCGGCATTCACCCGGTTGGAACGTCACCGCGCTTCCGGCGGTGGGATCGAGGTTGATCCGGCAGGTCACCTGACCGGTCGCCGGATCGCGTACCGCATCGAGCGCGGCGTTGAAGCGGTCGGTGTAGCGGTCGTTGACGAAGCGGTTGGTCACGGTCGTGCGACCGAACACATAGGACACTTCATAGTGCAGCGAGGATGAGAGATCGCCCTCGGCCCCGATTACCGAGCGGAAGGTATCGCGCTTGATGTTTTCGCCGCGCTGGCCAAGGTCGAAGTTATCCCGCGTGACCAGCACGCCGCCGAGCTCGGGATCGATCGCTGAACGAATGCTCGCCGGGATGTAGGGGTTATCTTCCGGCACATAGATGTAATAGTCGAACGTCGGCTGACCGAGCGAATACGACTTGGTCGCTGCGTACTTGGCTTCGGCAAAGAGCTTGAAGGCGCTCGACACTTCGTAGCGCGCATTGAGATTGACCACATGGCGCGTAATCGCGGGCAACAGATCGTTGCCATAGTCAGAGACGAGCGTGTCGTCGCTCCCGCGCGAATAGCCGCCGGGGATCGATTGGCCGAGGTTGTAGGGCTTGCCGTCGCCGCGGTAGTCCGGCACGCCGTCGAAGTTGACATCGACCGCGCCCATGCGCGACGACCATTCGTAGCGCACGTCGTTCAGCGGGATGCGGCTGTAAACGCCCGGGGTATTGGGCGTGTAGTCCGGGTTGCGGTAGAAGCCGATCGAACGCGATCCCGTGTACTGCGGGCGATCCCGCGTCTGCAGCCGGTCGCTGTCGCCGAATTCATACGCCAGCGTCACGTTGCCTCGCCCGCCGTCGAAATTGTGCCCGGCGGTGATGGCTGCGAACCGGTCGCCAGAATCGCCGTACCTGCTGATCCCGGCCTGTGCTTGCGCGCTCACGCCCTCGAAGTTCTGCTTGAGAACGAAGTTGACCACCCCGGTCACGCCGTCCGCACCATAAATGGCCGAGGCGCCGCCGGTCAGCACGTCCACGCGCTCGATCAGGCTGACGGGGATCGTGTTGATGTCGACTGCCTGCGAGCCTTCGACACCGGCAACCTGGCGGCGGCCATTGATCAGCACCAGCGTGCGATCGACACCCAAATTGCGCAGATTGAGCAGATTCAGGCCGGTGTAGCCGATGCCGGCCCGGTCACCTGAGTTGTCACGCGAAGTTGATGAACCGACAAGCGCGGGCAGCGCAGTGGTCAGGAAGGTCGTGACATTGGTGACACCTTGCTTTTCGAGCAGGTCTTTCCCGAACGAAACCGTCGGGCTCGCGGTCTGGTAATCCGGGCGGCGCAGGCGCGTGCCGGTCACCACGATGCTCTCAGGTGGCGGGGCATCGGCGGCCGCAGCAGCATCGGGCTGCGGCTCTGCCTGTGCATAGGCAAGGGTGGGTAGGACGCCGACGAGAGCTAGCGTGGAAACGGCAAGATTGAGCGCGGTGCGTGACGAACGATTGCGGAACATGACTTCCCCCATGCAGAAGATCCAAAATGGCTGGAACGTGACGGTCGTTCAAGTCATTGAATCTTATCAACTGCTTTAACTTACGTAAGTGATGCATCCCTGCCACATGGCAAGGGTACTGCACGAACGCAGCAACAGTTTGTCGCAGTGGGAAATTTCTCCAGCCACCCGGCCTTAGGTGCATTTACCTATCGGCCTGGCGGCGCAGGCAAGGCGGGTTCAGGCGGCCTTGCGCTTCTCCAGTTCAAGGCGCTGCCAGATTTCGACCAGCGCATCGGTCAGTTCGATCATCATCGCTTCGGTGTGCGCCGGCCCCGGCGTGAAGCGCAGGCGCTCGGTCCCGCGCGGCACGGTGGGATAGTTGATCGGCTGCACGTAGACGCCGTATTCAGCGAGCAGGATATCACTCACCTTCTTGGCGCGCACGGGATCGCCGACCATCAGCGGCACGATATGCGTGGTCGAAGGCATGACCGGCAGGCCCGCATCGGCAAAGGCCTGCTTGAGGAACGCGGCGGCGGCCTGCTGGCCTTCGCGCTCGACGCTTGAGGCCTTGAGGTGGCGCACCGCCGCCAGCACGCCCGCCGCCAGCACGGGCGAAAGCGAGGTGGTGAAGATGAAGCCCGGAGCATAGCTCCTGATCACGTCGATGATCCGCGAATCCGCCGCGATATAGCCACCCATCACGCCGAAGGCCTTGCCCAGCGTGCCCTCGATGATGTCGATGCGGTGCGCGGCCTCGTCGCGCTCGGAAATGCCGCCGCCGCGCGCACCGTACATTCCGACCGCGTGGACTTCGTCGATGTAGGTGAGGGCGTTGTACTTCTCGGCCAGGTCGCAGATCGCGTGGATCGGGGCGACGTCGCCGTCCATCGAATAGACGCTTTCAAACGCGATCAGCTTGGGAATCGCTGGATCGCACTCGGCCAGCAGTTCTTCCAGATGCGCCACGTCGTTGTGGCGGAACACGCGCTTCTCTGCGCCCGAATTGCGGATGCCGGCGATCATGCTGGCGTGGTTGAGCTCATCGGAAAAGATCACGCAGCCGGGCAGTATCTTGGCAAGCGTCGAAAGCGTGGCGTCGTTCGAGACATAGCCGCTGGTGAACAGCAGCGCGCCCTGCTTGCCGTGCAGATCGGCGAGTTCGGCCTCAAGATCGACGTGATAATGGGTGTTGCCGCCGATGTTGCGCGTACCGCCGGAGCCTGCGCCCACATCGTGCAGCGCTTCCTCCATTGCGCCGATGACCTTGGGGTGCTGGCCCATCGCAAGGTAATCGTTCGAGCACCACACGGTGATCGGCTTGGGGCCATTGTGCCCGGCAAAGCAGCGGGCATTCGGGTAGGCACCCTTGTTGCGCAGAATGTCGATAAAGACGCGGTAACGACCTTCCGTATGCAGACGCTCGATCGCGGAATCGAAAACCTGATCGTAATTCACCCACGGCTCCCTATGAACCAGTTGTCACGCACATCTGCGCCATGCGCGCCCTGAAACCTGTCTCCATGGTGCGCCAGAACGACCGCCAGACCATGTCGGGCCGAAGCGGCGAGCGGCGCTTTACGCCGCTTGCAACGCCAATACCAGCGGCATTTGGGTCATATTCCCGCGTGGGAAAGCGGCTTACCGCGCGGCCTTTCGCGCCGGTGCGGGTAGCGGGCCGGCAGGCGCTGCGGCAAATTGCAACTGCTGCGCGTTGTCCTTCAGCCAGCCGAAGTCATGCCCGTAGACCACCGTCAGGCCGGGCTCGCGCTGCTTGAGCGAGGCGAGTCCCTTGATCCAGCCGAGGGTGGCGGCGCGGTCCTCACTGCCGAGCCATTCCGCCACATACCGCGAACGGGGGCGCTGCCAGGTGACATTCCGGCGCATCGGCGCGGAATCTCCGGCAAACAGAAACTCCCGGCCATTCTGGAGGCGGACGTAGATCATCTGCGTCCCGTCAAGATAGCCGGGCGTGCGCATGACCGCGATGCCTGGGGCGATTGCGGCATAACCGGCCGGATCGGCCAGAGCTGCGGGCGGGGGACTGAGCGAATCCATGAGCACCGGCGCCAGCGCTCGCAGCGCATCGATCTGCCGGGGATTGCCGATCAGCTTTCCGGCGATCTTCCGGTCCGCGAGCACGAGCGAAACCAGTCCGCCGATGTGATCGATATCCTCGCTCGTGAAAATGATCCGCCGTGCCGAGCGCAGCCAGCCGTTTGCGGTTTGCTGCATTTCGGGGTGATAGCCATCGTAGCCGGTCGCAAGTGACTGGTCTTCGGTCAGACCCGAATTGATGACGGTATCGCCGCCGGGCGTAATCAGGCGCCAGATGAAGACTGCCGTTTCGTCGGTCCTCAGGCCGCCGCCTGCAACCAGCAACGTGCCGGGCTCGTTGTCCGTCGCCACTGCGGCATACTGGATTCCCACCGGCCGCTGCCCCTGCTGGCTCTCGGCGAGGCTGCGCAATCGCGCGATGTCGATCGTGCGCGGCGCAACCGAGGTCGGGCCGGGGTCCATCAGCAGCCAGTAATAGGGCACCGCGACAAGCAGGATCAGCAGCAGGGCAATGCGGGTAAACATGGTCAGTCCGATATCCCTGATGCGGTCAGAACGCCAGTCGCCGGGCGATGCCATAGTGTGCCAATGCGGGCATGAGCCGCTCATCCTCGGGGTCATCCCTGGTGAACAGCGCTAGGTCTCCGGTTTTGCTCGGTGCCCAGGCCTGACCTTGGGTCAGAAACGCGATCCGCCGCGCGATCCCATCGGAGCCATCGATAAAGCGTACGCCGGGTCCGAATGCCGCGGCCAGCTCTGCTTCGAGCAACGGGAAGTGCGTGCAGGCCAGCACCACCGTGTCGATTCGTTTGCCGTCCGGCATGGCGCGCAGCGCAGCGGCGGCGCGGGCGAACACGGCAGGTTCTACCCGCTCACCGCGCAGCTTGGCCTCCGCTGCCGCGACAAGTTCGGGCGCGCCGTGGCGCAGCAAGCGCTTGTCGGCGGCGAACTCGGCCTCCAGCCGGTCTACATATCCCTGCCGGATCGTCGCTTCGGTGCCGAGCAGGCCGATCACTCCGGTTTGCGTCATCGCGGCTGCGGGCTTGATGGCTGGCACGGTGCCGACGATCGGTACTTCGAGCACTTCTCGCACCGAAGCGAGCGCAATGGTCGAGGCGGTGTTGCAGGCAATGCAGACGAGGCGCGGGCGATATCGCTCGGTCAGCCGCCCCAGCAGCCCCGAAACCCGCGCCGCGATCTGCGCCTCGGTCTTGTTGCCATAGGGCAGGCCGGCATTGTCGGAGACATACATCACCGGCGCCTGCGGCAGCAGCTTGCGCACCTTGCCGAGCACCGAGAGGCCGCCGACACCGGAATCGAAGAGCAGGATCGGTGAGGCTGGATCTGCGGATGCGGGGGCAACGGTCATCGGGCACCCTTCTATCGGGAACGGCGGCAAAAAGGAAAGCATGCCTCTCCCCTTTGTGCCCGGTGGCGGTTAAGACCGGGCGCATGAACTCTCCATTTCTCTTGATCGCAGCCGTGTTTCTCGCTGGCTATCTCCTCGGCTCGGTGCCGTTTGGTCTGCTGCTCACGCGCCTTGCGGGCGGGGGAGACATCCGCGCCATTGGCTCGGGCAACATCGGCGCCACCAACGTGCTGCGCACTGGCCGCAAGGGGCTGGCTGCCGCCACCTTGCTGCTTGACGCTGGCAAAGGGGCGCTGGCGGTGGTCCTGGCGGACTGGTGGTTCGCGGATAGTTCCTTATTCGCCACCTTGGCTGGTGTTGGGGCAATGATCGGTCACTGCTTCCCGGTATGGCTCGGATTCAAGGGCGGGAAGGGCGTTGCCACTCTGCTGGGCATCAGCTTTGCGCTAGACTTGCGGATCGGGGCCGCCGCCGCCGCAACATGGCTGGTGATGACGCTGCTGACACGGATCTCATCGGTTGGAGGGATGAGCGCCGCATTTGCCGCGCCTGTAAGCGCCTTTTTGCTTCTCCGCATCCCCGGCACCGATGTCAGCGATTTCAAGGTTGGTCTGGGTTTGTTTTATGCGATGGTTGGCCTTTCGAGCATGGCGGCCATCGTGCTGTGGCGGCACCGCGCCAACATCGCCCGCCTGCGCGCCGGGACCGAGCCGCGCATCGGGCAAAAGGGATGAACCTCCCCGGGCCTGAGCTGTCTGCCGCTGACGTCTTTGCGCGCATCCGCCTGCTGCGCTCGCCCGGCATTGGCCCCGTCAGCTATTTCCAGCTCCTGCGCCGCTTCGGCGATGCCGCCGCTGCGCTCGCCGCGCTGCCCGATCTCGCCGCGCGGGGCGGGGCGCCCTACCGTCCGATCCCCGCCGACCGGGTCGAAGCCGAGATTGCCCGCCTGCACGCCGCTGGTGGAGGCTATCTCTTCCACGATTCCCCCGCCTATCCGCGGCTTCTTTCCGCGCTGGAAACGCCGCCGCCGGTGCTGACCTGGCGCGGCGACCTCTCGCTGCTGGGGCAGGGCGCGGTCGCCCTCGTCGGTGCGCGCAACGCCTCTGCCGGGGCGTGCCGCCTGGCGCGGGACTATGGCGCTGCGCTGGCGGCGCGGGGCTATGCCGTCGTCTCCGGCCTTGCGCGCGGGATCGATGCCGCCGCCCATCGCGGCGCGCTCGCTGCCATGGGCCAAGGCGGCGGCACGATTGGCGTCATCGCCAGCGGGATCGATGTGACCTACCCGCCCGAACATGCCGAACTGCAGGAAGACGTCGCGCGGCGCGGGCTGCTGCTTGCGGAAATGCCTCCGGGCACCGAGCCGCTCGCCCGTCATTTCCCCTTCCGCAACCGCATCATCGCCGGGCTCTCCGCAGGCACGGTTGTCGTGGAAGCCGCGCCGCGCTCAGGCTCGCTGATCACCGCCCGCCTCGCCGCCGAAGCTGGGCGCGAAGTCATGGCCGTCCCTGGCTCCCCGCTCGACAGCCGCTCGCGCGGGTGCAACGAACTGATCCGCGACGGGGCAATCCTCGTGCAGTCCGCTGGCGATATCGCCGAGCTACTCGAACGCTTTGACGGACCGTCGCAGCTCAAGCTGCGCGAGCCGGTCTGGGCAAGTATGAACGAGCATTCCGCGCATTTCGCCCCTGAACCGGACGACGACGACGGCCCTGCCGAGATCGCCCATCTCCTCGGCATAGCTCCTGTCGCCACGGATGAGCTCATCCGCCAGAGCGGTGCCAGCGCAGGCGCCGTGCAGATGGCGCTGATCGAACTGGAACTCGCCGGCCGCCTGATACGCCATGCCGGCGGACGCGTCTCGCTCGCCTGAAGCGGCAAAACCTGCGCCGCCGAACGGCAATGGTCCGGCAACAATTGACGCTACAGATTTTTACCTATTATGATCCGATTCGGACCTTGCCGGACGGCGAGGACAGGGGGACAGGATCATGAAAAGCCGCAATTCCATTGCCTTGGCGCTTGCGTTCACTTCGCTCACGCTGCCCGGTATCGCCTATGCGGGAGACAATGCGCCGGTAAAGATTTCCGGCAAGGAAGCCGTGAAGGGCGCCACGGGCGTCGCCGTCGCGGCTTTCAACGTGGGTTTCATTTTCGAATCGACCGATCAGACCAAGGCGACCGGCGGCCTGATGGGCGCGTTCGGCGGCACCACCAAAGCCAAGTCTTCGCTCGTCGGCGTTACGCCTGAAATGATGCAGAAGATCGCCGATGCCGCCTACGCCGATTTCACCGCCAAGCTTGCTGCGGCGGGCCTTGTGGTCAAGGATCCCGGCACCGTGTTCGCGGCGCCCGAAATGGCCAAGCCCCATGGCCAGACTTCGCCACTCGATGTTGGAATCGCGCTCGAAAAGAATAGCAAGGGCAAGGCGACCTACGTGAAGCCCGCCGTGCTGCCCACGCTGATCATGGTTGCAGGCGATTTCCAGGGCAGCGGCCTTTCCAGCATGGGCCTTGCGATGGATGCCGGCCAGGCCGGCTATGCCCTTTCGCAATACGCCAAGGCGGCAGGGGTGCCGGTGGTCGACGTCACCTACTTGATCGATTTCTCGGACCAGAAGCGCCCCGGTGCGTTCAGCTTCGGCGGGCTTGAGGTCAACGCCAATCTCTCGGTGGTGCCGGGCTACAGCCGGATGACCGTGTTCGGCGCCAACGGCAAGACGACGACAGTCACGCTCAATCAGCCGGTCTCGGTCGATGGCGATTTCATCGACAAGCGCGATGCCTCCAGCGGCACGGCCAAGACCACGCAGGCCGCCGCCAACGTTGCGGGCGGACTCATGGCGGCGATGGGCCATGGCGGGATGATGTTCGGCAAGACCCGCAAGTTCGAATTCAAGGCCAAGCCCGGCAATTACGAGGACGGCGCGGGCAAGGCAGCCGGCCTCGCCAATGATGTGCTGATAGGCCAGATCAACGCCTTGAAGTGACAGCGGGCGTTCCGGACTGGACTTTCCTGAAAAGCTGCGCAGAACGCGGCGCTTGACGCGGGGCACTTAGGGTCTCCACCCTCGCGCGTACGTGAAGCAGGAAAGTTCAGCCACACCCCATGCAGCTTGTCATCGTCGAATCCCCGGCCAAGGCCAAGACCATCGAGAAGTATCTCGGCCCCGGCTTCAAGGTCCTCGCGTCCTATGGCCACGTCCGCGATCTCCCCGCGAAGGACGGTTCGGTGCGCCCGGACGAGGACTTCGCGATGGATTGGGAGCTCTATGGCGACAAGGCGGCGCGGGTGAAGGCCATCGTCGATTCGGCCAAGGCCGCCGATCGCCTGATCCTCGCCACCGACCCTGACCGCGAGGGCGAAGCGATCTCGTGGCACGTGCGCGAGCTGCTGGCCAAGCGCAAGGCGCTGCCCAAGGAAGTCGAACGCGTCACGTTCAACGCGATCACCAAGGCCACCGTCACCGAGGCGATGAAGCACCCGCGTGAGCTCGATCAGGACCTGATCGACGCGTACCTTGCCCGCCGCGCGCTGGATTACCTGTTCGGCTTCACGCTTTCGCCCGTGCTTTGGCGCAAGCTCCCCGGCGCCAAGTCAGCTGGCCGCGTCCAGTCGGTCGCGCTGCGCCTGATCGTTGAGCGCGAGCGCGAGATCGAGACTTTCAAGACCCAGGAATACTGGTCGGTCGTCGCCACACTCGAGCAGGGCGGCACCCCGTTCAAGGCGCGCCTCGTGCGCTTCGAGGGCGAGAAGCTGGAGCGCCTCTCGTTAGGTAACGAAGGGATTGCCCTGCGCGCCAAGGCCCTCGTTGAGGCCGCGACCTTCCGTGTCGAGGAAGTTGATACCCGGCCGACTCGCCGCAATCCTTATCCGCCGTTCACCACCTCCACGCTCCAGCAGGAAGCCGCGCGCAAGCTCGGCTTCTCGGCAAGCCACACCATGCGCGTCGCCCAGACGCTCTACGAGGCGGGCGCGATCACCTACATGCGGACCGACGGCGTGCAGATGGATTCCAGCGCGATTCAAGCCGCGCGGGCGGCGATCAGCACGCGCTATTCCGGGCACTACCTCCCCGAAAAGCCGCGCATCTACGAAACCAAGGCCAAGAACGCGCAGGAAGCGCATGAGGCGATCCGCCCGACCGATTTCAGCCACGACCGTTACGGTAACGGGGATGAGGCACGGCTCTACGACCTCATCTACAAGCGCGCGATGGCCAGCCAAATGGCCTCGGCGCTGATCGAACGCACCAGCGTTACCTTGCGCGAAGGCACCGGCAAGCACGAGCTGCGCGCTACCGGCCAGGTCGTGAAGTTCCCCGGCTTCCTCGCGGTTTACGAGGAAGGCCGCGACCAGAAGGCCGACGGCCCGGACGACGGTGAGGATGAGAGCAGCCTGCTGCCGATCATGAACCCCGGCGATACGCCCGCCAAGCGCGGGGTGGAGGCGGCCCAGCACTTCACCCAGCCGCCGCCGCGCTATTCGGAGGCCAGCCTCGTCAAGCGGCTTGAGGAACTCGGCATCGGCCGTCCCTCGACCTATGCTGCAACGCTGCAGGTCCTCAAGGACCGCAACTATGTCCGTACCGAGAAGAACCGCTTCTTCGCGGAGGAAAGCGGCCGCCTGCTGACCGCCTTCCTCGAACGCTTTTTCGAGCGTTACGTTGCGTACCAGTTCACCGCCGGCATGGAAGACGAGCTCGACGACGTCTCAGGTGGACGCGCCGCGTGGAAAGCCGTGCTCGAAGCCTTCTGGCGCGACTTCAAGCCCAAGTCCGACGAGGTGATGGAGAAGAAGCCGAGCGAGGTGACCGCCGAGCTCGATACTTTCCTTGAGGACTATCTCTTCCCCAAGCGGGAAGACGGCAGCGATCCGCGCCTGTGCCCCAAGTGCCAGGCCGGCCGCCTCTCGCTGCGCGGCGGGCGCTATGGCGCCTTCGTTGCCTGCTCGAACTATCCCGGGTGCAAGTTCACCCGCAAGTTTGCCCAGGGCGGCAGCGAGGGTGAGGGCGGCGAAGGCGAAGATTCCGGGCTCGGCAAGGATCCGGTCAGCGGCCTTGAAGTCTCCCGTCGCACCGGCCGCTTCGGGCCCTACATCCAGCTCGGCGATGGCAAGGAAGCCAAGCGCGCTTCGATCCCCAAGGATATCCCCGAGCTCGATCTTGAATGGGCGCTCAAGCTGCTATCGCTCCCGCGCGAGATTGGCGTGCATCCGGAAACGGGCAAGATAATCACTGCAAGTATAGGGCGTTATGGCCCATACCTCGCGCATGATGGAAAGTATGGCCGACTTAAGTCGACGTCTGAAGTGTTCGAGACCGGCATGAACGCCGCCGTGGTCAAGCTTGCCGAAGCCGCCGCAGGGGCAGGGGCGCGGGGCAACCGCACGCCGGTAGAACCGATCAACACCTTCGGCCCGCACCCGACCTCCGGCGGTGAGATGAAGCTGCTGGCCGGTCGCTATGGTGCCTATGTCACCGATGGCACTACCAACGCCACCTTGCCCAAGGACGTCAAGCCCGAGGACCTGACCCTCGAACAGGCCATCGCCCTCATCGACGCCCGCGCTGCTGCCGCGCCCGCCAAGGGCAAGAAGAAGAAAGCTGCGCCGAAGAAGGCCGCCGCCATGGCTCCGGCCAAGAAGCCTGCCGCCAAGAAGGCACCTGCCAAGAAAGCCGCAGCGAAGAAATCCGCAACGTAACGCCATCCAGCCCTCTCTCCTTAAGCGGGAGAGGGCTGGGATGAAGGGGATTTCAGCGCGGCGTAGCAAACCAGATCGTGTGCTTCGGCCCCTTGCCGTTCGAGCGGGCTGCCACGCGGATGTCCTCGACCGCAAAACCGTTCTTCTCCAGCCGCCGCGTGAACGCCGGGTCCGGACCCGCCGACCAGACCGCCAGCACCCCGCCGGCCGTGAGCGCCCGCCGCGCTGCCCGCAGCCCTGAGCTGCTGTAAAGCGCGCCATTGCCATCGCGCACCACGCCGTCCGGGCCATTGTCGACATCGAGCAGGATCGCATCGTAATCGCCTTGCGCCCCGTCGATCACGCTGCCCACATCGCCCATGATCAGCCGCACGCGGGGATCGTCGAGGCATCCAGCTGCCACTTCCGCCATCGGCCCGCGCGCCCAGTCGATGATCTCGGGCACCAATTCGGCCACCACCAGCTCTGCCTTTGGCCCCAGCACCTCCAGCGCGGCGCGCAAGGTAAAGCCCATGCCATAGCCGCCGATCAGCAGCGCCGGAGCAGGGCGTCCTTTCAGCCGACGAATCGTCTCTGTGGCGAGCGCGATTTCCGATCCGCTCATCCGGCTGCTCATCAACTCGTTCTGACCCATCACGATCATGAAATCGCGGTCGTGGCGAAAGAGCCTGAGTTCGGTGCCGCCCGGCACTTCAGCCGTACCGAGCAGTTCACGCTGTATCATGTAGTAGTCCTTCCAGGGCGCCTCAGCGCAGGCTTTGCGCCACAGTATCCAGCTCTTCCTGCGGCACGATGATCGCGCCGCTGCGCGGGCTGTCGAGATCGAGGATCGTTACGTAGGCTGCCGCCAGCAGCGTGAAGAACAGCACAGAGCTGATCCCGCTGCGCCAGTCCGCGCGTCCGGTGGTGAAGCCCAGCAGCGCCGTGCAGGCACAGCAGTAAAGCGCCAGCAGCGCCAACACTTCGCTGGGAAGCCTAGCCGATCGCGCGGCATGGCGCTCGGTCGTGATGTCGCACATCGCGTTGTAGGCCTGCACCAGCACCGGCCCGCGCGTATCAGGCGGCATCGAGCGCAGTGCGGTAAACAGCGCATCGCCAAACGTACCGCATTCGCGCGCACTGGCCGAGTGTGCCGCCTGCCACGCATCGTCGGGCGCATTCCGACCGACTGCCGCACGCGTTCTGGCGTAGTGCGCCAGTTCTGCAGCAAGTGGCACGCGCTGGCGCTCCTCAAGCAGCGCCAGCCGGGTCGACATCGTGCCGATGGCATTGGCCTCCTCGATCACCAGCAGCCGCCGCGTCTCGTAACGGCCGATGGCAAGGCTGAAAGCAAAGGCCATGAGCAGCGCAAGCAGTCCGAATGCGCCCGAGAGCACATAGCTTTCGCCAGCTGTCTCGGTGCCCGTTCCCGCCCGCCGGTGCAGCGCCACGCCCAGACGCCACAGGGCGATCATGGCGAGAAGTAGCCCTACGCCCGGAAGTACCAGTGCAAACGCCGCCCCCATCGCCGCCTCCCTTACTTCACCCAGTCGAGCCCGATTTCCTCGTAGATTTCCTTGGCCTCGGCCCAGCCTTCCTCCACCTTCACATGGAGGAACAAGTGGACCTTGACGCCGAGCAATTCGGCTAGTTCCTTGCGTGATGCCTCGCCGATGGCCTTCAATTTCGAGCCGCCCTTGCCGAGCACGATCGCCTTCTGGCTGTCGCGCGCGATCACGATCTGCTGGTGGATCTCGATCGAGCCATCGCGCCGCGTCGCGTAGCTTTCGGGCCGCACCACGCTGTCATACGGCAGTTCATCGTGCAGCTGGCGGTAAAGCTGCTCGCGGGTGATTTCCGCGGCGAGCAGACGCTCGCTCGCATCGGAGACCTGATCCTCGGGATAGTGCCAGGCGCCCACCGGCATCCGTTCGGCCAGCTTCATCTTCAGCTCCGGCACCCCGTCACCGCTCAGCGCCGAGACGAAGAACACCTCATCGAACCCGCCCTGCGGCGCCAGCTCCGCTGCCATTTCCAGCAGCGGCTCCTTGGCAATCGCATCGACCTTGTTGAGCACGAGGATCTTGCGCTCAGTGCGATCCTTCAGGCTCTCGAGGATCGGTTCCAGATAGTCGCGCTTCTTCTTGCGGCCATCGACCACCAGCAGGATCGCATCCGCACTGTCTGCGCCTTCCCACGCGGCGTGCACCATGGCGCGGTCCAGCCGCCGACGCGGCTCGAACAGGCCCGGCGTGTCGGCCAGAATGAGCTGCACCCGCTCGCCGCCCGGCAGATCCTGCAGCGCGATCCCCATCAGCCGCGCGCGCGTCGTCTGCGCCTTAGCCGAGACGATTGCCACTTTCTGGCCGACAAGCGCGTTGACCAGTGTTGATTTACCCGCATTGGGCGCGCCGATCACCGCCACGAGTCCGCAATGTTCCGTCATGTTCGTATCACCCATAGCGCGCCATGAACGCCGCTGCTGCGCCGCGCTCTGCTTCCTGCTTGCTTGAACCTGTTGCCTGTTCGGCGCCGACGCCGGCCACTTCGACCCGCACGGTAAACACCGCCGCGTGATCCGGTCCGCTGCGCTCCAGCAGCGTGTAAACCGGCGGCTTGCGGCGATTGCCCGCCGCCCATTCTTGCAGCGCCGCCTTGGGGTGCTTGCGCTGCCCTGCGCCGCCCGCCATCGCCGGTTCCCACGACTTGCGCACAAAAGCGCGCGCGGCATCGAAGCCGCGTTCGAGGAACAAGGCTCCGATAAGCGCTTCCATCACATCGCCCAGCACATTGTCGCTCTGCCCAGCTCCATCGCCGCGTGCCTGCTTGCCGAGCCGGATATGCGGAACCACGCCAAGTGCGCGCGCGACCTCGGCACAAGTCTCGCGGCTGACGAGCACGTTCAAACGCTGCGAAAGCTTGCCTTCCGCCGCGTCGCTCAGTTCGTGCAGCCATTCCGCGATAGCAAGGCCCAATACGCGGTCGCCAAGGAACTCAAGCCGCTGGTAATCGCGCACTTCGCCCATCGATCCGTGTGTCAGCGCTTCGTGCCACAGGTCGGGCCGGGCAGGGGCCTTGCCGGTCAGCGCGGCGATGAAGCCCGCGGTCTCCTCCGTAAGGTTGGCGATCAGAACGTGCCCCCGATGCGGTCCGCGCGCAGCGCGGTGAACCATGTCCAAGGCAGGAACCAGTTGGCGCTGCCGTCGGTCGACCACATCACGATGGTGGCGCGGCCGATCAGGTTATCCTGCGGCACGAGCCCGATCCCGCCGCCCTCGACGGCCGGGAAGCGGCTGTCCATCGAGTTGTCGCGGTTGTCGCCCATCAGGAACACGTGCCCCGCAGGCACCACCACCGGCGGCGTATCATCCTGCGGCCGGTAGCCCAGATCGAGCACGTTGTACGACTTGCCGCCCGGCAGGGTCTCGCGGAACTGCGGATAGTGGCAGCTCTGGATTCCGTTCGGCTCCACCGCCTCGAACTCGGGCGCGATGCAGCTGGTGTTGGGCGATTGCCGGATCACGAAATCCGCAACCTTCACCTTGGGCACCGGAACGCCGTTGAGGTGCAGCTGCCCGCCGATCATTTGCACCGTATCCCCCGGCAGCCCGATGACGCGCTTGATATAGTCAACGTCATTGCCCGGCGGTGCCTTGAAGATCACCACGTCGCCGCGCAGAGGCTGGTTCGCCAGTATACGCTTCGGGAGCAGCGGCAGGCTGAAGGGCAGCGAGTAGGACGAAAAGCCGTAGGGCCACTTTGCCGCCAGCAAGTAATCGCCGTTCTCCAGCCGTGGCAGCATCGATTCCGAAGGGATGTTGAAGGGCGAGAACACGAAGCTGCGGAAGAACGCCACGATCAGCACCAGCTTGATCACGAACACCGGGAAGCTGTCTTCCTTGCGTTCCTTCTTCTTGTTCGCAGCCGGCGGCGGCGCATCCTGCACCGCAGGCGCCACGGTTGCCGTGCTCTCAGGCGTGTTTTCGGAGGGTTCAGTCATCGCAGCGGTCATGTGGAGGGGCCTCGCATCCGTCAAGCGCAGAGTGCACGGATAGGGCCACGCAGACGAATTTAGCAGCCGCGCCGGTCGGCGATACCTTGCGCTTGGTCGAATGGGCGGGGTACGCCCGCATATCCCCTGGAGACGACACAATATGGCCGCCACCGATACCGCCCCGCTCTGGACCGCGCTTGAAAGCCTGCCTCGCCCCACGTTGACCGAGCTTTTCGCGGATCCTGCGCGCCTCGATCGTTACGCGACTGTGCTAGATCTCCCCGGCGGCCCGATTCGCTTCGACTGGTCGAAGACGCACCTATCGCCCGAAGTCGAAACCGTGCTCGTACAGATCGTGGAAGCGGTCGATCTTGGAGCCAGCCGCGAGGCTCTGTTTGCCGGCGCGCTCATCAACAACACCGAAGGCCGCGCCGCCACCCACACGGCCGAACGCGGCGTCGGCAATCCCGCCGCCGCCGAGGAAGCCGAGCGCTTTCATGAGCGCATGGCTGCGCTGGTCGAGGCAATCCACGAAGGTCTGCTGGGCGAAGTGAAGAGCCTCATCCACATCGGCATCGGCGGTTCCGCCCTCGGCCCCGCGCTGGCCATCGATGCGCTGGCGCGCGAGGATGCGAAGGTCGCGGTCCACGTCGTCTCCAACGTCGATGGCGCGGCGCTTGCGGCGGCCGTCGCCCAGTGCGATCCCGCCACCACCTTGATCGCGGTCGCCTCCAAAACTTTCACCACCACCGAAACCCTGATGAACGCCACCAGCGCGCTCGACTGGCTGCGTGAGGGCAGGGTGGAAGACCCCTATGGCCGCGTCGTCGCGCTCACTGCCGCGCCCGACAAGGCCGTGGCCTGGGGCGTCGACGAAACGCGCGTCCTGCCCTTCGCCGAAACGGTCGGCGGGCGCTATTCGCTGTGGTCCTCGATCGGCTTTCCCATCGCCCTCGCGCTGGGCTGGGACGGGTTTGCGGCGTTCCTTGCCGGTGCCGCCGCGATCGATCGCCACTTCCTCGATGCCGCTCCCGCTGAGAACGTCGTTATCCGCGCCGCTTTCGCCGATCTCTACTACACGCAGGCACGCCACTGCGGCAGCCGCGCGGTCTTTGCTTATGACGAGCGCCTCGCGCTGCTCCCCAGCTACCTCCAGCAGCTCGAAATGGAATCGAACGGCAAGCGCGTGACGGCTGACGGCACCCCGCTCGCGCGGCCCAGCGCCCCCGTCACCTGGGGCGGCGTCGGCACGGATGCCCAGCACGCCGTGTTCCAGCTGCTCCATCAGGGCACGCACCTGATCCCGGTCGATTTCCTCGCCGTCAGCGTACCGGGCCACGATTTCGACCCGGCGCACCATCGCACGCTTCTCGCCAACTGTTTTGCGCAGGGTGCCGCGCTGATGGCCGGCAAGGCGGGCGGCGACGATCTGGCGCGCGACTATCCGGGCGACCGCCCCTCGGCCACGATCCTGTGCGACGAGCTTGGTGCCGCTACGCTAGGAAGCCTGATCGCCTTTCACGAGCATCGCACGTTCGTCTCGGCCATGATGCTCGGCATCAATCCGTTCGACCAATTCGGCGTAGAGCTCGGCAAGGCCATCGCCAAGTCGATCGAGGCTGGCGATGCCACCTTCGATGCCTCGACCACGGCGCTGCTGGCGGCGGCGGGCATCGAGGGTTAGGTCTTGGGCTGATCAGGGCGCGGCGGTCGCTTCGGCTGTCGGATGCGCCTGATCGAACCGCACTGCACCTGTGATCCAGACCGCCGACATCAAACCGATCGCCAGCAGCGTGCCGATCACTACCATCTTGATGAGGCTCCTGTCCTTGTCGCCGCCGCTGACTTCCTCGGTGTCGATATGCACCTCTTCGCCTTCGTGTTGCATGACAGGCCTTCCCGGAGCGGCCGGACTGGCCGCGTGGCGCAATAACGCGCCAGCCGCCGCCGAGGTTCCGCGCCCATGCCTTGCGGGCTGCGAAACCTTGGCAATGGGGCATTGTCGCAGCGCCCCCCGATACCCCATATGGGCGCACGCCTGAGGAGCCTTTTGCATGACTGACACCCAGTACGATTATGATCTCTTTGTCATCGGTGCCGGGTCTGGCGGCGTGCGCGCCAGCCGCGTTGCCGCCAGCCACGGCGCGCGCGTCGCGGTGGCCGAGGAGTTCCGCGTCGGTGGCACCTGTGTGATCCGTGGCTGCGTGCCCAAGAAGCTGCTCGTTTACGGCTCGCACTTTGCCGAGGAACTGCAGGACGCGGCCAACTACGGCTGGACGGTCGAAAACACCACGTTCGACTGGCCGACCCTGCGCGATGCTGTCCTGCGCGATGTCGACCGGCTTAACGCCGCCTACACCTCCACTCTCGAAACCCACAAGGTCGAGCGCTTTCTCGAACGCGCCGTGATCACCGGCCCCCATTCAGTCCGGCTTGCCTCGGGGCATGAGATCACCGCGAAGCACATCCTCGTGGCGACAGGCGCCTGGCCGGTCATGCCTGAATTCGAAGGGTCCGAGCACTGCATCACCTCGAACGAGGTCTTCCATCTCGAACAGTTTCCCCAGCGCGTGGTGATTTCCGGCGCGGGCTATATCGCCATTGAGTTTGCCGGTATCTTCAACGCGCTCGGCAGTCACGTAACGGTGGTCAATCGCTCGGAGACGCTGCTGCGCACCTATGACGAAGCCCTGCGCGACCGGCTGCTCCAGATCACCATGGCACGCGGCATCCAGTACCGCTTCAACTGCCCGTTCGAGAGGGTCGTCAAGCGTGAGGATGGCCTGCTCGAAGTCTGGCTCAAGGGCCAGATCGATCCGATCCTGGCCGATCAGGTCCTCGTCGCCACCGGTCGCCGCCCCAAGACGGACGGGCTCGGTCTTGAAATGGCGGGCGTCAAGCTGGGCGAGAACGGTGAGATCCTCGTCGATGAGCGGGCCCAGACCAGTTGCCCCAGCATCTATGCAGTGGGTGACGTAACGGACCGCGTGCAGCTCACTCCTGTCGCCATCCGCGAAGGCCAGGCCTTTGCCGACCGCGTGTTCGGCGGCAAGCACGTAACGATCGATTACAGCTGCATCCCGAGCGCCGTGTTCTCGCAGCCCCCGCTTGCCGGGGTTGGCCCGACCGAGGGGCAGGCGCGCAACAAGTACGGTTCGATCAAGGTCTATTCGTCGGATTTCCGCCCGATGAAGAACATCTTCGGCCACCGAGCCGAGCGCGGGCTCTACAAGATGATCGTCGATGCCGCGACCGATCAGGTGCTGGCGATCCACATGATCGGCCCCGAAGCGCCGGAGATCCTGCAGGCTGCCGCCATCGCGGTGAAGGCCGGGCTGACCAAGGCCGATTTCGATGCCACGGTCGCGCTGCACCCGTCGATGGCAGAGGAACTCGTGTTGATGAAGTGAAGGTTGCATATTGCAACCGACCCGCTAGTCTTCCCGGAAAGATATCCGGGGAGCACTGCGTGAACCTTCAAGGCAAGACCATCCTGCTGACAGGCGGCACCGATGGCATCGGCCTGCGCCTTGCCAGCCAATTGCGGGGCAAAGGCGCGCTCCTGATCGTTACGGGACGGACACCAGAGCGGATCGCGGCCGCCCAGGCAGAGGGCTTTGAAGTCATCGCAGCCGATCTCGCCGGGCCGGAAGGGGTGGAGGCGGTGATTGCTGGTCTCGCCAGCCGGCCGATCGATGTCCTCATCAACAACGCCGGCATGGGCGCAGCGCATGATTTCCGTGAGGCGCCGCCGCTCGAAGCGGACGACGAGCGTACGCTGTGGCTCAATGTGCATGCGCCGATCCGCCTGATCGGTAGGCTGATGGACACCTTGCGCGCCCGTCCCGAGGCGATGATCGTCAACGTCACGTCCGGGCTCGCCATCGCGCCCAACGCGGGCTCGCCGCTCTACTGCGCCACCAAGGCCGCGCTGCGCAGCTACACGATGGCTCTGCGCGCCCAGCTCAAGGGCACCGGCGTGCATGTGCTCGAGGCGATGCCCCCGCTCGTCGATACTGCGATGACCGCAGGGCGCGGCAGCAACAAGCTCAGCCCGGAGGAATGCGCCCGCCAGATCATCGCCGCGATGGAAAGCGGCAAGGATGAGGCCAATGTCGGCATGGTGAAAGTGCTGCGCGCGGTCTATTCGGTATCGCCCGCGCTCGCCCGCTCCATCATGCTCCGCTTCTGAAGGAAACAGCCATGAGCAAGACAGTCCTCGTTTCCGGTGGCAGTGGCTACATTGCAGGGTTCATCATCCAGCAGTTGCTGGCCGAAGGCTGGACGGTCCACGCCACCGTGCGCAGCCTGAAGCGCGAGGCGGAGTTGCGCCCGCTGCTCGGCGGCACGGCGGAAACACTGAAGTTCTTCGCTGCCGACCTTACCGCCGATGCGGGCTGGGCCGAAGCGATGGAGGGCTGTAGCCATGTGTTGCACGTCGCCTCGCCGTTCAGCAGCAAACCGCCGCGCAATCCCGATGAACTCATCATCCCCGCTCGCGAGGGCACTGTGCGCACGCTGCGCATCGCCAAGGCTGCCGGTGTTACGCGTTTCGTCCAGACGTCATCGGTCGCCGCGATCGCCTATGGCCACGGCAAGGGTCACCACCACTTCACCGAAGCCGACTGGACCAACATCCACAGCCGCGATGCCTATGCCTACGTCAAATCCAAGACCGTCGCCGAACGCGCCGCGCGTGAGTGGATGGCGAAGGAAGGAGCCGGCATGGAGTTCCTCTCCATCAACCCCGCCGCCGTGCTCGGCCCGGTCTGGAGCCATGATTTCTCCGCCTCGATCGAGATGGTCAACCAGCTGCTTTCGGGTGCGCTGCCCGGCTGCCCCGATCTCGGCTTCGGCATTGTCGATGTACGCGATCTGGCCGATCTCCACGTCCGCGTGCTCACCGAACCGGGGCTGGACGGCGAGCGCTTCATTGCCTCGGGCCCGTTCCTCAAAATGATCGAGGTTGCGCAGATCCTGCGCGCTGGGATGCCGCTGGAGGCGCGCAGGGTGCCAACCCGGCGTCTGCCTGATTGGCTCGTCCGCTTCGCCGCAAAGTTCAATCCGCTGATCCGTCAGGTCGTCGGTGAGCTTGGCAACGTGCGCGATGCCAGCGCCGCCCACGCGCTCGAACGCCTCGGCTGGAAGACCCGCCCGGCAGAGGAATCGATCATCGATTGCGCAAAGAGCCTGATCGAACGCGGTATCGTGAAGGTCTGACGGGGGGTAGGGGGCTCGCCCCTCAGATCCCTGCAAACCACTGATAGCCGCGGTGATCCTCCCAATAGCCACCGCCGCCACCGTGGATGCCGTCAAGCGAGGCAACCGCTTCCACGCGCATGACATACTTGGCCTGCTTGTAGCCCAGCTGCCGCTCGACCCTGAGGCGCAGCGGCGCGCCGTGGCCCACGGTGAGCAGTTCGCCGTTCATGTGCGTCGCCAGGATCGTTTGCGGATGGAAGGCATCGATCATGTCGATGCTCTCGTAGTACGGAATGCCCCCGGTGCTGTCCGCGCAATGGAACACCACATACTTCGCGTTGGACGACATTCCCGCGCGCTTCAGGATCAGGCCGAGCGGCACGCCCGACCATTCGCCGATCGCGCTCCAGCCTTCCACGCAATCGTGCCGGGTGATCTGCGTGCGGCGCGGCGCCGCCATCATCTGCGCCAGGCTGATGCGCAGCGGATGTGCCACCATGCCGTCTACGCTCAGCGTCCAGTCGGCGAACTTGTTGGCGGCAAGCGCGTTGTACTCGCTCGTGCCCGGGTTCTGATTGCCGTTTTGGCGGAATACCGGCGACATCTCGGCTCGGCTGAACTCCTTCGCCAAGGCATTGCGGTCCGTTACGAGACGCTGCGCGCCATGGGTGGCCTTCTCGCCGAGGCTCAGCGCCGCTTTCACCGTGGGGGAGGCGTTGATCTGGTCGCAGCCCGCCAGCAGCAGCCCTGCGCCGCCCATCAGCGCGTTGCGCCGGGTTATCAGCGAGGAGGGCGCGGGCATCATGATCCCTGACTTGTCGTCGCTCATTTCGAACGCTCCTTCGGCAAACGATACCAGCCCGTGATGATCGAACGCAGCTCGTTCAACGGCCCCGCCAGCACCACCGCCAGCAAATGCACCACGATGAACAGCGCGAACCCGGTCGCGCAGAGGAAGTGGATCGAGCGCGCCGATGGCCGCCCGCCGAAAAGCTCCGCCAGCCACGGAAACGCCGCGTTGAGGGTAGGCGACATCGTGCAGCCGGTCAGGATCACCACCGGGATCAGTACGAAGAGCACGCCCAGATAAGCGATCTTCTGGAGCGGATTGTAGGCCCGCGCCGCATCACCGGTGGGAAAGCGCAACCGGGCATGTTCCTTGATGTCGTGCCACAGGTGCGAGAAGCTGCGTTCTTCACGCTTCAAGGCAAGGTCACGCCGCAAGTGCCCGGAAACAATGTTGTATGTCATGAACAGCGTCCCGCTGATCAGCAGCACCCAGGCAAACGCGAAGTGCCACTGGCGCGCATCGGCAAGGCTGTAGGTCGAAGGGATCGTCACCAGCGGCGGGAAGGCGTTAGCGGTGTGCTGCGCATAACCCAGCAAGCCCGTCGTCGGAATCTCGATCCCCAACACATAGAGGAAACCGCTGGTGCCGCGGTTGCCGATCACCAGCCACGGCGTATCGAGGTTCGCGCCGTACTCGCCCCAATAGAGCCGGGGATGTGCATTGAAGATCATCATCCCGCTCATCAGCATCACGAAGATGGAGAGGGCATTGATCCAGTGCCAGATCCGCACCGGCAGTTTCGTGCGGTAGATCAGCGGCGAAGCGCCCGCCTCCGCCCGGCTTGCCGGTCTGCCAGCCTCGCTGTCAGCAGTGTGTGTCGCCAAGTTCCCGCTCCCGCCAAGCCGCGCGCAGGCGTCAAGCATGCCCTACCGGGATGGAAGAGCAAGCGCCGCACAGACCGGTTCGGTCCGGCCTCGCAAAACGTTACATCACGCGGAAAAAATCACGTCAGTCATCGTACCACCCTACATCGACCGTCGCCACCTCGCCGAACCGGGCGCCTTTGGTGATCGATTGCCAGATGATCGGCCACGAGGTCCCGATCATGCTCAGGAATGGCCAGGGGTCCCGCTTGTCCCAGCTCACATCGCGTGTGGTAACGAGGGTTTTGAGCGCGGGGAGGAACCCCTTGCGCCGCAGCATCGCCCCCTGCGTCTCGGTCAGGCAGGCATAGAACTGCTGCAAGGTCCGCTCTCGACGCACCCGCACCGGCCCAGTCCAGCCGGGCTCCAGCACTGCGCGGGCAATGTCCGCGCCTTCCCAGAAATGCACCCCGCTCGTCGCGCGCGGATTGCACTCGATGGCGTAGGGCACACCCGCCGCGTCGATGATGAAATCGAAGGAGATGAACCCGCTCCACCCCGTTTCCGCCACAAAGCGCGTGACCCATGCTTCGATTGCCGGCACGTCCACCCGCTCGAACGCCACCGCGACCGAGCCGGACATCAGTGCCCCCCGGTAGACCATGGTAGCCACCACGCGGCCGCCTTGAGCAATCGTGCAGGTGCTGTGCTCCTGCCCCTCGACAAACCGCTGCACCACCATCGGCTGCGCCTGATTGGCCGGGGGCAGGGGCTCTCCACCGCGCAGGATGCTGAGGCCATTGCCCGAACACGAGTAGACCGGCTTCACTACCACCGGACCTGACCGCGCTAGCGCCTCGGCTTGCGCGCTCCCCAACGGCGCGCTTTCGGGCACCGCCAGCCCCATCGCCGCCGCCTTTTGCACAAAGCTCGCCTTGTCATGCAGCGCCAGCACTTCGCGCGGCGGCATCGTGAACAGCCGTGTGCCCTCCGGCAGCATGCCCGCCAGATGCGCCACATGCATGGTCTCTTCCGAGACAGGCACGACAAGGTCCACCCCCTCGCGCTCCGCGATCTGAGCGAGCGCCGCGAGATAAGCCGTCTTTCCGCCGCCTGGTGGCGGCACCTTGAATTCGCGCGCTACGTGCCGCGAAGCCCCCGCCAAGGTCCAGCCATAAGGCTCGGCCACCAGCACCCGGCACCCGGCCTTGCTGAAACCCCGAGCCAGATCGAGCGCCTTGGGCAGCCGTCCCAGCGTGAGCAGCACTGTGGTCATGACCTCACGCCCGCTTGGTCACTGGCGCCACCCGCACCATGATCTGCTTGGCCGGCCGCGTCGTCAGCCGCGCCGCCGGACGCACGGCGCCTGCGTCCTCGATATGGAAATCAAACCGGCGAAACAGCCGCGCGATCAGCAGCACTGCCTCGGTCAGCGCGAATGCTGCCCCGGCGCAGACGCGCGGGCCCTGTCCGAAGGGAATATAGGCCCCCGGCGTCAGCTCGCTCTCGCGCGCGGGCAGGAACCGGTCGGGATCGAATACATCCGGGTCCTTCCAGAAACGCCGATGCCGGTGCAGCACCCACGGCGCCACCATCACCAAGGCCCCGCGCTTCACGCGCCTGCCGCCGATTGTCGTCGCCTCGGTCGCCACTCTCGGCAGGAAGGTGATCGGCGGATAGAGGCGCAGCGTTTCGCGAAACACGTTGCGGATCGTGGGCAGGTGCTTGGTTTCCTCGAAGCCGATGGGGCCATTCTCGCCCGCAACCTCGCGGATTTCCTGCCGCACCCGCGCGACAAGTTCGGGCTGCATCGCCAGCAGATAGAAGGCCCATGTCAGCGCGCTCGCGCTCGTCTCGTGCCCTGCCAGAAACAGCACGCCCAGCTGGTCGATCAGCTCCTCGCGGGTAAACGCGGTACGCGTGAAATCATCGCGAGCCGCGATGACGGCTGCGGCGATATCGTCGAAATGCTCGCCATTCGGCCCCACATGGGTATCGAGCAGATCGCCCAGATGCCCCCGGATGCGGCGGCAGGCCTCGAGCACGAAGTCCTTTTGCGGCACCGGAGTCCAAGCCGGCGCCATGATCAGCCGCCGGATCTCGACTTGCGCGACGCTATGCTCGAACACGGTGAAGGCATCGAACACATCGTGCGCCGCCCCGGTTTCCAGCCCGGTACTGAACACCGTGCGGCAGATGATGTCCGCCGTCAGGTGGCTCATGGTAAGGTCGAGCGAGAACGCTGCGCCGTCCGCCGCCCGCGTCGCCAGCGTCTCCTCGCAGGCCTGCGCGCCTTCCTGCATCGCCGGAAACGCGCGGTTCACCCGCATCATCGTGAAGGCCGGATCGATCATCCGCCGCTGCCGCTGCCAGACGTCCCCCGAAGAAACGAAGATCGAATCACCGATCAGCGGTGCGAGGGCGTCCACCATCAGGTCGCTCTTGGGAAAGATGCCCTCGGGATCGGAGAGTACCCGCCGTACTTCGTCAGGCCGGTTCACGATCAGGATCGAGCGCCGCGAATAGCCCAGCGGGCCGACATCGCAGCGATAGGCGCTGGCCGGAAGCAGGCTCAGCAGATCGCCATCCCCGCGCAGCGCCACGCGCAGCAGCGCGGTCACCGCGCCCAGTGAAGTCGGGCGCGGCGGCCGATAACGAACGGAACTGGCAGTCTGGCTCACAGGACTCCCCGGATTATCTCCCGGTGTCATCTTATGTTTACACCGGCCCTGTCCAGTGGAATAGTCGCGACAAGACAAACCGGGGGATGTGATGGAACTGCTGCTGTTCCGCTGCCTGATAGCGGCCCATATCGCTGCCGGGGCGACCGGGGCCATCGCCTTCTGGGTTCCGGTCGTCGGCCGCAAGGGCGATGTGAACCACCGCAAGTGGGGCCGCATTTTCACCAAGGCGATCCTCATCACCGGCTGCCTTGCGCTCGTGATGAGCCTTTTCACACTCTACGATCCGATGGCCGTCCACCCGCACCTTGTCGGCAAGTTCGATGCCGATTTCGTGCGCGGCATTTTCGGCGTGATGATGCTCCACAATGCCATCCTCACGCTCAATCTCGCCTGGTATGGCTGGCTTTGCGTGCAGAATCGCCGCAATGTCGCGGCCAACCGCACCCCGCTCAACGTGGCGCTGCAGGTCCTCGTGATGATCGCCGCCGTCGTCTGCGCTTGGGACGGCGCGCGCATCCATCAGCCGCTGATGATGCTCATTTCGGTCGTCGGCATGGCGACGGGTATTACCAACCTCGTGTTCCTCTATTCGCGCAATCCCTCGCCGGTGATGTGGCTCAAGGAACATGTGAAGGCGCTCGTGGGCGCTGGCATCTCGGTCTACACCGCCTTCCTCGCGTTCGGCTCGGTGCGCTTGTTCCCCGCGCTCGCGCTCCATCCGGCGATGTGGTCGGTCCCGCTCGTCACCGGCCTGATTATCCTCATTTACCACCGCATCCGCATCGATCAGAAGGCGGGTATCAGCGTGATCCCGGGGCTGCGCTCGCGCCGCGTCGCGGCTTCGGACTGACGTGGCGGCGAGAAAGGTCGTTGTTGTCGGCGCCGGCATGGGCGGCCTTGCCGCTGCTGCCGATCTTGCCCGGCAAGGTCTCGATGTCACCGTCGTCGAACGCGCCGCGAACGTCGGCGGCAAGATGCGCCGGGTGGAAAGCGGCGGTCTGTCGATCGATGCCGGCCCCACCGTCTTCACCATGCGCTGGATCTTCGACGGCCTGTTCGGCGATGCAGGTGAGCGGCTGGAGGACCATCTCGGCCTGATCCCGGCCGAAACCCTCGCCCGCCACGCCTGGCAAAACGGCGGCAACCTCGATCTCTTTGCCGATGTGAACCGGTCCGCCGATGCCATCGGAGACTTTGCCGGGGCTGGGGAAGCCCGCGCCTATCTCGATTTCTGCGCCCGCAGCGCGGATATCTACAAGACGCTCGCCGCCTCGTTCATCGCGGCCGAGCGCCCCTCGATCCCCGGCCTCGTCGCGCGGCTCGGCCCCTTCGGCATCCCCGCACTGATGCGCACCGTGCCCATGCGCACATTGTGGGGCGCGCTGGGCGATCACTTCAAGGATCCGCGGCTGCGCCAGCTGTTCGGGCGCTATTCCACCTATGTCGGCTCCTCACCCTGGGCCGCGCCAGCCACCCTGATGCTGATCGCCCATGTCGAGCAGCAAGGCGTCTGGCTGGTGCGCGGCGGGATCCACGAAGTCGCGCGCGTGATTGCCGGGCTTGCCGCAAAGCACGGGGCGACCTTCCGCTTCGGTGCGCAGATGGACCGGATTATCGTCGAAGGCGGCCGCGTTGCCGGGGTGGAACTGGCGGGCGGTGAGCGCATCGCCGCCGATGCCGTGGTGTTCAACGGCGATATCTCCGCGCTGACCGACGAGGTCCGCCCGGTTCCCGCGACGGCGCCGCACAAGCGCTCGCTGTCTGCAGTCACATGGTGCTTGTCGGCACGGACTTCGGGCTTCGATCTTGCGCATCACAACGTCTTTTTCGCGGACGATTATGGCGCGGAGTTCGACGCCATCTTCAAGGATCGCCGCATTACGCAAACCCCGACGGTCTATCTCTGTGCGCAGGACCGGGGGGAGGGGAGCGACCACCCCGCTGGCACGCCCGAGCGCCTGCTTGCGCTGATCAATGCGCCTGCTGATGGTGACAGCGGCCCGCTGCCCGATACCCGGATCGCCGATCTCGCCAGCCGCTGTGTCGGCCTCATGAAGGATTGCGGGCTCGAACTTACGGCAACCGACGAACCCGTCATTACCGACCCGTCCGGCTTCCACGCGCTCTTCCCGGCCAGCGGCGGCGCGCTCTATGGCCGCGCCAACCACGGCATGATGGGCAGCTTCGCGCGCGCCGGGGCGCGGGGGAACGTCCCGGGGCTCTACCTCGCAGGCGGCAGCGTACACCCGGGGCCGGGTATTCCGATGGCCACGATGTCTGGCCGCATCGCCGCTGCGCGCCTTATCGCCGATCTCGCCGGTGACCGGCGCACGGTCATGCTGCCGGCCGACCAGCCCCCTTTGCGTTGACCAGGGCCTTGAGGCTCATGCGCGACCACTTCGGATGTGGCACGGTGTCCGGCCTCCCCAGAGCTTGAAGCCCCGCACGCAGCACCCATCGGATCTTCTCGCCGCGCGACGTGAACACGCGGGCATCCCACACCCGCGGGCCGCCCGCCGCCACCTTGCGCGCAATCGCGCCATAGATGCCCGCCGCCGCAAGGATCGCCCAACGCTGGCGATACCCTAGCCGCGCAGCGCCGACCCGCGCCGAGGCCTCGTAGTCCGCCGCCAGTGCCGCCAACCTCTTGGCCACATTCACCAGCGCAGCGCGGTAGCACGGGCGCAACTGCTCGCCCGGTGGAATGTCGGCCTCCGCCAGCCACTCGGCGGGCAGATAGCAGCGCCCGCCGCGGTCATCCTCCGCCACATCGCGCGCGATATTGCCGAGCTGGAAGGCCAGCCCCAGATCGCAGGCGCGGTCGAGCGTGTCGTCATCATCGGGCGCCACGCCCATGACAACCGCCATCATCACGCCGACAGCACCCGCGACATGGAAGCAATAGCGCAGGAGGTCCGCCTCGCTGCGCGGGGTCCAGTCCTCGGCATCCAGCGCAAAGCCGTCGATCACGTCCTCCGCCATGCCCCGCGTCAGCCCGCATTCGCGCGCGACCACGCCCAGCGCATCGAAGTTGGGATTGCCAGTCGGCAGCCCCGCCATGGCAAGATCGGTCAGCCTCCGGATCTGCGCGAGCCGCTCTGCGGCATCGCCCCCCGGCGTCGACCCCAGTTCGCCGCCGAGGTCCTGCTCGTCAGCAATGTCGTCGCAGGCGCGGCACCAGGCATAGAGCAGCCAGACCCGCTCCCGCGTCGTCCGGTCAAACAGCTGCGAGGCCGCCGCAAAGCTCTTCGAACCCCGCGCAATGGTCTCACGGGCATGGGCAACGAGGGCAGCGCGATCCGGTCTCGGCAGCGCTGCAGCGGGTTCAGCCACGCCGCCTCACAAGTCCTTCGCGGACATCTGGATGATCGGCGTGTGCGGCACATGCGCCGCCATCCGCGCCAGCAGGACATCGAGCGCATGCTCGGCCAGAATGATCCCGCCATGCACCGGCCGGATGAAGCCGACCTCGATCATGTGCGTCTGGAAAGCGAGCAGCTTGTCGTAAAACCCGAAGGCATTGAGCAGGCCTACCGGCTTGCTGTGATAGCCGAGCTGCGACCAGCTCACCGCTTCCCACAACTCGTCCATCGTGCCCACACCGCCGGGCAGGGTCAGAAACCCGTCCGAAAGATCAGTGAAGGCCTGCTTGCGCTCGTGCATGGTCTCCACGATGGTCAGGCTCGTGCAATCGGGATTGGCAACCTCGGCCTCGGCCAGCGCACGCGGGATCACGCCGATCACCTCGCCGCCCGCCTCCAGCGCACCTGCAGCCACCGCGCCCATCAGGCCCAGCCGTCCGCCGCCGTAGACCACGCCGATCCCGCGCGAGGCCAGTTCGGCCCCCACATCGCGCGCCAGCGCAACATAGCGCGCATCTGCCGGCGATGCCGAACCGCAATAGACTGCCAGCCGTTTCACGCTGCTCTCACGCCCCCAGCAAATCCTCGATCATCAGCCCTGCGGTCGCCTTCGCGCTGCCGACCACGCCGGGTATGCCTGCACCCGGATGAGTGCCCGCGCCGACCAGATAGAAGTTCTTGATCGCGTCGTCACGGTTGTGCGCGCGGAAATACGCGGATTGCGTGAGCAGCGGCTCAAGACTGAACGCGCTGCCCTGATGCGCCGAAAGATCGATCGAGAAATCCTTGGGCGTATAGGAGAACTTCGTCACGATCCGGCTGTGGATATCCGGGATCAGGCGGCGGCCCACCTCGTCGAGCACGCGCTTTTCGAACTGCGGCCCGATCTCGTCCCAATCGATCGGCAGCTTGCCCATGTTGGCCACCGGCACGAGCGCGTAGAAAGTGCTCATCCCCGGCGGCGCCATGCTTGGATCGCTGACCGAGGGGTGGTGAAGATAGATCGAGAAATCCTCGGGCAGCACGCCGTGCTTGTAGATGTCGTCGAGCAGCCCCTTGTAGCGCGGCCCGAACAGGATCATGTGGTGCGCGATCCCCGGCCAGGTGCCTTCGACGCCGAAGTGGACGACGAACAGGCTAGGCGAGAACTTCTTCTTCTTCAGCGACTTGGCCCGCCGCTGCGCATGTCCGTTATCGGGCATGAGATCGGCATAGGAATGGACGATATCGCCGTTGGAAGCGACCGCATCCACGCTCTCGCGCCACCCGCTCTTCGTCTCCACCGCCGTCACCCGGTCGCCCAGCGAATGGATGTGCACGACCGGATCGCCCAGTCGCACCGTGCCACCGAGGCGCTCGAAGTGCTTGACCATGCCGGCGATCAGCTTGTTGGTGCCGCCCTTGGCCCACCAAACGCCGCCGTCCTTCTCCAGCTTATGGATAAGCGCATACATCGCGCTCGCGGTCATCGGGTTGCCGCCGACCAGCAGCGAGTGGAAGCTGAACGCCTCACGCAGCTTCTCGTTTTCGATATAGCTCGAGACGATTGAGTAGACCGAGCGCCAGGCCTGATAGCGGATCAGCGGCGGTGCGGATTTGATCATCGAGGCAAAGTCGAGGAACGGCACCGAGCCGAGCTTCACGTAGCCTTCCTCGAACACCCCTGCGGAGAACTTCAGGAATTCGGCGTAGCCGGCCACGTCGCGCGGGCTCAGCTTCGCGATCTCGGCGTTCAGCACGGCCTCGTCGTTGGTGTAGTCGAAGTTGGTCCCGTCGGCCCAGTTAAGCCGGTAGAACGGCTTGACCGGCACCAGCTCGACATCCTCGGAAATGTCGTGGCCTGAAAGCGCCCACAACTCCTTGAGGCACGGCGGATCAGTCACCACTGTCGGCCCGGCATCGAAGGTGAACCCGTCGCGCTCCCAGTAGTAGGCGCGCCCGCCCGGCTTGTCGCGCGCTTCGATCACGGTGGTCTGGATCCCTGCCGACTGCAGGCGAATTGCCAGCGCCAGTCCGCCGAAACCGGCACCGATGACGGCTACTTTCTTCATGATGAGACTCTAGGCTCCTGAAAACTTGAGCGGGGCTGGCTGCCGGCCCAGCCCCGTGATGGTGCCGAGCGCCCGCGGGATGGGGATTGGCGGAATGCCCGCCAGAATGCGAAACTTGTCGTACGAGGTTGATCGCCCCGAATAGAACCGCTCGATGAGCTGCGGCTTCATCGTGTAGAAACGCTCCAGGATGCGAAGACGTTCCTGCGGATAAGCCCCGCCGAACAACAAGGCCGAAAGCATGCGGTAGTAAGACTGGTTTTCCCAGTGCCCTTTAGCCCACTTGGCAGAGAATGCCTTGAGGCCCGCACCATCGAGCACATCATGGTGCGCCAGCGCGAGCGCGAAGCGCACCGCATCGGGCACCGAGTAGCTCGTCAGCGAATGAAACAGCCCCGCGCGCGATCCGGCCCGCGCCGTATCCTCGCCGCCATCGCGCCAGAAACCGGCAAAATCGCCGCCTGCCACCACCGGCAGCACGCCGTGCTCCTCGCTAACCAGCGCTTCGACTTCCCAACCTCGCGCGGCGAGGTAGGCGTCGATCCGCTGCTCGAGCAGCGGCCGGTCCAGCACGCTGCTGTCCGAGTAGTAGGTGTCCTCCAGAAACACCACGTCAGGCGCAAAGGGCAGGGCGTACATGAAGCGATAGCCGTCGATCTGCTCGACCGTCGCGTCCATCACGATCGGCCGTTCAAGGCCGTGCGGCGCCTTCAGCTTGAACTTGCGGCCGACGAATTTCTGCCAGCCGCCGGTGAAGTGCGAAACATCGCGCAGCCCCCGCGTGTCGATTACCCCGCCGGCCTCGACCAGCGTGCCATCGCCCAGCATGACTTCAGTCTCGCTGCAACTCTTCACTGCCTGCGCCGTGAGGATGGCATCCTCAGGGAGCGCCGCACGCAGCGCCGCGTCGAACTTCTCCGAGGTCATGGCGCTGTAACTGGTGTGCAGGTGGCGGCTGTGGCGCGGGAAATGGACGTTGTAGTCCGCCCAGGTCGCCTCGATCATCGGTGCGAGCAGTTCGGTCGCTTCGTGATCGGTATCGGTCGCAAAGAACGACCACACATGATTGCCGCCAAGGCAGGTGCCTTGCTCCACGACCAGCAGCGAAAGATCGGGACGATAGCGAGCAAGCGCAAGCGCAATCAGGCCACCTGCGAGGCCCCCGCCCAGGATCGCGATATCGCAGCGCCGTGCATTCATCACCTCGGGCGATAGGCGCTGGGCTGCAACGGTGCAACCTGCGCGGCCCTGCCCGTTCGTGAAGATGGGGGATAGACGAAGCGCCGCGAGGCAGGTGGGGTCCCGGGGATGGCAGTGGAGGTGGCCATCCCCGGGATCTTGCAAAGGGCAACCGGGGGAGTTGCCCCTCTCCCAGGGATTGTCCCGGCGGTCTGCCCTGAACGTGTGGAGTAGAAGGCAGGCCGGCAAGACAATGCCTATCTGCCGTTTTGCAGATTTCGGCGACCAAACCGCCACGTGAACAATCGGCAATCTTTCGCTTTCACCGGAAGGACTCAAGCGAGAATCCTGTTGCGTTTTGATGCGGATCAAGGCCTCCTTGCCGTCAGATGGCGAGAAGCGCCGCAATCGGTCCAGTTGGCCCCACGAACGCACGCGGCAGGCACGCGGGCGGCGCAAGAAGGGTCAAGGCCGCCAACAAGGAGAGTGTGATGGCAGAGCAGGTTGCACAGCATGTCGACGTCCTGATCGTCGGAGCCGGCATTTCCGGCATCGGGTCCGCCAAGCATCTGCAAGACCAATGCCCGGGCAAGACCTACGCCATCCTGGAAAGCAAGGACACATTCGGCGGCACCTGGGAAACTCACAAGTATCCCGGCATCCGCTCCGATTCCGATCTCTACACCTTCGGCTACCGCTTCAAGCCGTGGACCGGTGCTCCGATCGCTTCGGCCGAAGCCATCCTCACCTACATGGGCGAAGTGATCGAGGAAAACGGCATCACCCCGCACATTCGTTACGGCCACACGATCACGTCGTGCAGCTGGTCGAGCGCGGACAGCCTGTGGACGGTACATGCCCGCCGCAAGGATGGCAGCGAAGTGGTCTTCACCGCCGGCTTCCTGTGGATGTGTCAGGGCTACTACGATCACAAGACGCCTTACATTCCGGACTGGCCGAACAGGGCGAGCTACAAGGGTCAGTTCGTCCACGCCCAGCTGTGGGACCCGCAGACCGACGTTGCCGGCAAGCACGTCATCGTCATCGGTTCCGGCGCCACCGCGGCGACAATCGTCCCGGCGCTCTGCGAAGCCGGTGCCAAGGTCACCATGGTCCAGCGCTCGCCGACATGGTTCTACTGCGCGCCCAATGTCAGCGAACTGGCCGACCGGTTGCGTACGATCGGCGTTGACGAGCCGACGATCCACCGCGTCGTGCGGCAGGACTACATCTACAATTTCTACGAGATGGACCGCCGCAGCCGCGAGGAGCCCGAGGCCATGGCCGAAGACCTGCGCGCACTGATTCGCGGCTATGTGGGTGAGGATTTCAATTTCGAGCCGCACTTTACGCCGAAGTATCGCCCCTGGCAGCAGCGGCTTGCCCAGCTTCCCGATGGCGACATGTTCAAGCAGGTCGTCGCGGGCAATGCTTCTGTGGTGACGGACACGATCGAGACTTTCACCGAAAAGGGCCTGCGCGTCAGCTCCGGGCAGGAAATCGAAGGCGATATCGTCGTCGCCTGCACCGGCTTCCGCCTGTCCGTGCTGGGCGAAATCCCCTTCGAGGTCGATGGCGCGGCGGTCAACTGGGCCGATACCGTCAATTACCGCGGCATGATGTTCACCGGCGTACCCAATCTCGTCTGGGTCTTCGGCTACTTCCGCGCCTCGTGGACGCTGCGGGTCGATATCGTCGGAGATTTCGTCTGCAAGCTCCTCAATCACATGGATTCTGCAGGTGTCCACAAGGTCGAGGTAGCGCTGCGGGAAGAAGATAAGGACATGAAGATCCTGCCATGGATCGATGCCGACAACTTCAATCCCACCTACCTCATGCGCGATCTCGACCGCATGCCTAAGCGCGGCGACAAGCCCGAATGGCAGCACAACCAGGATTACTGGAGCGAGAAGGAAGAGATTCCCTACATCGATCCTGCCGCGAGCGAGTTCATGTATGACGGTGTTCGGGCAGAAGCGGCTGCCCTCGAAGCCGCCGAATAGCAGTGCGCTACCCCCCCCTCCTCTTCGGAGGAGGGGGTTTGGGGTGATCGAGGTTGTACCCTCAGGCCGCCTTCTTCCGCCCCATCCCGCGCGCGATTTCCTTCTTCAGATCTCGCACATAGGCATCGAAATCGAGCTGGATCGTGTGCCGCCGCGCCGCGTAGTAATGCCCGGTGTGGTATGCCTCATCGGCCTTGATGATCCGGTGCATCTCGTCCGCCGGCGGAGGGGCGTAGGCGCCCGCCAACGTGGCCGCGATAAGCTTCGATTGCTGTTCTGCAAAGTTCACCAGCGTCGGCAGCGGCTGGCCAAGCCCCGCATAGAACAGGTCCGGCACCTCGGGCTTCATGATCCGCTTGAACAGCGGCGGCGGCCGGTTGTCGCTATCGGCGCAGAGCGCGGGGTCGTCGAAGAAAGGGAAACGGATGTCATAGCCGGTCGCCCAGACGATGACGTCGATCTGCTCCCGGCTGCCGTCCTGAAACACCACGCCGTCGCCGTCCAGCCGCTCGATCCCGCTCTTCATCACCACATCGCCCGATCCCGCGCGCAGCAGGAACTCGCCCGAAACCGTGGCGTGGGCGTCAAACGGGCCGATCTCGGGCTCGGGCAGACCGTAGTCGCTCATCTTGCCCACCAGACCCTTGATCAGCCGTGCACCGATCGCGTTGCGCACCTTGCGCGGCATCCACGCCGGGGCGGGGTTCTTGTCGATCGGCTGGCCCTTGTAATACTTGGGCAGCACCCAGACCCCGCGCCGGGTCGAAACGAAGAGCCGCGAAGCGATGGCGCGTTGCGAAAGCTCGGAGGCGATATCCATCGCCGAATTGCCCATGCCGACGACCAGCACGCGCTTGCCCCGGCAGTCCACCGGCTCGAACGCGCTGCGATAGGAATGGCTGTGGAGCTGCTCACCATCGAACGTGCCCGGATACTCCGGAATCCGGGCCGCCCAGTGGTGCCCGTTCGCCACCACCAGCGCCTCGTACGTCCGCGTCTCGCCGCTGGAAAGCCGCACCTCCCAGCCGCCGCCCGCCAGCCGCGTCGCCTTCTCGACCCGCGTGTTGAAGGTGATCGCCTCGCGCAGCCCGAAATGATCGGCGTAGTCGCGGAAGTACTTCAGGAGCTGCGAGTGGTGTGGAAAGTCCGGCCAGTCCGCCGGCACAGGATAGTCCTCGAAGGCCAGCCGCCACTTCGAGGTATCGATATGCAGGGTCTGATAACAGGCCGATAAGCCATTGGGATTGTTGTAGTACCAGTTCCCGCCGATATCGTCGGAGGCATCGAACTCCTCGTACGCGATGCCATAGTCCTTCAGCCGCTTGGCGACCGTTATCCCCGAGCAGCCCGCCCCGATGATGCAGACCCGTGCATTGGTCATGGCGGCTCAATCCTGCTCGAGGCGCACCGGCATTGCGCTGAAGCCATGCAGGAATGGGCTCGCCAGCCGCGTCGGCGCGCCCGTGGGCACGACCCTCAGCCGCCGCGTCACGATCTCGTCGATCACCGCCGCGATCTGCACTTCGGCCAGCCGCGCGCCCACGCAGCGGTGGATGCCATGGCCAAAGGCGATATGCCGCCGCGCGTTCTCGCGGGTCACATCAAACCGCTCGGCATCCGGGAACACGCTCTCATCGCGGTTGCCTGAAATGTACCACATCACGATCTTCTCGCCCTCGCGGATGAGCTGCCCGCCCACTTCCACATCGCGCGTCGCGGTACGGCGCATATGCGTCACCGGCGATTGCCAGCGGATGATTTCCTGCGCGGCATTGGTGCTCAGCGTCGGGTCCGTGCGCAGCCTTTCCAGCTCCTCGGGATAAAGATGAAGAGCCTCGACCAAACCACTGATCGAATTACGTGTCGTATCATTCCCCGCCACGATCAGTAGCGCGATATTGGCCAGCCGCTCCAGCGCCGGCAGTTGCCCCATCGCTTCGGAATGCACCATCCGGCTCAGCAGATCGTCCGTCGGCGGCAACGCGCGCCGCGCATCGAGTTCGCGGTCGAAGCGCTGCAGCATCTCGCCCATCTGCTTCATCCATTCCGCGCGGTACTCCGGCGTCAGGTTGTCCGCCGAAACCCCGCTTCCATAGTCAGACCAGCGCTTGAGATCGCGCCACTCCTCGAACGGGAAATCGAACAGGCTGCACAGCATGCCCAGCGTCTGCGGGATCGCCAGTTGCTCCACCCAGTCGAACGTTTCGCCAAGGGGCAGCGCATCGAACAGCATCTTTGCCCGCTCGCGGACTTGGGCTTCCAGCTTGATCATCTGCCCCGGGCTGAAGGCAGGCGCGATCACCTTGCGCTGCGCGGTGTGGATCGGTGGATCCTGCGCGATGAAATTCGGGAACTCGCTTTCGTTGATCGATTCGGCAATCGTGATGTTCCCCCGCTTCCACGAGGAGGAGAACACGTCCGGCATCAACTCGATTTCCTGGATGTGCTCCAGCGTCACCGCCGACCAGTACCCGCCGAACGGGCTTTCCGGCCGCCAGCTGATCGGCATTTCTCGCCGCAGGAACGCAAACGGCTCGCGCCACGTGTCCTGCGTGTAGAGCGCATCGGCGCTCACGTCATAAGGGTTGATCGCCCGTTCACGCGTGAGGGTCTGGCTCGCCATGTCCTGCTCCTTGGGCCCGCTCGCTTGCGTGGCGGGATGTTGTGCGCAAGTATGTTTAATCGCCTGATTAAAGTCCAGCCCCGATTGCGCCCGGCCTTGGCAGTGGACGCACGGTGGATTTGGTTCTAAACCGCTGCCATCCCCGGGGAGCCAGTGCGGCTGAGAGGGGCTGGTCACGCAGCCCGACCCGTCGAACCTGAACCCGTTAGCACGGGCGGAGGGAGCGGTCGGCCTTGAGGCCAAGCGCCCGCTTTCCGCCCGCTCAAGGAGCGTGAAAGATGGCCGATATCAATTCCCGTCTCGAAAATGGCCCGCAGGCCACGCCGATCGGTGTCACCACCGGCCCGATCCGCGGCAGCCGCAAGATCCATGTCGAAAGCCCGCGCTTCCCCGGCCTCACCGTTGCCATGCGCGAAATCTCGCTCGAACCTTCGTCGGGCGAGCCCCCCTTGCGTGTCTACGACACCTCCGGCCCCTATACCGACAGCAATGCCGTGATCGATATCGCCAAGGGCCTGCCGCAGCTGCGCCGCGAATGGATCATGGGCCGCGGCGATGTCGAGGAATACAGCGCGCGGGAAGTGAAGCCCGAGGACAACGGCCAGCTCGGCCCTGATCGCTCCGGCGGCGTCCCCGGCTTCCCCAATGTCGTCCAGAAGCCGCTGCGCGCCAAGGCTGGCGGCAATGTCAGCCAGATGCACTACGCCCGCCAGGGCATCATCACCCGCGAGATGGAATATGTCGCCATCCGCGAAAACCTCGGCCGCCGCCAATTGAAGGAAGCCCTCGTTCGCGATGGGCAGGATTGGGGCGCCGCGATCCCCGACTACGTCACAGCCGAATTCGTGCGCGACGAAGTCGCCCGCGGCCGCGCCATCATCCCCAGCAACATCAACCACCCTGAATCCGAGCCGATGGCCATCGGTCGCAACTTCCTCGTCAAGATCAACGCCAATATCGGCAACTCGGCCGTCGCTTCCGACGTTGCGAACGAAGTCGAGAAGATGGTCTGGTCGGTCCGCTGGGGCGCGGACACCGTCATGGACCTCTCGACCGGCCGCAATATCCACGACACCCGCGAATGGATCCTGCGCAACAGCCCCGTGCCGATCGGCACGGTGCCGATCTACCAGGCGCTCGAAAAGGTTGGCGGCATTGCCGAAGACCTCACCTGGGAAATCTTCCGCGATACGCTGATCGAGCAGGCCGAGCAGGGCGTTGATTACTTCACCATCCACGCCGGCGTGCGCCTGCCTTACATCCCGCTCACCGCCAAGCGCGTGACGGGCATCGTCAGCCGCGGCGGCTCGATCATGGCCAAGTGGTGCCTCGCGCATCACAAGGAATCGTTCCTCTACGAGCACTTCGACGAGATCACCGAGATCATGAAGGCCTACGACATCGCCTATTCGCTGGGCGATGGCCTGCGCCCGGGCTCGGTGGCGGACGCCAACGACGAAGCCCAGTTCGCCGAGCTCTACACCCTGGGCGAGCTTACCAAGCGCGCCTGGGAGCAGGACGTTCAGGTGATGATCGAAGGCCCCGGCCACGTGCCGATGCACAAGATCAAGGAGAACATGGACAAGCAGCTGGCGGCCTGCGGCGAAGCCCCGTTCTACACGCTCGGGCCGCTCGTGACCGACATTGCGCCGGGCTATGACCACATCACCAGCGGCATCGGCGCCGCGATGATCGGGTGGTTCGGCACGGCGATGCTCTGCTACGTCACGCCCAAGGAGCACCTCGGCCTTCCCGACCGCGATGACGTCAAGGTCGGCGTCGTCACCTACAAGCTTGCCGCCCACGCGGCGGACCTTGCCAAGGGCCACCCGGCGGCCAAGCTGCGCGATGATGCCCTCAGCCGCGCCCGCTTCGAGTTCCGCTGGCGCGACCAGTTCAACCTCAGCCTCGATCCGGACACCGCCGAGCAGTACCACGACCAGACGCTCCCGGCCGAAGGCGCCAAAACCGCGCACTTCTGTTCGATGTGCGGCCCCAAGTTCTGCTCGATGAAGATCACGCAGGAAGTGCGGGAGTTTGCCGCCAAGCAAAACGCGGAGATCGCGACGTTCGTGGCGAACGAGGCCGAAGCCGAAGCCGGCATGGCTGAAATGAGCGAAAAGTACCGCGAGGCTGGTAGCGAGCTTTACCTGCCGGCTGCGGAATAACCTCAATCCCTCCCCGGGCTTGTCTCGGGGAGGTGGCAGCCCGCAGGGCTGACGGAGGGGCTGGGGCTGCTGGGGCACACGCGCCTACGCAGCGGTCCTTATTGCCAATTCATCCCCCTGGCGTTATAACCTCCGTATGAACGCGACCCTCAAGATCACCAAGATCGGCAACTCCGCCGGGATCATCCTCCCTCGTGAGGTGCTCACGCACCTCGGCGCAGAGGTGGGTGAGACGCTCTCGGTCGTGACCACGCCGGGCGGTATCGAACTGCGTGCCGAAGAGCCAGACTTCGAAGCGCAGATGGCAGCGGCGCGCGAAGTCATGGCGCGCCGCAAGCGGGCCTTGCGCGAACTCGCCAAGTAACCATGCCGACAGGCTGGATCTGGGTTGCGCCCGAAGTGGCGCGTGCGGCGCATGCCGAACAGCTTGCCGAACATGGCGGGGCAGAGGGTGTGCGCGATGATGGCCTGCTTGAAAGCGCTTTCGCCCGACCACGCAATCTGGCCGATTACGGCAATCCCGATGTCACCGCGCTAGCCGCGTCCTATGCTTACGGCATTGCTCGTAACCATCCCTTTGTTGATGGTAACAAGCGCACCGCAGCGGTCGTTGCGGAAACCTTTCTCATGCTCAACGGCTTTGTGCTTACCGCGACCGACGCCGAATTGGTCATCGCCATTCTCGCCCTCGCCGCCGGCGAACTCACCGAGGAAGAACTCGCCGACTGGTTCCGCCAGCACGTCCGCGAAGCCTGAACACGCAAATTACAGGCGCTTCAGCCGCACCAGTGCCGCATCGAGTGCGGAGAGAAAGCGCGAGCGGTCGGCCTTGGAGAACGGGGCCGGCCCACCGATCACATCACCCCCCGCGCGCAGGTCCGCCATGATCGCGCGGGTGGCGATCTGGCCGCCGATGGAATTTGCGGTGAAGGGTTTTCCGGTGGAAGACAGCACTTGCGCCCCGGCCTTGAGGCAGCGATCCGCCAGCAGGATATCGGCGGTCACCACCACGCAGCTTGGGGTGGCTTCCGCCGCGATCCAGTCATCTGCCGCATCGAATCCGTCGCTCACCACCACGCGCCGCACCAGGGGATGCACCGGAACGCGGAAGGGGGCATTGCTCACCACCACGACGGCGACTTCATGCCGCCACGCGACCTTGTAGATCTCGTCTTTGACCGGGCAGGCATCGCCATCGACCAGAATACGCAGCGGGGCAGGGGGCTCGCTCATCGTCGGCCCTTGCCACAGCATTTCCGCTGGTGACAGGCACGATCGTTCAGGTGCTGCGCTTCATGTTGTCGAGCCCGGCGACCACACCCGGCTTCTGGCTGGGATTGGAGGCGTTCTGCTTCTTGGGTGCTTCCGCCTTGGGCTTGCGCACTTCGCGGTTCGATTTTTTCTGGCTCTTGGCCATGCTCGCTCTCCGTCCGGACGGTATGGCCGGGGATCAGCCCTAGGCCTTTGGGGCTTGCTTGGCCAGCAATCCCGGCGGGCCATGGCGAGCGGGCACGAAAAAGCCCCCGCAGAGCGCCGGAATGGCGTTCGTCGGGGGCTTTGTCAGCGTCTTCGCCATCAGGGCAGCTACTGCCCCGTCAGGATCAGTTCGAAGCGACCTGGATGCCGAGCGCGCGGGCTTCGGCCTGCGTGAATTCGACCGCCTGGTTGTTGAACGTGCCGGTCACGTAGCGGCCACGCACGTGCAGTTCGAACGGGGCCTTGCCGTTGAAAGCGGTGCCGCGGATCACGCGCTCGCCGCCAGCCACCTGCGTGGTGTAGGTGTAGGTGACACCCTCGTGGGTGAACTTCGCAGCAGTCTCGTCAGCATGAGCGAGGGCCGGAGCCGCGATCAGGGCAGCAGCGGCAGCGATCTGGAAGGACTTGAGAAACATGGCAAAATCTCCTTGGAAATCGGAAGAATTTGCCTTCGAGCACCCCTGTTTTCTTGTTGAGAGCGATATGGTGCAGCGCACAATTGCCCGCAAATGTAATGAACGCCGCTCCAGTTGCAAAACACGCAACTAGCCTGTTCCGTCCTCCGATCTACGCGCGCACCGAGGCCGAACAACGGCAGCGAAGATCAGCGCTTTTTCACGAACTCGGCGCGCAGGACGAGGCCTTTGATCCCGTCGAACCGGCAGTCGATTTCCTGTGCGTCGCCGGTCAGGCGGATCGACTTGATCAGCGTCCCGCGCTTCAGCGTTTGCCCCGCACCCTTGACTTCAAGATCCTTGATCAGTGTGACTTGGTCACCGTCCGCAAGAAGGTTCCCCACCGCATCGCGCACCTCGACAGTGCCTTCCGCCGCGCGCTTCGCAGCAAGCTCGGATGCCGGCAGCCACTCACCGCTGTCTTCGTCGTAGACGTAGTCTTCATCGCCGCTCATGACTTGTTTGCTTCCCGAAAGGGCAGGACGCCCGAAACCCATAAGGCCAGCCACACGAGGACCGGCTGCAGAAACATCCGCGGCACATGATAGCCAAGGCCCAGTCCGTGATCGGGCCGCGCCATGTCGCGGATGAAGTGAACGATGTTGGCCGGGAATACGCAGACGGCATAAGCCGCTAGGCCCCAGCCTGCAGCCCGGCGCAGCGCCGGAGACCACGGTTGAAGCAAGCCCGCCGCGCCCGCCAGTTCGGCCACGCCGGTCAGCGCGATCACCAGTTCGGGCTGCGGCACCCATGTCGGCATGATGCCGAGGAACGGGCGGGGGGCAAGCAGATGCAGCACCCCGGCAAGCGCATAGAGCAGCGCCAGAACCCAGCGCGTCAGGGTGCGGATGCGGCTCAGTCGCGCAGCAATTCGTTGATGCCGGTCTTGCTGCGGGTCTGCGCATCGACCGTCTTCACGATCACGGCGCAGTAGAGTGACGGCCCGGGCGTACCATCGGGCAGGGGCTTGCCGGGCATGGCGCCGGGCACGACCACGGCATAGGGCGGCACGCGGCCCATGTGGACTTCGCCCGTCGCCCGGTCGACGATCTTGGTCGAGGCACCAAGGTACACGCCCATCGAAAGAACAGCTCCTTCGCCCACGATCACGCCTTCGGCGACTTCGGAGCGCGCGCCGATGAAGGCGCCGTCCTCGATGATCACCGGGCCAGCCTGCAGCGGTTCGAGCACCCCGCCGATCCCGGCGCCGCCGGAGATATGCACGTTCTTGCCGATCTGCGCGCAGGAGCCGACCGTCGCCCAGGTATCGACCATCGTGCCTTCATCCACGCGGGCGCCGATGTTCACGAAGCTCGGCATCAAGACCACGCCCTTGGCGATATGCGCCCCGCGCCGCGCGACCGCACCGGGAACCACGCGGAAACCCGCCTCGCGGAAGCGGTTCTCGCCCCAGCCTGCGAACTTCGAGGGAACTTTGTCGTAGGCCGGCGCGCCGCCTGCACCATGCTCGATCACCGCGTTGTCATTGAGGCGGAACGAGAGCAGTACTGCCTTCTTGAGCCATTGGTTGACGGTCCATTCCCCGTCTACCTTTTCGGCCACGCGGACCTTGCCGCTATCCAGCAGTTCGAGCGCGGCATCCACCACTTCGCGCACCGCAGCACTCGCGGGCGTGACGTTGGCGCGGTCCTCCCACGCGGTTTCGATGGCGGCCTGCAGCTCTGCGGTCATGATCGGGGCTCCCGGGGAAATCAGAGCGCGCGGCCTAACCGAGCGCACGCTCGCGGGCAAGCGAATCGAGCCATTGCGGCAGATCGTCGATGACGAGGTCGATCGCGGCGTCGTCCTTGGCCCGGTCGCCCCATTCGCTGGCGCAATCTATCCAAACGGTCTGCATGCCCAGCGCCTTGGCCGGCGGCAGGTTGCGCGCCGAATCCTCGACGAACACCGCACGCTCGGGATCAAAGCCGAACGCCTCGATCAGCCCGTGGTAGGCGGACGGTTCGGGCTTTGGTTTGTAGTCCATCGCGATGACATCCCACATGCCCTCGAACAGACCGTCGAGGCCGAGCGCGGACAGCACCCGTTCGGCATAGGGTTTGTCGCCATTCGTGAAGATCAGCCGCCGCCCGGGCAGGGCCGCAATACGCTCGGCAAGGCGCGGGGCCTGCGCCAGCACCGACATGTCGACATCGTGCACGAAATCGAGGAACTCGCGCGGGTCGATAGCGTGGTAGTGCATCAGTCCGGCCAGCGTGGTGCCGTGATCGTGGAAATACATCTTCTGCACCCGGCGCGCCTCGGTTGCATCGCAGCCGAGCAGATTGGCGATGAACTGGCCCATCCTCTGGTCGATCTGGCCGAACAGGCCGCAGGCCGGGGGATAGAGCGTGTAATCGAGGTCGAAGATCCAGCAATCGACGCGGCCGGGGTCAAAGGGCAAGGGACAAGCTCCCGGCCAGCTTGAGATTGACGGGCTTTTCGGAGAAGAGGGCGGTCATGGCCAAACCCGTAGAGACTGATCTTTTCATGCCGGCCACCATGCCAGCGAACGGGATCGCTGTCAGCGCCGGAAACGGACCGGCTTTGCAATCCGGGTTGATCGTGGGCGTCGACGAAGCGGGGCGCGGGCCGCTCGCGGGGCCCGTTGTGGCCGCCGCCGTCGTGCTTGGGGCCGCGCCGCCGAAGGGACTGGCCGATTCCAAGGTGCTTAGCGCCGCGCGCCGAGCCAGGCTCGAGCCTGCGATCCGGGAGACCTGCCACTGGGCCCTCGGCATCGCCGAGGTGGAGGAGATCGACCGGCTCAACATCTTCGCCGCGACGATGCTCGCGATGACCCGCGCCATGGCCGCGCTTGCCTCGCAACTGGGCGAAAGCGGGATCGGCATCGTGCTGGTCGATGGAAACATGACACCGGCGAAGCGCTGCGCGGACTGGGTCTGGCCCGCGCGGGCGATCGTGAAGGGTGATGCTAGCGAACCTTGCATTTCCGCCGCATCGATCCTTGCCAAAGAGCACCGGGACCGCTTGATGCGCGCCGCAGCCGAGGCGTTTCCGCACTATGGCTGGGAGCGCAACGCGGGGTATGGAACCGCGGAGCACCTGTCCGCCCTGCGCCTCCACGGTGCGAGCCCCCATCATCGCCGCAGCTTTGCCCCGGTGGCGGCGGTCATCGGCTGAGCCCGCCGAAACTTTTTTCGCCGGTGAATCCGGCCAGCCACACCCACCAGATATGGCGTGCGGCGGATCCGGCGGACTCCAGATATAGACGCGGACTCGTTCCGTTCTCACCCTGCAAGGTGTCGCGACTCGCCAAAATCCGGCGAGTCGCCGCTTGACGGCGAGTCCCGGATGATTCACCAGTCGGGCGGCATCAGCAGGGGACAAGGCAGCGATGGTGGTTCTGGCAAAGGAACGTCAGGCGAAGGCGGCAGCGCGTGCGCTGCGCAGCAATGCAGCGGCAGCGGTCAGCAAACTGGCGCTTCCGCTCGGGCAGATCCTGCGCGGTGACTGCATCGAACGGATGCGCGAACTGCCTTCCGGCTCGATCGACCTGATCTTCGCCGATCCGCCCTACAATCTGCAACTTGGCGGCGATCTCGCGCGGCCCGATGGCAGCCATGTCGATGCCGTTACCGACGATTGGGACAAGTTCGACAGCTTCGAGCGCTACGACACCTTCACCCGCGAATGGCTGACCGAGGCGCGCCGTCTTCTGAAGCCCGATGGCGCGATCTGGGTGATCGGATCGTATCACAACATCTTCCGCGTCGGCGCGCTGCTGCAGGATCTCGGCTTCTGGATCCTTAACGACATCGTCTGGCGCAAGGCCAATCCGATGCCCAATTTCAAGGGCACCCGCTTCACCAACGCGCACGAAACGCTGATCTGGGCCTCGCGCAGCGAGAAGGCGAAGTACACCTTCAACTACCGGGCGATGAAGACGCTCAACGACGAACTGCAGATGCGGTCTGACTGGGTACTACCCATCTGCGGCGGCCCGGAGCGAATCCGCAAGGACGGCGTGAAGGCGCACCCGACGCAGAAGCCCGAAGCGCTGCTCTACCGTGTCATGCTGGCGACGACCAAGCCCGGCGATGTCGTGCTCGATCCCTTCTTCGGCACCGGCACCACCGGTGCGGTCGCCCGCCGCCTCGGCCGCGAATGGATCGGCTGCGAGCGCGAAGAAAGCTACATCGCGGTGGCCGAAGAACGCATCGCGGCTGCGCTCCCGCTCGATGAGAGCGCGCTCACCACGATGATGAGCAAGCGCAGCGCACCGCGCGTCGCGTTCGGCCAGCTTGTCGAAAGCGGCATGATCGCGCCAGGCGCACAGCTGTTCGATCGCAAGCGCCGCTGGACCGCGAATGTACGCGCCGATGGTTCGATCCTCTCCGAGGCCGCGTCCGGCTCGATTCACGGGGTGGGCTCGGCGGTGCAAGGCGCGCCGGCCTGCAATGGCTGGACCTTCTGGCACATCGAGCACGAGGGCGAGGTCAAGCCGCTCGATGCGCTGCGCCAGCTCTATCTGCTTGCGGTCGAGGACTGACATGCTGCTGCTGCTGGGCATGATGCCCGATCCGCTGGTGCTGCGCTGCCATGCGCGCTGGACCAAGGGGATGGTCCTGCTTGCGGTTCGCCTCGCCGCGCGCCGCCGCGCGCGCTAGACCGCTGCCATGGCGCAAAAACTCTACCTTCGCCCGATCGCCTTTGCCGAGAGTCCGCAGAGCGAGGAGGGCGGAGCGATCCGCCTTGCCGGCGGGCTTGTCTATGTGTCGCGCTTTGCTCTGATCGTGCGCGATGGCGGCAAGGTCGTCTCGCGGCGCCGCTTCAGTGCTGACGAGGCGAACGCCGTGCTGGGAGCGCTTCCCAATGCCTTGGCGGCCGAAGCCGCAGCGCAGTGGGCCAATCTCAAGGCCCAACACGGCCCCCTCATCTGCGGCGCGCGCACGCTGCGGCTCGATCAGCCGCAGGTCATGGGCATCCTCAACGTCACGCCCGACAGCTTTTCCGATGGCGGCAAGTTCCTCGACAAGCCGGAGGCCGCGCTGGAACATGCCGCAGGCATGCTGGAGGCAGGCGCGGCGATCATCGACGTCGGCGGCGAATCAACCCGTCCCGGCGCCCCGGCCGTCTGGGAAGGCGACGAGGTCAAGCGCGTCGTCCCGGTCATCGCCAAGCTGGCCGCAAGCGGCGCTGCCATTTCCATCGACAGTCGCCGCTCGACCGTAATCGCCGAGGCGCTCGCGGCGGGTGCGCATATCGTCAACGATGTCTCCGCGCTGCGCCACGATTCGCGCTCGATGGAAGTTGTGGCGGCCAGCGGCGTGCCGGTTGTGCTGATGCACGCGCCGGGCGCGGAAAAGGACCTTCATGCCGATGGCCACTATACCGACGTGGTCCTCGATGTGTTCGATGCCCTGCGCGAACGGCGCGATGCAGCGGTGGCAGGGGGCATCGCGCGCGAGAAGATCCTGCTCGATCCCGGCATCGGTTTCGGAAAGTCGCTTGCCGAGAATCTGGCGCTGATCAACGCGCTGCCGCTGTTCCATGCGCTCGGCCAGCCACTGCTGCTGGGGGCCAGCCGCAAACGGATGATCGGCGCGCTGTCGGGCGAAGCACCTGCGCACCAGCGGCTTGGCGGCTCGCTGCTGCTGGCGGCGAAAGGGTTCGATGCGGGCGCACAGATGGTTCGTGTCCACGATGTGGCGGAGACGGTGCAGGCCCTGCGCGTCTGGCGCGGCCTGCGCGATGCAGCGCTGACGGACTTCAGCCAACTCGGCGCTTGACCGGCAGCGGCGGCGCGCCAAGCGCCTCGTTGTCCTCGCCGATCCGCGGTGCGGGCTTCACCTCGAAGCTCCCCACCGAGAAGGTCACCGGGCTGCGCATCTTGAGGTATTCGCCCTCGGTCGGGTGGGTGCGCTGCTGGAAGAAGTCGACCGCCTTCAAGTGCGGATCATCAATCACATCATCGAGATCGCGCACCGGCATGCAGGGAATCTGGTGCTCGGCCATTTTCGCGGCCCATTCGGCCATGGTGAGCTTGGGCGTGCGCTTGGCCATTTCCTCGTAGAATTCGCTGATATTGCGCATACGCGAGGGGTAATCGATGAAGCGCGGGTCCACGGCGAGTTCGGGCGCTTCGAGCAGTTCGATCACGGTATCGATCGCATCGGGCGTATAGGGCACGATCACCACATAGCCGTCCTTGGCGGGGAAAGGCTGGCGGAACGGATCGAGCTGACGCGGATAACCGGCGGGTTCCTTTGGTGGCACCAGCGTCTGCCCGTAGAGGTGCTCCTGCATCATGAAGTGCGTGAAGGCTTCGAACATCGGCACTTCAACGAACTGCCCTTCGCCAAAGCGCAGCTTGTGGATCACTGCCGCCATCACGGCGTAGGCGCCGTGCAGGCCTGATACCTTGTCGGCGATGAGGGAGGGCAGAAAGCGCGGAACCGGATTGCCGTCGACCCGCCCAAGCAGATTGGCAGTGCCAGTCGCGGCCTGGATCACGTCGTCGTAGGCCTGCAGATCGCTATAGGGTCCGCCCGAGCCGAAGCCGGTGCAGTGCACGTAGATAATGTCGGGCTTGATGGCCTTGACCGCTTCATACCCGAAGCCCAGCCGCTCGATCGCCTTGCCGCGCACATTGTGGATGAACACGTCTGCCTCGGCGAGTTGCGCGGCAAGCGCTGCCTTGCCGTCCTCGCTCTTCAGATCGAGCGCGAGGCTGCGCTTGCCCTTGTTGAGATTGAGCGTGCATGGTCCCATGCCGGGCGTCGCGCCAGGCTTGCCGGCATGGCGGAAGATATCGCCCCCCGGTACCTCGACCTTGATCACATCCGCGCCGAGGTCGGCTAGCGTTTCGGTGGCGTAGGGGCCGAACACCACGCTGGTCAGGTCAACGATGCGAATGCCTTCCAGCAGCTTCTGCCCAGCCATCATGCTCTCTCCTCGGGATGACCCGGTTCCATGCCGGGCTCTGGCCATTAGGGATCGATCCTCAGAGCGAGAATCCTCCATCGCTTACCAGCACTGCGCCGGTGGTGGAGGCTGCCATATTGGAGAGGAGGAAGCCGATCTGGCCGGCAATTTCCTCCGCGCTCGCAAACCTGCCGAGCGGCGAAGTCTGCTGCGCCAGGGCAGCAAGCACCGCTTCACGGCTGCCGAGACGCTCGCTTTCCTGGCGAATGAACTCCATCTTGTCCCAGATCGGCGTGTCCACCCCGCCAGGCGCGATCGCGTTGACGCGGATGCCATGGGGTGCGCCTTCGTTGGCAGCAATCCGCGCCATCTGGGCCATCGCGGCCTTGGACGCGCCGTAATCGATGGGGGCTTTCCCGCTGATGCCCGATACCGAGCTGGTCAGCACGATCGAGCCTGCACACGCGGCTTCGTCCGGCGAGGCGTGCATCATGCTCTGCATGGCACAGCGCAAGGCGAGGAACGCGCCATCGAGGTTGACCGACATGGTGTCGCGCCAATCGGTGAAGTCGAGATCCACGATGGGCTTGCCGGGGCCGGGCACGCCGGCGTTGATCACGGCGTGGTCGAGCCGCACGATCTCGCTGGAGATCAGTGCCCACAGCGCCGGATCGCTCACATTCCCGCCGTATGGCCGCACCTTGCAGGAGAGGCCAAGAGCCTCGAGGCCGGGCCGGTCGAGATCGACCAGCACCAGTTCGGCCGCGCCGCGCGCATCAAGCCAGCGGGCGCAGGCCGCGCCGATGCCGGACGCGGCGCCGGTGATGAGGATCGTCTTGCCCGAAAAGTCGAAGTCGCCTGCCATGACGGCAAGCTAACCTCCGGGACGCATCCGCATCAAGCGACGTTGTCGATCCCGAGCTCCGAAAGCTTGCGATAGAGCGTCGAGCGTCCGATCCCGAGCCGCCGGGCGACTTCGGTCATGCGCCCGCGATAGTGGCCGATGGCGAGGCGGATCACATCGGCCTCGATCTCTTCCAGCGGGCGCAAGTTGCCGTCCGCGGCATAGAGCGTGACCCCCGCGCCTTCGCTCTGGGCGGGCGCGGATCGCGGCGTTTCGCCGATCATGTTCGACAGGTTGGGGAAGTCCTGAGCTGTCAGGGCCTCGCCGTCGCAGAACACGGCGGCGCGGAACAGGGTCGCTTGCAGCTGGCGGACATTGCCCGGCCAGTCGTAGGCCGCAAGCAGCGCCAGCGCGCCATCGGTAATGCCAAGCGGCCTCAGGCCAGGCTGTTCGCCGATACGTGTCAGGAAGTGGCGGGCAAGCGCCGGAATGTCCGCCGCACGCTCACGCAGGGCCGGAAGGTGCACGTGAACCGTGCTCAACGCTTCGAGCAGAGCCGGATCGAACAACTGTGCTTCGACCAGATCATCCAGCGCGGCGTTGCTGCACACGATAACCCGTACGTCGAGCCGGAAGCTGTGGCGCGCGCCGATGGGCTGGATATCGCCGCGTTGGAGGAACTGGGCGAGCCGGGCCTGCGCCGAAAGACAGAGCCGATCGATCTCGTCGATCACCAGCGTGCCGCCATCGGCATGTTGCAGCGTGCCGACATGGCGCTCGAACGCGCCGGGGAAGGCGCCTTTCTCGTGGCCGAACAGCACCGATTCGATCTGGTTGGCGGGAATCCCGCCGGCATTGACGATGCGCAGGGGTGCCTTGGCGCGCGGGCTGGCCGCATGCATCGCGCGCACCAGCATTTCCTTGCCGGTGCCGCTTTCGCCCTCGATCAGCACGGTGTTCTGGGTCCGCGCGGCCTTTGCCGCGACGGCCAGCGCGGCGCGGAAGCTGGGGGCAGCACCGATCATCGAATCGAAATCGAGCGTGCCGGTGAACTTTTCGGTGAGCGGTTGCAGCTCTTCGGGCGATTCCTCGCGCCGGGTCGCCGTGCGCAGAGCCTGGAGCAGCCGGTCGGGCGCAACCGGCTTGATCAGATAGTCCGAAGCACCCGCACGCATCGCCTCCACCGCGAGCAGCGGCGAAGCGCTGGTGGTGATCATGAGGATGGGCAGCGCGGGCCGACGCGCCTTGAGCTCGGCGATCAGGGCGCACGCGCTGTCACCCGGAACCCATTGATCCAGAATGATTGCATCGAGCTGCATGCCCTGCCGCGTGCCGAGCGTGGCAATCGCCGTCTCGGAATCGCGAGCGATGATCGTGCGCCAGCCTTCACGCGCGGCCAGTGCCGAGATGAGGCGGCACTGCGCTGGTTCGTCGTCAATCAGCATGAGCAGCCGATCAGTGGGCTCTGCCATGGCTTTCCCGGTCCTTTTGCATAGTGCCGGGGTCTAGCCCAATTGGGTAAAGACCAGATTAAGTGCAAACCCACCGGTTCCGCTTGAGCCGGGGTTGCGCCGCCGCTAGAGGATGCGGTCAATTGGTCGTTTAAAACGCAATCAGGAAGGGTTTGTCATGGGCGCCACGAACAATGCCGGGAACAACATGAAGGCAGCGACGGCCACCTACGAAGGCTTCGTTGGCATGGTCAAGATTGCCACGCCGGTGATCGCAGTGATCGTGCTCTTCGTCATGTACCTGATCGCCTGAGCTCGCGCATGGGGGCGACAACAACGATCGCGGTCCTGCGCGAGCGGGCCAGCGGTGAGAACCGGGTGTCGGCGACGCCCGAGACGGTGAAGAAATTCATCGGTCTCGGTGCTGCCGTGCGCGTGGAAACGGGTGCAGGCATGACCGCCTCGATCAGCGATGAGGCCTATCAGGCCGCTGGCGCCGAGATCGTGGCGAGCGGGGCGGCAGCCGGCGCGGATATCGTGCTGGGCGTGCAGGGGCCGGAAGTCGATCTTCTCGCCGGGGCCAATCCCGGGGCGTGGATCGTCGCCGGGCTCGAACCCTTCGCCAAGCGCGAGCGCGTCGATGCCTATGCCGCTGCCGGGTACGAGGCGCTGGCGATGGAGTTCATGCCGCGCATCACACGCGCGCAGTCGATGGATATCCTCTCCTCGCAATCGAACCTTGCCGGTTACAAGGCGGTGATCGTGGCGGCGGACCTTTATGGCCGCGCGTTCCCGATGATGATGACCGCGGCAGGCACCGTTTCGGCGGCCAAGGTCTTCGTGATGGGCGTCGGCGTGGCCGGCCTTCAGGCAATCGCCACCGCGCGCCGCCTTGGCGGGCAGGTTTCCGCCACGGACGTGCGCTCGGCCACCAAGGAGCAGATCCAGTCGCTCGGCGCCAAGCCGATCTTCGTGGAGAACGTCGCGGGGATCGAGGGCGAGGGCGCAGGCGGCTATGCCACCGAGATGAGCCCGGAATACCAGGCGGCGCAGGCCGAACTGGTTTCCAGCCACATTGCCAAGCAGGACATCGTGATCACCACCGCGCTGATTCCGGGCCGCCCGGCACCGCGCCTGATCACCGATGCCCAGATCGCAACGATGAAGCCCGGCTCGGTGATCTTCGACCTCGCCGTCGCGTCGGGCGGCAATGTCGAGGGATCGGTCGCGGACGAGGTGGTCGAAAAGCACGGCGTCAAGATCATCGGCTATTCCAACACCGCCACGCATCTTGCCGCAGACGCCTCGGCGCTGTTCAGCCGGAACCTGTTCAATTTCCTGTCCGCCTTCTGGGACAAGGAGCAGGGCAAGCCCGTGCTCGATGAGGAAATCGGCAATGCGATCCGGCTGACACAAGGCGGCAAGGTCGTCAACGAACGACTGCTCGGGTGAGGGGGCTTTAGAACATGGACTTCATTTCAATCCTGAGCGTGTTCGTGATGGCCTGCTTCGTGGGCTATTACGTGGTGTGGTCGGTCACGCCCGCGCTCCACACGCCGCTGATGGCGGTTACCAACGCCATCTCCTCGGTCATCGTCGTCGGCGCGCTGGTTGCCGGCGCGGCTGAGGGATCGGTCGTTTCCAAGTGGCTGGGGCTGCTGGCCGTGGTGCTGGCTAGCGTCAACATCTTCGGCGGCTTTGCTGTCACCGAGCGCATGCTGGCGATGTACAAGAAGAAGGAGAAGAAGTGATGGAGCACATCACCACTCCTCCCTGGGCCATGCTCGCCTATCTGGTTGCGGGCGTCCTGTTCATCATGGCGCTGCGCGGGCTTTCGAGCCCCGCCACGTCGCGCGCGGGCAACCGCTATGGCATGATCGGCATGACCATTGCGATGGTCACCACGTTGGCCACGCACGGCCTCGCCAGCCTGCCTGAAATCGCAGGCGCGATTGCGGTCGGCGGCGGCCTTGGCTTCGTCACGGCGCGCAAGATCAAGATGACCGACATGCCGCAGCTCGTGGCGGCGTTCCACAGCCTCGTCGGCATGGCCGCCGTGCTCGTCGGCCTTGCTGCCTACCTCAACCCGATCGCGTTCGGCATTGCCGGGCCGGACGGGGTGATCGAGGTGCAGAGCCGCATCGAGATGGGCCTCGGCATCGCCATCGGTGCGATCACCTTCTCGGGCTCGGTCATCGCGTTCCTCAAGCTCAACGGCAACATGAGCGGCTCGCCGATCATGCTGCCCGGTCGTCACGCCATCAATCTGGGCACCCTGATCGGGATCATTGGCCTCGTCGGCTATTTCACTGTGGACCAGAGCCCGTGGGTGATCGCGGTGATTACCGCGCTCAGCTTCGCCATCGGCTTCCTGCTGATCATTCCGATCGGCGGCGCAGACATGCCGGTGGTCGTCTCGATGCTCAACTCCTATTCGGGCTGGGCCGCGGCGGCGATGGGCTTCACGCTCCACAACACCGCGATGATCATCACCGGCGCGCTGGTGGGCTCGTCGGGCGCGATCCTCTCGTACATCATGTGCAAGGCGATGAACCGCAGCTTCATCTCGGTGATCGCGGGCGGCTTCGGCGCAGCACCGGAAGCGAGCAGCGGCGGCGCGGCCAAGGTGCAGCGTCCGTGGAAGCGCGGCGCGGCAGAAGACGCGGCCTACCTGATGAAGGAAGCCGAAAACGTCATCATCATCCCGGGCTACGGCATGGCGGTGGCGCAGGCCCAGCACGTGCTGCGCGAGATGGGCGATCTGCTCAAGAAGGAAGGCGTCAACGTCAAGTACGCCATCCACCCGGTCGCCGGCCGCATGCCCGGCCATATGAACGTGCTGCTCGCCGAGGCGAACGTGCCGTATGATGAAGTCTTCGAACTCGAGGACATCAACGGCGAGTTCGCGCAGGCCGACGTCGCGTTCATCATCGGCGCCAACGACGTGGTCAACCCGGCGGCCAAGACCGACAAGTCCTCGCCAATCTACGGCATGCCCGTGTTCGACGTCGACAAGGCCAAGACGGTCATGTTCATCAAGCGCTCGATGGGCGGCGTCGGCTATGCCGGTGTCGACAACGACGTGTTCTACATGGACCAGACCATGATGCTCCTCGCCGATGCCAAGAAGATGGTCGAAGACATCAACAAGGCGCTTGCACACTGATGCGGTGCTGGTCGGGGATCGCAGCCGTGCTGGCAATTGCGCTGGCAGGCTGCACCCCGGCCAAGCTGGCCGAAGGGCGCGTGCGCTCGGCCTTGATGGACGCTGGCCTCTCGCAGCCCAACGCCGCCTGCATGGCGGAGCGGATGACAGACCGCCTCACGCTCGGTCAGTTGCGCAAGCTGCAGGCGCTGCAAAGCCCCAAGCGCTCGATCGCGGACTACGTGATAACCGTCCGCCGCGTGGGCGACCGGCAGCTGGTCGAAGTCACCGTCAGTTCCGCGCTGCTGTGCGCCAGTGGTCTGGCGCCCGAAAGGAAGCCGGGCTAGGGCGCGACATCCGCTCAGCCTGGAGGTCCATCTCAAACATGCAGGTCACGTCGTGACGGAGCGCGCACCCTGGGCCTGTGATCCCGAACGCTCGCGCGGCCGCGAATTCACGTTGGCCGGAGAGACTGTGCGCGGCCCCCGCAGCGTGTTCCAGCGCGACCGGGACCGCATCATTCACTCGATCGCGTTCCGCCGCCTGCGCCACAAGACGCAAGTGTTCATCGCGCCCGATGGCGATCACTACCGCGTGCGCCTCACTCATAGCCTCGAAGTCGCGCAGATCGGCCGCGTGATTGCCCGCGCGCTGGGGCTGGACGAGGATCTCACCGAAGCGCTCTGCCTTGCGCACGATATCGGCCATCCGCCGTTCGGCCATGCAGGCGAGGATGCGCTGGAAGAAGCCATGGCCGAGCACGGCGGCTTCGATCACAACGCGAACACGCTGCGCGTGCTGATGCGGCTCGAAAGCCCCTATCCCCGCCACGATGGCCTCAATCTCACCTGGGAACTGCTCGAAGGCCTCGCGAAGCACAATGGCCCGGTCTACCAGCCGACATGGGCGCTCGCCGAACTAGACGCCGCCTTCCCGCTCGATCTGGCGCAACACGCCTCGCTCGAAGCGCAAGTCGCGGCGATTTCCGACGATATCGCCTATGACAACCACGATATCGACGATGGCCTGCGCGCAGGGTTCCTTACACTCGATACGCTGCTGATGTTGCCGTCGCTCGAAGCCCAGTGGCGCGATATCGAGGCCCGATTCCCCGGCGCCCCGCGCGACCGACTGCTGCGCGAATTGGTGCGCGGGCAGATCGGGCGCATGGTCAATGACGTCATCGGCGAAACGCAGCGCCGCCTTAAGGACAGCGGCGCGCAGACTTGCGACGAAGTGCGCGCCGCAGGCCGCACGCTTGCAGGCTTCTCACCAGCGATGGCGGTGGAAGAGCGCACCTTGAAGGCCTTCATGTACAAGTCGCTCTATTTGCATCCCGAGCAGGTCGGCACGGCCGACCGCGCGCGGGCGGTCATCGCGCGCCTCTTTGCGACCTATCGCGCCGCGCCGGAAAACCTCCCCGATAGCTGGCGTGCGAGCCTGCCGGAGATTGAGCCTGCGCGCAGCCGCCATATCGCAGACTTCATGGCCGGGATGACCGACAAGTACGCCATGGATTGCTACGCGAGGCTCTTTGGAGAGCGACCCGAAGGCCTCAGCAACGTCTAGTTGTGGATTGCATCGGAACCGGCCTTACCCACCGATTCGATATCTCGTCCCGCGCCTTTGACGGTGTTGCAGGCGGCCGTGCCCAGTAGCAGGCTGGCAAGTGCCACGGAAAAAATCACCTTGCGTACCATGTTCGTTATCCCCTTAATCGGCTGATTAAGCCGCGCGCCCAAGCAGGGCTGCATGTGCCCTGCATGAGGCAGGATAACGTGCGGAAACCTGCAAGGTTCCGACGCGGCATGAGGGTGAGGACCGGTATATGCGCGAGACAGCAGGCTTCGAGACTTTCGACGCGTTCTTCCGATATTGGAGCGAGCAGAGGCCGGACGCGGTCTCGCACGAGCAGGATGGCCGCAAAACGACCTTTGCGCAGCTCGAACTGTTCTCACGCCGGTATGCAGCGTTCCTGCGCGAACACGGCGTGGCGAAGGGGGACCGGATCGCGTGGATCGGCAAGAACTGCGATCTCTATTTCCAGATGCTGCTGACCTGTGGGCGGATCGGCGTGGTCATGGTGCCGATTGGCTGGCGGCTCGCACCTGCCGAGATGGCCTATATCCTTGAGGACACGCGCGCGAAGCTGGTGTTTGCAGGCGAGGGGTTCGAAGCGGTGGCACATGAACTCGCCGCCGTTGCACCGCAGAAACCAGGCGTTATCGAAGAAGGCGAAGCCCGCGCTGCGATCCCTGCAGCGCCTGCCGATCCGATCGTGGCGGCAGAGCCCGAGGCTGCCTTCCTGCAGCTCTATACCTCCGGCACCACTGGCAAGCCCAAGGGCGCGGTGCTGTGCCAGCGCAATTTCATGGGCCTGCGCGCACCGGCGCTCGATGCCGGGCTGCCCTGGGCCGAATGGGAGGATGACGAGGCGATCCTTGTCTGCATGCCCTGCGCGCATATCGGCGGCACCGGGCTTGGCACGATGGCTTTCTGCGGCGGCGTGCGCGCCATCGTGCAGGCTGAATTCACCGCCGAAGGCGCGCTTGATGCGATCGGGCAGGGGATAACCCGCTTCTTCATCGTGCCCGCCGCGCTGCAGATGCTGATCCAGCATCCCAAGGCGACCGAGACCGATTTCACGCGCCTCAAGTACGTCATGTACGGAGCCGCCCCGATTCCCCTCGAACTGCTGCGCCAGGCGGTTACGACGATCCCCAACGCCGCCTTCATGCAGTGCTACGGCATGACCGAGACGACGGGCACGATCGCAATCCTGCCACCCTCGGACCACGAACTTTCCGGAAATGCCCGCATGCGCTCGGCGGGCAAAGCCTCGCCCGGCGTCGAGATCCGCATCGTCGATGGCGAGGGCAAGGAAGTTCCCCGCCACACCGTGGGCGAGATCCAGACGCGCTCGAGTGCCAACATGCTGCACTACTGGCAGCTGCCCGAAGCGACTGCGAAGACGCTGACGCCGGATGGCTGGGTCTGCACCGGCGATGCCGCCTACATGGACGAGGACGGCTATGTCTTCATTCAGGACCGCATCAAGGACATGATCATCTCGGGCGGCGAGAACGTCTACCCGGCCGAGGTCGAAAGCGCGATCTACGGCCACCCGCAAGTTGCCGAAGTCGCGGTGATCGGCGTGCCCGATGCGCGCTGGGGCGAGGCGGTGAAGGCCTGCGTCGTTCCGCGCGAGGGCTGCGAGGTCGATGAGGCGAGCGTGATCGCCTGGGCGCGCGAGCGCATAGCCGGGTTCAAGGTGCCCAAGTCGGTCGACGTGATCCCCGCGCTCCCCCGCAATCCTTCGGGCAAAATCCTGCGGCGCAATCTGCGCGAACCCTACTGGGAAGGCATGGAGCGCCAAGTCAACTAAGCTGCCGGGGAGCGCTCCCCGGCGCGGCTGCCGCGCACCTGTTCGCGCCAGGCGATGATCAGCCCCGCCGCGATGATCGCGGGGGCGCCGATCCAGGTCTGCGCCGGGGGCAGGTGCGCGAAAAACAGCCAGCCCCACAGCGTCGCCCAGCCAAACTGCGAATAGTCCATGACGATGACGCTGGAGACGCTGCCATAGCGCAGCGCCGCCGTCATCAGCAGCTGTGCCATGAGCCCCGTCGCGCCGATACCGGCAAGCATGGCCCAGCCCGCAAGGTCGTGATGCGGCAAGCCAGTGCGTAGCATGAACAGCGCGAACGGCGGGGTGCAGAAGGCGGAAAACCAGAACACCACGCTGACCGGCTCTTCGGTGCGGCCAAGATCGCGCAGTTGGATCGAGATGAGTGCCACCATGAAGGCCGCGCCGATCCCCGTTGCAAGGCCCAGCAACGGCAGGTGCGCGCGGTCGGGGCCGGCGATGATCACAACACCGGCGAGCCCGAGGAGCACGGCAGTCCAGCGCCAGATGCCCACCTTTTCGCGCAGCAGCACGACTGCCAGCAAGACTGCGAAGATCGGTGCGGTAAAGCCCAGTACAGTTGCTTCCGCCAGCGGCAGGATCTGCACCACGCCAAGCGTGAGGAACATGCCAAGCCCGCCGATCAGCGCGCGCCGCGCGTGAATCCAGGGGCGCTTCGTGGCCAAACGGCCGACCTGTCCCCGCACCGCGAGCCAGCCCAGCAGCACAATACCGGGGAAGAATTGGCGCCAGAACAGCGTTTCCGGCAGCCAGATGCCATGTTCGCCGCTCAGCTTGACCAGCAGCAGCATCACCGAAATTGCCGCCATGGCCATAAGGCGCAGGGCGAGCGCATAGATCGGGCGTTGCGTGGGCGGCATGGCCCCCGCCCATAAGGCAGGGGCTACGCGGATCAAGCGTTTACGATGCCAAGTTAGAGGCAGGCCTCGAGGTAGGCCTGATCGAACCCGAACTGGCGGGCCTTTTCAAGCGTATAGGGACGCAGGCCCGAGGGGCGGAACTCGCCGATGATCTTGCCGTCCTCGTTCTCGTCGAGATACTCGAACTTGAACAGCTCCTGCGTCACGATCACATCGCCTTCCATCCCGATCACCTCGGTGATGTTGGTCGTGCGGCGCGAACCATCGCGCAGACGCTTGACCTGCACGATGAGATCGACCGATTCGGCGATCTGGCGGCTGATGGCTTCCTTGGGGATCTTGATGTCGCCCATCAGGATCATGTTTTCCATACGGCCAAGGCATTCGCGCGGGCTGTTGGCGTGGAGCGTACACATCGAACCATCGTGGCCGGTGTTCATCGCGGCGAGCAGATCGAAGCACTCCGCGCCGCGAATTTCGCCCAGGATGATGCGGTCAGGACGCATACGCAGGGCGTTCTTCACAAGATCGCCGATGGTGATCGCGCCCTGGCCTTCAAGGTTGGGCGGGCGGGTTTCGAGCGGCAGCCAATGCGGCTGCTGCAGGCGAAGTTCCGCCGCGTCTTCGATGGTCAGCACGCGCTCGCCCGGATCGATCATCTTCGAAAGGGCATTGAGCATGGTGGTTTTACCCGAACCCGTACCGCCCGAGATGACGACGTTCATGCGGCACGCGCCCGCGATCTTGAGCGCGGTGCACATCTTGTCCGACATCGAACCGAAGTCGCGCAGCATGTCGAGCGTGATCGGCTTTTCGGAAAACTTACGAATAGAGATCGCGGTACCGCGCAAGCTGAGCGGCGGCACGATCACGTTGACGCGGCTGCCGTCCTTGAGGCGGGCGTCGGCGAGCGGCGTGGTCTGGTCGACGCGGCGGCCGACCTGGTTCACGATGCGCTGGGCGATCTGGAACAGGTGGCTTTCATCGCGGAACCGGATCGGCGCGATGACCAGCTTACCCTTCTTTTCGATGTAGGTCTGTTCGGGACCATTGACCATGATATCGGAGATTTCAGGGTCGTTGAGCAGTTCCTCGAGCGGGCCGAAGCCGAGGAGCTCGTCGATCAGCACCTTTTCCAGCGCGAACTGTTCGCGCCGGTTGAGCGTGACCTTGAGCTCGGCCAGCACTTCCATGATGATCGGGCGGAATTCCTCGGAAAGCTCTTCCTTGGTCAGCGTTGCCGCCGCTTCGGGATCGACGCGCTCGAGCAGGCGCGGGAGCACCTGTTCCTTGATCTTGTGGACCGACGCCTCGAAGCCCTCTGCCTGATAGCCCGGCTCGTTGACCCCGTTGGCGCGGTCAGCAAGCCGCGTCAGCGCGTCGGACTTGTTGTTTGCCCCGGAATCGGCGGCGTCCATGTTGGGAAGCGGCGGGAACTGCTCGCCCCCCATCGGCACCGGAATAGGTGCTGCCGAACCTTCGCCCGATTTCATCGGACGCGCCACGCCGAACGAGGGGCGCATGGCAGTGCTGCCCCCACTGACTCCGGACTTGCGGCCAAATGCGCTCATGCAGATTTCCCTGTTCTCGTAACGGTAGGTTTGCGCCGACAATGGTCAGCACGATCTTCCGATGCGTGGTGAATACCGCCGAAACCTTCAGGATTTCCTAAACTGATCCCGATTTCGCACAGACGCTGCGAAAGCCGAGGGCGGTGGAGGCCCATCATAGCGGCACATACTCCGGAAAACCGGGCCTTGCGGCGTCCGGCCAGGCGATATCCCAGCACTTCGATGGTTCCCGGATCGGCACAATCGCGGGGTGTTCGGGGCGAATCGCGCCGATCATCCGGTCATAAGGCGCGATATAGGTGGCGTAACCTTTCGGCACGACGCCATAGTAGCCGCAGCGCACTTCCGGCGCGCGCGGCAGCAAGATGGCGCGCGCCGTTTCGCCGATGGGCACCGCAAGGCCGATCAGGAACAGGCAGATCGCGATCCGGCGGGCGGCTTGTCCGTCCTTGTCCTGCGCGGCGGGGGCCGACCGAAGCACGCCGGCCATGACAATGGCGATGAAGACGAGCGAGGGAATCGAGACTCGCATCATGAAGTCGATCTTCTCGCCGACCCGGCCGAACGGCAGCACCAGCAGCATCGCGACGCTCAGCAGCACGGTGACCCGGTCAAGATTCCACGATCCGCGCGAGAGCCACACCACGCACAGGAACGGCACGACCTCGACCAGATAGAACAGGACGTAGACTTCCACCGCATAATGCGAGGTCCCGGTCGAGACCCCGCCAAGGCCGCTGGCCAGATAGAGCAGGGAGGGCAGGGCGAGCGCGACCGAAACCGCGGGCAAGGCGATCTCGGCGATGCCGATGCGCCGGGCCACAAGTTCGGACAAGGACGCCGCGATCACGAACGGCACGATGCCCAGCCCGCCAAGCGGCGACATCAGCGCGAGTGCGGGAACGAGGCACAGCAGCGCAGCGAGCGGCAGCTTGCCAGCGCGCCAGCTGAGGTAGAACGCGGCCCCGATCCATCCGGCCAGCGCGTGCTGCGGGACCCAATAGGCCAGCGTCACCACCGCCGTATACTGCATCTCGTCCCACTGCTCGAGATGGACCAGCACGCTGCCGCCATAAAGGCGCTGCCCGATGACATCGAGGCCGCTGGAGCCCAGTACCAGCAGCAGGGTGATCCACGGGCGCCTGATGCCCGAGAAGATGGGTGCGGCAAGCGCGACGAGGCCGGTCAGCAGCGCGGCATCCTGCACCAGCAGCGCGAGCTGCGCCGCCCATGGTCCGGCAAGCTTTCCGACCAGCGCGGGAACCAGATAGATGCCCACCGGGCAGCGCAGCATCGTCAGCCCCCCGGCGGTCTCGTAGACCCAGGGCCATGGGTGGGAGACAAGATCGTTGAGGACGGCGTAGCGAACCTGCCAATCGGTGTTCGCGTAGACAAAGCTCCCTTCACCGCCAAGGATGAACAGGACAAGCGCGCCCGCAAACAGCAGGCCAAAGGTGCGCGGTTGTACCGCAGCCCCCTCGCCCCATCCGCGCAGCCGCCAGAGCGCGGCGCACAGTGCGGCCGAACCGGCCGCAGCTCCAATGACCACAAGCGGGGAAAGCCCGAGCAAGGCCAGCAGCAGGACCTGATCGAGCAGCAGGAAGCCGACCAGGCCCAGCGCCAAGGTCCTGCTTTCCAGCAGCACGGTGCGCGCGCGGGTTAGTTCAGCGGGTGCCTCGGCACCGATTGCGGGCAAGGGTGGGTTGAGCATCCCGGACAGGATACGCAGCACCCCTCAAGGTATGGTTAACGCAATCCCGCTGGGCAGAAATGATGGGAACTTGCGCTCAGCTGCCGACGAGGTGGTACTGCGCGCCAAGCGGGAGCCAGCCGAGAAAGCGCTCCAGCGGGCGAAACAACCCGAGCGCTGGTGGAAAGAACAGGCAGAACTTGCTCGCCGCGCGGACGAAGCCGCCCGCCACCAGCCGCCGCCGCATTTCGCGCGCGCCGATCAGCACGGCATCGCGGTCGAACTCGCAGCGCGCAACGGCAAGGCGGGTGAGGGGGTTGAGCGGGTTGTGCTCGAACAGCACGAGCACCCCATCGGGCCGCAGCACGCGGCGCAGTTCGGCCAGCAGCGCGACGTGATGTTCAGCCGGAATGTGGTGGAACACGCAGGCGATGAAAATGCAGTCGAGGCTCGCATCGGGCAACGGAACCTTGAGCCCATCATAGGCGAGGGTGCGCACGTTGGGGATCACCTGCGCGTCGACGAGATCGAGGCTGGCGCGCGAGACGTCGAGGGCGATGATCTCGGCCTCCGGAAAGGCCTCGTGCATCGGGGCGAGCGCGTTGCCGATCCCGGCGCCAAAATCCATGATCGTGCGCGGACTGCGGCCCCGTTCGCGCCACAGTTGCTGCACATACTCGATCTTGTAGCTGGCGAAGTAGTCCAGCGCGTCTTCGGAAACGCCGGTCGATTGGGCGTGCTGGGCGCGGTAATCCTGCGCAACCCTGTCGAATTCTGCATCTGCGTGCAGCGGCATGGCTTCACCCATGGACTCGCTCCCTGATGGTGTCGTGAAGCTGGTGGACGGCATTGCCGCGCACGCCGCGCACCCCATGCACTTCGTCGATGACATAGAGCGGGCGGCGCTTGGCTTCCATGTACATGCGGCCGAGGTACTCGCCCATGATACCGAGGATCATCAGCTGGGTGGACCCCAGCACGAGGATGACCGCCAGCGTCGAGGTCCAGCCGCTGATCGCATAGCCCATGACCCACGCGCCGAGTACGTAAGTCAGCATGAGCATCGCCCCGATTCCGGCGCAGACACCCATCCACGAAGCGATGCGCAAGGGTGCGACCGAGAAGCTGGTGATTGCGTCGATCGCGAAGGAAATCATCTTGTGCAGCGGATACTTGGTCTCGCCCGCAAAGCGCGCATCGCGGTCATAGGGCAGGGCTACCTGCTTGAAACCGACCCAGCTGACCATGCCGCGCACGAACCGGTAGCGCTCCGGCATGGCCTGCAGCACATTGAGGACCCGGCGCGTCATCAGCCGGAAATCGCCGGTATCGCGCGGGATATCGACATCGACGAGCCGGTCGAGCACGCGGTAGAACGCCGCGGCGGTCGCGCGCTTGAACGCGGTCTCGCCGTCACGTTTGCGGCGCTGGCCATAGACTACATCGTTGCCGGCGCGGATCAGCTCGAGCATCGGGCCGATCAGTTCGGGCGGGTCTTGCAGATCGGCATCGAGAACGAAGACAAGCTCGCCGGCCGCCTGCGCGAGGCCAGCCGTCAGCGCGAGCTGATGCCCGTGATTGCGCGCCAGATTGACGCAGAGCACGCGCGGATCGGCATCCGAGAGCGCGACCATGCCCGCCCAGGTCGCATCGCGTGAGCCATCGTTGACGAGAACAATCTCGAAATCCTGTGCGAAGATGGGTTCGATCGCGGCCACCAGCCGGCGGTGCAGTTCCTGAAGCCCTTCGGCTTCGTTATAGCATGGCACGACGACAGACAGCGCGGGGGCCAGCGCGGAAGAAGGGGCCGACCCGTGCAGCGCGGCTGCGGTATCCCGCCCGGGCTGATCCACCATCAAAATGTCTCCTGCGATGCGCCGAACCATACGCAAAGCTTGGTAAACAAGCCGTAAAGAAGCCTTAACGGGCCTGTGATGCAACCCCATGGCACCGATTGTGGAACAAGACCAGTATCGAGGGTTGCAGCCGGGGCCAAGTCCAGCAATGAGGCTGGGTGACGGAGGGGCCATTGCGCAATCGGACAAGAGACGGACTGCTGCTGGCTCTGGGCGGGTTTGCGTTGCTTTCCACGGGCGATACGCTGGTCAAATCCATGGCCGGGCTCTGGCCGGGGCCGGCCATTGCAGCGCTGCGCTACATCATCGGCACCATCGGCCTTGGCACGATCCTGCTCTGGCGAGAGGGTTGGGCGGGCTTCCGCATGGACCATCTGGGCTGGCATGCCGCGCGCGGGTTTGGCGTTGCGTTTTCGGCCACGACCTTCTTCACCGCCGTGCAGATCATGCCGATTGCCGAGGCGACTGCGATTTCGTTCACCAGTCCGATGGTGACAGCGCTGCTCGCCGCAGCGCTCATCGGCGAGCCGATGCGGCGCGAGACGTGGATCGCCAGCCTTGTCGCCTTTGCTGGGGTGCTGATCGTGCTCAGGCCCAATTTCGCCGCGATCGGCCCGGCGGCCGTGCTGCCGCTGTTTGCGGCCTGCGGCATGGCATTGCTGATCATCGGCAACCGCGCGGTGCTCGGGCGCGGCTCGGCGCTTGCCATGCAGGTCAATGTCGCGATTTTCGCAACGTTGTTCCTGCTGGTGTTCACGCTGATCGGCCATTTGAGCGGCATTGCCATGCTGCATGTCGGCGCACCGCCGTGGAGTGTGATCGGCAAGAGCGCGGCCATCGCGGTCACCGGCAGCAGCGCGCATGCCCTGATCTACATGGCAACCTCGCGCGCGGGCGCCGCCACGGTCGCGCCGATGACCTATTTCCAGCTGATCATGGCCGGCTTCTATGGCTGGCTGCTGTTTCGCGAACACCCCGATGCGACCGCGCTGCTGGGCGCCGCGATCATCATCGGCGCGGGCCTTTTTCTCTGGCGCGCAGGCCGCATGACCGACGAGCCGCAGGGCACCGAATAGCGATGCCAGAGACCTGCTGGCTTTGCGAAAGGCCACTTGGCCGCAAAGTGGAATGGCACCACCCCGTGCCGAAAAGCCGTGGCGGGCGCGATACGGTGGCGGTCCATCCGATCTGCCACCGCACGCTCCATGCCCAGTTCAGCAATGGCGAACTGGCCCGGATCGGGGCTGATCCAGATGCCTTGCGCGCGCAGCCCGTGATCGCGAAATTCGTTGCCTGGGTCGCGAGCAAGCCGGCCGATTTCCACGCGCCTACCGCGCGCCGGCGTTAGAGCAGGTCGAGCAGCGGCTGCAGGCTGTCGAGCAGGACCGCAGAACGATCTCGCTCGGGAAGCTCTGCCCCCTTGGCCATGATCCCGGTTGCCATCCCCACGGAGAGCGCGCCCACGGCATTGGCCATGCGCATCTCCAGCGCAGGGTCATCGCCCACCACGACCATCTGCTTTGCAGCACCACGCGGCAAGCCCATCAGCAGGCGCGCAGTATCGAATGCCACGCGGGAAGGCTTGCCGAGGATGCGCGGCCGCTTGCCGGTCATTGCCGTCAGCATCGCGTTGATCGGATAGCTCGCACCGATGGCGCGGCCATTCGCCGTCGCGAAGAAGGGCACATTGCTCGCAGTCAGCAACTTGGCGCCTTTCCAGAGCGAATCGCAGGCAGCCTCCAGCGCCGGAAAATCGAACTCGCGGAACCAGCCAGTGTAGACCGCCTCGACACCTTCGGCGGCCTCGTCCGGCCCCACCACATCGAGGCCCGCATCATCGAGCGGCGCGCGGCATCCGGCATTGCCCAGTACACGCACCTTGCCCACGCCAGAGCGCTTGAGCCAATCGGCGGTCGAGGACGAAGGCGTCAGCATCTGCCCGTCGTCCACGGGGAAGCCGGCGTTGCGCAGCGATGCGGCATAGGCGGCAGGCGGCTTGGCCGTGCCATTGGTGAAGACCACGAAGGGCGTGCCGCGCGCCTTCAGTGCTTCGAGCAGCGCCACCGCATAGGGCAGGGCATTGTGCCCGCCGCTTTGCGCGTCGCCCAGCGCGATGGTGCCGTCCATGTCGAACACGAACCCGGCGGCATCCTTCAGCCGCGCGGCGTTCTCGGGGGAAATGGTCACAGGCTGGCTCCGGCATGAAGGGCAAGGCGGAAGGACCCGCGCTCGATCACGAGGTCGCGCGCGGTGGGTTTGGCGGCCAGCTTGCGCAGCAACGCGATGACCGGCGCGGCCTCGGGGGTGTAGGTCGATCGCGAGGGGCCTGCGGCGAGCATGGCATCGACCTGCTCCGGCGGCATGACCGCGCGAAGGAGGAATTCCTCGTCGGGCATGGCATGGCCGAACTGGCGGCGCAGATCGCCGAGTGCGGGAAATGTGGGTTCGTTTTCCAGTTCGCGGGCGCGGGGCCGGTCCATGATCGCGGCCAGCACATCGCGGTCGATCGGCGAGGTCGGCTTGCCGAACTTGCCGAGGCAGTAGCGGATGACCTGATCGGAAACCTGCGCATAGCGGCGATCCCCGATCACGTTGAACAGCGCCTGGCTCATGACCATTTGCGGGAAGGGCGTAACCATGATCGGATAGCCGAGCTCCGCGCGGACCTGTTCGGTTTCGGCGATCACGGCGGGCAGGCGGTCTGCGAGGCCTAGCTCGGCAAGCTGGCGCGCGGTCGTCGTCATCACGCCGCCGGCGATCTGGTGGCGCAGGAAACTTGCGTCGAAGTTCTGCGGCTGACCGAACGGCAGGTTTTCCGCAAGCGCGAGGCGGTTCCAGTACGAGGTCAGCTTCGCGAGCGCCGCGCGGTCGATTTCGACCGTGTGGCCCGCCTCATCGAGATTGGCGAGCATGCGGTTCGCTTCTGGCAGCGAGGACCCATCGCCCGCCGCGCCGATTCCAACATGGATGGCCGAAATGCCGAGCTTGGCAGCCTCGAGGCTGGAGAGCATGCCTTGGCCGATCGTGGTGTGGGCGTGGATCTCGAGCGGGCGATTGCCGATCGCGGCCTTCACCGCCGGCACCAACGTGCGCACCCGGTCCAGCGAGAGCAGGCCGGACGGGTCCTTGATATAGAACAGGTCGATATCCGGGCTCTGGCCCACCGCGCGGGCGAAATCGGCGTAGAACTTGTCGGTGTGGACTTCGGAGAGTGTGAAAGTGAGGGCGCACATCACTTCGGCGCTGCCTTCCTCCTTCACCAGCCGCGCGGCCTCGATCACGGCGGGCACTTCGTGCATCGGATCGAGCAGCACGAAGCGCCCGACGCCGTTCACCTGCAGCGCGCGGTAGACGAGCCGCATGAACTCCGGGTCCGCCTGCTGCCAGGCAATGAAGCGCAGGCCGGTGGTGATGAACTGCAACGGTGTCGTCGGCATGGCCGCTGCCATGCGCCGCAGCCGCTCCCACGGGTTGTTGCGGAAGTAGCGGACCGCAACCGCCATATGGCTCGACGAGGTGAAATCGATCGCGCGAAAACCGCAGGCCTCGGTCAGCGCTGCGGCTTGCAGCATATGCGCCGTGTTGAGCCCGGTGGCGCCCCACAGGCTCTGGTTGCCATCGCGCATGGTCACGTCGACCAGCCTGAGCGTTGTCATTGTGCTAGCCCCGTCAGAAATCCGGTGTCGACGCCCCCTGCCGCAAAGCGCGGATCGGCGGCGATGCGGGCGTGGAGCCCGGCAGTTGTCGGCACGCCTTCGATGCGAATGCTCGCCAGCGCCGCCTTGAGCCGCGCGACCGCTTCCTTGCGGCTCGGCGCATGGACGATCAGCTTGCCGAGCAGCGAATCGTAGAACGGTGGCACCTCGCCGCCGGCCGCAATGTGGGTATCGACGCGGATGCCCGGGCCAGCGGGCCATGCCGCGCGCGCGATCCGGCCCGGCGCGGGGCGGAAATCGGCCTCGGGGTCTTCGGCGTTGATGCGCACTTCGATGGCATGGCCGACAGGGCGCACCATCGCTTGCGTGAGCGTCAGCTTTTTGCCTGCTGCCACCAGCAGTTGCTGCTCGACGAGATCGACCCCGGTGATCGCCTCGGTCACCGGATGCTCGACCTGGATGCGCGCGTTGAGTTCGAGGAAGTAGAACGAGAAGTCGGTCGCATCGACAAGAAACTCGGCGGTTCCCGCGCCGCGATAGCCGATATGCTGCGCAAGGCGGACCGCAGCATCCTCGATCCCGGCGCGTGCTTCCTCAGGCATGGCAGGGGCAGGGGCCTCCTCGACCAGCTTCTGGAACCGCCGCTGGATCGAACAATCGCGGGTGCCGAGGTGTATCGCGCTGCTGCCATCGCCGAGCAACTGCACTTCCACGTGTCGTCCTTTGGCCACGAACCGCTCGACATAGACCGCGCTGTTGCCGAACGCGGCTTGCGCTTCGGCCTGCGCCATATCGAGCGCAGCATCGAGTTCTTCGGCCTTGTCCACCCGGCGCATGCCCTTGCCGCCGCCGCCCGCGACCGCCTTGAGGAGCAGCGGATAGCCCGTCTCGGCCGCGCGGGCGTGAATTGCCTCGCGCGTCGCCGCCTCGCCGCCGGGGAGCACGGGGAGGCCCGCCTCGACCGCCAGCGCACGCGCGGCAAGCTTGTCACCCATGCCTTCGAGCGTCCTGATATCGGGCCCGACAAAGCGGATGCCCGCCTCCGCCACCGCACGCGCAAAGGCTGCGTTTTCCGAAAGGAAGCCGTAACCCGGATGCACCGCATCGCACTTTGCTGCGACCATTGCGGCGACGACCTTCTCGATCGCAAGGTAGCTCTGAGAAGACGGCCCGGGGCCCAGCAGCACCGTCTCGTCCGCCATCAGCGCGGGAAGCGAGGCGGCGTCGGCGCTGGAAACGCCCAACACAGTGGTAATCCCCATCGCCCTGGCCGTGCGGATCACACGCAGCGCGATTTCGCCGCGATTGGCTATGAACAGTCGGCGGATCATGGTTCCTGCCCTTTTTGCTCAGACGAGCCGGAAGAGGGGCTGGCCCTTGGCGACCATTGTCGCATTGGGGGCGAGGACTTCGGCGACCGTGCCAGCGCGCCCGGCGTGGACCGGGTTCATCAGCTTCATCGTCTCGACAATGCCGACCACGGTTTCGGGCCATACTTCATCACCCACCGTCACGAACGGCGGCGCACCGGGCTGCGGAGCGTGGTAGAACGTGCCGGGAAGCGGCGCCGGGACAGCGTCGGGATCGGAGGCGTGTTCAGCCACGGCGGCGGCCGCTTCGGGCGCGCTGCCGGCCCATTGCCACTCCTGCGTCAGCCCGGCTTCCGCGCCGTCTCCGCGCGCGAGGCGGAGGCGGAACCGGCGGGTGGATAGATCCAGCTCGCGGTAAGGCGAGGCCTCGATGATTGCCGCGATCTCGGCAACATCTTCGGCGGTAAGGGGCAGATCCTCGTTCATCGGAATGTCCGCATCAGGCCTTGGCCGCGGCCAGCATCTCGCGCGAGGCGGCGATGATCGCGTCGGAAAAGGCGGTGTCATTGAAGTGTGCGTCGATGGCCGTCACCGGCACCTCGGCAGGCATGACTGCGCGCAGGTATTCGGCAAAAGGCGGTGGCACGCTGGGGTCCATCAGGTGACCGGCGGGGCTGTCGTGGTTAGAGAAGCCGTGGAGCGGGGTGAACACTCGCACTGGCCCCTTCGCATCACGCACATTGGCGGCGAGGTGGTCGGCGAGCTTCTTGAGATCCTCGAACGTTGTGCGCACGGCGGTCAGCTGCGGGTTGTGTTCGTGATAGCGCCGACCGGGGAATTGCTCGCGCGCCGCGTCGATTGGCCCTCCGATGATGAAGTCCGCATTGCCCGGCGCAAGGATCGTCGGGATGCCCTTGAGCAGCGCCGGTCGTCCGCGATCCGGCCCGGTATCGGCAAGCCCGCCGAAGATGTGGTCGATGATCTCGGTCTGCGAAAGATCGAGTACCAGCGCGACATCCTTGCCCGCCGCGAGGCCATCGAGCGTCGGTCCGCCCGCGCCCGAGGAGTGGAACACCATGACCTCGCAGCCATCGCTTTCCAGCGCCTCGCGGATGCGCTTCACACTCGCCTCGGTCGTGCCGAGCGTCGTGATCAGCACCAGCGGTTTCTCTGCTGCGGCCTTGGGATCATAGCCCTTCGCCATGCCCGCGACCGCGTTGGCGGCATTGCGGAACACGTCGCGGCTGATCGAATTGAGGCCGGAGATATCGGTCACCGCGTTCATCATCGCGATGTCCTGCACGCCCATGTAGGGCTTGGTGAACCCGGAGGCCATCGTCGAGACGATCATGCGCGGCAGGCCATAGGGGAAGCTCTGCATCAGCGCGCCCGCCAGCGCCGAACCCATCGATCCGCCGACCGCAAGAATGCCGGAAATCGGATCCCTGGCGTTCCACGCATGGGCAGCGGCGATGGAGCCGCGGATCATCGCGTCCTGGCACTTGCCTTCATGGCCAAGCGCGCGGACCTGCTCTATGGTCATGCCGGCCGCTGCCGCCACCTCCTCCGGCGAAATTTCCGCGCCGCCAACTGTGCGCCGCACGCTGGGATCGAGATGCACCACGCGCACGCCCGCTGCTTCCAGCACGGCGCGAACGAAGCCTGCTTCCTCTTCCTTGGTATCCTGCGTCACGATCAGCATGACGCTCGGCTTCGTCGTTTCAGCCATGGCTATCCCTCGTCTCCCTGTCCCAAGAGTGCGACATCGCGGTTGACATTGCACCACGGTATGCAATGTGCGCGTTGCATAAGGTGAAACACGCTGATGGGCCGCAGGGCCTCTTCCGGCGACAATGACACCGGGAAGAGACGATGCTGGAACGCAAGGTAAAGACGGTGCGCGCGCTGGAGCGGGGGCTCGATGTGTTGCTCGAAGTGCAGGCGCGTCGTGCGGTGAGCCTGCATGAACTGCATCAGGCGCTGAAGCTTCCCAAGGCCACTTTGCTGCGCATGCTGCTCACGCTCGGGCGCAAGGGCCTTGTCTGGCAGCGCCTTGCCGATGGCGCCTATCTTCCGCACATTGGCGCGGCAGCGCGCGGCACGGGCAGCGCGGTAGAGCATATTGCCGAGATCGCCTCGCCCTATATGAAGGCGCTATCGACCAAGGTGGCATGGCCATCTGTACTGGGCGTGCCGCGTCTCGATCACATGGAAATCCTCGAGACGAACAGCCCGCTGTTCCGGCTCGATTCCGCCATTCTCGGGCCGGTTGGGGTGAAGCTTTCCTATATCCACACCGCCACCGGCCGCGCCTATCTCGCCGCTTGCGACGAGAGCGAACGCGAGGCGATCATTGCGCGGCTGCGCCCCAAGGATGCCGCACCCGGCAGCGAGGACGACCTCCGCGCGATCCTCAAGGAAACCCGCGAGCGCGGCTATGCCTTGCGCGAACCGCTGCACCCCTGGCCGGACCGTTCGAAGCAGCTCGTGCTGCGCGATGGGCGCCGTTCGATGGCTGTTGCTATCGTGGCGAGCGGCGCGCCGATTGCCACGATCAACCTGACCTGGCCGGCCAAGCGGGGAACCGACGAAGCCGTGATGCACCGGCACCTCGATGCCCTCCACCAGACGGCACAAGCGATAGGATACGCCGTCGCCGCGCAATCGGCTGGCCTCGCCCCTCAAGGAAATCCCGCCTGATCCGGCACTTGCGCGGCGCGATGGAACTTCGTTGCATCCTGTGAAATCTGTTTGTGTTGCTGATTAAATCGGCGGCCTCCTGTGCGACTATCCCACCACGGGATAGAGGGAGGCAGAAAGCATGCGGCAGTGGGTAATCCGGGCGGGCGCTTCGTCCTTGGACGATATGGCGCTGCTCGATGTGCCCGAGCCGCAGGCGGGCCCGGGCGAAGTGCTGGTGCGCGTGCGCGCCTGCTCGCTCAACTACCGCGACCAGATCATTCCGCAGGGTCTCTACATGGGCGGCACCGTGCCGGTCGATACCGTGCCGCTGTCCGATGGCGCGGGCGAAGTTGTTGCGGTGGGGGCAGGGGTCACCTCGGTCAAACCGGGCGACCGCGTGGCCGGAACCTTCTTCCAGAACTGGATCGATGGCCCGCCAAACCCCGGCGCGGGCCCTGCGCTGGGTGCGCCGCCGGCAACCGGCATGTTGCAGGACCTCGTCGTCCTGCCGGAACACGGCGTCGTGCCGCTGGCGCAAAGCCTCTCGTTCGAGGAAGCGGCGTGCCTGCCCTGCGCCGGGGTGACGGCGTGGAACGCGCTGATGGAGGGGCCGCACCCGGTCCGCCCCGGCGAAAGCGTGCTGGTGCTTGGCACTGGCGGCGTTTCGCTCCTCGCGCTGCAGATCGCCAAGGCGGCAGGTGCGCAAGTGATTGCAACCAGTTCCTCGGACGAAAAGCTCGCCCGCGTGACCGCACTCGGCGCCGATAGCACGATCAACTACCGCGAAGTGCCCGCCTGGGGTGCTGCTGCGGCCGATCTTTCGGGCGGCGGCGTGGACCATGTCGTCGAAGTTGGCGGAGCGGGCACGCTCAAGCAGAGCATCACCGCGGTCGGCTACGGCGGCGAGATTGCGCTGATCGGCGTGCTGACCCGCGAAGGCGATACCAACCCGCATCCGCTGATGTTCAAGGGCGGCTCGATCCGCGGCATCTTTGTGGGCTCGCGCGGCATGGCGAGCCGGCTCAACGCCTTCATCGATACGCATGGCATCAAGCCGGTGATCGACCGCACCTTCGGGATCGAAGATGCGGTCGAGGCCTATTGCTACCAGTCCTCCAGCGCCTTGTTCGGCAAGGTCGTGATCACGCTCTGAACATCGGGGCCGCAGGGCCCAAGCCATAACAGCCAAGCCGGGTAAACGGCGGGCACGAGGGTAGGGGAAGACAAGGCATGGAATTGGCTCTGGGCTTTGGACAGCGCATCGGCGGTGTGGTGCAGACCGCGTTCGTGGTTGCGGATATCCATGCCGCCATCTCCCATTTCCAGCGCGATTGCGGGGCAGGGCCTTTCTTCCTGCTCGAACATTTTCTGGGTGAGGGGCAGATTTATCGCGGGCAGGTGTCCGAGGCCGATGTCGCCATCGCAATGGGCTTTGCCGGGCACATGCAAATCGAACTGATCCAGCCGCTCGATGATCATCCCAGCGTCTACCGCGAAACCATCGAGGCGCGCGGCTATGGCTTTCACCACTTCGGCATCGCGTTCACCGATGTCGATGCTGCGCTTCCCGACTATCTTGACCGTGGCCACACGCTCGCTTTCCGGGCGCCGGTGCCGACGGGCGGCTCGGTCGCCTATCTCGAAAGCGCCGATCCCGCCGCGCCCGGTTTCCTCGAACTGATCCCCGCGACCGAGGGCATGAACACCCTGTTCACCGCGCAGTGGCAGGCCGCGCAGGGCTGGGACGGCCAGACCGACCCCGTGAGGTCGTTCCTGTGAGCGGCGCCTCGGTCTCTTCGCAGCGCGCTAGCGGCGGCTATCAGGCGTGGGTTGTCGGGCTCCTCAGCCTCAACTTCGGTATCCTGTTCTTCGACCGCAACGCGCTCAATTTCCTCATGCCGTTCGTGCAGCCCGATCTGCACCTCAGCAACACGCAAGTGGGCATGTTCAGCTCCGCACTTTCGCTCACGTGGGCGCTGTCCGGCCTCGCCGTCGGGCGCATTTCGGACAAGCTTGGTTCGAAGAAGCCGGTGGTCGTTGTCGCGACGATTGCGTTCTGCCTGTGCTCGTTTGCCTCCGGCCTAGCCTCCTCGTTCTTCATGCTCCTCGGCGCGCGGCTCCTGATGGGTGCGGCGGAAGGCGGCGTCATGCCGGTCAGCCACTCGATGATCGTCAGCGAAGTCGCGCCCGAGCGGCGGGGGCTGGCGATGGGCGTGGCGCAGAACCTCGGCTCGAACCTGCTCGGCTCGGGGCTGGCGCCGTTGCTGCTCGTGCCGGTTGCCGCCGCCTATGGCTGGCGCGAGGGGTTCTATCTCGCTGCCGCGCCCGGCCTCATCACAGCGATCCTGATCTGGTTCACCCTGCGAGAGCCGCCTGCCGAAGTTCATGACGAAGCACAGCCCAAGGTCCCTCTGGGCGAGGCCTTTCGCCACCGCAACGTTGTGCTTTGCGCGATCATCTCTGTGCTGCTGGTCTCCTACCTTGTCGTCTGCTGGGCCTTCATGCCGCTCTACCTCACCAAGGTGCGCGGCTTCGCGCCCGAGACAATGGGCTGGCTCATGGCGACACTGGGCCTTTCAGCGGGCCTCGGCAGCTTTGTCGTCCCGGCCATTTCAGACGCGATCGGGCGCCGCCCGGTGATGATCGGCTTCGCCTTCCTTGGCGTGATCCTGCCGCTGGGCGGGCTCTACTACACCGGTTCGCCCTGGGTTCTGGCTGCGATCTTCTTCTTCGGGTGGGGGCTTAACGGCCTGTTCCCGATGTTCATGGCGACGATCCCGTCGGAATCGGTCGATCCGCGCCTGACGGCTACGCTCACCGGCGTCGTGATGGGCACCGGCGAGGTGCTGGGCGGCGTGCTCAGCCCCTTCCTCGCCGGCGCGCTGGCCGACGTCTACGGCCTCTCCGCCGCGCTCTGGCTTATGCTGGTGCTGTGCATTCTCGCCGGAATTTGCGCGCTCGGCCTCGTTGAATCCGCACCGCGCGTTGTCGCCCGCCGCAATCTCGCTCCAGCCTGATCCTTTCTGGCCTGATCCTTTCTGGCCTGATCCTCTCTGCCCCTGATCCTCTCTGCCAAGGATGTGCCCGCCATGACCGCAGTGCAGAAGTTCGCCACCGATGGCATCGCCCCGCCCGAACGGCTCGCGTTCTGGAACGCGCTGGTCGACCGAGTGTACAGCGGCACTTACGTGAAAAGCGCGAGCGAGGATTTCACCGGCGAGATGTGGACCTGGCAGGTCGGCGATCTTGCGATGATCCGCCCCCGCTCGACCGCCTCGTTCGTTGGCCGCGATCCGCGCTACACGCCTGAGGAACGGCTGATCCTCCACCTGCAGTGCCGGGGATCCAGCAGCCACCGCCAGAGCGGCACCGAGACCATGCTGGGTGCGGGCGATTTCGTGATCGCCTCGCCGCACGAGGCTTATGCGATCGATCTCGCCGCGCACGAATTGCTGGTCGTCGAGTTCCCGCGCGCGCCGCTTGCCGAACGTTTCCCCGGCCTTGACGATGCATTGCGCCAGCGCATGAGCGGGGGCAGCCCGGGTGCGCGCGTATTTCACGATTTCCTGCTGTCGCTCTGGCGGCAGAGCCAGCAGGGTTTCGCCGATCCGGATTGGCAGGAGGGCGTCAGCCAGGTCTTCTATGATCTCGTTGCGCTGGCGATGCGCGGGGCGACCAAGCCCGATGCCGCAGCTCCTTCGGCAGACAGCGCGCTGCGCCGCCGCGTGCTGGGGATTGTCGAGGCTCAGCTGGCCGACCCGGCGCTGCGCACGCTCAGCCTCGCCGCCGCTTGCGGCGCATCCGTCCGCACCATCCAGAACCTGTTCGCCAGCATGGGCACGACCCCCAGCGCCTATATCCTCGATCGCCGCCTTGCACGCGCCGCCGAGCGGCTCGGCGCCGCGCCCGATGCCAGCATCACTGAAGTCGCCTTCGAACTGGGTTTCAACGACAGCGCCTACTTCGCCCGTGCGTTTCGGCAGCGCTTTGGCGTTTCACCACGTGAATGGCGGCGCAAATAGGTGCCGGAAACAGTACGACCTTGCGCTCCAGTCCTGATCAGCTTGCGCTCCAGTCCAAGCCGATAGGTCCGAAGCGGCGTATGAATTCGAATGCGCATGTCCGGCCGCCAGGGGGCGAAGCGGGCAGTGACATTTTGATAGGGAGAGCAACATGAGACGAACAACGGTATCACTTGCCGTGCTCGCAGCCGTGCTGGCCGGTCCGGCTTTCGCGCAGAGTGCACCGCAGGCCCAGGCTGAGGCCGCCCCTGAAGGCGGCATCGCGGAAATCGTCGTGACCGCGCAGAAGCGTGCGGAAAACGTTCAGGACGTGCCGATCGCGATTTCCGCCTTCACCGCTGATACGCTGCAGGAACGCTCGGTGACGAGCGTCGCGGCGCTTTCGAACATCGCGCCTAACGTCACGCTCGATGCCGGTACGCCGTTCTCGGGTTCGACGGCTGTGCTTTCGGCCTATATCCGCGGCATCGGCGCCAATGACTTCGCCTTCAACATCGATCCGGGCGTCGGCATCTATCTCGACGGCGTCTATCTCGCCCGCTCGGTCGGCGCGAACCAGGACCTGCCCGATGTCGAGCGTATCGAAGTGCTCAAGGGACCGCAGGGCACGCTTTTCGGCCGCAACACCATCGGCGGCGCGATCTCGATCGTCACACACGATCCGGGCAAGGAATTCCGCTTCAAGGGCGATGTCACCGTCGGCCGCTTCAGCCTCGTGCAGACGCGCGGCACGGTTGACCTGCCGATCACGGACGGCCTCGGCGCCTCGGTGAGCTTCTCGACCAAGAACCGCACCGGCTACCTCAAGCGCATCGCCTATCCGGGCGCGGGCAACTACGCCTCGACCAACATCCAGAACTACAAGGCTGCGGGCTTCAACAACATCGGGCTCGGCACCGAAGGCGGCGACGGCAACTGGAACCTGCGCGGCAAGCTGAAGTTCGACAGGGGTCCGTTCACCGCCACGCTGTCGGCAGACTACACCAACGTCGACCAGAGCCAGATCGCCAACACGCTGATCACGACGACCCCCGCGGTCTTCGCCGGCACCTACAACTGCGCGATCATCGCCTCGAGCACCGATTGCGGCGGCGGCCCGCCCGCGTTCGCCTACATCGGCGGCATCGGCGGCCTCAATTCGATCTTCGACAATCCCAGCGTCTACGGCGTGAATGTCGATGCGGATCCGCGCAACAACCGTTTGCCCTATGACAACCGCTTCGTGACCGGCAACATCGACACGAGCTACGCCAACGGCAACAACTACTCGAAGCTGAAGTCCTACGGCGGCTCGCTCACGATGGCCTACGATCTGAGCGATTCGCTCACGATCAAGTCGATCACCGGTTACCGCGAGCTGCACTGGAACGTGGGCACCGATCTTGACGGGTCGCCGCTCAACTTCCTCCACACCAGCTTCACCACCGAGCAGTGGCAGTTCAGCCAGGAGCTGCAGCTCCTCGGCAATGCCATGGACAAGAAGCTGAACTACGTGCTGGGCGCCTACTACTTCAAGGAAGCGGGCAACCTGCATGACTACGTGACCTTCGCCGAAGGCCTGCTGCAGGTCGATGGACCCAACGATCTGGCGACCAAGAACTACGCTTTCTTCGGTCAGGTCGATTACAAGTTCAGCGACATGTTCGGCATCACTGTGGGCGGCCGTTACACGCACGAAGACAAGACCTTCGAGGGCTTCCAGTCGGACGCCAACGGCCTGACCTACAAGATCCTGAACTTCCTTGCCGGGATCGACGCCGGCCCGCCGGCCTGCGCGAACATCAACCCGATCAGCGATGCTTGCCGCATCGCCGCAGGGTTCCCGAATGCCGGACAGCCGCTGCGCTACTACATTGCGGGAACGCAGCAGAAGAAGTTCAACAACTTCGCGCCGAAGGTGGGCGTGCAGTTCCATCCCAACGACGACGTGATGGTCTATGCCAGCTGGTCGAAGGGCTACAAGACCGGTGGCTGGACCACCCGCTTGTCCAACCCGCTGCCCTATGCTCCGGGCTTCGGCGAGGAAAAGGCCACGACCTATGAACTGGGCGTCAAGTCGACCCTGATCGACCGCCGCTTGCAGGTGAACGCGGCGGTCTTCCAGACCGACTACAAGGGCATCCAGCTGAACTTCCAGCAGGGCGTCTCGCCGACCATCCAGAACGCGGGCGATGCCAAGATCAAGGGCTTCGAGGTCGAAGTGACCGCGGCGCCGGTCGATGGCTTCACCATCAACGCGTCGATCGGCCATCTCGATGCCAAGTACACCTCGGTTCTGGCGCCGGCGCAGGTTGCGGCCAACCCGTTCCAGGCCGGTGTGTTCCCGGGCGCCGATCTGCCCAAGACGCCGAAGTGGAAGTTCAACATCAGCCCGCGCTACGAAGCGGCGTTCAAGAACGGCGGCAAGCTGATCTTCATCGCCGACTACACGCACTCCTCGTCGCTGTGGAACGACACCGAGCGCGCGTATCTGCTGCAGCGTCCGGGCACGGACATCCTCAACGGCTCGGTTACCTACAAGGAGCCGGGCGATCACTGGGACCTCACGGTGGGCGGGACCAACCTGACCGATACACGCTATCTGGTGACCGGGCAGGCGCAGATCGCGGGTGGTCAGATCTACGGCACCTACAGCCGTCCGCGCGAATGGTACGTCAAGCTCGGTCTCAAGTTCTGAGGCATACAAAACAGGGGGCGGGCGCCGTATGCGCCCGCCCTTCTCACCTAGGGAGAGTCAAACGTGCCTGAAACCGCCCACTCCGAGTTTTGGAAAGGCATCAAGCCGGTCGACAAGGTGTTCCGCGAAGGCAGCCTTCCCGAAGTTTATCTGTCGAAGATCGCCGAGGGCGATGAGCGCTACTGGGTGCCGATCAGCGAGACGGTGAGCTCCAAGCCCGTCTGGATCAGCCCTAGCAAGAACATGTGGGCCGATGTGCTCATGTCGAAATCGGCGGGGCTGGTGAACCGGCACTATCACCCGCACCCGATCTGGGCCTACACGATCAGCGGCAAGTGGGCCTATCTCGAGCACGAGTGGACCGCGACTGCGGGCGACTTCGTCTACGAGACCCCGGGCGAGAGCCACACGCTGGTCTGCTACGAGCACGAGGACCCGATGAAAGTCTTCTTCGTCGTCTCCGGTCCGCTGATGTGGCTGGATGATGATGGCAACACCACCGGGCACTTCGATGTATTTGACTACATCAAGAACGCGCGCGAGCATTATGACCGGGTCGGCATCGGTGCCGACTATGTCGATACGCTGATCCGCTGAAGGAGCGCTTCCCAATGAATGCCATGACTGCACCGCCTTCATCCAAGAAGGCCATCGTCGATGTCGGCTTCGCGCACAAAGAGCTGGTTGCGCGCCTGAGCCCGGGCGGGCGCTACATCGACGCCCAGACCGACGTCGACAGCCCCTGGGTTCCCTTCGGCGACAACGCCGCAATCAAGCACCTTGCCTTCGACGTGCGGCAGGGCATCTTCTCGAACATCCTCTGGGTGAAGAGCCCCGGAACGATCGGCACGCACCTTCATCGCGGCACGATCGTGATGGTCTGCCTCGAAGGCAGCGTGCGCTATCTGGAGTATGATTGGGTCGCCTCGCCCGGCGGGCTGATCCTCGAAGTCCCCGGTGAAAGCCACACCCTCGTCACCGAGCATCCCGAAGGCGTGAAGCTGTTCGGGTGGATGCAGGGGCCGATCGACTTTTTCGACGAGAACGGCGGCTACGTCGATACCTCGGACGTCTGGTGGTTCATCAACCACTACGAGACCTACTGCCGGGAAAACGACATTCCCATCAACCCCAAGCTCTACCTCTGAGGGATCGCCCGATGGCCACCATGACTGCCCCGCCGTCCGGGGCCTACAAGATCGTCGATGTGCCCGAGCTTTACGGTGCGCTGATCAAGTCCAAGGGCGTCGAAGGCACTTACGTCGGCGCCTCGGAAGCCGAAAGCCCGTGGATTCCCTTCGGCGATAACGCCGCGATCCGGCACCTCGCTTTTGACGTGCGTGATAACGTCTACGTCAACATCCTGTGGATCAAGGGCCCCGGGGTGATCGGCACACACAAGCACCGCGGCCGGGTCTGGGCGATCGGGCTTGAAGGCTCGTTCCGCTACCTCGAGTACGACTGGGTGTGCAAGCCGGGCGAGTTCATCACCGAAACCCCCGGCACCGCGCACACGCTCGTCACCGATGATCCGAACGGCATGAAGGCCCTGTTCCACATGCAGGGCGCCAACGAGTTCTTCGACGAGCACGGCAACCACGTCGAGACGCTCGATGTCTGGTGGTTCATGAACCACTACGAGACCTACTGCCGGGAAAACAACATCCCGATCAACAAGCAGCTCTATCTCTGAGGGAGCGGCTGACATGAGCGACGCTGGGGTCCCCAAACTCGGTGCGGAGCCGGTCGGCACGTATCTGCGCAACACGTGGTACGTGGCGGGCTGGGCCACGGATTTGGGCGCGGCGCCCCAGCAGCGCGTCTTCCTTGAAGAACCGGTTGCGCTGTTTCGCGATGGGGAGGGCAAGGCGAACGCCGTAACGGGGCGTTGCCCGCACCGGTTTGCGCCGTTGGGGCAGGGCAAGGTGGTGGAAGGCGCGCTCATGTGCCCCTATCACGGCCTTCGTTTCGATGGCAGCGGCGCCTGCGTCCACAATCCGCATCCCGGCGGGCAGCTGCCGGAAAGCAAGCTTCAGGTCTATCCGCTCGTGGAGCGCCACGCGCTGCTGTGGATCTGGATGGGTGAGGCGGACAAGGCGGACCCCGCACTGATCCCTGATTTCAGCTGGCTCTCCGATCCAAAGTGGGAAGCCGTTCGCGGAGCAACCGTGGCGGAAGGGCACTACGAACTCTACAGCGACAATATCCTCGACCTGAGCCACGCCAACTTTGTCCATCCCGCGCTGGTGGCCGCAGCCTTCACCGAGGGGACCCGCAAGTTCTGGCAGGACGGCGAGACGGTCCACGCGGAATACATCCGTCTCGATGACTACCTCTCCGAGGGCATCGGCGGGATGCTGGGGCGCGTTGGGGTCAAGCAGGATTTCTATGGCTGGGTCGTCTGGCACGCCCCCGCTGTGCTCTATTTCGATTTTCGCGCCGGACCTCCGGGCACGCCGCGCGAGGACTGCACGCTGTTGCCCTCGCTGCACGCATTCACCCCCGAAACGCCTGACACCACGCACTACTTCTGGGCGACCGCACGCGATTTCGCGCTGGGCGACGCGGAGTTCACTGCCGGTATGCGCGGTGCGCTCGAATTCGCGTTCGAGCAGGAGGACATGCCGCTGATCCGCGACAGCCACCGCCTGATGCGCGGCACCGATTTCTGGGATCTGCGCCCGCTCATCCTGAACGGCGATGGCGGCGGGGTGCGCGCGCGCCGCATGTTGCAACGCCTGATAGACCGGGAACGACAACCGCAAGCCGCCGAATAGGGCCGCTGCGGAAGGAGAGGATACAACGACAATGGCAATTCTGGACCGTTTCGACATCAAGGGCCGCTCCGCGCTTGTCACGGGCGCGGCGTCGGGCATCGGCCTCGCCTATGCCGAGGCGATGGCGGAAGCGGGTGCCATGGTCACGATCACGGATATCGACGGCGAAGGCGCCGAGCGGGAAGCCGCCCGCCTGCGTGAGGCTGGATACGAAGCCCGCGCGGACCGCCTCGATGTGTCGGATTTCGATGCGGTCACCGCCGCGTTCGATGCCCATGCCAAGGCCTATGGCGGGCTCGACATCGCCTTCGCCAATGCCGGGATCGATACGGGTGCCGGTTTCTGGAACCCCGCCGGGCACCGCAATCCCGATGGCCAGGTCGATACGTACGACCCGAAGCGCTGGGACAAGTCGATCTCGGTCAACCTTTCGGGCGTGTTCTACACCGTTAGCAATGCCGTTCGGGTGATGAAGCAAGCTGGCCGCGCCAATGGCCGCAGCGGCGGCTCGATCATCTGCACCGCCTCCAACGCCGGGCTCGTCACCGAACCCATCGTCGGCCTGCCCTACATGCCCGCCAAGGCGGGCGTACTGCACATGGTGCGCGCGTTGGGGCTGGAACTTGCCGAGTTCCGCATCCGCATCAATGCCATCGCGCCGGGGCCGTTCGTGACGAACATCGGCGGGGGCTGGCTCAAGAAGGACCCTGTCGCGCGCAAGGCGTGGGATGCCATCGTGCCGCTGGGCGCGGTTGCGGAAACCGAACAGCTCAAGCCGTTGGCCTTGCTGCTCGCCTCCGATGCCTCGGACTATATGACCGGGAGCCACGTCGTGATCGATGGCGGCATGATGCTGGGGAAATTCCAGTGAAGCGGGTGCTGGTCCTCGTGGCGGGCCTTGTGCTCGCGGGAACTGCTCAGGCGGCGCAGAAGCTGGGCGAAGTGCAGGCGCAGCGGAGCCCCGAACAGGTCTACGCAGCAGTCTGCGGTTATTGCCACGGCAAGAACGTCGGCCCGGTGATCCGGGGCAGGGGCCTGCCCGCGGAAACGGTCGAATACATGGTCCGCCACGGTCAGAACGCGATGCCCGCCTTCCGCCCCACCGAAGTGACGCCCGCCGAGCTCAAGGTACTGGCCGCCTGGGTCCAGACCAGCGCCGCAGACCCCAAGGAGCACGGCCAATGACCGTCAATCTCGATCGCCGCAGCCTGCTCGGTGCAGGCGCGGCCTCCGCCGCCGCTGTTGGCCTTGGCACCGGCGCCAAGGCGAAGGCGGTCCTCGCGCCCGGCGTGAAGAAGGCCGATTTCAAGGGCGCAGTTGCCGCCATGCGCAAGGTCGTCGGCGATGATTGGGTCTTCGCCGATCCCGATGCCGTTGCGCCGTGGAAGAAGTCCTACACGCCCGATCCCTTCGGCAAGCATGTCCCTGTCGGCGCGGTTTGCCCGGAAAACGTCGAGCAGGTGCAGGCCATCGTCAAGATCGCCAACCAGTTCCGCCAGCCGATCTGGCCGGTCTCCACCGGCAAGAACATGGGCTACGGCATGACGACCACGGCCATGCCGGGGCAGATGATTATCGATCTCAAGCGCATGAACCGGATCATCGATGTTGATCCTGTGTTGTGCACCGCGCTCGTGGAGCCCGGCGTAACCTACCGCCAGCTCAAGGACTATCTGGTCGAGAACAACCTTCCGCTGTGGATCGACGTACCCACGGTTGGCCCCATCGCCAGTCCGGTCGGCAACACGCTCGATCGCGGCGTGGGGTATACGCCTTATGGCGAGCATTTCATGGTCCAGTGCGGCATGGAAGTCGTCCTCGCGGATGGCGAGATCTTGCGCACCGGGATGGGCTCGACGAAGAACCCGTCCGCATGGCAGGCGTTCAAATGGGGCTACGGGCCCTATCTCGATGGCCTGTTCACCCAATCGAACTTCGGCATCGTGACGAAGATGGGCATGTGGCTGATGCCCGCGCCGCCGGTCTACAAGCCCTTTGTCATTCGCCACAAGAAGATGGAGGACGTCGCCCGCATTGTCGAGGCGATGCGCCCGCTGCGCATTGCCAACATCGTGCCCAACGTGGTGCTGATGATGGGCGGTGCCTATCAGCTGGCCATGTTCAAGCGGCGCGGCGAAGTGTGGGACGGCGCCGGCCCGATCACCGACGAGGCCGTTTCCAAGGCTGCCACGGCCAACAACCTCGGCATGTGGAACACCTATATCGCGCTATACGGCACGGAAGGAATGATCGCCGAAAGCGAGAAGATCATCCGCGCCGCCTTCGCCGCCATCGACGGCGAAGTGCTGACCGAGGCCGAAATGGCGGACAACCCGTGGTTTCACCACCACGCTACCCTGATGCAGGGCGGCCTCAATCTCGATGAAATCGGCCTCGCGCGCTGGCGTGGCAATGGTGGCGGCCTTGCGTGGTTCGCGCCGGTTGCACCAGCCAAAGGCAGCGAAACGCAGGGACAGGTCGCGCTTGCCAAGCAAATCCTGGGCAAGCACGGCTTCGACTATACCGCCGCCTTTGCCATCGGCAGCCGCGAACTCCACCACATCATCGCGCTGCTTTACGACAAGTCTGACCCCGCCGAAGAGAAGCGCGCGGACGATTGCTACCGCGAACTCGTCATCGGCTTCGGCGAAAAGGGCTGGGCGAGCTACCGCACCGGCGTTCATGCCATGGACCTTGTTGCGCAGCAGTTCGGCACCGTGAACCGCGCGTTCAATGCCAAGCTCAAGCATGCGCTCGATCCAAACCACATCCTCGCCCCCGGCAAATCAGGGATCGCATGATGATCAGGAAAACGCTTCTGGCGCTCGCCGCCGTGTTGCTCTCCACCACCGCGCATGCGCAGGAAAAGCCGCTCACGGTTGAAACCCTGCGCACAAGTGGCGGCTCGCTCTTTGCCAATATCGCGCTGATCAAGGGTGAGAAGGATGCGGTGCTGGTCGATGCGCCGTTCACCCGCGCGGATGCTCACCGCGTCGTCGCCATGGTGCTCGATAGCGGCAAGCACCTCACCACGATCTTCATCACGCATGATCACCCCGATCACTTCTTCGCGATGGAAGTGCTGCAGGATGCGTTCCCGGACGCGAAGATCGTCGCGCACCCGGTGGTGGCCGCAGACATCTGGCGCTCGCTGCCCTTCAAGGTGAAGCGCTGGTATCCGGTCCTCGGCGTCAACGCCCCGCGCCATCCTACCGCGCCTGCAGCGCTGGAGGGTGACACGATCATGCTGGAGGGCAAGGAGCTGAAGGTCCTCGGCCCCGTGCAGGGCGACCATGTCCACGCGACGGCCCTCTGGGCACCTTCGATCAAGGCGCTGTTCGCCGGCGATCTCGTCTACAACCAGATGTACCTCTGGATGGGCGAGCATGACGCCGCTGCCATTGCCGCCTGGGGCAAGGCGAACGACAGCTTCATCGCGCTGAAGCCCGAGATCGTGGTTGCCGGGCATGACAAGCCGGGCACGCCGAACGACGCATCGGGCCTTGAATTCACCCGCCGCTATATTGCGGAGTGGCCCAAGCTGGTCGCCGCCTCGAAGGACAGCGCCGACCTCAGCGCCCGCGTGAAGAAGGCCTTCCCGGATGCGGTCGATGTGCTGGGCGATTTCCTGCTCGGCAATTCCGCGCGCGTTGCCAAGGGGGAGCAGGCCGCATGGACCGAATGACCTTCGCCGATAAGGCCGTCCTCGTCACCGGCGGCGCCACTGGAATCGGCCGCGCCGCCTGCGTTGCGCTTGCCGGCGCTGGTGCCAAGGTCATCATCGGCGATATCGATTCCCGTGCCGAAGAAACCGTGGCCATCATCAAGCAGGCGGGCGGCGAGGCATCGTTCATGCACGCCAATGTCACCGATCCCGCCGCGATGGAGGCGCTCGTGGCGGCCTGCCTCGTGCGCTACGGCCGGCTCGACGCCGCCTTCAACAACGCCGGCATCCTGCCCCCACAGCGCCCGATCCATGAAGTGACGCCGGAGGAAATGAACCTCGCCATCGACGTCGATTTCAAGGGCGTGTTTTTCGCGATGCAAGCCGAAATCCGCCATTTCCTGAAGGTGGGCGGCGGCGCCATCGTCAACACCGCCTCGGTCGGCGCGTTGATCGCGGACCCGAACATGAGCGTCTATTGCGCAATGAAACATGCGGTTTCGGGCCTGACCAAGGCAGCCGCTGTGGAATATGCGCAGCAAAACATCCGCGTGAATGCCATCGCCCCCGGCTTTGTCGTCACCCCGATGACACAGCACTGGGCGGATGACCCGAACTTCCGCGCCGCCTTCTTCGCCGGCAATGTCAGCGGCCGCGCCGCGCAGCCGGAGGAAATCGCCGGAACCGTGCTGCACCTCCTCTCGGATGCGGCCAGCTTCATCAACGGTGCCACCATCGCCATCGATGGCGGCCAGACAGCGCACTGAGGAACCACGCCCATGCGCGCCGCCGTCATGCAGGGCCTGCAAAAGCCGCTGAGCGTCGAGACCGTTCCCGATCCGGAGCCCGGCGAAGGCGAGGTCGTGGTGAAGGTCGGCCGCTGCGGCATCTGCGGCTCCGATCTGCACATGACCGAGGACCCGGCCTACGGGCAGGGCGCAGGTTCGATCCTCGGGCATGAATTCGCGGGCGAAATCGTCGAACTCGGCAAAGGCGTAGAAGGCCTTGCCAAGGGCGATCTCGTGGCGGTCAGCCCGCTCAAGAGCTGCGGCAGTTGTCCCGCCTGCCTCGCGGGCAATGTCTCATGGTGCGAAGGTTTCGGCCTGCAAGGCGGCGGCTATGCCGAATATGCCCTCACCAAGCCCAACCAGTGCGTGAAGCTGCCGAAATCCGCCAGTCTGGCCGATGGCGCAATCATCGAACCGCTCGCCGTCGCGCTCCACGGGGTTGCCATGGCGGGCATGCATATCGGCGACAAGGTGCTGATCCTCGGCGCCGGACCCATCGGCCTCGCCGCCGCCTTCTGGGCACGGCGCATGGGGGCCGGGCGCGTCGTGGTGCAGGATGTCGCCACCTGGCAGCAGGACCGAGCGCTGGCCATGGGCGCGCACGATTTCGTCGCGGATCGCACCGATCCGATCGGCGCAGCGGAGCGTGCGCTGGGCGGCAAGGCCGATGTTGTATTCGAATGCGTCGGCGTTCCCGGCCTCATCGCACAAGCCGTCGAGCAAGTCCGCGCGCGTGGGACCATCGTGTTGCTGGGGCTCTGCACCGTGCCCGATACCTTCAACAGTTTCGCCATGCTCTCGAAGGAAGTGCGCCTTGTCACCTCGGCCTTCTTCACCACGCACGAGTACCAGGCCGCACTCGATGCGCTGGACCGGGGCGCTGCTGAACCGCGCCTCCTTGTCACCGAAACCATCCCGCTGGCCAGCACCCCCACCGTGTTCGAGGCGCTGCGCCGCCGCACGCAGCAGTGCAAGGTGCTGATCGCGCCGGGAACATGACCAGACCTAAAAGGAGAGGCCGATGAACATCGCGACGACCCTGCCAACGAACGCCATCGAGCGCGCTGTATTCGAATGCATGGACCCAACCGAGGCGCTCTTTGGCGCAACCTCGAACCCGCTGCACAAGGCCATACTGCTCAATTTCTGGCGCCACGTGCATCTCGAAGGGGCCGGCCTCTATGACGATATCACCGCCAGCGACATGATGGTCGATCACCCGGTCTACCGCGTCACCTGGGGCGCGAACCCGGCAGTGATCGAAGGCAAGGAAGGCGTGAAGGGCTTCTACAACAGCGTCGGGCAGGCGGTCCTGTGGCATTCCGACGACCGCCTCGCGGTGAACGACTGGGGCATCTGTGACGAGATCACCTTCCACCAGCTTGCGCGCGGCGCGGACTTGCAGGCGATGGGCTATGATGCGCCCAAGGCCGATGCGCTCTACCATGTCTCCAGCCGACAGGCGTTCATCTGGCCCTATGACGACAAGGCTCGCCTTGCCGGGGAGCACCTCTACGAGGACCCGACCAGCATCCGGCTCGAGGAAGTTCCCGCCGAACAAGCGACCACCCCAGCTGCAATCCAGGCAATCCACAAGGCCAAGCTCGCCGAGCTCGAAGCACGCTTCGGCCCGCGCTACTGGGTCTATCAGGGCTGAGCGGAGGCCCCATGCGCAGCTTCCATGACAAGCGGGCCTTTGTCACCGGCGGTGCCAGCGGCATCGGGTTCGGGATCGTCAAGGCACTGGCAGAGCGCGGCGCCTTCGTCGTCATTGCAGACCTGCGGCCCGATCACATCGACCGCGCGCTGGTGGAAATCCGGGAAGCCGGCTTCGCCAGCAGCGTTGCTGCGCTGACGCTTGACGTCACCGACCGCGCCGCCATTGCCGCCGTCGCTGAACGCATGGATATCGAACTCGGCGGCATCGACATTCTCGTCAACAATGCCGGTGTCGGCGTCGAAGGGCCTTTGCTCGAAGCGGGCTATGCCGATTGGGACTATGGCCTCGGCGTCAATCTCGGCGGTGTGGTCAATGGCCTGCAGAGCTTCCTGCCGCGCATGATCGCGCACGGGCGGGGCGGGCATGTGGTGAACGTGTCCTCACTCGCCGCTGCGGTCCGCATGCCGTCGAACTTTGCGATCTATGCTGCGGGCAAGGCGGCGGTGCTCAATCTAACGGAAAACATGCGCGAGGAACTTGCCGACAAGGGCATCGGCATGTCGGTGCTGTGCCCCGCCTTCGTACGCTCGAATATCTATGAGGCTGCGCTCAACCGCCCGGCGCATTTGCGCGAGGGCAGCGGCTTTAGGCAAAGCGAGGCCAGCCTGCTGGAACGCCCGCCCGGCAATGACTGGATGGACCCCGCCACCGTGGGCGAGATCGTCGCCGACGGCATTCTCGCCAATCGGCTCTATATCGTCACCCATGGCGAATTCCGCGACAAGATGCGCGAACGGAACGAGGCGTTGATGGACGCCGTGCCTGAGGCGGCGTTTCAGTATTAGGCCCAGTATTGGGCCCAGTGTTAGGCTTGATCCTCGCGCACGCGCAGCATCGCAAGCGCTGCGGCCGCCATCACCACCGCGCCGACCAACATGGTCCACTTGGGGTCGGTCGGGAAGAAGCTGCGGATCACTCCGCCCATGATCGTCGCGACCATCAGCTGCGGAACGACGATGAAGATGTTGAACACGCCAATATAGATGCCGAACTTGTGCGGCGGCAGCACGCGCGTGAGGATCACGTAGGGCATCGCCAGGATCGAGGCCCAGGCAATGCCGACGAACACCATCGGCAGCAGCAGCAGCCATGCGTCGCGCAGCACGAGCAGCAGCAGAAAGCCCACTCCGCCGCCAAGCAGGCACAGCGCATGCGTGGGCGCATTCCCGATCCGCTTCGCAAGCACCGGCAGCAGGAACGCCGCGAGCGCGGCGACGCCGTTGTAGAATGCGAACATCACGCCCACCCAGTCTGCGCCCGCGTTATAGGCCGCGCCTGTCGTGTCAGTCGCCCCGAAGGCGTTCCGGGTGACGACCGGGGTCGTGTAGATGAACAGGATGAACAGCGCGGTCCAGGTGAAGAACTGCGCCACCGCCAGCTGGCGCATCTGCGCGGGCATCTGCGCAAGGTCACTCATGATTTCTGCCAGTGCGCCTCTGGCTTTGGTGGCGCGCAGCACGATCTGCGCAAGGCCGAAGAGAGCGAGGCCGCCGCCCAGCACATAGAGCTGCTTGTCGAGCCCCATTTCGTTCACGATCGCCAGCAGACCGGCACCGATCAGCAGCCACATCGGCCCGCGCGGCGAATAGACCAGCGGCTGCCCATGCTGCGCGGCAATGGCATGATCGCTGTTGAACGCCGCCATTTCCTCGGGACTGTATTCGCGCACACGCAAGGCCGTCCACGCCACCGCCAGCACCATCGCCGCCGCGCCAATCATGAAGCTCAGCCGTACCGAATCCGGCACCACGCCCTCTGGCGCAGTATTGGCGATCCCGAGATGCGCGAAGACTGCCGGCAGCAGGCTGCCGATCACTGCACCCGCGCCGATAAACCAGGTCTGCAGCGCAAAACCCTGTGCGCGCTGGTCATCGGGCGTCATGTCGCCCACAAAGGCGCGGAAGGGTTCCATTGCAATATTGAGCGATGCGTCGAGCAGCCAGAGGAACCCGGCGGCCACCAGCAGCACGCCTGCTTGCGGCAAGCCCAGCAGCGCCAGCGCCGCAAGCACCGCGCCTGCCACGAAGTAGGGCCGCCGCCGTCCGAAACGCCCCCATGTGCGGTCAGAATAATGCCCGATCAGGGGCTGCACGATCAGGCCTGTCACCGGCCCCGCGATCCACAGGAACGCAAGATCGTCGACACTGCTGCCGAGCGACTGGAAAATGCGGCTGACATTGGCGTTCTGCAGCCCGAACGCGAGCTGGATGCCGAAAAAGCCGAAGCTCACATTCCACAGTCCCCAGAAGGACTGCTTCGGTTTCTGACGAGTTGTCACGCCGTTCGGCTCCCCCATGCGCCCGCATAGCGGATGCATCTGCTTTGTTATCTCTGCCTGATCCCTAGGCCAGCGCAGCGCCCTCGGCAGCAATGCATACGAATGTCATCCATATGCCTGCATGATTATTCCGCTCTGGACTACCCGCCGGTGCTGCCGCGCACCACGAGCCGGGTGGGCAGGAAGGGCGAGGGCGGGGGCTTGTCCTCGACTTGCGCCATGACCGTCTCGACCAACGCGACGCCAGCGTGGCGCATGTCCTGCATCACCGTCGTCAAAGGCGGGGAAGTGAGGCTGGCTGCCGGGATATCGTCGAAGCCCACCACCGCAACATCGCCGGGGACGCTGAGCCCCGCCTCGGCCAGCGCGCGCATCGCGCCGATAGCAATGAGGTCACTTGCGGCGAAGATCGCGTCGAAGGGCTTGCCGTTCCTCAAGAGCTTGCGCGCCGCCTGATAGCCCAGTTCCTCGGAGGAAACGGCCGGGGCAACGAGGTCGGGATCATGAGTCAGGCCCGCGGTTTCCACCGCGCGGACAAGCCCTTCATAGCGGTTCTTGAACTCGGGATAGTGGCTGTCTGCCTGCCCCAGAAACGCGATCTTGCGCCGGCCGCGCGCGAGCAGATGCTCGCCCGCGAGGCGCCCGGCGCCGAAATTGTCCGAGCCGACCGTCGCGCCGAGCGCATCTGGCTCCACGGCGCCCCAGCGCACGAAATGCGCGCCGCTACGCACGAGCTGGCGTAGCCGGCTTTCGTAAAGCGTGTAATCGCCATAGCCGAGCAGGATCAGCCCATCGGCCCGGTGGCTGTCCTGATAGCGTTTGTGCCAATCATCATCGAGCCGCTGGAACGAGATCAGCAGATCGAGCCCGCGCGCCGCGCAATGCCGCGTAATCGACCCCAACATGGCGAGAAAGAACGGATTGATGCCGGATTCGTCCGGCGTCGGATCCTCGAAAAACAGCAGCGCCAGCGTGTTGGAGCGCTGCGAGCGGAGCGAGGAGGCGTTCTTGTCGACCGTGTAGCCAAGCTGGCGCGCAATCGCCTCGATCTTCTGGCGCGTGGCGAGGCTGACCGACTTGCTGCCCCGCAGCGCCCGGCTCACCGTCGGCTGCGAGACCCCCGCCAGATAGGCGATGTCGAAACTGGTCGGCTTGTTGGAAGGCCTGCGGCCCATCGCGTGCAACCTCCTCCGCACCGCCGCGGTTTTCCCCCGCATGGTCGGCAAGGCTGCAGTCTACGCATGGAAATGCATGGAAGCAATTGCCCCGGAGGACTCATGGCGTTCAACGCATTGTGCAGGCGCCATGCGTGACAAATCGGCCTCACCGAAGTGCTCTAAACCCCCGGAATTCCGATGGTATACGTATGCCATATTCGTTCCTTGCCATGCCGGGCCTACCCAGCGCCTCGTACTGAACCCGGAAAAACCGCGTTCCGACAACGTCGAGGCCACGATCTGGCCGCATGGGGGAGATCTGATTTCCATGGCTAAGCACACCCTTTTTGCTATCCGTCTGGGCAGTTCGGCGATTGCGCTGACCGCTGCCGCTCTTGCTGCACCTGCCTTCGCGCAGGATGCCGCGCCGCAGGCCGCTGCCGAAGCGCCCGCCGCCGATGATGGCGCGATTGTCGTCACCGGCTACCGCGCCTCGCTCAATGCCTCGGCCTCGATCAAGCGCGGCGCGCCGACCATCGTGGAAGCGCTCTCGGCCGAAGACATCGGCAAGCTGCCCGACGTGTCGATCGCGGATTCGCTCGCTCGTCTGCCCGGCGTCACCTCGCAGCGTCTTGAAGGCCGCGATCAGCGCCTTTCGATCCGCGGCCTCGGCCCCGATTTCGGCACCACCCTGCTGAACGGCCGCGAGCAGGTCACTGTCGGTGACAACCGCGGCGTCGAGTACGACCAGTACCCGGCCGAATTCTTCAAGAACGTCGTCGTCTACAAGGCCCCGACCCCGTCGCTGGTCGCCGCCGGCATCGCCGGCACGGTCGATCTGCGCATGCTGCGCCCTCTCGCGCAGAAGGACCGCATCGTCTCGGTGCAGCTGCGCGGCCAGATGAACGGCCAGAAGAAGCTCAACCCCGATGGCAGCCGCTATGGCTACCGCGCTTCGGCAGCCTACGTCGACAAGTTCGCAAACGACACCTTCGGCATCGCCATCGGCGTCTCGGCCACCGACGCGCCCTCGCAGAACGAGCGCTACAACGCCTGGGGCTTCCCGAACGAAGGCGCAGCCGGCGGCAACCTGTTCCTTGGCGGCGCCAAGCCCTACGTCCAGTCGAACAAACTGCAGCGCTACGGCGCCGTCGCCACGCTGGAATACCAGCCGAGCGACAACTTCCACTCGACCCTCGACGTGCTCTATTCGCACTTCAAGGAAACCCAGATCCTGCGCGGCATCGAATTCCCGATCGCGCCGGCATGGGGTTCGGGCGCCACGGTGCAGCCCGGCTACACGGTCGACAACGGCCTCGTCACGCAGGCCACTGTTTCCGGCGTTCACGCCGTGCAGCGCAACGACCGCAACAAGCGTGAGGCCGACAACTTCTCGATTGGCTGGAACAACGTCATCGGTCTCAGCGACACGATGCACCTGACCGTCGACGCGTCCTACAGCACTGCCAAGCGCACCGACGATCTGCTCGAGACCTACACCGGCACCGGCTACGGCGCGACGGGTGCTTCGGACACGCTCAAGATTTCGGCCAATCCCAACGGAACGTTCGATATCGTCCCGACCCTCAACTATGCCGACAAGTCGCTGTTCGGCCTGACCGACCCGCGCGGTTGGGGCTACAACGGCACCAAGGCCGTTGTGCAGGCGGGCTTCCTCAACCGTCCGAAGTTCAAGGACGATCTGCTTTCGCTGCGGGCCGACCTCGACGGTTCGATCGAAGGCGCGGGCCCGCTCGCGGGCTGGCAGATCGGTGCGAACTTCAGCCGCCGCAAGAAGACCTCGGCGTTCACCTCGTTCTTCCTGTGCCCCAAGGGCGCCGGCAGCGACTGCTCGGTGGACAGCGGGACTCCGAAGTTTGCCGCCATTCCGGATCAGGCTGTCGTCGGCACCGTGCCGCTCGCCTACCTCGGCGTGCCGCAGATGCTCGCGCTCAATCCTGTCTACCTCCTCAACAACTCGCTGGCCTCGGTCTACGACAACCGTCCGGTCTCGCTGGTGCGCGACAACAGCGTTACCGAGAAGGTGTGGACCGGTTACGCCATGGTGAAGCTTGACGGCGACGTCGGCGGCAAGAAGCTCACCGGCTCGATCGGCGTGCAGGCGGTCTACACCGACCAGAGCTCGACCGGTTCGATCTCGAACTTCGACTCGGCCACCGGAACCGTGCTCGTCGTGCCTGCCACGGGCGGCGACAAGTTCTGGCGCGTCCTGCCGAGCGCGAACTTCTCGCTTGAAGTTGCCGATGCGACCTACGTCAAGCTGGCCGGTTCGCTCAGCATGGTTCGTCCGCGTCTCGATCAGGAGCGGGTCAACCAGGAGTTGAGCTTCAACTTCCAGAACCTTGGCTCGAGCGATCCGACCCGGCCGTTCTTCCAGTCGAACGGTGGTAACGCGCAGCTGCGTCCCTACCGTGCGGCTAACGTCGACGTCTCGGTCGAACACTACTTCCCGAAGGGCGGCTACGTGTCGCTGGCCGGCTACTACAAGAAGCTGACCGACTTCGTGAATCCGCAGCGCAACCTGCCGTTCGACTTCGCGACCGTCGCGGCCTCGCTGCCGGCAGCTATCCGCAACCAGCTCGCAACCACGGTTGGCGTTGTCTCGCAGCCGCTCAACGATGGCGGCGGCTCGCTCAAGGGCGCAGAGTTCACGCTCTCGCTGCCGTTCTCGCTGCTCACGCCTTCGCTTGACGGCTTCGGCTTCTATGGCAGCGGCTCGTACACCGACAGCACGATCCGCCTGAACAGCGATCCGACCAACCCGATCACCCTGCCGGGCCTGTCGGACTGGGTCGGCAACGCCTCGGTCTACTACGAAAAGCACGGCCTCCAGGTCCGCGCTTCGTATCGCTACCGCTCGAAGTTCCTCGCCGAGGTCGCTGGTCTTTCGGCCAACCCGACCTACCGCACGGCGAAGGCGGAAGGCATCCTCGACGCCCAGATCGGGTATGACTTCCAGCCCGGTACGGCGCTCGAAGGCCTCTCGATCCTGTTCCAGGCGCGCAACCTCACCGATCGTCCGTTCATCACCTACCAGAACAACGATCCGCGCCAGGTGATCGACTACCAGCGCTACGGCCGGGACTTCTACATCGGGCTCAGCTACAAGTTCTAATACCTATGCGGGGTTCGGGCGGATGGCTTGCTGCAAGTCCATCCGCCCGGTACCTTCCGCCCATGCCTGAAACGATGAAGAGTTGTCGCCTGGCTGCCCGGTCACCGGGCAGCCGCGACAGAACCGCCGCGCCTGCCATGTCTGTCGATGGCCGTCCGGCGCCCGATTTCACAATCCGGACCGCCCCGTCAGTCGGGCCCCAGGGAGACTGCGATGCGCAGCACCGAGACTAGCGGCAGCGGAGGTAACACCGACCCCGTTCGTATCGTCGTGGCCGGTGGCGGCACGGCGGGCTGGATGACGGCTGCTGCCCTCGGCCATTTCCTTGATACCGGCTTCACCGTCACGCTCGTCGAATCCGAAGAGATCGGCACCGTCGGCGTGGGCGAGGCGACGATCCCCCAAATCCGCATGTTCAATCAGGCGCTCGGGATCGACGAGGACGCTTTCATCCGTGCCACGCAGGCCACTTTCAAGCTCGCGATCGAATTCGTGGGCTGGGGCGCGCCGGGCGAACGCTACATGCATGCATTCGGCGATGTCGGCCGCGATGTGGGGCTCTGCGCGTTCCACCACTATTGGTCGCGGGGCCGCCGCCTTGGCATTGCCGGACCGCATGGCGCTTATGCCATCAACGATGTCGCCGCACGCGCGGGCCGCATGCATCGCGGCGCTCCGCTGACCAGTCGCAACATCCCCGAAATGCCGCACGCGTTCCACTTCGACGCGGGGCTCTATGCCGCCTTCCTGCGTCAATTCGCGGAAGGCCGGGGCGTCACCCGGCGCGAAGGCCGGATTTCCGAAGTCCGGCAGGATCCGCTGAGCGGCGATATCACAACGCTTGTCCTTGCCTCTGGCGAGGAGATTTCCGGCGACCTCTTCATTGATTGCACCGGTTTTCGCGGCCTCCTGATCGGTGGCACCATGGGCAGCGGTTATGTCGACTGGAGCCATTGGCTGCCCTGCGACCGCGCACTGGCCGTGCCGAGCGGCCGTGCCCCGGACTTCACCCCTTATACCCGCGCCACCGCGCACACCGCAGGGTGGCAGTGGCGCATTCCGCTCCAGCACCGCACCGGCAATGGCCGCGTCTATTGCAGCGCCTTTACCTCGGACGACGAGGCGGCGGACAGCCTGCTCGCCCACCTCGATGGCCCTGCGCTAGCGGATCCCAGGCCCATCCGCTTCACTACGGGTCGCCGCACCGAGGCGTGGCGCGGCAATGTGATCGCGGTCGGGCTTGCCAGCGGCTTCCTTGAACCGCTGGAATCGACCAGCATCCACCTGATCCAGACCGCGATCTCGCGCATCCTCAAGTTCCTGCCCGGCAAGGACCAGACCCAGGCCGCGCGCAATGAATACAACCGCCAGTTTACCTTCGAGATGGAGCGCATCCGCGATTTCATCGTGCTACACTACCACGTGAACCAGCGGCCCGAACCGTTCTGGCAGGCGATGCGCGAGATCGCGCTGCCTGACACGCTGAGCGACCGCATCGAGTTGTTCCGCGCCAACGGCCATATCTTCCGCCACGGTGACGAGCTGTTCGGCGAAGTGGGCTGGTTTCAAGTCATGGCGGGGCAGGGGATCGTCCCGCAGCGCAGCCACGCGCTGGCCGAGACAATCGACGAGGCCGATCTCAAATCCTACCTCGAAACGCTGAACGGGCTCTACGTCCGCGAGGTGGAGCGCTATCCCGGCCATGCCGATTTCATCGCCCGCCATTGCGCCGCGCCGCCGCTCAATCTCGGGGCCACCGCGTGAAGCGCTGGGCAAGCCTTGCCGCATTGGCCGTGCTCGCTGCAGCAAGCGCGCCTGCCCGCGCCGATGTGCCGCTCGATGCCGTGCGTGCGCGCCCGGCGGCGGGCGAGGTGATCTACTTCCTTCTGCCCGACCGGTTCGAGAACGGCGATCCCGCCAACGATCGCGGCGGCCTCAAGGGCGACCGGCTCAAGACCGGCTTCGATCCTGCTTCGAAGAGCTTCTATCATGGCGGTGATCTCAAGGGCCTGATCCAGCGGCTCGACTATATCAAGGGCCTCGGCGCGACCGCGGTCTGGGTCGGTCCGGTGTTCAAGAACAAGCCGGTGCAAGGGGTGCCGGGGCTGGAGAGTGCCGGTTATCACGGCTACTGGATCACCGACTTTACCCGCGTCGATCCGCACTTCGGCACAAACGCCGATTTCAAGGCGCTGGTCGATGCCGCCCATGCGCGCGGGCTCAAGGTCTACATGGACATTATCGCCAACCATACGGCTGATGTGATCCAGTTCCGCGAGCCGGATGCCGCTGGCGGCTTCCCCTATCGGTCCCGCGCGGACTACCCCTATTCGCGCAAGGCCGGCGTGAACGGGCCGGCGATCAATGCAGGTTTCGCAGGCGATCAGGATTCCTCGCCCGCCAACTTTGCAATACTCATCGATCCCGCCTTCGCTTACACGCCCTTCGTTCCTGCCGGTGAAGCGCACGTCAAAGTGCCTGAATGGCTCAACGATCCGGCTTTCTATCACAACCGCGGCGACACCACCTTCACTGGTGAGAGTGCCCGTTTCGGTGATTTCGTCGGTCTGGATGATCTGTTCACCGAACATCCCCGCGTTCGCGAGGGCATGATCGCTATCTACCGGCAATGGATAGAAGACTTCGGCATAGACGGCTACCGCATCGACACCGCGCGCCATGTCGACCCTGGCTTCTGGCAGGCGTTCATCCCGGCCATGCTTGAGACCGCCAAAGCCAAAGGCATTCCCAACTTCACGATCTTCGGCGAAGTCGCGCGGGAGGAGCCGAGCAACGGCTATATCGCGCAGTATACCCGGCGCGACGGCTACCCGGCTGTGCTCGATTTCGCCTTCGAAGGCTCGGTCCGCGCGGTGCTGGGGCAGGGCAAGGGCACCAGCGTGCTGGCCGAACTGTTCGATGGCGACGTGCTCTACGAAGGGGGCGAGCAGGCGGCGCTCGCCATGCCGACGTTCCTTGGCAATCACGACATGGGCCGCTTTTCCTCGCTCATCCGCCATGACCGGCCCGGGATCAGCCAGGCTGAACTCGAAGCACGCGTCCGCCTCGCCCATGTCATGCTGCTCATGCTGCGCGGCTCGCCGGTGATCTACTATGGCGACGAACAGGGCTTTATCGGTGATGGCAACGACACGGATTCGCGCGAGGATATGTTCCCGAGCAGAACGGCGAGCTACCTCGACAATCCCGTGCTTGACACAACCCGCCCGGCCAGCGCGGACCACTTCGATCCCGCGCACCCGTTCTACCGCCTGATCCGCGATCTCGCCGCCCTGCGCGCCGCGCATCCGGCGCTGGCGCGCGGACGGCAGGTGGTGCGCGGCTATGAAGAGAAGCCGGGTCTGTTCAGCGTCTCGCGCTTCGATCCCGATACCGGCGAGGAGTATCTCATCGCCTTCAACACCTCGGACGCTCCGATCCATGCCGCCAGCGTCGTCGGTACTTCGGCTGAAGCGATTGAAACGCTGTTCGGCGCCTGCCCGGCGCGCGTTGCTGCACCGGGCAGCGTCACGCTCGATCTTCCCGCGTTCGGCAGCGCGGTATGCCGCCTTCTCCCTTCCTCCCCAGGGACACAGACTACCCGATGACTCAAGCAAAACGCCTTGCTCAGCCAAACCCCGCACCGGCCGATCTGCCGTGGTGGCGGGGCGCTGCCATCTACCAGATCTATCCGCGCAGCTTCTGCGATGCGAACGGGGACGGGATCGGCGATCTGCCGGGGATCACCCAGCAGCTCGATCATGTCGCCGCGCTCGGGGTCGATGCGATCTGGGTCTCGCCCTTCTTCACCTCGCCGATGCGCGATTTCGGCTACGACGTCGCGGATTACTGCGACGTCGATCCGATCTTCGGCACGCTCGCCGATTTCGACAAGATGGTCGCGCGCGCGCACGAACTTGGCCTCAAGGTCACCATCGATCAGGTCTATGCCCATACCTCCGATCAGCATCCGTGGTTCGAGGAGAGCCGCCAGAGCCGCGACAACCCGCGCGCCGATTGGTACGTCTGGGCCGATCCTCAAGAAGACGGCTCGCCGCCATCCAACTGGCAGTCGGTGTTCGGAGGCCCCGCATGGACGTGGGACGCGCGCCGCTGCCAGTACTACATGCACAATTTCCTGAGCAGCCAGCCCCAGGTCAACGCGCACAATCCCGCCGTGCAGGATGCGCTGCTGGGGGTCATGAAGTTCTGGCTGGACCGGGGCGTCGACGGCTTCCGCATCGATGCGCTCAATTTCCTGATGCACGACCCGGGACTGCGCAACAATCCGCCAGCCCCTTACGACGGCCGCCGCCGCACCCGCCCGTTCGATTACCAACTCAAGATCTACAACCAGTCGCACCCCGGCATTGTCGGCTTCATCGAGCGACTGCGGGCGCTGTGCAACCGCTATGGCGCCGTGTTCACGCTGGCTGAAGTCGGCGGCGATCTGGCCGAAACCGAGATGAAGGAATTCACCGCCGGTGACGAACGGCTCAACAGCGCCTACGGCTTCGATTTCCTCTACGCCGACCGCCTGACACCGCAGCTCGTGGCGGATACGCAGGCCAAATGGCCTGATGCGCCGGGCACAGGCTGGCCTAGCTGGGCCTTCGAGAACCACGATGCGCCGCGTGCCTTGTCGCGCTGGTGCGCACCGCAGGATGTGGAGGCCTTCGCGCGGATGAAGGCCATGCTGCTCGCCTCGCTGCGCGGCAACATCATCATTTATCAGGGCGAGGAGCTGGGCCTCACGCAAGTCGAGATCCCCTTCGAGCAGGTGCAGGACCCGGAAGCGATCGCCAACTGGCCGCTGACGCTTTCGCGCGATGGCGCGCGCACTCCGCTGCCGTGGCAGGCGCAGGGCGAACAGGGAGGCTTTACCACAGGCACGCCGTGGCTGCCGCTGGGTGCCGAGAATCATGCGCGCGCGGTAGACCGGCAGGACGCCGATCCCGCCTCACTACTCAACCTGACGCGCGCGCTGCTGGCGCTGCGCAAGGAAAACATGGCCATGCGCGCCGGTGATTTCACCGTGCTTCATGCAGGTGGCAATGTGCTCGCAATTCGCCGCAGCGCCGAAGGCTCGCGCGTGACGGGCGTGTTCAACATGGGGCATCTGGCTGCGCCCTGGCCCGCTGCAGCCTCTCCTGCTGGTCGCGTGCTGAGCGCCGTCAACGGTGCCGTACCCGGAACACTGCCGCCCTTTGGCGCGCTTTTGATCGAGGAATGACCCAGACCATGCTCCGGTTTACCGTCAAGGCCACTCTTTCGGCGCTCGCCGCCGCTGCGCTGCTTCCTTCCGCCGCACTGGCGCAGGCCGCGCCGCCAAAGGCTCAGGTAACCGCCGCATCGCCCGATGGTACGCTCGTGCTAACCGTCACCACCGATGGCAGCGACCGCCCGGTCTACTCGCTCTCGCGCAAAGGCAAGCTTCTGATCGGCGCGTCTAAGCTTGGCTTCACGCTGACCGACGGGCTCAATCTGGTGCGCGGCTTCCGCATCACCGGTTCTGAAACCGCGAGTGCCGACAGCACATGGGAACAGCCGTGGGGTGAACGCCGTTTCGTGCGTGATCATCATAACGAGGTGCTCGTCCATCTGGAGCAGAACGCGGACTACGCCGGCCGCAAGATGAACGTGCGCTTCCGCCTGTTCGATAATGGCTTCGGTTTCCGCTACGAACTGCCCGAGCAGCCCGGCCTCAAGACGTTGAAAATCGGAGAAGAATGGACCGAGTTCGATATCGCGCAGCCCGGCACTGCGTTCTGGGTCGCGGGCCTTGAGTGGAACCGCGAGGAACAGATCTACCAGCGCACGCCGATCGATGCCGTCGCTACGGCGCAGACGCCGATCACCATGCGGCTTGACGACGGCACGCACCTTTCGTTCCACGAAGCCGCGCTGGTCGATTACGCGGCGATGTATTTCAAGCGCGCCGAACGCCAGTTGTTCCGCACGACGCTTGCGCCATCCTCGCGCGGGGCGGCGGTTATCCGCGATCTGCCGTTCAACACCCCCTGGCGCACGATCCGCATCGCCGATAGCGCGGCGGGCCTTGTCGAGAACGATCTCGAGCTCAATCTCAACGAGCCCAACAAGATCGGTGATGTCAGCTGGTTCAAGCCGATGAAGTACATCGGCATCTGGTGGGGCATGATCCGCGGCGATTGGACCTGGGCGGAAGGTCCGCGCCACGGCGCCACCACGCAGCGCGCCAAGCAGTATATCGATTTCGCTGCAAAAAACGGGTTCGGCGGCCTGCTCGTCGAAGGCTGGGACAAGGGCTGGAACGGTGACTGGTTCGGCCACGGGCAGGACTTCAGCTTTACCGAGGCCGTGCCCGATTTCGATCTCAAGGCGGTGGCGGCTTATGCCGCGAAGAACAAGGTCCAGCTGATCGGCCACAACGAGACCGGCGGCAACATCGCCAACTACGAAGTGCAGCTCGAACCGGCGATGAAGCTCTACCAGTCGCTTGGCATGCATTCGGTCAAGACTGGCTATGTTGCGGATGCTGGCGGCATCGTGGCCCCCGGCGATGTCCCGGGTGAGACCAGCATGGAATGGCACGAAGGCCAGCGCAACGTTCGGCACCACATGAAGGTGGTCGAGACTGCTGCGAAGTATCAGGTTGCAATCGACGCGCATGAACCGGTCAAGGACACGGGCCTTCGCCGCACCTACCCCAACTGGATCGACCGCGAAGGTGCGCGGGGGATGGAATACAACGCGTGGGGCGAGTTCGCCAATGGGCCGGACCACGAGCCGACGCTGGTCTATACCCGCATGCTCTCGGGCCCGATGGACTTCACCCCCGGTATGCTCAGCCTTGAGGGCGCGAACCACGTGCCGCTGGCCTCGACGCTTGCCAAGCAGCTCGGGCTCTATCTGGCGATCTATTCGCCGATCCAGATGGCCTCGGACTTTATCGAAAGCCTCGCGGCGCATCCCAAGGAGCTGGAGTTCATCCGGCAGGTGCCGGCCGACTGGTCGGAAAGCCACCTCATCGCGGGCGAAGTGGGCGATTACGCGATCTTCGCGCGCAAGGATCGCAATAGCGAGGATTGGTATGTCGGCGGCGTCAACGATGCGACCGCGCGCGATCTCACGCTGTCGATGGACTTCCTCGACGGGGGGAAGACTTACACCGCCACCATCTGGAAGGATGGGGAAGGGGCGACCTACGCCACCGACGCCCGCCACAGGATCGCCCACGCGACGCTCACCGTGAAGAAGGGTGACAAGCTCCCGCTCTGGCTCGCCCCCGGCGGCGGCGCGGCGATCCGGCTGCATCCGGGCAAGTGATGGTGCGGCGCTTCCTCCTCTTGCTCATGGCGCTGCTTGTGCCGAGCCTCGCCGCAGCGCAGGAGGATACGGGGCACCGCATCGAATATACCGAAGTGCAGGCGGCGGGCCTCCCGCCCCAACGCCTCACGATCTGGCTGCCGCCGGGCTACGACACTTCGGCCAAACGCTATCCCGTCCTCTACATGCACGACGGGCACAACCTGTTCGACCTCAAGAACTCCAACTTCAACAAGATCTGGGCGGCCGACAAGGCCATGCTCAAGGTCATGGGGCAGGGGATCGAACCACGCATCATTGTCGGCATCTGGGCCCCCGGGAAGGACCGTTTTCGTCAGTATCTGCCGCGCCCGGCCTATAATGCCGCGTCACCGGCCCTGAAGGCGAAGATGGATGAGATCGCGGGTGGGCCGGTGATCTCGGATGCCTATCTTGCGTGGTTGGCAGGGCCGCTGAAAGGCTGGGTCGATGCCTCCTTCCGCACTCGCCCAGGCCGCGAGGATACCGCCATCGCCGGCTCCAGCATGGGCGGCCTGATGAGCTGCTATGCCATCGCCGCGCGCCCTGATGTCTATGGGCAAGCCGCCTGCGTCAGTTCGCACTGGCCTGCCATCGGCCCCGATACGGTGAAGGGCTTCAATCCCGAAACGCTGGGCCTGTGGACCGGCTTTTTCGACCGTACGCTGGGCGCGGCCGCTGGCCGGCGCATCTGGATGGACCACGGCACAGGCACGCTCGATGCCTTCTACGCGCCCTATCAGGAACCCATCGACGCCGAGTTCGTGAAGCTGGGCTGGCAGCGCGGCACTGATTTCGAGAGCAGGGTGTACCCCGGCGCCGAGCACGAGGAGAACGCCTGGGCCGCGCGCCTGCCGGAGATCCTGGCATGGCTCCTCCGGCGCTGAGGCTTGTCCATTCCAACTCGCATACTTATGCGTGCTGAAGCCCCGGGCATTCGGGTCTAGGGGAGCCTTGCGGGCCCCGCATCAAAAGGCCCGGATGAGGAGTTTGCCGCCCATGGCCGCCACCAGCTGTTCCGCCCTGCTCCTGTTCGGCGCAACCGGTGATCTTTCGCGGCGCATGCTGCTGCCCTCGCTCTATGCGTTGCACGAAGACGGCCTGATCGATCCCACCTTGCGCATCGTCGGCACCGCGCGCTCGGTCCACGATGACGGCGAATTTCGCGAAATGGCCTGCGCCGCGCTGGAGGAGTTCCTCCCCGCCGACCGCCGCGATGACAGCAAGCTGGCCAGCTTCCTCGAGCGGCTCGAGTACCAGACGCTCGATGCCTCGAAGCCCGAAGGCTTTGCCGGTCTTGCCGAAAAGCTCGGCGATACTTCCTGCGGCCTCTCTATCTTCCTATCCACCGCGCCCGCACTGTTCGAGCCGACCATCGAGGGCCTGCGCCTTGCCGGGCTCGCCCACGAAGGCGTGCGCATCGGCCTCGAGAAGCCGCTCGGCAACGATCTGGCCTCGAGCCGCCGCATCAACGACGCGGTCGCGGCGGGTTTCTCGGAAAAGCAGATCTTCCGGATCGACCACTATCTCGGCAAGGAAACGGTCCAGAACCTCCTTGCGCTGCGCTTTGCCAACATGATGTTCGAGCCGCTGTGGAACAGCGCCGGGATCGACCATGTCCAGATCACGGTGAGCGAAACGGTCGGCCTTGAGGGCCGCAAGGGCTTCTATGACGATACCGGCGGCTTACGCGACATGGTGCAGAACCATATGCTCCAGCTCGTTGCGCTTACCGCGATGGAGCCGCCGGTCGAGTTCGACGCAACCTCGATCCGTGACGAGAAGGTCAAGGTCCTGCGCGCGCTGCGCCCGGTGAAAGCGGAGGAAATGGTACGCGGCCAATATGGCGCGGGTGCGGTCGGCGGCAGTGCCGTCACGGGCTACCTCGAGGATCTCGGCAAGCCTTCGGACACCGAGACTTATGTCGCGATCAAGGCGCACGTCGATAACTGGCGCTGGCAGGGCGTGCCCTTCTACCTGCGTCATGGCAAGCGTCTGGCCGAGCGGCGCAGCGAGATCGTCGTGCAGTTCAAGGGCGTGCCGCACAACATCTTCTCGGGCCGCGGCGGCAAACTGGGCGCCAACCGTCTCGTCATCCGCCTGCAGCCGGAGGAGTACGTGCGCCTTCAGGTCATGGCCAAGGAGCCCGGGCTCGATCGCGGCGGGATCGTGCTGCGCGAAGTCAACCTCGATCTCTCGCTCACCACCGCCTTTGCCAAGGCCCGCCGCCGCATCGCCTACGAACGCCTGCTGCTCGATCTCATCGAAGGCGAGCAGACCCTGTTCGTGCGGCGTGATGAGGTCGAGGCGCAGTGGACCTGGGTCGATGCGATCCGCCGCGTCTGGGCGGAGACGGGCCTTGAAGTGCGGCCCTATGCCGCCGGCAGCTGGGGCCCCAATGCCGGCATCGCGCTGACCGAGCGCGACGGGCGCAGCTGGCATGACTGACGTCACCTGGGCCAATCCGGGCGATGCCGCTGCAGTCGCCGCGCATATCGCACGCGTGCTGGCGCAGCCCGGCCCCAAGCGGCTCGCCTTCACCGGCGGTTCCACGCCGCTGAAGGTCTTCGCGCTTCTGGCCGGGCAAGATCTTGACTGGAGCGGCGCGACTATCGCGCTGACCGATGATCGGCGTGTGCCCGATGATCATCCGGCGAGCAATTTCGGCAAGCTTCATGCTGCCCTCGCCGGAACCGGCGCGGTGTTCGAGCGTCTTGAAGAAGGTGCGCAGGTTCAGCCCTTCGATCTCGTCTGGCTCGGCATGGGCGAGGATGGCCATGTCGCCTCGCTCTTCCCGCACATGCATGCGCTCGTCCGCCCCGGCCCGACGGTGATCGCCACCACCCCGATCCCGCTGCCGCCGGAAGCCCCGTTCGACCGGCTCACGCTCAACAAGCGCGCATTGAAGGCCGCTCGCGAGATCATCCTCGTCGTTACCGGCGCGTCGAAGAAGGCGTTGATCGAGCGAGTTCTCGCCGGTTCCGACGCCTATCCCGTCTCAGACTTCCTGCGCGGCTTTGGCCCGCCCATCACGATCTACTGGAGCGAATGATGCCCCTCAATCCTGTTGTCGCCAAAGTCACTGACCGGATCATCGCCCGCTCGGCTCAGAGCCGCAGTGCCTATCTCGATCTGATCGCCCGCGCCCGCGATGCCGGCGTCAATCGCGATGTGCTTTCCTGTGGCAATCTCGCGCATGGCTTTGCCGCCGCCGGTGACGACAAGATTGCGCTGCGGACCGGCAAGAGCACCAATATCGGCGTGATAACCGCCTACAACGACATGCTTTCGGCGCATCAGCCCTATGGCCGCTATCCGGAGCAGATCAAGATCTTCGCCCGCGAAGTGGGCGCGACAGCGCAGGTTGCGGGCGGCGTCCCCGCGATGTGTGACGGCGTGACGCAAGGTCAGGCCTCGATGGAACTCTCGCTCTTCAGCCGCGACAACATCGCGATGGGCACCGCAGTCGGCCTCAGCCACGGCATGTACGAGGCGGCGCTGCTGCTCGGCATCTGCGACAAGATCGTGCCGGGCCTCCTGATCGGTTCGCTGCGCTTCGGCCACCTGCCGACGATCCTCGTGCCTGCAGGCCAAATGCAGACCGGCCTCGCCAACAAGGAAAAGCAGCGCATCCGCCAGCTCTATGCCGAGGGGAAGGCGACACGCGACGAACTGCTCGAGAGCGAAAGCGCGAGCTACCACAGCGCCGGCACCTGCACCTTTTATGGCACTGCCAATTCCAACCAGATGATGATGGAAATGATGGGCCTCCACATGCCCGGCGCCAGTTTCGTCAATCCCGGCACCAAGCTGCGCCAAGAACTGACCCGCGCCGCCGTCCACCGTGTCAGCGAGATCACGTGGGATGGCGACGACTATCGCCCGCTCGGCCACTGCGTCGATGAAAAGGCCATCGTCAACGCCATCGTCGGCCTGCTCGCTACCGGCGGCTCGACCAACCACGTCATCCACCTCCCGGCCATCGCCCGCGCCGCTGGGGTGCAGATCGATTGGGACGACATGGACGAACTCTCCCGCGCCGTTCCGCTCGTCGCCAGCATCTATCCGAATGGTTCGGGCGACGTGAACGGTTTCGCCGAAGCAGGCGGCATGCCCTATGTCATCCGCGAGCTAGTCGAGGCCGGTCTCGCCCACGGCGATATCCGCACCGTCTATGGCAGTTCGTTGCTCGAAGGCGCGCAGCAGCCGGTGCTCGATGGCGATACGTTGCGCTGGAATCCTGCCCCGCGCGAAAGCCTCAATCCCGCGATGCTGCGCCCGGTGGCGGAGCCGTTCCAGCCCGAAGGCGGCCTCCGCCTCGTTCACGGCAATCTTGGTCGCGGCACGATCAAGGTCAGCGCGGTCGATCGCAGCCGCTGGACGATCGAGGCACCGTGCCGCGTGTTCTCCGATCAGAACGATGTGCTGAAGGCCTTCAAGGCGGGCGAACTTGAGCGTGACGTGATCGTCGTCGTGCGCTTCCAGGGTCCGGCCGCAAACGGCATGCCCGAACTCCACAAGCTCACCCCCTCGCTCGGCGTGCTGCAGGACCGCGGTTTCCGCGTCGCGCTCGTTACCGATGGCCGCATGTCGGGCGCATCGGGCAAGGTGCCGGCGGCCATCCACGTCTCGCCCGAAGCAAAGAAGGGCGGCGCGCTTGCCCTTCTCAAGGATGGCGACATGGTACGCGTCTGCGCCGAGTCCGGCGAACTTGTCGCTCTGGTGGACGAGGCCGAATGGGCCGCCCGCACACCCGCCGAGGCGCCGGACGAAGCCATCGGCGTCGGCCGCGAGCTTTTCGCCATGATGCGCCACTTCGCCGATCCCGCTGAACGCGGCGGTTCGGCGATGCTGGCGCTCGCGGGTCTTTGATGCATAGATAAGCGCCTGCCTCAGAGCAGCGCACACACTAGGGGGAGTGGGACATGCAACTGGTCGCGGTCGATATCGGCGGAACGCACGCCCGCTTTGCGATGGCCGAAGTCGAGGCCGGGCGCGTCGTCTCGCTGGGTGAAGCGGTCACGCTGAAGACTGCCGATCACCCCAGTTTCCAGCTCGCATGGGAAGAATTCGCGCGCCTCTCCGGCGGCACCCTGCCGCCCGCCGTGGCCATCGCGGTCGCGGGGCCGGTCGGGGGCGAACTGATCCGCTTCACCAACAACCCCTGGATCATCCGTCCGGCGCTGATCCCCGAAAAGCTGGGCGCGCCGGACTCTGTCGTCGTTAACGACTTCGCAGCCGTCGCTCATGCCGTGGCGCAGGCGGATGACGCCCATTTCATCCATCTTTGCGGGCCCGATGTGCCGCTGCCCGAGGAAGGTACGATCAGCATTGTCGGCCCCGGAACCGGGCTCGGCGTGGCGCAGCTTTGGCGCCAGCGCGGCTCTTACCATGTTCAGCCGACCGAGGGCGGCCACATCGACTATGCCCCGCTCGACAAGATCGAGGATGCCATCCTCGCACGGCTGCGCGGGCGGCACCGTCGGGTTTCGGCCGAGCGCGTCGTGGCCGGACCCGGCATCGTCGATATCTACGAAACGCTGGCCAACATCGAGGGCAGGGCGATCACGTCATTGAGCGACAAGGAGCTCTGGGCGATGGGCACCAGCGGCGAGGACAGCCTTGCCGCCGCTGCGGTCGACCGGTTCTGCCTTTCGCTCGGCAGCGTTGCGGGCGATCTCGCGCTTGCGCACGGCGCCAGCGCGCTCGTCATGGCGGGCGGGCTTGGACTCAGGATCAAGGATACGCTCGTGCGTTCCGGTTTTGCCGAACGCTTCAGCGCCAAGGGCCGCTTCGAGGGCTTGATGGCGGCCATGCCGGTCAAGCTGATCACGCACCCGCAACCGGGCCTGTTCGGGGCGGCGGCCGCCTTTGCACAGGCTCATTCGTGAACCTTGGCGCTTTTATGAGGACAGGCTGAACCCGCTTGCCAAGCTGGCAAGGCTGGCTTAGCCATTCTCTTAACCGAACGATTAAGGGAAAGAGCGATGTCCTACGAAACGATCCGCGTCGAAAATGTCGGCCTTGTCCGCCGCATCGTGCTCAACCGGCCCGAGCGGCTCAATGCCTGCCCGCCCAACATGGCCGTCGAAATCGGTGACGCGCTCTATGATCTCGAAGGCGCGCGCGCGGTTGTCATCACGGGCGAAGGGCGCGCCTTTTGCTCCGGTGCCGATCTTGCCGCCACCGGCAAGCGCAGCGTTGCGGGCGGCGCGGGCAGCTACAAGGCTCTGACCGAGCATTACAACCCGATGATCGCCAAGCTCTCGCGCCTCGGCGTTCCGCTAGTCACTGCGGTCAACGGCCCCGCCGCCGGTGTTGGCTGCTCGATCGCGCTGATGGGCGATTTCGTGCTTGCGGCGAAAAGCGCCTATTTCCTCCAGGCTTTCGTCAACATCGGCCTCGTGCCTGATGGCGGTGCCAGCTGGGTCCTGCCGCGCCTGATCGGCAAGTCGCGCGCGCTGCAGATGATGATGCTTGGCGAACGCGTTGGCGCCGAAAAGGCTGAAGAATGGGGCATGATCTACAAGGCGGTCGACGATGCCGCGCTGGCCGACGAAGCCATGGCGCTGGCGGACCGGCTCGCCAACGGGCCGACCGTGGCCCTCGGCGTGATGCGCCAGAATGTCGCGCGCGCGCTTGAAACCGATCTCCCCGCCGCGCTGCTGATCGAGGCGGAAGGCCAGTGGAAGGCCGGTGACAGCGAAGATTCCAAGGAAGGCATCCGCGCCTTCCTCGAAAAGCGCAAAGCAGAATTCAAAGGTCGATAATGCATCTCGAACACGATCCATCAGCCCCGGCGGCAGACCTCATCGGCTTTGACGATTTCCTCAAGGTCGATATCCGCGTGGGCACGATCGTGAGTGCCGAGCCCTACCCCGAAGCGCGCAAGCCCAGTCTCAAGCTGGCGATCGACTTCGGGGAGGGCATCGGCGTCAAGCGTTCGAGCGCGCAGATCGCCGTGCTCTATTCGCCGGAAGAGCTGATCGGGCGGCAGGTTGCGGCTGTCGTCAATTTCCCCCCGCGCCAGATCGGCAAGATGATGTCCGAAGTGCTGACAGTCGGTTTTCCGGACGAAGAGGGCCGTGTTGTGCTCTTCGCACCGGACGGCAAGGTGCCCAACGGCGCCCGCCTGTTCTGATCTGCATGACGGTCCCGACCATCTGGACCATCGGCTACGAGCAAGCGACCGTCGCCGGGCTGATGACGGCGCTTTCGCGGGCTGGCGTCGAGGTGCTGGCCGATGTGCGGGCCCTTCCACTTTCACGGCGGCCGGGCTTTTCCAAGACAGCGCTCGCCGGCGCCGCGCAGGAGGCCGGGATCGAGTACCGCCATTTCAAAGCGCTTGGCACACCGGCCGATGGCCGGGCAGCCGCCCGGCGCGGTGATCACGCGAGTCTTGCTGCCATCTACGCGTCACAACTGGAATTGCCTGAAGCCATCGCAGCAGGCGCTGCGCTGGCTGATCTCGCGGCGAACCGCAAGGTCGCGCTGCTATGCTACGAACGCGCCGCGGCAGAATGCCACCGGACCTTGCTGCGCGAAGCAGTCCTGCCCGGATTCACGGCCATCGATCTGCTGCCGGACGATCCGGCCTAACCGCGCGCCAGCTCCAAATCTAGGAATGCGGCGACGTCGACCAGATCGACGTCCTTTGCCAGAAACGTCTCGCCGATCCCGCGCATCAGCAGGAAGGGCAGGGTGCCTGCGTCCATTTTCTTGTCATGCAGCATATGCGCCTTCAGCCGCGCGCCGTCGCAGGTGAGGCCGAGCGCGGCGAGCGAGGCTGGCAGCCCCGCCGCACCGATATGCGCGGCAACCCGCTCGGCATCCTGACCGCTCATCAGGCCGATCCGCGCCGAGTAGCGCGCTGCCAGCACCATGCCGAGCGCCACGCCTTCGCCGTGAAGCAGGCGGTCCGAAAAGCCCGTCTCGGCCTCCAGCGCGTGGCCGAACGTGTGTCCGAGGTTGAGCAGCGCCCGCACGCCCAGCGTTTCCTTCTCGTCCGCCGCCACGATCCGCGCCTTGGCGGCAACGCTCTTCGCAATGGCGTGCTCGCGCGCCTTGGCATCGCCCGCCAGCAAGGCATGGCCATTGGCCTCGCACCAGTGGAAGAAGTCGGCATCGTCGATCAGGCCGTACTTCACGACCTCGGCGTAGCCTGCGCGCGTCTCGCGCGGCGGCAGCGTGTCGAGCGCCAGCGGGTCTGCCAGCACCAGCACCGGCTGATGGAACGCGCCGACAAGGTTCTTGCCCGCAGACGTATTGATCGCGGTCTTCCCGCCAACACTCGAATCGACCTGTGCGAGCAAGGTCGTCGGCATCTGGATGAAACCACAGCCGCGCTTGACCATCGAGGCCGCAAAGCCTGTGAGATCGCCGATCACCCCGCCGCCCAGCGCGATCACGCTGTCCTTGCGCTCCACGCCCTGCTCGAGCAGCCAGTCGGCAGTGCGGGCGAGGTATTCCCAGCTCTTGGTGCTCTCGCCTGCAGGCAACACGAGCCACTCGCTGGCGATGCCGGATGCCATGAGCGAACCGGCCACTGTCTCGCGCCAGGCAGCGGCCACGCGCTCGTCGGTGACCACCACCACCTTGCCGCCGCGAATGAACGGTCGGCAGTGCTCGCCCGCTGCGGCCAGTAGTCCAGCCTCGATCCGCACCTCATATGGGGCGCCAGCGATATTGACGGGGATCACAGCCATGCGTCGATTGCCTTCAGGATGGTGAGCGCGGTCGCCTGATGGGGCTGGTTGCCGCTCTTCACATGGATCGGCGCTTCGGCATAGGTGGGCCCGCGCTCGGCCTTGAGCTTTGCCAGGATCTCGCGCGGATTGCCGTTCTTCAGCAGCGGGCGGTTGCCCTTGCGCCCCACCCGCATGACCAGCGTATCGAGATCGCTGTCGAGCCAGACCGCAATCGCGCGCCGCAGGATCAGCGCGCGCGTTTCGGGATCAACAAAGGCGCCGCCGCCCGTCGCCAGCACGCGGCGCACCGGCACGCCGTCCTCGCCCACCAACCTTGCGATCACCCGGCGCTCTCCGCTGCGGAAATAGGGTTCGCCGAACTGCGCGAAGATCTCGGGGATCGACATATGCGCCGCCTTCTCGATCTCCTCGTCGGCATCGCAGAAGGGCACGCCCAGCATCGCGGCGAGCCTGCGACCCACCGTTGTCTTGCCAACGCCCATCATGCCGACCAGCACGATCGGCCGATCGATACGGGCAGCCAGCCGCTGGACCGCGGCGGTTGAGAAGGCGGGGTCTTCGTGCTCCATTGCCGCGCCGCCTATAGTTGCGCTAGGGGCGAGTGCAAGGGTTGAGCAGGTGTTGTGCAAGAGCTGCGGCAACGCCCCGAAGGCGGGCAAGGTCAGCGGCCGCAGGAGCGTGTTTGGTGAAGGCTCGAATTCTGGCATTGTGCGGCCTCTTGATGGTGGTGGCGATATTGGCATTGGCATGGTTCATGGGGGATACGCAGCCGACGCGCTGGATCGAGACGCCCGTTGCGGCGCCGAGCGCACAGGCCGCTCCGTGAGCCGTCGCCGCGTTCGCCTTGTTGCCCTGACTTGCGCGGCCATCGGCGCGCTTTCGGCAATAGCCGTCACCGCGCAGGAATCGCTGCTTCCGCCGGGTTTTGACGACAAGCCCGCCGCACCAGTGCGCAAACCGCAGACCCCGCCGCGCCCGGCTGCGAGCGCACCCGCACCGGCACGCACGGGCGCACCGGCTGTCGTCAACGTGCAACGCCCGGCATCCTCGCCCACCGCGCAGGCCGTTTCCGTGCCGACGGTTCAACCGCTCCCCGGCAACCCCGCACCGGCAGCCGCCGCTCCGGTTGCTGCCGCCAATGGAACAGGCGACATCGATCCGGCCTTGATCGACCAACTGATCGCCAGCGCCAAGCCGCGTGCGGACATTCCACCGCACGCCCAGCGCAGCCTTTCGCGCGTGGGCTTCTTCGATCAGGCGGATGGCGGCTTCCCCGCCGTCTCGAGCCACTATCTGAACGGCCCCTTCGTCGCCGGACTGCTGACAAGCATGCGCGGCGATCTCGTCTCGCGCTGGGGCCACATCATGCTTCGCCGCGCCCTCGCGAGCCGGCTCGATACGCCCGTCGGCCTGAACGGTGCAGACTGGGCGGCGCTGCGCGCGCAAGTGCTGCTGCGCATGGGCGAAGCCGATGCTGCGCGCGCCATGGTGCAGGAAGTCGATAGCGGGTTCTACACCCGCACGCTCGAGGATGCGGCGATGGGGAGCTTCCTTGCTACCGCCGATCCGGTCGGCCTTTGCCCGATCACCGCGCTCACCGCCGCCGGCCGGCCGGGCTGGGACTGGACGCTGACCCGCGCGATCTGCACCGCCTTCACCGGCGGAGAGGGCGCGCCTGCACTTGCCGTGCTCGACAACGCCATGCGCAAGGGCACCGCGCCCAAGATCGACATCCTGCTCGCCCAGAAGTTTGCCGGCGCGGCCAGCCAGGGCCACCGCGCGGTGAAGATCGAATGGGCCGGGGTGGACAGTCTCACACCCTGGCGCACTGGCCTCGCGCTCGCCACCGGCCTCGAACCGCCCGAAGCGCTGCGCAAGCAGGCGGGCGCGGCCTATGCCGTCCTTGCGGTACGCGCGCCGATGCTCCCGCTTACTGCCCGCGCCGAAGCTGCCGATATCGCGGCGGAACGCGGCATCCTGTCGTCCGCCGCCATGGTCGATCTCTACAGCGAGATCCACGCGCTGGACGAGCCTGACCGCACCTGGGGGCCGCTCGCCGATACGCTGCGCAGCGCCTATCTCGCCGCCGACGTGGCAGACCGGCTCTCGGCCATCCGCAATCTCTGGGGCGATGCCAGCGATCCGGACCGCGCCTATTCGCGCCTCGTCCTCACCGCCTATGCCGCCGCGCGTATCACGCCCGATGCCAATCTTTCCGGTGATGCCAAGGGGCTCATCGCCTCGATGCTTACCGCCGGGCTCGATCGTAACGCGGCGCGCTGGGCCAGCATGGTCCCCGTCGGCAGCGAGGCCTGGGGCCTCATCGCGCTGGCCGCGCCCGCCAAGTCCGCCGCGATCGGTGCCGATACGCTGGGTACATTCCAATCGGGCGATACCAGCACCGGCGGCTTGCGCTCGCGCTTCCTGCTTGCCGGGTTGATGGGCCTCGGCCGGGTCGATCCCGCCACCGCGCGCCGCGTGGCCGACGATCTGAAGCTCGACCTTGCGCGCGAGACGCGCTGGACCCGCGCAATCGATGCCGCCGCCGCCTCGGAAAACCCCGTGCTGGTGGCCCTGCTCGCCGGATTCGGCATGCAGGGCAGCGGGTGGGACAAGATGACCCCGCTGCATCTCTACCACATCGTCGCCGCGCTGCGCCGCGCCGGGCTGGAGGGTGAGGCGCGGATGATCGCGGCGGAGGCCGTGGCGCGGGTCTGACGCGCGATGGCAGCGGAACCCTCGCGCGATCCGATCGAGGCCTTCCTTGCGATGCTCGCCGCCGAGCGCGGCGCCGCCGCCAACACGCTCGCCGCCTATGGGCGGGACCTCAGGGCGGCGCGCGAGGAGATCGGCGATCTCGTGATCGCTGACAGCGAGGCCATCGCCGGCCTTGCCGAAGCCTGGCGCGATCTCGCGCCCTCCAGCCTAGCACGCAAAGCTTCGGCGCTGCGCCAGTTCTACGGCTTCCTTGCGGACGAGGGCCTGCGCAGTGATGATCCCTCCGCCGCGCTCCCGCGCCCGCGCATCCGCCGCCCGCTGCCGCGCCTGCTCGGGCACGGCGAGATCGCCGCGCTGTTCACCCTGGCGGAGAGCGAAGCGCAGGCAGGGGAGGGTGCCCGCATGCTTGCCCTCCTCGAACTGCTCTATGGCTCGGGCCTGCGCGCCACCGAACTTGTCTCGCTGCCTTTGGCCGCAGTCCCGCGCGACGCACCGTTCCTGATGATTACCGGCAAGGGCGGCCAGCAGCGCATGGTCCCGGTCAGCGCGCGAGCGGGTGCCGCGCTCACTCGCTGGCTGGCGCTGCGCCCCAAGGGTGGGCGCTGGGTCTTTCCCAGCCCGCGCGCCAAGGTTCAAGGTGGGGGCCACCTCTCGCGGGTGCGCCTGTTCCAGCTCCTGCGCGATCTGGCGCTAAGGGCCGGGCTCGATCCGGAAAAGGTTAGCCCGCATGTCTTGCGTCACGCCTTCGCCACGCATCTCCTTGAAGGCGGTGCGGACCTGCGCGTGCTGCAGACCCTGCTCGGCCATGCCGATATCGCGACGACGCAGATCTACACCCATGTCGATGCCGCAAGGCTCGTCGCGCTGGTCAACAGCCGCCATCCGCTTGGCCCAGGAATGGGTGCGGCGGCGCAAAACCCGGCGCAAAAGGTTGACCCGGCGGCCAGCCAGCCTTAGCGCGGCGCGGATGATTTCCTATCTCGAATTCGAAAAGCCGATCGCCGCGCTCGAAGCGCGCATTGCCGAGCTGCGCGAAACGGCGCAGACCGGCGCGCTCGATATCGCGTCCGAAATCCGCCGGCTCGAAGCCAAGTCTGGCGAGCTGCTCGCCAGCACCTACCGCTCGCTGACGCCGTGGCAGAAGACGCAGGTAGCCCGCCACCCCTCGCGGCCCCATTTCCGTGACTACGTGAGCAAGGCCTTCTCCGATTTCATGCCCTTGGGCGGTGATCGCAAGTTTGGCGAGGATCACGCCATCGTCGGCGGTTTCGCCACGCTCGAAGGCCGCGCGGTCATGCTGATCGGCCACGAAAAGGGCCACGATACGCAGAGCCGCATCCGCCACAACTTCGGCATGGGCAAGCCCGAAGGCTACCGCAAGGCGGTGCGCCTGATGGAAATGGCGAGCCGCTACGGTCTTCCGGTCGTCACGCTGGTCGATACCTCAGGCGCATTCCCGGGCGTCGAGGCGGAAGAGCGCGGTCAGGCCGAAGCCATCGCCCGCAGCACCGAGGCCTGCCTTGCGCTGGGCGTGCCGATGGTTGCCGCGATCGTGGGTGAGGGCGGCTCGGGCGGCGCGGTCGCGCTCGCCAGCGCAGAACGCGTGCTCATGTTCGAACACGCGGTCTATTCTGTGATCTCGCCCGAAGGCTGCGCGTCGATCCTCTGGCGCACCGCCGAAAAGGCACCCGAGGCCGCAGAGGCCATGCGGATAACCGCGCAAGATCTCCTCGCACTTGGCGTGATCGACCGGATCGTGCCAGAGCCAGTTGGCGGCGCGCACCGCGATGGCACCGCCGCCGCGCTCGCGCTCGGCAAGGCGATTGCCGATGAACTTGCCGCGCTCGCGGGCAAACCTGCCGATACGCTGCGCGCCCTGCGCGCCGAGCGGTTCCTGCGCATCGGCGCCTGAGGGCAGCCGAACCTTCCCAAAGCAAATGCCTCTGGTCTTGCCGCCATTGGCATGGCTAGACTGGCGTCATGCTACTGATGGTGCCGGGCCTTGGGTCGCGCGCACCGCAGGCACAGGGGAGAGACTATGACCATTCGCCCGTTTCGCGCGTTCCTGCTGGCTGCCGGGGCTGGCGGCCTCGTGCTCGCAGGGCCTGCCGTGCCGATTTCGCGTGCAGACGCACAAGGCACCGTCGCCACGATCAGCGCGGCGGACAAGGCGCAAGGTGCCAAGGCCCATCCGCAGCTGCTCGCCGAATTCGGCGGTGCCTTGACGGGGCCGCAGGCGACCTATGTCGAAGGCGTTGGCAAGACGATCGCGTTCCAGTCCGGCCTCGGCAATGCGCGCAGCGATTTTACCGTCACGCTGCTCAATTCGCCCGTCAATAATGCATTCGCCATCCCCGGCGGCTACGTCTACGTCACGCGCCAACTCGTCGCACTGATGAACAACGAGGCGGAGCTTGCCGGCGTGCTCGGCCACGAAGTCGGCCATGTCGCTGCCCGACATTCGCAGAAGCGCGAAAGTGCCGCGACGCGCAACAGCATCCTCGGGGTGCTCGGCTCGGTCCTTGCTGGCGCGGTGCTGGGCAATTCGGCTCTCGGCCAGCTCGGACAGAAGATTTTCTCCACCGGCAGCCAGCTCCTCACCCTGCGCTATTCGCGCGGGCAGGAAAGCGAGGCAGATGCACTTGGCGTCACCTACCTCAAACGCGCCGGGTATGATCCGCGCGCGATGAGTTCGGTGCTGCGCAGCCTCGCCCAGCAGACGGCGCTCGATGCCCAACTCACCGGCACCACCGACAAGGTGCCGGAATGGGCGAGCACCCACCCCGATCCCGCCTCGCGCGTCACGGCAGCGCTGGCGCTGGCCGGGACTAATGCGCGGGGCACGACCAATCGCGATCTCTTCCTCACCCGCGTCGAGGGCATCACCTATGGCGATGATCCCAAGCAGGGCGTGGTCGATGGGCGCAAGTTCCTCCATCCCGGTTTCCGCATGAGCTTCCAGGCGCCGCAGGGCTTCTACCTCGTCAACGGCACCCGTTCGGTTGCGATCAGCGGCCAATCAGGGAAGGGCGAGATGTCCACGGCGCCCTACTCGGGCAACCTCGATGCCTATGTCCGTACGGTCTTTGCGGGCCTTTCAGACCAGCAGCGCATCGCGCCGGACGAGGTTCGCACGACCACAGTCAACGGCATCCCGGCGGCCTATGGCATGACCCGCGTCAATACCGGCGAGGGCGCGCGCGATGTCGTTGTATTCGCTTATGCATGGGGGCCGGGCCAGGCGTTCCACTTCACCACGATCAGCGCGGCCGGGCAGGCCGGCGCGTTCGACCCGATGTTTTCCTCGATGCGGCGGATCACCATTGGCGAGGCGGGCGCAGTGCGCGCGCGGCGGCTCATGGTAGTAACCGTGAAGAAGGGCGATACGGTGCAATCGCTTGCCCGCCGGATGGCCTACGATGATCGGCCGCTGGACCGGTTTCTGGTGCTCAACGCGCTCGATGCGGCAAGCCCGCTTGTCCCCGGAGCACGGGTCAAGCTGATCGTCTATTGATCCCGCGCGCAAAAGGGCGGCCGTGGTCAGCCACGCCCGCCCTTTTGCAATCTTGAAGGCGGAAGCCTGCGCTTAGAACGGGCCCTTGCCGTCCTGCGCATTGCTCAACTTGGTCGAGACCTGTGTGAAAGTGTTCGAAAGCGAATTGCCGAGAGCGCCCATCGCGACCACGGCCCCCGTGGCGACAAGCGCGGCAATCAGGCCATATTCGATGGCGGTAGCGCCGCTCTGGTCGGACATGAGATTGCGGAAAAGGGTCATGGCGAGAAGTGCTCCAGCAGGCAGTACGACAATCTGTTCGTCTGAACCCGCTTCACCGACCACCGGCTGAATGACCAGACTGCGTAAAACTACCCGACAGGTGCTGACAAATGCTTAAGGGGCCGAAAACCTTTTGCTTGATCAGTTTGCGGCGGAAGACCGCCGTCTCCCGCTTGCGGCCCGCCATGCGCTGCATACACTGTAAAGTAATCCGGCATTCCCAACACAGAAGATAACCCGCTCCGACACGCGAAGAAGGGGGCGTGGATAACCGCGCCCCCGACTTCATTGCCAGATCCGAAAACCACGCGCGGTTAGAACGGACCCTTGCCGTCCTGCGCGTTGTTAAGCTTGGTCGAAACCTGCGTGAAGGTGTTCGAGAGCGAGTTGCCCAGAGCGCCCATGGCCGTGATCGCGGCAACCGCGATCAGCGCAGCAATCAGGCCATACTCGATGGCTGTGGCACCTTCTTCATCCCGAAGAAGCGTCTTGAAAAGTGTCATGCGAATGGTCCTCCACCTGGCAGCTTGCGCCACCGACGTGCTCTTTCGCTCCTACGACCCCCCGGCCGCACGAAATTGCAAGTGTCAAATTATCCGGCATTCCCTGACAAAACGTAAAGACGCCTTGTTTATTGTTGGGAACAATCCCGCTGCGATCCGCTGCTTGTCCGGAAAGGTGGTGCCAGATGCGCAGCGATGTGCGGCGCAGGCGGGGCTATTTCTTGGCTTTGGTGAGATTGGCGTCGATCGTGTTGTACATCGTGAAAAGCGAATTCACGAAGGCGCTCATGCCGAAAAACATCGTCATTGCGATCACACCGATGAGCAGGCCATACTCGACGGCAGTGGCACCCGTGTTGTCCACCAGTGGCTTACGGACAAAGTCCAACATCAATCGGTTACCCCTGTCCGCGTCTAGGTATATTCTAGGGGAGGCAAGGCTAACAAAGCATAAATGGAATCCCCGGCCTTGGCAGCGAACCCGACATTGCTGATCGTCGTTGCTCTGGCCCTGCTCGATGACACGGACCGGGTGCTGATGCAGCGCCGGCCCGAAGGCCGCGCCCATGGAGGCCTGTGGGAGTTTCCCGGCGGCAAGGTGGAGCCGGGTGAGGGGCCTGCCTCCGCCCTTGTCCGGGAGATCGCGGAGGAATTGTCGATCACCATCGACGCTGCCGATCTGGAGCCGCTGACGTTCGCCGCGAATTCCGAACAGGAAAGCACCCGGCCGCTGGTGCTTCTGCTCTACACCTGCCGATGCTGGGAAGGCATGCCTGTGCCCGAGGCGGGTGCCGAGCTGCAATGGCTGAATGCCGAGGCGCTATCAGCACTTTCCATGCCGCCGCTCGACGTGCCGCTGGCCGCCGCATTGCAGCGCCACCTAAAAAACCGTCATTAGGGGTTGCCAAGCCCGGGAGGCGGCTATAGAGGCGCGCTTCCACGCACCCGTAGCTCAGCTGGATAGAGCATCAGACTACGAATCTGAGGGTCGGGCGTTCGAATCGCTCCGGGTGCACCATTTCCCTAAATCGCTGGATTTCGCGCTGCTTTGCGGCAACCATGCCGCGCGCGGGGCTGTGTCGGAATACCGCTCGAATAGGTATACGAAAGCGGCGGCGCCAAGCCTTGCCCGTTGCGGATTTCAGGCACTTGGTCCTATAGCGGCGCTTGTGGCGCTCCCCTTGGACGGGCTGCTGCCATGACATGTGCCCTCCCCAGGCTGCCAGACAAGGAACCACCGCATTGGCCCAGTCCGCCAAGCCGCGCGTAACCAAAGCGACAAAGTCGCCGGCTGCGCCCAAAGCCGCTCCCGCTGCGGCAAGCCCAGTCCCTCCGGCCATTGCGCCCGAAGATGAAGCCACCTTCGCGCTGCGCAGCCTCCAGCAGGCCCACGCCAATAACAAGCGCTTCGATGCGAGCGATGAGGAACTGCTCCACTTCTACGAACAGATGGTGCTGATTCGCCGCTTCGAGGAAAAGGCCGGCCAGCTCTATGGCCTCGGCCTCATTGGCGGCTTCTGCCACCTCTATATCGGGCAGGAAGCGGTGGCCGTCGGCCTGCAGTCGGCGCTCAAGGAAGGCCACGACAGCGTTATCACCGGCTACCGCGATCATGGCCACATGTTGGCCTACGGCATCGATCCCAAGGTGATCATGGCCGAACTAACCGGGCGCGGCGCGGGCATCAGCCGGGGCAAGGGCGGCTCGATGCACATGTTCTCGACCGACCACAAGTTCTACGGCGGACATGGCATTGTCGGCGCGCAGGTGCCACTGGGCGCGGGCCTTGCCTTCGCGCACAAGTACCGGGGTGATGGCGGCGTCTGCATGGCCTATTTCGGCGATGGCGCGGCCAACCAGGGCCAGGTCTACGAAACCTTCAACATGGCCGCCCTGTGGCAGCTTCCCATCGTCTTCGTCGTTGAAAACAACGGCTATGCCATGGGCACCGCGGTCAAGCGCGGCTCGGCTGAAACGCACTTCCACCGCCGCGGCACCGGTTTCCGCATCCCCGGCATGGACGTCAACGGCATGGACGTGCTCGAAGTACGCGCCGCTGCCGAAGTTGCGCTCGAATATGTCCGTGGTGGCAATGGGCCGGTGCTCATGGAGCTCAACACCTATCGCTATCGCGGTCACTCGATGTCGGACCCGGCGAAGTACCGCAGCCGCGAGGAAGTGCAGGAAATGCGCGACCACCACGATCCGATCGAGGGCGCTAAGCAGGACTTGCTGCGCCGCGGCGTGACCGAGGACGCGATCAAGGCCATCGACAAGAAGATCCGCCAGATCGTCGCCGAAGCCGCCGATTTTGCCGAGAGCTCGCCCGAACCGGCGCCCGCCGAACTCTATACCGACGTGCTGGTGGGGACCTACTGACATGGCGATTGATCTCAAGATGCCCGCGCTTTCCCCGACGATGGAGGAAGGCACCCTCGCCAAATGGCTGGTAAAGCCCGGTGACACGGTGAAGTCCGGCGACATTCTCGCCGAGATCGAGACCGACAAGGCGACGATGGAATTCGAAGCGGTCGACGAAGGCGTGATCGGCGCGCTCATGGTCGCCGAAGGCACCGAAGGCGTGAAGGTCGGCACCGTGATCGCGACGATTACCGGCGATGACGAACCGGCTGCGCCCGCACCCGCTTCGGCGCCAGCCCCGGCTCCGGCCACTGCGCCGGTCGTGGCCGCACCGCCGCCGCCAGCGCCTGTCGCTGCTCCGGCTCCCGTCGCCGCAGTCCCCACCGGAACCGCCATGACCTCAACCACTGTCCGCGAAGCCTTGCGCGATGCGATGGCCGAGGAAATGCGCGCCGACGACCGCGTGTTCGTGATGGGTGAGGAAGTCGCCGAATACCAGGGCGCCTACAAGGTCACGCAGGGCCTGCTCGAGGAATTCGGCCCCCGCCGCGTGATCGATACGCCGATCACCGAATATGGCTTTGCCGGTATCGGCACGGGTGCCGCCATGGGCGGTCTGCGGCCGATCATCGAATTCATGACGTTCAACTTCGCCATGCAGGCGATCGATCACATCATCAATTCGGCAGCCAAGACCAACTATATGTCCGGCGGCCAGATGCGCTGCCCCATCGTGTTTCGCGGCCCCAACGGCGCCGCCGCACGCGTCGGCGCGCAGCACAGCCAGAACTATGCGCCGTGGTACGCCTCGGTCCCCGGCCTGATCGTCATCGCGCCCTATGACGCGGCTGACGCCAAGGGCCTGCTCAAGTCCGCCATCCGCAGCCCCGATCCGGTCGTCTTCCTCGAAAACGAGCTGGTCTATGGCCGCGCGTTCGATGTGCCGCAGCTGGATGACTACACCGTCCCCATCGGCAAGGCGCGCACCATGCGCGCGGGCCGCGATGTCACCATCGTGACCTACTCGATCGGCGTTGCCCTTGCGCTCGACGCTGCCGAGAAGCTCGCCGCCGAAGGCATCGAGGCCGAAGTGCTCGATTTGCGGACGCTGCGCCCGCTCGACAAGGCGGCCGTGCTCGAAAGCCTGGCGCGCACCAACCGCATGGTCGTGGTCGAGGAAGGCTTCCCGGTTTGCTCGATTGCTTCGGAAATCATCAGCATCGTGATGGAAGAGGGCTTTGACCACCTCGACGCCCCGGTCCTGCGCGTCTGCAACGAAGACGTGCCGCTGCCTTACGCCGCCAATCTCGAAAAGCTCGCGCTGGTCGATACCGCGCGGGTGATCGCGGCGGTCAAGAAGGTCTGCTACCGCTGATCTGATGGAGCCTGCGCGCAGTCCAAGCGGTGGGGCCGATATCGAGCTCAGCCCCCCTGAACGGCTCGCGGTGCTCTACGCGCCGCGCCGCCTTCAAGCGCTGTGGGAGGGCTTTCTCCTGCTCGACCGGCGGCTTGCCGATGCCGCGCGGGAAGGCCGCGATCCTCTGATGATCCAGCTGCGTCTGGCCTGGTGGCGCGACCGGTTCGAGCAGCCGGCCAATGCGTGGCCGCTGGGCGAACCGCTGCTGGCACTCCTCCACGCGTGGGACGGCGAACGCCCGGCGCTCCGCGCGCTCGTCGATGGCTGGGAAGCCCGGATCGTCGGCGAAGATGGCGGCGCGGAGCTCGGCAAGGCGCGGATCGAGGCGGTTTGCGCACTCGCGCGGCTCAGCGGCGTGCGTCCGGACGATGCGGTCCGCCGCGCCGCTGCCGAATGGCTGGGTCTTGAACCGGAAAGCACGTCCGCGCCGATCCTGCCTGGGCCACTGCGCCCGCTGGTGATCCTGCGCGGCATGGCTTTGCGCGAGGCAGCAGGGCGCCCCGGCGGTCCCTTGCGCGATTTCCTCGCGATCCTCCGTCTCGGCCTGTTCGGGCGCTGAAACTCTAACCAAAATGGTAGGGCTTGCCTCTGCCGCTGGCGCGTCATGCCGCCTATCCTGGGCTCTGTTCCTTGGGAGGGCCCGGCATGAACCGAATGCTCGTAGGCGCGCTTGGCGCGCTGTTGCTCGTGGCCTCGGGCCTTTTCTGGTGGCAGGGCCGCGCGGCGGTTACGCCGCCCGCCGCCCCCAGCCACCTCGCGCTCGCCTCCGCCGCTGCGGCGGATGAGGAACTTCCCGATTCCGATGCTGGCGATGCGGTCGGTCCCGGCCTCCCCGAAGCCAGCGAGCAAAGCCGCGAGGCAAAGCGCTTCGACCGGCTCGACAAGAACCGCGACGGCAAGATCACCCGCAGCGAAATGGTCAGTCCGCGCATCAAGGATTTCCGCAAGCTCGATGTCGATGGCAACAATCTGCTAACCTTCGACGAATGGTCCGTCGCCACCGACAACCGCTTCAAGGGTGCGGACAAGAACGGGGATGGCAGCCTCAGCCGCGAGGAATTTGCCACGACCAAGCCCAAGAAAGCGAAGAAGCCCGCCTGCAAGTGCAAGTAGGTCAGCCCAAGGCGGGCAACCATCCCGCCAGATCAGCCTTGGCCCGCGCGGTATAGGCTTCCTTGCGCTGCTTCTTCTTGGTTGAGGGATCCGGCGGTGGAAACAGCCCGAAGTTTACGTTCATCGGCTGATACGTCTCGGCCTCGGCATCGCCGGTGATATGGGAAAGCAGCGCGCCCAGCGCCGAGGTGCGCGGCGGGGCAGTCCACTCTCGTCCGGCAATCTCGGCCGCCGTCATCAGCCCCGCCAGCAGACCCACGGCGCCGCTCTCGACATAGCCCTCGCACCCGGTGATCTGCCCGGCAAAGCGGATATGGGCTGCCGATTTCAGCCGCAACTGGCGGTCGAGCAAAGTCGGCGAATTGAGGAAGGTATTGCGGTGCAGCCCGCCGAGCCGCGCAAACTCGGCCTGCTCCAGCCCCGGGATCGTGCGGAACACGCGCACTTGTTCGGCATGCTTGAGCTTGGTCTGGAAGCCCACCATGTTCCACAGGGTGCCGAGCTTGTTGTCCTGCCGCAACTGCACCACGGCATAAGGCCAGCGCCCGCTGGGATGCTCTGCCGTCGCCCAGTGCGGATTATCGAGCCCCACCGGCTTCATCGGCCCGAAGCGCAATGTTTCCACCCCGCGCGCGGCCATGACCTCAATGGGCATGCAGCCGTCGAAATAGGGGGTATTGGCCTCCCATTCCTTGAACTCGGTCTTCTCGCCAGCGAGCAATTCCTCGCGAAACGCCTCGTATTGAGGGCGGGTCATCGGGCAATTGATGTAGTCCCGCCCATCGCCGCCCATCGCAAGGCTGGCTTCCGCGCCCTTGTCCCAGCGCGAGGCCATCCACGCGACGTCCATATTGATCGACTCGCGGTAGACAATCGGTGCAATCGCATCGAAGAAGGCAAGGCTCTCCGCACCCGTCGCCGCGCCAATGCTGGAGGCGAGGGCAGGGGCCGTCAGCGGCCCCGTCGCCACGATGGTGAGGCCATCCGAAGGCAGCACATCGACCCGCTCGCGCACGATCTCCAATGTCGGCTGCGCGCGCAGCATGGCCTCGACTTCCGCCGAGAACACTTCGCGGTCCACCGCCAGCGCTGAGCCTGCCGGCACCCGCGCCTTGGCCGCTGCCGCCATCAGCAGGCTGTCGCATTGCCGCATCTCGTAGTGCAGCAGGCCGACCGCGTTTTTCTCGTCATCGTCCGAACGGAACGAATTGGAGCAGACCAGCTCGGCCAGCCCATCGGAATTGTGCGCCGCCGTCGTATCGCCGCCGCCGCGCATCTCCGAGAGCTGCACGCGAATGCCCCGCCGCGCGAGCTGCCACGCCGCCTCGCTACCGGCCATGCCGCCGCCGATGATGTGAACCTGATGCGTCATGACACGCGCATTGGCATTGCGTCCCCCGCGCGGCAAGCCCTAGGGAGGAGCCCGGAAGGGAAGGGGGACCATGCCGCAGCGCGCCTTGATCGAACAACGGCCCTGGCTGCTCGCCAGCCTGATCGCGGGCATCAGCTACTGGTTCGTGGCAGGAAGCTGGATTCCCGGCCTCTACCTGATCCTGTGGAAGGGTGCGGGCGTCAGCCTGCTCGCCGTATACGCGTGGCGCCATCACCCGGTTCCGGACGCGCACCGCATCGCGCTGGTCATGGCCCTCGGCGCGTTGGGAGACATGGTGCTGGAAGTGAGCTTCACCGGTGGCGCTCTGGCGTTCCTGCTGGGCCACATGGCCGCGATCACGCTTTACCTCAAGCATCGCCGCAACATGGGGCAGGGCGACAAGGCTGTGGCCGCCGCCGTGCTCCTCGCCATTCCCGTTGCCAGCCTTGCACTGACGGGCCGCCCGGAAGTGGCGTTCTACGCCCTCGGCCTTGGCGGTATGACCGCCGCCGCCTTCGCTAGCGACTTTGCGCGCCAGCGCGTCGCGCTAGGCGCTGCAATGTTCGCGCTATCGGATTTGCTGATCTTTGCGCGCATGGGCCCACTGGCGGAAAGCGCCGTGCCGCACCTGCTGGTCTGGCCGCTTTACTACTTCGGCCAGTTCCTGATCACCGTCGGCGTAATCGGCGCGCTGCGCACCAAAGGCGAATTCACCGCGCCTTAGCCCGCCACCGGCAGCCGCACCGCCCCGTCCGCATCACGCTCCAGCGGCCCGTAGGCCAACACGGCATTGAGCGGGAGCGCCGCGTAGATGTGCGGGAACAGCTGCCCCCCGCGCGAGGGCTCCCACTTCACCGCATCGCCCAGAACCGCCAGATCGACCGCCGCGATATGCAGGTCCGTCTGTCCTGCAAAGTGCTTGTCCACTGTCTCGGTCACCTGATCAGCGGTTGAAAGATGGATGTAGCCATCCGCCAGATCGATCGGAGCGCCTGCAAACACGCCGTCATGTTCCAGCAGGTCCATCTGCGCTGCAGTCAGAACCTTGAAGGCAACTTGCGGCAGCTCGCTCATGCTTCGGCCTCAGGCTCAGCCTCGGCTTCGCCCTCTTCCTCGGCCAACCGCACTGCGCTGACCACGCTTTCGCCGCCCGAAACATTGAACAGCCGCACACCCGCCGAGCCGCGCCCGATCACTCGGAGCGTATCCAGCGGTAGCCGGATCAGCTTCGCCTGATCGGTCACCAGCATGAGCTGGTCCGCTTGGCTCGCCGGGAAGCTCGCCACCACCGGCCCATTGCGCGCGATGTTGTCGATATTGGTGATGCCCTGGCCGCCGCGGCCGGTGCGCCGGTACTCGTAGGCCGAGGAGAGCTTGCCGTAGCCATTGGCGCAAACCGTCAGGATGAACTGCTCGCGCGCCTGCAATTCGGCCATGCGCTCGGCCGTAAGCGAAGGCTCGCCCTCCTTCTCACCCTTCCACGGGGCAAAGCGGACGTATTCCTCGCGCTCCTCGGCGCTCGTGCCCACGCGGTGCAGGATCGAAAGCGAGATCACCTCGTCATCGCCCTTGAGCGTCATGCCGCGCACGCCAGTAGACGTGCGGCTCGTGAACTCGCGCACTTCATCGCCCGCAAAGCGGATGGCCTTGCCGCTGCGCGTCGCCAGCAGCACGTCGTCGCTTGCTTCGAGCAGCGCGACGCCAATCAGCCGGTCGTCGTCGCCTTCCTCGAAGCGCATCGCGAACTTGCCGTTCGAGGGGATGTTGGCGAAGGCGTCCATCGCGTTGCGCCGCACATTGCCCTTGGCGGTCGCGAACACGACCGAGAGTTTGCCCCATTCCGCCTCGTCCTCGGGCAGCGGCAGAACGGTCGCAATCGTCTCGCCTGCGTCCAGCGCGGGGAGCAGATTGACCATCGGCCGCCCGCGCGTCGTCGGCCCGCCTTCGGGCAAGCGCCAGACCTTGAGGCGATAGACCTTGCCCGCGGTCGAGAAGAACAGCACCGGCGTGTGGGTCGAGGTGACGAACATCGTCGCCACCGCATCCTCTTCCTTGGTCGCCATGCCGCTGCGGCCCTTGCCGCCCCGGTTCTGCGCGCGGAAGGTGGAGAGCGGAGTGCGCTTGATGTAGCCATCGAGGGTGATCGTGACGACCATGTCCTCGCGCTCGATCAGGTCCTCGTCCTCGATCCCGTCGGCGGGCGCTGTGATCTCGCAGCGGCGCGGCGTGGCATAGGCATCGCGCACTGCGACGAGTTCCTCGCGCATCACGGCATAGAGCTTCTCGCGGTCGGCAAGGATCGCGAGGTACTCGGCAATTGCCTTCGACAGCACTTCGAGCTCAGCGCCAATCTCGTCGCGGCCCAGCGCGGTGAGGCGGTGGAGCCGCAGATCGAGAATCGCGCGAACCTGTGTCTCGCTCAGGCGGTAGCTGCCGCCATCGCCTTCCAGCGCCTCGTCCTCGATCGCCTCGACCAGGCGGATATAAGGCGCGATTTCGCCAATTGGCCATTCGCGCGCCATCAGCGTCTCGCGCGCCAGCGCGGGATTGGGCGAGGCGCGGATGATCCGCACCACTTCATCGAGGTTCGAGACCGCGACGACGAGGCCGAGCAGGATATGGGCCCGGTCGCGCGCCTTGTTCAGCTCGAACTTGGTGCGGCGCTGGATCACCTCCTCGCGGAACTGGACGAAGGCCTCGATAATGTCGCGCAGCGTGAGGATTTCAGGCCGTCCACCGCGAATCGCCAGCATGTTTGCCGGGAAGTTCGATTGCGCGGGCGTGTTGCGCCAAAGCTGGTTGAGCACGACTTCGGGCGTTGCATCGCGCTTGAGGTCGATGACCACGCGCACGCCTTCGCGGTTCGATTCGTCGCGGATATCGGAGATACCCTCGATCCGCTTGTCCTTGGCGGCTTCGGCGATCTTCTCGACCAGGCCGTTCTTGCCCACCTGATAAGGGATCGAGGTGAGCACGATCGACTTGCGTCCGTCACCCCGTCCGCCCTTGGTGTCTTCGATCTCGTGCCGCGCGCGCATCACGATCGAGCCGCGACCTTCGTGATAGGCCTTGCGCGCACCGCTCGTGCCCAGGATCAGCGGCGCAGTAGGGAAATCAGGCGCCGGAATGATCTGGATCAGTTCATCCGTCGTGATCGCCGGGTTCGCCATATAGGCAAGGCAGCCATTGATCACTTCGCCAAGGTTGTGCGGCGGAATATTGGTCGCCATGCCGACCGCGATGCCGCCCGCGCCGTTGACGAGGAGATTGGGAAAACGCGCCGGCAGCACCTGCGGCTCGTTCTCTGAACCATCGTAGTTGGGCTGGAAATCGACGGTATCCTTGTCGATATCCGCCATCAGCGCATCGGCAACCTTGGCGAGCCGCGCCTCGGTGTAGCGCATTGAGGCCGGCGGATCGGGATCCATCGAGCCGAAGTTGCCCTGACCATCGATCAGCGGCAGGCGCATCGACCAGTCCTGCGTCATGCGCGCGAGCGCGTCGTAGATCGCGCTGTCGCCATGCGGGTGGTACTTGCCCATGCAATCGCCGACGATGCGCGCGGACTTGCGATAGGCCTTGGTCGAGGTGAACCCGTTCTCGTGGCTCGTCCACAGGATGCGGCGGTGGACGGGCTTCAGGCCGTCGCGCACATCGGGCAGCGCGCGGCTCACGATCACGCTCATCGCGTAATCGAGGTAGCTCGTCTTCATTTCATCGACGATGTCGATCCGCTGGAACTCGTGGTCCGGCAGCGGGGCGGGTGGGTCGATCAGGCCAGTGTCATCGCTCACGTTGGGCTTTTTCGCTTCTGTTCAGGGATGTCCTTGGCACTAGGCCAAAGCCCCGCCAAACACCAGAAAACGGCCCGGTCCCGGCCGCCTTATCCACATATGCGAGCACCTGTCCGCGCTATTCCTGAACAATGAGACGAATTGGTATTCAATCCGGGTTCACCCGGTGGGTTCCATTGCAGCAAGGCGTTGCCAAGGCGGCGATTTCGCGCCAGAGGTTCGCGCGGACGGAGTGAGAGACATGCCCATTCTGCCGATGTTTTGGGATACGGCCCGGGGCACGAACGATCAGGGGACCGGTCCGGTCTGCCGTCGTGGGCCAGGAGGAGATGAAGTGATGCGGGGTAATGCAATGAAATTCGTGGCGGCTCGCGCTGCGCTGGCAGTAGCGCTATCGACCGGCCCCATGGCGGTTATGGCTGCAGGCGGCGTCCTGCTCGGCGCTGCGCCTGCCATCGCGAAGGAAAAGGAAGCCCCCAAGGGTGGCACTTATTCCAAGGAATTCATCGCTGTAGCCGGCCCGGTGCAGAAGCTGGTGCAGGATGCGCAGGCCGCCAAGGCCAAGGGCACGCCCGATGCGCAGATCAAGGCGACGCTCGGCGGTGCCGCGGAAGCGGTCGCCAAGGCCGAAGCAGCCGCCAAGACGGGCCAGGACAAGCTTGCCGCCGGCCAGTTCGCGGTGCAGCTCGGCGGTTTCCTCGAGGATACGGCGATGCGTTCGCGCGGCGTCAAGAACATGATCGACAGCGGCCTGCTGGAAGCTGACAAGATCCCGACCTTCAACTTCTATCTGGGCAACTTCGCCTATGCATCGAAGGACTATCAGGGCGCGATCGATCCGCTGACCAAGGCAATCCAGGGCAACGTTTCGGAAGACGCGGCAGCTGAGATGCTCGCCGATTCCTACACGCAGCTGGGCAAGCCTGCCGAAGGCATCGCAGCGCTCAAGATGGCGTACGATGCGCGCAAGGCGGCGAACGGCACCGTGCCGGACAACTGGTACACGCGCGCCAAGATCATCGCCTACAAGGCGAAGCTCGGGCCGCAGGCGATCGAGTGGTCGACGCTTGAAGTCGCCGCGCAGCCCACGTCGCTCAACTGGCTCGGCGCTGGCCAGCTGGCGCGGGAATTCGGCGGCTTCGGCAAGGAAGAATCGCTCGATCTGGGCCGCCTGTTCCTCCGCAGCGGCGCGCTCGATAACGACAAGCAGTTCGTCGCGCGTGAATTCATCGAATACGTCCAGGCGGCCGACCCGCGCCGTCTGCCCGGTGAAACGGTGAAAGTCATCGAACTCGGCCTTTCGAAGAAGGCGCTCGATGTCAGCGACGTGTTCGTCAGCGACTCGCTCTCGCAGGCCAAGGGCCGCATCGCGGCGGACAAGGCCTCGCTCGTCGGTCTCGAAAAGGACGCCCGCGCTGCCGCCGATGGCAAGCTCGCGGTCGCCACGGCCGATGCCTACCTGTCATATGACAACCCTGCGAAGGCCGAAGAGCTCTATCAGCTCGCGCTCACCAAGGGCGGTGCCTTCGACATGGACCGCGCAGAGACTCGCCTCGGCATCGCACAGCTCGATCAGGACAAGTTCGATGCGGCGAAGGCCAGCTTTGCCAAGGTCGGCGGCGTACGCGCCCCGCTCGCACGGCTATTCTCGGTTCTCGCAGACCAGAAGTCGAAGCCCTGATCGGCTGAGGCGGTCAAATCCAACGGAAAAGGGCGGCCCCGCAAAGGCCGCCCTTTTTTGTGGCGAGGGCGCCGCTCACTTCGCTTCGAGGAACTCGCCCGAATCCTCGTCGAGTACGTGAAGCACTCCGTCGGAGATCGCGAAGAAAGCCCCACGCAGGCGCAATTCCCCGGCGGCCTCCTTGCGGCGCACGCAGGGGAACGTCCGCAGATTGGCAAGGCTGACCTTGACGCCCGCCTGCTCCATCGCGCGCTCCGCCGGGCGGCCGCTGGTGCCATGGGCGTGGATTACAGCATCGCGTGCGGGCCTCAGCAGGCCGATCCAGTCGTTGATGAAACCGCCTTCGCCCGGCTCGGTGCCTTCCAGCTCTTGCGTCAGCGCTGCGCGGCAGCCGCCGCACATGCCGTGGCCGAGCACGACGATCTTGCGCACCTTCAGCACCTGCACCGCAAATTCGAGCGCGGCGGATACGCCGTGGTAGCCGGGTGACGTCTCGAACGGCGGCACCAGTGCGGCGACATTGCGCACCACGAACATCTCGCCGGGGTCGGTATCGAAGATCTGCGCCGGGTCCACCCGGCTGTCCGAACAGGCAATAACCATCACCGGCGGTTCCTGCCCTTCGCGCAGCTGGTGCCAGCGCTCAAGGCGGGGGGTCCAGCCAGTCGTGCGGAAGCGGCGATAGCCTTCGATCAGATGATCAAGCTCGGGAGAGAAGGGTTTGGCCATAAGGGACCTGTTGCCGCCTACGAATGCATCTTTCAAGTCATGCTTCATGCGCCTATCTGAACCGCCATGAACGATCAGTCCTCGATTGCCGCGCCAGATCGCCCAGAACTCGATCGACCTGCGCGCCCCCGCAAGCCCGATTGGATCCGGGTCAAGGCACCGACCAGCAAGGGTTACGAGGAAACGCGCGGCCTCATGCGCAGTCTCGGGCTCAACACCGTGTGCGAAGAGGCAGCCTGCCCGAACATCGGCGAGTGCTGGACCAAGAAGCACGCGACGGTGATGATCCTCGGCGATGTCTGCACGCGCGCCTGCGCGTTCTGTAACGTCAAGACCGGCATGCCGCGCAAGGTCGATGCGAGCGAGCCGGGCCATGTCGCCGAAGCCGCCGCCAAGCTCGGCCTTGAGCATATCGTGGTGACCTCGGTTGACCGCGACGATCTGCCCGATGGCGGCGCGGGCCAGTTCGTGAAGGTCATTCAGGCCCTGCGCGCTGCGACGCCCAACACGACGATCGAAATTCTCACCCCCGATTTTCGCGGCAAGATGCGCGCGGCGGTCGAGGCGATCATGGCCGCAGGGCCCGACGTCTATAACCACAACCTCGAAACCGTGCCGCGGCTCTATCCCACGATCCGCCCCGGCGCGCGCTACTACGCCTCGCTGCGCCTGCTCGAAGAGGTCAAGCACCACGATCCGCGCGTGTTCACCAAGTCGGGCGTCATGCTCGGACTTGGCGAACAGCGGCTTGAGGTGCATCAGGTGATGGACGACATGCGCTCTGCCGGGATCGATTTCCTGACCATGGGCCAGTACCTCCAGCCCACGCCCAAGCACGCGCCGGTTATCGATTTCGTGACGCCGCAAGCCTTTGCCGCCTATGGCGCGATTGCCCGTGCCAAGGGCTTCCTGCAAGTCGCGGCAAGCCCGCTGACCCGTTCCAGCTACCACGCGGGCGAGGATTTCGCCGAAATGCGCGCCGCCCGCGAAGCACAGCTCGCCAAGGCCGCCGCGAGGGGCTGATCCCATGCCGGTGATCAACCAGCAGAGGCGGCTTGCCTGGTCGTCCGAGGAGATGTTCGATCTCGTCGCCGATGTGAAGCGCTACCCGGAGTTCCTGCCCTGGGTCGTTGCCACGCGCATCAAGTCCGATAGCGAGACCGAGATGGTGGCCGACATGATGGTCGGCTTCAGCGCGCTGCGCGAAAAGTTCACCTCGCGCGTCATCAAGGAGCGCCCGAACCGTATCGCGGTCGAGTATCTCGATGGGCCCTTGAAGCGTCTCTCGAACACCTGGGAGTTCCGCGCGGACGAAGGGGGCGGCTGCGTGATCGATTTCAACGTCGATTTCACCTTCCGCAGTGCGATCCTCGAAGCACTCGCCGGCCAGTATCTCGACCGCGCGTTCCGCAAGATGGTCGCCGCGTTCGAAACGCGTGCGGAAAAGGTCTACGGCAGCAGAAGCTCGAGCGCGACCAGCGCCGCCTGAAGGCGCACATCGGCACGGGTCTTGGCGGTTTCGAACACTTTCTGTTCAGCCACAACCGCCTCAGGGTCCTCGCCGCGCTCGGCCTTGGCGAAGACCACCGTGCCGACCGGCTTCTGCTCGGTTCCGCCGTCTGGCCCGGCGATCCCGGTGATCGCCACGGCCACAGATGCGCGCGAATGCTTGAGCGCGCCCTGCGCCATCGACCAGGCGACCGCTACCGAAACCGCACCGAATGTGTCGATGAGGTCGGTCGAGACGCCGAGCATCTCGTGCTTGGCCTCGTTCGAATAGGTCACGAAACCCCGGTCGACCACTGCGGACGAGCCGGCAATCTCGGTAAGCGCCGCCGCGACAAGCCCGCCAGTGCAGCTTTCGGCCACGGCCACCATCCGGCCGGCAGCCTTGTTTTCGGCAATCACCCGCGCGGCGAGCGTGGTCAGTTCAAGGGGGAGAAGCGTGTCCATGGTCAGGCCGCCGGGCAGATCGGCAGGTCGGACTTCTTCGCCGCGCCCACCGCGCCGCGCACTTGCGGCTTGTCCGAGAGCACGAGGATGAACGTCACCAGTTCCGCCGTGTTTTCGGGGGGCAGGGGCGATAGCAGCCGCGTCGCGCGCTCGATCGCCTTGCATTGGCCCGGCTTGATTCCCTTGGTCACCACGGCCGAGACCATGCCTTCCGCGAAAGGCTGCAGCGCCTCGTCTGAAAGGTTCGAGACGATATCCTTGAGCTTGTCGTCATTGCCGCCGAGCTTGACCAGCGCCGCGCGCGCTTCCGGCCAGGCCGCGCTCTTGCGCACCGCATAGCGCTGCACCAGCGAGGTGCCCTGTGTCGCGAAATAGCCTTGCGGCGAGAGTTGCGGCCGGCAGGCCTTCATCGTGGAATTCATCACCACCGGCAGCGCATAGGTCACAAGGCTCGTCACCTCGCGCTCACTGAGGCAGGCCGGTTCCTGCGCAGCCGCCACTTCGGCCGCGCCAAGCGAGACGAGCGCCGCGCCCCAGACCAGGTTCCGTATCAGCGACATCAACCGCAACTCCTTCAGCCGCGCGCGATGACGGTGGCCACCGCCTGCGCCGCAATCCCTTCGCCGCGACCGGTGAAGCCGAGCCGCTCGGTGGTCGTCGCCTTGACGCTCACCGCAGCTATGTCAATCGCCAGAATCGAAGCGAGCCGTGCCCGCATGGCCGCCTTGTGCGGACCGATGCGCGGAGCCTCGCAGATGATCGTGACATCAACGTTGCCGATGGCATAACCCGCCCCGGCCACCAGTGTTCCCGCATGGGCAAGGAACCGGTCGGACGAGGCCCCCCGCCACTGCGGATCCGAAGGCGGGAAGTGATCACCGATATCGCCCGCCGCCACCGCGCCGAGCAGTGCATCGACCAACGCGTGGATCGCAACGTCAGCATCAGAGTGCCCCGCAAGGCCCTTGGAATGCTCGATTTTCACGCCGCAAAGCCAGAGTTCCTCGCCTTCGGCAAGGCGGTGAACGTCGTAGCCCATGCCGGTGCGCACGGCGGGGTGAGTCATGCCGTCATCCTTCAGATCTTCCGCAAAGGTCACTTTCTTGAGCCGCTCGTCACCCGGAACGAGTGCGACCGCCAGCCCCGCCGCTTCGGCAACGGCGGCATCATCACCTGCATCCGCAGCCCCGTCCCACGCCCGGTGCGCGGCAAGGATCGCATCGAAGCGGAAAGCCTGCGGGGTCTGCACGCGGTACAGACCATCGCGCTCGACCAAGGCCCCGCGCAGACCGTCCGCCCCGCGCACCACGCTGTCCACCACCGGCAGCACCGGAATGGCGCCGGGCTGGCCTTCGAGTGCCGCCACAAGCGCCGCAATCACCGCCTCCGAGAGATCAGGCCGCGCCGCATCGTGGATCAGCACATGGCCGGGCGCATCGCTTGCCAGCGCCTCCAGCCCCGCGCGCACCGATCCCTGCCGGCTCGCCGCACCGTGGACGAAACGAACGCCCGGCACCCCGGCGAGCGCTTCCACTGCGGTGTCTTCCCAGTTCGCGGGGATCACCGCCACGATGGGCGAAACCCCCGCCTTGGCGAGCGCTTCGACCGAATGCCGCGCCAACGGCTTTCCGCGCCACAGCGCAAACTGCTTCGGCACCGTTCCGCCCGCGCGCAGGCCTTGGCCGGCAGCGACGACAACAGCGGCGACGGATGCGGGGGACGGCGCGTTCATGCACCGCCCCTTACAGTCCTTGCCGCAAACCGCGCAATCGACTAAGCGCATGCCTCTTTTTTAGGCAGACCCCGATGAGTGAACTTCCCGCCCCGCCCGAGCTCAAGCCGATCATGGTCGGCCCCGTGCGCATCGCGCAGCCCGTGGTGCTCGCGCCGATGACGGGCGTTTCGGATCTGCCGTTCCGCACCATGGTCCGCCGCTTCGGCTCGGGCCTCAACGTGACCGAAATGATCGCCAGCCCTGCCGCGATCCGCGAGACGCGCCAGTCGATCCAGAAGGCTGCTTGGCACCCGACCGAAGAGCCTGTCTCGATGCAGCTCATGGGTAACGAGCCTGCGCAAATGGCCGAAGCGGCCCGGATTTCCGAAGCCAAGGGCGCGGCGATCATCGATATCAACATGGGCTGCCCGGTGCGCAAGATCGTCAGCGGCGATTGCGGATCGGCGCTGATGCGCGACATCCCGCTCGCCACCGCGCTGATCGAAGCGACGGTCAAGGCGGTCAAGGTTCCGGTCACGGTCAAGATGCGCATGGGCTGGTGCCATGACAGCCTCAATGCCCCCGAGCTTGCGCGCATTGCGCAGGATCTTGGCGCGCAGATGATCACTGTCCACGGCCGCACCCGCAACCAGATGTACAAGGGTTCGGCCGACTGGCGCTTCGTGCGCCGCGTGAAAGACGCCGTCTCGATCCCCGTGATCGTCAACGGCGATATCTGCGGGATCGAGGATGCCGCGCAGGCCATCGAGCAGAGCGGCGCAGACGGCCTGATGATCGGGCGCGGCGCCTATGGCCGCCCGTGGCTGCTCGGCCAGGTCATGCACTGGCTAGATACCGGCGAATATCGCGCTGATCCGACCATCGCCGAACAATATGCCCTGATCACAGAGCATTATCACACCATGCTCGAGCACTATGGCACGGTGACAGGCGTGAACATGGCGCGCAAGCACCTCGGCTGGTACACCAAGGGCCTCCCGGGTTCGGCCGAGTTTCGCAACCGCGTGAACTTCATCGACGATCCCAAGGCAGTGCTCGCTTCGCTTGCCGAGTTCTATGGCCGCGCCATGGCTGCCCCCGCAAACCGCGCGGCGGCATGAGCGGTCCGGCCGACTGGCGCAAGGTCGGCGACAGCTCGCGGCCCGACGCCAAGCGCATCGTTGCCAGCCTACCGCTGGCGGTGTTCACGCTTGCGCCCGATCTGACCATCGCCGCCGCCAACCCCGCCGCCGAACAGCTGGCAGGGCAGGGTGCCCGCAGGCTCTTCGGCAAGGCTGTTGAGGATGTCTTCGCCTTCGAGGAGCCGCTCATCCTGCGCCGCCTCGCCGAAGGTGAGGCCCAGCTTCTTGCACGCGATTCGCTCGTCCGCATCCTCGGTGCGCCCGCGCGCCGGATCGACGTCATGACATCGCCGGTAGCCTATTGCCCGGGCTGGCAGCTTCTCGCACTCAGCGAAGGTGTCGGTGTGGAGGCGCTTTCCGGTGACGGCGGCGGTGCCGGGGCGGGTGAGGGCACGCCGCTGCGCGCGCCCGAGGTGCTCGCCCACGAAATCAAGAACCCGCTCGCCGGTATCCGCGGCGCCGCGCAGCTGCTTGGCCGCAAGCTGGGCGAAACCGACCGCGCGCTGACCGAGCTGATTACCGGCGAAGTCGACCGCATCGCCAAGCTTGTCGACCAGATGCAGTCGCTCTCCCGCCGGGGCCGCGAGCCGGGAACGGCCTGCAATCTCCACGAAGCAGTGCGCCGCGCGCAGGCCGTGGTGGCCGCCGGGCATGGCGGATTTGTGGTCGAGGAGGAGTTCGATCCCTCGCTCCCGCCGGTCATGGCCAATCCCGATGCGCTGGTGCAGGTCCTCCTCAACCTCTTCACCAATGCGCGGGAAGCTTGCGAAGCCGCACGCGAGCCGCGCATTGCCGTGCGCACGCGCTTTGCCAGCGGCATCCAGCTCCATGCCGGCCCGGGCGGCAAGCCGCTGCGCCTGCCGATCGAGCTGCGCGTCAGCGACAATGGCCCCGGCATCGATCCGGCGCTGCGCGATCACATCTTCGATCCCTTCGTGACGGGCAAGAAGAACGGGCAGGGCCTGGGTCTCGCGCTCGTCCAGAAGCTGGTGCGCGAGATGAACGGACGCGTGACGCACGACCGCGACGATCTGCGCGGATGGACGCACTTTCGCTTGCATCTGCCCGTTGCTGGAAGCGCCAAGCCATGAAGAGCCGCATCCTTCTCGTCGAAGATGACGCCTCCATCGCGCTCGTCATCACCGCCGCTCTCGAGGCCGAGGGATACGATGTCTGGCGCTGCGCTTCGATTGCTGATCGTGACGGGCTGCTGGCAGAGCGACAGTACGGCCTGATGCTCACCGACGTGGTGCTGACCGACGGCGACGGCATGGAAACGCTGGGCCGCGTGCGCGAGGCTGCCCCGCACATGCCAGTGATCATCCTGTCGGCGCAGAACACGCTCGATACCGCCGTCCGCGCAAGCGATACCGGCGCTTTCGAGTACTTTCCCAAGCCTTTCGATCTCGATGAACTGGTCCGCACCGTGCGGCAGGCGATTGGCGCCAGCGAGAGTGCCAGCCTCGATGACGTGGCGGAAGACGTTGCTCCCGGCCTGCCGCTCGTCGGCCGCAGCCTTGCGATGCAGACGGTCTACCGGATGATCACGCGCGTGCTGCGCAATGATCTGACCGTGCTGATCCTGGGCGAATCCGGCACCGGCAAGGAACTGGTGGCCGAGGCAATCCACCAGCTCGGCAAGCGTAGCGCGGGGCCCTTCGTGGCCGTCAACACCGCCGCCATCCCCAGTGACCTCATCGAAAGCGAGCTGTTCGGCCACGAGAAGGGCGCCTTCACGGGTGCCGTCACCCGCCGCATCGGCAAGTTCGAGCAGGCGCGCGGCGGCACGCTCTTCCTCGACGAGATCGGCGACATGCCGCTGGAGGCGCAGACCCGGCTGCTGCGCGCGCTGCAATCGGGCCGCATCCGCCGTGTCGGCGGGACCGAGGAGATCACGCTCGATTGCCGCATCGTCGCGGCAACCAACCGCGATCTCGAGCCGATGATCGCCGCCGGCATGTTCCGCGAGGATCTCTACTACCGGCTCGCTGTCGTGCCGATTTCGCTGCCGCCCTTGCGGGAGCGGGCCGATGACATCGAAGCGCTGGCCCGCCACTTCCTCGTCCGCGCGGCGGGGGAGGGGCTGCCCCGCCGCCAGTTGACCGCAGCCGGAGCCGCGCTGCTGGCACGCCAGCCCTGGCGCGGCAACGTGCGCGAACTGCGCAACTTCGTCTATCGCCTCGCGCTGCTCGCCCGCGACGAAGTGATCGATGCGGCGACCATCGAGCCGCTGCTGGCGCAGGACCGCGCGCTGCCGCAACCCGGACCTGCCGCATCTTCCGTCGCCGCCGATTTCGCCGAAGCGCTTGCCAACTGGCTCGCGCAGAAAAAGCCGGGCGAGGGCGAACTCTACAGCGCCGCCCTTGCTGCGTTCGAGCGCCCGCTGTTCCTGCATGCGCTCGCGGCCACTGGCGGCAACCAGCTGCGCGCCGCGCGCCTGCTCGGGATAAACCGCAACACGTTGCGCAAGCGCCTGTCCGAACTGTCGATCGATCCCGAGGAAGCGGTCGCGCGCGGCTGACGCGGTCTGGAGCCCCGTCACCCGCGGGCCACATGTCGTTTGCCGCGATTACAGGTAGTTTCGTCGAATCGGCTTGCAATGGTGCAACAGCAGTGTTGTACATCCGCAACGATGGTTCAGAACGGCAAAGGCGGCATGCGGCGCTCACCGAGGTGGTATCGCCGCCTTCTGGTGATGATGCGCCGCGCCAACGTTTTCCTGCTGCTGGAAATGACCGCGACCATGGCGCTGGCGCTGATGGTCACCGTCACCTGGATGGCGCTTTCCTCCAACGGCAACGCCAACCAACTGCTGCCCTCGCGGCTCACCGCCAGCCTGCTGATCGGTACTCTTGTGCCCGCGATGGCACTGATCGTGCTCATCGGCCGCCGGCTCGCGCTGCGCCGCGCAGCGCGCAGCGTGCTGGGAAGCAGCGGGCGGCTGCACGTGCGGCTCGTCTGGCTCTTCTCGCTCATCGCCGCGATCCCCACACTGCTCGTGGTGGTCTTTGCCTCGCTGCTGTTCCAGTCAGGGGTCGAGTTCTGGTTCTCCGACAACTCGCGGGGCATGCTGGAGAATGCCAACAGCCTCGCGCGGGGCTACTATGCGGACAAGCTGCGCGATGTCGGCAACGAAAGCGTCGCGATGGCGGGGGACCTGCGCGATTATCTTGGGCAGGCAGCGATCACCAGTCAGGAGTTCGCCGAGGGCTATTCGTGGCAGGTCATCAACCGCAGGCTCAACGAATCCGCGATCATCGAAAAGGGCCCTGACGGCACCCTGCGTACCGCTGCCATCGTCGATCCGGCGCGCAGCGAGCAGCGCGAGCGGATCACGCCGGCTGAGCTCGCGCGGATCGATGGGGGCGAGCCCGTCGTCGTCACCGCTTCGGCCGCCCGGATCGAGGCGGTGACCCCGGTCGACCGGACGCGCGGCATCTACCTCTATGTTGCCCGCAATTCCGATCAGCTGGCGCTCAACCAGTGGCAGCGTGCGCAAAGCGTGCTCAAGGCCTACGATTTCCTCTCCCGCCGCGCCCGCGCGCTGCAGTTGCGGTTCAACATCGCGCTGCTGGTGATCAGCCTTGCGCTCGTTGCGCTCGCCGTATGGGTCGCGCTGCGCTTTGCCGATCGGCAGGTGGCTCCGCTGATCGAACTCGTCTCGGCCGCGCGCAATGTCGGCAGCGGCAATTTCGAGATGCGCGTCCAGCCCGGCAACGGTACCGACGAGGTCGGCCTGCTCGCCCGCGCGTTCAACCGCATGACTGCGCAGCTGGAGGCGCAGACCCAGGCCCTCGTTAGCGCCAATGCCCAGCTCGAAGTGCGCCGCGCGTTCATCGAAGCGGTGCTGGAATCGATCACGGCGGGCATCGTCTCGATCGACCGCGAAGGCGCGATCCGCCTGATGAACAGCTCGGCCCAGACCTTGCTGCAGCCAGCGCGGGCGGATGAAAACGTCCCCAATCCCATCGGCGCACCGCTGGCCGATTTCGCGCCGCAGCTGGCCCAGTTCGTCGCCGGTGGCGAGCGCAGCGGCGTTGTTCACTATGCCAAGGGCGGGGACCTGCTGACACTGGCCGTCAAGGTCACGGCAGACCGCAACGGCCACGTGATCACCTTCGAGGACATCACCCGCCAGCTGCTCGACCAGCGCCGCGCGGCATGGTCCGACGTCGCCCGCCGCATTGCGCACGAGATCAAGAATCCGCTGACCCCGATCCAGCTGGCGACCGAACGCCTCAAACGCCGCTACCGCCGCCAGATCGAGACCGACCCCGAACTGTTCGAGGAACTGACCGCCACGATCATCCGCCAGGTCGGCGATCTGAGGCAAATGGTGGACGAGTTTTCTTCGTTTGCGCGCCTGCCCAAGCCCGTGTTCCGCCCCGAGGATGCCAGCGACCTCGTCCGGCAGGCGCTGTTCCTGCAGGAAGTGGCACACAGCGACATCACCTTTACCTTCGAGGGCGAGGCCCAGGTGCCTGTCGAGGCCGACCGCCACCAGATCGGCCAGGCGATGACCAATGTGCTCAAGAACGCCATCGAAGCGATCGAGCAACGTGCAAGGGCAGAAGATATCGCCTATCGCGGCCGCATCGCGGTGAGCCTCGCCGCAGACCGTCATGCCGTCACCGTCACCATCGCCGACAATGGTGTGGGCCTGCCGGCCGAACGCGACCGCATTCTCGAACCCTACATGACGACGCGCGAGAAGGGCACCGGGCTTGGCCTCGCGATCGTCAACAAGATCGTCGAGGAGCATGGCGGCGCCATGGCGTTCGCTCCCAATGAAGCGGGCGGCACTTCGGTCATCATGCGATTTGCGCGCAATCCCATCGCGGCAGAGGCCGTCACCGATACGCCGGCAGCCCCTGCCACGTCCGTTCCCGTCAACCGCTAGACCAGACCTTCAGGACCAACCGACCAATGGCACTCGATATCCTCATCGTGGACGACGAACGCGATATCCGCGAGCTTGTCGCCGGCGTGCTCAGCGACGAAGGCTACGGCTGCCGCACCGCGGCCGACAGCACCGCTGCGCTCGCCGCGGTTGACGAGCGCCGACCCAGCCTCGTCCTCCTTGACGTCTGGCTCCACGGCAGCCCGATGGACGGGCTTGAAGTGCTCGACGAAATCAAGAAGCGCGAACCCGAACTGCCCGTCATCATCTTCTCCGGCCACGGCAACATCGATACCGCAGTCTCCGCCATCGGGCGCGGGGCGATGGATTTCCTCGAAAAGCCGTTCGAGGCCGAGCGTCTGCTGCTCCTTGTAGAGCGCGCGACCGCGACCGAACGCCTGCGCCGCGAGAACGCGCGGCTGCGGCAGGGCCTTTCGATGTCCGATGGCTTTACCGGCAATTCCAATGCGATCAATGCCGTGCGCGCGACGCTCAAGCGCGTGGCCAACACCGGCAGCCGCCTCCTTATCACCGGCCCGGCAGGCTCGGGCAAGGAAGTCGCCGCGCGCCTGCTCCATTCGTGGAGCCCGCGCGCCGATCACGCCTTCGTAACCGTCAATTCCGCGCGCATCACCCCGGAGCGCTTCGAGCAGGAACTGTTCGGCGAGGAAATCGACGGGAAGCTGGTGAGGGCAGGGCTGCTCGAAATGGCCGACGGCGGCACGCTGTTTCTCGACGAAGTCGCTGAAATGCCTGCCTCCAGCCAGGCCCGCATCCTGCGCGTGCTCACCGAGCAATCGTTCGTGCGCGTGGGCGGCCACCGCCAGATCCGCGTCGATGTGCGCGTGGTTTCCTCCACGTCGCGCCCGCTCGAAAAGGAAATCGCCGAACGCCGCTTCCGCGAAGACCTTTTCTACCGGCTCAATGTGGTCCCCGTCTCGATCCCATCGCTGATCGAGCGACGCGAGGATATCCCCGCGCTCGCCGACCATTTCTTCTCGCGCTACGCCAACGAGCAGGGCGTGCAGCCACCCGCGATCTCGCCCGAGGCAATCGCCGCGATGCAGAGCTACGACTGGCCCGGCAACGTCCGCCAGTTGCGCAACGTGGTCGAGCGCACGATCATTCTTGCCCCGCGCGAGCGGCTCACTCGCATCGATGCCGATATGTTGCCGGCCGAAATCGTCACCACCCGGCTTGGCGGTGATTCAAGCACTTCGGCGCTGATGGGGGTGCCCCTGCGCGAGGCGCGCGAGAATTTCGAGCGCGAGTATCTCAAGGTCCAGATCCGTCGGTTTTCCGGGAACATCTCGAAGACCGCGAGCTTCATTGGCATGGAACGCTCGGCCTTGCACCGCAAGCTGAAGCTCCTCGGCATGGCCGAGCGGCGCGAGGATGAAGAGCTGGATTGAGCTGTCCCAGAGCTGTCCCAGAGCGGTCGGGGCGCATGTTGGTCTATTTTGCCCCTGTACTAAGACATGAACCCGACATAGGATGATGGTTGCTGACCGGCTGTGGCGCCGCGCAAACCCTTGATCAGATTCGGCTTTGGCCGATGAAGAAAAGGGGGGAGTGCGGGCCCTGCCAGATCGTGTCTGAACGCCAGAGAGCGTTACGGCACCAAAAAAAAGACGAAAGGACATACCAAAATGACCGGCAGAACCCTCTCTGCGCGCCCGCGCACCAAGGTTGAAACCGCCCCCGCACCCGAAGCCGCCGCACCGCCGCCGGTTTCGCTCGTTGCCGGAAAGGGACAGAACCTTCAGGATGTATTTCTCAACTTCTTGAGAAAGAACAAGATTCCCGTCACGATGTTTCTCGTGAAGGGTGTCAAGTTGCAGGGCATTGTCACCTGGTTCGATAACTTCTCCATTCTCCTGCGCCGCGATGGCCAGTCGCAACTGGTCTACAAGCATGCGATCTCGACGATCATGCCGGGCCAGCAGCTTGCCGCCGCGCATTTCGCGCCGAGCAACGACGAAGGCGGGAAGAAGCGCCTGCTGCAGGACGTGTTCCTCTCCAGCGTGCGCGATGCCGGCGTGCAGGTGACGATGTTCCTGGTGAACGGCGTCATGCTTCAGGGCCGCGTTGCTGCCTACGATCTGTTCTGCATGCTGCTCGAACGCGAGGGCTATGTGCAACTCGCCTACAAGCATGCTGTTTCGACGATCCAGCCCGCTGGCCACGTCGACCTTTCCGGTGAGTGGGACGGCGAACCATCCTGACCATTGAAACAGGCCGAACCGCATGAGCGGATTTGAATTCGGCCGGGAAACCGAGCTTGTCGGGGAAGTGACACGCGGCGCCCGCGCCGTCGTTGTCCTCCCCGATTTGCGCCAGCGCGCCAAGACCGGACCAGGCTTGGACGCCGAATCCCGTCTGGAGGAAGGGCAGGGGCTCGCCCGCGCGATCGGCATCGATGTCGTCGATGCCTTCGCGCTGCCGATCCGCGCAGTCCGCCCCGCCACCCTGTTCGGTGAAGGTCAGGTCCAGAAGATCGCGGTCGCGATTGCGCAGTCCGATGCCGAACTCGTCATCGTCGATGGCGCACTCTCGGCAATCCAGCAGCGCAATCTCGAAGACAGACTCGAACGCAAGGTCATCGACCGCACCGGGCTGATCCTCGAAATCTTCGGCGAGCGAGCCGCCACAGCCGAGGGACGGCTGCAGGTTGAGCTCGCCCACCTGGATTACCAGGCCGGCCGCCTCGTGCGCAGCTGGACCCACCTTGAACGCCAGCGCGGCGGCTTCGGCTTCCTTGGCGGCCCGGGTGAAACCCAGATCGAGGCTGACCGTCGCCTGATCCGTGGCCGCATGGCCCGCATCCGGCGCGAGCTCGAACAAGTCCGCCGCACGCGCACGCTCCACCGCGAGCGCCGCCAGCGCGCGCCGTGGCCGGTGATTGCGCTCGTCGGCTACACCAACGCAGGAAAATCGACGCTTTTCAACCGCATGACCGGTGCGGATGTCATGGCCGAGGACCTGCTCTTCGCCACGCTTGATCCCACGATGCGGGCAATCCGCCTGCCAGGCCTCGAAAAGGCGATCCTCTCCGACACGGTGGGGTTCATTTCAGAACTGCCGACGCAGCTGGTTGCCGCTTTCCGCGCGACGCTGGAGGAAGTCACTGCGGCTGACGTCATCGTCCACGTGCGCGATATCGCCAATCCCGCCACGTCCGCGCAGAAGCTTGAGGTCGAGGAAATCCTCGCCGATCTGGGCGTGATCGGGGAGGAGGGGGCCTCGGTTCCGATCATCGAGGCGTGGAACAAGTGGGACCTGCTCTCTGATGAAGACAGCGCCATGCGCCGCGATCTGATTGCCGCAGGGGTGCCTGATCGGCAGGTCGTGCCGATCTCGGCGCAGACGGGCGAGGGGGTCGAGAAGCTTGTTGCGCTGCTGAGCGAATTGCTCACCGGCGGGGCGCGGATACTCGAACTCTCGGTGCCGATGGCGGACGGCCAGAAGCTAGCGTGGCTTCACGCACACGGCGAAGTGATGTCCGAGGTTCAGATCGAGGACGAAGATGGTGCACCGGTTCAGCGCCTGACCGTACGCCTCACGCCGCGAGAGCTGGGGCGCTTCGTCCAACTTTAAGCGTCAGCGCTCGGCAGCCTTGACCTGCTGCCATAGCGCCTCCTGCGCTTCGAGCGAAAGCGACGGGAAATCGGATCCCGCCAGCGCTTCCATCGCGCGAAATCGCCGTTCGAACTTGGCATTGCCATGGCGGAGCGCATCCTCTGGCGCGATCCCATACCTGCGCACCAGATTGACCGCGGCAAAGAGCAGGTCGCCGGCTTCATCGAGCCGTTCGGCCGTGTTCGTGGCGGCAGCCAGTTCTTCGATCTCCTCGATCACCTTGGCGCGCGGGCCTTCGGTGTCCGGCCAGTCGAAGCCCACCCGTGCAGCGCGTTTCTGAAGTTTTTCCGCGCGCATCAGCGCGGGGAGCGCAAGCGCCACGCCGTCGAGCGCGCTCGTTGCGCCCTTGGCCTCGCGTTCGGCTGCTTTCTGCGCTTCCCAGCGCACTTCACGCGATTGGCCGTGATCGGCCGCATTGCCGAAAATGTGGGGATGCCGCTCGGCCATCTTGTTCGAGATCCCATGTGCCACGGCATCGAAATCGAACGCGCCCAATTCCTCGGCCATGCGCGCATGGAACACGACCTGGAGCAGGAGATCGCCGAGTTCCTCGCGCAGCGCGGCCAGATCATCGCGCTCGATCGCATCGGCCACTTCGTAGGCTTCCTCGATCGTATAGGGCGCAATGGTCTGGAAGTTCTGGGCAACGTCCCATTCGCAGCCCGTCGCGGGATCGCGGAGCCGGGCCATGATCGCGAGAAGCCGCGCAATTCCCGAAGCGGCGGCTGCATCCATAGCGGGGGAGACCTCGGGAGAGACGCTCATAAGGACCGATCCTTGAGTTCGATAATATTTATTATGTTAAATGGAAGAGCGCCAGCTCATCGCCGATACCCCGCTAACGCCAGCGCTGCCGCGAGGATGATCACCACCCACGCACCAGCCATCATCATGCCCGACGACAACTTTAGCCCGCGCAACCTGCCGTTTGCCAAAACAAGTACCAGCGCCATCACGATCCCGATCAGTGCGACGAACTTGTCCGGTGTCACAGCTCGATTTCCATCCCGTCATAGCCGGGCTCGACGTGCCCCGGTGTTTCATCGCACAATGTCCGGTAGTCCATGCTCTTGTCGAGATGCGTCAGCACGGCGCGGCCCGCGCGGCAGGCTTCGACCAGTTCAAGTGACATCGCCAAATGCGCGTGCGTCGGATGCGGCTGCCGGCGCAAGGCATCGACCACCAGCACATCGACCCGGTCGAACAGCGCCACCATCTCGCCAGTAATCGCACTGAAGTCCGTCGCGTAACCGATTGACTTTCCGTCCTGATCAAAGCGAAAAGCGGTCGTCTGCGCGGGGCCATGCGGCATCTGGCAATGCGTTACGCCAATGCCGGCAACCATCCGCACGCGGTCAAGATTGTCGAGATTGCAGATCGTCGGATAGCCATGCTGACCCGCAAAGACATAACCGAAGCGCAGCCGCAGTCGCCGTACCGTCTCATCAGCGGCATAGCCGGGAATCGGCGCACCGCGGCCCATGCGCAGCGGCCTGAGGTCATCGATGCCATGCGTGTGATCGGCATGGTCATGCGTCCACACCACACCATCGATCCGTCCGATTCCGGTCGCAAGCAACTGGTGGCGCAAGTCGGTGGGCGTATCCACGAGGATCCGTCCGCCATCCGCGCCTTCGACCATGATCGCGACCCGCGTGCGCCGGTTGCGCGGTTCCTCGGGATCGCAATCGCCCCAGTCATTGCCGATGCGCGGCACGCCGGTGGATGTCCCGGACCCAAGGACAGTCAGTTTCATGCCCGCGCCTTGCCAAACAGGCGGAAGAAATTCGCGCCCGTCTGCTCGGCAACCGCTTCCGCCGTCGTCCCTCGTAATTGGGCGACAAAGGCGCAAGTATCGGAAACAAATGCCGGCTCGCAGACCTTCCCCCGATGCGGCACTGGCGCAAGGAACGGGGAATCGGTTTCAACCAGCAGCCGATCATCGGGCACTTCCGCAGCAAAGGCCTGCAAGTCCTTGGCATTCTTGAACGTCACGATGCCCGAGATCGAGATCGTGAGCCCAAGCGCGAGCACAGCGCGGCCGAATTCCGCGCTCGCGGTGAAGCAATGGATCAGCGCCGGGAACGCACCCTTGGCCATTTCCTCGCTGAGGATCCGCAGCGTATCATCCTCGGCATCGCGCGTGTGGATCACGATCGGCAGGCCGGTTTCTCGCGCCACGCCGATATGTACGCGGAACAGGTCCTGCTGCACCTGCCGGTCCGAATGATCGTAGAAGTAGTCGAGCCCGGTCTCGCCGATCGCGATCACCTTGGGATCGGAGGATGCCGCCCGCAGCGCATCCGCGCCAAGATCGGCGTGTGCATCGGCCTCGTGCGGGTGGATACCGATGCTGGCCCAGACGTCCGCCTCGCGGTGCGCCGTCGCCACCACCGCATCCCATTCGCTCTGCCGTGTCGAGATATTGAGGAAGCCCTGCACCCCGCGCGCACGGGCGCGCGCCAGCACCTCGGCCTGCGTTTCGATCAGGCCCTTGTAGTTGAGGTGGCAGTGCGAATCGATCAGCATCAGCCCGCGTCTTCCTCGACCAGTTCGAGCCGCGGGAATGCCGGACTCGGTGCCGCAAGCCGCTCGCCGGTGGCAACGCGCGCGAGGAACCAGTCCGCCTGCGTCAGTGCGGTGATGCCGCGCTCGTCAGCCGGAATACCAAGCTGATCCAACACTTTGTCGGCCGCTGTTGGCACCACCGGTCGGATCGCGATGGTAAGATCGCGGATGGCCATGAACAGCGTCGTGAGGACGGCGCGCATCCTTTCCGGATCGCTCTTGCGCAGCGCCCAGGGCGCCTGTTCGTCGACATACTGGTTGCAGGCGAACACGCCGCGCATCCACGCCTCGATCCCGGCAGAGAAGTTCAATGCGGCAAACTCGCGCGGCAAGTCATCATGACAGGCCGCGAACACGGTGGCGAGCAGCTGGTCGTCCGCCTCGGCGCTCGCAAACTTGGCAATTTCGCCGTCCATGTTCTTGAAAATCATGGAGAGCGTGCGCTGCACCAGATTGCCGTAGCTGTTCGCCAATTCGGCGTTGCAGCGCGTCACGATCGCCTCGGGCGAATAGGAGCCGTCCTGCCCGAACACCACGTCGCGCATCAGGAAGTAGCGCAGGGTATCGACGCCAAACCGCTCGGCCAACGCCAGCGGATCGGTCACGTTGCCGAGCGACTTCGATTCCTTCTGCCCACGGTTGAGCAGAAAGCCATGGCCGAATACCTGCTTGGGCACCGGCAGCCCGGCGCTCATCAGGAAGGCCGGCCAGTAGATCGTGTGGAAGCGGACGATATCCTTGCCGATGAGGTGGAGATCGGCCGGCCAGTACTTCGCGTAATCCCCTGATTCGTCGGGGAAACCGAGGCCGGTGATGTAGTTCGTCAGCGCATCGACCCACACGTACATCACATGGTTGTCGCTGCCCGGCACCTTGACGCCCCAATCAAAGCTGGTGCGCGAAACCGAGAGATCGCGCAGCCCCTGGCTGACGAACGCGATCATCTCGTTGCGCCGGCTTTCCGGGCGGATGAAATCGGCATTGTCGCGCATCAGCGCGAGCAGCGGTTCCTGATACTTCGACAGGCGGAAGAACCAGCTTTCCTCGACCGTCCACTCGACCGGCGTGCTCTGGGGCGAAAGCTTCTCCCCCCCTTCCCCGTCGATCAGCTCGCTCGCGTCGTAGTAGGCCTCGTCGCGCACCGAGTACCAGCCCTCGTACCGATCAAGGTAGAGGTCGCCGCTTGCTTCCATGCGCCGCCAAAGTTCCTGCGTCGCGGCATGGTGGCGGGGCTCGGTGGTTCGGATGAAAACGTCGTAATCGACGTTGAGAGCATCGGCCATCGCAATGAAATGACTGGTCATTTCATCAGCGAGCTCGGCCGGCGTCACGCCCATGTCGCGCGCCTTCTGCGCCATCTTCAGGCCGTGCTCGTCGGTCCCGGTCTGGAAGCGCACGTCGCGCCCCATTGCCCTCTGGAAGCGCGCGATCACGTCGGCGGCGATCGCTTCATAGGCGTGGCCGATATGCGGCTTCCCGTTGGGATAGCTGATGGCGGTCGTGATGTAATAGGGCTCGCCCATGGGCTGCGACTGTCCTTGGCTGCGGGAAGGCCTGCGGGGTCGGATTCCCTCAGGCCGCGCTCTCCCTAGTGCGCACTACCGATGCCAGCAAGCCGCCGATTTCCAGAAGCAGCAGCGCGGGCTCGAAGTTATAGGTCGGCGCCTGCGCCGCGAGTGTCGCGAGCGACGCATGCGCCTCGACGATCCGCAGCCGCGTTGCGTCATCGCTGCCGGCAATCGCCGCCACCAGCACGCGCCGTGCCGCCTCGATCGCTGCCAGCAGGCGCTCGCGATCAGGCCGTTGGCCAAGTGCGGTTGAAAGCTCCCCCCGCAGCGAGAGATCGGGATCGCCTTCCGCGACAAGCCGGACCATGATCTGCCAAGCCGTACCAAGCCCCATCTCGGCAAAGGCAAGCGCGGCACCGGGCGCGCCGCTTCCGGCGGAAATGGCAGCATCCAGCGCCGCTCCGCTCAATTCCGGCGCGGCCCGGGTGAGCGCCCGCGCCATGTCGTCCGGCTCGAGCGGATGAAACCGCAGCACCGAGCAGCGCGAGCGCACTGTAGGCAGCAGACGGCCGATCTGATGCGTCACCAGCAGGAAGAACGTGCCGGCTGGCGGCTCCTCGAGGCTCTTGAGCAGTGCGTTGACGGCGCCCTTTTCCAGATCATCCGCCGCATCGATGATGACCGCACGCCGCGCCCCCAGCGTTGGGCGCGTCACCAACCGCCGCTGCACGCCGCGGATCTGGTCGACGCTGATGTTGCGCTTGCGGGTATAGGCCTTCCCGTCGTCGCGCTTTTTCACTTCGTCGTCATTGCTCGGCAGCGGTTCCAGCACGTGGATGTCCGGGTGCATTTCCGGTGCGGGCTGCGGCACGCCCGGTTCGGCGACGAGTTCCGCCGCCGCCGCGCGGGCGAAGCTGGCCTTGCCCAGACCCTCGCGCCCCGCCAGAATCCAGCCGTGATGCATGCGCTGCCCGGCCCGCGCTGCGCGCCAGACGCTCCAAGCCTCGTCGTGACCGATCAGGGACACAGGCTGTCCACCGCCGCCAGCACGCGCGCATGGACCGTCTCGGGCGCGCCTTCGGCCGCAATCACGGCGAAGCGCTCGGGTTCGGCCTCGGCGTAGCGGCGGAAGGCATCGGCGACCCGCGCGTGATAGTCGGCCGCGCGCCCGCCGATCCGGTCGAGCTTGCCGGCATCGCGCTGCTCCACCCGCCTCGCGGCCTCGGCGGGATCGAGCGTCAGCAGCACCGTGCAATCGGGCAGCAGCCCCGTGCTGCCGATCCTGTGCAGCGTCAAGATATCGGAGTCATCCAGCCCGCTGCCGCCGCCCTGATAGGCGCGGCTGCTATCCAGATAACGGTCGCACACCACCCAGGCTCCGCGTGCCAGTGCGGGGCGGATGAGCGTCTCGACATGGTCCGCGCGCGCCGCTGCAAATAGCAGCGCCTCGGCCCTGGTGCCCCAGCCAGGCCCGTTCTTGTCGAGCAGCAGCGCCCGGATCGCCTCCGCGCCCGGCGTCCCGCCCGGCTCGCGCGTGGTGACGATGTCCAGCCCCCGCGCGCGCAGCGCCTCGGCCAGCAATCGGCTCTGGGTTGATTTACCGACCCCTTCCCCGCCCTCAAAGACGATGAACCTGCCTGTCATTGGCCGGTCATTGCCCCAGCATCGCCAGCAGGCCGTTGCGCAGCCGCGCCAGCGTTCCTGCTTCGGGCACGGCTTCCGCCGCCACCAGCGGCAGGCGCGTCTCGCCCTCGCCCGGCACCCGCACGACGAGGGTGGCGACTTCATCGCCCTTGGCAATCGGTGCGCGCAGCGGCCCCTTGTAGCGCACGCTCAGCGCATAGCGCGCGCCTGCGCCCCTCGGCAGCGTCAGCGCCAGCGGGTGCGGCGCGGCGAGGCCGACACTGCGCACCTCGCCGCCCTGCACTTTGGCCGTGCCGATCCTGGCCCCTTGCGCGAACAGCGGATGCGCCTCGAACGCCGCAAAGCCCCATTCGAGAAATGCGCGGGATTCTCTGGTGCGATCGACCGGACGGTCATAGCCCCCGACCACCATCATCAGCCGCCGCCCGTCCCGGATTGCCGAGCCGACAAGGCCATAGCCCGCTTCGTTGGTGAACCCCGTCTTCACCCCGTCCGCGCCATCGACATGGCCATAGAGCGGGTTGTGGTTTGGCTGTTCGATCCCGCGAAAGGAGAGCCTCTCGTGCCCGTAGAAGCGTGCATAGAGATCAGGATGCCGCGTGATCAGGGCGGTGCTCAGAATGGCAAGATCGGCGGCAGAGACATAGGTCTCGCCCTCATCCATCCAGCCATTGGCGGTGTTGTAGTGAGTGTCCTTCATGCCGAGCTTCTTTGCTTCGGCATTCATCATCTCGGTAAACGCGCCGACATTTCCCGCGACGCCCTCCGCCAGCACGACGCAGCCATCGTTGGCCGAAACCGTGACGATGCCCTCCAGCAATTCGGCAACAGATGTGTCGCTGCCATCGGCAAGGAACATCGTGCTGCCCACCCGGTGCCACTTGCGGAAGGCCTCGTGGCTCATCGTGAAGCGCTGGTCGAGCTTCAGCTTGCCCGCCTTGATCAGTTCGAAGGCGACATAGCTCGTCATGATCTTGGTGAGCGAGGCCGGCACGAAGCGCCGGTGCGACTGGCGCTCGAACAGCACCCGCCCGCCGTTGACATCAATCAGCAGGGCGATGGGCGCGGAAATCTGCGGCATGCCTGTCGCGGCTTGCGGTGCGGCCTCCGGCACAGGAGCCGCCGCGCGCACGGGCAGAGCAGCCAGCGCAGCGATCAGCACAGCGGTCAAGATCCTCGATTTCAAGCGCCGTCCTCGTTTAGTGCGAGACCGCGCCGGACGAGACTAGTCGCGCACGATCCGGGCACCTGCATAGCCCGCAGCGCGCGCCTTCGCCAGTCCGCGCTCCGCCTCATCCCCGGCAGAAAACGGCCCGCTTCGGACACGCCAGAGTGATCCTGCCTGCACCAGCGATCCGCCCGCCTTGCGCGCCGCTGCCTCGGCATTTGAGCGCTGCGAAAACGCACCAATTTGCACGTAGTAACGCCCTGCTGCCGCAGCCGGACGCTTCGGCGGTGCGGCCGGTATTGCAGGCTTCGGAGCAGGAGCGACTGCCTCCGGCTTCGGAGCCGGTTTGGGAAGGGGTTTCGGAGCCGGCTTCTCGGAGACTGGGGGCGCCTTCGGGGCAGGCTTGGCCGGCGGCGCTGGCTTGGGCGTGGCTGCCCCATCGACTTGCGCCGGGCGGATCGTCACCGGCAGGTCCGCGACAGGCGGCTCCAGCCCCAGCTTGCGGCGCAGCGCGGCCAGCAGGCCCGCCGGTGTATCCATGCGCGGCGGCACCGCCTGGCCTGCGCGCAGCAGCGCCCGTTCGGGCTCGGGCGGATTGACCCGCCGCACCCGCACCGGGGCGGAGGCACCGCCCGGCAGGCCGAGCTGCGCCCAGGCAAGCGGAGAGAGCGAGACAAGCCCGTCGCCGCTCATTGGCCCGCGTCGGTCGATCCGCACAAGGATCGTCCGCCCGCTCGCAAGCGATGTCACTTCGACATAGCTCGGGACCGGCAATGTGCGGTGGGCGCCGTTGATACGCGGCGCAGCACCTTCGTCCGCGCCCATCGGGACGGCCTTGCCCACGGCATCGTAGTTCAGCGTGTCGGCCGGCGTGTAGGTGACGCCGTCGACCACGAAGGCATCGCCCAGCGTGACCGGATAGTCGCCCGCCGGGCCCATGACATCGGGCGCCGCCGCTTTGCGCTCGCGCGCCGACGCGTCGTTAGCGAAACCGGCTCCCAGCGCCAGCACCAAGGCCAGCGCCAGAACCGCATTGTTCCTGTTAACGGGCAATTTCATCAGCCAGAAGTCCCACCGAGAGGGCGTAGAGATTCGAGCAGTTGTAATCGAGGATGACTCGATAATTTCCGGTTAGCAGGTAGGCCGTCTGCCCGGGACCATCGGGTTCGAGCAGGCTGGCGAGCGTATCATCCGCCAGGGTGGGTGAGCGCGGCACCACTCCGAGCGCCTTCCATTCCCGCACCGTCTTCCACCGCGAATGCCGCGCAAAGACTTGCGGGCAGCGCGGGCTGGCCAGCGCCGTGCCCAGCGCCGGACGGTCGAGCGGGAGCGTCACGTCCGCTGCCACGCCCCAGGGCTCTCCTGCCCGCCATCCGGCATCGCGGAAGTAGTTGGCAATCGAGGCAAGCGTGTCCGGCTTGCTTGCCCAGATATCGGCAAACCCATCGCCATCGCCGTCCTGCGCCACCCGCAGATAGACCGAGGGCAGGAACTGCGGATTGCCGAACGCACCGGCCCAGCTGCCCACCAGCTCGGCGCGCGGCACGCCGCGATCGACCATCTTGAGGAGCGCAATGAACTCCTCCGCAAACAGCGCCCGCCGCCGCCCCTCGTAAGCCAGTGTGGCAAGCGAGCGCGCGAGATCGAAATCGCCGGTATAGGAGCCGTAGTTCGTTTCATGCCCCCAGATCGCCAATACGATCTTGGGCGGCACGCCGTAGCGCTGCTCGATGCCGGCAAGCGTCTCGGCCGAGGCGAGATACTGCCGCCGCCCACCGGAAATCCGCGCAGCATCGACATGCGTGCGGCGATATCCGGCAAAGGCCGGGATCGACGAGGACGTCCCCGGCTGCGCACGGTCCAGCGCGATGACACGGGGGTTTTCGGTGAGCCCGGCCATCACCGAGGCGATGGTCTCCTCCCGCACGCCATCCGCCCGCGCCTTGGCCGCAAGGTACTGGAGATAACCCTGAAAACCTGCCGCCGCCTCATCGCCCTGCGCCCCGGCGGGGCCAGCCAGAAGCGACAGCACCAGCGCGGCAAGCGCAGCGCGGATGAGGCCAGGCGTGCGTGGAACATGAAAAAGGAGTGGCATTGGCATCGTGCCATGACAGTCGCACAGCGCGGCGGCGCTGGGAATCCCTCAATCGATGAATTGCGTGGGAAGCGCCGCAAGGCACCGCGCTCAGGCCACGAAATGCAAAATTGCTTTGCGAGGCCCCGCCGGCCCGCTATCGGCATGCCGAAGCGCATTACGCTGCGGACAGGTGGCCGAGTGGTTTAAGGCAGCGGTCTTGAAAACCGCCGTGGGTGGAAGCTCACCGTGGGTTCGAATCCCACCCTGTCCGCCAATTTCCCTGAAATCCCGCAAAGTGATCTCGGCTGAACGATCCCGGCAGGCACCTTGGCAAATGTGGCCAACCATGGGCGAACCGCCCAGCAATATACCGAAGCGTGCAGATGCGCCGTGCATTGCCGGTTCCGGTCAATGCCAATCCCTCTCCAGCCCATAGCCTGTTGTGCAGATGGGAATGCGCGTCGCTCAAGGCAGGCGCGGGCCATGACAGGGGAGTTTCGACATGAGCACGAGGCGCAGCGCCAAGTTTTTCGCAGCAAGCACGGCCCTTGCCGCGCTGGTAATGGCTGATGCCGCACTGGCGCAGGCAGCGGGGGCCGAAGGCGAAGCCGCTGCGGAGAGCAGCGGCGAGATCATCGTCACCGCAACCCGCAAGAGCGAAAGCATCAACAAGGTTCCCCTTAGCGTCAGCGCGCTTTCACGCGAAGCGCTCGACAGCCGGGGCATCCGCAACTTCAGCGACGTGATCCGCCAGACTCCGGGCGTCAGCTTCGAGAAGTCGAACACCACGACCAACATCGCGATCCGCGGCGTGAACTCGTCAGTCGGCGCCGCCACCACCGGCATCTATATCGACGATGTGCCGATCCAGATCCGTCAGCTCGGCTACGGCGGCGGCAATGCCTACCCGGTGGTCTTCGATCTGGACCGCGTGGAAGTGCTGCGCGGACCCCAGGGCACGCTGTTTGGCGCCGGATCTGAAGGCGGCACCGTGCGCTTCATCACGCAGCAGCCCAGCCTCGATACGATCAAGGTCTATGGCCGCGCCGAAGCGAGCGCGACCCAGCACGGCGCGGCGAACGGCGAAGGCGGCGTCTCGGTGAGCGCGCCGCTTGTCGCGGGCAAGCTCGGCATCGCGGCGAGCGGCTACTACCGCCGTGATGGCGGCTACGTGGACCGGATCAGCTCGTTCACCAACAAGGTCGTGCAGAAGAACGCCAACTCGACCGACAGCTATGTCGCGCGCGTGGCCCTAACCTGGCAGCCGGTCGACAACGTCAAGATCACGCCTGCCGTGTTCTACCAGAACGTCGAGGCGGCCGACAGCGGCGAGAGCTGGGAGAAGTATTCGAACTACGACAAGCACGTGTTCCGGAATGCCAACCAGCTCCCCGAAACCAGCAAGGACCGCTTCACGCTCACCTCGCTCAACGTCAGCGTCGGCCTCGGGGCGGTGGACCTCATCGCGGTCGGCTCCTACTTCGATCGCCGCCAGTCCTTCGTGCAGGACTACACCAACTTCGACCAGACGCTGTTCACCGGGGTCAATGCGCTCCCGTTCTTCCCCGAACAGAACGCCCCGTCAGACTTCGTCGTCGCGCAGAAGAACTGGACCGGCGAGCTTCGCCTGCAATCGAGCAATGCGGCCAGCCCGCTGACCTGGGTGCTCGGCGGGTTCTACTCGCACGCGAAACAGACCTCCATCCAGGTCGTGACCGATCCCTATCTGCCCGTCTACCTGTTCGGCGGCCCTTCGCCGGTCGCGGGCTTCTCGGTCTATGACCAGAACGCGGTTTCGACCGACGAGCAGGCGGCGCTGTTCGGGCAGGTCACCTACAAGCTTACCGACAAGCTCTCGGTGCTTGCGGGCCTGCGCTACAGCCACACCGTGTTCACGATCCGCTCGATCGCGCAGGGCTTCGTGGTTGGCCCGCTGGTCGATGACCGCGGCCGCCAGAGCGAGAACCCGATCACGCCCAAGTTCGGCATCAACTTCCAGGCGACGCCCGATACGCTGCTCTATGCCTCGGCCTCGCGCGGTTTCCGCGTTGGTGGCTACAACCCGCAGGTGGGCACGTTCTGCGGGCCGGAACTTGCCAGCATCGGCTATCCGGGCGGCCGCCCGACCAACTTCAAGTCGGACTCGGTGTGGAGCTACGAGGTCGGCGTGAAGAGCCGGTTCGGCGGGCTCGGCAGCGTGCAGGCGAGCGTCTACCAGATCGACTGGAACGACATCCAGCAGGCCGTCGCGCTCAACAGCTGCGGCTTCCAGTTCACCAACAACCTCGGCAAGGCGCGCAGCCGCGGCTTCGATCTCCAGCTCGAAGTGCGCCCGACCAATCGCCTGACGCTGCAGGCCGAAATCGGCTACGTCGATGCCAAGTTCCGCGATACCGTGTTCGGCGGCCCTACTGCGGCGGCGCCCTTCGTGAGCAAGGGGGATGCCGTGCTCGGCGCACCGTGGACAGCCTCGTTCCACGCGCAATACGATTTCGACGCGTTCCGCGCGAAGGGCGGCTATATCCGGTCCGATTTCGACTACCGCTCGAAGCAGAGCAAGCTGCCGCCCTACCTCAACCCCGGCAACGGCGCGATCGATCCTGCGCTCACGCTGCCGCCCGCGGTCGCCTTCTGGTCGGCGCGGCTCGGCGTGAAGCCGGGCAACTTCGATATCTCGCTTTTCGTCAACAACATCCTCGACAAGTCCACCTGGACCCGGCGCGAGCGGGCCTCCAACCCGTTCGAATTCTTCCGCCGGGAAACGCTGCGGCCGCGCACCTTCGGCGTGACGGCGTCCTACCGCTACTGAGGAAAACCGGGCGCGCCGCCTTGCCGGGCTGGCTGGCGGCGCAGCCAAAAGGCGAAAGCCGAATGGGGGAGAATGCCGGTATGAAGATCTCACGCCACGTCTTTGCGCTTGCCGGGCTTATCGCCGCCGCCTGCGCCCTGCCCCATCCCGCACAAGCAGCGCCAAAGCCGGTGCTGCGCTTCGTCAATGGCCATATCTACACCCCGCAGGGCTGGCGCAGCGCGATGGACGTGCGCGGCAACCGCATCCTGCGCATCGGCTCGCAGGCGCAGGCAAGGGGCTGGCCGGGCACCGGCGTGAAAGTCATCGACCTCAAGGGACGCACGGTCCTCCCCGGCCTTTACGACATGCACGTCCACCCCGTGCTCCAGGCCAAGGGCGATGAAGGCCGCTGCCGCGTGCCCCAGGATGCCGGCCCGCAGCGCCTGATCGAACTCGTCGCCGCCTGCGTCAAGGCGGCCAAGCCCGGCGAATGGGTCAGCGGCGGCCAGTGGCAGTCCTCGCTGATGACCGGCACGCCGATCACCGCCGCCACGCTCGATGCCGTCTCGCCAGACAATCCGGTCATGCTCTTCGATGTCAGCGGCCACAGCGTCTGGGCCAATTCGCGCGCGCTGGCGCTCGCCGGGATCGGCCCCGGCACGCCCAATCCCGAAGGCGGCATCATCGAGCGTGACGGCGCGGGCAACCCAACGGGCATTCTGCGCGAGACGGCCGGCCGCCTGCTCACCGTCAAAGTCCCGCCGCAACCGCAGGCAGAGACCGAGCGCCAGCTTTCCGCGCACCTCGCGATGCTCGCCGGTTTCGGCGTCGTCGGCTACGTCGAGGCGATGGCCTACCGCGACGACCTCGAAGTCTACGCGGCGCTGGCAGACAAGGGCGTCCTCAAGCAGCGCGTGCAGGCCTGTATCGCCTATTCCGAATCCGGCCGCTCCAATCCCGCCTTCGAGCAGACGCTGGCGGACCGGGCAAAGTTCGCCCGCCCCACCTTCAACGCCAATTGCGTCAAGGTCTTCGCGGATGGCGTGCCGACTGAAAGCCACACCGGCGCGATGCTGGCGGATTACCAGGCCGGCCAGCCCAATGCCCCCGCGCGCGGCCTGCTGCTGTTCGATCCGCAGGCCATGGCGAAGAACCTCGCGGCATGGGACAAGCTCGGCGTCACCGTGCTGTTCCACGCCGCCGGAGACCGCGCGGTGCGTGCCTCGCTCGATGCCATCGGGGCAGCGCGCAAGGCCAACGGCATGGGCGGTCCGCTGCATCAGGTTGGACACTCCACCTTCGTCGATCCCGCCGATCTGCCGCGCTTCAAGGCCCTGCACGCCGCGGTCGAATTCTCGCCCTATCTCTGGGATCCGCAGCCGATCAACGATGATATCACCACCGCCGTCGGTTCCCCGCGCATCGATCGGGTCTGGCCGATCCGCGAAGGCTTCGCCTCGGGCGCGCTGGTGGTTGCCGGGTCGGACTGGGCGGTTGTCCCCTCGCCCAATCCGTGGATCGGCATCGAAACCGCCGTCACCCGCCGCAACCCCGGCGGCGGCACGCGCAGCTATGGCCTCGCCGAGGCGATCACTTTGCCGCAAGCGATCACCATGTTCACCATCAACGCCGCGCAGCGCATGGGGATCGCCGACAAGGCGGGCTCGCTCGAAGTCGGCAAGTTCGCTGATTTCCTCGTGCTCGACCGCGATCCCCTCGCCATTCCGGTGACCGAGATCCACAAGACCACGGTGCTTGAGACCTGGGTCGGCGGGCAGAAGATCTTCGCGCGGGCCAAGGGCTGAACGCCATGTGGCGGCATCTCGTCAGCGTCGTTCTGCTCGCCGCCACCACTGCCTGCCATCGCAGTCCCGACTTGCCCGCCGCCGCCGCCCGGGCAGATGTCGCGGCCGTGGAGGCCGATGCCGCTGGTTGGCCGGGCTACGGCGGCCAGCCCTCCTCCACCAAGTTCTCCTCGCTTGAGCAGATCAACCGCACCAATGTCGCCAGCCTTCGCCGAGTCTGGACCTGGCATTCGGGCGATGTCTCGGTCGGCACCGAACAGGTTGACGCCACGGTCGGGGAAATGACGCCGATCTACGTCAATGCCCGGCTCTATGGCTGCACGCCCTTTGGCCGCGCTGTCGCGATCGATCCTGCCTCGGGCCGCGAGCTATGGTCGTTCGATCCGAAGAAGCCGCGCACCGGCAACATGTACCACGAGAACTACTGCCGCGGCGTCGCCTACTGGCAGGCCGATACGCCGGCAGCCCGCGCACAGCCTTGCGGCAAGCGCATCCTCTACGGCGCGCAGAACGCCGTGCTGCACGCACTCGATGCCGATACCGGCCGCGTCTGCACCGGCTTCGGCCAGAACGGCCGCGTCGACCTCGGCGCGATGGACTACAAGGGCGAAGGCAAACCCGCCAACACTTCGCCTCCCGCCGTATGGGGCAATATCGTGGCCTTGGGCACGGCGGTGCAGGACAACATGTACCGCAATTCGCTGGATGGCATCGTTCGAGCTTTCGACGTGGTGACCGGCAAGCCGCTGTGGACGTGGAACCCGATCCCGGACGATATCTCCGCTGTCACCGGCGCGGCCAATGCCTGGGCACCGATCTCCGTCGATGCCAAGCGCGGCTGGCTGTTCCTCCCCACCGGCAGCGCCAGCTGGGATACGCTCGGCATCAACCGCCTGGGCCGCATCCCCGATGCCAACGCCGTCGTCGCGCTCGATATGCGCACCGGCCGCAAGGTGTGGTCGTACCAGACCGTCCACCACGATCTGTGGGACTACGATCTGCCCGCCGCGCCCACTCTCGCCACCATCGACCACGGTGGGCGCGCCGCCGAAGCGGTGATTCAGGCGAGCAAGACCGGCAATATCTTCGTGCTCGACCGGGAGACCGGCAAGCCGCTGTTTCCAGTCGTCGAACGCCGCGTGCCTGCCAGCGACATGCCGGGAGAGCGCGCCTCGCCCACCCAGCCCATGCCGCTCCTTCCCCATGCCGTCACCTCGCAGCGCCTTCGCCCGGAAGACGCCTGGGGCCTGCTCGGCTATGACACGGCGGCTTGCCGCACCCGCATCGCCAGTTTGCGGAATGAAGGCTTGTTCACCCCGCCCAGCGTACGCGGCTCGCTGCTGCACCCCAGCTTTCTCGGCGGCACCAACTGGGGCGGCCTTGCCTATGATCCCGGAAGTGGGCTTGCCGTGGTCAACTCCTCGAATCTCGCGGCCTCGGTTCGCCTCGTCCCGCGCGCCAAGTTCGATGCCAAACGTGATCTGAAGCCCGGTGTCTCCTACTACGAGATGCAGGGCTCGCCCTATGTCATGCTGCGCGAAGTGCTGATGTCGCCGCTTGGCGTGCCGTGCAATCCGCCGCCGTGGGGCCGCCTCACTGCCATCGACATGAAGACCGGTCAGACTCGCTGGCAAGTCCCCTTCGGCCGCCTCACACTCTCCAACGGGATCACGTCCCCCGCAGCGTGGGGCGCGCCCAATCAGGGCGGCCCCATCGTCACGCGCGGCGGCCTTGTCTTCATCGGTGCCAGCCTCGATAGCCGCCTGCGCGCCTACGATATCCAGACCGGGCGCGAGCTCTGGCAAGCCTTCGTTCCCGCGCCCGCCACCGCCACCCCGATGACCTTTCGCCACACCGATGGCCGCCAGTATGTCGTCGTCTCCGCCGGAGGGCACGGCGGCTTCGGCACCCGGCTCAGTGATGCGATGGTGGCGTTTGCCTTGCGCTGAAGTCCTCACCGGCTGCGCGGCGATAAGCCTGCGGGGTCATCCCGAAATGGCGGCCGAAGCGGCGGATGAAGCTCGCGCTTTCGGCAAAGCCGACCGACAGCGCGATCTCGGCGACATCCCGGCGGCTCTGACGCAGCAGCCGCGCCGCCGCCTGCATGCGCCGTTCGTTTACGAGATCGCGCCAGCGCAGCCCTTGCGCGCGCAGCCGCCGGCTCAGCGTCGCCGCCGAAACGCCCATGGTCTCGGCCACTTCCTCCAGCTGCGGCGCGTGGTCGAGCGGACTGGCCTCCAGCGCCCGGACCAGCGCGCCAAGAGATGTTCCGCGCCGGGCACTTTCCGCCGCGCGGCGACGCAGATGCTCCTCCACGATCGGGAAGAGCTCCGGATCGATCACCGGGCTCGTGCACTCGAGAAAACGCGCCTCGAAGCAAAAGGCATTGGTTTCCTGATCGAAGAACACCGGACAGCGGAAGAATTCCCGGTAGACCCGCTCGTCGCCCACGCAGGAATGCTCGAAGCGCACCTCGACCACTTCGAACTCGCCGCCGACATAGTTGCGGCACATGTTGTGCATCAGCGCGATCGAGAATTCCGCATCCTGCCGCCGCGATTGCAGCGTCTGGTCGGTGATGAGGTACTCGAACGTGGCAAGGCCCTCATCCGCGCTGAAGCGGTTGCGCACCGCGTCCTGAATCGTCGCGAGATAGGCCGCAAAGCCGGTGAAGGCTGCACGCAGCGATGGCGCGCTGAGGAACAGAAAGCCGAGCGCGCCCAGACTGTTGAGCGCACCCAATCGCCCCGCCTGCAGCCCGAGATAGGGATTGCCCGCCTCACGCGCCGCGCATTCCAGAAAGCCGAGGAATGCCTCGAGCGGCATGACGGCGCGTGCGTTGTCGAGGTCGTCACGCCGCAGGGCGATGCGCGCCAGCATCGGTTCGGGATCGCAGCCGACAAGGTCGAGGCAATTGACCACGTGGCGCAGCACGAGGACCGAGATCGTTGGCTTCAGCATGCCCGCCCGTGTCCCATGCGCAAAGACCCCGCGTTTGCCTCCGGATCGGACCATCCCGCATGGTGCGGGGTACGGGCAAGGGGGCCGCGCCAGTTTGGCCGCATCGGCCAAGCCGCACCGCGCCCCGTGCAGGCCTATTCGCTCCCGTCTCCCCATGGTGAAAGTTCGTGAAGCATGATCCGATTTGAAGCTCCGACGCTCCGTGTTGCCCTCCTGGCCGGAGCGCTCCTTGGCTGCGGCCCCGCCTTGGCGCAGCCCGCGCCGGTCGATCTGGTCTTCCTGCACGGCACCGTGATCACCCCCTCCGGCGCGGCGCAGGCCCTAGCCGTTTCAGGCGGCACCATCGTCGCGACCGGCACCGATGCCGAAATCGCCGCGATGGCCGCGCCTTCCGCACGCACCATCGATCTGGCCGGCCGCACCGTGATGCCCGGCCTTTACGACATGCACGTCCACACCTACTTCGCCGGGCGCGACAAGCTTTCCTGCCGTTTCGCGCAAGGTGCCGATGCCAAGGCCATAGCCCTTGCGATCAAGGCTTGCGCCGCCAAGGCAAAGCCCGGCGAATGGATCACCGGCGGCAGCTGGGTCGGCGCCGCGTTCAAACCGGGCGAGCAGAACAAGCGCCTGCTCGATGCCGCCGCACCAAACAATCCGGTCATGCTCAACGATGAGAGCCTGCACAGCGTGTGGGTCAATTCCCAGGTCCTGCGCATTGCGGGCATCTCCCGCACCACCAAGGACACGCCCGGCGGGGTGATCGACCGCGATGCCAAGGGCGAACCCACTGGCGTCCTGCGCGAAGTCACCGCGCGCGATATCGAACGCTTCATGCCCAAGGCCTCCACCGAGCAGCAGGTGCAGGCGATCAAGGTCGCCACCGACGAGATGCTGTCCTACGGCATCGTCGGCTTCACCGATGCCGCCGTGCGGCGGGAGATGATCGAGGGGCTTTCCGCCTATGCGAGGTCGGGCGGGCTCAAGCAGTACGCGCGCGGCTGCATCGTCTGGGGCCCCAATTCGGGCGACAGCGAGGGCCTGATCCCTCAGCGCCAGGCTTGGAGCGCAGGCCGGCTCAAGCTCGATTGCGTCAAGATGTTCCTCGATGGCGTCCCGCTCGAAGGCCGCACCGCCGTCATGCTTTCGCCCTATGCGCACCGCGGCGGGCCGCACGATGATCAGGGTCCCGGCGAGGGGCGCGGCCTCAAGTTGATCCCCGAGAACACGCTCTTCCCCGCCGTCGCCGCGTTTGACCGGCAGGGCATTCAGGTCAAATTCCACGCGGCCGGCGACGGCGCAGTGCGCGAGGCGGTCGAGGCCATTGCCGCCGCGCGGATGGCCAATGGCGATGCGGGTCCGCACCATGAGATCGGCCACAACACCTTCATCGATACCGCCGATGTCCCGCGTGGCCACGAACTGCATTTCACCTGGGAGCTCTCGCCCTACATCTGGTGGCCCACCCCGATCACCTCGGTCGATATCGCCAAGGCAGTCGGCGCCGAACGGATGAAGCGGCTCTGGCCGATGCGTGACGTGCTGGAGAGCGGTGCCAATGTCGTGACCGGTTCGGATTGGCCGGTGGTCCCCTCGGTCAATCCGTGGCTCGCCTTCGAGACGCTGGTGACGCGGCAGGTCCCCGGCGCGACCGGCGATCCGATCAACGAAGGCCAGCGCATCACGCGCGAGCAGGCCCTGGCCGTGTTTACGCGCAATGGCGCGGCGGAAATGGGCAGGCTCGATAAGGGGGGCACGCTGGAGCCCGGCAAGCTCGCCGATCTCATCGTGCTCGATCGCAACCCGCTTACGGTGCCGGTCGGCCAGATCCACGATACCCGCGTGCTGGCGACCTGGATCGCCGGTGAGCAGGTCTACGCCGCCCCTGCGGAAAGCGGCAGATAGCCGCCTCGTCCCGGATCAGAGAACGAAGTCGCCTGCCGCCAGCGCCGGTGCGCCGTTGCAGCGGATCCAGAAGTCGGCAAGCCCGTCGCCGTTGGTATCGCCTTGCACGATGCTGAGGCCGGATATCACCTCCACGCGCAGCTGGCCGGCCACCTTGCCGAAGGCGCTGCCGCCGATAAAGGCAAAGGCATCGTTGCTGGAGCCGTTGGCGCTGTTGGCATCGACGGCAGAGAGATCGATCCGGTCGCCATCCGTGCGGCTGAAATCGCTGATGAGGTCGCAAGTCCAGATGGCGAGACCCCCGAAGTCGCCACCGGCAAATCGGAAGGTGTCCGCACCGGCACCGCCGATCATCACGTCGCGCGCCGCCCCGCCAATCAGGATATCCGCGCCTCCCCCGCCCTGCAGTTGATCGTTTCCGTCGAGGCCCGAAAGCACGTTGCTCGCGGAATTGCCGTTGATCAGATTCGCCAGCTCGTTGCCCGTGCCGTTGATCGCCGCCGAGCCGGAAAGCGTCAGGTTTTCGACATTCGCGCCAAGCGTCAGGCTGATCCACGAAACAATCAGGTCGCGCCCGGCATCATTGGCCTCGCTCACGACGTCTCCGGCATTGTCGACAGCGTAGATATCGTTGCCAAGGCCGCCCGCCATGGTGTCGGCACCGGCATAGCTGTTCAGCACGTTGTTGCCGCTGTTGCCGGTCAGGGTATCGTTGAAGGCCGATCCGGAGAGATTCTCCACAGCCGTCAGCGTATCCCATCCGGCGGCTCCGGTGTTCTGCGCCCCCGTCAGCGCAAGGTTCACCGTGACCGGCCCGGTTGCCGAGGTATAGAGCACTGTGTCGATCCCGCCGCGGCCATCGATCACGTCGTTCCCGGCACCGCCCACGAACACGTCATTCCCGCCGCTCCCGAGCAGGGTGTCGTTGAACGCGCTGCCGATCACGGCCTCGACTGAAACGAGCGTGTCCGATCCAACCTTCGCCACGTCTCCGGCAACCGTACCCGAGGCAGTTCCTGCCGTCAGATCGACGGTGACGGCCGCCAACGCCTTGCCATAGTTGACCGTGTCCTGCCCGCTACCGCCGTCAAAGCTGTCCTTGCCGCCATCGGTCCCGGCGTTGAAGGTGTCATTGCCGTCGCCGCCCGCCTCGGTATCGTCGCCGGACCCGCCGTCCAGCGTATCATTGCCCGCCCCGCCGGTCAGCGTGTCTGCCCCGCCATTGCCGGAAAGCACGTTGGCCGCATCGTTGCCGGTGATGGTGTCTGCGCCCGCCCCGCCGCGCGCGTTCTCTATCGTGCAGCCAAAGGCAATGCCGATATTGGCATCGAGCAGGGTGTCGGAATACGTCAGCTGCGAATAAGTCCCCGGCACCAGCGTGACCGTGCAGCCCAGGCTGAACGCACTCACATCCAGCGTATCGGTTCCGCCCGCATCCCAGATCGTCTGGTAGACCGGCTGGCTCGGCGTGAACGCGTAGAGGTCGTTGCCCGTGTGGTACGACATGTTCGCACCGTAGATCTTCTGCACCGCCGCGATGTCGTAGACCATCGGTGAGATGACGAGATACTGCGCCTGGGTCGATCCGGGCTTGAAGTAGAAGTTACCTGCAGGCTGGGTGTACGACATGATCGTGTAGCGCGCGTCGTCATAGCCCGCCGGGATCACATTGCCCTCGAACGGGTGGTCGAGCCCCAGCGCGTGGCCGATTTCGTGCATCATCGCGAGGAAATCGTAGGTGAGGGGCTGGAACGTGCCCGTCGTGACCCCCGGCTCGATCCAGATGTCGCCGTGCGCCGGCCCGGCCCCGTTGGAGATCCACTGGCAATAGCCCCAATAGTCCGGGCTTACGGCAGAGGAGTAGCCCACGCGGATGTCGCCGACATTGCCCGCAGCGTCTTCCGTGATCTTCGTGAACTTGACATTGGCGACATCGGCCCAGCGCTGGAAGGCAAGGTCGATCCCCGGAATCTGCGCGCCAGTCACGCCGAAGTGCTGGGTCGCGGTCGGTTCCGGGCCATAACCGGTCACGAATTTCGAGGCGAATCCGTTCAGGAACGTGAAGCTGTAGCTGATCTGCGTCGAGCCGCCCGCCTGCCCGGCCCACTTCGTGCGAAACGCAGCGTCAGGTGAAAAGAGCGAATCGATGAATGCGTCGTCGGAGAGGGCAAAAGAGCTTACGCTGCCGTTGGATGTGTACTGCGTCATGACGCTCTCCCTCGGCTGGAAGTCCTGAATGGCCGGGCATGCATCATCGCGCACCGGACCTTGCCGAATAGTTCCACCGTAAGCTTAATCCCGCAAGTGCCGGGTAACTTTCATGAAACCTCCGCCAGCGCTGCCGCAGCGGCGTGCGCGCTCGCCCAGGCCCACTGGAAGTTATAACCGCCGAGCCAGCCAGTCACGTCCACCGCTTCGCCGATGGCATAGAGCCCCGGCACGGCATTCGCGCCCATCGTTCGCGAGGAAAGCCCCGCCGTGCTGATCCCGCCCGCCGTCACTTCTGCCTTGGCAAAGCCTTCGCTGCCGCTTGGCGTGAAAATCCATTGCCGCAGCCGCGCTTCTGCCGCGCGCAGCACCTTGTCCTGCGTCTGGCCAAGCTCGCCCGCCACGCCCACGCTTTCGGCGAGCCGCCCCGCCAACCGCTCGGGCAGCGCAGCGCCCAGTACCCGCGCCATCGCCGCACGCGGCCGCTCGCGCTTGGCCGCCAGCAGCCAGTCCGGCGCCTGATCGGGCAGGAAATCAATCGCCACGCTTTCCCCCGGCCGCCAGTAAGACGAAACCTGCAAGATCGCAGGCCCCGAAAGCCCCCGATGCGTGAACAGGGCCGCCTCGCGAAATGCCGCCTTGCCTGCGCGCGCAACCACTTCGGCTGAAACGCCGGAAAGCTCGCGAAACAGCACATCCTCGCCGGAAAGCGTCAGCGGGACCAGCGCCGGGCGCGGCTGCACGACCTTGAGCCCGAATTTGCGCGCCAGATCATAGGCGAATCCGGTCGCGCCCATCTTGGGGATCGAGGGCCCGCCGGTCGCGATCACCAGTGCGGGAGCGACCAGCGTTTGCGCGCCGAACTGAACCCGAAACAGTCCGTCCGCATGGTCGACCGCGCCCACCGACTCGCCGCAGCGCAAGTCCACCCCGCCTGCGCGGCATTCCTCCACCAGCATCGCCACGATCTGCTTGGCCGAGCCATCGCAGAACAGCTGCCCCAGCGTCTTCTCATGCCACGCAATGCCATACCGCTCGATCAGCGCGATGAAGTCCGCCGGCGTATAGCGGCTCAGCGCCGAGCGCGCGAAATGCGGGTTCTCGGACAGATAGCGGTCCGGCGCGGTATGGAGGTTGGTGAAGTTGCACCGCCCTCCCCCCGAAATCAGGATCTTCTTGCCCGGCGCATCGGCATGATCGAGCAGCGCCACACGCCTCCCGCGTTGCCCTGCAAGGCCCGCACAGAACAGCCCGGCGGCACCCGCGCCCAGCACGATCACGTCATGCGTGGGCACGGCGGCCACCGGATCAGATATGGATCGCGCGCCCGTACGCCGCGAGCACGCTCTCGTGCATCATTTCCGAAAGCGTCGGGTGCGCGAAGACGGTGTGCATCAGTTCGGCCTCGGTGGTCTCGAGCGTCTTGCCCACGACATAGCCCTGGATCAGCTCGGTCACTTCCGCGCCGATCATGTGCGCGCCGAGCAGTTCGCCGGTCGCCGCGTCGAAGACCGTCTTGATGAAGCCCTCGGCCTCGCCCAGCGCAATCGCCTTGCCGTTGCCGATGAACGGGAACGTGCCGACCTTGAGCTCGTAGCCCGCTTCCTTGGCCTTGGCCTCGGTCAGGCCCACACTCGCCACCTGCGGGTGGCAGTAAGTGCAGCCGGGGATGTTGAGCCGGTCCATCGGGTGCGGGTGGACTTCGGTGTTGCCGAGCGCCTGCGCGATGGCTTCCGCCGCGATCACGCCCTCATGGCTCGCCTTGTGCGCCAGCCACGGCCCCGGCGTCACGTCGCCGATAGCCCAGACACCCGGCACATTGGTGCGGCCATAACCGTCGATGGCGATGATCCCGCGCTCGGCGGCAACGCCCAGCGCTTCGAGGCCGATGTTCTCGGTGTTGGGCACGATGCCCACCGCCACAATCACATGGCTGAAATCGTGCTCCGCCGAAGCGCCATCCCCATTTGGAGTCTTTGGGCCCTTGATCTTCGCCTTCACGCCTGCCGCGCTGGTGGCAATGCTTTCCACGCCTGCGCCGGTCAGGATCTTGATCCCCTGCTTGGTCAGCGATTTTTCGAGGAACGCAGAAACGTCCGCGTCCTCCACCGGCACGATCCGGTCCATCATCTCGACGACCGTAACATCCGCGCCCATGTCGTTATAGAAGCTCGCAAATTCGATCCCGATCGCGCCCGAGCCGATCACCAGCAGCTTGGTTGGCATCGCGGGCGGCACCATGGCGTGGCGGTAGGTCCAGATGCGGTCCCCGTCCGCCTTGGCAAACGGAAGATCGCGCGCGCGCGCACCGGTCGCCACGATCACGTGCTTGGCGGAGAGCACTTCCGTGCCCTTCTCACCCGTCACTTCGACCTGGCCCGCACCCTTGAGCACGCCGGTGCCCATATGCACGGTGATCTTGTTCTTGCGCATCAGGTGCGTGACGCCCTGGTTGAGCTGCTTGGCCACCCCGCGCGAACGCTTCACCACCGCATCGATATCCGCGCGGATGTTGTCCGCCGCCAGACCATACGAAGCGGCATGCTTCATCTGGTTGAACACTTCAGCCGAACGCAGCAGCGCCTTGGTGGGAATGCAGCCCCAGTTGAGGCAGATGCCGCCCAGCAGTTCGCGCTCCACGATGCCGACCTTGAGGCCCAGCTGCGCAGCCCGGATCGCCGCGACATAACCGCCGGGGCCCGAGCCGAGCACGAGAAGATCGTATTGGTCAGCCACGCAAATGCTCCTTGATGTCGGCGTCTGGTTTAGCCTGCTCGTGCAGGCGCGCCGCTCTCAATATGATCAGGCCCGGTTGTTCAGGCGACGAGCGCCAGCGGCGCTTCCACCAGCGTCTTGAACGCCTGCATCAGCTGCGCGCCTTCCGCCCCGTCGATGGCGCGGTGGTCGAAGCTGCCGGTGGCGGACATCACCGTGGCGATCCCCAGCGCATCGTCGATCACATAAGGCCGCTTCTCGCCCGCGCCGATCGCCATGATCATGCCCTGCGGCGGATTGATCACCGCCTCGAACTGCTTGATGCCGAACATGCCCAGGTTCGAAAGGCTGGCCGTGCCGCCCTGATACTCGTGCGGCGCCAGCTTGCCCGCTTTCGCGCGCGCGGCAAGGTCGGCCATATCCTTCTGGATCGCCGAGATCGACTTGACGTCAGCCCCCGTCACGATCGGCGTGATCAGCCCGCCGGGGATCGAGACCGCGACGGCAATATCGGCGCGCGAATATCGGATCAGATTGTCGCCCGCGAAGCTCACGTTCGCATCGGGCGCTAGAATCAGCGCCTTGCCCAGCGCCTTGATCAGGAGGTCGTTGACCGAGAGCTTGACGCCCTGGCCCGCCAGCGCCGAGTTCAGCTCCGCACGCAGCTTGAGCAGCTTGTCGAGGCTGATATCGACCGTCAGGTAGTAATGCGGGACGGTCGCCTTGGCTTCGGTGAGGCGGCGCGCAATGGTCTTGCGCATCGAGGAAAGCTTGACCGCCTCGTGCGGGATATCGGTGCTGAACGGCGCAGGCGCGGCAGCAGGTGCCGGAGCTGCCACAACCGGCGCAGCCACGGCTGCAGGCGTTGCCACTGCCGGAGCCACATCCAGATCGGCCTTGATGATCCGTCCGTGCGGGCCGCTACCGGTCACCGTGTTAAGGTCAATGCCCTTCTCGCCGGCGATGCGCTTGGCCAGCGGGCTCGCCACGATGCGATCACCCGCAGGTGCCACCGGAGCAGGTGCCGCAACCGGAGCCGTCGCAACAGGCGCCGGGGCAGCAACTGCGGCAGGTGCCGGAGCCGGGGCCGCTGCGACAGGTGCCGGTGCAGCCGTTGCCGGGGTTGCTGCCGGAGCCGCATCACCCTCATCCTCGCCCGCGATCGTCGCGATCACGGTGCCGACCTTCACGCCCTCGGTCCCTTCGGCCACGTCGATCGCCACCACGGTGCCCTCGTCGACTGCCTCGAACTCCATGGTTGCCTTGTCGGTCTCGATCTCGGCCATGATATCGCCCGAGGAAACCTTGTCGCCAACCTTCACCAGCCACTTGGCCAGCGTGCCTTCCTCCATCGTGGGTGACAGCGCGGGCATCTTGATCTGGATCGGCATGGGCAGCTCTTTTCCCTTATGGTTACCGGGCCTGGTTTGCGAGGCCTTGCGCCGGGAGGAGCCATCTGGCCTCCCCCGCCTTGCGCGCGCCTCTTGGCACATGGCGTGCCATTTCGCCACCCGGGCAAGGCCGGTCAAGTCTCTTGGCGCTTGCCCCGCATACGAATTAGGCCAATACGCATTACCCTGCGGTATAGGCGACATGCGATCGGCGTGGACAATGACCATTTCGCAAGGGGGCAGGCATGGTTGGCATGGCAAGCGAGGCTGAGGGCACGCCGGGCGCTGCAGTGCGCGCGGCCAGTCGCGTCTATCTCGTCATCATGGACGATACCGAGGAAGCCGCCCGCGCATTGCGTTTTGCTGCCCGCCGCGCCGTGCGCACGGGCGGCACCGTCCACATTCTTGCGCTCGTGCCCCGGCAGGAGTTCGTCGTGTTCGGCAGCATCCAGGCGACGATCGAGGCCGAAGCGCGCGAGCGTGCCGAAGATCTAGCCCGTGCCGCCGCCGGCAGTCTCGCCAGCGAATCAGGCCTCCAGCCCGCCGTTGCCGTGCGCACCGGCGCCGGCCCGCAGGTTGTGCGCGAATACCTCGGCGAGCATCCCGAAGTCTCCGCGCTGGTGCTGGGCGCAGCGGCCGATGGCAATCCCGGCCCCCTCGTCACCCATTTCACCTCGCACCTCGGGCAGCTCCCTTGCGTGCTGATGATCGTGCCCGGCGGCATCGACGAACGCGGCATCGATTCGTTCAGCTGACGGGCGCCGTTAGAGGTCCCCTCCCCCAGACCGCTCGTGCTGAGCTTGTCGAAGCACCTTGCACCACGGTCGCTCCAGCACCCTTCGACAAGCTCAGGGTGAGCGGATCTGGAGAAAGCTACTTGCGCCGCCCCTGATGGCGGATATTGCGCGGCCGCCCGCGCGGCCCCAGCATGAAACCGCCGGTCTTTTTCGGTCCACGGTCATGCGGCCGCCCCCCGCGCGGCTCGATCCGCCCGGCGCCATCGGGCAGTTCCACCGGCTCGAACTTCAGCGCGCCTGTCAGCGGATTGGCCTCGGCAAGCCGCAGCTTGAGGATCATTCCCATGGCAAAGGTCTCACCGGTCTCCTCGCCCACCAACACCTGCCGCTTCTCGTCATGGGCGAACCGCTCGGAGCCCAGCGTCGAGACCGGCACCAGCCCATCCCCGCCGAGCCCGATGACCGTCGCAAACAGGCCGAATTTCTGCACGCCGGTGATCCGCGTATCGAACACCTCGCCCACCCGGCCCGAAAGCCACGCCGCGACATAGCGGTCGATCGTCTCGCGCTCCGCTTCCATCGCGCGCCGCTCGGCCTTGCTGATGACATCGCTGATCCGCGCCAGATCGCTGCGGTCCTGGTCCGATAGCCCGGAGGTGGCCGGAATCTCGCGCGCTTCGGGCCGCGGCTGCTCCAGATGCCAGCTGTCCACCAGCGCGCGGTGGACCAGAAGGTCCGAATAGCGCCGGATCGGCGAGGTAAAGTGCGCATAGCTGCCAAGCGCCAACCCAAAGTGCCCAGCGTTGCGCGGCCCGTAATAGGCCTGAGTCTGGCTGCGCAGCACAGCTTCCATCACGAGCGCCTTTTCCGCCTCGTCGGTCACGTCCTTCAGCATCCGGTTGAACAGACCCGGCGTGATCACTTGCCCCAGCGCCAGCTTTCGCCCGAAGGTTGCGAGATAGTCCTTCAGCGCCACCAGCTTCTCGCGGCTCGGCGGCTCGTGGATGCGGTAGACGACCGGGGCAACCTTGGCCTCCAGCGCCTTGGCCGCCGCCACGTTCGCTGCGATCATGAAGTCCTCGACCACGCGGTGTGCATCGAGCCGCTCGCGCAAGGCAATCTCGGCAATCTTGCCCTTCTCGTCGAGCATAACGCGCCGTTCGGGCAGTTCGAGTTCCAGCGGATCGCGGTTGGTGCGGGCCTTTTCCAGCAGCCGCCACGCCGCCCACAGGTTCTGCAGATGCGGCGCAGCCTCCCGCGCATCGATCCGCCGCTGCGCCTCTTCATAGGCGATCACTTCGGCAATCCGAACCAGCGCCCGGGTGAAGCGCCAGCCCGTCACCCGGCCCTCAGCATCGATAGTGAGATGGCAAGCCATCGCCGCCCGGTCCGCGCCGACCTTGAGTGAACAGACATCCGAGCTCAGCACATGCGGCAGCATCGGCACCACGCGGTCGGGGAAATAGACCGAATTGCCGCGCTTCCTTGCCTCGCGGTCCACAGCCCCGCCCGGCCGCACATAAAAGCTCACGTCCGCAATCGCCACGACCGCGCGGAAGCCGCCCTCGCCATCGGGCTCAGCCCAGATCGCATCGTCATGGTCGCGCGCGTCGATCGGGTCGATGGCCACAATCGGCAGCGCGCGCAGGTCCTCGCGCTGATCTTCGGAGAGCGCCATGCCCGCCGCCAGCGCCGCTTCGTCCTGCGCCTCCTGCGGGAATACGAATGGTATGCCGTGCTTGTGGATCGCGATCAGGCTGAACGCGCGCGGTGCCAGCGGATCGCCCAGCACTTCGGTCACCTTCAGCCCAGCGCGCGGGCTTTTGCTGACGGGCTCGCCCAACACCAGCTGGCCTTCCGCCGCACCGCCCAAGTCCGCGATAGCCACAGCGTTGCGCACACGCTTGTCCACAGGCGCGAGCCACGGCTTGCCGGCCCCGTCGAACTCGACAACACCCAGCACCTGCTCGGTCCGGGTCGGCAGCTTCTTCATCACATGCGCAATGAGGCCCCGGCCCGCTTCTTCGGTCCGCGCCAGCACCCGGTCGCCCACTTTGAGCGCGGCCTGCGCGCTCTTTCCCTTGCCGCGCGGCTCGATGATCCGCACGCGCGGCGGCGGCGCGCCGTCATCGGGCTGCCATGTGTCCGGGATCGCCAGCGGCTGCCCGTCTTCAATTTCCAGCACGCGCAGCACCGTAACCTTGGGCACCCCGCCCATGCGGTGGAACGCGCTGCGGTTGCCGTCGATCAGGCCTTCCTCAGCCATGTCCTTGAGCAGCGCCTTGAGCGCGATCTTTTCGGTGCCCTTCAGCCCGAACCCCTTCGCGATTTCGCGCTTGCCTGCCGGTTCCTCGCTCGCGGCGATGAAGTCCAGCACTTGCTGGCGCGAGGGCAGGCCGTCGGGCCCGGTGGGTGTCTGCTTGCGAATTGCCATCACAAACCTGTGAGCGCTGCGCGGCTCAATAGCAAGGTCAGGGCTTGGCAGCGGCTTCCGGCAGATAGGCCCCGCCCGGCACCGCAGAGGCCACCGGGCTTTCCGCCCCGTCCGCGCTCACCGCGCTCACGCCGAAAAACCAGTCATCCCCGCGCACGCCTTCAAGCCTGAGATGCGTCGCTGCCGTCTCGGCCAAAGGCTTCGCGTCCCAGCCCGGCGCATCTGTCCTGCGCTGCCATACGCGGTAGCGCGCTGCACCCGGCACCGACGTCCAGGCCACCTCGGTAAAGGTCTGCACGGCCGCCATGACCTTGGCCACCGGCGGCATCGGCGCTCCCGCCAGCGCCGCCAGCGCGCGCACGTTAAGCTTCGTCACCTTGGCGAGATAGGGAAAGTCCATCGCCTCGGGCAGATCGCCGAACGGCCGCCCCGCCTCGGTCCGCACGTTCTGGTGCTGACGCTCGTAATTCTCGACCGCCACGGTAAACCGCACCGCCGGATAGCCGAGGGCCTGAAACGGCAGGTGATCCCCGCCGCGCCCCATCCGGTCCGCACGCCAGACCTGCCGCACCGCTAGCCCGCTATCGCCGAGCCCCGCCAGCCAGCGCGAGAGATTGCGCGAAGGGCTGTCGTTCTCACCGCCGATGGAACGCTGCGCATCGCGCGCCTTCTCGCTCGCATCATCGCGCGGCCCTTCGGAAAACACGCGCACATGGGCGTCGTCCACCAGCCCGTCAGACCCGCGCGAATTGCCGACGATATCGTTGTTGAGCACGGCCTTGACGGTCCAGCCCTGCTGCTTCGCGTAGTCCGCCAGCAACTTGCCGCCATAGAGCCCCTGCTCCTCGCCCGAGAGCACGGCATAAACGATCGTTCCGGCATATTTCTGCTTCGAAAGCACCCGCGCCGCTTCCAGCACCAGCGCGGTGCCCGAACCATCGTCGTTCGCGCCCGGCGCAATGCCCGTGGCATCGAGCGGATCGGAGTTGCGGCTGTCGATATGCCCCTGCACGATCACGACCTCATTGGGCCGCTCTGTCCCGCGCTGGATCGCCACGACATCGACAAGGCGAGTCGGCGAGGGCACGCGGTCGCCCTGCACCACGGTTTCGGACAACACGATCTCGAGGCATCCGCCGCAAGCAGCGCCGGTCTTGCGAAACTCCGCTTCCGCCCACTTGCGCGCCGCGCCGATCCCGCGCTTCGGATCGTCCTGCGAGGAAAGTGTATGGCGCGTGCCGAATGCGACAAGCCGCGCGATATCGGCTTCAAGCCGGGCCTGCGTGACGCCGTCGTCCGGTGCCGCGAAAGCAGCGGTGGGCAGGGTGGCGAGAAGGAACGGGAGGAGCTTTTTCATGCTCCAACCCATACCCCAACCTCCGTTCGTGTCGAGCGAAGTCGAGACATCAAGCCCCGCCCCCGCCCCAAAGTTCAGTACGCGCGCGCCACCAGAATGCGCTCCACCGCAGGCTGGCCGGTAAACGGACACAGGCCTTCAACCGGCGCCGCGTCCATCGGCGTGTTGCGGATCGTGAGCTTCAGGGCCTTGAGCTGCTCCACCACCTTGTCGAGCGCCGCGCCGGTGGGCCGCGACCAGCACAGCTCCACCCAGCCCGGAAAGTCCTTGTCCTCGGAAAAGTATGCCGCGAGCCCCTCAAGATCGCTGATCCCGCGCTCGATCTGCGCGTCGCGCCGATCCCGCGCCTCAAGGAACAGCGCGCTCTGGATCGCTTCCAGTTCACCCACGGCTGCGCTGACGAAATCATCCTGCCCCATGCCGACGAAATTGGCCTTGCCATCCTCGCGCCACAGCCGGTCGCGGCGCAGCATGGAAACCTGCCCGCCTTCCGCATCGCGCCCGCCGATCTCGAGGATCAAGGGCACTCCCTTCTTGACCCAGCCCCAGCGCTTGGCGGTCGCCTTGCCCGGCCGCTTGTCGAGCAGCACGCGCACCTTCTCGTCAAACGCCGTCAGCGCTGCCAGCTTGGCGCGCAGACCGGCGCAGTATTCCAGCAGCGCAGCATCGCCGTCGTTGTCGCGCAGCATTGGCAGAATCACGATCTGCTGCGGCGCGATGCGTGGCGGCGTGCGCAGCCCGTCATCGTCGCCGTGTGTCATGATCACGCCGCCGATCATGCGCGTCGAAACGCCCCAGCTCGTGGTGTGGCACAGCGTCTGCTGGCCTTCCTTGTCCTGATAGCGGATGCCGGCGGCTTCGGAGAAAGTGGTGCCGAGGTAATGCGAAGTGCCCGCCTGCAGCGCCTTCCCGTCCTGCATCATCGCCTCGATCGAGAACGTCTCGACCGCGCCGGGGAAGCGCTCGTTCTCGGGCTTGGGGCCCGCGACCACCGGCATCGCCAGCACGTCCTCGGCAAAGCTGCGGTACATTTCGAGCGCGCGCAGCGTTTCGGCCATCGCATCCGCTTCGTCGGCGTGCGCGGTGTGGCCTTCCTGCCAAAGGAACTCGCTCGTGCGCAGGAACATGCGCGTGCGCATTTCCCAGCGCACAACGTTGGCCCACTGGTTGGTCAGCATCGGCAGATCGCGCCAAGACTGAATCCAGCGCGCCATGGCTGCGCCGATCACTGTTTCGGAAGTCGGCCGCACGATCAGCGGCTCTTCCAGCTTCGCCTCGGGATCGGGTACCAGTCCGCCCTTGCCATCACCGATCAGCCGGTGATGCGTGACGACCGCCATTTCCTTGGCAAAGCCTTCGACATGCTCGGCCTCACGCGCGAAATACGAAAGCGGGATGAACAGGGGGAAGTAGCAGTTCTCGACGCCAGCTTCCTTGATGCGTTCGTCCATCAACTTCTGGATGCGTTCCCAGATGCCGTAGCCCCAAGGCTTGATCACCATGCAGCCGCGCACGCCGGATTCCTCGGCGAGTTCGGCTTCGGCGATGACCGCCTGATACCACTGGGCGAAATCATCCTGCCGCAGGACGGGCAGGGCGTGCTTGATCGTTGCGTTCTGGCTCATGCTGGCCGGTTAGGGCGCAAACGGGATTCGGGCAATCCTCGTATCACGAGGATGCCCGGCCCTCTTCAGCCCGCGAGCTGGTCCAGCTTCTTCTGCATGTCGGCCATCTGCTTGCGCAGCGCAGCCAGTTCATCGTCAGCCGGTGCGGCCGCGGCTTTCTCCGCTTCGGCCGCCTGGACCGCGCCGGGCACGAATGCGGCGGTTGCGGCCTTGAACAGTTCCATGTTGCGCTGCGCGATTTGCGCGAGCGGATTGGCACCGATGCTCTCCTCGATCGCCTTCCGCAGCTTGACCTGGTTCTCGCGGAAATGCTCCATCGAGGCTTCGAGATAGCCCGGAAGCAGCGCCTGCATGGAGTTTCCATACATGGCAATCAGCTGGCGCAGGAAGCTCGTCGGCAGCATCTGCTCGCCGCTCGCTTCTTCTTCCATGATGATCTGGGTAAGGATCGTGTGCGTCAGATCGGCACCGGTCTTGGCATCCAAGACTTTGAATTCGATGTTTTCTTTGACCATCTGGGCAAGGTGGTCAAGCGTGATGTAGCTCGAGGTGCGCGTGTTGTAGAGCCGCCGGTTGGCGTACTTCTTGATGATGACGGTATCGCCGTCCTTGCCTGCGTTTGCCATTTTTATCTGCGCCCTGTTGGGATTATGCATTTGCTTTTAGCAGATGCGGTATGTGCAGCGCAATAAATCTTGGCGAGATAACGACAAATCATTCGTTGCGGGCAAATCTTCGCCCCATCAACGTCAGCAGTTCATATTGTGAAAGTCCGCTCGCCGCCGCAGCCTGCGGCAGCGCGTATTCCAGCCCCAGCCAGTCGCCTTCCCCGCAGTTTTCTGCGGTGGAGAGGTCCACGATCGTCATGTCCATCGAGACGCGCCCGAGCACCGGCAGCCGCCTGCCTTCCCAGAGCACATGCCCCTGGCCAGACCAGCACCGCAGATAGCCATCCGCGTAACCCACAGAAATTACACCCACACGCATCGGTGCTGGTGCAATGAAGGTCGCGTTGTACCCAACCGAGTCGCCAGCTGCGAGTGTGCGCACCTGGATCACCGCCGCCTCGGGCCAGGCCACTTGCGCGATCTGCCCGGCAAAGTCGCCGCGCGGCACCCCGCCATAGAGCGCAAGGCCGGGACGGGTCAGGTCGAACTGATAGTCACCGCCCAGCGCAATCCCGGCGCTATTGCACAAGCTGTAGCGCTCAGCCCGCACCGCACTCGTGACCTCGCGAAAACGCGCGAGTTGCGCCGCATTCTGCGCACAATCCTCGTCCGCACTCGCCAGATGGCTCATGCAGGTCTCGATCTCCAACGCACTCACCGCCGCATCGCCGATCTCGCCGAGCGCCAGGCCGAGCCGGTTCATGCCGGTATCGACCATCAGGTCGCACGGGCCGCCCCCCGTTGCCAGCCAGCGCCGCACTTGCGCCAGTGAATTGAGCACCGGCCTTGCGCCGAGCGCCCGCGCATAGGCTGCTTCTGCGTCATTCATCGGTCCATGCAGCACCGAGATCTGCCCTGCCGGGACAAGCCGGGCCGCTGCCGCTGCTTCCTGCCAATGCGCAACAAACCAGTCGCGGCAACCTGCCGCCGCCAGCACAGGCACAGCGGCCGCCACGCCCAGCCCATAGCAATCCGCCTTGATCGCCGCCCCGGCCCGAGCCGCGCCGGACATTGCATCGAGCGCCGTCCAGTTAGCCGCCAGCGCCGCACTGTCGAGCCGCAGCCGCAGCGCAGCAGGGGGCGGCGGCACGTCTTCAGGCATCATCGTGGGCGAAGTCCTTCGGAGGACCGCCCTTCAGGCCCCAGATCCCGACCACGAACGCCACCAGCACCACGACCCAGGTGTACCACAGCCCGGCGTAGGGATCGCCGGTCTTGGCCACGATCAGCGCCGAGATCAGCGGCAGGAACCCGCCGAGATAGCCCGTGCCGATGTGATAGGGGATCGACATCGAGCTGTAGCGGATGCGCGCAGGGAACATCTCCGCCAGCACCGAAGCCGCCGGGCCATAGGTCGCTCCCGTCAGCGCCATCAACACGACAAGGCCCAGCACGATGATCGCGCTGCGGCCAAAGTCCGGCTTCACCTTGGCAAAGTCATAGCCCGCTTCGCCCAGCATGGCCTGCAGCACCTTGCCGCGCGCAGCGCTCTTCTCGGCCCACGGATAGGCATCGAGCGCGGCCGGCTTCGCGCCGATGGTCATGGCCAGCGCGCCCGCCTCGCCCAGCGTGTAGCGCACGCCCGAGGCGGACAAGTCTGCCAACAGCTTGCCGCAATTGGTCGCCTGCTCGGCCGCGAAGGGATTGTAGCCGCAATCGGGGCCGCTCACCGCCACCGGCTCGCGCCGCGCCATGTCGGCAAGGCCCGGATTGGCCGCCGCGCCGATCATCCAGAACACCGGAAACACCAGTGCCAGCATCGCGAGGTAACCCAGCACGATCGGCAGCTTGCGCCCCACCTTGTCCGAAATGTAGCCGAACAATACGCTGAACGGCATGCCGATCACGCAGGCTAGGCCCACGATCAGCTCGGCGGTCATATCATCGACCCGCATCGGCCCCTTGAGGAACGACAGGCCCGTGAACATCGCGGTGTAGAAAATCACCGTCAACCCCGCCGCCACGCCGAACAGCGCCACAAACAGGCGCTTGGCGTTGCCGGGATAGGTCATGCTTTCGATGAACGGATTGCCGGCGATCTCGCCGCTGTCCTTCATCGCCTTGAACACCGGGCTTTCCGAAAGCTTCAGCCGCATCCACAGCGAAACCGCCAGCAGCGCAAGGCTCAGCAGGAACGGCACGCGCCAGCCCCATGCCTCCCAGATCTCCTTGCTCATCACGCCCTTGCACACCAGCACCACGGCAAGGCTGAGCACGAAGCCGCCGACCACGCTCGATTGGATGAAGCTGGTGAAGAACCCGCGCCGCTCCGGCCCGGCATGCTCGGCCACATAGACCGCCGCGCCGCCATATTCGCCGCCCAGCGCCAAGCCCTGCAGCACGCGCAGCAGGATCACGAGCGCGGGCGCTGCGTAGCCGATCGAGGACGCGGGCGGGATCAGCCCGACCCCCGCCGTGGCAATGCCCATCAAGGTGACGGTGACGAGGAACGTATACTTGCGGCCCAGCTTGTCGCCGAGATAACCGAAGAGCACCGCGCCCAGCGGACGGAACCCGAAGCCCACCGCGAAAACGAGCCAGAACAGCAGCATTTCCAGCGTGGCGTTGCCGGTGGGGAAGAAGGCCTTGGAGAGGATTGCACCCAGCGTGCCGTAGATGAAGAAGTCGTACCACTCGAACACGGTGCCGACCGACGAGGCCGCAACCACCAGGCGGATTTCCGCGGCAGTCGGTTCGGGTGCGCCATTCACCTCATGCATGCCCAAGTTTTTCCCATCCCCTTGCCGGCAACCTTGAGACCGCCCGGCACTTCACCCTGAAACGCGGGCTGTAGCGAAGCCAGGGCCGCTGGGAAAGTGCGCCAATACAAAGAAATCTTGCCGTTCCGTCTCGTCATTGCGAAGAGCGCATCGACGAGGCAATCCAGAGCGGCAAGCGCTGCGGGACGGCGACCCACATCACTCCAGCGCCGCCAACGCCGCATCCCAGGCGAGCATGATCGCCCCGTGCCGCGCGGGGTAGCCCAGCGCAGGCTCGACCAAAGCGATGCCCGGCCAGTCCGGCCTATCACCAGTCCCGGCCAGCCAATCCGCCAGCGCGCGGCGCGTTTCGGCAATCTGCTCCCGGCTGCGGCCCTTTGCGGCGCTCGCAAAGGCAAAGGCCGCTGCCTGACCTATGGCACAGGCGTGCGGGCGCAGACCCAGCGCGCTGATCCGCCCTTCGACATCCACCGCCAGCCCGAGCGCCAGCGTGCTCCCGCAGCGCCGGGAGCGCGCCTCGCCCCTCAGCGGCAGGCTCTCATCCCACGCGAACTCGGCGAGCGCAGTCGCCGCACCAAGGATTTCCGGCGTGTAAAGTGTGCGCGCCGGCGCCTTTCCGGGCGCGTTCATTCGCCGTTTGCCGCCTTGCTGATGCGCCGCTGCAATTCCCGCCGCGCCGCTTTCTTTGCCGCGTCCCGCGTCGCCTTCTCAAGCTCGCTGTCCTTGTCGGCTTCCGCCTTCTTCGCGGCCTCTACGGCTTCCGTGCGGCGATCATCGATGATCGTCATCAGTTCCTCGCTCGCGGCATTGAGGAACGGATAGGTCCGCGCGGCAGTAATCCATGTCGGCCGCCCGTCCGGCCCCCACACGATGTCATAGCCGAAGATGAGCAGCGAAAAGCCCAGCACCATGATCACAAAGCCCTTGATCGCCCCGAACCCGAAGCCGAGCACCCGGTCAATCGGCCCCAGCACCGAACTGCGGCTCGCACTGCCCACCGAGGAGGCGATCATCTTCGCGGCAAAGAAGGGCACGATCGTCAGGATTGCAAAAGCGAGCACGCCCGCGCCAGTCTCGTTCTTGAGGTGCGGCGCAAGCAGGTGCGTCAACGGTTCGTGGCCATAGCGTATGGCGAAGAGCCCCACGCACCACGCCAGCAGCGAAAGCACTTCCTCGACAAAGCCGCGAAAGAACCCGCCGATCGCGCAGACCGCAACGATCAGGAATACAACATAATCGAAGCCGGTCATCGTAAGCGAAATCTACGAGCCGCCCATCACGCGGTCAACCAGGTTCGGCAGAAGTGTTATCGGGGCATAGGCGATCCCCGGCACCTTCTCCTGCGTACCGGCGGGGCCATGCGCCTTGTCGAACCCCAGCTTCGCCGCCTCGCGCAGCCGGATCGAGGAATGCGCCACTGGCCGCACTTCACCGGCGAGGGAAATCTCCCCGAACCACGCCGACGCGCCGGAAAGCGGCCTGTCCGAAAGCGCCGAAATCAGCGCCGCCGCCACCGCCAGATCCGCCGCCGGATCGGTCAGCCGGTACCCTCCAGCAACGTTGAGGTATACTTCCGCGCTCGAAAAATTGAGCCCGCAGCGCGCTTCCAGCACCGCCAGCAGCATCGCAAGCCGCCCGCTGTCCCAGCCCACCACCGCACGGCGCGGGGTTGCGCCGCTTTGCAGCCGCACTGTCAGCGCCTGAATCTCGACCAACACGGGCCGCGTTCCTTCCAGCGCCGGAAACACCGCGCTCCCCGGCACCGGGCTCTCGCGCCCCGAAAGGAACAGCAGCGACGGGTTGCCCACTTCCTCGAGCCCCGCCCCCTGCATCGCAAACACGCCGATCTCGTCTACCGCGCCGAAGCGATTCTTGAGTGCGCGCAGGATGCGGTACTGGTGGCTGCGCTCGCCCTCGAAGCTCATCACCACGTCGACCATGTGCTCCAGCACGCGTGGCCCCGCGATCGTGCCGTCCTTGGTCACATGCCCCACCAGCACCAGCGCTGCCCCGCTCGCCTTGGCGTAGCGGATCAGTTCGAACGCGCAGCCGCGCACCTGGCTCACCGTCCCCGGCGCGCCTTCGATCTGGTCGGAATACATCGTCTGGATCGAATCGATCACGACCAGCGCCGGCGGCTCCATCGTGTTGAGCGTCGTCAGGATATCGCGCACCGAAGTCGCCGCCGCGAGCCGGATTGGCGCGCCGCCAAGGCCCAGTCGGTCAGCCCGCAGCCGCACCTGGTCGGCCGCTTCCTCGCCGCTGATATAAACCGCATCGCCGCCTGCCGCCGCGACCCGCGCCGCCGCTTGCAGCAGTAGCGTCGATTTGCCGATCCCCGGATCGCCGCCCATCAGGATCGCCGAGCCCGGCACAAGGCCCCCGCCCAGCGCCCGATCAAACTCGGCCAGCCCCGTCTTGCGCCGCTCTGGCAGCTTTACCGGCTGATCTAGCGCCACGAATGCGACCGGCCGTCCGCCGCTCGACAAATCATGCTTGGAGGAGAACACCGTCTCCGGCGCATCTTCCTGCAAGGTGCTCCATTCCCCGCAATCGGGGCACTGCCCTTGCCAGCGGGGCGAAACCCCGCCGCAAGCCTGGCAGACATATCGGCGTTTGGGCTTGGCCATGGCAAAGGCCTAATGCGAACATAGCAAGAACGCAAGACCTGCCTTGCTCTCAGTTCACTCGAAAATGGTGCCCCTGGCCAGACTCGAACTGGCACATCTCTCGATAACCGATTTTGAGTCGGTCGCGTCTACCATTCCACCACAGGGGCACTGCGCGAGGGTTTAACCGCCCCCGCCTGTGGCATCAAGCCGTCTTGATCGCCCCCACCACCAGCTTGTGCAGCTTGGAATGCAGCGCATCGTTGCCGGCCAGCACGGTCTCGTCGCAAATCGGCTGCGAACGCCCGCGGTAGTCCGAAACGAACCCGCCCGCTTCGCGCACCAGCAGGCATCCCGCCGCTGTATCCCAAGGCTGCAGCGAACTCTCCCAGAACCCGTCGAACCGGCCCGCAGCGACCCACGCAAGGTCAAGCGCTGCCGAACCATGGCGCCGGATTCCCGCCACGCGCGGCCCCAGCTCGTGATAGATCCGCGTCCACTCGCCCATATCGCCGCGCCCGGCGAACGGAATGCCAGTCGCGATGAGGGCTTCGTCAAGATAGCGCCGCGCCGAAACGCGCAGGCGGCGGTCCTGCAGCCATGCACCGCGGGCTTTCTCGGCCCAGAAGCTCTCGTCGGTGATCGGCTGATAGACGATCCCAGCGGTCACTTCGCCCCAGCCCTTGCCATCCAGCGTCGGCTCCTGCACCGCGATCGAGATCGCGAAGTGCGGAATGCCGTGGAGGAAGTTGCTGGTGCCGTCGAGCGGATCGATGATGAAGCGCGGCTTGCCCGGCTCCCCCTCGATCGTGCCGCCTTCCTCGAGCACGAAGCCCCAACCGGGCCGCGCCGCACGCAGCTCGTCCCACAGCGTGCGCTCGGCAGCCTGATCGGCCTTCGAAACGAAGTCCGCCGGCCCCTTGCGGCTCACCTGGAGATGCTCGACCTCGCCGAAATCACGGCGCAGCCTTTGGCCGGCCTTGCGGGCCGCCTTCTCCATCACCCGCATCAAGCCGGAAACTGCTGACATGATCGCTCAGCCCACCTTGCTGACGTACGAACGCTCGTAGACGTCGACGACAATGCGCGTCCCGCTCGCAATATGCGGCGGCACCATCACGCGCACACCGTTGTCGAGGATCGCGGGCTTGAAGCTGGACGAGGCGGTCTGCCCCTTCACCACGGCGTCGGCCTCGACGATCGTCGCCTCGACCTGCTCGGGCAGCTGCACCGAAATCGGGCGCTCTTCCCACATTTCAAGCAGCACGGTCATGCCGTCCTGCAGAAAGGCCACGGCATCGCCAAGAAGGTCGGCCGGCAGCGTGATCTGGTCGTAGGTTTCCACGTCCATGAAGATCAGGTCGTCGCCTTCCTTGTAGAGGAACTGGAAGTCCTTCGTATCAAGGCGCACGCGCTCGACCGTGTCGGCGCTGCGGAAGCGGACGTTGGTCTTGCGGCCATCGATCAGGTTCTTCATCTCGACCTGCATGAACGCGCCGCCCTTGCCCGGCTGGGTATGCTGGGTCTTGGCAACTTTCCAGATGCCCTTTTCGTATTCCAGAATATTGCCCGGACGGATGTCCACGCCGCTGATCTTCATGATGGAAAGAGCCCCAGTGAATGGAGGAATTGGGATGCACGCCGAAAGGGTGCGGGAGCGCGGCCCTTAGCGCCAAGCGGCGATTGCTTCAAGTCGCCGTCGCATGCTAGCCACGCCGCCATGATCCGCGTTGCCACAATCGCCGCTCTTTCCGCTTTGAGCTTCCTCGCCGCCCCAGCCATGGCCGCGCCGGGCGGCACAATGTGGACAGTGGCGCAAGGCCGCTGGACCTGCGAGCTGCCGGGGGACGCCACCACGCCGCCCGTCCCCCAGCCGGAAAACAACTTCAGCATCGTGCCCGATTCCAGCTACGTGGTCGGCGGGGTGCGCGGCACTTACCTGCTGCTCGGCACCAAGTTCACGATGACGTCCGGCCCATTCGCGGGTCGCCGGTTCGACAAGATCGGCCTTTCGCTCCTCAAGCTCGGCGCCGATGGCAAGCGCGAGGGGCTGCGCTGCGTCCGCGCCGGTGCAGTGCGCGATGAATACAGCGCGGGCGAAGGCGCGCCGACCGAGTAGACCTTTCAGCCCGCCGCCTTCGCAATCGCTTCGTTCAAGGCGCGCACACCCGCCGCCTCGTCCCCGCCCCAAACGGCGTTGCTCACCGCAAGGAAGTCCGCCCCCGCCGCAACCAGCGGCCCGCAATTGGCTGCCGTGATCCCGCCGATCGCCACGCAGGGCAGCTCGAACAGCCGCGACCACCATTGGAGCAATTCGGGCTCGGCAACATGCTTGGTGTCTTTGGTCGCGCTCGGGAAAAACGCCCCGAAGGCGACATAGTCCGCCCCCGCTTCGCCTGCTTCCATCGCCAGGTGGCGGCTCGCATGGCAAGTCACGCCAATCTGCGCCGCCTTGCCAAGCCGCGCCCGCGCATCGGCGACCGATCCATCGTCCTGCCCGAGATGCACCCCGTCCGCGCCGAGCCGCTTAGCCAGCGAAATCGAATCGTTAACGATGAAGGCCACCTCGCGCTCAGCACAGATGCGCTGGAGTGGCTCGGCCAGACGCGCGGCGTCATGCTCGGCCACATCCTTCACGCGAAACTGGAACGCCGCGACTGGCCCCGCATCGAGCGCGCGGGCAAGCCGGTCCGGAAACGTGCCGCCCACATCGAGCGGCGAGATCAAGTATAGTTGGCAGGCAGGATCAGACATTGCCTGCTCCTAGCGGCCCACACGCATCAGAGCAAACCGCCGCTCGCTCAGGCCGTCTTCACCGTCGATCCGCGATGAATCTCGTCGATCGCCGCGCCGAGCGAGGCATCGAACTCGGCGTCGCTCATCTGTGCGCGCAGGTCTTCGAGCAGCGCACGGCTGAAGCTGGCAATGATGCCATTGTTCTTGGCGAGCTCGACGCAGGCTTCCGGCCGCTTGAAGCCGCCCGAAAGCGCCACGACGCGCAGCACGCGCGGATGCGCCACCAGCGGATCGAACGTGCCCGGCACCACAGGAAGCGAGAGCTTGAGCATCACTTCCTCGCCCTCGGCAAGGCCGTCCAGCGCCTTCAGCGTCTCTTCAAGGAGGATCGTGTCACACTCGGCACGCGTCTCGCTCTTGATGTTCACTTCGGGTTCGATGATCGGCATCATGCCGTGGCTGATCACCTGCCGGCCAATCTCGAACTGCTGCGCGACCACGGCGGCGATGCCTTCGCGGTTCGCCGAATTGATCACCGAGCGTTCCTTGGTGCCGAACACGCCAAGCGCCTTTGAACGCTCCAGCAGGGCGTCCAGTGTCGGCATCGGCTTCATCAGTTGCACGCCGTTCGCCTCGTCTTCGAGACCTTTGTCGATCTTGATGAACGGCACCACGCCCTTGGCGATCAGCGCCTCGGGAACCGGCGTCCCGTCAACGTCGCCGTCCATCGTGCGTTCGAACAGGATCGCGCCGATCACCTTCTCGCCCGTGAACGCGGCAGACCGGATGATCCGCGCGCGCATCGCATGGATCAGGCCGAACATTTCCTCATCCGTGTTCCACGCACCGGCTTCGATGCCATAGCCCGCCAACGCCTTGGGCGTGGAACCACCGCTCTGGTCCAATGCCGCGATAAAGCCCTGTCCCGCAGCGATCTTGGACTTCATATCGGCAAAGTTCATGGTGTGCCCCTCTGGTGTGCGCATTCGTATGCGCGGCCCATAATGCGGTTCCTCCCGCACTGCAATATCGCAGCGCGGCACCATTGCGTTTTATTCGGTTGGGTTAGGCTTCGAGCGCTGCCACGCCCGGCAGCACGCGGCCTTCCATCCATTCCAGGAAAGCGCCGCCCGCCGCCGAGACATAGGTGAAGTCGCCCGCCACACCCGCATGGCTCAGCGCCGCGACGGTATCGCCGCCGCCTGCCACCGAAACGAGCGAGCCCTCGCGGGTGAGCGCTGCCGCCGTACGCGCGAGCGCAACGGTCGCGGTGTCGAACGGCGGCGTCTCGAACGCGCCCAGCGGCCCGTTCCACACCAGCGTCTTGCAGACCTTGAGCACATCGGCGAGCGCCTCGGTCGCCGCCGGCCCCACGTCGAGAATCATCTCGTCCGCTGCCACTTCATGCACGTTGCAGGTGCGCAAGGAGGGCGGATTAGCCGCGAATTCCTTCGAGACCACCACATCATACGGCAGATGCACCGTGCAGCCGGAAGCGTCCGCCGCATCAAGGATCGCCTCGGCCGTAGCGGCCAGATCGTGCTCGCACAGCGACTTGCCCACATCGACTCCGCGCGCGGCGAGGAACGTGTTGGCCATGCCGCCGCCGATGATCAGGTGATCGACCTTGCCGACCAGATGCTTCAGCACATCGAGCTTGGAGGAAACCTTGGCCCCGCCGACGACGGCTGCCACCGGATGCTCGGGATGATCCAGCGCCTTGCCCAGCGCCTCAAGCTCCGCCTGCATCGAACGGCCCGCATAGGCCGGCAGCACATGCGCCAGACCCTCGGTCGTCGCATGCGCGCGGTGTGCGGCGGAAAAGGCATCGTTCACATAGATGTCGGCGTGCTCGGCAATCGCTTTCACAAGCTCCGGATCGTTCTTTTCCTCGCCCTTCCAGAACCGCGTGTTCTCAAGGCAGGCGATCCCGCCTTCGGGCAGGATGCCGACCACTTGGCTCACCACCGGACCGGCAATCTCCGAAACAAACATGACCTCGCGGCCAAGGACTTGCTCCACCGCACCGATCACCATGCTCAGCGACTGGGTCGAGACGCGCTCGCCCTTTGGCCGCCCGAAGTGCGCCAGCAACAGCACCTTGGCGCCCTTGTCGGCGAGTTCGAGGATCGTGGGCTTGGCCGCCTGCACGCGGGTGTCGTCGGTCACCGCGCCGTCCTGCATGGGGAGGTTGAGGTCGACGCGCACCAGCACGACCTTGCCTCGCACATCACCGATATCGTCCAGCGTACGGAAGCTCATGTCTCGATCCTCACTTCATCGCCCAAGGCGATTTCGCCTTCGCTGATTACTCGCCCGCAAATGCCGCCGCGCCAGTCCGGCGTGAGTGCCGCGCGCAGTCCGTCGCGCAAGGCATCCATGCGGCTGCATGGATCACATTCGCAGCGCACCTCGATGCGCAGGCTCTTGCCGATGGCGATCACCTTGCCCGCCTCGCGCGGCAGGCGCACGCCCGAAACCAGCAGATTGGCGCGGCGATCAGACCACACGAGGCCATTTGCGCCGCCAAGGTCGTCAAGCGCCGCTGCCCAGCTCTCGGCCTCGATCACGGTGATCTGCCGGTTGCCCTTCTTGCCTTCCGGCACCGGCCCCCGGCAATCGCCCTCAAGCCCCATGTCCGGGGTCACGAGTGCCCGGTCCAAAGTCTCCATGGGCCCGCGGGACACCTTGTGCCGGGCAATCCCGTCAAGACGTCCCGCAGCAGCCATGGCTTAGAGCAGCCCGCCCATCACGCCGGCCGTGTCGACCATGCGGTTGGAGAAGCCCCACTCGTTATCGTACCACGAAAGCACGCGCACCAGCTTGCCGTCGATCACTGCCGTTTCCAGGCTGTCGATGGTCGAGCTGTGCGAATCGTGGTTATAGTCGATCGAAACCAGCGGCTCATCGCTGAAGCCCAGCACGCCCTTGAGCGCGCCTTCCGATGCAGCCTTGAGCAGCGCGTTGACTTCTTCCTTGGTCGTGTCGCGCGCCGGCTGGAACGTCAGGTCCACCACCGAGACGTTCGGGGTCGGCACGCGGATCGCCGAACCGTCAAGCTTGCCCTTCAGTTCAGGCAGCACTTCACCCACCGCGCGGGCGGCGCCCGTCGTGGTCGGGATCATGCTCATCGCGGCAGCGCGGGCGCGGCGCGGATCGTCGTGGATCTGGTCGAGGATCTTCTGATCGTTGGTATAGGCGTGGACCGTGGTCATCAGCCCGCGCACGATCCCGATCTCGTCGTTCAGCACCTTGGCAAACGGCGCGAGGCAGTTGGTGGTGCACGAAGCGTTCGAGACGATGGTGTGCTCGGCGGTCAGCTTGTCGTGGTTCACGCCGTAAACGACGGTGAGATCGACATTCTTGCCCGGCGCCGAGATCAGCACCTTCTTTGCGCCCGCCGCAATGTGCTTTTCGCACGAGGCGCGGTCGGTGAAGAAGCCGGTGCATTCGAGGACGATGTCGATCCCCTGCGCGCCGTGCGGCAGGTTGGCAGGGTCACGCTCGGCGGTCACGGCGATGCGCTTGCCGTTGATGACGAGATCGTTGCCGTCCACCTCGACCGTGCCCGAAAACGCGCCATGCACGCTGTCACGCTTGAACAGCAGGGCGTTGGCCTTGGCGCTGGCGAGGTCGTTGATCGAAACCAGCTCCAGCCCGCAGTCCGGCCGCTCGAGGATGGCGCGCGCCACATTGCGCCCGATGCGCCCGAAACCGTTGATCGCAACCTTGGTCGCCATGGTACTGTTCTCCTACGTCTCGCTCAGGAAAGCCGCGCGCGGATGCGCGGCAGGATCTTTTCGGCGGTCAGGCCGAAGTGGTCATAAAGCACCGGTGCGGGGGCCGATGCGCCAAAGCTGTCGATGCCGATGGTGAGCCCGTCGCCAACATACTTCTGCCAGCCCAGCGTGACGCCTGCCTCGATCGACACCTTGAGCGCGTCTGCCGGCAGCAGGTCGGCGCGGTAGGCCGCTTCCTGCTCGTCGAACAGCTCCCAGCACGGGAACGAGACAACATCCGCACCCACGCCCTCGGCTTCGAGCGCTTTTGCCAAGTCCATGGCAATCGCCACTTCCGAGCCCGTCGCCAGAAGCACGACCTTGCGCGGCGCCGTTGCGCCCACGAGGCGGTAGGCGCCCTTCGCACTCTTCATCTCGGCATCAAAGCGTACCGGCGGGAGGTTCTGGCGGGTCAGCGCCAACACGGTCGGGCGGTGGGCATTGGCCAGCGCAAGGCTCCAGGCCTCTGCCGTCTCGATCGCATCCGCCGGGCGGAACACAAGGAGATTGGGGATCATGCGCAGCGACATGACATGCTCGACCGGCTGATGGGTCGGCCCATCTTCGCCAAGGCCGATCGAATCATGCGTGAACACATAGACCGCGCGCACGTGCTGCAACGCGGACATGCGCACAGCATTGCGGCAATAGTCCGAAAACACGAGGAAGGTGCCGCCATAGGGGATCACGCCACCGTGCAGCGCCATGCCGTTCATCGCGGCGGCCATGCCGAACTCGCGGATGCCATAATAGACATAGCGACCGCCGTAAATGTCCTTGGTCAGCGGCCCGGTCGACTTGGTCTTGGTATTGTTCGAACCCGTGAGGTCCGCCGAACCGCCAACCATTTCGGGGATAACAGCAGTCATCGCCTCCAGCGCCATTTCGCTCGACTTGCGCGTCGCCACCGTCGGCGGATTGGCGATCAGGCTCTGGATGTAGGCATTCTGCGCGCCGACATCCGCAGGAAGCTCGCCCGCCATGCGCCGTGCCAGTTCGGCGCCCTGCGGATGCGCAGCCGCCCGCGCTTCCCACGCAGCCCGCGCTGCCGAACCCTTTGCGCCAGCAGCGCGCCAGTTGGCCAGAATATCTGCCGGGATTTCGAACGGCGCCGAAGTCCAGCCCAGGTACTCGCGCGCCGCCTCGATCTCGCTCTTGCCGAGCGGCGAGCCGTGGACGTTGTGGCCGCCCTGCTTGTTGGGCGCGCCCTTGCCGATCACCGTGCGGCACGAAACCAGCGAAGGCCGCGGATCTGCAGCAGCTTCGGCCAGCGCGCGGGCGATATCGGCAAAGTCATGCCCGTCGCAGCTCGTGGTATGCCAACCGCTCGCGGCATAGCGCGCCAGAATGTCTTCCGTGGTCGAAAGCGAGGTATCGCCGTCGATGGTGATCTTGTTGTCGTCCCACAGCACGTTGAGGTGGCCCAGGCCGAGCGTCCCCGCAAGGCCGACGGCCTCGTGGTTCACGCCTTCCATCAGGCAGCCGTCGCCCGCGATCACCCAGGTCTTGTGGTTGACCAGTTCGCTGCCAAACGTCGCATTGAGGTGCCGCTCGGCAATCGCCATGCCCACCGCCATGGCAACACCTTGCCCCAGCGGACCGGTGGTGCACTCGACGCCTTCCAGCATGTCGTTTTCAGGGTGGCCTGCGCAAGGGCTGCCCAGCTGGCGGAAATTGCGGATGTCGCCAATCGTCGGCGCGGCATAACCGGTCAGATGCAGCAGCGCGTAAATCAGCATCGAGCCGTGACCGGCCGAAAGCACGAAGCGGTCGCGATCGGCCCATTTGGGTGCAGCGGGATCGTACTTCAGGAACTGGCTGAACAGCACGGTCGCCACATCGGCCATGCCCATCGGCATGCCGGGGTGCCCCGAATTGGCGGCCTCGACCGCGTCCATTGCCAGCGCCCGGATGGCATTCGCCATCGGCGCCAGTACGGCCTGATCCCGTTCCCCAGCCAACGTCATCGTCTGTCCTAGCCTTCGATCCTGCGGCACGGGCCGCTCACGCGCGCGGCCGATTCGGCAGCGGGCTCTCTTTGGGAGCGACACTCTGTAGCGTCAAGGCTGGGGCCCTGGCGTCAAGGTTGGGGAAAGGCGGGCAGTTCCCGGCTTGCGGGCCTAGGCAATTGTGCTAGCGAAGCAGGCCATGACGACCGAGGCGCAGGATTCCCCGCTCGATGCGGCGCTTGACAAGATCGAGCAGGCGATTGCCCGGCTCGAGGCTGCCGTTGCCGCAGCCCCCGCCCCTGCTGAAGTGGCCGAGCTGCGCAGCCGCCACCGCAAGCTCAAGGAACGGGTGAGCCAGGAAATCCAGCAGCTTGATCTCCTGCTGGCCAATCTCCCGCAATGACCGCTATATCATGACCAACGTCACCCTCACGATCGGCGGCCGCCCCTACACCGTCTCCGCGCCGGACGGCGAAGAACCGCATATCGAGATGCTCGGCCGCATGGTGGCCGAGCGGGTCGCGAACGGCGGCGGCGGCGCCGGGCAGAGCGAGACACGCATGCTGCTCTTTGCCGCACTCATGCTGGCGGACGAACTGCACGAACTGCATCGCCAGATGCCGCCCCCGCAGGAAGAAACAAAGGCAAGCGTGCCCGAGGCGGCACCGCCGTCTGCCGAAGTCCTCGCCCGGATCGAAACGCTCGCCGCGCGCGTCGAGAAACTCGCGGCCCATCTGGAAGAAACTGAAGGTTAAGACCGGCACTTGAGAAAGTGCTGCGCATTCCCTAGATAGGGAGCGACGGGTACTGCCCGGCACGTGCCACATGAAATCCCTGAGGCTATAAGCAAAATCCTTGGGGGCTGTCCCTGCTCGGGCCCTGGCCCTGGTATATGGTCCCCACCTGACGTGAACGCGTCAGAGGATTCTCCTGGAAACGACCCATGGTGGTCCCGTCACCCCGGCACGGTGCCCTTCTGCCAAGGCCAGAAACTGCAACAGATGACCTTGGAACCTTCTGATATCGTCCGCGCCAAGGCTGCCCTGCGCAAATCGCTGCGCGCCGCCCGGCGCGACCACGTGGCTGCGCTCGAACCGCGCATCAAGGCGCTGCTGTTCATGCGGCCGCCTGCAGCGCTTGGCGATCTGATCCCGGCCGGTGCCACTATCGGCCTGTATCATGCGATTGGCGATGAAGCGCCCACAGCGGCCTATGCCCGACATTTCCACGATGCGGGGCACAAGCTTGCCATGCCCTTCTTCGCCCGCCGCGGCGCGCCGATGGAATTCCGCCACTGGGCTTCACCCTATCACGACGAGCTTCTGGAGCCCGATCCCTACGGCGCCCAGCAACCGCTTGCCGATGCAGAGCCGCTGGCACCCGATGTTCTGTTCGTCCCCCTCATCGGCTTTACCGCCACCGGCCATCGTCTCGGGCAAGGCGGCGGCTACTATGACCGTTGGCTTGAACAGTACCCCGATGCGCCCGCCATCGGCATGGCATGGGACAGCCAGCTTGCCGAAAACCTGCCATTAGAGGCGCATGACAGGCCGCTCTCCGCAGTGGTAACGCCGACCCGGCTATACGGCCCCTTCTGAACGGACGCACGATGAACGAACCCGAAAGCTACAAGCCCACCTGGCGCAAGCCCTTCGGCATCCTCGCGCTGGTTCTGGGGCTGTTCGGCTATGCACTGATCGTGGCGGGCCTTGCTGGCCCCATCGGCAAGATGCCGGTGCTCGTGCAGACGCTGGTCTACGTGATTCTCGGAACCGTGTGGCTCCTGCCGCTACGCCGCTTCCTGATCTGGATGGAAACCGGTCGCTGGGGCTGATTCAAAACGATTTTTCGCTCACGCAAAAATAGCCGCAATTTTGCCGATCTAGGGCGTTGACAGCCAGAGGCTCCTCCCATAAATGCGGCGCTCCCAAGGCGAGCGGGTGTAGCTCAGTTGGTTAGAGTATCGGCCTGTCACGCCGAGGGTCGCGGGTTCAAGTCCCGTCACTCGCGCCATTGGGAAGACGAAAAAGGCACCTTCGGGTGCCTTTTTCTTTGCCCGCAGCACTCGGCCGCTTGTTCCCTCTTGACTGAGCAGCGTGCAAAGCCCGCAGGCCCGCATTAACCAAACTTTATCGGCCCTTGTGCCAACCATGGCCCCGGCGGCGCAGGGAGCGCCCAAGGGGCAGATCAGGCGATGTACAAGGCGGTCCTTCCGGCGATGCTGGTCGCAGGCGCGACAAGCGCGGCGCTCATGCCGGTCGCAGCCCATGCCGCTGCCCAGCCTGCTGGTGGCGTGCAGTTTGCCAGCGATGTCTTCGTTGAGCGCTTCCAACCTGCCCCCGGCGGCCGCACCGCGCGCATTCTCGAACGCGCCGATCAGCTCCGCCCCGGCGACCGCGTGATCTTCGTGGTCAATTGGTCCGGACGCAAGGATGGCGGCTTCACCGTCACCAACCCGCTCCCGCGCACAATCGCCTTTGCCGGCGCAACGGATGAAACGCAGGAAGTCTCGGTCGATGGCGGCCGCACCTGGGGCCCGCTCGAAGCGCTCACCATACGCACCGCCGATGGCCGGGCACGCCCGGCGCACGCAGAAGACGTCACCCACTTGCGCTGGCGCATCCCGGTCCAGCTCGCGCTCGCTGGCACAGGCCAGATGACCTGGCGCGGCGTCGTGCGCTAATCCGCCAGCAGCAGCACCGGCGTCTCGATCAGCCGCTTGAGCGCCTGCACAAAGCTCGCCGCATCCCAGCCATCCACCACGCGGTGATCGCAGCTGATCGAAACGTTCATCAGCTTGCGCTTGGCCACCCGCTCGCCGCCCATCCCGTCGGGCACGAACATCGGCCGCTCGACAATCCGGTTGGGGCCGATGATCGCCACTTCCGGCCGGTTGATCACCGGCGTCGTCGCCACCCCGCCCAGCGCGCCAAGTGAGGTCACGGTGATTGTCGAGCCCGAAAGCTCGGCCGACGTCGCCGTTCCGCCGCGCGCCGCCTCCGCAAGGCGGCCGATCTCGTTCGCCAGCTGCCACAGGTTGCGATCCTGCGCGTCGCGAATCACCGGCACCATGAGGCCGCCCGGCGTCTGCGTCGCCATGCCCAGATGCACCGCGCCATGCCGCGTCACCACGCCCGCCTCGTCATCATAGCGCGCATTGAGCATCGGGAAGTCCGGCAGCGTCTTGCAGATCGCGGTGATCAGCAGCGGCAGCATGGTCAGCTTCGGCCTGACTGCATTTGGGCCGCCCCGCGACTCGTTGAGCTGCGCGCGCATCTCTTCGAGCGCCGTAACGTCGCATTCCTCGACATAGGTGAAATGCGGGATCGCGCGCTTGGAGGCCGCCATATTCTCGGCAATCCGACGGCGCAGGCCGATGACCTTTACGGTCTCGTCCGCGCGTTTCGCTCCCGCCGCCCTGAACCCGCCGCCCGCATTATAGGCCAGGAACTGGTCTAGATCCGCATGCCGCACGCGGCCCTCTTCCGAAGGCTTCACCTCAGCCAGATCGATCCCCAGCGCCTCAGCCCGCGCCCGCACGGCAGGGCTCGCCAGAACCTTGGAAACGGCAGGACCTTCCTTCTCCCTCTCCCCTTCAGGGGAGAGGGCCGGGGAGAGGGGAACTTCAGCAACCGGCTCTGCAACAACCGGCACATCAACAACAACATCCGCTCGTCCTGAGCTTGTCGAAGGACCATGCACAACCTTGGCAGCAGGCTCCCCAGCCTCATCCCCCTCGGTCTCGATCACCACCAGCGGCGACCCGATCGCGATCACATCGCCGACATCCCCGGCAATCGAGATGATCCGCCCGCTCACAGGGCTCTCCATTTCGACCGTGGCCTTGTCGGTCATCAGATCGGCCACGCGCCCGTCCTCGGCGACCAGATCGCCTACCTTGACATGCCAGGCGACAATTTCGGCCTCGGCAATACCCTCGCCGATATCGGGCAGGCGGAACGTGAAAGTACCCATGGCGTCAGGCTTTCAAAAGACGGTCAACAGCCTCGCCGATGCGGACCGGACCCGGAAAATACGCCCATTCAAGGCTATGCGGATAAGGCGTGTCGAAGCCCGTCACGCGCTCGATCGGGGCTTCAAGGTGGTAGAAGCAGCGCTCCTGCACCAGCGCGGAAAGCTCCGCGCCAAAGCCGCTTGTGCGAGTCGCCTCATGGACGATCAGACACCGCCCCGTCTTTTCGACCGAAGCCTTGATCGTCTCGATATCGAGCGGCACCAGCGTGCGCAGATCGATGATCTCGGCGTCCACACCCTTTTCCGCCAGAACCGCCTGCGCCACATGGACCATCGTGCCATAGGCGAGCACCGTCATCGCCTCGCCTTCGCGCACCACCCGCGCCTTGCCCAGCGGGATGCGGTAATACCCTTCCGGCACCGCCCCATCGGGATGGCGCGACCACGGCTCGACCGGCTTGTCGTAATAGCCATTGAACGGCCCGTTGTAGATGCGCTTGGGCTCGAAGAAGATCACCGGATCGTTGTCTTCGATCGCCGCGATCAACAGCCCCTTGGCATCATGCGGCGTGCTCGGGATCACCGTCTTGATGCCCGAAACATGGGTAAACAGCGCCTCCGGGCTCTGGCTATGAGTCTGCCCGCCGAAGATGCCGCCGCCAAACGGCGAGCGCACCGTGATCGGCGCGGTAAACTCACCCGCCGAACGATAGCGCAGCCGCGCCGCTTCGGAGACGAGCTGGTCCAGTCCCGGATAGATATAGTCGGCAAACTGGATTTCCGGCACCGGACGCAGGCCATAGGCCCCCATCCCCACCGCCACGCCGATGATCCCGCATTCGCTGATCGGCGTATCGAACACGCGGGTACGGCCATATTTCTTCTGCAGCCCCGCCGTCGCGCGGAACACGCCGCCGAAATAGCCGACGTCCTCGCCCATCACGACGATATTGCCGTCACGCTCCATCATCACGCCAAGCGCGTCGTTGATCGCCTCGATCATGTTGAGCTTCTTCATGGAAGGCTGCTCGCTCACGAGTCCTCCTCCTTCCATTCGGGCCATTTGATCCGGCGCTCGCGGATCGCCTGCTCGCTCTGTTCCTTGAGGTGCCACGGCAGTTCCTCGAACACGTCCTCGAACAATGTGCGGAACGGGTGGTGCAAGCCGTGCCCCAGCACACCGTTGGCCTCCGCCGCCTTGGCTGCCGCCTTCACTTGTTCGGCAAGCTCAAGATCCATCGCGGCATGCGCTTCCTGCGTCCATTCGCCGAGCGCTTCCAGATGCGCTGCAAGCCGCGCGATGGGATCGCCCAGCGGCCACTCGCTGCGCTCCTGCACTGATCGGTACTGCCCCGGATCGTCCGAAGTCGAATGCCCTTCCGCGCGGTAGGTGAAATGCTCGATCAGCGTCGGCCCGCCATTGGCCCGCGCCCGGTTGGCCGCCCAGCGCGTTGCCGCATAGACCGCCAGCGGATCGTTGCCGTCCACCCGCAGCCCAGCGATCCCATAGCCGATCGCCCGCGCCGCAAAGGTCGTCCGCTCCGCTCCGGCAAAGCCCGAAAAGCTCGAAATCGCCCACTGGTTGTTGACGACATTGAACACCACCGGCGCGTTGTAGACTGCCGCGAAGGTCATCGCCGAATGGAAGTCTCCTTCCGCAGTCGATCCCTCACCCAGCCACGAAGCCGCAATCCGCGTATCGCCCTTGATCGCGCTCGCCATCGCCCAGCCCACGGCCTGCGGATACTGCGTGGCAAGGTTGCCCGATATCGAGAAGAACGAAGCCTCCCGCGCCGAATACATGATCGGCAGCTGGCGGCCCTTCAGCTTGTCCGCCTTGTTCGAATAGATCTGGTTGATCATGTCGACCATCGGATAGCCGCGCGCAATCAGGATACCCTGCTGGCGGTAGCTGGGAAACACCATGTCGTCGCCCGCCAGCGCCATGGCCGGGGCAATCGAAGTCGCCTCCTCGCCGGTGCACTTCATGTAGAAGCTGGTCTTGCCCTGCCGCTGCCCGCGATACATCCGGTCGTCGAACGCCCGCGTCAGCGCCATCAGCCGCAGCATCCGCCGCAAGGTTTCGGGATCGAGCTTCGGGTCCCACGGCCCCACCGCGCGGTGATCCTCGCCCAGCACGCGCACCAGATCGAGGCACAGCGGATGCGTCTCGCTCGCGGCACAGCCTTCATCTGGCCGCGCCTGCGCACCCGCCTGCGTGATCGCCAGATGGCTGTAGTCCACCGCATCGCCGGGGCGAAAGCGCGGTTCGGGAACATGCAGTTCAAGCGGCGGGAGATTGCTGCGGGAAGCTTCGGTCATGCGCAAACTGCCAGCATCGGTCACTCCCGGCGCGCCTCTCCAGTGAGACGCATTATTAGCTCACCGCATAATAATATTACACGCAGCTTTCCGAGTCAATCAAACCGCCACCGGGGCCGCAATGTGCGCCTGCGGGGCATAGCCGGTCACCTCGAAATCCTCAATCCGGTATCCAAAGATACTATCTGGCCGGCGATGGATAGCGAGTTTCGGGCTACCATCGGGCAGGCGTGCCAACTGTTCTTCCACAAGATCTGCATGGTTGAGATAGAGGTGCGTATCGCCCCCCATCCACACCAGTTCGCCCGGCTCAAGGTCGCATTGCTGCGCCAGCAGGCGGATGAACAGCGCGCCGCCCCAGAGGTTGAACGGCAGCCCCAGCGCCACGTCGCAGCTGCGCTGATAGAGCAGCCCCGAAAGCTTCCCGTCCGCGACGTGGAACTGGTAGGTTTTGTGGCACGGCGGCAGCGCCATCTGGCCGAGCTCCGCCACGTTCCACCCCTCGACGATATGGCGCCTGCTGCCGGGGTTCTTCCGCAGGCTCTCGACCACCTCGGCCACCTGGTTCACGCCCTCCGCCCGCCGCGCAAAGAGCCCGCCCTCTGCTGGTTCGTAAACCGGCCAGTCCGTCCACTGCTTCCCGTAAACCGGCCCCAGATCGCCCCACTCGGCCGCAAACGCCTCGTCCGCCACGATCCGCGCCGAAAAGTCCTTGCGGGAAATGTCTTCGCCCGTCGTGCGGCGATAGCGGTCCAGCGGCCAGTCGGTCCAGATTTCCACGCCTTGCGCGCAGAGCTCGCGGATATTGGTGCGGCCGGTCAGGAACCACAGGAATTCGCGCGTCGCGGTCTTCCAGTAGACGCGCTTGGTCGTCAGCAGCGGCATCGCGCCATCGGCCAGATCGAACCGCAACTGCGCGCCGAACACCGACCGCGTCCCCACGCCCGTGCGGTCCACCCGCTCGTCACCCTCCTCCCAGATGCGGCGCATCAGGTCGAGGTATTGCTGTTCGGGATGCGCTTGCAGCGCCGGGACTCGCGAAGGGGAAGCGGCTGTGGCCATGTCCACTGTCTAGCCGCGTCCCGCCGCACTGACCAGCGCCCGCTCTACGCAGTTAACCTTAACCCCGCCCTTCCATGCCGTAAGTCCGGATCGGACTATGCAGCTGGAATGGCCCCCTCCCTCGTCCCCGGTCCAAGCCACCGCCTTGCACTTGCCGCGCAGTGCGCCGTGCTGGCCCTGGTCGTGGCCACTGCCGAATTGGCCCCCCGCCCCGGCCTGCCCGCGCTGTATCTCCCGGTCATGCCGGCAAACCGCCATGCCGCGCTCGATTGGGCGCTCGCGCATGGAGCCGCACTCAATGGCGCCGGTCCGCTCGGCGGTCTCGTCCTCACCGCGCCGCCCCCCGGCTTCGGTCTGCGCGCGCTGCGCGAGGGTGCGCTTGCCATCGCCGTCCCGTCCTTCCTCTGCCAGTCCCCGGAAACCCGCCCCCATGGATGAACTCCTTGCCGTCCGCCGCAATGGCCTAAGGCTCCTGGCCGCAATCTGCGTGCTCGCCATCCTCGCCATCGGCGTGGGCACCGCGATGGCCAGCACCGGCGTGCTGCCGCTGCTCCTCGCTGCCGCCGTCGGCGCGATCCCGCTGGCACTTGTCGCACAAGGCCGCGCCGATGCCGGCACCCGCCTTGCCATGGGCAGTGCCGTTGCCGCCTATCCGATGATCCTGCTCTACCAGTGGTCCGGCCAGCCCTTCATGGTCGATATTCACATGACCTTCTTTGCGGCGCTCGCGATGCTCGCCGCCATGGCCGATTGGCGCCCGGTGATCCTCGCCGCCGCCCTCACGGCCGTCCACCACCTCCTTGCCAACTTCCTCGCGCCCGGCATCGTGTGGACGGGAGGCCCCGCCTTCTTCCGCGTGCTCTTCCACGCCGTCGTCGTGGTGGCCGAGACCGGCGCCCTCGTCGTGCTGTGCGAACAGGTCGCCCGTCACATCCAGCACCAGGGCAAGATCCGCGCCCAGGCCGAACGCATCGAAGCCGAAGCCGCCGCCGATCGCAGCCGCGCCGCCAGCGAGCAGAATGCCGTGATCGGCGCCATCGCTTCCCGGCTGGAGGCGCTGGCCCGGGGCGACCTTGCCCTGCGCATCACCGAGCCCTTTCCACCGGCCTACGAAGCCTTGCGCACCTCGTTCAATGAAGCCGCCGCCGATCTCGACCAGCTTCTCGGCCGCGTTACCGCCGCCGCGCACCAGATTGCCACCGGTTCGTCCGAAATCCGCAGTGCCTCCGATGATCTGGCCCGCCGCACCGAAGCGCAGGCCAGCGCCATCGCCGCCAACAGCGAGGCAACCACCACGCTCGCCACCGGCATCCGCACCACCGCCGCCCGCGCCGAAGCGGTGAGCCGCACCACCGCCGAAGCCCAGGCCAATGCAGCCACCGGCGGCGCCGTGGTCGAACGCGCCATTGCCGCGATGACCGCGATCGAGCAGTCCTCCAGCGAAATCGCCCAGATCGTCTCGATCATCGATGGCATCGCCTTCCAGACCAATCTCCTCGCGCTCAACGCCGGGGTCGAGGCTGCCCGCGCGGGCGAGGCGGGCAAGGGCTTTGCCGTGGTCGCCACCGAAGTGCGCGCGCTCGCCCAGCGCAGCGCCGATGCCGCGCAGGAGATCAAGGACCTCATCGGCGCATCCTCGGCGCAAGTCGGCACCGGTGTCGAACTCGTCGGAGAAACCGGCACCGTGCTGCGCACCATTGTCGAACGGGTCAGCGAAATCAGCGGCGCAATCAGCAGCATTGCCAGCGAATCCGCCGGGCAGGTCGAGGCGCTCGGCTCCGTCGGCGCGAGTTTCAGCCGCATCGATCAGGTCACCCAGCAGAACGCCGCGATGGTGGAGGAAAGCAACGCCGCCGCGCACAGCCTGCTGCGCGAGGCTGAAACGCTGCAGGATCTCGTCGCCCGCTTCCGCCTTTCCGGCGACAGGCAGGCCCCGGTACCAACTGTACCACCGGCGTTCAGCCGTGCCGCCTGAGCCCTCTGCCCCAACCAATCAAAATCCTGCAAAAGGGTGCTTGTCACCCTCAAATCACCCGCCTATAGCGCGCCCCTGCCTTGCTTCCGGGCGCCCCTCATCGGGCTTTCGGAGGTGAACGATCGGTCGGGGAATAGCTCAGCCTGGTAGAGCACTGTCTTCGGGAGGCAGGGGCCGGAGGTTCGAATCCTCTTTCCCCGACCAATTCGTTCCAATTGCAAGCACCATGGGCCGCAGCAGGCCCTTTCCTTCGTTATTGCGAACGAAGCGAAGCAATCCAGATCGTGCGAGCGCAGCGTCTGCAATCTCGCTCAGATCCCTGAAGCCCGCTCCGCCATCAGCCCGATCAGCACGGAAAGTCCGCCCAGCCCGATCGAAAGGTTGCGCCGCAGGGCCAGCCAGCCATTCGGCTTCAGCCCCACGGCCAGGTCGACCAGCGGCGAAAGCGCGATGCACACCCCCAGCGCGATCAGCTCCGGCCCCGGCCAGGTCCAGCCCAGCATCCACGGAAACCACCCTGCCAGAGCGATCAGCGAAGGCATGACGCCGGCAAGGAAAATCCAGCGCGGGCTTTCCGGCCGGGCAATCCCGATGCCCCACCACACGCCGCCCAGAAAGCTGAAGATCAGCGCCGCATAGGCATAGGCCAGCGCAAGGCCCGTCCATGCCCATGGCCCACCCTTGAACACCGCCAAGAGCGCCGCAAATTGCGGCAAAAGGCCCGCATACCCCAAAGCCCGGGCGGCTTCCGAAACACGCTTCACAACCAGAATCTCCAAAACTTTCCGTTCGTGTCGAGCGAAGTCGAGACACCTTGCGCCAGCGTCTCGACTTCGCTCGACACGAACGGACTTGTGCCTGCATTCGCGAGGCTATCCGCCGCGCAGCAGCTGCACGCCCCAGTCCCGCTCGAACAAGTAGAGCAGCGCGCGGGCCGCCTGTCCCCGCTGGGAAGCCAGCCCGCCATCGCGCTCCATCAGCAGCCGCGCGTCGTCATGCGCCATGGGCAGCAGCCGGGCAATCTGTTCGAAGTCGGCTACCCGAAAGGGCGTATCGCCCGATTGCCGCGTGCCCAGCAGTTCGCCTCCGCCGCGCAGCCGCAGGTCTTCCTCCGCAAGCCGAAACCCGTCCTGCGTCTCGCGCATCAGCGCAAGCCGCTCGCGCCCCACTTCCGATAGCGCATCGCCGCGCAGCAGGAGGCAGGTCGATTTCGCAGAGCCGCGCCCCACCCGCCCGCGCAGCTGGTGCAATTGCGCCAGCCCAAACCGTTCGGCCTGTTCGATCACCATCAGGCTCGCTGCGGGCACATCGACACCGACCTCGATCACCGTCGTCGCCACCAGCAGCTTGGCCTCGCCGCGCACGAAGCGCTCCATCGCGGCGTCCTTGGCCTCGGGCCGCAATTGCCCGTGGACGAGCACGACATCCTGCCCAAACCGCAGCTGCAATTCAGCAAAGCGCGCCTCTGCCGCTGCCAGATCGGCGTTTTCGTTCTCACGCACCATCGGGCACACCCAATAGGCCTGCGCGCCGGTCGCCAGGTGCCGCGCGAGGCCTTCCACCACATCCGGCATGCGCTCAACCGCCACCACGCGCGTATCGATCGGCTGCCGTCCGGGCGGCATTTCGTCGAGCTTGGAAACCTCCATCTCGCCATATTGCGCCAAAGTCAGCGTGCGCGGAATCGGCGTCGCGGTCATGGCCAGGCAATGCGGCGTCGCCTTGCCCTTCTGCGTCAGCATCAGCCGCTGGCCGACGCCGAAGCGGTGCTGCTCGTCGATCACCACCAGCGCCAGATTGCGATAGGTCACGCTCTCCTGAAAGATCGCGTGCGTCCCCACACAGATATCGATGCTGCCATCGAGCAGCCCCATCAGGATCGCCTCGCGCGCCTTGCTTCCGCCACGCTGCGAACTCTTACCGGTCAGCAGCGCGATCTCCACCCCCGTCCCCGCCGCCATGCGCTGCAAGGTCTCGGCATGTTGTCGCGCCAGAATCTCGGTCGGCGCGAGCAGCGCGGCCTGCGCCCCCGCCTCCACCGCAATCAGCATGGCATGCAGCGCAACCGCCGTCTTGCCCGAACCCACATCGCCCTGCAGCAGCCGCAGCATCGGCGCGTCCCGCGCGATGTCGCTTTCGATCTCCGCTACCGAGCGCGCCTGCGCCCCCGTCAGCGCAAACGGCAGCCGCAGCTTCTCGCGCAGCCGTCCATCCCCCCGCAGCGGCACCGTCCGCCGCGTGCGGTTGCTGGCCTTGACCAGCATCAGGGCCAGCGAGTTCGCCAGCAGTTCGTCATAGGCCAGCCTGTCGCGGGCCGCTGCATCCGTGCCCTTGTGCGCCCGCACCAGCGCGTCCTTCCACGAAGGCCACCCTGATTGCGCCAAAAGCCCGGGCTCGATCCATTCGGGCAGCTCCGGCACTAGTCCCATCGCCTGACCCACGAGCGCGCCGATCCGCCCCTGCGTCAGCCCCTCGGCCAATGGATAGACCGCCTCGTTGAGCGTCCCCGCCAGCGCGGCGCTGTCCTCGGCAATATGCTCGGGATGGACGATCTGCCAGGACTGCCCATACTGGTCGAGCCGCCCGGCAACCCAGCGCTTCTCGCCCACCGGCAGCAACTTCTTCGCGCTGTAGCTCGCCCGCCCGAACCACACGAGCGCGACATAGTTGCCCAGCGCATCCTCGGCCATGATCCGGTAAGGCCCGCGCCCCGTGCTGGGTCGGTGCTCGCGCGCCGTCAGCGCGATGACGATCTGCTCGCCGATCGCTGCCTCATCGAGATTGCCCACCGCTCGCCTCGCCACGAACCGGTCCGGCAGGTGATAGGCAAGGTCGCGCACCCGCGTCAGCCCGAGCTTGCCCAAGGGCCGCGCCAGCCCCGGCCCCACGCCCTTGAGGCCCTCGGTCTCGGCAAACAGCGGATTGAGCAGATCGGGACGCATCGCACCCATCCATAGTCACGCCTGCCGCGAAGCGCCACACCCCGGCCAATTTGATCAAACGCATGGATGCGGGTTTTCTTCGGGCCCATCACGGCCTCTCAAGCGTTCACACTGAACCTTCACAGCGCAGGAACCCACAAAAATGCTTATCCCTCACGGAACCATTGTCGCCATCGTCGATGGTGCGCATTTTGCCTTGCTGCGCAACAGCGGCACCGAAAACGAACCCGTCCTCGAAGCCCAAGCTCTACCCGCACTCGATCTCCACGGCCATGCCTCAGGCGGCCAGCACGGGCACATGAGCGGCCACGATCCGGCCAGCCAGGTGATCGAAGCACAGCACGGCGCGGCAGTCGTCCAATGGCTCAATGCCGAAGTGCTGGCGCACCGCATACAGGACCTCGTGATCATCGCCTCGCCGCGCGCTTTGGGTGAATTGCGCCCGCACTATCATGGCCAGCTGAAAACAGTCCTGCGGCGCGAACTGGCCAAGGACATGGTGGGCCGAACCGGCACCGAAGTGCTGGCCGCTCTCCGGACCTGAAGGGTTCATCCCTTCGCAGTGGGTCGAAGACAGGGTTTCTCGCAGAGACGCAGAGGAAGCTGAGTTCGCAGAGATGTTGGTCTTGCGGCGAAGCCGCGCTGGCTTCAAGGACGGCGGGAAGTCGTGGTCAGACTGCGCGCTGCGTCCCCGCCATGCAGTCTTTGCGCCCTCTGCTTCCTCTGCGTCTCTGCGAGAAACCTCTTTGCCCTTCAGGCGTCCGGCTTGGAGCTTGCCCCGCAAGCCCTTCACGGCGTATCGGCGCGCGAATGACCGAACCCGACTCTTCGCCCCAGCACCGCCTCGCGCGGATGAAGTTCCGCGCCTGGCATCGCGGCACGCGTGAGGCGGACTACATGATCGGCTGCTTCTTCGACACGCGCCACGCCGGGTGGGACGAAGCCGCGCTCGACTGGTTCGAACGCCTGCTTGAGGAAGACGACGTCGATATCATGGCCTGGGCGCTCGGCACCCAGCCCGTTCCCGAAGCCTTCGCGGGGCCAGAGATGGACGCCATGCGCCGCCTAGACTACGTCGATATCCCGCGCTGAGCCAAGCGGCCCCTTTTCGCATGCCCGATCCGTCCCGCATCCTGTCGGCCACGACGCCGCTCACCCTCGCTTCGATTGCCCGGGGGGCGCAGCCGCTCGTCCTCGCCGATCTCGCCCGCGCTGCCGCCACGGGCAAAACGCCCAAGCGCACGATCTTCATCGCGGCCGACGATGCCGCCATGCGCGCCGTCACCCAGAGCGCCGCCTTCTTCGCGCCCGAGCTCGACGTGGCCGAATATCCCGCGTGGGACTGCCTGCCGTTTGATCGCGCGTCCCCCGCGATGTCGGTCAGCGCCCGCCGCCTCGCCGCGCTCCACGCATTGCAGCAACCGCTCGAAGGCCCGCAGCTCTTCGTCACGACGATCAACGCGCTGCTCCAGCGCACGCTCACCCCGTTCCGCGTGCGCGAATCGGTCCGCGCGCTGCGGGTGGGCCAGGAAATCGCCCGCGAGGCGCTGATCGCCCTCGTCCAGCGCCAGGGCTACTCCCGCGTCGATACCGTGGTCGATTCCGGCGAATACGCCGTGCGCGGTTCGGTCTTCGATCTCTACCCCAGCGGCCTCAGCCACGGCCTGCGCCTCGATTTCTTCGGCGACGAGATCGAGACGATGCGCCTGTTCGATCCCGCCACCCAGCGCTCGGTCCAGCCCGTCAGCTCGCACCTCCTGCTCCCCGCGAGCGAGGCCCTGCTCGACGAGGACTCGATCCGCCGCTTCCGCACCCGCTACCGCGAGCTGTTCGGCGCCAACGCCACCGGCGATCCGCTCTATCAGGCGGTGAGCGACGGCCGCCGCCTCGCCGGCATGGAGCATTGGCTCCCGCTCCTCGAAGACCGTCTCGTCACGCTCTTCGATCACCTCGCCGATGGCGATCTCATCCTCCTCGATGCCGCCGCCGCCAAGGCCGCCGAGGAACGGCTCGCCGATATCGCCGACTACCGCCAGGCCCGCGCCGAAAGCAGCGCGCGCGGCGGCAGCACCACCTATCGCCCCCTCGCGGAAACCGCGCTCTACCTTGCCCGCGACGAGTTCGACCGCGCCCTGATGGCCTGGCCCGTCCACCGCATGACCCAGTTCGAGGAGCCGGAGAGCGCCCGCGTCCTTGATTTCGGCTTCGGCCCCCCGCGCGATTTCGCCCCCGAGCGCGCATCCGGCGCCAATATCTACGAAGCCGCCGCCAAGCACCTCGCCGCGCTCGCCACGCGCGGGCGCAAAGCCGTCGTCGCGGCCTATTCCACCGGCTCCCGCTCCCGCCTCGCTTCCCTCCTCGGCGATGCCGGGAAGGCGCCTCCGATCCTCGCCGAAACCTGGCAGGAAGCCCTCGGCGCCGCCGCCACCGGCAAGCCCGCCGCCGTCGTCCTCCCCCTTGAGCAGGGCTTCTCCAGCGGCGATGTCGAAGTCCTCACCGAGCAGGACATCCTCGGCGACCGCCTCGTGCGCCCCAAGCGCAAGCGCAAGGATGCCGACGCCTTCCTCGCCGAACTCGCCGCGCTCGGCACCGGCGATCTCGTCGTCCACATGGAGCACGGCATCGGCCGCTACATCGGCCTCGTGCCGGTCGACGTCGGCGATAGCCCGCACGACTGCGTCCAGCTCGAATACCACGGCGGCGACAAGCTCTACATCCCGGTCGAAAACCTCGATGTCCTCTCCCGCTACGGCCATGACAGCGAAGGCATCCAGCTCGACAAGCTCGGCGGCGAGGCATGGCAGCGCCGCAAGGCGAAGATGCGCGAGCGCATCCTCGAGATCGCCGGCCAACTCATGCAGACCGCCGCGCTCCGCGCCCTGCGCGAAGCCGATACGCTGGCCCCCGATCCCGCCAGCTACGGCCCCTTCGTAGACCGGTTCCCCTGGGCCGAGACCGACGATCAGGAACGCGCCATCGAGGACGTCCTTGGCGATCTCGCCTCAGGCAAGCCAATGGACCGTCTCGTCTGCGGCGATGTTGGCTTCGGCAAGACGGAGGTCGCCCTGCGCGCCGCCTTCGTCGCCGCCATGGCCGGCAAGCAGGTCGCGATCATCGCCCCCACCACGCTTCTCGCCCGCCAGCACTACACCGCCTTTGTCGAGCGCTTCTCCGGCTTCCCCCTCGAAGTCGGCCGCCTCAGCCGCCTCGTGCCCGCCAAGGAAGCCGCCGCCACCAAGGAAGGCCTCGCCGCCGGCACCGTCGATGTCGTCATCGGCACCCACGCGCTCCTCTCCAAGAGCCTCGAATTCAAGCGCCTCGGCCTTGTCATCGTCGATGAGGAGCAGCGCTTCGGTGTCGTCCACAAGGAGCGCCTCAAGGAACTCAAGGCGGACGTCCACGTCCTAACGCTCACCGCCACGCCCATCCCGCGCACCCTGCAGATGGCGATGTCGGGCCTGCGCGAACTCTCCACGATCCAGACCCCGCCGGTCGACCGCCTCGCCGTGCGCACCTATGTCATGCCGTGGGACGACGTGACGATGCGCGAGGCGCTGATGCGCGAACACCAGCGCGGCGGGCAGAGCTTCATCGTCGTCCCCCGCATCGCCGACATGCCCGATCTCGAGGAATGGCTCCGCCTCAACGTGCCCGAGATCCGCTACGTCTCCGCGCACGGGCAGATGAGCCCCACCGAGGTCGAGGACCGCATGGGCGCGTTCTACGAGAAGCGCTACGAAGTCCTCCTCAGCACCACCATCGTCGAGAGCGGCCTCGATATCCCCAGCGCCAACACCATCGTGCTCCACCGCGCAGACCGCTTCGGCCTCGCCCAGCTCTACCAGCTGCGCGGCCGCGTCGGGCGCGGCAAGCTGCGCGCCTATGCCTACCTCACCTACCCCGAGAACCAGGCTTTAAGCGAAGTCGCAGAAAAGCGCCTCAAGGTGCTGAGCGATCTCGATTCCCTCGGCGCCGGCTTCCAGCTCGCCAGCCACGATCTCGATCTGCGCGGCGCAGGCAACCTCCTGGGCGATGAACAGTCAGGCCACGTCCGCGAAGTCGGCTTCGAGCTTTATCAATCCATGCTCGAAGACGCGATCGTCGCCGCCAAGGCCGGCGAAATCGGCCTCGCCCGCGAACGCAGCGCGCTGAGCCCGCAGATCACCGTCGACGCCCCGATCATGATCCCGGAAAACTACGTCCCCGATCTCGCCGTCCGCATGGCGCTCTACCGCCGCATGAACGACGCCGAAGGCGCCGACGCCGTCGAAGCCCTCGCCGCCGAAATGATCGACCGCTTCGGCCCCCTCCCCGGCCCGACGCAGAACCTGCTCAAGCTCATCGAAATCAAACGCCAGGCCATCGCCGCCCACATCGCCAAGATAGACGTCGGCGCAAAGGGCACCCTCGTCTCGTTCCACAACGACAGCTTCCCCGAACCCGCCGGCCTCTTCGCCTATATCGACCGCCTCAAGGGCACCGCCAAACTGCGCCCCGACAACAAGCTGGTGATCAACCGGGCTTGGGGGACGCCCGAGGCGCGGCTCAATGGGCTGGTGCAGCTGACGAAGGGGTTAAGCGCTGTGGCGCAGAGGGTAAAGCGGGTGGGTTGACGAGGTTTAGCCCAAATAGCATTTCTAGTTTCAGCGGTCCAAATTGCTCGCATTAGAAAAAGTTGGTCGGCATTTGCGAATACCTCACTCGATTTTCTGAGTAGGCTTTAGGTGAAGTTGCTCCATCGCTTTTCGAACTACTGGTGCAATAATCTCTGCCACAAACTCATTCGGCGTCGAGACGTTCTCAGATTGCACCGCTTCGGTAGGATTTTTCAGGAGCTCAATAAACACTGCAGCAGCAATTGGTTGCTCATATTCGGGGGCCTGTGCCTTGAATCCATTAACAGATGCCGCAATATTGTATTTATGACTGTACTGTTCACGCAATTGGAACAAGGCGGAATGTTGTCGACTAGAGAATGTTAGAAGTAATATTGAAGGAAGCAATACAAGTGCGCGAGACCCAAGCGCAGCAAGAACCCTGATAGCAAGAGGCCCGGAATCTTGAACTTCGGGAGGGATAACAGGTGGAAGATGAGTTCCAAAAATATTTAGAGTAAATGCAATAGACAATGCCATAAAAGCTATGGCGCAAAAATATATGGCCCACGCATACCACATTTGATCGTTAACGGCATTGCTTTGTTTTTGGTATGTGCTCGACAAACCAGCAACCGTCGCTCCCCCAAGCATTTGATCGGCAGCGGCCATTTGTTTTTCTATTTTTTGTTGATTTTCTTTAAGTTCAGTGATCAAATTATTGAGATCAGCCTCTCCTTTTTCCAGAGTTAATTCGCGTGAATCGAGGGCACTTTGAAACCCTTTAAACAATGATTCATAGGCATCGACCTCCGCCTCCAGTGTCTCCGCCTTATTTGCTATCGCCTCCACAGAAACGAGTGATGCTGCGACTTTTATACTGTGATCATCCACAGATTTTCGCGTTTGAGCAATATCATTTACTAGCCGCCCTGCCTCGGTCGCGGCAGAAACAGCCCGGCTCTCTTCAGCTACGGCGTTAGCAATTGTCTCAGTAAGTAGCGCTTGTTGATTTGTTAACTCACCAACCAAACGCGTGGCTTCTGTCGCCTGCTTTCGCAATACTCGCGCACCAGCGACAAACGTACCTACGCTTCTTGGCTGCGTTGTTGCAACGATAGGTATATGTGCTTCCAATACATTGTCGATGTAAGCGGACATGTCATCGAATACTGACTTTGCGCTCATAGCGTTGCCATTTTGAGCGATTATCTGACCGGCCGAAACATCGAAGCGATCAAATCCACCCCAAGCGGGAATTTGATCAAACTGAGCTTTTGCCCGTTCGATAGACTGTACAAGGCTGCTGTATGCATTCGCAATTCCGGTAATTCGCGCTTGCGGTACAAGCGCAAATTTTTCGGGAGCAAGTGCTGTAATCGAGTCCATAAGTCCACCGACCGTGCCAATACGTGCCAAAGTGTCAGCCACGGAAAACACGCTAGACGGCTGCCAATCCTCAAACTCCTTTGGGAATTCAGCCATGGACTGAACCAGCGACGACAGTGCGTCATTCAAACGCTTACTGGTGTCCGACATCGCGTCCAGAATATGCTGCATTGCACAAAATGCCCTGTTTATTTCCGGCGCTAAGCGACGGTCTATTTCAATTGGCAAGCCTAAATGGCGGAGACTCTATTCTCTATCCCTACCTGCAAGATAAATCCAAGCCAAGACCACGATTACGGTGACAGTTTACCGATTACGGTAACCGTTTACTGAATCCCCAAACCCCTCAAACCAAAACCTGCAACCCATGCTTCTGCACAACGGCCAGCAGCTTGCAGGCCATACCGCTCGGCCGCTTCGCCCCTGTTTCCCACTTCTCCACCGTGGACTCGCTGGTGTTGAGATAGCGCGCGAACACCGGCTGGCTCACATTGTTGGCCTCGCGCAGCTGGCGCACCGCTTCGGGCGTGAATTGCGGCGGCACCGCAAGGCACTTCTCGTCGAAATCACGCATCGTTGCCTTGTCGATCGCGCCCACCTTGCCCAGCGCCTTGGCCGAGGCATGAATCGCAGCAAAGGCGTCGCTCTTGTACTTCGCGGTGCTCATCCTTCGGTCTCCTGCTCTGCCGTCTCGCGGCAAATCTCGATCCAGTCCCCGTCTGCTAGCAGGGCCTCCAATTGCGCCGCTGTAAGCCCGGCATAGGCCTTGCCCAGCATGCGAAAGCCCTTTAGCTCCGCCTCGTCGATATTGGCCCGGTCCTTCTTGGCGAACAAATACTCATACACCCAAAGGTCACCGGCTTTCGTGAGCACGATGGAGCGATAGGCTTTCGCATGCAGCCGCTTCTTGTATACGCCGCCGCCCAGATCATCAGCTTGACCCGAGATGACCTGCGCAATGGCCTTGCACAGCGCCTCGTCCGAAATCCGCGCCTTGCGAGCCACCTTGGCAAATCCGGCTGCCTTGAAAGCCCGGGCAGGAGCGATGCTAGTCATGCAGTTATGTAGCACCCAGTGCTATGAAAAACAAGGACCCTGACCTCCAGCCGCGCCATTTTCCTACATCACCCTAACCTGTCATAACCCCCTCGCGGCCCATCGGGATACGGTGACAGGTGCAACAACCCATAAATTTCAGCAATTTACGCTGCCTTTTGCGAAGCGGATCGAGGGCGTGGAAATGACGTTGGAGACAGGTTCGGAATTTAGCAGCATCGACGGAACCATCGAAATTTGAGGCGCATCCCAATCACCCAAGGGTCACCAACCCCAACTGCACCCTCCCACCTTGACAAAACGAACCAAATAGGCTAAATGCCCCCCGCAGATCGGGAGCAGGCTTGGCCGGCCTTGCCTTCGCTCTTTCGGGTCTTGCCCCCAAGGCAAGGCCCACGCGACCGGTGCGGGCTGCGGGTTCAAGGTGGGGCGGTCTCCCCAAGACCTCGATCAGGCAAACTACCGCGCCAGCACAGGATCATGGCTCCCGCCCCGCGATCAGCCGGGCGCGAGCAAAGACCGGTACGCCAGCGAGCCGCTACCCCGGTCCCGGGCCATGATCGCCACAAGGCTGTGCCGGATGGCCTCTGCCCGTCCGGCCACTCGCCCACAGCAGAACACGACGCCCTCCCCGCAGCGCCAGTGCAGGCGCCGCACCGGTCGCGCGATCACCCCCTCTGCCCGGCAGCCGCAGCCCCGCGCCGCCAAATCCAACAGCCCCAGAACCTGCCCCAACGGGGATGGCGGTCACAGTTTACCAAATCCCCAAACCCCTCAAGCCAAAACCCTGAGCCCATGCCTCCCCCAGCCAGCGCAGCGCAAAATAGCGCCGCCGTGCTTCCACGATGGCCGGGAACTTGGCTATATCGGTCAGCTAGATCGGGAGTTACGGTGATACCCGGCCAGAGCCCACATGGGGCCGGAGTGGCTTGGCGTGATGGCGCGGCGCGCGGAAAAGAGGGTTTAGCGGGATGCAGGGGCCGGCGCAGTACCTTGCGGATCAGGATCACAGGGACGCTTCCCAGGCAGCGCCGCGCCTCCTTTATCTCGACGGATGGCGGGGCCTCGCGATTATCTCCGTTCTGGTCGGCCACTTCCTTGCGGTTTACCTGCCGCCGTTGTTCGTCCTCGGCGGATACGGGGTAACCCTGTTCTTCGTGCTGAGCGGCCGGCTCATGGCGGATATCCTGTTTGTCCAGCGCCAGCCTCTGCCGCTGTTCCTGCAGCGCAGAGCTGCCAGAATCCTCCCCACACTGATTGTTTTCGTGAACGTGATGGCCGTCTATTCGGTGATCTGGTTCACCTGGCGCGGTTTTGTCGTGATGCGTCCGTGGGAGTATCTGGCTGCGCTGACTTTCACGATCAATTATGCGCAGGCCCTCGGGGACGGACTGGAGTCCCGCTATCTCGCGCACCTCTGGTCGCTGTGCGTGGAGGAACATTGCTACATCATTCTGGCGATGATCGCCTTTTTCGGCTCACGCAACCGCGCCGCCGCCAAATGGCTGCTCACGGCGCTTGCCTGCGCTTCGCTGGCCTGGGCCGTTCCGCTTTGGTTGAACAATCCGGACGGTGTTCATGTGATATACTGGCGAACCGAAGTCAGCGCGGCCCCGCTCATGCTTTCCGCCGCGCTTCGCCTCTGGATACAGGAGAAAAGCCCCGATGATCCGCGCATCGCTCGTCTTCTTGGCGCGGCGTCTCCATGGGTTCTGGGCTGCAGCCTTGCGCTGTTCTTTGCGAGCCCCAACATCCTGCGCTACAACCTTGGTCCCGTGCTTCTGGCGCTTGCGGTAAACGGTGTGGACACGGCACCCGCCGGCTTCAAAAAGTGCCTCGCCCACCCGGTCTTGCAAAGCTTCGGGATCCTGTCCTACTCGCTTTACCTCTGGCAGCAGCCGATCATGCGCTACGGGTGGCGCATTCCCTCGATTGTGCTTCTCCTCGCGGCGGTCGGGATGGGCGTGATCTCGTATCTGGCGATTGAACGGCCCGCCCGCCGGTTCCTCAATCGCAAAGCGCTCGAACGTCGGTCGCAACGAACAGGTTGATTGTCGCTCCCACGATCTGGCTGCGTACGCTGTCGCCTGCTGCGAGCATACGCGCGAGATTGGGGTTGCGGGCGCATCGTGTCGGCCGCAACCCCTATCCTTGTTATGCCGCTTCGGCGTCGGCTTTCGCGTCCACCAGCTCAAATACCCAATGTGCGTGGGTCGGATTGCCCCTCGCGCCAACCTTGAGTGCAATCAGTTTCGTGCTGTCTCCGAGATTGCCCTTCTCCGGGTAGACCAGACGGTTCTGGTCATCGAGCAACGCGTATTGGCCGCGCGACTTGATGACCTTGAACTCGGTCGCAGACGAGCGGTGGCTGGCAACCACTCTGCCATCTGCGTCGACCCTGGCGTAGCGATCCAATTCCTGATTCCGGATGCAGAACAGTTCGTTTGCGGGGTTTGCGTTGTCGACTGGTTCGATCAGCCAGTGAACCTTTTCCTCCGCCTTTGGCCGATTCCATAGCTGCAGCGGCGTGCCCGCCTTCCGGCTATCGTCCTCGATCTCCCAGTATTCATTCTCCACATACATCGGCGCGATTCTGACCGGCACGTTGTTGACTTTATCAGCGGTGAGTTCCGAAGACGACATCGGCTTGCTGTCAACAGGGATCTGATGAGAAACATCGGTTCCATGTTCGGAATAGCCTTTGGCCTTGTAGTTCGCAAAATCTTCTTGCGAAATCTCTTCAAACTCGATCCCTGGGATTTCCGTCCAAGTCGTGATCTTCGCTCCGGGATCGTATTCCATCTCGATATTGCCGGTTGCGATGAAGACCCTGTTCTGGACTGCCTGGATGTTCATCAATCGCGATGGCTCATTGCTGAACTCCTTCGCCGCGATCGCAATGCCGCAGATAGCAAGCCCGGCTCCCCCGACGCCAACGGCTGTGGCCGCAGTCATCACCGCTGCTGACAACTCCAAGCTCACGCCGCCCGTGGGGATTGCGAGTACCAGACCGACAATTCCAACCACCAACCCGGCGATCCAGATGCCAATCTCGGCACCACTGTTGGCATACTCGCTCGCCTCGCCCAGCCAGTACCTCGAGTTGAGCGTGTACACACCAACTGCACCGTTATGGACGTAGTATTCGTTCGGATATAGCGCATTTACCCAGCTGTAATTCACCCCGGCGCTAATGCATGAGTTAATCGGAACATTAGTTCCATTTAGAATCGTAATCGTGCCCACAAAACCTCCAAATTGGAAATGATAAAAAGGCTATCTTCGCCTCAGATGACATCACCGAGACGCGTCAGTTTCAGTTCAAATTTGATAATCGTCAAAATGTTTTCGAAGTTAAAATTGGATTTAGGAAAAGGAACAGTTTCCAATTTGGCGTTATAAATAAGGAAAATCTGCAAATTCAGGGCACTTTGCGGAATATCACCCAATTTTCGCTGGGCATTCCCGCGAAATTTCCCACGCGCCATGCCCAGTCCATGCTTCCCGCCGAAGAGAGGGGACCGCCGCGAAGACGATAGCGGGAGGAAAACACGCAGCGCCCATCCTCCTGCCATTCGAATACGTGCGCCGAATATCGCGACCTATGCTAAGCGCCGCACGCATTTTCAAAGGAGGCAGCAGGCTTGCGCCAAATGATCACCGCCTCGACACGAACGGCGCTCTTCGCCACCAGCCTTGCGCTTACTGGCTGCGCCACGATCCAGCGCGAACCGTTCAATGAACGCCAGCAGGCAGAGGCAACAATCCCCGGCATGCCAGGTGCCCGCTTCTGGGGCGATGAACCCGGCACCGCGCGGTTGATGGCGCCTGCCTATAGCGACGCAAACGGCGAACGCTCGATGCTGGCGCTGTCGGGCGGATCGGACAACGGGGCGTACGGCGCGGGGCTGCTCGGCGGGTGGACCCAATCCGGCACGCGGCCCGAATTTGCCGTCGTCACCGGTGTCAGCACCGGCGCGCTGATCGCGCCGTTCGCCTTCCTCGGCCCTGATCAGGATGCCACGCTGGAGAAGCTATTCACCACCATCTCGGCGAAAAACATCTACAAGAACCACTTCCCCTTGGCGATCCCGTTCTCTCCCAGCATCGCCAGCACCAAGCCGCTCGCGCGGATGATCGGCGAAGTGATGACCGATGCCCTGATCGACCGCATCGCGGCCGAGCACGCGCGCGGGCGGCGGCTATTCGTCGGCACCGCCAATCTCGATGCGCAGCGCATGGTGATCTGGAACATGGGCGCGATTGCCGCGAGCAAGGCGCCGGGGCGCTACGGCCTGTTCCGGCAGGTGCTGCTCGCCTCCTCGGCGATCCCCGCCTTCTTCGCGCCGGTGATGATCAAGGCGGAGGTGAACGGGCGCGAAATCAGCGAAATGCATGTCGATGGCGGCACCACCGCGCAGATCCTCACCTTGCCTGATCAGGCGATCGTCGCGGGGAAACTGCCCACGGCACTCAATCGCCTGCACATCTACATGATCGTGAACAACAAGCTGAACGGCGAATTCCACCTCGTGAAGCCGCGCACCGTGCCAATTGCCAGCCAGGCTATCACGCTCAACATGCGCCGCTCGATGGCGAGCACGGTGAACCTCAGCTACCTCTACGCCAAGGGGCACGGCGTCGATTTCAACCTCAGCTTCATCGACAAGGACTACCCCCGCTCCGAAAAGGGCCTGTTCGATACGCAAGTCATGCGCACCCTCTTCGCCTATGGCCGCAAGCTGGGCGAAACGGGCACGTTCTGGGCCAAGCGCCCGCCCGATCAGGACGAGTAGCGGGTCGGGTCAGGCGGCCAGATAGATCCACGCTGGCACGCGGCCCGCATCCGTTTCCACGATCACCTCACCGCGCCGATACTCCGCCCCCTCGAACGCATCGAGCCGCGTCCAGTGCGCCGGGAGATCAGCCGAGGTGAACAAGTGGACCGCGATAGCCTCGCCCGCCGGATCGAGCACCAGCGCCGGATAACCGAGCGCCGCGCCCCAGCCCGTCTCGATCAGGCGGCCCCGGATCGTGCCGGTAGTCCATTGGCCTTCCAGCTCCACCAATTGATGGTGGTTCACCCGCCCGGGCGCGAGCGTGCCATAAGTCGCGAGGCGGAAGTCAATGATCACGCCAATGGTTTTAATTCAACGCCATCATTGCGGCAAATTCCTCGGCAGAGATCGGACCCGACCGCAGGAAGCCCTGAAACAGGTCGCAGCCCTCGTCCTGCAGGATCGCGAGCTGCCCCGCCGTCTCCACCCCTTCGGCAATCACCTTGAGGCCCAGCGCGCGCGACATCGCCACCATGGCCGCAAGGATTGCCCGGTCGCGCGGGTCTTGCTCGATATCCACCACCAGCGAGCGGTCGAGCTTGAGGGCATCGAGCGGGAGCGCCTTCAGCGCGCGGAAATTGGAGAAACCCGTCCCGAAATCGTCCAGCGCCACGCTCACGCCCAGCGCGGCGAGCTCGCGCAGCGCAGCGGCGCAGGCTTCGAAGTCGGTGATCAGCGTCTGCTCGGTGATCTCGATCGTCAGGCGTTCGGCCGGAAACGCGCTGGCCTCCAGCGCCGCCTTGAGGCTCGCCGCAAAGTCGCCCACGGCAAAGTCTTCCGCCGTGACGTTGAGCGAGAGCCGGAGCGGGGTTGGCCCGGTTTCTGGCCAGGCCGCCGCCATGGCCAATGCGCGCTTGCCGATATGGCGCGAAAGCTGCGCCACGTGGTCGCCCCGATCCGCCACGGCGAACAGCGTTTCGGCGCAGATGCGGCCAAAGCCGGGATGCTCCCACCGCGCCAGTGCTTCCGCCCCCGCCAGCGCGCCGGTGGCCACGCTGAACTGCGGCTGGAACAGCACCGCAATCTCGTCGCGGTGGAGCGCGCCAAGGAGATCGCCCTCGAGGCACGCCGCGCTGCGCCCGCGCGCCGGATGGCTGCCGTCCGCCCACAGCACGCGCCGCCCGCTGCGGCGCTGGAGATCGCCCGAGACCTGATCGAGCCGGTCCAGCAGCGCGGCGCCCGCCTCACCCGGCCGGCCGCGCAGCAGCGCCATGCGGGGGGCAAGGCTCAGCCGCTCGCCATCGACCACCAGCGGCCGCGCAATGGCGCGCCCCAACGCTTCGGCCAGCCACTGCCAGCGCTCCCGGCTCAGCGCCGCTCGGGAAGCGACGAGGAACGCTCCGCCTGCGGCGCGCGCCACCATGGCCTGAGAGCCGAGCTCGTCCGCCACGAAATCCCTCAGCCGCCGCGCGACCTCGACCAGCACGCGGTCGCCGCCAGCCATACCATAGGCGAGGTTAACCGCAGGCATGCGCTGCAAGCTTACCATCATCGCCTGAACGAAGCCGGTGTCCCCCGCGCCATCGAGCCAAAGTGCCGCAGTTTCGAGGCCGGGAAGGCCGGTCAGGACATCGCGATCATCGCCGGGGAGAAGCATGGTTCCGTTCATCGTCGCCGTCTTAGGCGATTGGTACGGCGAAATCATCCTTGCTGTGCCATTTGGCATTGCACCGATTTGGGTCGCTCCATATCTGTTGCGCGGTCGATTGAGATTGCCGCGCTGTGCGGGGCGGATGAAGAATGATGCGTCGTACCTGAGGAGCGCCTTGATCAATGCCCGATAGCCCCCGGCTGGCTCTTCTCGCCTCCCCCACCGACCGCGCGCAGGAGGCCGAGGCGGCCCTGGTCGCGTCGCATGACTGGGTGCCGCTTGAAGAGGCCGATATTGCCGTCGTGCTCGGCGGTGACGGCTTTATGCTGCAGACCTTGCATCACATGCTGGATACGGGCCGCGTGATCCCCGCCTATGGGCTCAATCTCGGCACTGTCGGCTTCCTGATGAACCGCCACAAGGCTTCCCGCCCCATCGCCGAACGCGTCGCCAAGGCGCGCGGAGTCGCGGTTGCGCCGCTGTGGATGGAGGCGGTCACGCAGACGGGGGAAACTTATTCTTCCTGGGCGATCAATGAAGTCTCGCTCCTGCGCGAAACGCGTCAGACGGCGAAGCTCGAAGTTTCGGTCAACGGCAAAGTGCGGATGCCCGAACTTTCGTGCGACGGCGTGCTGGTGGCGACGCCGGCGGGCTCCACGGCTTACAACCTTTCGGCCAATGGACCAATCCTGCCGCTCGGCAGCGCGATGCTGGCGCTCACCCCGATCAGCCCGTTCCGCCCCCGCCGCTGGCGCGGAGCGATCCTGCCGGAAAGCTGCCAGATCCTGTTCCGCTCGCTCGAGGCGGCAAAGCGGCCGGTCTCCGTTGTGGCAGACCAGAAGGAAGTGCGCGACATCAGCGAAGTGCGCGTGAGCGCCGCGCGAGAACACCGGCTCACGCTCTTGTTCGACAAGGGCAGGAGCCTGGACGAGCGGATTTTCGCCGAACAGTTTCTGGTCTGAATTTCCACGGCGATTTTTGGACAATCTGGCGCTTGCCAAACCCGAAACGCCTGCTATTAGCGCGCACCTGCCCCGGGCATCCGGGTCTGGTCCCTGATAGCTCAGCGGTAGAGCTCTCGACTGTTAATCGAGTGGTCGTAGGTTCGAATCCTACTCAGGGAGCCACCTTCTCGAAAATTCGGATTTAGGTGCAGCGCCTTGAGTTGGCGCAGTGCGGTGCATTCCAACACTTTGCCCCACATTTGCAGGGAAGTGTCAGGACGGCCGGCTCATCGGAATCATGGTTTTCCCCGTGCAGCGTCCCGCCGCGACAATCCGGTCAATCACAGCTCGCCAATGGCGCATTTTCCGCCTGACTTGCACCAAGACGCCTGCCGAGCGCTTGTCGGTAGCGTTCCAGGAAGCCGTGCTTGGGCTGGCTGACGAACCAGGTGCGGCGGATATCCCAGTTTTTGACCCAGTTCTTGTAAAGAGCCGTGCTGTCATAGCCCGCTTCTCCGGGAAATGGCGACATCTCGCAAGCGTAGGGACGGCCATTGGCGACCATGATGTCGACCCGGATGAAATCAATTCCGGCGGATAGTTCTGCTGCGGCCTTTGCGGCCTCGGCATAGCCGGCGGGAACTGCAAAATCGAGGGGAAGCCAGGCACGTTGATAACCACGTTCGTGCATGATCGATATGATGCGCCGACCGTCTTCAGTGAAATAGGCGATCCGTTCGTCGGCCGTCTTTTCCCCGACTGTGAGAACCCCGAAATCCACCTTTCCATCGCAACAAAAGAAGTTCAGATCGACGAGAGGGCCATCGAGATTGATGATCATCTCTTCGGCAAAGACCTTCTGCTCAGCTTTCGGCCAGTAACGTCCGCCGTATTTATCGGTCTGAGGTGCGCGGAGCCACTCGCCTATCAGGGTCTTGATTGATGCGACATCTTCCGGATCGGCGTTGAGGAAGAGGTTCTGGTTCCATCCGCTGTCCGCCTTGATGACGATTCCAGCGCGCAGGGCATCCAGCGGCAATTCGGATACCGAATTCACCGACCATAATGTGCGGGCCGCAGCGAGCCCCGGTGCGCGTTTCATCATCCATTCCTTGGCAGCCATCTTACGACCAAAGAGATGAAACAGCGGGTTCTGGTCGAAGATGAGCCGCCAGGTGCGTTTTTCCCGAAACCGCTTTGGCACGGCTATGTTGGGAAGTGCCCTCTGTCGATAGGCAGTCCGTGCAATCCAGATCGGGTGTCGGACATAGACACAGAGGTTGATCACCAGCAGCGTGAAAAAGTCGCCGCAGGATTCCCAGAGATTTTTCATTGCAAGTCATACTCGAAGCGGCGGAAAGCTCGGCTCACTTAGACGGCGGCATCCCGGCCTGCATCGTAAAATTTCCGCGATAACCCGTTCTAGCCGCTGCACCTGCCGCGCGAGGCTGGCGGCCGTTCTCAATCAAGGCTTGCGCGGTCGTCCACAGAGCGGCATCGATGATTTTCAGATCTGAAAGACAGGTCGAAGGCCTACCTATCAGCCGCACTTGTGTCCTCACGAGACACTAATTTGCTGCTTCGCATTTGCAGGTTGACTGCACCGCGATTCGGGGGCCATTAACTCAAAAAACCGGGCCGCTCAGAAATTCAATAAGCATGAATGCTTGCTTACCGAATTGGGGGTTCGATGACTGGCGTGTTGACTCGTTCGACCATAGCTTTTGTAGGCCTGTGCGCCTCGACTTCGGCTATGGCGCAATCACAAATTCCGACAGCTGCCGACACCGAGCAATCTTCGCAAGTCCACCAGATCGGCCGCGCTCAGATCGAGCAGAGCGTGCCGCCCAAGGACGTTCCGAAGAAAACGCAGATCAGGGTAGAGACGCGAGGCGCGATCACGGAATTGCCCTGCGCCCTTTCCGACTCCGACATTCCCGTGACGATTTCCTCGCTAGCGCTGGAAAAGCCCGATGGTTCGGCCCTGCCTGCCGAACTGGTCACGCTGCTCGCAGGCGTCGATGCGGACTTGCACGGCGAAGCCAAGCTGAGCGTGGTTTGCAAGATCCGGGACCGGATCAACGAACGTCTCGCCACCGCTGGTTACATCGCGCTCGCACAGATTCCGGCGCAGAAGATCACCGACGGTGTGCTGAAGATTCAGGTCGTTACCGCGCACATAATCGAAGTACGCGTTGTTGGCGAACCTGGTCCTTTCCGCACGCAGCTGGAAAAGGCGGTGGAGCGGATTCGCGCCATCGACCCGCTGAATCGGCGCGATGCCGTGCGCGAACTCCTGCTTGTCGGCGACATTCCCGGCCTCGACGTGAACCTGACGCTCAGTTCGGCGAATGCTGCACCGGGCGAAATGATCGGGACCCTGAATGTCGCGACACAGCGCCATTCGCTTCTGGTCAATTTCCAGAACTACGGTTCGCACCAGCTTGGACGCTGGATCGGTTCGATCCGCGGCGAAGTCTATGGGCTGACCGGTCGCTCGGACCGGACCTACGTGGCGTTCTCGAACTCGAAGGATCTCAAGGAGATCCGGGTCCTGCAGGCAGGGCACGATTTCGCGCTCAATGATTCCGGCTTGCGGCTAGGCCTGCGTACGAGCCTGGCCTGGTCTCGCCCGGATATCAAGAATCTGGACTTGCGCTCCCGGTCGATCATCGGCGGCCTCGATATCAGCCAGTCGCTTGTCCGCAATCTCAAGCAGACGATCGTTGCGACGGGCGGCTTCGAAATGCTCGATCAGCGCGCACAGATCTTTGCAGCGGGTAGCCGCATCCCCTTCTCGCTCGACAAGATCCGGGTGCTGTTCGGGCGCGTGGACGGAGACTTCCGCTTCACCAACGGCGACACAGAATGGATGCATGCCACAGGTTCGCTCGAACTGCGCAAGGGCATCGGCATTTTTGGTGCGACGAAGATTGGTGCGGTCACCACAAAGGGAGCCCCATCGCGTCTATTCGGCAATCCGCAGGCTTTCGTGATCAAGGGCGAAGCGAACCTCGATATTCATCCGGTCGGCGCCTTCCATCTCGGCCTCAACGGTTTCGGCCAGTGGTCCAACGACCCGCTTCTGAACCTCGAGGAATTCTCGCTCGGCAACTACACCCGCGGCCGCGGCTACGATCCGGGCTCGAGCGGCGGCGACCGTGCCTATGGGTTTACGGCGGAACCACGCGTTGTCCTGCCGATTCCCAAGGTGCGGGTTGAAGCTTCGGCTTTCTACGACTGGGTCCACGTCCAGAACATCGATCCCGGCACGGCAATCCCCAACCAGACCCTGCGCTCCGTCGGCGGCGGACTGCGCTTCGTGCTGCCACAGCGCCTGGTGATCGACGTGACCTTCGCCCATCCGCTCGACAAGCTTCTGCCGTCGGACAAGGCGAGGCCATCGAACCGGGTGCTTGTCTCGCTCACGTCCAAGTTCTTTTGAAGGGGAGCGGCATCATGACCCTCGTCCATAATCCGCGCCTTTCGGCCTCGGGCCGCGCCCGCCGCTTCGCCCTTCTCACGTCCACCGCGCTTGTCGGGGTCAGCCTTAACCTGGCCACCCCCGCGCTGGCACAAACACTGCCGATCCCGACAGGGCTCGAGGTGGTCGCCGGCAGCGGCGAATGGAACAATGGCGGTGCCAAGATCACCACCCCCGCAGCCGACCTGCGGACCGTGGACCTGCTCGCCAAGAGCAGGATCATCGATTTTACCAGCTACAATATCGACAACGCCACGGTGAACTACATCTCAACCGGCGGCGGCGCGAACCTGGTTGCGGCCAATCGCGTGGTCGGCTCGGGCGCTTCCACCATAACCAGCACCGGCAAGATCACGGCGGACCCGAATATCTCGGTCTGGCTGATCAATCAGGACGGTATCACTTTCAACGGCACTGCCACGCTCACCAGCGGCAGCCTGATGCTGTCGACGCTTGGTTTCACGAGCACCGTCAATCCCGCTTTCCGTACTGCGTTCGAGACAACAGCCAACACAGCCGCCATCTCGTTTTCGGGTTCCAGCACGAATCCGATCACGATCGGCGGCGCAGGTCTAAGCGTCTCCGGATCGATCGTGGTTGTTGGGCAGGACATCACCAACAACGCTTCCGTCACATCGACTGGCGGGTCGGTCGTGATGATCGCGGGCAGCGATGTGACGTTCACCGCCGGTTTCGGCAACCCCCTGAGCTTCACGGTCAACGCCGGTACGGATCTCGGCCAGGCTGCTGTCAACATCAACAAGAACGTGACCGGGCAATCCGTGCTGATTGCCGGTGGCCTCAAGACGAACCTGACCGCAGCACTGCTGAACGTTGACGCCAATGCCAAGCTTACCGCCTCGGTAGCCGGCGGGACGGTCACGCTTGCCACTGCCACGACGACGGTGGGGACAAATACGGCCACCATCACCAATGGCACCAATGCGGCGCCCTCGATCCTGGTGAACGGCAGCCTCGCCGCGACCGGCTCGAGCGCAGACGTCATCGTCAATTCGGCGGCCGGCGTAACGCTGGCCAATGCCGTCACCGCAGGGCGCGATTTCAAGGCGACGGGCACGACCGTCACGCTCGGCGCAGCCGCCACGACGGTAAGCCAGAGCGCGGGCCGGAACGTCACGATCAACGCGACGACCGACGACATCACAGGTCTGGGTACTCTCTCGCTCAAGTCTGACACGGGCGGCACGGGCGCCGCCGATCTGGTCCTTAAGGCTGACGCGGGTGAAGTCGATTTCGGCGCGAATACGCTGCTGCAGGCGGGCCTCACCGGAGCGGATCCGCTCAAGCGCAGCATGGTGCGCGTCACCAGCGGCCCGGCGATCACGCTGGGCGATGTGATTGCATCCGGGCTGGTTTCGGGCGCCGGCACCGCGCTTGAAGCGGCCGATGCGATCACCACGGGCGATGTCACCGTCGATCAGGCGCTGACCATCACGTCCACCGGCGGTTCGATTTCCACCGGCAAGCTGACCGTGGGTAATGCAAATGCGGCCGTCCTGCTCTCAGCAGCCGGCGCCGACAGCGACATTTCCGCCTCCGACACGATCGCGACCAACGGCGGCAACGTGCTGCTTTCTGCCGAGAACGACATCTCGATCGGCGACGTGACGACGGTCCTGGCCGGACCGGGAACCCCGACCGGCTCGATCGGCCTGCTGGCTGGAGGCGCGATCACGGGCGGCAAGCTCAATGCCGGCGTCGATATTGCAGCCCGCGCGGGAGCAGGCGTCGATATCACCAGAGCCATCGCCGGGGACGACATCGATCTTACGGCGCTGAGCGGTACTCTCAAGCTGGACAGCAGCACCGCGAAGGGAACCGGCGCAGTCGATACGCGGGTAACCCTTACCGGTACAGCGGGTGCGAGTGGTGCGCTGGATGTGGTTTCCGGCGAAGATGCCCAGCTTGGCGAATCGACGATCCGGCTGCGTTCGGCTGCCGGCGATATCACCTCAGGAACCGGTGTCAGCGCCCTTGCCGGCGACGTGCTGGTCAATGCATCGCGCGATGTGAGCCTCGTCAGCGCCAATGCAACCGGCGGCAGCGTGGTCGTGCGTGCGGGTCGTGATGTAACGCAGGCGACCACGTTGACATCGAACAGCGAGGACGTGACCGTGGGCGCGGGGCGCAATGCCACGCTCGGGACGGTCAAGGCGCTCGATGATATCGACCTTGATATCACCGG